>JAWLCW010000003.1:0-335149 GCA_041686935.1 Mariniphaga sp. | reverse complement strand
AAATTACAACGGGACACCCAAATCTCAAAGATTTAAATCATAAAACACTGATAATTAGGAATGATTTTTTGAGCGATCAGGTCGCTGCACAAAACAGGAACAAGTTGAATTTTTTTAAAAGTCGGATTCATATTAATCTTATTTTAATCTTTTTTGAAGAGCGGTTCCCCGGTTCAGCAAAGGGACAAAGGAACCGTTCTCTTTTTTGAAAGAACGGTTCCCTCGATCCAGTTACAAATCATCACTTAGCGATTTTTCAAAAATACGCCTGTATGTTTCAAATCTGGATTGAATGTGCCACAGTTGCCGGTAATCATTGTATTTTATGGTAAAAACATTATCTGCCCATTTCACATAACCTGTTTCGGTAGGAACAAAGAAAAACTCATAGGAAGTAACCCGCAAAAAACCTGAACTTTGTATGAGAAACATCAGCGATTTTATGTCGGTTACTTTTTGATGAACTTCCGGAGTGAGGTCTTCATCGGTGCAAAAATCAATCAGGTGAATTTTTAAATCGTGGGGCAAAATAATCAGGAATATCGAATTCACATTTTTTATTGTCAGTTCGTCATCCAGCAACATATAACTGCCCGATGTGGGACCCGAAAACAAATCATCAACTTCAATTGGCCGGGGTTCAATTTGCCCGCTCAGGCCCAGTTCCCGGTTTTGCTTAAACAAGTTGTCGATTTCAGCTTGCCATTCATCTTCATTCTCAAACAACTGAATGTCCGCTCCATTATTTGTTTCGTCAGCCGATGCCAGGAAATCGGTCATATTTTCAAACATAATTTTTTTCGTCCATGCGTAAGGCTCAAAAGGGAAATAGATGGTTTGAAACAGCGTGAATCCGGGTGTTGACAAATCGAGGTAAAGATCGAATCTGTCTTTTTCAAGCGGAACCCACCAGGGCTTAAAAAATTCCTTTTCCAGCGGGCGATCAAAATTTTCCAGCAACAGTAGCCAGTTGGCCTGACTTGCCTTCACTTCTTCCTCATCCAGCAAATGGCACCCCTCCAGTTTTAAAAACGATTGCGGATACGATTTAATGTAGCGCAGGATAAATGGCACCTGCCGGAACTGGGTGCGCCACTGGCGGAGGAATTGTTTATTTTTTGAAAGTTTCATTTACTCGTTTTTATCTCTGTAATTTCCTCAATTTCCATTTCTAATAAATTTACTTTTGGGTTGTACAACTCATCAGGAATCAAAATTTTAAAAAAAATTCCATACTCATTAATCCAATTATTTCTCTCAGTCCAATTATTTGGCGATTCTTTTACTGATTGAAAACTATTTTTAAGATTGTCCAATTTCTCAAGAGTTTCAATATTTGGGTGGCAAATTTGAATAAGCTGCCACCTAATATTCGATAGTATAATTTCTTTGAGTTGATCATTATCAACATATCTATCTTCAAGAATATTATAAATTTTTCCACCCAATCTGGGACTCATTTTGATTTTAAGTTCCTTCATAAAATTATTGTATTGTCTCAGTTAATTCTTTTTGAAGATTTTCAAGCTCAACTTCAAGCTTTTCCTTTGTTTTTCTGAAATATTCATCCCAATCCTTAATGAATTCAATTGTCCGAAATGTTTCACTCGATTTTATGAATATTATTTCTGATTCCAGGTTTTCAATTTGTCTTCGAAGTTTTGCAATGGCAGCCCTTAAAACATCTTTTTCAGAAATTGTTTCCGATCTCGATTTAAAAAAGTTCCCGTTTTCCAGATTCTTTAAAATATCGGATACTTTTTTAAAATCATTCATATCGTAAGCAGCTTTTAGTTCAATAAACATCTGCTGGGCAACTTCTTTGAATTCGTCGCTTACTTTATCAGGGTGGCACAAAACAGTAGCTTTGCGGAATTTCTTTTTAAGCTCATTTTTTTCCTCTGCTGTCAATTCAAAAATATTCTTTTCTTTTTCCTTTTCAAATTGCTGGCGATATGTATTTTCATCTTCTTCAGCCTCTTTGAATTTCGTTTTGTCTGATTTATATTTTAGTTTTCTGAGTTTTAATATTTCAAGAATAGTTTCACCTAATTCCCTGGAATGTCGGTGCTGAAATTCTGACAGCAGTTTTTCCAGTTCAATTTTTTCATTATCAAAAGCATTTAGCTGGTTTTCGAGGTTTTTGATTTCCAGTTTAAGGGCAATAATTTCAGGGTTAGTCCAAACCAGTAATTGCCGGTTTCCTAAAATAAAAAGCTGAATTTTTCGTACGGCAGTTGCAAATTCCGTTTTTTCAACATCATCAACAATTTCATTTAAATCTGCGTTAAAGCAGTAATCTTTTAATTTGCTAACCACTTTGTTTAACTCGGTAATATCTTCAAGTAAAATATAGTTTTTCAGGATTTCAAGGCGATGAATTATCTTATCCAGTGGAAAGAAATTTTCCTTTGGTTCGTCTTTGTAAAATTGTTTTCTGATTCTGTGAAATTCGGCAATAAACTGCTCTGCCAAAATGGTGTCGTTATTGGTAATAACCACATTTTCAAAATTAGATTCTGCTTTGTAACTCCAATTGTACGAGCCTGTTATTACTGTACTGTGGTCAATAACACAAAATTTGTTGTGCATTAAAATCTTCTCACCATCTCCGATTTTATAGACTGCCGAATCATCTGAGTTTAAGAGATCAAAATTATTAAGGGAGTTTTCGTTAATCTGGTCGTTTGAAACAATTAAAGAAATCCGGCAACCATCTTTTACTTTGGCAAGCAGGGTATTAAAAAGCGAATTGTTGGTAAACCATGCAACCGCAATAAAAACGGACTGCTGTGCTTTTTCAATTTCCTGCTGAATTCGTTCGGCTATATTTTCAAATATGGCTTCAGTTTGTATCATTATTTTGTATTAGCTCATTGTATTTCTTTAAATCTTCTTCAGCTCCTTGTAAATCATTTAATTTTTTCTTTGCAAGGTTTCGATTAAAATAAACATCCGCATCTTCTGGATTAATTTCAATGGCCTTCGTATAATCTTCAATTGCTCCTTGGTAGTCTTTTAAATCGTCTTTTACATTTCCACGAAAAAAATAAGCATCTGCATCTTTTGGATTAATTTCAATCGCTTTTGAATAATCTTCAATTGCTCCTTGGTAGTCTTTTAAATTGTTTTTTACATTTCCCCGCTCGTAAAATGCATCTGCAAATTTTGAATTTAAATCTATTGCTTTACTGAAATATTCAATGGCTTTATTATAATCTTTTAATTTTGAATAAGCATCTCCACATTTTAGAAAAGCATTTGGACTTTTGAGTTCATATAAAAAAGCTTTTTTATAATCACTAATCGCGCCTTTGTAGTCATATGAATTTTCAGCCTTTGAAAGTCCTCTTAAATAATAGGCATTTCGACTATTCGGGTTGATTGAGATCGCAGAATTAGAATCCTCAATTGCCGACATATATTCATCTAAGTAAAAATAAGCGATGCTTCTTAATAAATAATTACATTCACTTTTACGATCAATTTCTATAATTTTAGATAGTAATTCTACTGCAATAAAATAATCTTCTGGCACTTTTGCCTCATAATGAAAATCTTCAATCTTTATCAGGTTATATTTTAAAAGGAAACAATAGTTCTGTGTTTTATCCAAATCAGCCTTGCTGTTCAGTCGAATAAAAGCTTTGTTAAACAGTTTTTCTGTGCCATTAAAAATAATTTTATGGGTAATTTGAAGGGAATTTTCAACTTTTGCAATTCCCTGGTTTTGAATTGGAACTAAAGAATTGGGTTTAGAGTTTTCCATGTTCTATTTAAATAATAGATTTTTAATAGTTTGCCGGTACTTGCCATATCCGCTCTCAATATTTTGCAATTTTGCACCTAACTTTTTTGAATATTGCCAATAATTATTTTCGTATTGGATTTTTGCTGAAATGGGAATAAGGATATTGGTAGTAGCTTTTGGGGCAGGTTGCATGCCTATAAAATATTTTTTGGGTAATAAACTTCTCATAAAGTTATCATCAAATAACATTTTATCCTTTTCTTCAATATCATATAAATGTAGCAACAATGTGTTAAAAACGAATCTTAACTCTGCGTATACTTTTTTCAATTCCTCGTGAATATATTCGTTGCCTTGAGAATTATGAAATTCAATGAATTGGTTAATACTTATAAGGTTTTCATCATCTAAAAATATAAACGCCTTTTGCTTCAGTTTTGAAATAAGCTCTTTTAGTTGTAGTTCGGAAAAAATTTGGTCGGATTTTGCAAATACATTTCTGTCGTGTTCGATTTTTTGTGTATATGCATAATTAGGATATTGCTGATTGTAATACCCAGATTTCACTTTCTTCTCGTGCTCTTCCTTTAAGTACATTAACTTTTCGACGGTGAATTCAATATCATCGCTATCTATTTTTTTGTGACAAGTTCTGCATAACCAAATACCATTTGAAATAGCGCTTCGTTCTTCATCACTCATATTTACATCATATCTATTGAAACGTCCTTCTTTTTTCCCTCTAATATGAGCTGCCTCTCCGAGATTAGTAAATTTGTCACTATCGGTATGTGGTTGGCTTGTTCCAGTTCCACAAATTGAACATCTTTCTCCAGCTCTTTTGGCTAAAGTTCGGTCGGTATTTCGATTAAAATCCCCATTCATTTTTTATTTGTGTCATTTTATCTTGTTTAACAAAGGAATACGACAAAACGCCGTATTCCTTTTCAGTCCAGCGACTTGAATCTTTATTGATTAAAATTTAAAATGATATTCTTTAGATTATGAGATATAAAATAAATATGATAATTATTTCTTTTTCAAAATCGATTGGACTTTTTCAAAGATTGTAATCAGGCCAGCAATTAGACTGACAACTGTTGCAATCAGGAAAAAAAGTTCCTTCATTTTAAATTATTTAAAAATTTCAGTCAAGAACTGGTTGACAGACTATTCTGCAACATCTTTAATTTCTTTATTTTCAAATTTCCCCCAATTTACAAAACCCATCCCACAAAATAAACTATTGTTGAAAAAACAAGGGTGTGTTTTGCGGCAGGTAAATTTAGACAAAGGAACCGTTCTCTTTCGGAAAGAACGGTTCCCTCGGTTCAGCAAAGGGGCAAAGGAACCGTTCTGAAAAAGGAAAAGAACGGTTCCTTTCATCTTCACTCCAGAATTATTTCAGTTCGCTCTTCATGTAAAACATTGTGATAATTTAGAAATCCTTCTTTCCCGCCATATAATTCATGAACGAAATCCCTGGCGATACTGGTTTTACCTGTTCCGTTTATCGCTTTGAAAGAACTAAATCTGTACTTTCTGAAATTATTCGCAATTCCATGTTTTTCAGGATTAAAGTGGGTATAGAATATCACATATTCAAGATAATCCTGATTCTCAATAAGAAGTCGTTTGTATTTTGGATCAAAAAGATTTCCCACCCGGTTTTCCTGATTGTTAATTGCCATGGCATAGGTGATAAACATTCGCTTTAATTGCTTAACAACCATTTTCCCAATTTCTACCTCATCTTTAATAATTAAGGAACCGGTTACGGAACCGTTCCCTTCGGAAAGAACGGTTCCCTCGTCCCCTTGATTTTTGTCTTTCTCAGTTACTATTTCATCCTTTACTTTTATTACCAAATGAAAATGATTGGGCATTAAAGAATAAGCAAGAAAATAAACATAGCCGCCCAAAAAGTCTTTCAGTAATTTTAGAAAGTAGTCGTAATTTTTCGGCAGGTAAAAAATATTCTGGCAGTTGCTTCCCCTGTTAAAAAGGTGATAATAGTTACCTCCCAATATGGGTGTTATGGTTTTTAATGATGGCATTTTTGATTTTAAAGATAGAAAATAATTTTAGGAAAAGGAACCGTCGCTTGGTTCAGCAAATGGCCAAAGGAACCGTCCTCTTTCGGAAAGAACGGTTCCCTCGGTTCAGCAAAGGGACAAAGGAACCGTTCTCTTTTTTGAAAGAACGGTTCCCTCAGCTCTTCAAAAAGGTTCCCTTTACCCCAAATGCTCCGTTCCCACCTGGTTTTTTTTATTTATCTCTCCTTTTTCAAAACCGGAAATGTTTTGCAGGGTGGTTTCGGCAATCTGCTCCAGCGCTTCGCGGGTTAGAAAAGCCTGGTGGGCGGTAATCAACACATTGGGCAGGGCAATAAGCCGGGAAATGGTGTCGTCATCAATTATCATTTCCGAAAGGTCTTTAAAAAAGAGCTTTTCTTCTTCGGCATATACATCAATGCCCAGCGACCCCAGCCGTTTTTCGCGTAACGATTCGATAACGGCTTCGGTGTCTATAAGTTTCCCTCGGCTGGTATTGATGAGCATAGCCCCCTGTTTGACATGTTTCAGGGTTTTGGCATTTATCATCCGGTGGGTTTCCGGAGTAAGCGGGCAGTGCAGCGAAACAATATCCGATTCAGTTAGCAACTCTTCCAGCGGAATGTATTCAACGCCCTCGTTTTTCAGTTGTTCGTTTGGATAAGGATCATAAGCCTTAATTTTCGTTTTGAACCCTTTGAGCAACTGAATAAACGCGCGGCCAATGGCGCCGGTGCCAATTACGCCGATGGTTTTACCGCTCACGTTAAAACCGGTGAGCCGTTCCAGTGAAAAATTGCCCTCGCGAACCCGGTTGTAAGCCTTGTGAGTTTTCCGGTTGAGGGTAAGAATAAGCGCCAGTGCATGTTCGGCCACGGCTTCGGGCGAATAGGCCGGCACCCGCAAAACGGTGATGCCGTGTTTTTCAGCAGCTTCCAAATCCACATTGTTGAATCCGGCACAACGCAGCGTGAGAAGCTTTATATTCCTGCGGCTGAGTCCTTTTAATGTTTTGGAGTCCACTTTATCGTTTACAAAAACACAAACCGCATCAAATCCTTTGGTTAATTTCACGGTATGGCTGTCAAGCCGGGTTTCGAAAAACTGAAGTTTGAACCCGTACTTTTCGTTTATTTTGTTGAAATACTCTTCGTCGTAAGACTTTGAACTAAAAAATGCAACTTTCATTTTAACTGTTTTAATTTATTGAATTAGACATTTAATCAATAATCCCAAAATGGGGTTAAAACCCCCTGTCAATCCTTTTTTAAAAACCGTTCACTAAAGTGAACGGCAATGTATATTATTCACATTTTCAATTTTGTTGCTATTTTATTGCCGTCAGCTTTAGCTGACGGATACATAATGGAATAAATAGCAAGGCTTTAGCCGCATTTTACATTTATTGAGTGTCTAATTCAATTAATTAATCTCCCAGTACAACATGCTCCCCTTCATCTCCAGGTAGTCGAAATCAAATTTCCTGTAAATGAAATTGATGGGAAAAAGCTGGTAAAATCGCACATTCTCGCCGTTGAGGCGGGCAGGCTGCCACTCGCCCTTCAGGGTATGAAATGCAGTCAGCGCCAGATTGTTCAATTCCAGCCCCAGTCCTCTTTCAATTCGGATGCCATCGATATCGCCATTTTCCATCACCACAAAACCGACCACAAGCCGGCCTTCTATTTGCGATAAGTCAACCTTCGATTCCCTGTACGTTTTCAGGACATGCTGGAGCAAAGCCTGAGTTCCCGGTAAAAACCGGGGCTCACGTTGAACCGAATAAAAAATGTTATTGATGTATTTTTCTCCGTATTCCTTCCAGTTTTGGTTTGAAATCAGCTCATTATTCTCGTAAACTGAAACAGATTTGATGTTTCCGTTGGGATAATACTCAGTGAGTTCACCTTGAAAAATAAGTGGGATTTTTGACCGCGTATATCCAGATCGTTTTATCTGGTTATTTTGCAAGTCGGTAAATTTAATATTTCCATCGGGTTGCGATTCAAAATGGCGCACAATTCTTTCTGAAAATTCCCGGCCTTTAATCCGAATGTGGAACAAATCCGGGCTCTTTCTGGTAATCCGCTCGGTGAATAAAAAGGTCCAAGAACCATCATCAGCAAGCTTTTCAGTATTGATTCTCACCCGGTTTTTTCCCCGGTATTTAATTTCTTTTTTTAATACCGGATTTTCCCCGGAGTTTATTTTACCGTTCGGTCCGAAATATAAAATCGTATCGTTTTGCCCCGAAAGTAAAAGCGGCAGGATAAAAAATAGAATGTATATCAACTGTTTCATGCGGTTAATTTAAGAAAAAACGTTCAGAAATTCAGTTTCAATTGTTCGTTTAATAACCTGAACGACAAACGGTGGTATTTTGTAACACCATATTTTACAATGGCTTCGCGGTGTTTTAATGTCGGATAACCTTTGTTGCGGTCCCAATCGTAATCAGGAAATTCCGTGTGGATTTTTTCCATAATCTCATCGCGCCAGGTTTTGGCAAGCACCGATGCCGCGGCAATGGAGTAAAAGCGTCCGTCGCCCTTTATCATGCAAGTAAAAGGGATGTCGTTTTGCGGACGAAACCGGTTTCCGTCGATAAGTAGGTGTTCCGGTTGTATTGTCAATTTTTGTACGGCGCGGTTCATTGCCAGAAAGGAGGCGTTCAGGATATTCACCTTGTCAATTTCCTCGTTGGAAACCATTTCCACGGCCCAGGCCAGCGCCCCGTTTTCAATGATTGGCCGAAGTTCTTTCCGCTGTTTTTCCGAAAGTTTTTTGGAGTCGTTCAGTATTCCGTAATCAAAATCCGGTGGCAGAATTACCGCTGCAGCCACTACCGGGCCGGCCAGACATCCGCGCCCGGCTTCATCGCATCCGGCTTCCAAAATTCCTTCTTTAAAATAAGGCAAAAGCTGAAAATTCATTCCTGCGAAATTGATTCTATTCCATTAAATCTGCATCGTAATCGGTTTCGTTTACCCAGCCAGCCGGCACTTTTTCACCGGCCATGTAACGGTTGTAATAATTCTGAACGGCACCCTGGTAAGGATAATTATCGAAAATATCGCCGTTACCCAGAATACGCGGATCGCCTTGTTCAATGAGCTTTTGCGTCATTTCAGCTTCCAGTTGTGCTTTTAGTTCCGCATAAGTTTCATCAAGAGCTAAGTTATTCATACAAAACGGGTCTTCAATCACATTGTACAATTCTTCCGCTAACCTTTTTCCGAAATTGAGTTGCCAGTATTCCATTATGCCTTTTTTGCGGCGGGTGTCCAGAATATAAGTTTTGGTGGGACTGCCGTCGCAATTGAGGTAACCGGTTTCCGGATTTCCTTTTGGCCAGCGTTCGGGCTTAAAATTTCGTAGATAAAGATAATCGCCTTTAAAAATCCCCCGCACCGGATAGCCCTGGTCATCCGGGCGACCCACATCGTGGCGTTCTTTTCCCACCAGAACATGATCGCGGTCGGATGCCACATTCCCCTCTTTTTCAGAAAAGAAAATATCGAATAAACTTTTTCCGGTTACGGGCTGCATACCTGCTTCTTCCACGGTCAACCCGGCCAGTTCAAGGTAGGTAGGTGTAAAATCAATAAAATTTACAAAATCGTTCACTATCCGTCCCGGATTTTTAATTCCGTCGGGCCACATCACTGCCAGCGGAAGGTGGTTGGAATATTCATATACCTGCCCTTTTGTGCGCGGGAAAGGCATGCCGTTGTCGGCAGTAACAATCACCAGTGTGTTTTCCAGTTCGCCCATTTCTTCCAGCTTTTGCAGCATGCGCTGAAGGTGTAAATCAAAGTATTCAATTTCGAATGCGTAGTCAAGCATATCGGTGCGGATAGTATCCACATCGGGCCAAAAAGCTGGCACTTCGTCAATTTCATCGAGGCTTTTCCCGCCATATTTTATGCCTGCCTCAAACTCATAAGCCCGGTGCGGTTCCAAACTTCCGTACCAAAAACAGAAAGGCTGCCCTTCGGGCCGGGCATCCAGAAAAGCCTCGAAGTTTTTCGCATAATCGTTATTCGAAATAAACTTTGCCGGCGGTTCGATTTTAAACTCATCGAATTTTGGTCCGGTGAGTTCGCGCCTTTTCCCGTTAATTTCTCCGGGGTCACCAGGAGCCCAGCCTTTGGCGGTGCTGCCTACCCAGTAGCCATGTTCGCCCAGCGCTTCGGCATAGGTTTTAAATTTTGCCGGGAAAAGCGGGGAGTGATTGGCAGCTTGTTCCAGTTGCCAACTGTTGCGGCCCGTTAAAATACATGCCCGCGACGGGGCACACTTGGCATTGGGCGTGTAGGCGCGTGTAAACAAAATACCTTCGCTGGCCACACGGTCGAATGCCGGTGTTTTCACCCAGTCGCATCCGTATGCGCCAAAATGGTTCCACGAGGCATCGTCGGCAATGGCAAACAAAATATTGGGTTGTTTGGGTTTTTCAGGCTGCGGCTGGCAACCTGCCGGAAAAATGAAAAGGAAAAGGAAAAAAACCGGAGAGATGTGAAACTTTTGCATGATTTATAATTTTTTTGATTTACTTTTTCAAACTTATTTTCAGGTGTAAAAATTACCCTTAAATTAGCAGCATCGTTCCTAAAAAAACAAAAATAACTTAAAATGAAACGAGCATGGCAAAGTTTTGCCACAAAAATAGATCATCATAAAGCGAGTTCTTTCGAATGCCATTAACATAAACGATTTAGTGAGTAAAATACCGTTAAATTATTAATTACAATGAGATGAAAAATACATTCATAATTTTGGCGATAATTACCATGTTTTCCTGTTCTCCAAAACCAAAACAGCCAGTATTAATTGATGCAGGTTCGTTTGGCGGACTTGCTGACGGGAAACAGGTGGAATTGTTTACCCTTAAAAACAGCAACGGGGTGGTTACTCAAATAACCAACTTTGGCGGGCGCGTTGTAAGTCTGTGGGTACCCGACAAAAACGGAAATTTTGAAGACATTGTAACCGGCTACGAAACATTGGAAGGATATTTAAATTCCAATGAAATTTACTACGGAGCACTGATTGGCCGCTACGGAAACCGGATTGCCAAAGGGCAGTTTGTGCTTCATGATACGGTCTATGCATTGGTGCAAAACAATGATGAAAACCATTTGCACGGCGGCACCAAAGGTTTCAACGATGTGGTTTGGGATGCTCTGCCCGGTGAGCAAACATTGGTACTTACTTACAAATCGCCACACATGGAAGAAGGTTATCCGGGAAACCTGAATGTGAAGGTGCAGTATCAATTAACAGACGAAAACGAATTGAAAATTGAATATTGGGCCACTACAGACCGGCCCACGCCGGTAAATCTGACGCACCATTCTTTTTTTAATCTGAAAGGCGACGGAAACGGAACAATTAATGATCATGTTCTGCAAATCAACGCCGATTTTTACACGCCGGTGGATGAGGGATTGATTCCAATTGGCGAAATTTCTCCGGTGGAAGGTACTCCGATGGATTTCAGGGCGCCAACTGCTATTGGCGAAAGGGTGGATGAAGATTTTGAACAACTGAAGTACGGGTTGGGTTACGATCACAACTGGGTACTGTTTCCTGCAGAAAGTGGGATCAACTTTGCCGCCAGGGTAGTGGAACCTGTTTCGGGCCGGACAATGGAAGTTTACACCAACGAACCAGGTTTGCAGTTTTACGGCGGCAATTTCCTCGATGGCAGCGACACCGGGAAAAATGGCAAAGTTTATGAACACCGTACTTCATTCTGCTTAGAAACACAGCATTTTCCAGACAGCCCCAACCAGCCGGATTTTCCGTCAACCATTCTGGAACCCGGTGAAGAGTATTACTCTGTTTGTGTTTATAAATTTGGAGTAACTGAATAAAATAATAACTGAGCGAACCTGGCATAAATTCAAACTAATATTTTCATAAATAAATTAAATATGAGGCAAGTCCGCATAAAGCCCTTGTTTATTTTTCTGATTCTTTTGATTTTTTCTTCCTGCCGGAGCAGATCATACAACTATGACGAAGCTGTTCGTTCGCTAAAAGTTTTAAACAGCGATTTAATGAATCTTTTTTTTGAGGCGGAAAAAAGGCCGGAACTTCAGGCATTGAATTTTTTGTGGGCACAGGAGAGTGCGCCATTGCCTTCCCCCGGTGAAAGATTTACTCTTGGGAGACCTTATAAACCTTTTGATTTTGAGGCTTCAAAAGGCACCTGGTTTTGGAGCGCAGATTCGACAAAGTTTTTCCGAAAAGAAAACAGTGATAAATTAATATTTAACTATCCGGCAGAAGATTTTTTGAACGTCCGTTTTTTTATCTCAGCGTATAAAAGTGTGCCTGTCTCTTCACGACCCGAGTTTCCGGTGATTATGGATGCACAGCTTCGGATTAATAATGATGAAATGCTTACGATTGAGCATTCTGCAACGGTTGAGGAAAAAATGCCCCTTTTCATTCAAACGTCAGTCAGAGGAAGTGACTTTGAAATGGCTGGTAATTATAACCGCTCGCGAAGGGGCGATCTGGGGAGTCTTGACACTCAGTTTTTTCTTGATTATTTAAACAGAAAACTGATTCAACTTCAATTTAATTCCGAAATCGGTTACAGCAGAATGGGTTATTATTTTGAAAAAATCGATTTTAAAATTACCCTTTTTTCGCATGTAGTTACCGGGAAAATTGATTATGATAAAATAAATCCTACCTCCGAAGATTATGCCACATCGTTTAATTCGAATTCGGTTATTCAGATTTTTGAAATGCCGGGCAAAAGAAAAGTAGGCGACATTGTCCTTCATACCCTACCCGATGGAGAGCTTTTGGATTACTTTGTAAAATTTTCAAACGGACAAATGATTATGTTGAACGAACATTTGCCAGTTTTGAATAAAATACTAAATTTGAAGCTTTAATAAGTTACCTTAAAATCATTCACTATGAAAAATCTCAAATTTCTAACTTTATGTTTAATCTCTGTTGGGTTTTTTGTTTCGTGTAACCTTTTAGACAACGAAGTAACAGACCCGGAAAAAACGCTTGGCAAGCCCGGAAATTACTGGTCGGTTTCAGCGGTAGGTTACGGCTCCGGCGATGTGGAAATTGAAAGCAATACCAATGGAGATGTGCTTATTACCTTTCCTTTCAACGGTCAAACCATGGAAGTTGAGGGAAGAATTACGGACAAAGGCATTTACGACTACGTGTACAGCAACGGCGACAAGAAAAAACCATTTCCGCTGGTAAAATTCGATGCCAAGGTTGGCGACAAATACACGTATAAAGTTGGCAACCAAACAGTGGTCCGCGAGGTGGTTCACCGAAGTACTGAAGATGATACGTTTTACGGTTTTATGCTCATTAAAACCATCGATGTGGAAGAAACCATTCCGGCAGGAGTTCAGATTAACGGCGAAGAAGCCGGAGTGTCCAAAATCCTGTGGCGCTTTAACCACAAGTTTGGTTTTATTTCGGCGAGAGTAACCGAAACAAACAATCAGGTTACCAATGTAGAATCAAGTTATACCAACGCTACTGAAAATTAAAGACTGATAAAGTTTCAAAAATTGGAAATACAATCAAAAGAGTGGGCTAAAATCTCACTCTTTTGGTTTCATTTATCGAATCGTTTTCAAAAAGGCTGCACCAGATAACATCATTCGGATAAACGATAACTCCCTTATTCACATCTATATCCACACCAATAATTGTATAAAAGGCTTGCCAGATTAGCAGAGAACAATACCAGTAACTGTTGTTTTGGCCGGTAGCCGGCGGGTAGTGAGATGTATATTTTTTTTGCGCCCTCCAACTGGAAATACCATCCAGATGGCTTTCCATAAAGGCAATGAGTGAGTCAATCTGTCCGGCAGATAATTCAGGTCTGAGCCGGTAACGGTAAGGTGCTTTTGAGGGGTCGAAACTGTAATTGTCGAACCGGTAGTCAAAACCGGGCCTGTATGCCTGAACTTTTCGCAACTGGTATTCGACAGGTACATCGCGGGCCTGAGATTCAAGAATAACGGCTTTTTGCAAAACTTCTTCTGCTGAATTTCCGGTGGCGCCTTCAATCACGATGGCAATATGCCCGAAACTTACACCACCCTCTACCCAGGCACTTCCCGGAAACCAGTTGTGATTGGGTTTTACCAGAATATCTCCTCTTTGTAATTCAGTCAGTTCTATCAGGGTGTCATTCAGAATTTCCAAAACCTCTTCATTTGTGTTACTTTTTCCGACATCCTTTACGGAACCATCAGGCGGCTGCATATTACAGGCAAAAAGAAAAATAAATACAAAAATTTGCCAATAAAAAATCATTCCATTTCTATTTTTTGCAAAGGTAGTTTTTTAACAGTTTCTATATGTTTAAAATCCCTTGAAACCGGAATGGTTTTTTGATTTATGAATCAGGTATATTTTGTTTGTCCAACCATTAAATTTTACTGGCCTGGTCTTAAAATATCATGATATTTTAAAACTAAACTTTTGAATATCATGATAACTTAAAATACAACCTTCGCAATGTCAACTAAAAAACTTCTCAAATAGAAACAGGCTTTGCACAATAAAAAGACGTATCCCTGTTTTACCAGCCTAATAAAAACACTCCCCTCAAAAAATTCCTATATTTGCATATTTTTTTAACGAAAGCAGCAGAACAAGGAGTTTTTTATGACGAATAAATTTCAGGAATACAAGCAGTTAGACCTCTCTCAGGTTAATAAAGAGGTATTAAAACGCTGGGAAGAAGACGATACATTTCATAAAAGCATTTCCACCCGCGAGGGGCATCCTACATTTGTTTTTTACGAAGGACCGCCCTCGGCCAACGGGATGCCTGGAATCCACCACGTGATGGCCCGTGCCATTAAAGATATTTTCTGCCGCTATAAAACCATGAAAGGATTCCGTGTGCACCGTAAAGCGGGTTGGGATACCCACGGTTTGCCGGTGGAACTGAGTGTGGAAAAATCGCTGAACATTACCAAAGAAGACATCGGAAAGAAAATTTCGGTTGAAGAATACAATGCCGCCTGCCGCAAGGAGGTGATGAAATATACCCGCGAGTGGGAGGAACTCACCCGCATTATGGGCTACTGGGTAAACATGGACGATCCGTACATAACTTACGACAGTCGTTATATTGAAACCGTTTGGTGGTTACTGAAGCAAATTTACAACAAGGGGCTGTTATACAAAGGCTACACCATTCAGCCCTATTCACCCGCTGCCGGAACAGGTCTCAGCTCGCATGAACTGAACCAGCCGGGGTGCTACCGCGATGTGAAAGACACTACCATTGTGGCGCAGTTTAAAGCCATCCGCAACAAGCATTCAGAGTTTCTGTTTGAAAATGTGGATGCCGATTTGTATTTCCTGGCCTGGACCACCACACCATGGACACTACCGTCGAATACGGCACTGGCAGTAGGGCCGCAAATCCGGTATGTAAAAATAAAAACCTTCAATCCTTACACCGGTGTTCCTGTCACATTGATTCTGGCCAAAGACCTGCTGCACGTTTATTTTAATACCGAAAGTGAAAATGCGCCGTTTGAAGAATACAAACAGGGCGATAAAAATATTCCGTACAAAATTCTGGCTGAATATTCGGGATCAGAACTGGCCGGCGTTCAGTACGAACAACTCATTGAGTGGGTTAAACCCAAAGGGAAAGCTTTTGAGGTAATTACCGGCGATTTTGTAACCATTGAAGACGGCACCGGAATTGTGCACATTGCCCCGACTTTTGGCGCCGACGACGACCGTGTGGCCAAACAAAACGGAATATCGCCGCTCATTGTGGAAGATACCGACGGAAAAACACAGGCGCTGGTTGACCGCAAAGGACGCTTTTTTCTGATCTCGGAAATGGCCGAATCCTTTGTGAAAGAATACGTAAATACCGAAAAGTACCACGGTTTTTCGGGCAGGTACGTTAAAAACGACTATAGTGAAAAGCTGACCGAAGACGATCCAACCGTGGATGTGGACATTTCGGTAATGTTGAAGCTGGAAAATAAGGCCTTCAAAATTGAAAAGCTTACACACAGTTATCCCCACTGCTGGCGAACTGACAAACCGGTGCTTTATTATCCGCTCGATTCGTGGTTCATTAAAACCACAGCGGTAAAAGAGCGCATGGTGGAATTAAACAACACCATCAACTGGAAACCGCAGTCAACCGGCACCGGGCGGTTCGGCAACTGGCTGGAAAACCTGGTGGACTGGAACCTTAGCCGTTCGCGGTTCTGGGGAACTCCGCTGCCCATTTGGCGCACCGAAGACGGTTCGGAAGAAATTTGTATCGGCTCAACCGATGAACTGATTTCTGAAATTGAAAAAGCCATCAAGGCCGGTTTCATGACCGAAAATCCATATAAAAATTTCAAACCAGGAGAAAACTCGGCAGAAAACTACGAACACATCGACCTGCACAAACCGTACATCGACAATGTGGTGCTGGTTTCGCCATCGGGCAAAAAAATGTTCCGCGAACCCGATTTGATTGACGTTTGGTTCGATTCGGGTGCCATGCCTTATGCGCAACATCATTTTCCGTTTGAAACAGGTGCCCCCTCTAACTCCCCCAAAAGGGGAGAATCCGCAACTCCGAAATGGCAGACTGCAAGAGATTCGAGTTATGGTTTGTTAAAAGAACTTGCCAAAAAACAAAAAGAAAATCCAACAGAGGCAGAGAAATTTTTGTGGCAGAATCTCAAAAATCGTGGTTTAGCAAATTATAAGTTTCGCAGACAACATATTATTGGTCAGTTTATTGTTGATTTTGTTTGTCTGGAAAAACATTTAATTATCGAGGTTGATGGAGGTTATCATTCATTACCTGACAATCATATTTCGGATAAACAGAGAACTGAGATTCTGAATCAAGTGGGTTTTGAAGTCCTTCGGTTTAAAAATGAAGAAATTATCAACGATATAGAAAGCGTACTTCACAAAATAACCACTGCCCTGAACACCCTCCCTTTGGGGGAGGGATGGGGTGGGGCTCGGCTTTTCCCTGCCGATTTTATAGCGGAGGGAGTTGATCAAACCCGCGGCTGGTTTTTTACGTTGCACGCCATTGCCACCATGGTGAGCGATTCAGTTTCGTTTAAAAACATCATTTCCAACGGACTGGTGCTCGACAAGAGCGGCAACAAAATGTCGAAACGATTGGGCAATGCCGTCGATCCTTTCGATACCATCGAAAAATACGGCTCAGACCCGCTGCGCTGGTACATGATTACCAATGCCCAGCCCTGGGATAACCTGAAATTTGATGTGGAAGGCGTGGAAGAAATGAAACGGAAATTTTTCGGGACGCTTTACAATACGTACAACTTTTTTGCCCTGTACGCCAATGTTGACAACTTCAGGTATGCCGAAGATGAAGTTCCGGTTGAACAGCGTCCGGAACTGGACCGTTGGATTATTTCACTGCTTAACTCGTTGGTAAAAGAAGTAGGCGAAAGTTATGAAACCTACGAACCAACCCGAGCCGGCCGGGCAATTTCAGAATTTGTGACCGAAAACCTGAGCAACTGGTTTGTACGCCTCAGCCGTAAAAGATACTGGGGAGGAGAATATTCCACCGATAAAATTTCGGCCTACCAAACACTTTACACCAGTTTGGCAACCGTGGCCAAACTGATGGCGCCCATAGCCCCGTTTTACGCTGATTTGCTTTTCACTGACCTGAATAAAACCACAGGAAAGGAGACCGACCAAAGCGTTCATCTGGTTGATTTTCCGGATTACAATGAAAAGCTGATTGACAGGGAACTGGAGGAAAGAATGGACATTGCCCAAAAGGCTTCTTCCATGATTCTGGCTTTGAGACGAAAAGAAAAACTTAAAGTACGCCAACCGCTGGCCAAAATAATGGTGCCGGTGCTCAACCCGCATTTCCGCGAACAGTTTGAAGCGGTTAAAGACATCATTCTTGCCGAAGTGAATGTAAAAGAGGTAGAGTTTCTGGCCGATACCGAAGGCATCATCAAAAAGAAAATAAAACCCAATTTTAAAACGCTTGGGCCCAAATACGGCAAACTGATGAAACAAATTTCAGGCGCAATCGTACAGTTCGATCAGTATAAAATTGCTGAACTGGAAAATGCAGGCACAGTTGAAATTGAGGCCGGTGAACAGAAAATCTCCATTACCAAAGACGATGTGGAGATTTTGACCGAAGATATTCCCGGCTGGACAGTTGCCAGTGAAGGACAAATGACCATTGCACTTGACATCGACGTAACTGAAGATCTTAAGCAGGAAGGAATTGCCCGTGAATTCACAAACAAAATTCAGAACCTGCGGAAAGAAAGCGGATTCGAGGTCACTGACCGCATTCTGCTGATTATTCAAAAGCACGATGCAATTAATGATGCGGTATTAAGTTTTAAAAACTATATTTGCGCCCAAACTTTGGCCGTTGACCTTCAACTGGTTGACGAACTTACCGATGCAACAGCCAAAGAAGTTGAAATTGACAAAGACGTTTCTATTGGTATAGTTGTTTCGAAACAGGAGTAAGATATGTTATACAGCCTGAAAAGGGTAATAAAAAATTACTATTTTCGGCCAGAATACATTAAAATGAAAAAAAATTAAAACCCTATTGTTATGGGAGAAAAAAACAGATATTCGGATGAAGAGTTGGTGGAGTTTAAACAAATCATACTTAAAAAGCTTGCAAAAGCACAGGAGGATTATGATATGTACAAAAGTTCCATCACTCATGGCGATGGAAACGATACACAGGATACATCGCCCACATTTAAAGTACTTGAAGAAGGAGCAGCCACATTGTCGAAAGAGGAGGCAGGTAAACTTGCCCAACGGCAACTGAAGTTTATGCAGCATTTGCAGGCAGCACTTGTGCGGATTGAAAACAAGACATACGGAATTTGCCGTGAAACCGGAAAGTTAATTTCAAAAGAACGTTTAAGGGCTGTTCCTCACGCCACATTATGTATTGATGCAAAAAAGAATCTGGGATAGATTAAACAGACAAATGAATTGGAACTTCCCGGATTTTTCGACCAAAAGAAAATATCCGGGAGTTTTTTATTACAAAAAATGAAGAATCGAACAAGCAGGTTACTATTAATAATTTTTCTGGTGCTTGTTGCTGACCAGATATTAAAAGTTTGGATTAAAACAAATCTTTCTTTGGGGGAAGAAATTGTAATATTCAAAGATTGGTTTATTATTCATTTTGTTGAAAATAACGGAATGGCCTTTGGTTTTGAATTTGCCGGCGAATATGGAAAACTCTTTTTGAGTATTTTCAGGATTATTGCAGTCATTGCTATTGGCTGGTATCTTTTCAGACTTAAAAGAGACAATTCGATTCCATTTGGTTTTTTGGCAAGTATTGCGCTCATCTTTTCAGGCGCAATCGGGAACATTATCGACAGTCTTTTTTACGGTATGATTTTCAACCATAGCTACGGACAGGTGGCCGACTTTTTACCGGATGGCGGAGGTTATGCCACTTTTCTTCATGGTCGGGTGGTCGATATGTTTTATTTCCCCCTTATCCAAACTACTTTGCCTGAGTGGCTGCCGTTTTGGGGAGGAAATCATTTCATATTTTTCCGGCCCGTATTCAACATTGCCGATTCATCCATAACCATAGGAATTTTTTCCATTTTGTTGTTTTACAGGAAACAATTTGATTCGCTTGAAAAAACAGAGGAAGAATCAGAAGATGGACCTTTAGTCTCGGAAGAAAAAAATGAAGAACCATTAAACAGACCGGAATAAGCCTCGTGCGGAATTTTTTCCCGGATTTTCTTCATTTTATTTTACCTTTGTAACACCTGATTCAATTTTCAACCGTTATGAAGAACCAATTGGTCATTTACAATACTTTAGTGCGAAAAAAAGAGTTGTTTGAACCGCTGGTGGAAGGCAAGGTGGGTTTGTACGTATGCGGACCCACGGTTTACAGCGACTCACACCTGGGTCATGCCCGACCGAATATCACCTTCGATTTGCTTTTTCGCTACCTCCGTTTTCTGGGGTATAAAGTGCGATACGTGCGTAACATTACCGATGTGGGTCATCTGGAAAATGAAGCCGAGGAATCGGGGGAAGATAAAATTTCGAAAAAAGCACGGGTTGAACAACTGGAACCCATGGAAGTGGTTCAAAAATACATGAACACATTTCACTGGAACATGCAGCAGTTGAACGTTTTGCCGCCTAACATTGAGCCGCGGGCTTCAGGACATATCATTGAACAACAGCAACTTATAAATTCTATTTTGAAAAACGGATTTGCCTACGAAGTGAATGGATCCGTCTATTTCGATGTAGAAAAATACAACGAAAAATACCAGTACGGCAAGCTTTCGGGCCGAAACCTGGACGATATAAAAATCAATACCCGTCAGTTGGCCGGACAAGAGGAAAAGAAAAATCCGTTCGATTTTGCCTTGTGGAAAAAAGCTGCGCCGGAACACATCATGCGCTGGCCCTCAAAATGGAGCGACGGTTACCCCGGCTGGCACCTCGAGTGCTCGGCCATGAGTACAAAATACCTGGGAGATGTGTTTGATATTCACGGCGGGGGAATGGATTTAACCTTCCCGCACCACGAATGTGAAATTGCCCAGTCAACTGCCAGCCAGGGGAAAGAAGCTGTTCGCTACTGGATGCACAACAACATGATAACCATCAACGGACAGAAAATGGCGCGTTCGCTGGGCAATTTTATTACCCTCGACGAACTGTTCTCGGGCAACCACAAAATGCTGGAAAAGGCTTATTCGCCCATGACCATCCGGTTTTTTATCTTGCAGGCGCACTACCGCAGCACCATCGACTTTTCAAACGAAGCACTGCAGGCTTCAGAAAAAGGTCTGGAACGCCTGTTTGCCGCAGCAGAAGTCCTGGAAAAACTGCCTGTTTCCAATGAATCGACCGTTGATGTTGCCGCCCTGAAAGAAAAATGCTTCGATGCACTGAACGACGATCTGAACAGCGCAGTGGTCATTGCTCATTTGTTCGACGGTGTGAGAATGATAAATTCCGTAAAAACCGGCCAGGAAAAAATATCAGAAACCGAACTGACCGATTTGAAGCAGTTCTTTAACACCATGGTTTATGAAATTCTGGGATTAAAAACCGAAACCACAGGAGGAGAAAATGAAATCATGGATAAGGTTATTAATTTGGTGCTGAACCTGAGGCAGGAAGCTAAATCCCGCAAAGACTGGACAACTGCCGATAACATCCGCGATGAACTGAATGCGCTCGGTGTGGAAATAAAAGACACCAAAGACGGATTTGAATGGAGTCTGAAATAGGAAAGCCCCACCTAACCTCCCAAAAGGGGAGGAATTTGGCCTTCATATCCGAACTTTCCCGGTGGAAAAAGAAGTTTGGAACAGTGGTAAATTACAAAAGACAAGTGTATTTAAATTGCAGAATTGAATAATTGATATTAATTGTATAATATTTCCTTGAGTCCCCCTTTGGGGGATTTAGGGGGCTTTAGGAGTTTTAATTATGTTTTCAGGAATAATTGAAGAATTTGGAACGGTAACCGCCATAGAAAAAGAGAAAGAAAATGTGCATTTCACACTCACCTGCTCGTTTGCCGGTGAGTTGAAGGTGGACCAGAGCCTGTCGCACAACGGAGTTTGCCTAACTGTGGTGGATGTGAATAAAGCGGAAAAAACTTACAAAGTAACTGCAATTAAAGAGACGTTACTTAAATCGAATCTGGGTCTGCTTGAAGTAGGTTCAAAAGTGAACCTGGAGCGCAGCATGATGATGAACGGCCGGCTCGACGGGCACATTGTGCAGGGCCATGTGGATCAAACCGCTGTGTGCACCAAAGTTGAAGAGGCCGACGGTAGCTGGTATTTCACGTTCGAATACGATTTCGACATTGAAAAAGCCCGGCAAGGTTACATGACCGTTGAAAAAGGCTCGGTTTCGGTAAACGGGGTGAGCCTTACTGTTGTCAATTCAAAAGACAATTCTTTCCAGGTGGCCATTATTCCGTTTACATACGATGTAACCAACTTCCATACATTTGAAGAGGGAACCGTAGTAAATCTGGAATTCGATATCATCGGGAAATACCTGAGCAAGCTGAATACCTACGCAAAATAGTATTTGTTGTTTAATGCCATGCGGCATATTCTGAAACAAAATGCTCTGAATGGTGTTTTGTTCATACAGATTTTGTAGTTTTAAAAAAACTTTCAGGTATGAACCATACGGCACTCATTACTGGCGCATCGAAACGGATTGGAAAAGCTTTGGCAGAACATTTGGCTTCCAAAGGATGGAATATTGTCATTCATTTCAATTCTTCAGAAAAACCGGCGGAAAAGCTGGAAAATGAATTGCGCCAAAAATACCCGCAACAACAATTTGCGCGCATAAAAGCCAACCTGGCAAACGAAAGTGAAGTGGAACGGGTAATTCCTTTGGTGGTTTCCGAATTCGGTCCTTTCGACCTGCTGGTGAACAATGCCTCGGTTTTTAATCCGGGATACCTGAAAGAAACAGACGCGAATTTGTTTGACAATCAACTTGATGTAAATCTGAAAGCGCCTTTTTTTCTGATGCGCGATTATGCCAGCCATTGCAAAAAGGGCAACATAATCAATTTTGTGGACACGCGGATTACCACCAATAAATCGAATTTTGCCGCTTATTCGCTTTCCAAAAAAGGACTATGGGAACTTACCAAAATGGCTGCACTGGAGTTTGCCCCTGAAATCAGGGTGAATGCCATTGCGCCGGGAGTTACGCTTCCGCCCGAAGACAAGGATGAAAAGTACCTTTGGAACCTGGCCAAAAACATACCCATGAAAAAACCGGGCGGATTGGAACCGATTCTGAAAAGCCTCGATTTTATTTTGGAAAACGATCACTTCACCGGTCAGCTTTTGTTTGCCGACGGCGGCGAAAACCTGGGTCAAAACGCTTAATCTTCTCAATATGGCACGAATAAAAGTAAAAAACCTGTTGTTGCGCACCTACATCGGGTTCAATCCCGAAGAGCTGGTAAACAAGCAGGACGTAATTATCAATTTTGAAATTGAAACTGACATCTCACATCAGGCACTTGAGGTGGATGAACCGGTGGACATTCTGGATTACAAAACCATCACCAAAAAAGTGATTGCCCTGGTGCAGGACGGACGGTTCAAGTTGCTGGAAGTACTTACCCAGAAAATCCTCGACCTCATTCTGGAAGACAAAAAAGTAAATTGGGCCCGGGTGGAAGTGGATAAACCCCATGCCCTGCGATTTGCCGAATCGGTTTCGCTGGTAATGGAAAGAAGTCAGTTATAATATGACGAGCACTGCAATCATCAGCATTGGCTCCAACATCAACGCTGAAGCAAATATTTCCAAGATGCTGGAAGTTTTGGGGAAGGAAGTGGAAATTTTAAAAGTTTCCTCTTTACTAAAAACCAAACCCATCGGAATTGAAAATCAGCCGGATTTTACCAACGGAGCTGTAAAAATTCAAACCGGTTTGAGCAGAGAGGAATTGAACCGGCTTTTAAAAAAAATGGAAGACCAGTTGGGCCGCGACCGTTCGTCGCCCAAATTCGGTCCGCGTACCATCGACCTCGACATTGTGGTTTGGAACGGGAAAATTGTGGATGAGGATTATTACACCCGCGATTTTCTGCAAAAAAGTGTTCAGGAAGTAAGTTAAGCTAAATGAATTGGTTTGGTTTTTGATAAATCTCTGGAAAAATCAAAGCCATGAAAACAAATTCAGTTTTTATTCTTTTACTGATATTTATCCTGCCTTCCTGTTATTCCACAAAAATTACCTCCGGTTTTCTCATTCCTGAAAATCAAAACAGGGAAATTTTCTCCCAACTGGATGTTCATTTCGATGATCAGTCTTTTGCCTCGGTATTTGCGCCTTCTCAGAAAATATTGGATTCCGAAGTCATTGAAGGAGAACTTGAAAGCCGGCGGGAGGTTCAGTTGGTAAATGAAAGCCGGAATTCACTGGATGTGAAAAACCTGATTGAAAAGTATGCCGTTCAAAACATCCCGGGGAATGAATGTTGTAAAGGCACTGCTGTTTTCAGCGTAACTTTTTACGATTCCAATGAAAACTTTATGCTGGCATTCGTATCATTAATGACACTCGGAGTTTTGAATCTTGCCGGCTTGCCAGCCAATCATGTGGATCAAACCATTGAACTGAAGGTTTCAGTTTATAACAACGATGGAAAATTGATGAAGAATTATACGGGTTTTGGTCATGATAAATACCTGACAGGTTTGTATTATCACAGTCCGAACCAGCGACGTCCGTCTTTTATCAAAAGTGTAAAAAATGCGCTTTCTGAAATCGACAGGCAATTTACTGCTGATAAACAAGAACTCGTTAATGGTTTATAAACAAAAAAATCCGGAAGAGTTCTCATGATCCTGAAAACTCTCCCGAATCGTTTATTCCAGAAAAAACCGGGCTTCTTTCACTTCATCGCTGCTGGTGCCAATAAAAACAACAAATTCGCCGGGTTCGGCCACAAAATCCAAATCGTAGTTGTAAAATTTCAGGTCTTTTTCGGAAAGGGTGAAACTGACCTCTTTCGATTCGCCGGCTTTAAGTAAAATTTTCTGAAATCCTTTCAATTCCTTCACCGGCCGGGTAATGCTGGTCACCACATCGCGGATGTACAACTGCACCACTTCTTCACCGTCGTAACCGCCGGTATTGGTCACCGTTACTTTGGCTTCCAGTGTTTCATCAGTGGAAATATTAGCTGAACTCAACGAAACATCGCTGTACTCAAATGTGGTGTAACTCAGTCCGTAACCAAACGGGAACAGAGGCGAATTGGGCGAGTCGAGGTAATTGGTTTTGAACTTCTCGAATTCATCGCCTGCCTGTGGTCGCCCGGTGTTGCGGTGGGCATAGTAGATGGGAATCTGCCCCACATTTCGCGGGAAAGTCATTGTAAGTTTACCTGAAGGATTATGATCTCCGAACAGCACATCGGCAATGGCATTTCCGGCTTCCACGCCCGGGTGCCAGGTCAGAAGGATGGCGTCGGCCAGTTTAACTTCTTCTTCAATAGTCATCGGCCGGCCAGCCATAAGTACAAGTACTAACGGTTTCCCGGTTTCAGCCAGTGCACTGATGAGTTTTTTTTGTTCTTCGGGAACATCCAGATTCGTACGGTTACCCGATTCACCGCTCATTTCGGTAGCTTCTCCTACTACTGCGACCACCACATCGGCACGACGCGCGGTATTAACCGCTTCGCGCAACATCGCTTCGGGTGAGCGTTCATCGATGTCGATGCGTGCTCCGAAAACATTCACCTTTGCAGCGAAAACCGGGTCATCCGAAATATTTGCTCCTTTGGCATACAAAACACTAACTGCATCGCCAGCCACATTTTTAATTCCTTCAAGTATTGAGACCGAAAGCTGCGGATCGCCGGTAGGCGCCCAGGTTCCGAGCATGTTGTTTTTGTTGTCGGCCAACGGCCCGATCAACGCCACCGTACCCGACTTTTTCAGCGGCAAAACCTGATTGTTGTTTTTCAGCAAAACAAACGAACGGGCCGCTACTTCCCTTGCTGCCTGCCGGTTTTCAGTCGTTAAAATATCCTTTTCAGGGCGCGATGCATCAAAATACCTGTACGGATCATCAAACAATCCCAGCTTGTATTTGGCCTCCAAAACCCTTCGGCAGGCCAGGTCGATGTCTGCTTCGGTCACTTTTCCTTCCTCCAGCGATTTTTCCAGGGTCGTCAAAAATCCTTCGCCCACCATGTCCATGTCGAGGCCCGCTTTGAGCGCCAGCGCCGACACCGCTTGCAAATCGCCCATTCCGTGTGCAATCATTTCGTTTACCGAAGTATAGTCAGACACCACAAAACCATCAAATCCCCAGTCATCGCGCAGCAGTTCGGTAAGCAGCCAGCGGTTTCCTGAGGCAGGTATTCCATCCACATCGTTAAACGAAGTCATCACACACCCCACGCCGGCATCCACAGCCGCCTTGTAGGGAGGCATATAATCGTTGAACATCCGGTTGCGGCTCATATCCACCGTATTGTAATCGCGGCCGGCTTCGGAAGCGCCATATAGTGCCATGTGCTTCACGGTGGCCATCATGGTGTTTTCCCGTGCCAGGTCGTCCTGCTGATAGCCGCGCACCATTGCTTCTGAAACTCGTGAACCGAGGAACGGATCCTCACCGGCACCTTCGGCAACACGTCCCCAGCGAGGATCGCGGGCAATGTCAACCATGGGCGAGAAGTTCCAGAAAATACCGTCGGCAGTGGCTTCCTTTGCAGCAATACGGGCTGTTTTTTCGATGAGACCCATATCCCAGCTTGCCGATATTCCCAACGGAATGGGAAAGGTGGTTTTGTATCCGTGAATCACATCCGCTCCAAAAATCATCGGAATTCCGAGCCTGCTTTCTTCCACGGCCATTTGTTGCGCCTGGCGAAGATTTTCCGGTCCGTAAATACCGAAAATGCCGCCAACCCTGCCCGTTTTAATTTTATCTTCCACATCGGTACTCACCACCGAACCGGTTAAAATTCCACCGCCCGGGGTTACTAAGTTCAGTTGGCCGATTTTCTCCTGAATGGTCATTTGCGACATTAAATCGCTGATAAATGTATCCATTTCCGATTTCTGTTCCTGCTGCCCGCACGAGATTACAAGTGCGACAGCGAATGCAAAAAACAATACTTTCTTCATAATTATCTATTTCTATTTAATTTCAATAATTTCTGTTTGTTCTGAAATACCATTTTCGTTAAACGCTTCAATGGTAAAATAATAGGTTGTGTTTTTATCCAGATTGCGCATCAGCAATTCGTTGTTTTCATAAATAAGCCACGAATGGTACAATTTGTCGGGAGCGATTCCCCAACGAATATTGTATCCCTGTGCACCTTTTACCGGGTTCCATGAGAAAGTGGCATCTCTGCGGTCGGTTTGACGCGTTACCGTGAATCCTTTCACCTGTGCCGGTTTTTCGTCAAAACCCAATCCAAACACCCTGATTTCGGACATCGCCAGATTTGGACCCGGAACTTCGATGTTTTTATACCGGACAAATTTGCCCTCAACCGGCTGGTTGAGAACTATGTATGCATTAGGCGTGTCTTTCCAGCTATTGCTTCGGTCAACCACCGTTTGCCAGGTTCCGCCGTCTGCTGAAACTTCTATGGTAAACCGATGCCGCAAGCCGTCAACGCGGGTGTAAATTCCTGTTTCGTGATCGTGATAATTCAGTTGAAATGCATAAATCTTTCCCGGATTTAACATTTCTATTTCTACCCACTGCTTATTATCATTGGCCTCAGCCACCCAAAAAGATTTCGGACTTTCATCGGTCAGCACTTCAGAGATAATTTCGCCTTCCCTGTTTTTTTCCAGTGGCATTTCAGTAATATCAAAATCATCATCGGTAGAAGTGCTTTTTATAATCTGCATTTTGGATGATGAAACGGTGGTTTTTCCTTTGTATGACAGCAGCATCCAACCGTTGTGCTGGCCTGCACGGGTTGGGTGACTGGGTGCAAACCGCGGGTAATCGCCGTAATGCGTATCGGAGTGCATCAGGTCGTCGTCATCAAAATAAGTAGGAAACATACACAAACGGCGTTCCCAGTGCGAGTTGGAAGCCAAAGCCATGGTAGCAAAATGCCAGTACTGCCCGTTGGTTTGTTTCACCGTTACCCCGTGCCCGGCGCCATTGGTAAAACCGCCCGGCTTAAAACTCATTGGATTGCTTTTCATATAGGTAAACGGGCCTAACGGCGTTTCGCCAATGTAAACACCATCGGCATAAACATTAAATTGCGTGCCGGGTGCGGCATACTGCAAATAGTATTTGCCATTGTGCTTCGTCATCGATGCGCCTTCCATGTAGCCTTCCTTGATGGTAGGATGAAAATTATTTTCGCCAAAACGTTCCCAGCCATGTTCCTCTTCCACCAGGTTGATCAAATCTTTTTGAACTCCTGTTTCCAGAAAACGATCGTCTTTGTTTAATTCCTTTACTCTAATGGGATGAACATTCGACGAGCCCCAGTACAAATACGTTTTGCCGTCATCGTCGATAAATAATTCAGAGTCCTGTATATTGTGGGTGATGGAAGCAGTGGGTGTCCATTTCCCGCTTTTGGGATCATCAGTATAAAGAATGCTCCCGTACCCGGCGGGATCACCGGCAAAGTAAACCAACGAATCTTTGTAATTAAATGCTGTTGGAGCATTGCTTCCTTCGAAAAACCACTGCACAGGTCTGATAAACTGCCAGTTGATCAAATCGGTTGAATGCCAGTACCCAAAAGAACGGGTGACAAACATGTAATATTCACCCCGGAATTCAATTACAGCCGGATCGGCACCTGAACGGTACGAAATATTCCGGCTCGAATTGTAAACCATATAGGTGTAATCTATATCGAGCGGGTTACAGTAGGTGTCCGCCACTATTTCCTGGGCTTTTAATCCGGCAGCACAAATAAGGATGGCCAAAACTGTTATAATTGATTGTTTGTTGCTCTTTCTCATTTTCATAATTTATGTATTAACTTATTCTATTTCCCGCTGATTTGACTTCGTTGATTTTCAATTTGCCAATTAACGCTGATTCTTTTCTGCGGCAATCTGCGTGGGTGTGCGGCAAATTCTAAGTTTTACAGCACGCTTCAAAGCATTTATACTTTTTTCTCCGATGCTTTTTCCAAAGGGATTCCAACGGAAAGCCCGGCGGTTAATTTTTTCAACATTTTTTGTGGCTTTAGTATTTAACCTCTTTAACGGCTGAAGCCTTTTAGTTTTAGGCCGTTTCTGTTCACCGGGCTGAAGCCACGGTGTAAGAAATCCATTTTTCCCCAGGCTCATAAAGCTCATAATAATATGGAATTTGTCGTGCGCCCGTCTGCGTAATCAGCGGGAACTTTTAATTCATAATATTTCACATTCTATCATACCTTTTATATTTATTAGACAGATTCATTTATGTTCTTCCGGCACTTCATAAAGTGTTTGTAATCGTTTAAGTTCCTGCTTCAATTCTTCGGTAATTTCTTCGGTACCTTCCTTTCCGTAAATGTTGTTGATTTCAAACGGATCGGCTTCGAGGTCGAATAATTCCCAACTATCTTCTTTATAAAAGTGTATCAGTTTATACCGTTTTGTTTTCACGCCGTAATGTGCACGTACACTGTGAAATCCGGGAAACTCGTAATAGTGGTAATACAAAGCATTGCGCCAGTTTTCCGGCTGTTTATTTTCAAGCAGGGACCGGAACGAAACGCCCTGCATATCTTCGGGAATTTCAATTCCGGCAAAATCCAAAAAAGTGGGCGCAAAATCGATGTTCTGAGTTAGTTCAGAAACTACGGTTTTCTCCTCAACTTTTCCGGGGTAACGAATTACCATGGGCATAATCATCGACTCTTCATACATAAACCGCTTATCGAACCAGCCGTGTTCGCCAAGGTAAAATCCCTGGTCGGTGGTGTAAACCACGATGGTATTTTCAGCCAGTCCGTTTTCGTCGAGGTAATCCATAATTTCACCTACGCTTTCGTCCACCGATTTGATGGTGGCCAGATAGTCCTGCAAATAGCGCTGAAATTTCCAAAGTGCAATGCTTTTTTTGTCTTCGGGATCGAGTTCGAAAAAGGAATCTGTCTTTTCGCGGTAGGCGGTCCAAAACCGTTCTTTTTCTTCAGGCGTCATGCGGTCGATCCACACATGCGGCCAGGGATCGAAACGTAATTCCCGGCTTCCTTTGGTTTCCACCATTTTCAGGTCGTGTCCCTCGTATATGTCGCGGTAAATGTTCATCTCCTGGCTGGCAGCGGCAAAACGCCCTTCATAATCATCAAAAAAAGTTTCAGGAACCGGGAATTCTACCTCGTCGTAAAGGTTATAATGCCTTTCGGCGGGCATCCAGTTGCGGTGCGGCGCCTTGTGGTGCATCATCAAAAAGAAAGGCTTTTCCTTATTGCGGCTATCTAGCCATTCCTTTGTAAAACCGGTAATCAAATCCGTGGCGTATCCCGGATAATTAACCGTATCGTTTTCAGTTATAAAATCGGGATTGTTGTATTCTCCCTGGTCGTTCAGGATTTTCCAGAAATCGAAACCGGTGGGTTTGGAAACCAAATGCCATTTCCCGATGATGGCAGTTTGGTAACCGCTGGCTTGTAATATTTTGGGAAGGGTTTGTTGCGATCCATCGAAACCCTCTCTTGTGTTGCGCATGAACCCGTTTTTGTGGCTGTGTTTCCCGGTGAGCACACTCGCCCGGCTGGGCCCGCAAATGGAGTTTCCGCAGTAATTTGCAATAAACAATGCGCCCTGATCTGCCAGCCGGTCGATGTTGGGTGTTGGCGCCAGTTGCGACACCGGATACCCGTAAGCACTGATGGCCTGCACGGCATGGTCGTCGGACATGATGAAAAGAATGTTGGGCTTCTCCCGTTCCTGTTTACCGCTTCCGGCACATCCAGATAATAAAAAAAGTATAACTGCTCCGCTGATTAAAAAAAATTTCATTTTCATTCTTTTTTCACCGGCGCTTTAGCCCGGTGTTTAACTTTTTCAGCATTTTCTATGGCTTTAGCATTTAACCTCTTTAACGGCTGAAGCCTTTTAGTTTTAGGCCGTTTCTGTTCACCGGGCTGAAGCCACGATGTAAAAAACTATTCTTTCACAGGTGCATAATGATTAGGAATTTGACGTAGTTGTTTCATCATCTGTTTTGTTTCTGAATCAGTAATTTGGTTTGAAAATAATTCTCTCCGATCTGCAATTGCATCAGGTAAAATCCGTTTTGCAATTCTGCACAATCGAACGAAAATTCTGTTCCTGCCAGTTCAACATTTTTTGTTAAAACCATCTTTCCGTCCACAGAAAAAACCTTCATTACTAAAGGCTGGTTAAAATTTGCATCCGGCAGGAAAATATAAACTTTTTCAGACGCCGGATTTGGAAAAATTTTCATTTCTCCTCCGGAACTTATTTTCTTCGTTCCGGTCGATGTTTCATACTGAAAGCCCAGCTTGTCAAGGCCCGCCTGCACATCGGCATCTTTCATAACACTATTCCACAGCAAACCGGTACGGTGATTTTCCAGCATCACCATAATGGGCCCCTGGTCTATACCGATGTATGCTTTTTGCACCCAGCCAAGGTAGTCGTTAAATGCATCGTACGGGCCGTAAATGCCAAACAAATCTTTTCCCCGTTCGCGGTAAAAATATTTCAGTGCTTTCATCGATTCTTCGGGTGTATAGGGCATGCTGGCCAGTGCAGCCGTGGGACTAATGGTTCCGTTGTCGTTGCTCATGGGCTGGTGAGCGGTGTAACCATACGGATCGTCGCTGGCGGTAAGCCCCCAGTTTTTATCGCTGTATCCTGCGTGTCCTTTCGGATTGGCAACAGCATACGAATGGTGAATTTTTGCCGTGTTCACATGTTCCTGCCAGTAGTTGGCATACATGTCGGATAAACCATGCGGATTGATTCCCAGGTGCGAATAGTGAATCCAGAACAGCGGACCGCCCCAGTCGGGTGACAACCGGATTTCGTGCCCGTAAAAAGTGCGTGGATTTACCATGGCTCCGTTACGCGCCCAACCCTGGTCGTAAACTAATTTAGATATTCCGTGTGTGAGAGATGAAGCGGCCATTACATAAGTTACCAGGCATTCATTCCAGCCGGTTACTTTCATGTTTTTCTGAAAATTGATGTTGGGCGACCAGTGCCAGAACAACACATTTTGCCCGTTTCGGTACCAGTCCCAGTCAATTCCCTTCCAAAGTGCATCAGCCGTTTTCCGAATCTGCACCGATTTGGCATCGGTTCCGGAAAAATAGTTTTTCAGTGCAATCAATCCCTGGGCCACAAACGAAGTTTCCACAATGTCGCCGCCATCGTCGTCGGCAGAAAATGGTTGAGTTTGGTAGGTATCGGCATTGTACCAGTGCGACCAGGCGCCGTGGTGGCGTTCGCAGTTTTCCAGAAATTCCAGGATTTTCAGGATTCGGTCTTTAATTTCCTCTTTCGGTCTGTAATCCCGCTCGTAGGCGACAATCATAGCCATCAGCCCCATTCCCGTAGCACCCGATGCGGCAGTGCGGCCATTTCCGTTGGAGCGCTCCAGCGCCATACCGGTGGCCTGGTGGGCGCCCTCCCAAAAATACCGGAATGTGTAACGTTGCACCATGTCCATTAATTCATCATCCGAAAAATCCCTGATTTGGGCCGATGTTTCTGCCGGTTCCGATTCGTTTCCCTGGAAAGTGGAAACCACGCGGTAAAACACTTCGCTGTTTCGTGCCTTTTCGGGAACAAAATCGAGGTAATAGTTTTCGGACGTTTCGGCACGGAGTTCAAAGTTTTCTCCGTCATCGAATGAGGCATAAATCCGGTAAACCAAATCTTCCATGGGAAAATCCCAGCTCAGTTCGGCGTGGCTGTCGTAACCACTGGCCAAAAGATTTTCCACAGCAGGTATTTCAGAAATACTTCTAAATGCTGAAATTTCATCGACCAAAATCAACCTCGATGTTCCATTGTTTTCCGACTGGCTAAAAATGATGCCTTTTACTTTGGTGAAATCAAGATCATCGCTTTCGTTGTTGTTAAAAAGAACGGAAAGCGGGAAATTCACTTTTGTCCATTCATTTGCAGGAATATCTTCGTTGTAATTCACGAGCGAAAAAAGCTGTGAATTCACATCGCCCAATCCACTTTTATTTACTGCACGGAAACCGATCAAAGGCAGCGCAGTGGCTGGAAATTCATTTTCAGAAAAAACAAAAAATGCCAGTGAATCCAAAGCGGAAATATCGGCGGTTGACCAGTCGGACCGGTATATGGTTACCCGCCAGTTTCCGTTTTCAGCCGAAGTGTAGTTGAATTTCAGCGAGGAGGAACCTTTGTAAGCTTTGGTTGAACAGGGCATTTTGTCATTGTATTGCGGCAGCCCAGGGGGATAAGTGAACTCAAATGTACTTTCACCCAAATTACTTTTATCTACCACACCCTGGTCATAAAACGAATTGTTTGTCCCTTCGGTGAAAAAAAATACTTCCTGACTCTTACCGGTAGCAGAAAACAACAATGTAAATCCCAGTATTAAAAACCACTTCATTTTTTACAACTTCTTAATCCAAATGTTGCGAAACTGTACCAAACTGGAAGCGCCCCTTAATTTTCCGGTTTCAGGATTTATTCCGCCGTGGTGCTGCAATCCCAAAGGACCTGTTACATCCAGTCCGGGGTAAAGTGCATTATTTATAACTACGATTCCGTTGTTAACCACTGTAATTCGATCGCCTTTCACTGTAATATCAAATGCATTCCATTGCCCAACCGGTTTATCTGCATTTTCTGAAGGGACTGCAGCAGCGCGAACTTCTGTCGGTAATGAACGGTCGTTTCGAACCGACCACAATTCGCCGGAGCCCACAGACCAGCACCAAAGGTTTGTTTGCCCCGCACCTTTCAGTAGAATGCCGGAGTCGGAATTCGGCCCCAAAGGTTCAATGATTTCACCGTTTTCATCGCGCAGATATTCGCCGTTTGGCAAAATAGTGGGCAACGGAAAAAGGTGGTCGCCGTAACCTTTGAATCTCCATTCCACATGAAGTACAAAGTCTTTGTATTCCTTTTCGGTCCACAAATTTTTGTCTCCTTTCGCCTCGGACTGTGCATCGTAATCAATCACACCGTCGATAACCGACCAGTGACCGTTATCCCCTTCCGGAATTTTCCAGCCATCCAGATTTTCTCCGTTGAACAACCGGGTGTAACCTTCGGTTTCAAAATAACCAATACCTTGTGCTAAGGTGAAGCCTGAAAAACTTATCAGGAAAAACAGAACGAAAAGAAGATTTAATTTTTTCATTGTATTGAATTTAATTGAAATGCGGACTTTCAAATCCCAGTTTTTTTAACCCTTTTTGGACATCTTCATTCTGCATAAACAGATTCCACAGTAACCCGGAGCGGTGGTTTTCAATCATCACCGGAACAGGCCCCTGGTCGATGGCCAGATAGCGTTGCGGGTACCAGTCGTACTCCTGGCTGAAGGCATCGTAAAATCCATACCTTCCCCAGATTTTGTGTCCCAGGTTTTCGTAAAAATGTCGGATGACCGGCATTACTTCTTCGTGTGCATACGGAAACGAAGAAAGGGCTGCCGTTGGTGAAATTACACCCAAATCCAGTTTGGGATGATGTGCTGCATACCCGGTCTGGCCGGAATTCCCTGTTACGGGTTTTTCATCCGACCGGCCTTCGAAATACTGAACTGCACCCGGAACCGAATAGCTGGCTGTGAGTCCCCAGCAGTTTTCACCATATCCATCGTAGCCATGCGGGTTTTCAATGCAATGCTGCCGGTTAATCATAGTATGGGAAACATTCAGTTCCCAGTAATCGGCATACTGATCGGTGAGGCCACGCGGATCGAGGCCCAGGTAGGAATAGTGCGCCCAGAACAACGGACCGCCTTTCACCGGATCGCCATGGTGTTTTAACCGAAGCGTGTGGTCCCAAATGGTGTTTTCCACCGAAATATCTCCGTTTTGCGCCCAACCTTCGTGGTAAACTTCCGGTTTAATGGGATGAGTAGGCGAAGCAGCCGCCAGAATGTAAGTAATCAGACACTCGTTGTAGCCTGTAATTTTGTGGTTCATTTGCCAGCCCACATTGGACGACCAGTGCCAGTACAGCACATTTTCACCACGGGTGTACCAGTCCCACTCCACTTCGCGCCAAAGTTGGTCAATTTTGGCTGCAAGTTGCTGTTCTTGTGCAATCCCGTTTTTAAAATATTCTTTTACCGCCAGAAGGCCCTGCACGAGGAATGATGTTTCCACCAAATCACCGCCATCATCATTTTGGGAAAACGGTTTCACTTTTCCGGTTTCGCCGTCGAGCCAGTGCGGCCACACACCATGAAAACGTTCGGCTTTTTCAAGGAAATTAATAATTTGCTGAAAGCGCTCAAAACCTTGCTGCCGGGTAATAAATCCACGTTCAATTCCAACCAGAATGGCCATTAGGCCAAATCCGCCGCCGCCGGTAGTTACAACATGTTTATCGTTTTGCGGGTAAACCCCGTCCACATGAAACCGCTCACGTGCCATTCCCGAGTTAGGTTCAGCACCATCCCAGAAATACTGGAAATATTGGTATTGCACCGAATCGAGCAGTTGCTCATCGGTAAGTGAAACGGCACTTTTTTTTTCCTGCTCTCCTCTGTTTTGTTTTGTTTGACCGCAGCCTGTTACCAAGGAAAAGAGCAATCCAATAATTATAATGTTCTTCATCATTTTTGTTTTGAAAAAGAAAGGCTGCCCAAATAAATACCAGGCAGCCTTTCAACTTACTTAATGAAACTAACTAAACTAAACTTACCTGGCCATCTTAAAACAAAGAATATTACTAATTCTCTGCATCGATAATGGCTTGTATTTCTGTTTGTGAAAGCGCTTTGTTAAATAAGCGTAATTCATCAATTAGACTTAGATCTGAAAAATGTTCCCACTCTGAAAAACGGGGGACACCCGAACCAATGGAAAGAATGTCGCATCCGGTCCAGTCGATGCCGCCGAACGGCCCCTGAGAAACCACCTCGCCATCGATATATACCACGCAATTTTCATCCGAAATGGTAAATGCGAAATGCACCCAATCAGCAGTTTCAGGATTAACTGTGGCAGCAGCACCCCCATCAAACCATGAATCAGCAGTGCCATTTCCGGCATTTAGTTTAAATATCTGGTTTGTAGCTCCACCTTCACGGAAAAACCTGAATCCTTTGCTTCGGTCATTCTGTTTATCAGGATAATCGGGATGGTCAGTATGCTCAGGTCCCGCAACAAGAATTCCGGCACGATTTGGATCTGCATTGACTTTCATCCAGAAAACGGCACTAAACTCGTCACCGGTTAGTTCGTCGGTTGGAAATGTAAGATAAGAATCTGCAGCACCTGCATAAGCCTGACCAATTTTACCCTCTGCAAAATCAGGTGATCCAACTGCTGAGGCTTCTGTGTCGGAAACCAAGTCTTTATTATTCCCTTCAAACGGCATGTAAAAAACTTCCCCATCGTATTTGGGTTCATAGGGCATATCATCAAAAATGATCTGCTGAATTTCGGAACCGGAAAGGGCCCGATTGTAAAAGCGCAGTTCATCCATAAAACTTAAATCAGACAGGTGATCCCAGTAACTGAAGGTTTCACCTCCTGCGGCAATGGTTATTTCATCGCAACCGGTCCAGTCCACAGGAGCCTCCATAACGGCTGTTCGCACAGCAGCTCCATTCAAATAAACCACATTTTCAGTTGGAGAAATGGTAATGCCAACATGCACCCATTCTCCGGCTGTTGCATCGATGAAACCACCGTCATTCCAGCTTTCTCCTGAGCCAAAGCCAACATTCAGTTTCAACTGCTGGCTTTCAGCGCCGCCTTCGCGGAATAATCTGAATCCCTGCTGGCGGTTTTCGGCTTCAGCGCCAATACTTAAAATTCCGGCACGGTTGGGAGTTGAATTTACTTTATACCAGAACGTAGCACTGAATTCGTCACTTTTCAGTTCTTCGAACGGGAAGGTCAGGTAGGAATCGGTTGCACCCCGGTAGGAATTTCCACCCAATACTCCCTGCCCGGCAAATCCGGGATTTCCGATGGTACTGGCCGACTGGAAACTAATCAGCTCCATATAATCGCCGTCGAAAGGCATGTAAAATGTCTCACCCGCATATTTGGGTGTGTAGGGTGAAACTTTTTCGAAATTTACAGAAGCCGTCGTGGTTTTTCCTTCCAGGTCGGTGGCAGTAATTTCCAACACGTGAGCGCCGTTGGTCACATTATCGTAAACAAACTGGTCCATCACGCGGCGGTAATCTTTAAATTCACTGTATTTTTTAATTTCAGAACCATTCAGTTTCACCGAAACCGAGCCGAGTTCAATGTCGTCGGTAGCTTCAAAACTGATGGTAACCGGGGCAACCGTCTCAGGCACCTTTATCTGGTACCCGTTTGCCGGAGAAGTAATGGTAACAACAGGCGCGCTTTCATCCGGTCCGGGGTCCATTTGACTAATCGGATCAATTCCCTCATTGCAGGCCACTGCAAACAGCGCCGCCAGTATAAAAACCGATATATATTTTAGTAATTTCATAATCATTTCTTTTTAAAGTTCAAATTCTATTGGTTATTGGTTTGCAAAGCCGGCAGCAAGTCCACCTGGTTCTGCGGATAAGGCAGGTAAATCAGGTTCGGACTAAATGTTCTGCCATCGTAACTCAGTTCGTTGTACCGTTCGAGCCGTACCATATCGTAGTAACGAATTCCCCATTCCATGGCCAGTTCTGCAAACTTTTCGTCCATTACCTGTTGGGTTGTTACGCCTGAAAGAGGCGTCAGACCTGCCCTCTGCCGTACGGCATTCACAGCCTGGTCGGCGGTCATGCCTGTTCCTGTGGCACCCTGTGTCAACGCTTCGGCATGCATCAATAAAATCTCAGCATAACGAATGACGGTGAAATTTTTATTGGTTCCGTAACCTGTTCTGCCCGGCGTTAGCTGGTTCGACGGCAGATAGTGTTTTCCGCTGGAGAACATGGCGCGGTCGAAGTCGTTTATTACATCGCCCGAAGGAGTAGTATTTGAAATCCAGGCGGGCAGGGTTGCATAGTTCGGATCTTTTTTAATTTCGTTAATCCCCCGATTGGTAAACAGCACGCTTGTTTCCAGCCGGGTTCTTTCACCGCGGTCGAGCATGAACTTGATCCACTTCAGGCTGGGTTCGTAAAATCCCCATCCGTTGGCTGCACCTTCAACTGCAGGTATCCACGCCCCGGGGCCATAAAATGCAAACAAGTGGCTGATGTTATCGCCCTGCCCTTGTCCAAAGTCAGAGTACTGCAGTTCCAGGATATTTTCATTGTTCAGCTTTCCTTTAATTTTGAACAATTCGTAAAAATCGGGTTCAAGGCTGAATTTTCCTGAGCTGATGATTTGCGAAGTAGCATCGGCTACAGCCTGGTAATTTTTCAGTTCCAGATTGGCCAACGCTTTTACAGCCAGTGCAGTGTGCCTGGTAACACCCCCGCGAATATCGGTGCGCTCATTTGGATGCAGATTTTGCAGATGAGGCAAGGCTTCATCCATTTGTGCCGAAATGTGCCTCATTACATCGTCTTTTGGGGAAATATCCATTGGAAGCAGGTCCGAAGGGTCGGAGCTTTCGGTGATAAACACATCGCCCCACACACGTGAAAGTTTCAGCAACAGCCAGCCCCTGAGTACCTTTGCCTCGGCAATGTACTGGTCGGCTAAAGCTTTGTTGGAAGCGTGCTCTTTGTATAGTTCAATCTGCTCCATGGCAGAATGAGCAGTAAAAATATCCTTGTACAGGTTTTGCCAAAGCGAATTGATCATCCAGAAGTCTTTGTTATACCTGTAATAATCGGTTTCGGCATAATCCTGCTGGTCACCCAGGCCGCCATGGTTCACATCGTCGCCCCTCACAGCAATCAGCGGGTGATCTTCCCATCCACGTTGCTGAAAATCGGCATAAGCCCCGATAAGAGGCAATATCATATTACCGGTGTTGGTATAATCAGTTTCTTCGGTAAAAGCCCTGTTCTCTGCCGGTTCGTCCAAAAGGTCGTGACACGATGCGGTAAAAAAAATCAGCGCAGCAAGAACAGTGAATCTGATTGAATGATTTATGTATTTCATAGTTGTCATATTTTTAGATGATTAAAATTTGATATTCAAACCAACAGTGTAAACTGCAGGAATCGGATAGGTTTGCCTGTCAATTCCATCAGAAACCTCGGGGTTAAATCCGTTGTATTTGAACAACGTAAGTGGCCTGTCGGCTGTCACAGTAACCCGGGTATCGGGCATGTCGGTTCCGAACAACTGTTTTCCTCTGATGTTGTACGCAAGTTGTACATTCTGAATTCTGAAAAACGAACCGTCTTCCACAAAATAGTCGCTCATCCGCTGGTTCCATCCTTTTCGTAAACCTTCTGAGGAAGGGTATTTGTTTGAAGTTCCTTCGCCATGCCAGCGGTTGATGGCCAGGTCGGCATCCACGTTCCCGTCGGCAGTCCAGATAATTTCCCCGCGTTTCCGGTTCAGGATTTTATTGCCCGACTGACCTACAATATTGGTTGAAAAATCGATATTTCGCCATGAAAGTCCCAAATTGGCGCCGTACATAAAATTCGGGAAATAGGAACCCAAAACCACACGGTCGTCGTCGTCAATATTGCCATCGTTATTCTGGTCTTTGTATATGAAATCGCCGGGTTTAAGATTATTGGCTACTGCAACGGGATCAGCCTGAATTTCGGCTTCGTTTTGATACACTCCAACAACTTCGCGGCCATAAAAAGCAAGCAGCGGCTGACCTACGATTGAACGCTGGCGGAATTCTGCCGAGCCGCCATCAATGTATGGCTGCCCGTACAGGTCGCGCACTTCGTTTTTAAGTGTTGAAATATTTGCGCTGATGTTGTACCTGAAATCTCCCGGAAGATTATCCGACCATCCGAGCACCAGTTCAAAACCTGAATTGCGGATTACACCCACGTTTCGGAGAACACTTCCACCAATGGAAGGAATGTTTACATAAATCGCTGCATTTTTTGTGTCGCGGATATAATAATCGGATTCAACGGATAAGCGGCTGTTAAAAAGCCGGGCCGAGATACCCACGTTTGTTTCTTCTGTAAGCTCCCACTTTAATGATGAAAATGTGCTGGTGGTTATTGTTCCGGTAACAAGCCGTCCATCAATTGCAGTGTTTATGGTACTTGTTGTTGATGCGCCGTCACTGGCCTGAATTTTATCGTTACCCAACTGTCCCCAGCTTGCTCTTAACTTCAGAAAATTTATACCTTCCACAACCTGGAAGAAATCTTCTCCGGAAACAACCCATCCTGCACCAATAGTCGGGAAATACCCCCATTTTTGCTGGTATTTTGAACTTCCGTCGGCACGCATGGTCCCATATAACAGGTATTTATCTTTGTAGTTGTAGGAAATTCTGCTGAAATAGGAAATCCCAAACTGGCGTGAGCCCCCGTCGAAAACACCATCAACCGGCACCGTTTCGGCCTGGTCAATGTACCAAGCCTGTTCGCGGTCGATTGGAAAATTTATTCCTGCTGCTCCCAGCCAGTTGCCGGCTTCGTCTCTGTAAGATTGTCCAACCATTGCTGTAAACCGGTGGTGTCCGATTCTGTCGTTATAGGTAAGAATATTATCCCAAATCTGGTCGGAATACACAGATGAAGTTTTTGACAAACGGGCATCCGGACGCTGAAAATTGGCACTCACAAAGTATGGCAAACTCACATTTCGCTGTTCAATGGATGTAAATGCGTGATTATATGTTGATTTAAATGCGAGCTTTTCCGGAATAAGGTTTAGCTCCACATAAAAGTTTCCAAGCATTTTTCTGATTTTCTGCCTGTTATCGGTTAAATCCATCGCCGGAAACGGATTTTTTCCATCGCGGTAACCCAGGTGCTGGGCACTTGAATAATTTTTCGGCCAGGCATTCACATTGAGTTCATCGTAAACAGGCATTGTCGGAGGTGCATAATACGCTGTATGCCATGCGCTTCCGTCCTGCAGGTATTTTTGTGCATTGCTGAAAATTACATTTCCACCAATGGTAAAAAAATCGGATGCTTTAAAATCCACTTTCGAACGCAGGTTAAACCGCTCGTAGTCGTTTTTCATATCCAGAATACCATCCTGGAAAAAGTAATTGCCGCCAACTGAATAAGAAGCTTTTTCACTGCCTCCTGAAACGCCCAAACTGTGATTCTGGATAGCTGCCGGACGGAGAATTTCGTTGTACCAGTCGGTATTTACATCCGGCACATTCGGGTTTATCCGGCTTCTTCCGTAGCGCTGCATGGCATTTAAAATATTGTTGGCTTCGGGTACCGAACCCGATTCATTGGCCATGGTTGCAAACTGTTCGGCATTGGCCATTTTTAATACATTTTGTGCCACCTGAACGCCGTAATAACCATCGTAGGTTATTTCGGACTTCTGGTTGAAATTACCTGATTTGGTTTCAATAAGCACAACTCCATTCGCAGCACGAACACCGTAAATAGCAGCAGCAGAAGCATCTTTTAAAATAGAAATGGTAGCGATGTCAGATGGATTTAAAAAATCGATGTTATCGAAAAACATTCCGTCAACCACATAAAGTGGTGCTTCGTTGTTTTGGCCCGGATAAGAGCCGATACCACGAACACGGATGGTTGGCGCATCGCCCGGCGCGCCGGAGCTCACTACCTGCATCCCGGCTACTTTTCCCTGCAGAGCCTGCATGGCCTGACCGGAAGGTGTTTTTTCAAGTTCATCAGCCCTCACCGTGGCAATGGCAGAGGTAAGGTCTTTTACAGATAACGTACCGTAGCCAATCACCACAATTTCATCCAGATCGACCGTGGCTTCGGTTAACTGCACATTAATTACCGAACGGCCCTGTACCGGTATCTCCTGGGTGGAAAACCCCACAAAACTAAATACCAGAGTAGCCTGTGCAGGAACTTCCAGAGAATAGTCTCCATCGAAATTTGTAATGGTACCTTTGGTTGTTCCTTTTTCCAATATAGTAACTCCCGGTAATCCCAGGTTCGATTCATCAGTCACCTTACCTGTTACCACAACCTGTTGTTGCGCAAATACCAGTGTAACTGACAAAAAGAGAAGGAAAAAAATTGATAATCTTTTCATAGTTCATATTTTATTTCAGTTGTTTCTCAAATTTCCGTTATTCTTGTATTAAAATAAAATTAATTGCCTCACTACTGCTTCTCAATTGAAAATGATGTAAAATGCCGACCTCATCTTTACCTCATCAAATTCAAAAACTTAATCTTATATTATTATAATTCAAATATTTAAAAATTGTTCATTATTAAAAAGTGAAACAAATTCAGAAACTATTTTTTTACAAATAATGTAACTATAATCTAAGAGGCAGTTTAATTAAAATGACATTAAATAGTTTTACTCTAACTTATTATCGGAATTCACTGCTTAAAGATTAAAGATACTTTGGTCTGATTTTTTTAATGTTACAAAACTTTAGAAAAAAGTTACATCATTCACACATTTTCACATCAACGGTAATTTTATTATCTTTTGCCTGACCTAATTTATATGAAAAAATATTTTTACATATGGCAAATTTTTTTCCTCCTTGGCGTTTGTCAAAGCTCTTTTCTATGGGCAATACAGGCTGAAAGCAGGATAAAAAACTTTGCAAAAAAAGAATACAGAGCCGCTAATCAAAACTGGTCAGCAGATGCCAGCCCAAATGGTTTTATCTATTTTGCAAACCACTCCGGCCTGCTTGAATTTGATGGTATAAGCTGGAAACTTTACCCCCTTCCGAACCAACCCATTCTTCGTTCAGTGAGTGTGGTTTCAGACAGTATGATTTATACCGGGGGATATCGCGAGTTAGGATTTTGGGAAAAAGATAAACGCGGAAAATTAAGCTATCATTCATTAAATGAACTCGCAGGAGAACATCTTTCGCAAAATGATGAATTCTGGACTATTTGTACGTTGAATGACGAGGTATATTTTCATTCATTCTCCAAAATTCTGAAATTCAGCAATAATACTATTTCAAGAGTTGAATTCCAGGGTTTTGCCAACACCATGTGCAAAGTGGGAGATAAAATTCTTCTGGGTGTGTCGAACCAGGGAATTTTTATTATTGAAAACAACAAAGCAGTACCCTTTATTGCGGATGAAAGGTTCCAGAATACAAGTTTCAGATTTATTCAACCTTACCATAATGATCAAATTCTAATTGGAACAACCACTGATGGAATTTTTCTCTGGAACGGAGAAGAATTAAGTGAATGGAATCAGCAATGGAGTGACTATTTTAAAAAGAATGAAGTGAACAGAGCGCATTTAAATGCAAACGGTGAATTGTTTATAGGAACACTTGTTGACGGTCTTTCGGTTTTTGACAAAAATGAGCGCCGGATTAAAAATTACAATACGTTAAACGGACTTCAAAATAACACGGTACTTGGAATTACATCAGATATTTTTGGAAACACCTGGCTGGCATTAGACAACGGAATTGATTTTATTTCAGAAGGTCCTAATAAAGGGATTGAAATTGAAACAATTCCCGGAATTGGAAGTATTTATGATGTAGCAGTATTTGAAAATAAAATTTACCTTGGAACAAACCGCGGATTGTTTTCGAAAGCTTTAGCTTCAGGCAATTCTGAATACCAGTTTATACCCGAAAGCCGGCCACAGGTTTGGGATTGTTCTGTTTTTAACAATCATTTGTTTGTTGGTTTTAACCAGGGAATTCTGAAGATTCAAAATGATAAAATACAACTCATTTCTGAGCAGGCAGGTGGTTTTTCCCTTAGGGAAGACCCCTTTGTCCCCGGACGACTAATTGAATCTACATACACCAGCATGGTTATTCTGGAACAGGAAAATTCGGGTTACCGCCAAACCGGCATTATTAAGGGATTTTACGATCTCATCCGCTACATCGAGTTCGATCATTTGGGCAATCTTTGGGCCAGCCACATGCACCGGGGCATTTATAAACTTCAGCTTAACTCATTGCGCGACAGTATTGTAAATATTCAGTATTACGGTGAAAATTCAACCTTTAAAAAAGACCATTCCATTCATGTATTTAAAGTTGAAAACCGGATTGTTTTTACAACTGCCGATAAACTATTCACATACAATGATTTGGAGAATTCCATTATACCCTTTACTTTTTTAAATGAAGAGCTGGGATACTTCGCTTCGGCACACCGCATTGTGGAGGCACCCAACCACCACTACTGGTTCATAACCAAAGAAAGAATAGGGCTTTTTCAAATTACCAACAATAATGTCAACCTGGTAAAATCAATTCCAAAACAAGTTTTTTCGCCCTTTGAAATGATAGACGATTTCGAAAACATTTTACCATTAACATCCACAAAAGCCATTGTTTGCCTTGAAAACGGGATTGCCCGTATTGACGTTGCGCAAACCGATACCTTATCTGAAATTACAAACTTCAAGCCTACCCTGAGAGAAATTGTGCTCATCAGCAACCAGGGGGAACGGCTAATTATACCGGGAAACAACCAACATATAGAAATTAAACATCGGTTTAACAATGTTCATCTGCGATATGCTTTCCCGCATTTTACCAGCCAGCCCATTTATTTTCAGGCCAGGCTGGAGGGGATAGACCAGGACTGGTCGGCTAAAAAAACGGAACCGGTTTTTACTTTCGACAGATTGCCGTCCGGTGAATTTAACTTGCTTATTAAAGCAACTGATGTATGGGAAAATGAAAGTAAACAACACCAGCTTTTTGTTGAAATTTTACCGCCCTGGTACCTGACCAGTTATGCACGAACCGGCTATGTCCTGGTTTTTTTGCTCACAGTTTTTGGATTACAAATGTGGGGAATAAAGCGAACCCGCAAAAAGGAGCGAAGACGGCTTGAAAAAAGAGAACAGGAGCTGATAAAGCTCAGAAACGAAAAACTCAGGAATGAACTGGAACACAAAAGCAAGGAGCTGGCTAATTCTACCATTTCAATTATCAAAAAGAACGAGTTTCTGCTAAAACTCAAGCAAACCCTTTCAAAACAAAAAGATCAGCTTGGCTCGCGTTATCCGGATAAATATTTTATGCACCTGATAAAAAAAATTGAAGAGAACATTTCAAACCAGGATGACTGGCGCCTGTTTGAAACCAATTTTGAACGGGCACATGAAAAGTTTTTGCACACCATTAAAGAACAGTTTCCCGACCTTACACCAAGGGACCTGCGTTTATGTGCATTTCTGCGGATGAATCTAACCTCGAAAGAAATTGCCCCGTTGCTGGGTATTTCGGTACGTGGGGTGGAAAACCACCGCTACCGGTTGCGAAAGAAGATGGGACTGGAGCATGATGATAATTTGATTGATATGATTTTGACGTTGTAACTTTTCAGTTCAGCGTATAATTATACAATTTTCCACCTTCGCTGCCAACCAGCAGGTTAAATCCTTCAGCGTTTTCCGAGAGTTTACCGATGGTGAATTCGGTGTTGCCCTGCAGCGGAAAACCCGGGTGTAGTTTGCCATCGGGGCCGTAAAGGAAAATGCGGTTTGATACCGCATCGGTAATCCCCACCATTTTCAGGCCGGGAGCAAAAGTGTAGATGTTGGGTTGATGCCGGGCTGCATTACTAAGTTTGCGGTTGAAGATTCTCCTTCCGTTTTCATTCAAAACTGTTAAATCGCTGCCATCCAAAAAGACAAACTCGGGTGTTCCGTCGCCATCCAAATCGTCGGTGGTAAAAAAATGGTTTTCACTAACCCTGCTGCTTGTTTTTTCTTCAAAAGTGCCGTCGAACCAAAGGTAATAGACCTTTCCGCCCGTATCGGTCGCCACAATTTTGGGCCTTCCGGTAAGATTCAGTACCAGCGGATTTTTGGAGTTTACAAAGCGTGCATTGGTTGAAACGCGGGTTTCGCCCTGCCTGTCCTGGATGTAAATTTTCGACTTATCTTTAAAAACGATAAAATCTTTGTCATCAACCCTGAAATGCTGTACCGGCTTGGTGACCGTTGATTCCGTCTGGTCAAATTTCCAACCGGTTACAATTTTCCCGGTACCGTCGTAGGCATATACTTTTTTATCTTCTCCTGCCACAAAATAGCGATAATCGCGGTTGTTGTGGTAATCGAACACGTTTACTCCGTTTGTTGCGGGCGATTGAAGCGTTACCGGAAAATGGGCCACGTTATTTCCGTTACGGTCGATGAGGTACAGTTTTTCTTTGGTATTAAAAAGGTATTGCAACCTGCCGCTTTTATAATAATCCACCTGATGAATTTCACTCAAAACCGGCCCGGGAAGTGATACCGACCAGCGAACTAGCCCCGATTGCGAAACCAGGTGAAGATTATGTTGCTGGTCCTGAAAAATGATTTCCCGGCTGGCAGGGCTGTTGTGATTTACCACCAATTGCGGTTTGGTGGCAATATTGTTGCCGATAACGGTTTGCCAGGTTGTTTGGGCATCTTCTGCGGCATCGGCCAAAAAATCGATGGCAATTGAATTTAAAAATACACTTTTATCGCGCTGCACTTGCCAGTTAATCATTCCAAACTTACGGATGCTTTCTTCTTTGTCCTCCACCTGCTTCAAAAACCCGGATGTGAAAAGTTCGTTCCGCAATCCGTAGGACTTATTCACATCTGCAAAAACATGGAGGTTTGCCCGGTTCGAAATGCTTTGCCTGAACCTTTGGTACCGGTTGTCTTTTAAAAGCGTACTTCCAATGGACATATTTCGCAGGTATTCGTGCATTCCCTGTTCCGAATTGGAAAAAACCATGGCATTGTTGTAAAAAGAAACAAACCGGGCTTCGGCAATGCCAAACGGACTGCCCATCCACAAGCCCGGAAACGATGGGAATGGAAACCGGTAAACCGAAAAACGAACCTCATTGTTCATTGAATATTCTGAAACGAGCTGTCCGGGCTCCATTCCGTTTCGCAAAGCATAATTGTTCAGCAGTCGTTTAATCTGTTCTTCGGCTGCCGCCCTGCTTTCGGTGTGTACAATAAAATAAATGGTTTTATTTTCCGGATTTACCGGAATTGTTGTAGCGGCTACAATCACTTCATCCTTTACCAGTTCCTGAAAAATATTTCTTACGTTTCCCCGGAAACCCTGGTCGAATCGTTTCATACGTTCTTCGCGGTGGTAATAATCTCCCGTGTGAGCAAAATAGTTTTCCAGCCGCTCGAAAAATGCGTTTTTGTCTGAAAAAGCGTAACTGCAAAAAAAGGAGGTATTCACCGGAAGAAAATCTTCGGCTCTGAAACGAACAGGTTGCTGGTCGGAAAATACGGACAGGAAATGGTTGAGTGAGTCGTCGGCGGCAGAAATTCCGTTTAAAATCAACTGGTTATTATTAAACCGAAAATCGAGTTCGCTCCATGCTGCAAAATCCCTGAATTTTTCTGCCTGAACGGAAGGCTGATGGCGCCTGCCGGCTCCAAATTCATCCACTTTTACAACGGGGGTGCGATTCAGTTTATTAACCCAAAAACCATTCACCCAATTATGGTTAATATAAAGTGAAATGGTTTGTGAACCGGCTCCTTTATTCACTTCTGTAAAGTATTTATTTTTCTGAATACCCGTTGAGTTCATCTGCCTGATTACCTGTTCCACCAAAATCGATCTGGGACTTACAAGCAGTAAATCGCCTGCAAAAGAATAGAACAAAAAGCCGTCAGTTCCTCCACGATCAATTTCCGTTATCCGGTATCTGTCGTACTCTTTTTCATGGTATTTAAAATTATTGGGAGGGTAAAAAGCATGAATCAGGTTTTTAAGGGCATTTTCCCGACTGTTGGATTCTGCATGTGTAATTATCAGCGGGACCAGTTCATTACGCCCGGTATAGCCGTATGCCAGAATGAACGAATTGTTTCTCAGGCTTCTTGGAAGATCTTCGGTGGCGTTAATCAGAGAATCGGTTTTTTGCAGAAATCCAAACCAGGTTTTTGCAATACCGGCTGAATCTATTTCACTGATAAGCGGATTATCGGTTGGAATATTCCGAATGGAACTAAACTCAAAAAAAAAGGGTGCGGATACCGGAATGGCTTTATAAATGGAAGCATCTTTAGTGAACGGACTTTTTTCTGTTGAAAAATAAAAATATCCTGCCACAAGAGCTACACCAATTAATATTGCAAGAATCAGGTATCGTTTCATCTTTCCTGGATTTTTCCCAAAACTACAAAATCGGGAGGGTTGGAAAGTGAGATTTTCTGAATAGTAATGAAATACTCTTTGTTAATAACTCCGAATTTACAACTGTTTAGCCACTTCTACTTCGTGGAATGCTTCGATGTGATCGCCCACTTTAATATCGTTGAAATTGTCGATATTCAGCCCGCATTCATACCCGTTTTTCACCTCTTTCACGTCGTCCTTAAATCGTTTCAGCGAACCGAGGTTTCCGGTGTAAATGACAATACCTTCGCGAATAACCCTGATTCTCGAGTTTCGGTTAATTTTTCCGTCGCGAACAATACAACCGGCAACCGTACCTACTTTAGTCACTTTAAAGGTTTCAATCACTTCGGCTGTGCCTGTAATTTCTTCCTTAATTTCGGGCGAAAGCATTCCTTCCATGGCCGCCTTAATTTCGTTAATGGCGTCGTATATAATAGAATAGAGTCGGATATCGATTTGTTCTTTCTCTGCCAGTTTGCGTGCACTCAGCGACGGGCGCACCTGGAATCCGATGACGATGGCTTCGGAAGCGGCTGCAAGCAGGATGTCCGATTCGGAAATCTGACCAACAGCTTTGTGCTTAATATTTACCTGAATTTCTTCGGTGGACAGTTTAATTAATGAATCGGATAGCGCTTCGATGGAACCATCCACATCACCTTTTACAATCAGGTTCAGTTCCTGGAAGTTTCCGATGGCAATACGCCGACCGATTTCGTCGAGTGTAATGTGTTTTTGGGTACGAAGTCCCTGTTCGCGGGCAAGTTGTTCCCGTTTGTTGGCAATGTTCCGGGCTTCGCGTTCATTTTCCATTACATTGAACTTGTCGCCTGCCTGTGGTGCGCCGTCAAGTCCCAGGATGATAGCCGGTTCTGCCGGGCCTGCGGCTTCGATGCGCTGATTTCTTTCGTTAAACATAGCTTTCACGTGCCCGAAATACTGACCGGCAAGAACGATGTCACCTGCTTTTAACGTGCCATTTTGCACCAGCAGTGTGGCAACATAACCACGTCCTTTGTCAAGGGTCGATTCAATGATGGTTCCGGTTGCCCTTCGGTTCGGATTAGCCTTTAGTTCCAGCAGTTCGGCTTCAAGCAAAACTTTTTCAAGCAGTTCATCAATGCCGGTTCCGGCCTTTGCTGAAATATCCTGAGACTGGTATTTTCCACCCCAGTCTTCAACCAAAAAGTTCATGTTGGCCAGTTCTTCCTTAACCCGTTCAACATTGGCGTTGGGTTTATCAATTTTATTAATGGCAAACACAATTGGAACTCCGGCGGCAGTGGCATGGTTAATGGCTTCAACAGTCTGTGGCATCACATTATCGTCGGCAGCCACAATAATAATGGCAATGTCGGTTACCTGGGCGCCGCGGGCACGCATAGCAGTAAAAGCTTCGTGACCAGGAGTATCGAGGAAGGTGATTTCCCGTCCGTCTTCCAGGCTCACGTGGTAAGCGCCAATGTGCTGCGTAATACCTCCTGCCTCACCGGCAATTACGTTGGTGTCTCTGATATAATCGAGCAACGAAGTTTTTCCGTGGTCAACATGGCCCATTACAGTTACAATTGGCGGGCGTGGTTTCAAGTCTTCTTCGGCATCTTCTTCCGGCTCAAACGAATCCTGAAGGGATGCACTTACAAATTCCACTTTATATCCGAATTCTTCAGCTACAATTGAAAGTGTTTCAGCATCGAGCCGCTGGTTAATGGAAACAAAAAGGCCAAGACTCATACATGACGAGATAACTTCATTCACGTTTACATTCATCATGGTTGCCAGTTCGCTAACAGAAACGAACTCGGTCACCTTCAATACTTTTTTATCCTGGGTTTGTTTTTCCATATCGGCCTGCAACCTTTCACTGGCAGCAGCCCTTTTATCACGACGGTGCTTGGAACCCTTCGATTTACCTTTGGATGTTAACCGTGCAAGCGTGTCCTTAATTTGCTTTTGAACTTCTCCCTCGTCCACCTCTTTTTTCAGCAAAACTTTTTTCTTTTTACCGGTGGATTTTTGAAGTTTATGCTCGGTTCTTGGTTTTTCTCCCGGTTTGTCTTCAAATTTTATGCGGCCGGATTCCTTGATTCTTTTTCTGCGTTTTTTTCGTGAACCAGCCTCTGAGGTTTCTTTTTGATGTCTGTCTTTTTTTGAAGGCAAATCAATTTTCCCAACCACTGTGGGTCCATTCAGTTTTCCGGCTTTGGCTCTTATAATTTGTTCATCCTTCGTGGAAAGTTCCTCCGAAGTTTGATCCACAGCCTTCTCTGTCTTTTTTTCTTCAGTTTTAACTGGAGCTGTTTTTTTCTTTCTTCTTTCCTGCCGTTCTTTTTCGCGTTCTTTTCTCGATTTTTTAGCCGGGCGGGTTTTTTGGTTCAGGGAATCGAGATCAATTCTCCCAATTACTTTCAGTTCTTCCACTTTTGGAACTTCAGTTTCAATGAGTTTTTCTTCTTCTTTTTCAGGTTTTTCTTTTATATCCGGGGCTTCCTGTTCCGAAATATCTTCAATTTCAGGTTTCACTTCTTTTTTGGGAGCAGGTTTTTCTGGTATTTCTGGTTTTTCTGCCTTTTGCGGTTTTTCTTTTTCGGGTTCTTTTTCCGCTTTTTCTGGTTTCTGCGCTTTTTTGGCAGGTTTTTTCAGGCTTTCCAAATCAACTTTTCCAACTACCTTTATTTTATCTTCCTTAACAGGTTTTTCTGTTGGTATTTCTTCGGGAATTTTCTTTTTAGATTCGGAAACGGTTTCTTTTTTTGGTGTTACTTTCGGCGTTTCTTCAAAATCTTCCTCTTCATCCTCAAAATCTTCTTCAACCTCTTTTCCCGGTTTGTCTTCAATGGAAATAACTTCCTGTTTTGGCCGGTGGCTTTTGAGAATAATTTTTTCTGATTCTTTTTTCAGGTTTAAATCAACCTTGTATTCTTTTTCAAGAAGGGCCAAAGCATCTTCCGAGACTTTCGTATTCGGGTTCGAATCGTAGTCAAAACCTTTTTTATGCAGAAATTCAACAATAGTGTGAATCCCCACATTGAATTCTCTTGCAAGTTTACTGAGCCTTATCGTCTTGCCTGCTACCATATAATCTTTATTTCTCCTATTCTTCTACTTTGTAAAAAGTCTCTGCAAGTTTAGCCAAAAGCTTTGACAGAAGTTTTAAAATAAGTTTATTTTTTACTTATTCAAATTCCGACTTTAATACTTTCAACACTTCATCAATTGTTTCATCTTCCAAATCTGTACGTTTTATCAACTCATTTCGGGGAATATTCAATACATTTTTAGCGGTATCGCAACCAATTGCCTTTAATGCGTCAATTACCCATCCTTCAATTTCGTCGGCAAATTCATCGAGGGTTACATCATCGTCGTCATCCTCCATTTCGCGGTAAACATCAATTTCGTAACCTGTTAACTGGCTGGCCAGCCTTATATTTAGCCCGCCTTTACCAATTGCAAGCGAAACTTCTTCGGGTTTCAGATAAACCTCTGCCCTCTTTTCATTTTCTTTTATTTTGATGTTGTTGATTTTAGCCGGATTCAGTGCCCGTTTGATGAACAATTGTGTGTTGGAAGAAAAATTTATTACGTCAATGTTTTCGTTTCTCAATTCGCGCACAATCCCGTGAATACGGGAACCTTTCATCCCCACACAGGCGCCGACCGGATCTATCCGTTCGTCGTAAGACTCAACGGCAACTTTGGCACGTTCGCCTGGCACACGTACAATTTTTTTAATGGTAATAAGTCCGTCAAAAATCTCAGGAATTTCGAGTTCGAACAAACGCTCGAGAAATTCAGGCGCCGTGCGCGATAAAATAATTAACGGATTGTTGTTTCTGAGTTCTACTTTATAAACAATGGCACGCACGGTATCCCCTTTTCTGAAATAATCGGAAGGAATCTGTTCCGATTTGGGTAAAATAAGTTCGTTTCCTTCATCGTCGAGAATCAGGATTTCCTTTTTCCAAACCTGGTAAACCTCTCCGGTAACAATATCGCCAATCTTATCTTTATATTTCCCGTAAATATTGTCCTTTTCAAGTTCCATAATTTTACTGGCCAGATTCTGACGAAGGTTCAGAATAGCGCGTCTTCCGAAGTCGATAAGTTTTACCTCGTCGGTAACGTCTTCGCCCACTTCGTAATCGCTGTCAATTTTTTGAGCTTCACTCAGGGAAATCTGCAAATTGGGGTCTTCCAATTCATCGTCTTCAACCACTTCTCTATTTCTCCAGATTTCAAAGTCACCCTTATCAATGTTGATAATAACATCGAAGTTTTCGTCGGTGCCGAATTGTTTAATCAGCACACTTCGAAATACATCCTCAAGCACACTCATCATGGTCACCCGGTCAATGTTCTTCAGTTCCTTGAACTCAGAAAAAGTATCGGTAAGGTTTATATTTTCCATCGCTCTTCTTTTTATTTAAATGAAACAACAACTTTTGCGCTTTTGATGTCGCTGTAATCAATTTGATGTTCTTTTACAATCAATTGTTTTTTACCGGACCCGTCCACCTTTTCGCGGGCAGAAGTTTCAAGTACAATAAATTCAGGCTTTACCTCCTTTAAAAGCCCTGTACGTTTTGTTCCGTCGTCGGTTACAATTTCCACCTCGCGGCCCTCATTTTTCAGGTACTGTTCCTTTACCCTGAAGCTCTCGGATAAACCGGGCGACGAAACCAGCAGTTCAAAGTCATCCTTTTCCCTGTCGAGATTGTGTTCCAAATGCCGGCTGATTTCAACACAACGGTCAATGGTGAGGCCATCGAAACTGTCAACAAATACTTTGACGGCATTTGATCTACTCACCTGTACATCAACCAGAAAAGCATTTTCATCGAGCTTCTCCTTCACCAGTTCCACTATTTTCGCCTTGTTCACCATATTTGCCAGTAACAAAATAGGGAACCTCTGGTCCCCTATTTCAGGTTTTCTGAAAAATCTGCGCAAAAATAGTAATTTCTTCCTTAATTACAAAAAATATAGAAGCTGATAAATGCCTTAAAGCGAATTAATTAAACTTTTGTATTTTTAGCCTCTGAAGTAACAGAAATCAAGTGACAGAATATTATCTAAATAAAAAGAAAATTATTAACGACCCGGTATTCGGGTTTATAAACCTCCAGTCGGAACTTGTTTTCGATTTAATTGAGCACCCTTATATGCAAAGGCTCCGTCGCATTAAGCAGCTTGGATTGTCGTTCCTGGTATACCCGGGCGCCAACCATTCGCGTTTTGAACATGCTCTGGGAGCCAGTCATCTGATGCGGCAGGCCATCTCGGTTTTGCGGCTGAAAGGTCATGAAATTACCGAAGAAGAAGCCGATGCAGTTACTGTAGCTATTCTTTTACACGATATTGGACATGCACCTTTTTCGCATGTGCTGGAAAACACGCTGGTTGAAATTCCGCACGAAAAAATATCGCTGCTCATGATGAATGAGCTGAACCGGCAATTTGACGGGAAGCTTAACCTGGCCATAGAAATATTTAAAAACAAGTACAAAAAACAGTTTTTACACCAACTGGTGGCCAGCCAGTTGGATATGGACCGGCTGGACTATCTGAGCCGCGACAGCTTTTTTACCGGGGTAGCCGAAGGAATTGTGGGAATAGACCGTATTATTAAAATGTTAACAGTTTGGAACGACCAGTTGGCTGTTGACTACAAAGGAATTTATTCCATCGAAAAATTTTTGATTGCCCGCCGGCTGATGTACTGGCAGGTATATTTGCACAAAACAGTGGTTTCGGCAGAGTTTCTTCTTATTCATGTTTTAAAACGGGCTAAAGAGCTTTGGGAAAAAGGAATTTCACTTTTTACAACCCCAACATTGCGAATTTTTTTTGAAAATGATTTTTCGGAACAAAACTTTTCGGAAAATATTGATTTTGAAGGACGAAAAGTACTCGAATGGTATGCTCTGCTCGATGACAATGATATTCTAACTTCGGTAAAAGAGTGGCAGTCGCACCCCGATCCGGTACTTTCAAAACTTGCACAAAGCCTTGTAAACAGAAAGCTGTTCAGAATTAAACTGACTGACAAGCCCGTGTCAAAAGCATGGAAAGAAAACATGATGACCCGGGTTACAAAAAATATAACAGGCGATAAAACGCTGTCACCCTATTTTCTTATGACAGGTGAAATTACCAACAGCGCTTACAACCGGCATTCAGAAAATATTAAGATATTAATGAAGGACGGAAAGGTAAAAGAAATGGGCAAGGCATCGGACATAAACCTCTCGGTTTTAACCAAAACAGTGCGTAAATATTTTGTGTGTTATCCAAAAGAATTGGACATTAATTAGTTTAAACCTATATTTGCAACGCAAAAAATTTGATGAATGGAATTTAAAGCTACAGACATTGCCTCGTTTCTAAAAGGCGATGTAATTGGAGACGGCAATGTTAAAGTGTCTGGCGTTTCGAAAATTGAGGAGGGACAACCCGGAACACTCACTTTTCTGGCCAATCCGAAATACGAAAATTACATATATAATACACTCGCATCCATTGTTTTGGTGAACAGGTCGTTCGAACCAAAATCGGAGGTGAAAGCAACCCTTATTAAAGTAGATGATGCCTACCAGGGTTTTGCAGCGCTACTCGATTTATATGTGCAAACAAAAAAAAATACCCGCACCGGAATTGAAAACCCGAGTTACATAGACCGATCGGCCAAACTCGGAAAAGATGTATATGTGGGCGCCTTTGCAAGCATTGGCCGAAACGTGAAAATTGGCGACGGCGCCAAAATTTTTCCGCAGGTTTTTATTGGTGACAATGTAACCGTTGGCAACGATTGTATTTTGTACGCCGGGGTTAAAATTTACGACGATTCGGTGATCGGAAAAAACTGCATCCTTCATTCAGGTTCTGTAATTGGCTCCGATGGTTTTGGGTTTGCACCCCAGGAAGACGGCACTTACAAAAAAATACCCCAGATTGGTAACGTGGTGTTGGAAGATGATGTGGAAATTGGAGCAAACACAACCATTGACTGTGGCACCTTTGGATCGACCATCATCCGGAAAGGGGCTAAAATTGACAACCTCGTACAAATTGCCCATAACTGCGAAATTGGTGAAAACACCGTAATTGCAGGACAAACCGGAATGGCAGGAACTACAAAAGTGGGGAAAAACTGCAGGCTTGCTGGTCAGGTAGGCCTTGCCGGACACCTAACCATTGGCGACAACGTGCAGATTGGCGCCCAGTCGGGGGTTAGCAAATCCATAAAAGACAACGAAATAGTATTGTCTTCGCCGGCAGTGAATTACAAAGAGGCAATTAAAACCTATACCATAATCCGAAACCTGCCCAAACTTCGCGAAGAAGTTATCCAGCTCCAAAAAGATGTTAAAACCTTAAAAGAGGCTAATTCTGCCGCCTCAAAATAAATTTCAGGTAGGATGGTAAAACAAAAAACATTAGCAAAAGCATTCAAAATAGAGGGCAAAGGCCTTCACACCGGTGTAAATGTAACGATGCATTTCAAACCGGCCCCGGTAAATCACGGGTTTAAATTTAAACGGGTTGATCTGGAGAACAAACCTGTTATTGATGCCGATGTTGACCTGGTTATTGATACCTCCCGCGGTACCCTGCTCGAAAAAAACGGCGCCCGTATCGGCACAATTGAACATGCACTGGCAGCTCTTACCGGGTTGGACCTCGACAATGTGCTTATTGAAGTAAACAATGAAGAAGCCCCGATTATGGACGGCAGCTCGCGCTACTTTGTGGAAGCCATTGAAAAAGCAGGCGTGGTGGAGCAGGATGCAGAAAGGGACTATTTCGAAATTCAGGAAAAAATTGAAATTTTCGATGAACAATCAGGCTCTCACATCGTTGCCCTTCCTGACGATGATTACAGCTTGAATATAATGATTTCCTTTAATTCGAGAGTGCTGAACAACCAATATGCAACGCTCGATTCAATCAGTGATTTCAGGACTGAAATTGCCAACTGCCGCACCTTTGTATTTTTGCACGAACTGGAATTTTTGCTGAATAACAACCTGATAAAAGGAGGCGATTTAAACAATGCCATTGTTATTATCGACAAAGAAGTTGGACAAAAAGAACTTGACCGGCTGGCCGATCTTTTCCATCACGACAGGGTGGAAGTGAAACCGCAGGGAATATTAAATAACCTCGACCTTTATTTCGACAATGAATGTGCGCGCCATAAACTGCTCGATGTAATTGGCGATCTGGCACTTTGCGGAAAACGCATCAAAGGCCGGATAATAGCATCGAAACCCGGACACAGACCCAACACCATTTTTGCACAGGCTTTAAAAGATGCCTGGAGAAAAACCCAGACCGGTGCACCGGAATATGATCCGGATGCCACACCCTTAATGGATACCATTCAAATTAAAGAATTTTTGCCCCATCGCTATCCGTTTTTAATGGTGGATAAAATTTTATCTATTACCAGATTGGAAGTCATTGGAGTAAAAAACGTTACCCATAATGAACCATTTTTCCAGGGACACTTCCCGGATGAACCTGTTATGCCCGGCGTATTGCTTATTGAAGCAATGGCCCAAACCGGCGGATTGCTCGTACTTAGCAAACTCGAAGGAAAATATTCAACCTATTTCATTCGGGTTGACAATGTAAAATTCCGCAAAAAAGTAGTTCCCGGCGATACCCTGATTTTTAAAATTACATTAACTTCTCCTATCAGACGTGGTATTGCCACCATGAAAGGCGTTACCTATGTAGGAACAAAAATTGTGGCTGAAGGCGAATTTATGGCCCAGATTGTAAAACAAAATGAGAATTAATCCAGAATCAGAATAGTATTATGAAACAACCACTGGCTTATGTCCATCCCGATGCAAAAGTTGCTGAAAATGTTGTAATAGAACCTTTTGTGTCAATCGACCGGGATGTTGTAATAGGTGAAGGAACCCATATTGGTTCCAGCGTAACCATTCTGGCAGGTACGCGAATTGGTAAAAACTGCAAAATATTCCCCGGAGCAGTACTTGGCGCCATTCCACAAGACCTTAAATTCAGGGGTGAATATACAACTGCTGAAATTGGCGATAATAACACCATACGGGAATATGTAACCATTAACCGCGGCACAGCCTCAAAGGGAAAAACCGTGGTTGGAAACAACAACCTGATTATGGCGTATGTGCATATTGCCCACGATTGCAAGGTTGGAAACGCCGTTATATTGGGAAATAACACCCAACTGGCCGGCGAAGTGGTTATTGACGACTGGGCCATTATTTCGGGAATGACCGGAATACACCAGTTTTGCCGCATCGGCTCACACGTTATGATTGCAGGTGGCTCGCTGGTACGAAAAGATGTGCCGCCGTTTATTAAAGCAGGACGTGAGCCGCTTTCTTACGTGGGTATAAATTCAATCGGATTGCGCAGAAGGAATTATACCAACAATAAAATCACAGAAATACAGGATATTTACCGCTACATTTACCAAAAAGGGCTGAACACCGCGCAGGCTGTTGAAATCATCGAAGCCGAAATGCCTGCCACGCAGGAACGCGACGAAATTCTGCTGTTTGTAAAAGATTCAAAAAGGGGAATTATAAGGGGGTATTATCCGGATTAGTATTCAATTCGAATGGAAACCTCAGTGCCTGAAAGCGAAGGATTTGTTTTTTGCAAATCAGTGAATTCAGTCAGAATCCTGCATTGGTGCTGCTTTTCAAAAATCCGGTAATACGCCTCCATGATTTTGATTCCCTTGCCCGTTGATTCGGAAGAATGACCGGAGGGTTCCTTCCACGTGCCATTATCACGCACGGTTAATTGTACGCCGTTGTGCAATGAATAAATTTCGATTTTCAGCCTGCCGCCCGTTTCCATTTCTTTAAAAGCATGCTTCACCGCGTTTTCCACGTAAGTGTGCAACACCATTTTGGGAACGGCCAGTTTCAGATTCACATCCGCATCAATATCCGTTTCATATTTAAAGCGGTTACCAAACCGGAACTCCTGTACTTTAAGGTAATCTTTCACAAAGGTGAGTTCTTCTTCCAAAGGCCGGGTGGTAAGCTCCGCATCTTCCAACACTTTCCGGATTAGGCGCGAGTTAATGGACAGATAATCGTAAGCCTCATCCTTTTTCCCGTTTTCAATCAGATAACCTACTGAACTGAGCGCGTTAAAAATAAAGTGAGGGTTCAACTGGTTGCGGATGGTATTGAACTGCAGCTCGGTAAGTTGTTTTTCGGTTTCCCATTTTTGCTCCATCCGTCGCCGCTGGAAAAACTGAACCAGCCAGGTAAATCCCCAGGCAGTAAAAAATATCCCCAGCCACACCAGGTATTTTGTCCGGTAAAAAGGATTTTCAGTGTATTTCATAAAAAAGTAGCCCGAGTCGGTCACCACCATCAACCGGTCGGTCTTTCCGTTTACCAGGTAGGGGTAAATGTTGGTTATTCGGAGCCGGTCGAAAGGCAGCCGGAAGCCGGCAAGCTGTTTATACTGCTCATTTAAAATTTCTATTTCAGAAGTGTTTACATGGTAATACACCAGTTCCTCTGTACCATTCCCGTTCACATCTACCGGGTATGACTTCAGATGAAAATAGGGATTGTAGCTTTTCTGCCGCTTTATCTTTTGCTGCGGAAGATTATCCAGTTCGGCGGTAAGCTCAAACTGTCCGATGTTGTTGATAAGCAGGTAATTTTTGTTGTCAATAATCTCCAGTCTCTGGGAATAGAGTGTTGGATCATCCTGAAAAACCATTTTTTCATTCAAAATCTTCCCGTGATAATCCAGCAAAAATATGCGGTTGGGAATGGTGTCGGACGAGCGGTTGGAATAGATGGCAAAAAACAGACTGTCGGAAAATGTGGCCGGGGAAGTGTAAACATAGCCATAACCTGCAGGCATGGGAATGGGTGGAAACAGGTAGTTCATTTCCAGGTCGAAAGCTCCAATCCAGGCCCGGGTGTCGGTAAATTCGGTTTCAAAGGGTACATTGGATGGAGCGTAATTCCAGGCCAGTATTTCAGGGATTCCATCGCTGTTCAAATCCCTGAAAACCGGCGAATTCCAGACAATGTAGGATTCGGGGGTAGAATACAGACTTCGCGAAACAAAGTCATACCTGTAAAGGTTCCGGGGTTTCAGCCCGTAACCGGCATCAAACAGAAAATACAACTCTTTTATCCCATCATTGTTAAAATCTTCATAAGCAAAAAAATCTGTTCTGTAAGCCATTTGCGAAACCGGTTTTTCAACCACTCCAAGCAAAAGGTCGCGAATGATAAACTCCGAAGTAAAAAGATTCAAGGCATTCAGATAAACCGAATCATTTCGGATAGAAACAATCATCACTTCTTTAATCCCATCTTCATCTATGTCATAAATTTCAGGAAACGAGTTTGGCGTCCAGTCATGGTCCGTAAAATTAATGGTTTCCCTTATCAGCCCATCTGCATCAAAAAGCATGATGGACAGTCTTTGGGCTTCTGCCGAGTTAAAGATGTAAACACGTTCCGTATTCCCGTCCGAATCCAAATCGCTGGCAAGGTAAGTGGAATTAGCAGAATGATGCAGCACCTGTCCTTCCTGTAATTCTAAATAAAACCGTTTAATGGGAATTTTAACCAGAAGCAAAATAAGCAGGGTGGAGAACAGCGCAAATCCGGTTCGCTGCCATTTCTCTGAGGCAACTATCTTTCCTGAAAGGTTTGATTTTTTGCGCATAAAACCCGGACTTAAACCGACATCAATTCCTTCAGATCATGCACCTTTAACATTACCTTCAACTGATAATCTTTTTCCGGCGTTTTTAACAGCAGGTACTTTTCTTTGGCATGGTAAAACGATATGTATAAACGGTTTACCATGTGTTTACGGCTGATGCGGATAAACCGGTTTTCGGAAAGCAGAGGCATGATTTTCCCCAGGTTGCTGCTCCATAAAATATTGGGCTGATTATTCAGCACCAGTGTGGTGTAAGAGCAGTCGGCTTCAAGGTAAACAATGTCGTCCTCTGCCACCTGGTAAATTCCCTCGTTGCTGCGCACCAGCAAATGTTTTCGTTGTCCATTGACCGGTTTTGGTTCACTGTTGGTGAGCAGTTTCTCCACCACCCGGGCCAGTTCAGCCCGGTCCACCGGTTTCAGCAGGTAGTCGAATGCATTTTGTCGCAGGGCATCCAGGGCATATCGCTCAAATGCCGTAACGTAAATCACTTTGGTATAAGGCGCCAGTTGTTTCAGTTTCTCTGCAAGCTGTATCCCGTTCATTCCCGGCATTTCAATATCCAGAAAAAGATATTTGGGTTGGTGCTCCACAATTTCGGTGAATGCCACGGAGGAATTTGTAATAACTGAAATATTGCCGAAAAGCGGAAAAGGCTCCAGCAGTTTTTGAAGCAACTGCGCCGCGTGCGACTCATCGTCCACAATAAAGGTAGAAGTTTTTAGATGACCCATGCGCTGTTTATTTGTCCGGTTATCTTAAGCAAAAAGGAGTAAAATGTCCTCTATTCTCCTGAATGTCAGTGTAAAAATAGGATTTATAATGAGAAAACAAAGCGGGATAGTGAAATTTTGTTGAAAAAAAAGTGGCATTGGTGGGTAGGAAGGTGGGGTTGGTGAAATGAAATTAAGTTAAAGTTCTATTGGTAATAAATCCATTTATTTTTAGCAGAAAAATATGGGTTGGGATATTTTCAGATTTTCAAATACCAATTCACAATCAAACTAATGATGAGATAAAAAAAATTTAAAATCAAAATGATATGAAAAAGTTATTAATCATTACTCTTAATCTTTTTTTTCTGATTTCTTTGAAAAGTCAAACAGTAGTGAAGCTGTATCCCACTTTGGATGGAGTAGTTTTTCAAAACTCCACGCGAAATTTCAATGCAGAAAACTTACAAGTTGGCACTACCGAATTGGGAGATAATATATCACTTTTAAAATTCGACTTTTCATCTATACCATCTTCTGCACGAATACAAAAAGCAGAATTAAAATTAACAAAATTTGATAATAACTACAATGTATTCGCAATTTTTGCTCAGCGAGTATTATCGAATTGGTCAAGTTCAACTGTAACTTACAGTGGAATTAATCTTTCTTCAACCTCTTATCAGTTAATGAGTGGGTACTGGACTGTTGACATCAAGGATATTGTACAAGGGTTTATTGATAATAGTTATTCAAACTATGGAATAGCTCTCAAAAGTGAAAAATTATCTACACAATCTTATAGACAATTTCATTCTTCCGAATCTTCAGCTGTATCAAGCAGGCCTGTACTTGAAATAACCTACGTTGATGAGCCATTCGAAATTACCAGTCCAATTTCTTCTACAGTTTGGACTGTAGGTCAACAAGATGCCAGAATCCGGTGGAGTAATGGAGGATTACCTGACAAAACAGTTCATATTTCAACCAATACAGGTTATGTAATAGCAACGAGTACTTCAAATGATGGGAGTTACAATTGGGATATTCCTTCAGATTTTAGCCCAGGGAACTATCGGATTCGATTACAGACTAATTTAGTTCATGGTGAATCTGGAAACACAATGTCAACCGAAAGTGCGACATTTAAAATAGAAGCTCAAAAAAAGAATATAACAATTAACGAACCTAAATTGGGTGATATTTGGACAATTGGGAATGAGTATTCGATTTTATGGGACAAAGGTGATGTAACTTCAAATGTGAAAATTGAATTAACCACATCAGTCTATTCAAATGTGGTTAAGGTAATTGCCTCAAATGTTGCGAATAACGGAATTTATAAATTTACACCACAGGACATTCCTGATGGAAATTATCACATTAAAATAACTCCTGTTGATAATAGTTTTGACTATGTAGTAAGTAGTCGATTTTTAATAACTTCTTCAACTTCATTTAATATCTCTTTAGTGCCCAACACTAATGACCAGAATATTAAAATTGACTGGCAACCTGTTAATATTGGACCTTTAAATATTGATTTATATTCAGGTAGTTCGAAAACTAAAAGTATCATTTCAAACACTACAAATACGGGTTCATATTTATGGTCAAATTTTACCGGACTTGATTGGGATAATGAATACCAACTATATATTTATACATCTGACAATAAAATTACAGGGTGGTCATCGCATTTTAATTTAAACGCATTGCTTAATCCAATTCAAGGTAATTTTGAAATCACCCTTTACAAAGTCACGTCACTCGTTGGAGGTGCTCCTGACACCAATGATCCGGGAACTGACCAATTCACGTTCAAGGAAGGGGAAACAGCCAGATTTACATTTAAAGTAGAATATTCGTCGACAGAAGACATTACCGGAATAATCGCATTTGAGATTTTTGATCCCACTGGCAAAGCCATATATGATTCCAACCCCAACAATCTTAAAACAGCAAATCTGTATGCAACCGAAGGTGAGGTAAAATATTTCAGTATAGACTGGTTTGTTTCTTATGGCGGTGTATATGGGGATTATGGCATTGGGGCCGCACTAAGGGACAAGGATAATTTTGACATACTCTACGACGAAACCTATCCGGGAGCCAATACAACCAATTTTGAAACCGGATGGATAAAAAATGCCGCATTCGAAATTGCAGAAACAGTAAATGACGTTACCCCACCATTTGTTGAAGTTTATAAAACATATCAAACTGGAGATGGTCGTTTAAAGGTGATTGCAAAAATTACTGATGCAAATTCAGGAGTAAATGACAATTCGATTATTTTAAAAACTAGAAGTTACCCGGGAGATTGGTACACGACTGGCAGAGAAGTCAAAATGACACCAATGAATGGTTTTCCTGGTTTTTTCATAGGTGATTCATATCAATATGAATCCGGTAATTATATTCTATGGCAGATTACGGCCAAAGATAACAAGGGAAATACTTTTAACTACCCAAAAGATATAGGATATGATGGTGGTGGTGGATATCGTATTTCTCCACAGGAAATTGATCCTAATTTTAATACAGATTGGTGCTTAAGAGTTCAAATCCAGGACGCAGCTTCTTTGCAAAACCAGAAATATTTTCATTTTACGCAAAAACCTTCGGGGGCCGTTACATTTAAACAATCCGGCAACGAAATCCATCTTTTCAACAATACCACGATCTGGTATGAGCTGGAATCAGTCCCGAACATCACCAATAAGGGTACTACCCTTGTCGACCAGATCTTTCATTGCCTGAAGCCAGGGAAAAGTGGTGTGTTGCCAACTTCGTTTACTGATGCCTTTGTAAACAGTCCATCATTCGTAATACCAGGAACAGGTAATATAAATGAAGTACAGCTTAAATTGAACAGGAATTCGACAGCTGCCATTATCCTGAATACTTTCGACATGGTTTATTTGTCAATCAAGCCTGCCTTTCCATTGCTCAAACTAAATGAGTGGGTTGAGATTGTTGCCAACGTGATCAAGGACGATTTGGCATTTCAAAATATGGCTGAATCTTTGATCGCCGGAAATCCGGAAGATGCTTCCATCAAACTGCTTGATTGGGTCATTTCTAAATCGGAATTTCAGAATAAAATAGTCCAGGAAATAATTAACAGGGGTATGACTGACAAACCCTTCGATCTTGTCAAACAGAATTTTTCACGTGCTATGGCCGTGCTGACAGGTATCAATAACAGAGTGCAATTTCTTATCGATATATTTAGGTATACGGATAATATAGAAACCATTACATTAACTAAATCAACACCTTTAGCATTTGCCTACGAAACATTCCCAAGTTCCGTCAACAACAATACCGGATATAGAATCTTCAAAGACGAAGCGTATAATGTCAATCTTCTCTTTAATCCAATATTTGACTATCGAAACATATTCAAGGCTACTGCCGAAATAAGAATCTATGATCCGGCAGGACAATTGATTGATGTTTCCCAAAAAAACACATTAAATACAACAGGGTCATTTTCGGCATCATTGGAAAGTTATGACATTACCTCCAATGGCAGTTTCATGAAGATTGCAAATAAAGATAACATGGGAGTGGTATTCTATCATCAATTTAACCGGGATATGAAAGGCAATTCCTACAAATCAACGTTCAAGCCATATACCATGGAAATTGATTTTTATGAAGGTGGGCTGCCCAATGAAACAGCTCCAGCCGGAACATCAACAAAAATTCTGAGTACAGGGTTATTTGAGTTTAATATATACGACAGGGTTAATCCCCTTAAACCTGAGATTGAAGAAATTTCGATAGCTGAAAACATGGTGGGATTTTCGATCCGGCACAAGGACGAAGATATATATAAATACAAAATATTCAGAAAAATAGATAATGAAACCGCTTTTAAGGAAATTGCCGAGGTTGTAAACCAAGGTGGCCAGGGTTCACTGTTTATGGAGCCGGAAGCACTTCAGGGCGTGGTTGTATTATATCAAATACAGGCTCTGGATATCAGTGGAAATGTTTCAGCATTAAGTGATATTTATACTGTGGAGCTATTGCAAACTTCTTCTGATATTGTTGTGTCAACGACAGCATTGTCGACTTTCGACCCTATTCAAGTGGGAACTGTTTCTGGGGTTAAATCCTACACCGTTTCAGGGAATGATTTGACAGGAAATTTAACTATTACCGCACCTTCAGGATTCCAGATTTCCAAAAGTAATAGCACTGGTTTTGGAAGTACATTAAGTTTAACGCCAACTTCTGGAACTGTTGCGCCAACAACAATTTATGTTTGGTTTAACCCAACTTCTCCTATTTCATACTCAGGCAATATTTCACATACCTCCGAAGGAGCAGGAATAAAAAATGTTGCAGTAAGCGGAACCGGTCTGGGAGTTCCGGAGATTAGTGTGTCAACAAATACGTTATCTTCTTTCGGTTCCATTCAAGCGGGAACCACATCAGGAAATAAAACTTACACAGTTTCTGGGAATGATCTAACTGGAAACATAACTATTACTGCACCTTCCGGTTTTCAGATTTCCAGGAGCAGCAGCAGTGGTTTTGGAAATACAATAAGCTTAGTTCCTAATTCGGGAACTGTAGCGACAACAACAATTTATGTTCGTTTTAATCCTGCTTCACCAGTTGCTTATTCCGGTGATATTTCACACTCCTCAAGTGGAGCAGAGACAAAAAATGTTGCAGTAACCGGGACTGGCCTGGGAGCTCCGGAGATTAGTGTGTCAACAAATATGTTGTCATCTTTCGGTCCCATTCAAGCGGGATCCACCTCAGAAAATAAAACCTATACCGTTTCAGGAAATGATCTGACTGGAAACATAACTATTACTGCACCTTCCGGATTCCAGATTTCTAAAAGCAGTAATAGTGGCTTTACCAGTACATTAAGTTTAACGCCAACTTCAGAAACCGTGACAAATACAACAATATATGTTCGGTTTAGCCCAACTTCACCTATTTCATACTCAGGCAATATTTCACATACCTCCGAAGGGGCAGAATCAAAAAATGTTGCAGTTAGTGGTACCGGACTGGGAGCTCCGGAAATTAGTGTGTCAACAAATACGTTATCTTCTTTCGGCTCCATTCAAACGGGGTCGGTTTCAGGAAATAAAACTTACACTGTTTCCGGAAATTACCTGAAAGGAAATATAACTATTTCTGCACCTTCCGGGTTTCAGATTTCCAGGAGCAACAGCAGTGGTTTTGGAAATACAATCAGCTTAGTTCCTGGTTCGGGAACTGTAGCGTCAACAACAATTTATGTTCGCTTTAATCCTGCTTCACCAGTTGCTTATTCAGGTGAAATTTCACACGCATCAAGTGGAGCAGAGACAAAATATATTGCAGTTAGCGGATCGGGTACAGAACCATCCGAAACAGCAGGCTTATCCATTGGCCAAGTTAATGGCCCGGCTGGAAGTGATATAAAAGTACCCATCATGGCAAATAATTTGGTTGATATTGTTGGTTTCCAGTTCACCATTGTTTTTGATCCAACCAAATTGACTTATACGGGTTGTTCAAACTGGCCCTCAAATATCAGCGGGGTGGTGATTTCAAATCCTCAACCAGGCAGAATAACATTTGTTTACAGCGATCCGGGCAAACCGGTTAATATCTCTTCGGGAAAATTCTTTGATATTGATTTTAATGTTGTTGCAAATTCCGGCACTACTGCTATTACATGGAGTGATAATCCAACGGCAAGATCTCTTGTTAATTCAGATTTGCAGACAATAAATTGCAATTATACCGATGGATCGGTATCAATAATTTCAGGTTATTCTTTGGCAGGAAACTTAATTTATGACAACACCAGCAACACTCCATTGACCGGAGAAAGTATTTCTCTTATTAATTCTTCGGGACAAATTACAGATAATATTGCAACTGATGAAAACGGTTTATTCAGCTTTAATGGATTAGCAAATGGCAATTATTCTCTTGAACCTATGGTTTCACTTCCATGGGGTAACAGTGGAGTAAACGTTACAGATGTGTTAATGTACAAGCAATTTATTGCAAATTCAAGAACGTTGTCTTCTTTCAGGGAGAGGGCAGGTGATGTGAATGGAAGCGGTCTTCCGATTAATGTTACCGATGTTCTTATTATTATGCGAAGACTTGGAGATCCTTCCAAAACGTTTCCGGCTGGCGACTGGCTATTTGACAATACTGCTGTTTCCGTCAATGGTGCAAATAAAAGCGGACATAATATTCTTGCTCTTTCTTATGGTGATGCCAATGGTTCATTTGTTCCAGCAACAAATAAATCAGTTACAAATATTTTCGCTAAAGGGATAGACAAAATAGAAATTCTTCCCGATAATGAACTGGAGGTACCTTTCAGAATTGATATAAAAATCGATAACCTTGCTGCAGTTGGCCTGACTTTTTCATATCCTGATGAAATCTTTGAGGTGAAAGACATTACTATGTCTTATAGTAATGAGGATTTATACTACACAGTTATAGATGGTATAATCAGAATTGTTTTTGCAACCCTAAATTCTGCAGACCAACATTCAACTCAACCGTTATTTACGATTCGTTTTAAACTAAAAGAAACTCCAAATTTGGCTGCAATGAAAAATTCAACATCCTTATTTTCAGGGAATGGTGTCTTTACTGACATTACAGCCACAGAATTAAATGATGTAAATGTAATTTATGCAGGAATTGACGATGATGCAATACAGCAAATGCTCAAAAATAAAGAAGTAAAAATCTATCCGAATCCTGCCAACAATTTTGTAAACATCACCAATGCAGAAAATGCAGAAATTACTTTATTTGATGTACATGGAAGAATGGTGTTAAAAGTTAACGGAACTTCAAATTTATACCAACTCGACCTTGATGCAGTGAATACAGGTCTATATTTAATTTCTGTCAGAAAAGACCAAAACCTTATAAATGAAAAAATTTCTATTATAAAACAATAATTAAATCAGTTTCGTGAACTGCATCAATATATAAACCACTCTAAATAAAAAATATGAAACCTATCTATTCAATTTTTATTGCCTTATTCATTTTAGCAGGTAGTATGGAACCGGTGTTGGCTCAGGCAACACTCACTTTACCAACAGACGTTGCGGGAACACCCGGCAACCAGGTAACGGTTCAGGTGAACGCAAAAGACATTAGTAACCTGGTTGGATTTCAATTTACCATAGATTTCGATGCAACCAAACTCAGTTACAGTAACATATCAAACTGGGCAAATGGTATCAGCGGAGTTACAGTTTCAACTCCAATGGAGGGCAAAATTACTTTTGTCTATGCTGAGCCTGAATCCAAAATCAACATTGCCAATGGCAAATTTTTTGAAATCAATTTCACGGTTAAAAATGATGCTTCAGGTAACGCTGATTTAGCATGGAGTGATAACCCCACAGCAAAATCATTAGTAAATTACGATTTGGAAGAAATCGATTGTAATTTCGTTAATGGGAATGTACAAATTCAGAGTTCCACCTGCATTGCACCTGTATCACCAACTAGCATTAGTGCTAGTACACAAACGATAACATCAGGTCAATCAGTAACATTGCAGGTAACTGGAGGTTCTCTTAATTCTGCCTCTGATTGGAATTGGTTTACTGGTAATTGTGGTGGAACACATATTGGAACAGGAACTACAATTTCCGTTTCACCAACATCAACAACTACTTACTATGTGCAAGCTTCTGCATGTGAAACAACAACAACTTGCAAAGCAATTACCATAACGGTAAATGAAGCTTGCACAAATGCAAACATCCCATTAGTAATTGGACAAACTTATCCTCATTATAAAATGGAGGTAACTTCAGTTACTTTATCACCCACAAATGCCAAACCCGGTGAAAACATAACCGTTAATGTTAACTGGAAAGCAAACAGTTGTGAAAGCTGTGCCGTTAAAGCAAATGTATTTGGAGACTGGAATAAGTCAACCCAATTAAAAAGTTTTCATAATGGGAATAACGCAACAAAGAATGCTTCATTTACTTTCTCAGCCCCAAATAATGCTGGATTGCACAAATTCAAACTTATCTGGGCTTTTGATTCGGGAGCGTTTTCAAACTATACAGGCTCAAATCTTCCCAGTACCTCTCAATGCACTTCATGGGGAAATTCAACCTGCTATATTGTAGAAAAAAGCTTTGATGTAATTGCAGACTGTATTGCTCCATCGGCTCCAGCTATAGGAACAGTTACCCATCCTTCCTGTGGATCTGAAACCGGAAGTGTTGTTTTAAATGGACTTCCTCAAACAGGTAATTGGGTTATAATTAAGTTTCCTGATGAAACTATATATTCAGGTTCTGGTGCCAGTAAAACAATTAATGAAATAACACCGGGAACATATCAATTCACTGTAGCCAATTCTGAAGACTGTATTTCCGAAAAATCTGCCCATGTTACAATCAATTCAACTCCGGTTCCAACTGCTCCAGTAATAGGAGAGAAAACGTCCAGCAGTTTAACTTTAAGCGGACTACCTTCAGCCGGCGACTGGATTATCACAGTAAGTCCGGGAGAAAACTCATATGCAGGGTCCGGGGAAAGTTTTACAATAACAAATTTAAATTCAGGCACATATACTTTTACAGTAACAAATTCTTCAGGTTGTGAATCCGAATCCTCTTCTCCCATAACAATTAATTCTGAAGCAGCAACTTTAACAATTGGTCCTGCGAATCCAGCTTATGACAATAATATAACTGTTCCAATTTATGCAAAAAGGATTATTGACTTGGTTGGATTTCAGTTTACAATCGATTTTGACGAAACCAAATTAACGTACGAAAATACATCCAACTGGGCATCAAATATTACAGGAGCTACAATTTCTAATCCACAGGAAGGAAAAATTACCTTCGTATATGCTGATCCGGATATCAAAATTAACATTGCCGAAGGAAAATTCTTTGATATTAATTTTTCACAAAAAGCTGGAGAAAATGGAATTGGACAACTGGCATGGAATGATTTTCCTACTGCCAAACTCCTTGTAAATTATGATTTGGAGGAAATGAGTTGCGTTTATGAAAGTATGGTTACCAACTCATTGGATATAACTCAACCAAATATTGAGATTTATCCAAATCCTTTTGATAAATACATCGAAATAGGTAAAAATGAGGTGATTAATCGCTTAATAATTACAAATATAAATGGACAAAAGATTGTAGATATGGTAAACCCTGATAAGAAAATCTTTACAGAAGATTTTCCCGATGGAATTTATACAATTTTGTTGTTTAATAAAAATGGATTAATAAAATCATCAATACTTTTAAAACGAGCAAATTAGCACCTTTGCAAACAAATATTATTAACTTTTGTTCTTTAAGTAAAGAGTTGAATTTGGTGAAAACATTCACTAAAAGTTATAACTTTCGGTGAATACAATCACTCTCTCCCATGCTCCCAACCCTGTGCCTGCAACGCTATTTTCGAACCACCTGTCGTCAGCAGGTTCGCTCCTTCGGCTTCTTCGGTTATTTCACCAATCACCGTAAAATCCGGGTCGTTTTTGATTTTTTCCGAATCATCGGGGGATAGGGTGAAAAGCAGTTCATAATCTTCGCCACCATTCAGTGCAGCAACCAGTGGATTGATGTTCAGCTCTTCGGCCATTTTTTTAGTTTGCAGGTCCATTGGTACTTTTTCCTCGAACAACCTGCAGCCTACTTTTGAGTTTTTGCACAGGTGCAGAATTTCTGAGGATAGCCCGTCGGAAATGTCAATCATGGAGGTGGGTTTTAATTCCAGTTTTTCGAAGGCATTCACCACATCGCCGCGGGCTTCGGGTTTCAGTTGCCGGCCCAAAATATAGTCGTATCCTTCAAGCATAGGCTGCTCGTTGGGATTCACTTTAAACACTTCGTTTTCGCGTTCCAGAAGCTGGAGGCCCATGTAGGCGCCGCCCAAATCGCCCGAAACACAAAGCAAATCGCCCGGTTTTGCACCGTTGCGATAAACCAGGTCTTCCTGCCGGGCTTCTCCCAATGCGCTGATGCTGATGGTCAGTCCGGTAAGCGAGCCGGTGGTGTCGCCGCCCACCAAATCCACCCCGTAATTTTCGCAGGCCAGGTAAATGCCGGAGTAAAGCTCTTCCACCGCTTCCACCGAAAATTTATTTGAAATAGCCAGACTCACTGTTATCTGCTTCGGCCGGGCATTCATGGCGAAAATATCCGATAGATTTACAATCACCGACTTGTATCCCAAATGTTTCAGGGGAACGTACATCAGGTTAAAATGCACGCCTTCGGTAAGCAAATCGGTGGAAAATACCACGCATTTGTCTCCGTAATCAAACACCGCGGCATCGTCACCCACGCCCTTCAGTGTACTTTTGTTTTTAATCTGAATATGTTGTGTCAGCCGGTCAATCAGGCCAAATTCACCTATCTCTGAAATTCTTGTTTGTTTCTTTTCTTTGCTCATTGTTAATAAAAGACAAAATGGTGTTTAATCAATTCTTTCCGGGACAAAATTACCCATACTTTTATATCTTTGCAATTTATTTGTAAACAGTCTGGATAAACGTTTGTTGTTTATTCAAAACAAGTTAAAAAATGACAGACCAGGATAAAATATTAGCAGAAGTAACGCAAAGCGAATATAAGTACGGCTTTTTTTCCGACATTGAAACTGATATTATCGATATAGGTTTGAATGAGGATGTAGTCCGTACGATTTGGGAGAAAAAAAAGGAGCCTGATTTTATGCTCGAATTCAGGCTGGATGCATTCAGGAAATGGCAAAAAATGAAGATGCCCGACTGGGCTTATCTGAAAGTGCCACCTATCGATTATCAAAGCATCAGCTATTATGCGGCGCCAAAGAAAAAACCGCAATACGAGAGCCTCGATGAAGTCGATCCCGAATTGCTGGAAACATTCAACAAGCTGGGCATTCCGCTTGAAGAGCAAAAGCATTTGGCCGGTGTGGCTGTAGATGCTGTAATTGACAGTGTTTCAGTAAAAACAACGTTCAAGGAAGTTTTAGCCGAACAGGGAATTATTTTCTGCTCATTCAGCGATGCATTGCAGGAACACCCCGATTTGGTAAGAAAATACCTGGGTCAGTCTGTTCCGGTGGCCGACAATTTTTTTGCAGCGCTTAACTCGGCTGTTTTCAGCGACGGTTCGTTCTGCTACATTCCGGAGGGCGTAAGATGTCCCATGGAGTTGTCCACCTATTTCAGAATAAATTCTGCAAATACCGGTCAGTTTGAACGCACCTTAATTATTGCCGATAACGACAGCTACGTTAGTTACCTGGAAGGTTGTACAGCGCCCATGCGCGACGAAAACCAACTTCATGCAGCGGTAGTGGAAATCATTGCCCTCGACCGTGCAGAAGTGAAATACTCCACCGTACAGAACTGGTATCCCGGCGACAAAAACGGAAAAGGCGGTATTTACAATTTCGTTACCAAGCGTGGGGTTTGCCGCGGAGTATCATCCAAAATAAGCTGGACGCAGGTGGAAACCGGTTCGGCCATTACCTGGAAATACCCGAGCTGTATTCTTTTGGGCGACAACTCAGTGGGTGAATTCAACTCGGTGGCCGTTACCAACAACCACCAGCAGGCCGACACAGGTTCGAAAATGATTCACATCGGCAAAAACACCAAAAGCACCATTATTTCCAAAGGAATTTCCGCAGGGAAGAGCGATAACTCGTACCGCGGACTGGTGAAAGTATTGCCCGGTGCAACCAACTCGCGTAACTTTTCGCAGTGCGACTCTTTGTTGCTGAACGATACCTGCGGTGCGCATACGTTCCCTTACATTGAAGTGGGCAACAAATCGTCCATTGTGGAACACGAAGCCACCACGTCAAAAATCGGGGAAGACCAGATTTTCTATTGCAACCAGCGCGGCATCGACACTGAAAAAGCAATTGGCATGATTGTGAACGGCTATGCCAAAGAAGTGCTGAACAAGCTGCCCATGGAATTTGCCGTTGAAGCACAGAAGCTGCTGCAAATCAGCCTTGAAGGTAGTGTTGGCTAAAAAAAGAGCCCCTCCCGACCTCCCCAAAAGGGAGGAGTTGAGAAAAAATAATCAAAAATGAATAAAATTAAGTATAACAATTAAAAAAGTGCTCTTTTCTCTCCCCCTTGGGGGAGTCGGAGGGGGCTGGTCTATATTATGTTATCAATTAAAGACTTATATGTTTCCGTAGAAGGAAACGAAATCCTGAAAGGAATCAATCTCGAAGTAAAACCGGGTGAAATTCACGCCATTATGGGGCCCAACGGTTCCGGCAAAAGTACGCTTGCCAATGTGATTGCAGGCAAGGAAGAGTTTGAAGTAACCCATGGCGAAATAACTTATATGGGCGAAGACCTGCTGGAAATGGCTCCTGAAGACAGAGCCAAAGCAGGACTATTCCTGAGTTTTCAGTACCCGGTGGAGATTCCCGGAGTTCCGATGGTGAATTTCCTGAAAACCGCAGTGAACGAGCACCGTAAACACCGCGAAGAAAAAGAGCTGACAGCAGGTGAATTCCTGAAATTTATGCGCGAAAAAATGGAGATGGTGGATATGCACGCCCAATTGACTAACCGCTCAGTAAACGAAGGTTTTTCCGGAGGTGAAAAAAAGAAAAACGAGATTTTCCAGATGGCGCTTTTGGAACCCAAACTGGCCATTCTGGATGAAACCGACTCCGGCCTTGATATCGACGCGCTGAAAACCGTTGCTCACGGTGTAAATGCCTTGCGGAGGCCTGATAATGCAACCATTGTGGTAACCCATTACCAGCGCCTGCTCGAGTACATTATTCCTGATTATGTGCACGTTTTGTACGGTGGAAAAATTGTAAAATCTGCCGGCAAGGAACTGGCTTTTCAACTGGAAGAAAAAGGGTACGACTGGATTAAACAAGAAAACGGAAATTAACATGAGTGTATTGGTAGAAAAAGCAGATTTATCCTTAAAATATACCGCGCATTACAACGAGGTGAAGGAAAGCCTGCGCGAGGATTCGGCCGATGTGCTGAATGCGCCGCGCAACAAAGCTTTTCAGGATTTTGTGATGCAGGGGATTCCCACACGGAAAAACGAAAACTACAAATACACCAATTTGCAGCCGCAGTTTTTCCCTGAATACCGGTTTATTCACCGGCGCGAACCGGCAAAGGTGGATTTGAATGCCGTTTTCCGTTGCGATGTGCCCCAACTGGACACCCATCTGGCCTTCATTTTTAACGGATGGTATTACGAAAACAACCAGCAGGTAGGACAACTGCCCAAAGGTGTAATTCTGGAAAGCCTTGAAAAAATGGCGTATGAAAAACCGGAACTGCTGGCAAAATACGCATCGCTGGCCAATTCGGGTGAAGACCCTTTGGTGGCGCTGAACACAGCCTTTGCCAAAGACGGCTATTTTCTTTATGTGCCCAAAAATACAGTGATTGAAAAGCCCATTCAGTTGATTAACTTTTTGCAGGCAAACCAGGATGCGTTTGTTACGCAGCGAAATTTCATTTATGTGGAGGAAGGCGCAGATGTGAAAATCATTTCGTGCGACCACACGCTGAATCTGAATAAATACCTCAACAACTCAGTGACAGAGGTTTTTGTGGGCGCCAATGCCAATTTTGAGTATTATACCCTGCAAAATCAGCACAACAAAACCACCAGCCTGAATTCGGTTTTTATTCATCAGGAAAGGGATTCCAGAGCAACCACACTTTATTCATCGCTTCACGGCGGATTAATCCGCAACAACCTGAAGTTTATCCTCGACGGTGAAAATGCCGAAGCCAATCTGTTTGGCATGGCGTTTATCGACCGCAAACAGCATGTGGATAATTTCACCCAGGTAATTCACGCAAAACCGCACTGCCTGAGCAATCAGATTTACAAAAACGTGCTCGACGATGAATCAACTGGGGCGTTTTCCGGAAGAATTCATGTAGTACGCGACGCCCAGAAAACCAACGCCTTCCAACGCAACAACAACCTGTTGCTTACCGACAAGGCTACAATGCAAACCAAACCGCAGTTGATTATCGATGCCGATGATGTAAAATGCAGTCACGGCGCAACCGTGGGTCAAATCGATGAAGAGGCTTTGTTCTATCTGCGTGCCCGCGGAATTGAAGAAAGCAAAGCCCGTTTAATGATGATGAATGCCTTTGCCCACGAGGTGGTGCAACGCATTTCAGTGGAACCTTTGCGCGACCGCATCGACGAACTGGTGGATAAACGGCTCAAGGGCGAAGTGGCCCGCTGCCACGAGTGTGCCTATAATTGTGAATGTTAGCACGTAACGTGCTGCTCAGATATTCACCCGCAATTTTCCTGAAAAACAACGGAATTTGCGGGTTTCTTTTTTTTGAAACGGTTTTTCTACCTTTATCATCTGTAAATATTTGAAAGATGAATTACGACGTCCATAAAATACGAAGCTATTTTCCGGTGCTGAAACAGGAAGTTTACGGCAAACCGCTCATTTATTTCGACAATGCTGCTTCAACCCAGAAACCTGTGCAGGTATTAATGGCGCTGGAACGGCTACAAAACGATTACTACGGAAACATTCACAGGGCAGCGCATTACATGGCCGACAAAGCCACTGTGGAATTTGAGGAGGTGCGCGATAAGGTGCAAAAATTCATTAACGCAGAAAGTCGCGAAGAAATCATTTTCACCAAGGGAACCACCGAAAGCGCCAATCTGGTGGCGGCATCATTTGGCGAACAATTCCTGAAACCCGGGAGTGAAATCATTGTTTCCGAAATGGAGCACCATTCCAACATTGTGCCCTGGCAGTTGATTGCCATGGGCAAAGGGGCTAAAATTGTAAAACTGCCCGTTTCGGATTCGGGCGAGTTGCAAACAGGCCTTCTGCCGGAACTCATTTCATCAAAAACCAAACTGATTGCTGTTACGCATGTTTCCAATGTGCTGGGAACAATAAATCCCATAGCATCAGTCATTGAAACTGCACACAAACGAAATATTCCGGTTTTTGTGGACGGCGCGCAGGCCGTACAGCATATTCCGGTGGATGTACAGGCGCTGGATGCCGATTTCTATGCCTTTTCGGCCCACAAAATGTACGGTCCAAACGGCGTTGGTGTGCTTTACGGAAAACAGAAATGGCTGGAACAAATGCCTCCCTATCAGGGTGGAGGAGAGATGATTGCCGAAGTTTCGTTCGAAAAAACTACGTTCAGCGAAATCCCTTTCAAATTTGAAGCAGGAACACCCAATATAACCGGAGTGATTGCATTTGGCGCTGCCATCGATTTGCTTCAGGAAACCGGTCTTGAAAACATTTCGGCGTGGGAGCAGGAACTGCTTGCCTATGCCACTCAACAGTTAAAAGTAATTGAAGGAATGCGCATTTACGGGGAAGCGCCAAAAAAATCAGGCGTCATTTCATTTAACATCGCAGGAATTCATCCGTTCGATTTGGGTACCATGCTCGACAAAACAGGCGTTGCCGTGCGCACCGGTCACCACTGTGCCGACCCGCTAATGAAGTTTTACGATATTCCCGGTACGGTGCGTGCATCGTTTGGCATTTACAACACCAAAGAAGAAATCGACCTGTTTATGCAGGCCCTGAAAAAAGTGGCGTTAATGTTGGCGTAAAATGAAAAAATACATTCCCGACTGGTTTATCTCAGGATTGTTTCTGATGATTTTGGTCGCCTGGCTAAAACCTGGTATTGGCATGGATTTGCAACCGGTTCATCTGGGCTTGGTCATCGACATCGGGGTGGTTCTTATTTTTTTCTTTTACGGGTTGAAGCTGGACCCTGCCAGATTGAAAGCCGGCATGAGAAACTGGAAAATGCACATAGCCATTCAACTCACAACCTTCCTGCTGTTTCCGCTGCTTATTTTACCTTTTTACCCTTTGCTGAAAGGAACAAACCTCGAGATGTTCTGGATTGGAATGTTTTTCCTGGCGGCGCTACCATCCACGGTTTCTTCATCTGTGGTAATGGTTTCCATTGCGGGAGGCAATATTCCCGGAGCCATTTTCAATGCAAGTATTTCAGGAATTATCGGCATTGTAATGACCCCTTTCTGGATGGGACTTTTTCTGACCGGCGCTCAGGAAGGTTTCGACTTTTCGCATGTGCTAATTCAGCTTATCACCCAAATTATTGTGCCTGTGGTTGCAGGCCTGTTGCTTCACCGGTATTTTGTACGCTGGATAACCCGGCACCTGCCTAAACTGGCGGCTTTCGACAAAATCATTATTTTGCTCATTGTGTACGAATCGTTCAGCCGTTCGTTCATATCGGGAATATTTTCATCGGTAAGCTGGCTGGCGCTTGGCGGACTTTCTCTGGCCGTTGTTCTTCTTTTTTTTATCGTTTTGAATTTCACCGGATGGATGGCGAAAAAGTTGCAATTTACCCGCGAAGACCTCATTACGCTTCAGTTTGCCGGCACCAAAAAATCGCTGGTGCATGGTTCGGTGTTTGCCAGTGTGCTGTTCAGCGGCATCAGCGGAGCCGGGATTTTTCTGCTGCCCATCATGATTTACCACAGCTACCAGTTGTTTCACATCAGTGTGCTTGCGCGAAAAATGTCAAAACAAGTCTGATGCTGAATATATTAAAACACAGGTAACAATTCCTGCAAAATGACTGCATAAATTTGTATGGACATAAAAAATTCCGACATTTGTATCCTTAATTTCATTTTTACGAAATATGACGATTGAAGAAGTTCAACAAGAGATAATTGACGAATTTTCGGTTTATGAAGACTGGATGGATAAATATGCCTATCTGATTGAGTTGGGAAATGAAATGAAACCGCTCGACCCGAAGGATAAAAACGACCAGAACCTGATTAAAGGATGCCAGTCGCGGGTTTGGCTGGTGGCCGAAAAGGAAAACGGGCAGATTCAGTTCAGGGGAGAGAGCGATGCAGTGATTGTAAAAGGCCTGGTTGCTCTGTTGTTGCGTGTGGTTACGGGCCGAACGCCAAAAGAAATCATGGAAAACGAATTGCATTTTATCGATGACCTGGGACTGAAACAGCACCTGTCGCCCACAAGGGCTAACGGACTACTGGCCATGGTAAAACAAATCAGGCTGTATGCTGTTGCTTATGACAGACTGGAAAAATAAGAAGGAGGAATAGAAATGGACAAAAGAATAGACCAGATAATTGCAAACCTGAAAGAGGTTTACGACCCGGAAATTCCGGTAAATGTGTACGATTTAGGATTGATTTACAATGTGGATGTGGACGAAAAAAACAACGCCAACATTGTGATGACTCTCACCGCTCCCGGCTGCCCGGTGGTTGACATACTGATGGACGACATTACGCAGGCTGCCCGCGCTGTTGAAGGCATCGAAAATGTAAACGTTGACCTCACCTTTGACCCGCCATGGGATAAATCGATGATGAGCGAGGAAGCACGGCTGGAACTGGGGTTCTTTTAGAAAAAATCCCTAAGGGTTGTGAAACTCCCTTAGGATTTTGAGAAGAAATAGGAAAATGGGTTTGGAAAAATACGTTAAAGTCTTGATAGAAAATAAGTTGAAAATATTATTAGATACTAAATACCCTAAGGGAACTGCGTAACCCTTAGGGATGATTAAAAAACTACCACAAACTATGTCAACACCACGCGAGCCTTTCGAGACCAATGGCTGGTATCACGTATTTAACCATGCGAGAGGTTCTGATGTTATTTTTTCCGCTGAATCCGATTACAAAACATTTCTTTCCTTAACAGAAAAATATATTCTTCCAATCGCCCGTATTTATTCCTACTGCCTGATGCCCAATCACTTTCATTTCCTCGTTCAAATTAAAAATATTATTGTACCGGAGAATCATAAGGATAAAAATACAAGTAATTACATTGCGCATCAATGGGGAACCCTGCAAAATACCTATACAAAAAAGATAAACTACAAACGAGGGACAAGGGGAGGATTGTTTTGCCAGTCGGTTGACCGAAATCCAATAAATTCAGAAGAATACCGGCAAATGGCTGTTGTTTATATTCACAATAATCCGGTAAAACACGGGTTTTGCACTTCGCCGGAAGACTGGAAATTCAGTTCCTACAATTCAATTATCTCTGAAGGTTTTACAAAAGTTGAGCGTGACGAAGTAATTTCGTGGTTCGAGACCAGTGAAAATTTTATTTTTTACCATAAAAGCAATGCGGATGAGATTTATAGGGATGAATTTAATTTGAGGTAATTACAATCCCTAAGGGTCGTGAAACTCCCTTAGGGTTTAAAATGATAGTTTGAACAGTATGTTTTAATTATTACTTAAAGTTATCTGATTTACAGCGAGTTAAAAACAAAATAATAGTAAGTACCCTAAGGGAACTGCGTAACCCTTAGGGATGACGGGGTTAAATCCCTAAGGGTCGTGAAACTCCCTTAGGGTTTTGAGAAGAAATAGGAAAATGGGTTTGGACAAACACGTTAAAGTTTTGATAGAAAATAAGTTGAAAATATTATTAATTACTAAATACCCTAAGGGAACTGCGTAACCCTTAGGGATGTAAGGAAGATGCAAAATTCAGACAACATATCAGAAAGCATAAAATCACAGGCAAAAGTCCTCGGTTTTCTGGAGTGTGCCATCATTCCATCTGGTTTTCTGGAAGAAGAGGAGGAGCATTTTAAATCGTGGCTTGATGCCGGCATGCATGGTGAAATGGGTTACATGAACCGCAATGTTGAAAAACGGCTTAACCCTAAACTGCTTTTTGAGAATGCCAAAACCGTGATTGTTGTCTTACAAAATTATTTTCCAACAGAAACTCAAAAGGACCCCGAAGCGCCGGTGCTTTCCAAATATGCTTACGGTACCGATTACCATTTTGTAATGAAAGACAAACTGAAAAAACTGCTGACATTCATTCAGGAAAATATTGCCCCCTGCAATGCCCGGCCGTTTGTGGATTCGGCACCGGTACTGGAACGTGCCTGGGCCCGTCGTGCCGGACTGGGCTGGGTGGGAAAAAACAGCAACCTCATTTCGGTGGAACACGGCAGTTTCTTTTTTATTGGCGAACTCATTCTCGATATTGAACTGCCATACGACAATCCCAAACAAGTTGCCGACCACTGCGGCACCTGCACCCGCTGCATTGATGCCTGTCCCACCAGAGCCATAGTGGCCAACCGCGTAGTGGACGCCCGCAAATGCATTTCGTACCAAACCATCGAATTAAAAGACGAACTGGACGGGAAGCTGAAGGGGCAGTTTGAAAACCGGGTATTCGGCTGTGATATTTGCCAGGATGTTTGCCCATGGAATCTGAAATCGAAACCGCATAACGAAAACAGTTTTGAGCCTCATCCCAAACTATTGGAACTTTCAAAAACCGAGTGGCACCAGATGGAACGGCCGCTTTTCAGCGAACTCTTTAAAAGCTCGGCGGTAAAAAGAGCTGGTTTTAAGGGGCTTAAAAGAAATCTGAATTTTTTAGCTGAAATTCTTCACTAAATTATTTTCCACCTGCAACAGGAAAAATTTAAAAAATGCGCGGATCGTCACGAAGTAATCGCCTTGCGAGAATCCGCGTCACCCGGTTAGGGATGGTAATAAATAGGACCCTCTATCCCCAGAGGTAATCCGGCCCAAATCCAAACCAATAACATTGGAATTCGCACAACAGCAAATGCAATGGCATAAGGAATCATCATGGAAATGAGTGTGCCAATGCCCACCTCTTTCACGTACTTCTGCGCAAAAACAATCACAAGCGGGAAATAGGGCAATAACGGAGTTAGAATATTGGAATAGGAATCACCAATTCGGTAGGCCGCCTGTGTGGTTTCGGGCGAATAGCCCATAAGCATAAGCATAGGCACAAAAATAGGCGCCAAAAGGGCCCACTTGGCCGATGCACTTCCCATCACGAGATTCACCATTGAAGAAACAATAATAAAAGCAACGAGCAACGGACCACCAGTAAACCCAATAGCATTCAGCGCAGCGGAACCTTTTACAGCCAGCACACTGCCCAGGTGCGACCAGTTAAAATAAGCCACAAACTGCGCCGCCACAAAGGCGATTACTATGTACATGCCCATGGTTGACATGCTTTTGGCTGTCATGTCGGTAACATCCTTGTCGGTTTTTATGGTTTTTGCTGCGATACCGTAAACCAGACCGGCTGCAAAAAATACGATAAACATTACCGGAACCAGTGAATCGTAAAACGGTTTAAAACTCCGGCTTCCGGTATTGGAATCAATTTCCCCCCTCAATAATCCGTCGGCTGGAATAATGGTAAGCATAAACAAACCTAAAACTGCAATTACAGCCAGAAACGACCAGCCCAGTGCCCGAACTTCCCTGCGCGAAATAGGTTTTTCTTCTTCAATTTCAATATCAGAGGCAGGGGTATATTTACCCAATCTTGGGACCAGAATTTTTTCAGTCACCCATGTTCCAACCAGCCCAATAAGTGGAACAGAAGCAGCCATCAGGTAATAGTTGGAAAGCGGGTTCACGGTATATCCCGGATCGATAATCTGGGCTGCCGGTTCGGTAAAAGCGGCTATCATGGGGTCGAGACCGGTTGGCAAAAGGTTGGCGCCAAAACCGCCCGAAACTCCTGCAAATGCCGCCCCAATTCCGGCCAGCGGATGACGGCCCATTCCCATAAAAATAGCGCCTCCCATTGGAATTAGAACCACATAACCGGCATCAGCAGCTACCGAGCTTAACATTCCGGCAACCACAATAGAAAAAGTTATGATGGATTTTGGCACTCTGGAAACAAACAGACGGAGTGCTACGGAAATGAGACCAGTGTATTCGGCCACGCCAATGCCCAGCATTACAACCAGTACCAGCCCAAGCGGCGGAAAATTGGCAAAAGTGGAAACCATCTTTGTAAAAATCATCTGGACACCCTCTCGTGAAAGCAGGTTAACCACCTCAATGGTTTCAACCGGATTTCCGTCAGGCCCGACGAGTCCGGCTTCCTTTCCGGGATGTTCAACGGATACACCACCAAAAATCCATGAAAGCAATAAAGTAATTACCATTAACATGGCGAACAGCGTTACTGGTTGAGGCAACTTATTTCCAACCACTTCCACTTTATCGAGCATTCGCTTAAAAAAATCTCCCCTGTTTTTTTCTTTTTTTGCCATTCAAACCTTTTTAAAAATTAATTCCTGTTCCGGTAAAATAATCCGGAATTTATCCATAAACAAAAGATTCAGGTTTAGGTTGATGAATTTGAAGGATTCGCAAAAAACAATATTTTTTTGAGTTGGCAAAACAAACCCCGCAGAATCGGCCCGAAAAAAAATTTCATTCTTTATCTTTGAGCATCTTTAAAAAATTTCAACATGAAACTTAAAAATCTGACTGGTTACACAATCCTTGGACTTGCTGCTATTACAAGTTTTTCTATTTCAGGTTGTCAGGATAAAATTCCTGATGAGCTTCCAAACATTTTGTGGCTTACGAGCGAAGACAACAGCCCGCTTCTGGGTTGTTACGGCGATAAATTTGCCACTACTCCCAACCTGGACAAGCTGGCATCGGAAGGTTTTTTATACACACACGCTTATGCCAATGCACCGGTTTGCGCACCCGCCCGGAATACCATTATTACCGGAATTTATGCAACCTCGGGCGGAAACCAGCACATGCGCAGTTACTACCCAAAGTCAGAAGTTGTGATAACCTACCCGGAGTTTTTACGCGAGGCCGGATATTACTGCACCAACAATTCGAAAACCGATTACAATTCCGAATCCATCGATCCGAACCTGATTTGGGACGAAAGCAGCAATAAGGCCCATTACAAAAACCGGGCGCCCGGGCAACCATTCTTCGCCGTTTTCAATACCACCATTTCGCATGAGAGTTCGCTGCATGATTCCATTCCAAATGAACAACTCCGGCACAGCCCCGATGAAGTTCCCATTCCACCGCACCACCCGGCAACCCCAGCCATGAAACACGACTGGGCACAGTATTACGACAAGGTGGAAGATATGGATGCTCAAATCGGGAAGTGGTTAAAAGAGCTGGAAGAAGCCGGCCTGGCTGAAAATACCATCGTATTTTACTATGGAGACCACGGCGGCGTGGTGGCCCGAAGCAAACGGTATGTTTACGAAACCGGAACACATGTGCCTTTTATTGTACGTATTCCCGAAAAATACAAATACCTGTTTCCTGAAAAAGAACCCGGGTCAAAAGTGGGCAGACTTATCAGTTTTGTGGATTTGGCCCCGACCCTGCTTAGCATTGCTGGCATCGAAATTCCGGATTTTATGCAGGGAAGTGCTTTCCTGGGTAAACAAAAAACCGAAGACCCGGAATATGCTTACATGTTCAGAGGAAGAATGGATGAAAGGTATGACATGAGCCGTGCCGTGCGCGATCATAAATACCGGTACATACGCAACTATATGCCTTACCGGATTTACGGTCAGCACCTGGAATATTTGTGGCGGGCGCCGTCCATCCGTTCGTGGGAACAGGCATACCTGAACGGGGAATGCAACGAAACACAAAGCAAATTTTGGGAAACCAAACCGGTGGAAGAACTGTACGACACGGAAAACGATCCTTGGGAAATCAACAATCTGGCTTCTGAACCTGGTTACGCTGACATTCTTAAAAGAATGCGCACCGCCAACCGGGAGTGGGTCAGCCGGATAAAAGACACCGGTTTTATTCCGGAAGCCGACCGTGTGGACCGGGCAGGAGAAACTCCCATGTACGATTACATGCGCTCAGGGAACATCGATTTGGAACCCATTATGAATGCCGCCGAAACAGCCACACTCGGAAAAGTGGAAAACCTTTCTGTACTGCAATCTTATTTGAAAAGCGAAGAAAGTGCCATTCGCTACTGGGGTGCAACCGGGTTGCTCATATTGGGACAAGATGCCGAACCCGCAAAAACGGATTTGACGGCTGTGTTAAATGATGAATCGGCTAATGTGGCAGCCGTAGCTGCGGAAGCACTTTATAACCTGGGTGAAAAAGAAACAGCGAAAAAGGCATTGCTTTCTGTTCTGGAAAATCCCAATGAATTTGCCCGTTGCCATGCCTTAAATGCCATCGACTGCATTGAAGAAAAAAGCCCGGAAATGATAGCCGGGGTGATAAACATGATTAAAACTTCGCCGCAAATGACCCGGAACCGTTATGATTTGAGAGCGGCCAAATGGCTGGTGGAAAAATGGAGACTGAATCCGGCTGATTACGAATTTGAATTTGACTGGTAATTTCATTCTACCAGTCGTCGTAAACCGTAAAAACCAGACTGGTTTCAAAATCCCTTGCGCCCATCGTCACTGAGAATCCACTTAATTTCAGGGCAAGCGGAATTTGAACAATTTCACCCATTCCCCGGAAAAAGTAAACGGGAATATTGGTGACATGCTGGAAATTCTCGCCGTCGTTAATATTTGGACTACCCGGACGATTATACCTGTAGCCTCTTCCTGTGCGGCGTGCTTCCATAACCAGCCCGTCATTCCATTCCATATCTTGTTTATGAATAAAAACCCGCCACTTTTCATTCGGATTTTTCATTCTGTTAAGCTGATCTTCGTACAAAACTGAAACCTGAGCTGAAGATTGTGCTTCCAAAGAAGATGGGTAATTATTTCCGGCCTCGTAAATATTAAGCAAATTTTCATCGAAATAAACATCTCCTTCAATTTGAACGGAAAGTTGTTGTCCATTTACAATGAATGGTGAAAAAGCTATGCAAACTATTTTTAAAAATCTTCCAATCATTTCAGGTTAATTATCGGTTAGCGTGTAAAGAACTAAAAAATTATTTTCTCCTGAAGTTTCAATTTGGGTAAAATCTGAAATCTCGACAGAGAATGTAAGTTGATGACCGGATTGGACTCCGTCGCCGGTGTAACTGTTTCCAATTCCTGTAATTATAGGTCTGGGCTGATTTGTGAGTTCAATTTTCCCTGAAGATATTCCCCGCTGACCGTTTCCGTTGCCGGAGAATTGTGAAGCCTCGAGGAAAATTTTTAATCCTTTTGGAACTGTGCCCTGTGAAACTTCAGCCGTTATTGACCTTGAATTTTGATTTACCGGCAATGCAGATGAATAATTCAGCCATAATGAATTATTATTTGACTGTTCAATGGTTGGCGAACTGCCTGAACCTGCTCCCTGTATAATTGTAAAATGAATACTGTTATCTATTCCTGGTTCTATATCAACCAAAGCCACCTCAGGAAGGGAAAAAAATACCGAAACCTGTCTGTTTTCCCACTGGGGATACACTGCGAAAACAATTAACATAAAAAATATATTTACCCCGAGTTTTTTAAAATAATTATTCATCATTGCATTCTATTATTTCTTTCGTTTTCAAACTTAACTATAAATGCATCAGAATATATCTTCAGCAATCTTTCCCTTTCTTTTTTGGCTTCGCTGAATGTAGTAAACCGCCCGATGAAATAACAGTGTAAGTTATCTATTTTCCTTTCAAAATCAAACGGTTCTTCAGCAAAATAGTCCGACTCTATGGTTAGCCTTTTTTTAAACGCTCCAATCTGAACAGCGTAAAAAACATCTCCCTGCACATTTTGCCGGATATCCTTTTTCGGTATTGAATCTTGAGGCTTTTCCACAACCGAATCGCTCTTTAAAAGATTGCCAGGCGTAAGTGTGCCTGTATTTTCCATTGGTTTAAAAATAATATTTCTTTTTCTTGGCTTTAACCTGACAGAAAGGCTTTGGTTCTGACCTGGTTCTAAAGTTAAATTCGTAACAGGACTTTCCACCTCATAACCATCCGGCAAACTGTTGGTGTAAATTCTAAATGTCCATTCTCCGGGCCTAACCAGCGGAAACGAAAATTCTCCGTCGGATCCGGTCGTAATTCTGAATTGTTCCCTCTCGTTTCGCAATTCAATTATAATATTTCCGGGGTTTACATTTCTACTTTGTAAAACCGATACCTCGCTTTGCTCTGTTTCAAACTTCCCCAAAAGCCGCGCACCCTTTGTAATTTTTAAATGCAGGAAAGCAGTCCGGTCCTCCAGTACTTCTATTCCAATTGGATCGGGAATGCTGGTAATTTCGTCGATTGCGATATTTGTTTGATTGATATTTAAATAATGTATGCCAACGGGTACAGCCTTGAACCCAAATTCACCGGTTTTTCCGGTTCGGGTGGTGTAGTTTAGCATCGAAACCAATATACCGTCAGCAGGTTCGCCGTTATCGCGGGTAATTATGCCTGCCACATCACCCGCATTAATGACTTTACCAAGTGGAATTCCAATATTATAGGAATAATTGGCCGAAAAGGTAAACTCCGGATTATCAGTTTGCTGCCTGAAAAGCGTGTAAAAACTTCGCAACGAAAACCGGTGATTTCTTCCGGGAGTGAAATCGAGGTTGAACTGCATCAGGTTACGGTTGCGGTAATAGTCTTCTATATTGTATGCGTTTTGAACATGAAAATTTGCCCGAAGATTTTTGGCTAACTGGCTTATGACAGATAAACCGGCGGTAAGATTACGTTGCTCTCCTGAAACAAACCGGTTTATATTGGACCAGCTACCGAATATACGCAGTGCGTGAAGCGAACTAAACCGGTAGCCTGCATTAACCGACCCACGATATGTATTTTGTTTGTTTTCTTGCGGGTCAAGTAAAAAATTGGTCGTTTCACCATATTCGCCCAGCAAACTGTATTCAATTTTTTTTAGCCTCTTATTAAAATGGGCATTCACCGACTGTGTTTTATAATGAAATTTATCCAACGCCAAACGGTCTTTTCGCTCATATTCACGTAAAAAGAATTTCAGGTAAGTTCGAGATGCAATGTTGTAATTTATCATTGTCTGAATTGATTTGGAATAGGGGGCAGTTACAAAAAACGTATCAAGCTGCGCATTGATAAAATCTTCTTTGACATAAAATCCCAGACTTAATTTTGGAGTCAGGTTTGCAGAAAAATTTCCCGAATAAAAAGTTGAATTGGAATAATAACCGGGATATTCTTTCCCTGTATAAAAATAATTTCCAGCTATGTTGAAAAGAGAAAATTGCGAACTGATATTGGCCCTGAATGCATTATCCCAAATCTCCCGAACTCTTCCTCTTGAAATCTCCAGTTCAACTGAAGAACGATCGAAGGGTTGCAACGCGGAGTTGAGGCTAAAAAGATGAACCGGCTCAGGAATATTTTTGGATTGCTTTGATATTGCAAACAATTCAATATTATTGCGCTCATTGAACTTAAATCCGGTAAATGCAGCCATTTCATTTTCAATTTCCTTAAAAAACCTTGGTTTTACATAAAGAAATCCAAGGTTTAAGCCGTTATTAAAAATGACTTTACTCTCGGCACCCAGTCCATATCGTGCCGATTCTGTGAGTGGAGTGAAATTAAAAGACTTTTCACCGGCAAACAATTCAAAATTGTCATTTTCATACGAAATGTAATATTGGTCGTACATTCCGAGAAAAGTGAGATTTGAATTATTGGGGCCTCGTGCAAGAAATTCCATGCGATGTTTGCCATCCGGGTCGAGTGCACCACCGCCCGAAAACTCAAACTGGAAGGCGTGTTCGTACGTTCCTCCCTGATTAGAGGCCAGATATGTGTTTGATACTGTAACAGGAAATCGAAAATAGAGATCCTTCCTTGATTCTTTTGAGGGGAATACCAAAAAATTTCTGAAAATACTTTCAGCTACTTCGCCTGAAACCAGCACACGTACGATGTAATATACTGTTCTTGTTTCAGTGATATCCGGCGAAGTTTTGTTCACCACATAAATCTTAACCGATTCTCCCGGTTCTGCAACAATCTCCTGCTCCCCTGTAACCTGGCAATTATGCGTTTCTATAAAAACTTTCTTGGCCGTATTTCCCAGGTTTTGCAACAAAAATGTACCCCGAAATTCTTCTCCGCCCGAAATGTAATCAGGAGATTCAACCAATATCAGATTAATCTTTTCCACCTCGCCAACAGAAATATGAACTGTAAATGAATCTAAGATATTTCCGGTTTGCGAATGAATTGCATTGAGTGTTACCCTGAATTCACCCATTGGATTATTGGATGGAATCTGCACTGTGATAATTAAAAACTTCCTTTCCCCGGGGTCTAACTTAAAATTCTGTAACTGAGAGATTATTTTCCAGTTTTCAGGCATTTTGAGATGAACATCCAACGGATATGCAAAATCTGAATTGTTTTCAACAAAAAACGGAAGGTTAACTACCTGCCCCGGAAGTACTTCTGTTTTTTCTTTACCGGCAGAAACCCTGATACCAGAGTTAAGCTGCCCTTGCGAACTAAAAACAGCATAATTTAAAAATAAAAATATTGTAAAAAATTTGACGGGCATTATCAGATTTCTAACGAAACATTGGTGCCAAAAACAAGATCGTTTTCGCAATCGGCCACCATAACTCCGGTATAAATTCCTGGTTTAATCCCTTCCAACCGCAGGGTAACTAATACCGATGTACCGGGAAAGGTTTTCCGGCGGTCAGCTTTTATCACTCCTGCGGAGCTGCCGGTTTCATCAAAAAGTTCAATCACCAGTTCGGGTCGAAGCATTCGTTCACCAGTGTTTTCCAGTGCCACATGCAATAATGTTGTTTCTTCCTGTTTGCCGAGTTCCAATCCCAAAAACTTAATATCGCTTATTCCTGTTTTACCTATGTTTGTCACAATTTGAACAGCATAACGAATAGCTGTGTTAATGGTTACTCCGCTGGTATAACCGGTTGTGTCGGGTGGCACAATTCCCTCTACCATAATCACACTCCAGTATGTCCCTGAAAGGGACTCGCCGGGCACAACCACTTCAAAATTGATTGTTGCCGTTTCATTGGGGCCCAAATCGAGCAACTCAGGATTGAAGGAAATCCATTTTGCATTTGACCTTTCAGAAGAACCGGCAGGATCGTGTTTGCTTTCGCCTGTATAGGAAAACCAGTAATCGCGCTGGTAAATCCTGACACTTCTGTTTTTTTCCGATGCATTTTGAATCTGGATAGTCCCCCGGTATGAATCTCCGGATTGAGCCTGGTTTTCATGTGTGAGACCATTTAATACAATAATATTGGTCAACGATTCCAGTGGAATAAAAAACAATAAAATTCCAATTACATATAAACTTTTCAGAAAAGAAATACGATTCATTTGAAACGGGTTTTGGTAAAACAACAATCAATTTTTGATGCTAAAATACAGTTCTTTGAACAGAAAACAATAAGAAAAAATTTGCTAATGGTGATCGGTTAGCGTATAAACAACCTGAAGTGAGGTCTGATGTTGTGCCAGATCGGTAATACCGCTATCGGAATTATCTGCTTCCAGTATGTAGGCAAGAAGGTGTCCGTTGCTGATTCCTTTTCCTGTGTAACAACTTCCAATATCTGAAATCACCTCGGCAGGCTGGTTTGAAAGCTCAACTTTACCAACAGGTTTCCCAAGCTTTCCTTTTCCACGGCCTGTTGCCTGTGAGGCTTCTACGAAGAGCCGAACACCGGCGGGGATTTCACCATGAATAACAGCGTTTATTTTTCTGCTGTGTTGCAGGTTTTGGTTAATAGAGGAATAGTTAATCCAGATCCTGTTATCGGGCCGGGCCGTTGAAAAATCGATTGAATTACCGGCTTCATCAGGAGCAGAAACGTTCAGGGTTACATGATTTTCATCTTCTGAAACTAACCCAAGCAGAGCCACTTCAGGAATTCCAATGTTGATCTTGTGATTGATCTGATTGCTTTGTGCCTGCAAAAATACCGGCACAAATGAAATCAATAAAACAAACAATATGGCGGACTTGAATTTCATACCCAAAAATAATCAACCTAACGATTTTCAGTTTCATACGGAAACCTCATTTAAAAGGTTAAAAATTCTGATTTGCCCCGGATAAAAACCTTACTATTTCCAAAGTTATATGTTTCGGATCAAAAAGAGCAGACATTTCTGCCTGCTCTTTGGAATAGTACAAAAAAACGGTTTTTAATCTGTGATTGTGTAGGTTACTGTTATTTCGTAGTTGTCGGCCATTAACTCGGCATACTTTTCATTATCCATGTCCAATTTATATGTCAACTGATGTCCTTTTCCATTTCCGTTTTCAGTATAGCTACTGCCAATTCCGGTAACCAGCTTCTGTGCTGTTGCAGACAAGGATATTTCGCCAACGGGCTGTCCGGTTTTACCTTTACCTGAAGAAATTGAACTTGCAGAAAGTTTAAGACTTACTCCTGATGGAAGGTTGCCGGAAATCTCTGCATTAATATTTCTTTCCTGGTTTGAACTTACAACTGAAGTATAATTCAACCAAAGGCTGTTGTCAGTTGCCGATGAAAAATCTATTGCGGCTCCTGCTTCCAATGCCGATACATTGGGTGTAAGATTAATGGTTCCTGCATCACCATCTGCACCCTCCACATCAACCAAAGCTACGGTTGGTATAGAAATTTCAACACCATGGGATGCTTCTTTTGAATCGTTGTTATCCTGAGCGACAACAACATTTGATACTCCAAAAACTAAAACAATACTTGCGATAATTACTGATAACTTTTTCATGATTTTGTGTTTTTTAATTGTTTATAAATTTTTAATTTTTTACATCTTCAAGCGTGCCATAACCTAAACAATCCAAATGCCATTTTTCTAAACTATTGATATTTAGTTAGTTTATAAATAATGCAACTTGATTTACGTTTCATTTTGGGACAATAATTTCCGCATTTTGGACAATTGTCTGATTTTGGAAAACATGAATAAATAGATCGAATCACCAAATAACCACAATATAAAAGATGGAATAACAAGATTCCGTTGCGCGTATTTAACCAGACTTAAAAAGGATATTTTATTTTCTGCGCAAACTGCAGAGTTTACCTAAGCATTCGAAAAACCTTTTTGATCTCATCCAGATTTGGAATGACTCAAACCACCTCAAATAGTTTTTCAATCCTTAAGATTAACTATTTGTAACAAAAAATGGGGCAGAACTGAATCTGCCCCATTTTCATGTTGTCTTTTTTAAATTAATTCCCTGTAATGGTGTAGGTTACAATCACCTCATAATTTCCTGCTGACAGATTAGTATAAATGTTGTCGTCCATGTCAAGCGCATAAGTTAACTGATGGCCTTTTTGGTGGCCGCTTTCGGTAAAACCACTGCCAATTCCGGTAACCAGGTTTTTAGCAGTTCCTGAAAGTGATATTTCACCTGCTGAATTTCCTCTGGCTCCTTTTCCTGAACTAATAGATCCGGCGCTTAATTTAAGGCTTATTCCCGCCGGAAGCGAACCGGAAATCTCGGCGGTAATATTACGTGAATCCTGATTCGAACCGATTATTGAAGTATAATTCAACCAAAGGGACTGATCGGTTGCAGTTGAAAAATCAATTGCCGAGCCTGCCTCAAGGGAACTTACATCGGGTGACAAATTAATTGTTCCGGCCTCATTCCCGCCAGGACCTTCAACATCGACCAGAGCAACAGTTGGAATAGATATTTCTACTCCATGTGAAGTTTCTCCGGAATCGTCACCCTGAACTGCTCCGGCTCCGCCTCCTTGTCCCGGGTTTCCCTGCCCTGGAATTCCCAATCCCAAACCAGGTTGAGCATTAATTATTGCAGTCGTCGAAAAAAATAAAATTACACCGATAATTACTGATAACTTTTTCATGATTTTGTGTTTTTTAATTGTTTATAAAATTTTAATTTTTACATCTTCAAGCGTGCCATCACAAAAACAATCCGAATGCCAAAAACACAAAGGCTTGAATTTTAATTATATAAAATACTTACGCTGGTTTTTCAGCCCCAAAACGGGACAATAATTTTAAAATTTGGATATGTCTTTCTTTTAGGGAAATAGAACAGAACATCAAAAAAGGAGCAAAATCACTCAGATTTAATTTAGAATTTCAGCATTTGATACTATTCTGCAAAAACAATATCAATGCACGGATTTTTATTTCATTAGCTTAAAACCAATTACTTTTTTATAGAATCAATCAAATTGAATTTTTTTAACAATTACAGCGACAGATTATTATATGATTTTATAATTTGCTGATACTAAATTAATTTATTTAAATTCAGAATAATCAAAAAGGCGATTGCAAGGCTACATTTTTTTGATTGGCAGTACCAATTTATTCTGTAATATTTGAGGAAACCCTGAATATGGTTATATTTAACGGTTTTTTGTACTAAAAATAAATAGGAATAAATATTACCTATCCAATTAAAACTTTTATTTGTTATGGAAAAGAATTCGAACAAAAGTGCTGTAACAAGGAGAGCTTTCCTTGGTACAACGGCTGCTGCAGCAGCAGGATTGACCATTGTTCCGAGCCATGTTGTGGCCGGATTGGGGCACAAAGCCCCAAGTGATAAACTCAACGTTGTTGGCGTTGGTGTAGGAGGAATGGGTTTTGCAAACCTCAGAAACATGGAATCTGAAAACATTGTCGGACTTTGCGATGTGGACTGGAAATACACCGGAGGAAACGGTGTGTTTGACCGTTGGCCAAAAGCCAAAAAATACAAAGACTGGCGCAAGATGTATGACGAAATGGGTAAAAATTTTGATGCGGTTGTTGTGGCAACAGCCGACCACACCCACGCATTGGTTGCTGCCCATGCTATGACAATGGGAAAACATGTGTATGTACAAAAACCACTCACCCACTCTGTTTACGAATCACGCCTGCTTACCAAACTCGCAAAAAAACATCAGGTGGCCACTTCAATGGGGAACCAGGGTTCTTCAGGCGAAGGTGTTAACCTGACTACTGAATGGCTGGCAAACGGCGAAATTGGCGAAGTGACCAAAGTGGAAGCTTTCACCGACCGGCCAATCTGGCCACAGGGTTTAAACACTCCTGAAGTTGGACATTGGGTACCGGACACCCTCGACTGGGATTTGTTTGTAGGACCGGCAAAAATGCGCCCGTTCAACGAAATTTATCACCCCTGGAACTGGCGTGGCTGGTGGGATTACGGAACAGGAGCCCTCGGCGATATGGCCTGCCACATTCTTCACCCGGTATTTGTTGGACTTGAATTGGGATATCCGATTCATGCACAGGGAAGTTCAAGTTTGCTATTGAACGATTGCGCACCGGTTTCTGAAGTTGTAAAACTTACTTTCCCGGCCCGCACACCAAAACGTGTATGGAAGGGAATGAGACGCAATGCCCAGTTCCCGCAGGTTGATGTTCACTGGTACGACGGCGGCATTAAGTGGGATTTACCCGAAGGCTGGCCGGCAGGTAAAAATCCGAACGACAGCGGCGGTGGTGTAATTTTCCATGGAACAAAAGATAAACTGATTTGTGGTTGCTATGGTGTAAATCCGTGGTTGCTTTCAGGCCGGGTGCCGGATGCTCCGAAATTCAGAAGAAGAATTGACAATGCTACCCGTGGCGGACACGAAATGGACTGGGTACGTGCATGTAAGGAAAGCCCGGAAAACCGCGTTCCAACCGCTTCCGATTTCAGCGAAGCCGGACCATTTAACGAAATGGTTGTGATGGGCGTACTTGCCGTGCGTTTGCAATCGCTGAACAAAGTTCTGGACTGGGATGGTGAAAACATGAAATTCACCAACCTGACTGACGACGAAACTATCCGCACCGTTATTAAAGACGGTTTTGAAATCAAAGATGGTCACCCAACTTTTGCAAAAACATGGACTGACCCGATTTCAGCTAAAGAATTTGCAGCAGAACTTATTAAGCATGATTACCGCAAGCCCTGGAGTTTGCCGGATATGCCTGCATAAACAGTTTAAAGCTTATAAAAATGGGTGCTCGCCAACGAGTGCCCATTTTTTTTATCTGCTTTTAATATTTTCACCTTCTTAAAAACTGTTAATTTGCAGTTGTATATTAAAAGCCGTAATCCAAAACTGAAATTTTTTTCTACTTTGCAATATGCTGGTACCGTTTTACAGATTATGAAAAATGAATAAAAAAGAAAATACTGTTTCCCGACGATCTTTTATTGGCAGTTCATTAACGGCTGTTGCCGGTTTTACTATTCTGCCGTCGAATGTAATTGCAGGACTGGGGCATCAATCTCCCGGCAACAAATTAAATATAGCCGCTATTGGTATCGGCGGTCAGGGTTATGTCAATCTCAGGAACATGGAAACTGAAAATATTGTGGCATTGTGTGATGTGGACTGGGATTATTCCGGAAATTCTTTTAAACGCTGGCCATTGGCAAAAAAATACAAAGATTACAGGGTAATGTTCCAGGAACATAAAGACATTGATGCGGTGGTTATTGCAACACCCGATCACTCTCATGCACTGCCTGCCATACTTGCCATGCGTGAAGGAAAACATGTGTTTCTGCAGCAACCTCTGGCTCATTCAGTTTATGAATCAAGAATTTTAACGGAAACTGCACAAAGATACGGCGTGGCAACACAGATGGGAAACCAGGGAAATTCAGGAGATGGCATACGAAGAATATGTGAATGGATTTGGGCTGGTATGATTGGTGAAATTACACACGTAGATGCCTGGACCACCCGTCCTGTTTGGCCTCAGAATATTTTGCGCCCGGATCGTAGCAGACGTGTTCCGCGTGATTTGGACTGGGATTTGTTTGTTGGCCCTGCTCCCTGGAGAGAGTACAACCCGGCTTACCATCCCTGGAACTGGCGCAGTTGGTGGGACTTTGGTTCAGGCGCATTGGGCGACATGGGAACCCACATTCTCGATCCGGTATTTAAAGCCCTCATGCTAAATCAGCCCGTTTCAGTGGAGGCAAGTTCGTCTGAATTTAATTCCGATTCGCTTCCCAATTCTGAATTTGTCCGGTTTGAATTTCCACGGCGTGATAATCTGCCAAAAGTAGCAATGCCTGAGGTAACGGTAAATTGGTACGACGGTGGTTGGTTACCTCCCCGGCCTTCGGAACTGAAAGACGGAGAAATGATGGGTGACGAAAACGGTGGCTGCATTTTTTACGGAACCCGGGGCAAAATTATGTGCGGAACCTTTGCACAAAATCCAACCCTGCTCCCTGTCAGCGAAATGGAACATTTTCAGGAGCCGGTTAAAACCATACGCAGAATTTTCAACCCGCTGGAAGGCGGGCATGAACAGGACTGGATAAGAGCCTGCAAAGAACCCAGGGCTACCCGCCTCGAAACGTCCTCGAACTTTGAATATTCGGGACCGTTGAGCGAAACAGTTGCACTTGGAGTACTGGCAGTCAGACTGCAAAGTCTTCGCCGCAAACTATTATGGGACGGTTCAAATATGCGTTTCAGAAATATTGCCTCTACCGATGTTCTTCGGATTCTTAAAAACAGTCAGTTTGAACTTGTGAACGGAAATCCCAGAACAAACATAGAATTTGAAACACTGCCCGCACAGCAAACTGCCGAAGAATGGATTAGGCACAACTACCGTCAGGGCTGGGAGCAAATTTAAAACAAAGCCGGAACACAAATGCATTCCGGCTTCCATTTGCTGTTTCAAAATCGCTGTTTAATTGTTCTCAGGCATATCCTTTTCTTCCATTTCAATCTCCACTTCCTCAGAATCCTCTTTTATCTTTTTGCGAATAATCATCACCTTTCCGTCCTCTTTTTGAATTTCAACATCTTCATTTTCTAATACCTCAACATCTCCGTCCTTACTTTTTAGAATTTTGATGGTTTTCCTTCTTCCGGGAAAATCCGAATTCATCCAAAAGGCCGGATCGGGTGCATCAGGGATGGTAATCAAAACATCTTTTGTAATATCTTCTTCTGAGGGTTCATTTCTGATTATGGTAATTTTTTCCCTGCCGCCCCTCAGTTTCTTTTTCTTATACGAAATGATGCCGGGATCGCCCAAATCAATGATATTTCCTTTCAAATTTCTTTGTAACCTGACTACACGGGGCGCTCTGGCAGAGTTGGGAGGATGTGGTGCAAATATAAACCTGTTGTCGCCGGGCCCGTCAGATTCCAAAAAGCGAAATTCAAAGTTTTTATGAATGGAGTCCATTTCGAAATTTTCTATTCCGTTCCATTTAAATTTACTGGCAGAATCAATGGTATCTCCGTTCCATACAAAAACCCGGTTGCCATCAATTACGGTATCAAGGACCGTTTTTTCTCCATCTGCGATTTTTTCCATACGAATGTGGCGCTTCACCTTTTCTCCTTTTTCCCCGCGTGGCGGCTCCTGCGGAGTTTCTCTCAATGAAAAAGAGGTAAAAAGGAGGAAAGAGCCGAGGAGGAATCCGATAATAAACATTACTTGCTTCATAATTTTCGATTTTAAATTCTTAAAAACCAACTCAACAAAGATAGATTAAATGCAAGCTATCAGTCAGTTAAAGCCCGGTTAAAATGAGTTAAGGAAAAGTTAAAATGTGAAAACGGCTTTTTGAAATGCCTATATTTGAACCATGAACAAAAAGATTTTCACCGGACTGGTTGTATTTATGGCGATTTCTATTTTGGGAATCATCGCAGTACAATTAATTTGGATGAATAATGCCATACAGGTTAAAAATGAATTATTCAGCCGGAGTGTAAACGATGCGCTGAACAGCACGGCAAAAAAACTGGAGGACCGGCAGAATCTGAATGTGGTAAACCGGATGATTTTCAGCGATTCACTTGAATGGCACAGCAACAGAGAGAATTATGATTTTCGTTTTGAAACCTTGACGGCACCCCCGCATGGAGCTGATTCTTCTAAATTTCCTCCGGGACCTGTGCAAATTATCAGGAAACGGGCGCCAAAGCCAAACGAAAAAAATTTGGAAGTCAGGGTTGAAAAACAATTGATGAACTCAAAAAATAAAATTCGCTTACTGTCAGATTCTTTAAAAAGAAACCATAATAACGGGTTTGTGTATCAATTTCAAAATTCAGGTTCATCCGATTCTTTAACCGTTTTACGCGATACTCTCATTTTAAATGCCGATTCTTTTTTTTCGGTAAGCATGGTAAAAATCGATTCCATGTTAAGCCGAATCGACTCTACTTTTGTTATTGCTCCCGAACTTACTTCACGGGTAAGACAAAGGGCCGGAAACTTAAAACAGGTTGCCAGTCAGGTGTTTACTGAAATTGTTGCATGGGACGGGATACAACCAGATACGGCTGAAATATTACCCGTATTAAAGGAGGAACTGGAAAACAGGAACATCCCCATCCGGTTCGATTTTGGCATTCTGAATGAAAATGAATTGAAGGTTTTTTCAGGTGATGCCGATTCTGCAAGGTTGGTAACCTCTGAATACCAGGTAAATTTGTACCCGAATGCCATTTTTAGCCGCAACCTGAAGCTGGCCGTGGTTTTTCCCGGCCGGGATGGTTTTATTTACCGCTCACTGAACTGGCTGCTGGTGGCTTCCTTTTTGTTTTCACTGTTTATTCTGGTGGCTTTTACCGGCAGCATTTATTATATTTTAAGGCAGAAAAAAATCTCGGAAATGAAATCGGATTTTATCAATAACATGACGCATGAATTTAAAACGCCCATTGCAACCATCTCGGTGGCTGCCGATTCCATCAACAACAACAAAGTGATTTCAAATGCTGAAAAAGTGCGCTATTTCACCGGGATGATTAAAAAGGAAAACGCCCGCATGAACCAGCAGGTGGAAGATATTTTAACCATTGCCCGGCTCGATAAAAAGGAGTTCGAATTTATGTGGGAAACCATCGATGTGCATGAATTACTAAAAGATGCCATGCAGGGAATTGCCATTCAGATTGAAAAGCGCGAGGGGAAAATTGTAACTCAATTTGATGCTTCAAATTCTTCTGTAACTACCGATAAAAACCACTGCACCAACGTGTTTTATAATTTGCTCGACAATGCCATTAAATATTCGGCTGAGCCACCCCAAATAACCATTTCAACCCAAAACAAACCGAAAGGTGTGCTGGTTTCGTTTGAAGATAAGGGTATTGGAATGAACAAAAGTGTACAAAGCAAAATATTTGAAAAGTTTTACCGGCAGGAAAGCGGTAACGTGCACAATGTGAAGGGTTTCGGGCTTGGCCTGAGTTATGCGAAAGCAGTAATTGAAGCCAACCGGGGAACCATCTCGGTACAGAGCGAACCGGGAAAAGGAAGTAAGTTTGGTGTGTTTTTACCGTTTGTAAGGGAATGAATAACAGACAACATATTTTTCTTGTGGAAGATGACCTCAGTTTCGGGGCGGTGCTGAAATCGTACCTCGAACTGAATGATTACGAGGTAACCTGGGTGGACAATGGCCGCTTTGCTTATGAGCGTTTTAAAAACGGGCAATTCAACATTTGTATTCTCGATGTAATGCTCCCGCACACCGATGGGTTTACCATTGCCGGCCAAATCAGGAAAACCGACGCACACATCCCGCTGGTTTTTCTTACGGCTAAAACGCTGAAGGAAGATATTTTGAAAGGATACAATGTGGGCGCCGACGATTACATTACCAAACCGTTTGACACCGAAGTGCTGCTGTGCAAAATAAAAGCCATCCTCAACCGGAAAGGTCTTGAAGATCATTCAGAAAAAGAAAGTTACGAAATAGGAACTTACCGGTTTTATCCCAAAAAACGTACAATTAGCTGCGGCGATGAACATCAAAGCCTGTCGCCCAAAGAAGCCGAACTGCTGAAACTCCTTTGTCAGAACCAAAACGAACTGCTGGCCCGTGAAACGGCCCTGAACAAAATCTGGGGCGAAGATGGCTACTTTACTACACGCAGCATGGATGTTTTTATTACGAAACTGAGAAAATACCTTTCATCCGACCCAAATATCGAAATCAAAAATATTCATGGAAGCGGGTTTATACTGGAAGTGAAAAGCGGGTAATTACAAATAAGTATATTGTGAAATTACCAGTAACCCAATTGCAAAAAGGATAAATCCTGATAGTCTGTATTTGACATTTTTTCCGATATTCTTGTGTTTTAATTCAAACTTGTTTAGTTTTAAATCACTCAAAAACGAAAATTAATTTGAATTATACAGTAAAACGAATTACATGTAACCAAACAGCCAATGACTGATGAACCAGCAATAATTGAAGAACAAATTGCAAAAGCAATATTTCTAATTCGCAACCAAAAAGTAATGACAGACAGCGACTTGTCAGAGATGTACGGTGTTGAAACCCGTATTTTGAAACAAGCTGTACGGAGAAATATCGATCGATTTCCCGAAGATTTCATGTTTGAACTGAATCATGAAGAATGGCAGCAATTGAAAAAATCATTAAGATCACAAACCGTGATCTTAAACGAAAACCTTAGGGGAAAACATAGTAAATATCCTCCATTTGTTTTCGCTGAACAGGGTATCGCTATGTTATCATCTGTTCTTAACAGTCCTCAAGCCATACAGGTAAATATTTCAATTATGCGGGTTTTTGTAAAAATGCGAAAATGGGCAGCCAATTATTCTGAATTGGTAAAAAAAATTGAAGAATTACTTAAATCGGAATCGGAGCAAAACCATCATATTGCCCGCATCTATCAAATCATAGAAGAGTTGGTCAAACCCAAATTGAGTGAAAGAAAACCCATCGGATTTAAAGTTCAAAAAAATAAATAATGGGAACACTTGTCAGAACAGCACTAATCACCGGCGCCTCAAAAGGAATTGGAAAAGCCATTGCCATTGGTTTGGCGGAATTGGGGTACCAAACCATTTTAATTGGCCGGAACAGAGATGATTTGAACAAAGTTGCCGGTGAAATAATAAAAGCCGGTGGCCCAAAACCTGTTTTATTTTCAGTTGATATAACCAATTCAGAAAAAGTAAAAGAAACGGTGGCCGATATTATTCAGAAATTTGGCCGCATAGATATTCTGGTGAACAACGCCGGTATTCATTTTGGCGGCACACTGGAATTGCCTGAACCGGATTTCAAAAAAATGCTTGACACCAATCTCACGGCGCAGTTTGTTATGTTGCAGGAAGTGGTTCCGGTGATGAAAAAACAAAAATCAGGGTACATTTTTAATGTAGCTTCACGTTCTGCCAAAGTAGGTTTTGCCGGCAGCGGCGGTTACTGTGCCTCCAAATTCGGATTGATGGGCCTGAATGAATCCCTTTACCGCGAACTCACCCCACAGGGAATAAAAGTAACTGCACTGTGCCCGGCATGGGTAAATACCTGCATGGCCCAGGAAGCCGGCACCCCGCTTCAACCGGAAGAAATGATTCGTCCGGATGACCTGCTCAAAACCATCCACTGGCTGCTGGAATTATCGCCGGGCGCCTGTGTAAAAGAGGTGGTAATTACCAATCCGAAGAGTCTGTAAAGCTATTTTTCCCGGGTTAACAGGGAATGAATCCACTTTTCAATTCCGATAACCGGGAAAATGGCAAAGCCGAACAGTGCAGCGAAAAGAACTTCTGCAAGAGTGAGTGGCACCGTATTAAAAATGGCTTGCATAAACGGCGCATAAATAAATATAGCCTGCAAACCCAGCACAATACCGATTCCCAGAAAAACTGTGGGATTGCTGAAAAAACCGATTTTCATCAAAGAATCATGAAGCGAACGGCAGTTAAGCATGTAAAAAATTTGGAAGAGAATGACAAAAGTTACCGAAGTGGTTTGCGCTTTTGCCTGCGCAAAAGCAGGGTCCAGCCCGTTTTCCAGGCTGTGGGAATAGTGCAGATTGAAAAGTATAATCGTTCCCGCAGTCATAAATAAAGAAACAAAAACCACCCTAAAGGTCACGAACTTGTTGAACAGCGGCGCATCGGGTTTGCGGGGCGGACGTTTCATCACGTTGGGCTCTTTCACTTCGTAGGCCAGCGGAAGGGCCAGCGCCACGGCAGCCACCAGGTTAATCCACAAAAGCTGGGTGGGCAGCATGGGCAGCAAAAGTTCGTTGGTAATCAGGTTGAACGGGAAAAACATAATTCCGTAAATCAGAATGAATGCGAGTCCCAGATTGGTGGGCAACAGAAAGGCAAGCGATTTCAGCAGGTTGTCGTAAACCCGGCGGCCTTCCTCAACTGCTGCGCTGATACTTGCAAAATTGTCGTCAGCCAGCACAATATCGGAAGATTCCTTTGAAACGGATGTTCCGGTAATGCCCATAGCTACTCCAATGTTCGACTGTTTGAGCGAAGGAGCATCATTCACGCCGTCGCCGGTCATGGCCACAATCTGGTTGTCGGCCTGCAGCGCTTTCACCAGCCTGAGTTTGTGTTCCGGGGCTACCCGTGCAAAAATGTTGGTGCTACTAACAATTTCTGCCAGTGTTTCGTTATCCATTTTGGCCAGTTCAACACCGGTTACGGTTTTTCCGGTTTTCGAAAGGCCTAAATCCATGCCAATGGAACGGGCAGTGGCCTGATGATCGCCGGTAATCATTTTTACGATAATTCCGGCATTGTGACAGGCTTTAATCGCCTCAATAGCCTCAGCGCGCGGCGGATCAATCATTCCCAAAAGCCCCACAAACTGAAAATCATTTTCCGCTTCGGAAGCTTGCAATTCAGTATTTCCGCTAATATTCCTGATTTTTTGCGCAACCGCAATTACCCGCATCCCCCGGGCTCCCAGTCGCTCTAATTGGGCAACAACAGGTTCTGTTTCCAGTTTTGCACCGCCCAAATGACTGCTGCATCTTTTCAGAATAACCTCTGGTGCACCTTTTATAATAATGCGCTGTTCTTCATTCTGATTCAACGTGGTCATAAATTTCGATTCCGAATCGAAGGGAATCACATCCATCCGGGGATGATTATTCCGAACCTGATCCACATCCAGATTTGCCTTGGCTGCAGCCACAACCAATGCCACCTCGGTAGGATCTCCGGTAATGCTAAAGCTGTTGCCGTCAGATTTAAAACCGGCATCGCTGCACAATACTGCATTTTCAAGTAATATTTTAATATCATTGGGCAGTTCCTTTAATTCAATACCGTTCTGCATAAAAACTCCATCGGTATTGAACCCAACTCCTGTAACCTGAATATCCTGTTCAACCGTCCATAATTCATTTACAGTCATTTCATTGCGGGTAAGCGTTCCGGTTTTATCGGAGCAAATAACGGTTGTACTTCCCAGCGTTTCCACGGCCGGAAGTTTCCTGATGATGGCTTTCCGGCGGGCCATTCGTTGAACACCAATGGCCAAAGCAATGGTAACAACTGCCGGCAAACCTTCGGGAATGGCGCCAACGGCCAGTGCAATGGCAAATATCAGACTGTCTTTCAGTGCCATATCCAGCGATATTCCCTGGCTTGTGGCACGAAAGGTTCCAATAACCATTATAACAACTGTAATTGCCACAATTCCTATGGTCAGGTATTTTCCTACTACGGCAAGTTTATGGGTGAGAGGCGTTTCCAAATCGGTGGTTTCGCCAAGCATGTCCGAGATTTTGCCCAGCTCCGTGTTCATTCCGGTTCCAACGACCACAGCCGTTGCTGTTCCGGTTGAAACAAGGGTTCCGCTGTAAACCATACATTTCCGGTCGCCAAGGGAGGCCTCCACTTCAACCGGATTGACTGATTTTTGGGAAGGCACCGATTCTCCGGTGAGGGCAGCCTCTTCCACAGTCAGATTTTTCTGCCGAACCAGCCGTATGTCGGCCGGAACCCGCTCACCCGCTTCCAGTTCCACCACATCGCCCGGTACAATTTCAGAAACCGGGATGGAAACTTTGCGGCCATCGCGGTAAACCGTGGCATTTTCAGGAATCATGTCGCTAAGTGCTTCAATGGCTTTTCCAGCTTTAAATTCCTGAATAAAACCGATTACCGTATTAATAACCACAACAGCCAAAACCACCAGGCCGTCGGTAATTTTTCCCAGCAAAACAGCCAGTGTTCCCGAACCGATTAAAACCCAAATAAGCGGATTGTTGATTTGTCTCCAAAGCACGGTAAGCGGTCCATCCTTCCGTTTCCTTTTTATTTGATTTGGTCCGTATTGCTGAAACCTCTTTTTTGCTTCTTCCGAGGCTAATCCTTTTTCCGAGCTACCAACCGAAGTTATAACCTCTTCGTAAGGTGTTGCATGCCAGGCGGCACTATTTTCATTCCCCATTTCTTTCCAGATTGATGCCGCAAAGGTAGAAAAATCCAGATGAATGTCTTTTATACTTTTTTCATTCATTACGCTGTTTTTGATTTCAAATTGATAAATTCGTAGAAAATTGAAAAAGAACATTATTTGGCAAACGAATAAAACAACAGAACATGAAAAATCTAAATTCCCGAAGAAACTTTCTGAAAACACTGGCCATTGTGCCTGCATTGCCGGCCACAGGATTTCACTGGAATTTTTCAGAAAAAAAAGATAAGACTGGCACAGAACAGTTTTCTCACAAATTTAAACTCAGCCTGAATGTTTATTCATTTAATAATCTGTTTCGCGAAGGAAAAATAGATTTATCCGACGTGCTGGATTTTTGCGCAAAATATAACTTCGATGCCATCGATCCCACAGGTTACTATTTCCCCGGGTATCCGGAACCACCTTCAAATGAATTCATCAACGAGTTTAAACGAAAAGCTTTTCTGCTGGGACTGGATATTAGCGGCACAGGTGTACGAAACGATTTTGCCAATCCCGATCCGGCTGTCCGAAAGGCCGACATCGAAATGATAAAAAAATGGATTGAAGCGGCTGCCAAACTGGGAATCCCGAACCTGCGCATTTTCGCAGGAACCAATCTGCACGAAGGTTTTTCGCGCGACCAGGTTTTCGCATGGATGACAAAAGATATCCGGGAATGCTGCAATTACGGAAAGCAGTTCGGGGTGATTATCGCTCTTCAAAACCACAACGACTTTCTTAAAACTGCTGCCGATGTTGATCGCATTTTTGAAATGGTCAATTCCGACTGGCTGGGTCTGAATCTCGATATTGGCAGCTACCGGCAACATGAACCCTACGAAGAAATTGCGAAAAATATTCAGTATGCCGTAACCTGGCAGATCAAGGAAAATGTTTGGATTAACGGGAATGAAACCCCAACCGACTTTGTAAAACTGTTTCAAATCATAAAAAATGCGGGGTACCGCGGATACCTTCCTTTGGAAACGCTGGGCCCGGGAGATCCGTACGAAAAAGTTCCGGTGCTGCTGGAAAAGGTAAACTCTGCTCTTAATGAAATTTAATTCAATTAGATGGAATCAATACGAGTTCCTTTTGAGGAGATGAAATCCGAATTCAACCGGATTCTGCTTAAGTATAAATTCACAGAAAAAAAAGCCGGAAAATGTGCAGAGATATTTGCCGTTAACAGCCTGGAAGGTATTTATTCACATGGCGTTTACCGGTTCCCCAGATTTGTGAATTACCTGCAAAAAGGTTACGTAAATCCGGATGCCGAACCTGAACTGGTTCATTCAGTCGGGGCGCTCGAACAGTGGAACGGAAATCTTGGTCCCGGAATTTTAAATGCTGAATTTTGTACCAACCGGGCAATGGAAATTGCAGATAAAAACGGAATTGGCTGTGTTTCCATTGCCAACACCAACCATTGGATGCGCGGCGGAACCTGCGGCTGGCAGGCAGCAAAAAGGGGGTTTGCATTTATGGGCTGGACAAATACCGAAGCCAACATGCCGGCCTGGGGCGCCAAAGAAGTTCGCCTGGGAAACAACCCACTGGTTTTTGCCGTGCCGTTTGACAGCGAAGCCATTGTGCTCGACTTTGCCATGACCCAGTTTTCTTATGGGAAAATGGAGGCTGCCCAGCTGGAAGGAAAAACACTTCCTTACCCGGGTGGTTTCAACAAAAACGGAAAACTGACCAACAAGCCCGGTGAAATCCTGGAGTCGAGACGCGCACTACCCATTGGATACTGGAAAGGTGCCGGTTTGTCGCTGATACTCGACATTCTGGCTACTGTATTTTCAGCCGGACATTCAACCCGCGAGTTGAGTCAGAAAGAGGCGGAATACAGTGTCTCGCAGGTTTTTATTGCTTTCAGCCTGGAAAAACTCAGCAATTTTCCCGCAATCGAAAAAACTGTTCATGAAATCGTTTCAAACTTTAAAAACACGGAGCCTGATGAAACCGGAGGAGAAATTCGTTATCCGGGTGAACGTGTTTTGCACACCCGGGAAGAAAATTTGCAACATGGAATCCCTGTAAATAAATCGGGTTGGGAAGAAATTCAAAAACTTTAGATTATAATCCAACAAAAGCCAAAATAACAGTTTAGTTTGTGCCGGGATTCGGATGCCGGTGATTTTATTATTTTTGTGGTGAATTCATAAAGTATCAGACATGAAAACAAATCGATTAAACAAAACAATTCTGTCCGTTTTTATTCTGGCATTCCTTTTCACTGGTTGTAACAAGGACACAGCCAACTCCGAATTTGAAGTATTTGCAGACACTTATGTTGTAAAAAAATTAATAGAAGATGAAGTGAAGTCAGCACCAGCATTTTATGTTTATGCAAATGCCGGTATCGCTTCAGTCAAAGTAACTCCTCCCGGCGGAGGACAATCGTTTGAATTGGCCCGCAGCCCTGAATCCTCATATACCTTTTATAAAGAGCCGGAAGGTATGGAATTTAAAGCAGTGTCGCCTACTCCGGGAATTTACCATTTTGAAGTGGAAAGTACGGGTGGGGAAATTATCCAGGCAAATGATTTGCTTGAGATTTTGGACCTTGAAATACCTGAAATAGTCTCGACAAACTACCAGAGCGAAAGTTTCTCAATGCAGGTAAAATGGGAAAGCGTTGCCAATGCAGATGGTTACGTTTTAAAACTTTCGAATGCTGATGGTTTAACCAGTTTTATAAGTTTTACAGTTTCTCCGGCAAGCACTGAATATTTCATTGGTCCGGCTTCCGGTAACTGGATGATTCAGGTAAATTCGGGCGATAATCTAACCCTCCAGGTTCAGGCTTTTGCATACGATTCTGATGCCACTGCTGAAAACAACATTTACAACATTGGAGAAATTTCAATTGGTGAGAAAGAGATTACCTGGGGATTTTAATAAACATTATTCCGAATCTTGTTTCTATTTCAAAAAGAAACTATTTTTTTGATGTTTCATTAAACACAAAAGTCTATTATTCAATATTTTATAAGATGCTACTAAAAATATAGTAATTTTATTAGTAAAATAGTTTTATTTCTAATTTATTAGTACTATATTTGTAGTAGTTAAAATTGAAATCCGATGGTTGGAATGAAAACACTAACAAAAGCAGAAGAGCAAATCATGCAAATTCTTTGGGATTTAAAAGAAGGCGTGGTGAAAGATGTTGTAGAACAATTTGAAGAACCCAGACCTGCCTATACAACTGTTGCCACCGTTTTAAAAGTTTTGGAAAACAAAGGATTTGTATCATGCCGGAAAATTGGCAACACCAACCTTTTCTTTCCTGAGGTAAAAAAACACGAGTATGCACGGTTGCAGTTTGGCTCGTTGTTAAAAGATTATTTCAACGGTTCTTTCCCGAAACTGGCTACTTTTTTTGCCAAAGAAAACAACCTCAGCATAGCTCAACTGGAAGAGATGCTGAAAATTACGGAGAGCGAATTAAAAAAGGACGATAACAAAGAATAGTCATGGAAGCACTTATTTCGTTTTTAGTAAAATCTTCTGCCGGAATTATTCTGTTCTACCTGGTTTACTGGTTCTTCCTGCGAAAGGAAACCTACCACAACGCCAACCGCTGGTTTTTACTGGCAACGCTTTTTACATCGGTTTTGCTGCCGCTTTTCCCTGTTCACTATACCTTACTAATGGAACAGGGAAACAACACCAATCTTTTTGCTGCCATACCCGATACATTTAAACACATTCCGGTAGTTACCGGTCAGGAGCCCGTTGCCGGTTCATTCAACTGGCAGCAGGCCGTTTTGCTGGTGTATTTTACCGGCGTCGCCATTTTTTTGCTGCGCCTGTTAACCCAAACCCTCATACTGATTCAGTTAATAATTAAGCACCGGATAAAATCACTGGAAGGCATTCGCATAGTGGAAAACGAAAAATACGGACTTCCATTCTCTTTTTTCAACGTGGTTTTTATCAATCCAAATTTTCATAAACAGGAGAACCTGCCGGAAATTCTGGCTCACGAAAAAGTGCACATTCGTGAGAATCACTGGTTCGACCTGCTTTTTATAGAGCTGTTAACAGTCATCTTTTGGTTCAATCCGTTCATCTGGTTTTTTGAACGGTCAATCAAACAAAATCACGAGTACCTGGCCGACAAAGGTGTTCTTGCGCAGGGACACCATGTTGGGCGGTACCAGGCTTTATTAATTAACCAGTTAATGGGCATGCAGATTATTGGGGTAACCAACAACCTGAATTTTGCCCTTAACACAAATCGATTAAAAATGATGACGAAAACGAAAACGTCCCGCTTCAGCGGGGTAAAATTCCTGTGGGCTTTGCCCGCTCTTGCGCTGCTGCTGTTTGCTTTTGCCGAACCGGTTTATAAAGTGAACAACTCTGGAACTGAACATCCTGTTTCCACCTTACAAAAAAGTGAAAAAAAATTTGTAATGAAAGGGAAAGTGATTCAGGAAGAAACCGGAAAACCGTTGCATGGCGCTTCGGTAATTATTAAAGGAACCAACGTTGGAACCATTTCGGATGAAAACGGAAATTTCACCCTGGTTGATCCCAATCCTAAACAAGGAGAAAACGGAGGGTATTTTACCGATGTGGTGATTTCTTATGTAGGCAGGGAAACCAAATTGATAACCATTTCTTCGGTAGAAAATGAGTTGGAAATTACTGCTCCTGACATCAAAATCAAAGAAGGTATTGTTGTTATTCACCCGAATGACTTAATAGCCCCTCCTCCGCCACCGCCAATTGTATATGAAAACAACAATTTTCAGGCGCCACCCCCTCCTCCTCCGCCACCTGCGGCCAATAACCGGGAAGAAGTTTTTATTGTTGTGGAGGAGTTGCCTCAATACCCGGGTGGTTTCTATGCACTGGGAGAGTATATTACTGAAATGCAGAAGAAGTTTGTGCAATCAAACAATTTGTCGGGAAAAAGTAAAATTGGTTTCACGGTTTCCGAAACCGGAAAAGTTTTCGATGTGAAGATTGTGGAGCAGGATTCTGAAGAGATTGGCAAAGCTGCTGCTGCAATTGTGATGAACATGAAAGACTGGACTCCCGGCAAACAACGCGGTAAACCGGTTCCGGTTAAATACCTGCTTCCGCTGGAATTCAACTAACAGAAAATTAAAAACAGAATAATTTATCACCCGGTGACCACTAGTTACCGGGTAATTTTTTTGTCACCCCTTCTCCGAAATCAATTTCTATTTTTTTTCAGATTTAAAATTCTAATGACTAACTTGTCCGCCAATATTTTAAACCAGCAAAAATCAAATAAAACATGACACAGCGAAGAGATTTTATCAAAAAAAGCCTGGTGGGAACTGCCGGTATTGCCATGGGCGGACTGGGGTTCAGCGCCAAATCGTATGGTTCAATTATGGGAGCCAACGAACGGATTACGATGGCTGTAATTGGAATTCGCGGACAGGGAAACGGGCACATCAGAACATGGTGTTCGTTAAAAGACAATCGCAATGTGTTCTTAAAAACAATTTGTGATGCGGATGAGAAACTTTTTCCCGATCGGGTTAAAACTGTTCAGGCAGCGATGGGATCCAAACCTTTAACAGAGTGGGATATGCGCAAGGTTTTCGACGACAGGGAAATTGATGCCGTTTCGTTTGCCACACCCAACCACTGGCATGCACTGGGAACAATCTGGGCCTGCCAGGCAGGAAAGCACGTTTATGTGGAAAAACCATCGAGCCACAATGTTTTTGAAGGCCGCAAAATGATTGAAGCTGCCCGCAAATACAATGTTCGGGTGCAGGTGGGGTTTCAAAACCGCTCAATCGCTAACGTAATGGAAGCCATGAAATTTCTGCACAATGGTGGAATCGGTGACGTTTATATGTCAAAAGGGCTTTGCTACAAACCGCGCGATTCATTTGGTATTTCAGAAGACAGTATGCCCCCAGAAGGATTGCATTACGATATGTGGCTTGGACCTGCACAGTGGCGTCCATACAACGAAAAACGTGGCCACTACAACTGGCACTGGCACTGGAACACCGGAAACGGAGACACCGGCAACCAGGGACCACACCAGTTCGATATTGCCCGTTGGGGATTGAACAAAAATGAACACCCATTGAAAATTTACAGTACAGGTGGCATTTACGGAATCAGTCCGAAAGAGTGTTCGCAGGAAACGCCCAATACCCAAACTTCGCTGTTTACTTACGAAGACGGGAAAGTACTTGAATTTGAAACCCGTGGAAGATTTACGCACGGAGAATCGAGCCTCGACATCAAAATCGGAAATATGTTTTACGGGACAGATGGTTATCTTGAACTGAACGGGAGCACCTGGAAAGCTTTCAGACAAAGAGAAAGCGAACCTTTCGCAGGGTCGGTAAAAGAAAAATCGGAAATACCACAAGACCCGACGTTCCTGGCTCCTCCGGGAGGAACAGAACATTATGCCAATTTTATCGACGCCATTCGCTCAGGAAACGATTACGATTTGAATTGCGATATCAGGGAAGGACATTATTCATCGGCACTTCCGATTCTGGCCAATATTTCATACAAGCTGAAAAGGGAGCTCACATTCAGGGATAGCTATGAAAAAATTGCCAGCGATCAGGAGGCCGATATGATGCTTACACGTAATTACAGAAAACCTTATGTGGTTTCAGAAGAAGTCTAAATTCTCAAAATGATAAAAAATTATCCGGTTTGCAATAAGCCGGATTTTTTTTACAACAGCAGTTGAAACAAAGAAAAACCCCGGGGCCTCTGCCCCGGGGTCAAAACTAAACCTAACTAAACCAAACTTATGAAAAAACAGCAAATTGCTTATCTTAATCTGTTATCAATAAAACGATTGAACGTTTAAATTGTTTATTTAATTGTTTTCATGCCTGCATTAATTAAACAAACAGCGTGCCAAAAAACTATTCCAGGAGGGCAAACCGGTGTTGACCGTGCTACACTTGATGTCTGTTTTGATCCGCAATACTAAAAAATAAATATCTTTGCGGGAAATTTGCCAGAGCCAGAGGATTTAAACAATAGAAGGAAAGGAATTTATGAATACCATTCGCAATTTTTGCATTATTGCCCATATTGACCACGGGAAAAGCACCCTGGCCGATCGCATGCTGGTGCACACCAAAACAGTTGGCGATCGTGAAATGCGTGATCAGGTTCTGGACAGCATGGATTTGGAGCAGGAAAGAGGCATTACCATTAAAAGCCATGCCATACAAATGGAACATGAGCACAAAGGAACAGCCTACAGGCTCAATCTTATAGATACTCCCGGGCACGTGGATTTTTCCTACGAAGTTAGCCGATCGATTGCTGCCTGCGAAGGTGCACTGTTAATTATTGATGCCACTCAGGGTATTCAGGCCCAAACCATTTCCAACTTATATCTGGCTTTGGAACACGATTTGGAAATTATTCCCATCCTCAATAAAATGGATTTGCCAAACGCCATTCCCGAGGTTGTAGAAGATCAGATTATAGATTTAATCGGTTGCGACAGGGAAGATATTATCCACGCCAGCGGAAAAACCGGTATGGGTGTGGAAACAATTCTGGAACGAATTATTGAAAAAATCCCGCCCCCCTCAGGAGATCCGGATGCACCGCTTGAGGCACTGATTTTCGACTCGGTTTTTAACTCATTTCGTGGAGTAATAGCTTACTTCAAAATTATAAATGGCCGGATTAAAACCAAAGACATGGTAAAATTTGTAGCCACAAACAAACAATACGATGCCGATGAAATAGGAGTTTTAAAGCTTGGTCTGGTACCACGTGATGCTTTGGAAGCCGGAGATGTTGGATATATCATATCAGGCATTAAAACCGCCAAAGAGGTAAAGGTGGGCGACACGATAACCCATGTGAATCGCCCATGCGGCAAGGCTATTTCAGGTTTCGAGGAAGTGAAACCCATGGTTTTTGCCGGAGTTTACCCCATTGATGCCGACGATTACGAAGATCTGCGAACGGCTATGGACAAGTTGCAACTCAACGATGCGTCCTTAACTTTCGAACCTGAATCTTCCGCCGCACTTGGTTTTGGATTCCGCTGCGGATTTCTGGGACTGCTTCATATGGAGATTATTCAGGAAAGACTGGAACGCGAGTACGACATGAATGTAATCACCACTGTGCCTAACGTTTCTTACATGGTGCAATTAACTGATGGAAGTACCGTCAGGGTTTACAATCCTTCAGGCTTACCCAATCAAACCCTTATAAACACTATTGAAGAACCATTCATCAGGGCAAGCATCATCACGGCTTCTGAATTTATTGGTCCGGTAATGAACCTGTGCCTCGAAAAAAGAGGTACACTGGTTAACCAAAGTTACCTGACTGCCGAGCGTGCCGAACTGGTATTTAATTTACCTCTGGGTGAAATTGTTTTCGATTTTTACGATAAACTAAAAAGTATTTCACGCGGATATGCCTCGTTCGATTACCACATGAGTGGCTACAAGCCGGCCAAGCTGGTTCGTCTCGATATTTTACTAAACGGCGAAATGGTGGACGCCCTTTCCACTCTTACGCATTTCGATAATGCCTATCCTTTTGGCCGGCGCATGTGCGAAAAACTCAAAGAACTGATTCCGCGACAGCAGTTTGACATTGCAATCCAGGCAGCAATTGGTTCCAAAATCATCGCACGGGAAACGGTTAAAGCCATGAGAAAAGACGTAACTGCCAAATGTTATGGTGGCGACATTACCCGAAAGCGAAAACTGCTTGAGAAACAGAAAAAAGGAAAAAAGCGGATGAAGCAGGTGGGAAATGTTGAAGTACCTCAAAATGCTTTTCTGGCAGTTCTGAAACTGGATTAAACGATAAGTTTATACCCTTTCCCGTGAACATTGATAATTTCCACAGATGGCTCGTCTTTTAAATGTTTGCGCAATTTGGTAATGTAAACATCCATACTGCGGGCATTAAAGTAATTGTCGTCAATCCAAATTGATTTCAATGCATAATTCCTTTCCAGTACTTTGTTGGCATTCTGACAAAGAAGCTTCAGCAAATCAGACTCTTTAGTTGTAAGCTTCACTGTGTTCTCGGCATCCATAAGCGTTTGTTTCCGGGTATCGAAAGTGTACTTGCCCAGTGTAAAAACGGGTTCATTTGCGGTTTGTGATTCCAGAGAAGTTCTGCGCAAAATGGCTTCAATTCTGAAAATAAGCTCCTCCATACTAAAAGGTTTGGTAATGTAATCGTCGGCTCCAAGTTTAAATCCTTCAATTACATCATCTTTCAGATTTTTGGCAGTCAGAAAAATTATGGGAATATCAGGGTTCACCACCCTGATGTCCTTTGCCAAAGAAAATCCATCCTTTTTGGGCATCATAATATCGAGGATGCAAATATCGTAATGCGCTTTCATAAAACCTTTATAGGCAACTTCACCATCAGGATAAAGGTCTGCCTCAAAACCTTTTGCAACCAGGTATTCTTTAAGTAGTAATCCCAGATTTTCGTCGTCTTCTGCCAGTAATAATTTTGTTTTTTGTTCCATTTCCATTTTTTATTTTGGGTAACAATATACTAAACTTTGTGCCTTTATTTACAGCACTTTCAACTTTAATTTTTCCATTATGCAAATCCACAATTTTTTTTACGTAGCTCAACCCCAGTCCAAAGCCCTTCACATTGTGTACATTGCCGGTTGGAACCCGGTAAAAGCGGTCGAAAATCTGAGTGTGGTGTTCTTTTGCAATTCCAATACCGTTGTCACGAACAGAAATAACTACAGTGTCGTCACGGTTTTCTGAAGAAACGGTTATTTCAGGTGTACCATTACTATATTTCATGGCATTGTCAAGCAAATTGAATACCACATTTGTAATATGTACTTCGTCTCCCTTAATAATAGCATCTTCCGATGTTAATTCAGAATGAAGGATTCCGTTTTTGCTTTTAACACGCAGTTCAAAATTATTCAAAACATTCTGAAGGGTGCTGTTCAGGTCAAATTCCTTAAATTTCAACTTCAGCCGCCCTTCGTTAAATACGGCCATTTGCAACACTTTTTCCACCTGAAAACTAAGGCGTTTGCTTTCCTGATTAATAACCCTGGAGATGTGCTCAATGGTTTTTGGCGTATTTGTAATTGTTCCATCTTCGAGCATCTGGCTGGCCAGCGAGATGGTTGAAATGGGTGTTTTCAGTTCATGGGTCATGTTATTGATAAAGTCGTTTTTAATCATAGAAAGCTTTTTCTGCTTAAAAATGACCATAATAACATAAACAAAAATAGCAATAAGAAGGCCGGTAAGAATAACTGTTGGAATAATTGTAAAACCGGTTGCCTGCAGCAAATAGCCGGAGCGTTTTGGGAAATAAACATAAAGGTAATAGGGTTGCTGACCATCGAAATCATAGGGAAAAAGCAGGCTTGGGTACTCCTTTTTCCGGGAAGGATTATAGCCTGCACTTCCCAGAATAAACCTGTCCTGACCAAGATTTGAACTTCTTACTGCATATTTATATTCCAAATTGATACCTGACTCCTTAAAAATAACTGAAATGGCTTCAGCAAGGTAAGTTGAGTCTATCCGTTCCCTTAACGGTCTGTCTTCCAGCAAAATTTTGTAATTTCGCCAGTTCATATCTTTTAACCACTGTTCCCTGCGTCGTTCCAAATCAAGACTAAATTCATGCAACTGTTCAAACGAGGTGGCATCGTTGGGTAAATTCTGGTTTTCGCCCTGAACAGACTGAACGGAATCGGTAATAATAATCTGGTATTTTTCGCTAAAGCTTCCGTACATGCTGTTTCCAAACCGGTACTGAAGACTGCTTTCAATTTGCACCGACCCCTGGCGTGGGAAAACATTCAGATTGCCCGGCATTTTGTTATTTCCGGGCAAACGCCCTGCCCGGGCACTTTCGCGAGCCAGCCGCTGTTCATGCTGATCAAGCTGTTCTACCACCCTCTTCAAACTATTTGTAACCATTTGGTCAAACTGTTCTTCCCTTATATCGGAAGCTGTTTTGATGAGGTTGGTTTGGATCAGGATTAACCCCGAAAGCACCAATGCCATTAAAACGATTAATGTCAACAACATTTTCCTGCTCATGCAACAAAGATAATTTTAAAGAAAAACCGCTGAAAAGCTTCTTAACATTATTTAACTTCGCAGAAGACATTGTAATCTTTATTAACCCTGCGTGTTAAAAAACTAAGACTATTCACTCAATTAAAACTGATTAAACCATTTATTTAATTTTCCCTAAAAGAAGCTGTTCAATAACTGCAGGGTAATATTTATACTCAAGTTCATGTACCTTTTGAGCGACCATTGCCGCTGTATCATCAGGTAAAACTGCACACCTGGCCTGAAATAACAATTCTCCTTCATCGTAATTCCGGTTTACAAAATGAATGGAAATACCAGATTCCTTTTCATTGTTTTCTACAACTGCCTGGTGAACTTTCATTCCGTACATTCCCTTGCCGCCATATTTTGGAAGAAGTGCAGGATGGATGTTCACAATGGAGAAAGTTTCAATTAAATTTTCAGGCACAAGCCACAAAAATCCGGCAAGTACAATTAAATCCACTCCCCTTTCTTTAAGTTTTTCTGCTATTTCCAAAGTTTCGTAAAACTGTTTCCTGTTAAAAACAAAACTATCCACTCCCAATCCAACAGCCCGGGTCAGGGCATAGGCTTCAGGATTATTACTCCACAATGAATCTACTTTAATATGCTTATTATCTGAAAAATACTGAATTATATTTTGGGCATTTGAACCTGAGCCAGAGGCAAACAAGGCTAATTTCTTAACATTCATTTTATATTGGTTTAATTCATTGGAACATTTGAATAATAAGTTCAAATTTAGAATATTACATTTTTAATATATCAGTCATGAACCATCTTTTTTATTATTTTTCTTTGAAATATAAACTGTAAATGTATTACTTTGCAGCGAATTATTTAAAAACACAAATTAGTATTAACTAAAATTTTAGAATTATGTCTGACGTTGCAGCAAAAGTAAAAGCAATTATCGTTGATAAATTGGGAGTTGATGAGAGTGAAGTTACCAATGAAGCATCATTCACCAATGATTTGGGAGCTGATTCACTTGATACGGTAGAGCTGATTATGGAATTTGAAAAAGAATTCGATTTGGCTATTCCTGACGACCAGGCCGAAAAAATTTCGACCGTAGGCGAAGCTATTGCTCACATTGAAGAAGCAGTTAAGTAAACCAGTTTCATCTATGGAATTTAGACGGGTAGTAATTACCGGAGTGGGCACCGTTAATCCTTTGGGAAACACGGTTACTGATTTTTGGGAAAACCTGAAAAACGGGGTTAGCGGTGCCACACCCATTTTCAAATTCGATGCTTCCAAGCAAAAAACAAAATTTGCCTGCGAGGTTAAAGACTTTGACGTAGAGCAGTACATGGAACGCAAAGAAGCCCGGAAGTATGATTTATACACACAATATGCCATGGCAACCGCTGCACAGGCAATAGCCGATTCGGGTCTTAACCTTGAAGAATTCGACCATGACCGGGGCGGTGTTATCTGGGGAGCAGGAATTGGAGGGCTTCAAACCTTTTTCGAAGAAGCCAGAAATTACCAGGTAGATAATCCCCGTTTCTCTCCGTTTTTTATCCCAAAAATGATTGCCAATATTGCCGGTGGATTAATCTCTATTAAATACAGGTTAAGAGGGCCCAATTTCACTACGGTTACTGCGTGCGCCTCTGCTTCTCATGCCATGATTGAAGCCTTTAATATGATTCGCCTCGGAAAAGCAGAAATGATGATAACAGGCGGTTCAGAAGCTGCAGTAAACGAGGCAGGTGTTGCTGGTTTTAATTCCATGCGGGCTATTTCAACACGAAACGACGACCCGAAAACAGCATCGAGGCCATTCGACAAAGACCGCGACGGCTTTGTAATTGGTGAAGGTTCGGCTGCATTTATTTTTGAAGAATATGAAAACGCCAAAAAAAGAGGTGCAAAAATATATGCCGAAATGGCTGGTGGCGGAATGTCGGCCGATGCATTTCACATGACTGCCCCTGACCCGGACGGACAAGGTGCAAATCTTGTAATGAAATGGGCATTGGAAGATGCCGGACTGAAACCCGAAGATGTGGACTATATTAATGTACATGGAACCTCGACACCACTTGGAGATATTGCCGAACCAAAAGCCATTATAAAAACGTTTGGCGAACACGCATTTAAAGTAAGCATAAGTTCCACAAAATCGATGACAGGCCATTTGCTTGGTGCTGCCGGTGCTGTGGAAGGACTGGCCAGCATTCTGGCCATTCAAAACAGTTTGGTTCCGCCTACCATTAACCATTTTACCTACGACCCTGAAATTGACAACAGACTTGATTTCACATTCAACGTTGCAAAAGAAAAGGTTATAAATGTTGCAATCAGCAACACATTTGGTTTTGGCGGACATAACGCTACACTGGTTTTCAAAAAATTTTAACACCCTGTGGTTAGAAGAATAGCACAACGAATAAAACTCTTTTCGTCGCCTCGAAAAGAGTTTTATTTGTTTTTGAAAGATTTACTCGGTTTTTACCCTGCAAACCTGAAACTTTACGATTTGGCTTTCATTCATAAATCGGCCTCGGTTTACGATTCACAAGGTAACCAGGTGAATAACGAAAGGCTCGAGTTTTTGGGCGATGCCATTCTGGGGGCAATTATTGCCGATTTTTTATACAACCGGTTTCCACAGCAAGACGAAGGATTTCTTACCAAAAACCGGTCGAAACTGGTTAACCGAACTTTTTTAACACGGCTTACTTTCGACATGGGACTTAATGTGTTTATCGATTCAAACACCACAAAAAACATCGATAAAAGCCATATTTACGGCGATGCCCTGGAGGCACTAATCGGAGCCATTTACCTGGACACAGATTACCAAACCACCAAATATTTTGTTACCAAAAAGATTCTTTCAAAATTTGTTAATCTGAATGAAATTGAACAAAAAGATTCCAATTTTAAAAGCCAGTTGATTGAGTGGAGTCAGAAAAATAAAAAAGAAATCAAATTTGAAACCACTGAAGAGCCGGCAAAAGATAAATCGAAACAATCCCGGTTTTTTGCAAAAATAATTGTTGAGGGGAAAGAGCTGGGCAGCGGAATTGGGACTTCAAAAAAAGAAGCACACCAAAATGCTGCCCGTGAAACACTAAAAAAACTGGAAGGTTAGTATTTTAAATTCCTGTTTCTGAACCCACATTTGCTATATTTGCATCCCGAAAAATAAACAATGGACCATATTTTAATTTACGGATTAGGTTTCTTGTCGCAAATCCTTTTTTTTGCCCGGAACATTGCCCAGTGGTTTCTTTCAGAAAAAGAAGGTGAAGTGATTTCGCCGGCAGTTTACTGGCAAATCAGCCTGGCCGCCTCCATCCTGATGTTTATTTACGGTGTGTTGCGAAACGATTTTGCCATCGTTTTGGGGCAAACCATTGTTTACATGATTTACATCCGGAATTTACAGTTGAAAAAAGTATGGCGAAAAATGCATTTTGTTGCCCGCCTTTTGGCCGTTGTAATTCCGCTCATGTGCGTGAGTTGGCTGTTTTGGGGTGAATCCTATAATTTCAGTTCCATGCTGAAAAACGAGAATGTTCCGCTTTTACTTATGATTTGGGGCTCCGCAGGGCAGGTCATTTTTACATTCCGGTTTATTTACCAGTGGATTTATTCCGAACAACGCAAGGATTCTTTTCTGCCTCTGGGTTTCTGGGTTATCAGCACCATCGGTTCGCTTATGATTTTCACCTACGCCATTTATCGTCTTGACCCGGTTTTGTTTGCTGCGCACAGTCTGGGACTGTTCATTTACATCCGAAACATTCTGCTCCATTCGGGACGTGGAAGCATATTCCACAAACTGGAAAAGATTCCGTTCTTTCATGCAATCATCTGCAAAATTTCGGAGAAAATGAAGTAAAAGCCGGCTTTCAAAAAACCAGCTTTACTTTTACATTGGTAAATCAATCAGATCGTTTCGATGTAATGATTTCCTTCAGAATGAAATAAAACAGCATGGAGAAAATAAAAACCATAAATCCCCAGATTGGAGCATAAAAACTAATTGTCGCACCTGCCATAACGAGTTGCGGGGAAATGTCTCCCGCTTCACGAATGGCTTCCAGAGCCTGAACAATCCCAATAATCTGCGACATAAAACCCACTGCAAGAGCCACTAATCCTGCCATCCTGATCAAATCAAGCCATTTTAAATTTACTCGTGTCTTTTTAACCAATTCTGCAATTTTCCCTACAGAAATTGCCAGCATTAATATTCCCAAAATAGTAATGACATGCATATACGGGCCTCCAATTTTATAGGCCTCCAACATGTATCCAAATCCGGTATCTGCTTTGTCTAAATCCATGATATTTGATTTTTAAAATTACTGAATCAAATTTATACAGCCTGAATTATTTTACCGTAATTTTATCGTTTAACGACTTAAAACTGCATATCAACTGCAAATTGAGTCAAGTGCCACTGAATTATTTTTCCTGATGCAGTTCAACATTGGAAAAATGCTTTTGGTCGATAAAGTTCAGCAGGGTTGGGCAATAGTTTTTAATTTTCCGTTTTTAAAGACAGAATGACAGAGAAGCTTCAATATATCATTCACAGAACACAAAATTCCAGGGCATTAAGAATCCTGCTTCATATTACATTCTGGTTAATTGTCGGATCATTTTATTTTATCATATTCAACAGTAACAGCGAAATCAGGGCAGTTTCCTACATTCTTACTATCGGATTATTACCAATTGCTTTTCTCGAAGCTTACTTTTTTAATTATATTTTGATTCCCAAATATCTTGGTCAAAATCGTTACAGTAAATTTTTCCTTTTCAGCTTTTATACAGTTCTGACTTCTACCTGGATGTCGTTTCTGATTGTAATGTTTGCCCTAATCTTCATTCTGAACAGAGACGCCTCGCTTGATCCGGCAGTATTGCATCCCGAGTTACAGGTCATTTCGATTAATTTTATTGTTTTCCTTGCCATTTCAATTAAACAGGTTAAACGGATTTTTTATATGCAACAGGAAAAAAACAAACTGGAAAAAAATGCGTTAACCACCGAACTTAAACTAAAAGAAGCCGAATTAAAATTATTGAAGGCACAGGTGCACCCACACTTTTTATTCAACACCCTCAACAATCTCTATGGGTTAACGCTTGAGAAATCAAACGAAGCACCTAAACTGGTATTGCAACTCTCCGAAATTCTGGATTACATTTTATATCGCTGCGACGAAAAGCTGGTGTCGCTTGATGAAGAACTGGCCAACCTGAAAAACTACATAGAAATTGAAAAAATCAGGTACTCCGGAAAGCTGAAACTGACTGCTGACTTTCCGAAAGAAACCGGCAACCTGAAAATTGCCCCGCTCATTCTTTTGCCATTCGTTGAAAATGCGTTTAAACATGGTGTGAGTCATTTTCCGGGCGTTGCTTTTGTCAACACTAAAATTAGCATAGTGGAAACCAACCTTTTTTTCAAAATTGAAAATTCGAAAAATCCGGCGATAAATAAAGAAGCGGAGCACAATAAAGGCGTCGGACTGAAAAATGTTCGTAAGCGCCTCGATTTGATATACCCCGAAAAATATATGCTGAAAATGGATAAAACAAAGGAAACATTTTCTGTAAATTTAACCCTGCAACTGGAGGATTAGTATGTACAACTGCCTGATTATAGACGACGAGCCCATTGCCATCCGGGTAATAAAAAAACACCTGGAAGCATTTTCCGGTTTCATAGTGGTAGCCGAATGCAACAACGCCATTGAAGCCATGCCGGTTCTATCGAAAGAAAAAATCGACCTGCTGTTTTGTGATATTCAAATGCCGCAAATTACCGGCGTCGATTTTATCCGCTCACTCTCCCACCCTCCAAAGATAATTCTTACCACTGCCTACCGCGAATACGCACTTGAAGCATTCGAACTTAACGTGGTGGATTACCTGCTTAAACCCATTTCGTTTGAACGGTTTACCAAAGCCATCAACAAATTTCTGGATACGGAATCGCTTAAACCTGACCAGTCTAAATTCCAACAAGAAAATTCCAATTCCACTCCTGACTATTTATTTCTTAAAGCCGATAAAAAACACTATAAGGTTAACCTCGATGATATCCTTTATTTCGAAAGCCTGGGCGATTATGTAATTGCCTTCACCCGCGACAAAAAAATTGTAACGAAAGAAAGGCTCAGCCACCTGTCAGAAAGTTTACCTGCCGACTGGTTTTTGCAAATTCACCGTAGCTATATTGTTTCCATTTCAAAAATTGAATCGGTGGGTCCCGGGTTTGTAGAAATCAACAAAAAGAAACTTCCGGTAGGAAGAAGTTATAAACCTGAACTTTTAAAACTCCTCGGAAACAATAAATCGTAGAATTATTACCTTTGCATCTCGTAAAATTTCAGAATGCCGGACAGTAAAAAATACATTAACCGCGAGGGTTGGTTCTCCATTTTCGGAAACATTTTTCTTTTCGTACTGAAATACTGGGCAGGAATTTCAACCGGCTCACTGGCACTGATTGCCGATGCCTGGCACACCTTAACCGACTCTGTTTCATCGGTAATAGTTTTAATCGGCGGGAAAATCTCACGCAAACCGGCAGACCACGACCACCCGTTCGGGCATGGCCGGGCGGAACACATTGCAGCCATAATTATAGGTGTTATGCTGGCCATAATTGCTTTCGATTTTGTGGTGGGAGCTGTAGATAAATTCATCTCACGCGAGCAAACAAATTTTGGCCTTTTTGCCTGGATTGCCACCATTATTTCCATTTTAGTAAAAGAAACAATGGCACAATATGCCTTTTGGGCGGCAAAAAAAACAAAATCATCTATTCTGAAAGCTGATGGCTGGCACCACCGCACTGATGCCCTTTCATCGGTTATTATTTTGATTGGTATCGCTTTGGGAAACACGTTCTGGTGGACTGATGCGGTTTTGAGTTTTATTGTAGCGGTTATGATTGGCTGGGCCAGTTACCAGATTCTGGCATCGGAAATAAAATCCCTTTTGGGGGAAAGCCCCTCCGAAGAACTTTTACTTTCTATCCGTAAATCGACACAGGACCATTTTGATGCACCACTTCATTTGCATCACATTCATATTCACACCTATGGCAGGCACACCGAACTGAGTTGCCATATCAAACTTCCACCTGAAATGCCACTAAATGAAGCACACGAAATCTGTACGAAAGTAGAAGATATTATTATGGATAAATTTGGATTTGTTTCCACTGTGCATCCCGAACCGATTTAAGCGTAGAGACCTAAGGCAACTCCACAATCTTTATATTTCTGAAATGAATCTCAGCGCCCTCGGCTTCCAGACAGATGTACCCTTTCCTTTGTGAGGACTGGCTAATACCGTTAACAAACTTGCCGTTAACCGAAAGTTTGATTGTACCATCCACGCAAACTACATCGTAAGTATTCCATTCCCCTTTCCCCTTGCAGCGGTTTTCAATTGATTTGCTGCGTCTTCCGCGAGGATTGTCGGGAACGATTTCAACGCCGCCAACACCGAACAATTCACCATGAACATAAGCAATGGGCGGTTTTTCGCCATTACGAATATTTTGGTTCACCCAGTCGAGTTCCAGCATCTGAACCTCAACCCCATCGGGCAGCCGGTTTTCGCCAGGAACGGCTTTACTCCAAACAAACGTTCCTGAATTTCCGCCTGCTTCCATGTGCCGCCATTCAATGTGCATAATAAAGTTTTCATACTCTTTTTCGCTGCGAATAACTCCGATTGGAAGTCCTGTGCAAACCAAAATGTCATCTTCAACCCTCCAGGTTTCCGGTTCGGTATTCACCTGAAACCATTTTATTGGTTCGCCGCCAACATCGCCGGCTTCAACAACATTTTGCCAGGGAACTTCCTTACCAAAAGTCGCCACCAAATCCTGAGCACTCAACAATGAAACTTTAAACATCAATAAAGTGCATAAAGGCACAATGAAAAATATTATTTTCCTCATCACTTTAAACTTTAAACGCTGAACTTTATCCTGTGTAATAAATCTTCGATTTAATGCTTCGTATTATTTCACAGGGTGAAACTTTGAACATTGAACTTTAAACATTAAACGCTGAACTACCCTGCAGCATTCGGAACTCCCGCCTGTGGAATTTCTTCCTTAATTTCAGGAACCGGACCAAAGGCATAGGTTTTGGGACCAAGATACAAATCGGAATTCATCATCTCTTCCCAGGTAACATCCTTACCAGTGTATGCAGCAATGCGACCCATAATGGTAACTATGGTTGAGTTTACCTGTGCTTCGGCATCGCTAACGGGTTTACCTGTGCGAATCGCCGTTACCAGGTTAATGTGTTCCTGCACAAAGGGATTGGTGACTTTCCATTCCGATGCAGTGTCGCCTTCCTCAGGATAAGGATACTCCCAAATCAAATTGCCTTTCCAGTCGTAAATTTTTCCCGCAGCATTGGCATAACCTTTTGTGCCGTTAATCTGTTCCACCTTTTTGTTGGTGCAGCCGTTTATCTGGCGGGCAGCGCAGTGCGTACGCAACCCGTTTTCGTATTCGTATTCAATGCTGAAAAAGTCGTACTGGTCGCCGGTAACCCTGCGTTGGCGGCCTCCCCAGCCTACCGCTTTCACCGGATTTTGCCCGATGTGCCAGTTCATCACATCCACTTCATGAATAAACTGTTCGGTAATATGGTCGCCCGAAAGCCAGCAGAAATTCACCCAGTTGCGCAGCATGTACTCCATGTCGGTCCACTCGGGTTGACGGCTCCTGAACCAGAGCGCCCCGCCGTTGCGGATAATATTTGCCCCGGTAATTTCGCCAATCGCACCATTTTGCACGCGGCGATGTGTTTCCATATAATCTTTTTGCACGCGACGGATAGTACCACTAACCATGCTCAACCCGGCTGCTTCTGCCTTTTTAGCCGATGCCATAACCGAACGGGCACCCACAGGATCAACGGCAATGGGTTTTTCCATAAAAATATGTTTGCGCGCATTAACTGCTGCTTCCACATGTGTCGGACGAAAATGCGGCGGCGTGCAGAGCAATACCACATCAACACCCGAGTCAATCACTTTTTCGAAACTGTCGAAACCAAGAAAACAATTTTCATCTGCAATTTCCACATTTTTTTCTTCTTTCAGTTTTGCCCGGCAATTGTCAATTTTATCCTGAAAAACATCGCCCAACGCAGTAATCTGAAGGTTTGGACCGGCATCCAGAAAATTAATTGCAGCGCCGGTTCCGCGGCCCCCGCAGCCAATCAGTCCGGCTTTAATTACTTTCCCGTCGGGCGCCTGATCGAGCAGTTTCGGAAGTTGAATTTCTTCTTTTTTCGACGAAGGCCCGGAACATGATGTTAATATTCCGGCAGCACCCAAGGTGCCCAATGCTGTTTTTGCGATAAAATTCCGGCGGTCAATACCTGGTTTGGTTTTCATGATGAATAATATTTCAATTGATAATACTTGGTAAATTAAATAGCCTGCTAATTTATTAAAAACATAGCTTTCGGGAACTGTTTTGTAAAAATTATTTGAAATGGCCGGGTTGGGAATTATTTTAAAAATTCGATTACATTTGTCAAAAACAATAAAATGTCTCATTGGGCAACCTAAAAAATACAACCGACGCCAGATTAACCTACCTCATTAAAACCGGCATAAAAGAAGCTTTTCAGGAGTTGTTCGAAAGGTATGCCCCACGTATTTACCAGTTTTCCCTTTCCTATTTAAAAAACGAGCAGGATGCGGAAGAACTGGTTCAGGATGTTTTTCTGAAGATATGGGAGAAACACGAAACACTCGATAAATCGAAAAACATCAAAGCCTTTATTTTTAAGGTGGCGGTAAACACCATGTACGATTTTATCCGCAGGAAAAACATCGAAAACGCCTACAAAGAATTTGCCGGCGCTGATTTTGAATCGCAACCCGACAGCACCTGGCACCAGGTAATTTTCGATGAAATGCTCGATAACCTGGATGTGCTGGTAAAACAGATGCCTGCCGAACGTCAAAAAATTTTTCGGCTCAGCCGCGAAGACGGACTAAGCAACGACGAAATTGCCTCAAAATTAAATCTTTCCAAACGAACCGTTGAAAACCAGTTGTACCGGGCCATCGCTTTCCTGAAAAAACATTTCAGAACCGATTCCCTGTTTGCCCTGCTTTTCTTCTACCTGTGGTGCGGCTGATCGGGTGGCGCGAATTGAATTCGCGCATTTTGTTTAAACTATAACTTATGGGTAATACTTGTAAATGTCTTTTCTGTGAAGAATCCGCTCGAAGACCAGAATATTATCGATAATTTTAATCCCAATCCGGTAATTTCCAAATTTAAAATAGTTGATTGTAATACTCCTGTGCTTCAATCAAAGAAAGATTTTCTTCCGGATCGTTTTCTTCAATCAATTTACCGAGGGCATAATCTTCCAGCAACTGCTCCATTTTCTCAAAAGTTTTTATATCGACTTGAACAGCAACCGGACGTTTATTCTCGTCAGTAAGATATGTTTTTTTGATGTCGAGCATAATTTTTAATTTCTGTAAAAATATAAAATTATTTTCCTCTGTCCATGAGTAAATCCCTTTCTTCATTCGTATTACAATTAAATATTGAATCAGAATTTGAAAAAGAAACTTTCGCAAATAGTTTAGGTTAGTTTAGTTAGACAAAACCGTTTCGGTCTTCCGGGGCGGTTTTTTTATTTTAAAACGGGCTTTAGTGCCGGGTTAATTAAGTTCGGAATTAATTGAAATTTAAGAGAATAACCAATAGAGAAAATTCACCTTAAAATCCGAAAACAATCAATAAATAAAAAGGAACGGTTCTTTTTTGAGAAAGGGATTTTGGTTTTATAAATTATTTTACCACCCCGGCTTCGTCCAAATAATTCCCGAATAAAATATACAATTTATATGGACTTCAGCCACCCCCGTCCGAACGGAGTTCAAGCCGGGCGGGCCTCCTTTATTCAACATCCAATTAAATTACAATTTCCGTTAAAGGAGGGGAAAATTCGTAGCAGGGATTTTATAATGGACTTCCAAATTAAATCATTAGCACGAATTTCTCCTCCCCGTCCGAACGGCGTTCAAGCCGGGCGGGCTGCCAGGAGCCTGCCCGGCTGCGCAGTCTGACGGGGAGTGGCTTCGCTGTTAGGCGAAGACGAGGTGGTTCCTGACAGTATTTCATATCTTAATTTGCAAATTCTAAATTGAATAACCAACACTTAATCCAACGAACAGCAGTCTCCCGCAGTGAGACAGCCAGTTGCCAGTTCAGTGAGCTCCGGTTTTCAGGATCCGCCGGCTGGCGGATCCTGAAAACCGATGAGCGAACTAATCCCGTGCAGCGGGACAGCCATTAAAATTTTTTCAATCTATAATGAGTATATTGTCCAGACAATTCGTATTACTATCAACTGAGAAACAAAAATGAACAATCGAATAAAAAATATACTGCACAAAGGAAACGCCAAAAATGCCGGCAGCAAAGACCGGCAGGAGATGCTCTCCCTTTTTCATCAACCGGAAAAGGAATACGAACTGAAAGGTGAACTGGTAAAAGAGCTCGACGAATGGACCGTTTCCGAAGATTCCCTCCCCAACCTGCAAAAAATGTTTGCCCGCATTTGGAATACCATTGAAAAACGGGAACAGCGGAAAACCCTTAAAACCCGTTACCTGAATGTGGCCGTGCGCGTTGCCGCAGCGCTGGTAATCGGACTGTTTCTGGGAATTTATGTTACTTCTTTGGTAAACAAACAGGAGCCTGTTTTTTACACCGCCCACTCCCCCATGGGTTCGGTATCGGAATGGAAACTTCCCGACGGTACGGTCATTTTCCTTAACTCAGGTTCGGAAATCAAATACAGTATAAACGGCAAAAAAGCGCCGCGCGAGGTGTTCCTGACCGGCGAAGCCTGGTTCCAGGTAGAAAAGGACAAAAAACGGCCTTTTTTGGTGCACACCCCGTTTTACGATGTACAGGTTACCGGCACCCGTTTTAACGTGAAAGCCTACAAAGAAGAAAACAAGGCAACCACCACACTGGAAGAAGGTGAAGTGGTCATTCATTCCGAAAAAAATCCGGAACTGGCTGAAGGCATTGTGTTGAAACCCGGACAGCAACTGGCACTGGCAGGCGATGCTGAAAATCCGGAAATCCAGGAAGTAAACACCCGGTGGTTTACAGCATGGAAAGACAGCAAACTCATTCTGGTGAACATGCCACTGAAAGAACTAATTGTATTGCTCGAGCGGAAATACGGGGTGGAATTTGTGGTAAAAGATGAAACCGTAATGAACTACCACTGCGATGCCACCTTCCAGGGGGAAACCCTGATTGAGCTCATGGATATTCTGAAAAAAATGATAGCCATCGACTATAAAATAGTTGGACAAACCATTGAAATAACATCTGATAAAACCCGAAAAAAAGGAGGAGCTATGAAATGAACTGAAGGTGCAGTCCGGCCCGATCCGACCGGGGAAACACCTAAAAAAAGCAGGCCGAAAGGTGCGGGAACACCTGCCGGCCCGGATTGTTTCGAAATCATGGTGCCGAACCTGAATAGTGGCAAGCACCAATAAAGCAAATAATCAAAACATTTAAAAGTATGAAAAAATTTTGGAACCCGCCTTTTCCACTCAACGAAAAGGCAAAAAAACTGATTTTAACTATGAAACTGACGGTTTTTATGTTGTTTCTAACCCTGATGCAGGTTTCGGCCACTGTGTATTCGCAGGCCACCAAATTCTCGTTCCGGGCTGAAAACAAGCAGGTGGTGGAGGTACTGCGGGAAATTGAAGAGAAAAGTGACTTCCGCTTTTTCTTCCTGCGTGAACAGGTGGATGTGGAGCGCAAAGTAAGCGTTACCGCCCGCGAGGCCACCGTGGAACAAATCCTCGAAGAACTCTTTCGGGGAGAGCTCGTAAGTTACGAGTTTGCCAACGAAGCGCTTATTGTGCTTACGCGCAGCGACAATCCGCTGGGAAGTGTTAGCGGTTATTTACAGGGAAACATGCAGCAACCTGCCGTCTCCGGATCCGTAACCGACGAATCAGGTCTGCCTTTGCCCGGTGTTACCGTGTTAATAAAGGGCACTACACGGGGAACAGTTACCAACGCAGATGGGAATTATTCCTTAACTAATATTCCTGAAGATGCCACGCTGGTATTTTCGTTTGTGGGGATGCTTACACAAGAAGTTGTGGTTGGTGATCAGACAAATATTAATATTGAAATGGTTGTTGATGCGATTGGTATTGAAGAGGTTGTTGCTATTGGTTATGGTACTATGAGAAAATCGGACCTCACAGGTTCTGTAGCCCAGGTTAAAACGGAAAGTTTAGAAGCTATACCAGTTTATAATATGGAACAGGCACTTAAATCACAGGCAGCAGGTGTTACTGTCAGACAAAATTCAGGAAAACCAGGTGGAAGAATTGAAATTACAATTCGGGGTGGGAACTCGATGATAGGTGACAACCAGCCTTTATATGTAGTTGATGGCTTCCCGATAACAGGAGATATAAGCTTTTTGAATCCGTCAGACATAGAATCAGTGGATATTTTAAAAGACGCTTCTGCCACTGCCATTTATGGAGCCCGCGGAGCAAATGGTGTTGTTATAATAACATCAAAGAGAGGTGTCACCGGACAACAAAGCAGAATCGAAATAAATAGCATGAGTGGTATTCAGGTTGAAGCAAACCGTTATGAATTGCTGGATGCAAAACAATATGCTGAGGTGGCGAATGAATGGATGAAAAATTCAGGGAAAGAGCCATATTTTAACCTTAACGATGTGCAAAATCCAGGCACTGACTGGCAGGATTTTATTTTTAGAAATGCAATGATTAATAACCATACACTAACCTTTTCCGGGAGTGCACAAAAAACCAGGTTTTCACTATCCGGTAATTACTACAATCAGGAAGGTATTATTGAATACACAGGTGTTAAAAAGGGTTCATTCAGGCTTAATCTAGATCATGAGTTCAATAAAATTATCAGTTTGGCAGTTAATCTAAATCTTGGCCGAAGTGAAATAAATAATCTTCCGACAGATGGTGGTGCATTAGGAGACAACTCACTTTCAGGAGCAATGTCTGCACCTCCAACATTAGCTCCTTATGATGAAAATGGGAATATTATCAGAATAGGTCAGGCCTACATCTGGAGTGAAGCACAATTGAATAATCCAGCCATTTATTTTCCTCCATACAAGAACAGGAATTTAATCAATACTGTCCTGGGTAATACAGCGCTCAACATCAATTTCTCAAAAGAATTATCGTTAAAATCACTTTTTGGCCTTGAATACAATAATGTATATGGGGATAATTTCAGCCCTATTATTTTTCCAACTGACAGAGGCTCAGGTTCACAGTCATCAAGAGGTGCAAATTCAGTTTTGATAGAAAACATTTTGACTTACGCTAAAACTTGGTCTGATAAGCATAAACTGAATATAATTGGAGGAAATACTTATCAAACTTTTGGTAGTAGAAATTTTGGAATTGGTGTAAGCGGTTTTTCAAATAACACCACCGAAAATTACAATCTCGGGGCAGCCGAAACAATAAATAATCCTTCATCAGGCTACTCTGAATGGACACTTTTATCATGGCTTGGAAGAGCAAATTATTCATTTAAAGATAAATATATGTTTACAGCAAGTGTCCGTGCTGACGGGTCATCGCGGTTTGGCGCAAATAACAAGTGGGGGGTTTTCCCTTCAGGTGCGGTAGCCTGGCGCGTATCTGATGAAACATTTATGGAAAATATTTCATTTATCAATTCTTTAAAAGTAAGGACGAGTTACGGGATTACCGGAAACACAGCATTATCACCATATCAGTCATTAGACAGATTTTCATCAGTAAAAAATATTTATGGTAGCTATACCGAAGTCATTGGATTTGTTCCTGCGGCCATAGCAAATAATGATCTAAAGTGGGAATCAACTGCACAGTTGGATATTGGATTCGACCTTAACATCTTAGACAACCGTTTAAGATTTATATTTGATTATTATAAAAAGAATACATCAAATCTTTTAGCCTCTGTGCCACTGCCTCCTTCCATCGGTTTTGGCAGCAGTCTTCAGAATATAGGAGAAATTCAGAATTCAGGATTTGAAATAAGCCTTGCTGCTGATATTTTGAGAAACGAATTCAAATGGGATATTTCCACTCATTTTTCAACGAATAATAATGAAGTTGTAGAACTTGCCGGGGATAAGGACATATACGCAGGATTCATAGGAATTTTTAGAAATATCAGCATAGCAAGGGTTGGAGAACCACTTGGTGCATATTATGGACTTACCGAAGACGGACTAAATGAACAAGGATTTTATAAATATATTGACCGGAATGATGATGGAGCAATAACCGATCTGGACAAAACAATTATTGGTAATCCTTACCCTGATTTAATATTTGGTTTTAATTCCAATTTCTCCTGGAAAAATTTTGAATTGAATATATTCATGGAAGGAGTATACGGAAATGATTTAGTTTGGGCATCTGCAGGCACACATTTAAATTCATTTCAAAGAGGATCGAATCAATTTGCAGACCTTTATGGTAATTACTGGACAGCAGAGAATCCTGATCCGAATGCAAAATATGCAAAAGTATCTCCGCAAACCCAGGTTCTTATTTCCGATCGTTTTATAAAAGATGGTAGTTACCTGAGATTAAAATCATTGAGATTTGCCTATAATTTACCTGCAAAAAGAATGGGTTTGAATTGGTTAAACGGAGCCCAGGTATACTTGACGGGAACCAACCTTTTTACGATTACAAATTACCCGGGAATCGATCCTGATGTAAATACCTATGGAACAGATTCACAGGATATAGCAACCCGATTAGCGCAGGGAGTTGATGCATCTGCTTATCCATCCAGCAAAATATATTCAGTTGGGGTAAAACTTAATTTTTAATGATTAAAATTGAAAAGTTATGAAAAATTATATTCTGTTATTTTTAACTGTAGTTTTATTATCATCATGTGAAAATATTTTGGAGGAAGTTCCCAAAAATTTTATTTCACGTGTGAATTACTACCAAAATGAAACTGACGCGCAAGGAGCTATAAATGGTGTTTATAGTACATTGAGCCCCGATTATTTTAATATTCACATTTATTTAATGGAGGAGCTGCACGGGGACTATTTGAACGGTAGAGGCGGACAGGCCGCAATATCTTATGTTGACCAGCTATTGAACACTACCGGGATAAATTACGCAGCCAGTAACTGGAATTACAGATACAGCCTCATTAACAGGACAAACTCAGTGCTGGATAATGTCCCCAATATTGAGAATATTTCTGAAGCTGCCAGAAATCGGATTATGGCAGAGGCTCATTTTTTGAGGGCAATGACCTATTTTGACCTTGTGCGGCTTTTTGGTCCAGTCCCGCTGAGGTTGAATGAAAGTACTGACTTTAGCACACTGGCTGCTCCACGTGTACCTGTTGATAAAGTATATGAACAAATTTTAGAGGATGCTTTAGCAGCGGAAAATAACCTTCCTGCAAATGTAGGAACAAGCACGGGGAAAGCTACCAAATGGGCGGCAAAAATGCTACTCGCCAATATCTATCTTACATTAGGTGATTGGGAACAGGCAGCCCAGAAAGCCAATGATGTAATTAACAGTGGTGAATATTCGTTGGTTAATGTCCAGGTACCGGATGACTTTTATAAGATATTTGCTGGAAGTACTTCGTCTGAAGATATCATGTCGGTTCATCATTCTGAAACCAGAACATCCCAAGTTCCAATATTTATGCATTATGGAAATGCCTTGCCATGGAATCCAGGTACGGGTTACTATGCATGGTTGCCGGATACTAATTCCTGGATTGGACAAAGCTGGAACAATTTGGATTTACGTAAAAGTTTCAATTTTTACAGAAGGTATCAAAATTCAAAAGGAGAATGGGTACTACTACCGTCAACTGTTCCAATATTGTTTAAAAAATTAATAAAAAGCCCAGAAGGACTGGCCTTATATAGCTTGCCAATTTATCGGTATGCTGAAGCTTTATTGATCTATGCTGAGGCTTCATGCATGGCTGAAGGTTCACCTTCAGCACTGGCACTGGAAAGATTAAATATGGTGAAAAGAAGAGCTTATGGTTACGATCCTGCTGTTTTATCGCCGGTGGATTATTCCTCTGGTATGAGTAAAGATCAGTTTCGCGAGGTCGTTTTGCAGGAGAGAGGCTATGAGTTTATTCTTGAAAGAAAGCGTTTTTATGATTTGAAAAGAACAGGCACTATTAAAGAAGCTTTTGCTAAAGTTGGCAAAAATTTTATTGATGAGAGACTATTCTTTCCTATTCCGCAGGATGAAATCAACAATAATCCTGCTTTAACGCAGGCAGACCAAAATCCTGGGTATTAATTAATTTTAAGAAATGTAGGGGATGCCTGATTCATGGTGTCCCCTATATCTCATTTTTAAAAACTTCTCATTTTACAAGTGCTTGTTATCAGAATTAATGATGTTGAAATCAAAAAAGAAAAATCAAGCAGCTTTTTATGTCCGAAGAATATAGTATGTAAAGTATTTATGGCTGGGTGGTTATGCTAATTTCATCGGAATTCTGTTCATCAACTTGTTGATGAATGGTATTTGCTCTATGACCGAACAATATTCGGTATAAATTTTTCAAATTAGATATTTAAGAGATTTACAATGAAAAAAAATATTTGCTTAGTCGCAATGTTACTGGCCTTTGTTCAGTTTTTAGATGCACAGAAGAGTGAAAAAAATATTTCAAACTTCATACCCGAGAAAGGTTTTACTGTTCTTTTTGATGGAAGTAATTTGGATGCATGGACTGGAAATAAAACAAGTTATTCCATAGAAGAAGGAACTATCGCTGTTAAAAATGTTGGCAAGGGAGGCAATTTATACACAAAAAAAGAATACGCAAATTTTATTTTGCGATTTGAGTTTAAATTGACAGAAGGGGCAAACAATGGTTTGGGAATCAGGACCCCAACCGAAGGAAATGCAGCATACGCTGGGATGGAATTACAAATACTCGACAATACTGTTGATAAGTACAAGGATTTGCACTGCTACCAGTATCATGGTTCTGTATATGGCGTTCTGCCGGCTTTAAGAGGATATCTGAAACCTGTTGGCGAATGGAATACTCAGGAAGTAATCGCCGATGGAACAAAAATAAAAGTTACGCTTAACGGCACTGTGATTTTAGATGGAGATATTGGATTATATATTAAAAACCAAAAAACCATTGATGGAAAACCTCATCCTGGTTTAGGGAACAAAAAGGGACATATTGGTTTTCTGGGCCATGGAAGTAATCTTTGGTTTAGAAATATTTCAATAAAAGAATTGTGATAATTGACCAAATAATACTTAAGGATTTAATCAATAAAAAATGAAACGAAGAGATTTCCTGAAAAGTGCTTCGACATTTGCATCAATTACAATACTGTCTTCATCGGTTTGGGCACTTACAAAAAATGGAAAGTTAAGAACTGCGCACATTGGAGTTGGCGGAATGGGTCATTCAGACTTAAGATCAATTTCCTCGCATCCAATGGTTGAGGTTACTGCTTTGTGCGATGTCGATTCAATTCGCCTGGCAGCTGCGCACAGCGAATTCCCAAAAGCGAAACCTTTTGTTGATTATCGAAATCTTTTCGATAAAATGGGTAACGAAATCGATGCAGTGATTGTATCTACGCCAGATCATACACATGCTCCGGCATCGATGGCAGCAATGGCGATTGGGAAACCAGTATATTGTCAGAAACCATTGACACATCACGTGTCGGAAGCAAGAGCCATGAGGAAGTATGCGGAAGGTAATAAGTTGATTACACAAATGGGAATTCAGTGTCATTCGAGCGATGAGTATCTTAAAGCCGTACTTTTAATTCAATCGGGAATTATTGGCAAAATAAATACGGTTAGGGCCTGGTCTCCAAAAAACTGGGGTTACGACGGGCCCGCTCCTTTGGGAAGTGATCCGGTTCCGGAAACTCTTGACTGGAATCTTTGGCTGGGAACATCGCCTGAAAGGCCATACAAGGAAAAGATTTATCACCCCGGGGCATGGCGAAAACTACTGGATTATGGTTGCGGAACACTTGGCGATATGGGAGTTCATATTTTCGATACTCCTTATGCTGCACTTGAATTAGATGTTCCAAAAACGATAAAAACAAAGTGTAGAAAACCAACCGGATTTGGTCACCCCGAAAATAATGTGGTGAAATACGAATTTCCGGGTACAAAATATACTACTGAATCACTGAAATGGGTTTGGTACGATGGTCCGGGAGCGCCTAAGAAGCATAAAGATTTGAAGTTGCCAAACAATGAAGATCTTCCATCGCAGGGAGCGATGTTTGTTGGAGAAAAGGGAAATTTACTTTTACCTCACTGGGATTATCCGAAGTTAATTGTTAACGGAAAATACGAAGAAATTGATTTTCCTGAAATACCCAAAGCGGACCATTATCATCAGTTTGTTGATGCCTGTTTAGGGAAAGATGAATGTAGTGCCCCATTTTCGTATGCTGCACGTCTAACAGAATCTATTCTGTTGGGAGTTATTGGTAACCGATTTCCAAATAAAATGCTGCATTGGGATATTGCTTCAGCAAGTTTTGTTGAGGATGATGCCAATAAGTTATTGAATTTTAAATACAGAAAATTTTAATTAAATAAACAATGGAAGTAAAATTTAAATTCTTCATTTTTCTAATCCTGATTTTAAGTTCGCAAATTATTTCTTACAAAGGGACTGGCAGTGATGGAGTTATCGAAAAATCAAACATTATTAAAATTCAGAATGGACCTCTTGAATTAAACTTCCTTTCCGCTGAATCAGGTTTCGGATTGTCAGGCATAATCAACACAAAAACCGGCTATAATTTTCTGAAAGGAGAAGCACAAAGCAAGAATCTCTGGAAAATCAAACTAAAAGATGCATATAATGAATTTATAACCATTGATAATACCGTCAAGTGCGATCAATCCTACAAAATCGAACATTTGACTGATGATAATGGCATTACCTTGCATTTATACTGGAACGGAATTGAAATTGGTGGGGAAGAAGATGCCATGGATGTGATGGCTTCAGTCAGGGTGGATGAATTCGGGATGTCATATTGGAAAATAAAGGTAAACAATAACAGTAAAGAATTTGGGCAACGTGGAAAAGGTTTTGGGGTATGGGATGTTATTTACCCTGCAGTCAGAGGGTTGAAAGCCGCCAAAAATGATAATATGCATTTGGCACTACCCCGCTATCTTGGTCAATTAATAAAAAATCCTGTTGAAAGGATGCCCTTCGATGATGGGTGGTTTTCCTATAATTCGATGATTTATCCATCTCACAGAGCAAAAATGCAATTTAACACATTTTTTAAAAGTGATGGTAGTAACGGCCTTTATTTGGGAACTTTTGACCCGGAAGCATATCAGAAGGAATTTCGTTATGACCTGGATCAAAAAGATGCAAGCTTGAAATATGAGATAAAACATTACCCGGAAGGCATGGGGTTATCGGCAAATGGATATGAAATGCCTTACGAAGCAGTCATAGGTGTATATGAAGGAGATTGGAAAACAGCGGCCAAAATATACCGTAACTGGGCTGTCAACCAATTTTGGACTTCAAAAGGCAAATTGTCTGAACGTGATGATATTCCACAGTGGTATAAGAATACAGTCCTTTGGTTTTCCGGCCATCCAACCGGAAAGATGGTTCCACTTGCAAACTATTTGGATGTGCCAATTGCCTATCAATGGTACAACTGGCATGAAATTGAATTTGATTCTCAATATCCTGATTATTTCCCTGCTAAAAGTGGTTTCAATGACGAACGGATAAAATTACAAAATGCAGGAATCAAAATAACACCATATATTAACTCCCGTCTTTGGGAAGTGAACTCGAAAAGCTGGCAGGAAGAACATCCATATCCGGCAGCAACCAAAGTTCTGCATCAGGTACTCAATGGTTTGAGTGTTCGTAACTGGGGGCCACGACTAACCAATCATACCATCTATCACGAGGCGTGGGAGGGGTACAAACATGCGGTAATGTGCCCCACTACAAAGATATGGCAGAATAAACAGTCTGAAATCATTACAAGGCTTGCTACCGAATTTCATGTTGACGGTGTCTATATGGATCAATTAGCTTCATGGCTTCCCATACTTTGTTTTGATCCGGGACATGGCCATACGCTAGGTGGGGGAAATTACTGGGTTAAAGGCTACAGGAAAATGATTGAACTGAGCCATGAAAATGCACGTAAAATTAACCCGGAAACAATTCTTACCTCTGAAGGTCATGCAGAAGTTTACCTTGATCTTTTAGATGGGAATTTAGCTTGCAATTCTGTTTCTGTTGCCCCAGAACTTATACCCATGTTTCATTATGTGTATTCAGGATATGCTTTAACATTCGGCAGGGCAACCGGCAGATGGCACACAGAATGGGACGGCGATGCCTATACAACGGGTTTACCCCTGATGATGCGAAACGCACAAATGTTTACCTGGGGCGAGCAACTTGGTTGGTTTAATCCAAATGTTTTGGATTTGCCCAGCCCTGAAGCTGAATATATAAAAGTGTTATCTCAGGCATTGAAAAAAGAATCAGTGAAGAAATTCCTTTTCTATGGTGAAATGGTACGGCCGCCAGTTCTCGAAGGAGACATTCCCATACTGGCTGCTAAATGGCGTGCTGGTCAGGAAGCAACGAAAATGCCTGCAGTGATGCATTCGGCATGGAAGGGCGAAGATGGTTCTTTGGGGTTGGTTTTTACAAATATAGATTCAATTTCCCATACAGTAAGTTATGAATTAGATGTAAGCGATTATCAAACAGAAGTATCTGCTAAGTACATAATGAGGACAATGGATGGGGAAATAATTGGTAATTATAACTCTCAAATAATTAACAGGACTGAAAAGATTCCCCCCAGAAGTGCAATTATACTTGAGGTAATCGCAAAATGATTAAAACAATAAAAAATCAAAATTATGAAATCAAAATTATTTGTTAAAATCCTGTTCCCTTTCTTATTCATTTTTTCAAACATTAATGCAGATGAATATTATGATATTGTCGTTTATGGAGGTTCGTCCGCAGGAGTAACAGCAGCAGTGCAAGCAGCCAAAATGGGAAAGAATACAGCCCTAATTACTATAGATGGACATATTGGAGGATTAACGAGTTCAGGGCTTGGGGCTACGGATTTAAATATCAGAGAAGCAGTTGGCGGCCTTGCAAAAGAGTTTTACTCCAGGGTTTACCAATATTATTCAATACCTGCTGCCTGGAATTACACCACCCGCGAAAGCTATTTTGAAGTTGAAAATAACAGGTATTACGGCAACAATGAGATAAAGCGGGTTTGGGGGGGTAAAAATGATGACCTGGAAATTATGTGGGTTTTTGAGCCTCATGTGGCAAGAGACATTTTTAAAGACATGTTGCTTGAATCAGGTGCTAAAATCATTTATAATGAAAGGCTGGATTTAAATAGCGGAACAATAAAAGAAGGAAATGTAATCAAATCCATAATCATGGAGAGTGGCCGGAGGATATCAGGTGGAATTTTTATCGATGCAACCTATGAAGGTGATTTAATGGCCAAGGCTGGTGTTTCTTACACAGTAGGAAGAGAATCAAATAGTCAATATGATGAAACCTGGAACGGCATTTTGAAAACAGGATTACAGGGGATGGATTTCAATACTGGAAATAGCGAAGTGTCTATTGATCCTTTTGTTATTGAGGGAGATTCAACCTCTGGTTTATTACCTTTTATTGATTCTGAACCACCTGGGCCGGAAGGATCTGCAGATAACAAAATACAAGCATATACCTATAGATTTACTTTATCGAATAATCCGCGAAATTTCAAACCGATTGAAAAGCCTGCCAATTATAATCCATTGTGGTTCGAACACTATGCACGTGTATTTAAAAATAATCCTTGTATCGATTTATTAAGGGTTATTACTGTAACTCCGTTACCCAATAAAAAGACGGACATCAATCATTGCAATTTTATTGGGATTAACTATCGTTGGCCGGAAGGAAATTATGATGTTAGGGACAGCATTGCCCAACTTCAAAAAGATTTTGCCTTAGGGAAAGTCTGGTTTCTTCAGTATGATCCCAGAGTTCCGGTACATATTCGAATGATAATGAGACAATACGGGCTACCGCTTGATGAATTCATTAATACTGAAAATTTTCCGCCACAACTTTATGTTAGAGAAGCGAGGCGTATGATCAGCGATTATGTTATGACCGAACACAATGCTATGGGGACAAAAATTGCTCCCGAATCAATAGCTCTTGGAACATATGCTATGGATTCTCATGTAGTCACCCGCTATGTTGATGATAAAAATCGGGTTTGGTTGGAAGGTGGTTTTTATACTCCGGGTGGAGGAATTTATCCCATTAGTTACCAGTCTATACGACCAAAGAAAGAGGAGTGTACAAATCTATTGGTGCCGGTTTGTTTATCTGCAACCCATGTAGCGTATGGTTCTATTCGAATGGAGCCCCAATATATGGTAATGGGTCAATCGGCGGCTGTGGCGGCATCTATAGCGTTGGACAGGGGGATACCGGTTCAGGAGGTTCCTTATAAAATCCTGAAAGACAAACTGGAAGATTATGACCAGATAATTAGTGTTAAACAAATGAAATAGCGGATCTCTATGCATTCTATCATTTTGTTTATCGCATATATAGCCTTTATTTCTGAATTACCAGTGGTACATCAAAATTGTGATATTAAAATCAAAAATAAAGGTATTGGTGGAAATAGCACAATTGATTTACTAGCGAGAGTGGAAAATGATGTAATTTCTGAAAAGCCGGGTTTTGTAATATTGATGATTGGCATCAATGATATGCTTAACTCAAATAAAATGATTTCCATTGAGAATTATTCATCCAATCTTGACAGTTTAATACATCGTTTTAAAGAAAATAATATCAATGTTCTGTTAGTGAGTCCACCACCTGTTGATAGTGTGTATTTATTTCAAAGACATGATCGTGAATTATTTTTAGAAGAGCCTAATAAAAAGCTTGAGAAAATCAGTAAAATATTGAAAGAGAAAGCGCTTGAAAAGGATTTGTCATTTGTCGATATTTTTACTCGTTTTAGTGAAATGGGAATTCCCATTCATAACCAAGACAAGGTAATACGAAATGTCTTCAATAGTGGTTCCCCCGACGGAGTGCATCCTACTCCTGTGGGGTATCAATTAATTGCTCAGGAAATCTTTAATGCACTTGTGACTGACGGAAGAATTATAAGACACAAAAAAATTGTATGCCTGGGAGATTCAATCACTTTTGGGGCACATGTGGCAGGCGAAGGAACAGTGTCAGGAGAAACTTACCCTGCATATTTAAATGAATTAATTTGCAGTTATCTTAAAAATAATGAATAGCACCAAAGCAGTATATTAACAATTAATATGAGAATCTTAAAATGACAACAAATTCGTTACGCACGGAGCCTCAAAAACGATTATATTCATTAGATGCTCTTCGTGGTTTTGACATGTTTTTAATCACTGGCGGCACTGCCTTGGTTGCGGCATTGGCCGGGAACAGTAGGCTCGGTAATCAGATGTACCATGTTGAATGGGAAGGATTTCATTTTAATGATTTAATCTTTCCTTTGTTTATGTTTATTTCGGGAGTGGCCATTCCATTTTCCATAAAGTCGAAAATCGAAAATAATGTTCCGAAAAATAAACTTTTAAAAAAGTCATTTAAGCGCTTAATTATTTTAATTCTGTTGGGTGTTTTATACAATGGTACGTTTCGTAATCCATACATTCAGGGGCGAATTGCTAGTGTACTGGGACAAATTGGTGTAGGTTACTTTTTCGCTGCGGTAATTGTCATTTATTTTAAATCTTTTCGAAGCCACATCATTTGGCTGGCAAGCATTTTGGCCGGAATTGGAATTATTCAACTACTTGTTCCGGTGCCTGGTTTTGGTGCGGGAGTACTTACGCCCGAAGGTTGTATTAATGGATATATAGACCGGCATTTACTTCCGGGGAAACTTTTAAGAGATAGTTTCGACCCGGAAGGAATTTTATGCAGTATTTCTGCCATTTCTGTTACTTTAATGGGGACCATTGCCGGAAATGTTTTGCGAAATAAAAAAAGCTCGGATTGGCAAAAGATGGGGTACCTTGCAGCAACCGGTGTGGGATTTGTTATTTTGGCGCTGGTATTGTCCACATTTTACCCTATCATAAAAAGATGCTGGACTGTTCCTTTCAATCTGCTTACGGGTGGTATTAGTTTTTTACTTTTAACATTTTTTTATTTGATTATCGATTACTGGGGGTTTAAAAAGTGGACTTTCTATTTTCGTATTATTGGCATGAACTCCATTTTTGTATACCTGCTTTGGCGCATTGTAGATGTAAAAACAATATCCGAATTTTTTCTGGGATGGCTGGCCAAACCTATGGGTAATATGGGCGATATTTTAATCCTCATGGGTAGCCTTATACTGGTTTGGCTCTTGCTGTATTACATGTACAGGAAAAAAATATTCTTGCGTATTTAGTATGTACACCTGTAAAAAAATAGCGATAATTCGAGAACCGAATCTGGGTTACAGTAGAGCCCGGAATGGTGTTCATACTTCACCACAAGGATTTTTGAATGAATTAATTTGCCGTTATCACAAGAATAATAAATAGCATGAAAGCAATATTTTTTAATCAATTATAAAAGTAAAAAACAATTTGTATTAGTCACTTAATTATTTAGTTATGAAAACTTTATTTAATTTATTTTTTTCGTTATCGCTGGTTTTATTAATTAGCTCTTATTCAGAACCAAATCATGCGTTTCTGAAAAGCAATAATTTTAGAGATTTTAAGAGCGATGATATAAATGAATCTTCAGATTGGAAACTTGCGGTACAAACCTACACATTGAATCGTTTCACATTTGAAGAAGCGCTGGATAAAATACAGGCTGGTGGTTTTAAATACGTAGAAGCTTATCCCGGCCAGGATTTCGGGGCTGGCATTGAAGGAAAAACCCATTTCAGTATGGATGGTGCGAAACGGGAAAAAATGAAAGAAATGCTGGATTCCCGGGGACTTAAACTTATAAATTATGGTGTTGTAAAATGTAAATCAGCAGAAGAATGGAAGCAGGTTTTTGAATTTGCAACTGCCATGGGAATTGAAACAATAACAGCTGAACCACTGTCCGAACATTTAAACCTGATTGACCAGATGGCAAATGAATATGGAATAAATGTCGCCATCCATAATCACCCATCCCCATCCAGTTATTTTCATCCTGACTCTGTGTTAAATGCATTGAATGGAAAAAGTGATCGATTGGGTGCATGTGCAGATGTTGGTCATTGGATTCGTTCTGGTTTGGAACCCGTTGAATGTCTCAAGAAGCTTCAGGGGAAAATAATCAGTCTGCACTTTAAAGACTTAAATGAAAAAAGCCGCGAAGCACATGATGTTGTTTGGGGAACTGGTGTAGTTGGAGTGGAGGCGGTTCTCGAAGAACTAAAAAGTCAGAATTTTAAAGGGGTTTTTACTATTGAATATGAATATAACTGGGATAATAATATGCCGGAGGTAATTAAGTCAGCGGAATTTTTTAATCAGACCATGAAGAAGTTAAGATAGGTGAATGGAAATAACACATTGCGATGATTAGTTTAGGTGTTTCACTATTAATTTTAATAGTTGGGTATTTTGTTTATTCCAAATACATCGAGCGTGTGTTTGATGCCGATGGAAGCCGGGCAACGCCGGCGGTTACCATGACCGATGGCGTGGACTACATTCCTATGCCCTGGTGGAGGGTATTTCTGATTCAGTTTTTGAATATTGCCGGATTGGGGCCCATTTTTGGCGCTGTGGCCGGTGCCATGTGGGGGCCGGTGGCATACATCTGGATTATTCTGGGTTCTGTTTTTGCCGGCGCTGTCCACGATTACTTTTCCGGAATGCTTTCAATCAAACATAAAGGCCTTAGTATTACCGAAATTATTGGCATTTACCTGGGAGCAATAACCAAACAAATCATGCGGGCTTTTACAGTATTTTTAATGGTAATAGTAGGTGCCGTATTTATTCTCGGCCCGGCAAAAATCCTGGCCGGTCTAACTCCCGATTATGCCACAATGACATTTTGGGTATGGGTGGTTTTCGGGTATTATATTCTTTCTACACTCCTGCCCATCAACAAGGTGATAGGCCGAGTTTATCCCGTTTTCGGATTTGCCTTGCTGTTTATGGCCGTAAGCTTAATTATCGTTTTATTTGCGCAGGGGTACCACATCCCCGAACTTTCAGCAGATAATTTTAAAAACTTTCACAACCAGGCCGGTGACTTTCCCATTTTCCCCATGTTGTTTATTACCATTGCCTGCGGTGCCATTTCAGGGTTTCATGCCACGCAGTCGCCACTGATGGCCCGGTGCCTGGAAAACGAAAAACTGGGTCGCCGGGTGTTTTATGGTGCAATGATAACCGAAGCGGTGGTTGCTATGATTTGGGCCACCATCAGCATGAGTTTCTTTGGCGGAATTCGTCAATTGAATGAAATTATGGTTGCACATCAGGGAAATGCCGCCTGGGTGGTAAATGAATCGGCCAATATGCTGTTGGGAAAATTCGGAGCATTCCTGGCCATTCTTGGCGTGGTGGCGGCTCCCATCACTTCCGGCGATACCGCTTTCCGAAGTGCCCGGCTTATTGTTGCTGACTTTCTGAATCTCAGGCAGGGCCCAATAAAGAACAGGCTGGTTATTAGTATACCTCTTTTTGCTGTTGGATTCTTTCTCACGCAAATCAATTTCGATGTTATCTGGCGTTATTTTGCGTGGTCGAACCAAACGCTGGCAACTGTGGTACTTTGGACCATCACGGTTTATCTGGTCAGGTACAAAAAGAACTTCTGGATTACGTTTATCCCGGCGCTTTTTATGACTGCGGTTGTTTCCACTTATCCGTTCCTCGCACCCGAGGGATTTCATCTTTCGAAAGAAATCTCTTATTTGGTGGGGATTGGAATTACAATCCTCTCACTAATCCTTTTTATTGTTTATTTTAGAAATGATAGGAAAATCAGTTAATAACACTTAAAAATCAGAGTATATTTTCAACAAATCAAATTATTCAAAATGAAAGCAAAACTGTTTAATCGAAATGTAACAACCGGAATTTTAACTATTCTGCTGCTTGCAGTTGCGTTTACCGGATGTAAAAATCCACAGCCCAATGTGTATGAAGCCGATGTTATTATTTACGGGGGAACTTCTGCCGCTGTAATTGCCGCCGTTGAGGTGGCACAGTCGGGAAAATCGGTGATTATGGTTTCACCCGATATTCATTTGGGCGGGCTCACTGCCGGAGGTCTGGGCTGGACCGACACCGGCAAAAAAGAAACTATTGGCGGACTGGCCCGGAATTTTTATCACCGGGTCTATAACCATTACCAGCAGGACGAAGCCTGGAAATGGATGAACAAAGACGAATACGGAAACACCGGCCAGGGAACTCCTGCCATAGACGGCGATATGCGCACCATGTGGATATTTGAGCCGCACATTGCCGAACAGGTTTTCGAAGAACTGATTCAGGGAAATAACATCGAATTGTACCGCGATGAATGGCTCAACCGGGAAAACGGAGTGGAAAAAACCAACGGAAAAATTACTTCCATTACCACGCTTTCGGGCAAAACATTTAAAGGAAAAATGTTTATGGATGCCACCTACGAAGGCGATTTACTGGCCACTGCCGGTGTCAGTTACCACGTGGGCCGCGAAGGAACCGATGTGTATGGAGAAGAATGGAACGGCGTTCAAACCGGTGTTTACCACCACCGGCACCATTTTATGGTTCTCGATCAGCCCATCGATCCTTACTGGACTCCAGGCGACCCATCCAGCGGATTGCTTCCCCGAATCAGTCCTGATCATCCGGGAGAGAAAGGCCAGGGCGATCACCGGGTGCAAGCTTACTGTTTCAGGGTATGTATGACCAACCACCCGGAAAATCGCATTCCTTTTCCCCAACCCGAAGGCTATGATTCCACCCAGTATGAATTACTGGTGCGCATTTTCGATGCCGGCTGGCGCGAATGGTTCGGAAAGTTTGACGCCATTCCCAACCGCAAAACCGACACCAACAACCACGGTCCGTTCAGCAGCGACAACATTGGCATGAATTACGATTACCCCGAGGCCAGTTATGAACGCCGGAAGGAAATCATCAAAGAACATGAAACTTATCAGAAAGGACTGCTTTGGTTTGTAGCCAACGACCCGCGGGTACCGGAAGAAATTCAGTCCGAAATGCAAACATGGGGATTGCCGAAAGATGAATTTACCGACAACGGAAACTGGCCCCACCAGATTTATGTGCGTGAGGCCCGCCGGATGATTGGTAAATATGTAATGACCGAAAACGAACTGCTGAAACGCAGGCCCACGCCTGAATCGGTGGGAATGGGTTCCTACACTATTGATTCGCACAATGTCCAACGATACGTTACCGAAGAAGGGCACGTACATAACGAAGGCGATATTGGTGTCGGGTTACCTGGCCCGTACGAAATTGCTTATGGCGCGCTGGTTCCCAAAAAAGAAGAATGCCAGAACTTGCTGGTACCGGTTTGTGCATCGGCCAGTCACATTGCCTTTGGTTCCATTCGTATGGAACCCGTGTTTATGATTCTGGGCCAGTCGGCTGCCGTGGCGGCGTGTATGGCCATCGACGAAAACATTGCGGTGCAGGATGTGGAATACGAAAAACTTAAAAACATGCTGTTGGAAAAAGGTCAGGTATTGACTATGAACGACATAATTAAACGCTAAAGCTTTACAGAAGCAACCTATCCGGCATCTAACCTCCAGGAATTTTGATTAATACGTTCTGCAAACCACTCGTTTCGCATTGGGAGAACTAAAAATCCGGCTGTGGAGGATCAATACCCGTTGGGGCCACAAGAAATCGCATCGGGGAGGGTGAAAAGTCACTGGGGAGGGTAAAAAGCCTCTGTGGAGGATCAAATTCCACGGGGGCGCTTAAAATCAGTAGTTTATAAATTGATGACGCCCTGCACATTTGGTGCAGGAATTTTTAAAACATACAGGGAAAATACCATGTAATGTTTTTCCTCAGCTGATGTAAAATCGAATAGTTGTAAACAAAAGCCTCATTTCAAACCACGCATGATTCCGGTGAAAACAACACGTGGTTTGGGTTGGGATCACACGTGGTTTTGATCGAAACCACGTTAGGTTTTGGGTCAAACCACGTGTGGTTTTTTTTATCATACAAAATCAGCCGGTAATTTTCTTAAAACCGGCCTCTTTCAGCGCTGCCAAAATCCGGGCGCCGGTATGTTTTTTTTTTAAGTTGTTCTGATTCCATCCATCAATTTTGAACACAAAATTAATCACTATATTGGCCTATAATTAATGATTGTAAAATTTTCATCTTTAAACGAAAATTCCGCACATTTATGCAAAATATTCGGTTATAAACGAAAATATTGAGTTGCTGAGAGAATACAACTTATGAGGCTCAAAAACAAAGCATTAGAAATACCTGTATTGCTCCGGCGCTTTCCCCTTCTTTTCAACAATTTTCGGATTCAAGGGGAGCGGACAGCTGCTGTCGATTTTCTCCAACACGATGTCGAATTCCCAGGAGTCGCCATAATCGAAAAGATATAGAATCCGCTGGCCTTCGTAAAGTTCCAGCTCACCGATGGTTACTTCGTTAACGTAAGGGCCATTTTCGCAGTTGGGTGATTCATAGGCATTCCTCGAATACCTTTTGGCATCCATAAAAAACGAATACAAATGATCATCGTCGAAATCGAAAGCATCCTGAATAGCCTCGTGCAGGTCGAGCAAGGTATGCAGGTGCGAAAGTTGCATTTTGCGCCATACGCCCGGCGAAACGCTTACTTTAAAAAGATAGCTTCCTTTTTCGATTTGGGGCTTTACCGAAACCGTATTTTGAATCGCGCCTCCGGGGAAAACCGGCGCCATCATTTTGTGTAGCGGCACAAAATCCGGATCATCACGAACATCTCCCCGATAGAAGCCCAATTCTTTTAACAAGTGAGTGTTCCACCGAACGATTTCCTGCCCCGCGAGGGTTTTGGATAAGTTAACTCCCAATTCTGTTGGGATAACAGCGGCTATTGAATCATCGTAACGGGTGATTTTCTTGTCGCTGCCGGTAACCGGTATAAATTCGCACAAGCCAAAATAATTGAAATAGTGAATGAGGGAAGATGAGTACGAAAACAGAGGATCGTAGTCGCGCCTGCCGGAGAAAGCGCCTTTTTTTAACTGCTTCCCCGGAATCGAGCGGGTAAAAGCATAAATAACTTCCTCGATAGGCTGTTGGCCAAACCTCATAATTTCCAGAAAATCGAAGGTGCACCAAAAAGTTTCAAAGAGAAAAGCATACTGCTCAAAATGATTCAATTGGTCGAATTCAGCTTTTCCCGGAGCGCTGGTTAGCAATATTCTTCCTTTTGCGTCGGCCTTTTTTCGGAACAATTTTCCTCCGGTGCACAGTTGGAACATTAAATCAATCACCGGATAGGATTCCTGCTGGTAGTTTGGCGCAGCAACATCCCTGCGGAAATGCAGCAAGGCGTTGATTTCAAAAAGATCCTTTTTCCCCAGTTGAGTTTTCGTTTTCGTCAAAGCCGGGTTATTTTCTGCGATGTATCGACAGAATTTATGAAAATCGTCGATAGTTTTCCGGATGGCCTGCTCGTTCATTGTCTTCAGTTTTGTATTCCAATTCCTATTGCTATTAAAACCACAAAAATAAATGAATTCTCTGCATGTCTTGCCTGGCAGGCAGTGAATAAACCATTTTTTTTGTTGATCAGGTTTAGTCTCAGGATAACTTTCAAATACATCCCGGTATGACAGATGAATTTCGTACTTTTGGTTAAAAATACGGTTGATTTGGAAACAAAGCGCAGACTGATCACCCTCCTCGTCAGAAGCGACCGGTTTAACGAAGGCACGTTGATTTCAGCTTTTGAGTCGGGAGTGATTTTGAAAAATTTGAAGGCATTGGAATATACACCTTGAGAATTCTTCCACCTTGGCGCACATTTACCACGTAAGGACTAATCATTTATGAAACAAGCAAGTAAAATATTCTTGCCCACAGCAATAATTAAAATACATGTGAACTCTCCCGGAGGGATTCCTTCGGAGCATACGATGCCTTTGAAAGTAAACAATTTTAATCGTATGAAATATCAAGTACTATGCTATGACAAAATTCGATTTAAATCGAAAAATATTATAATTTTGTTCGGTTACAATCGAAAAAAATTATGTCATGATTGAAGGGCACCTAATTTACACTTTACCCCTTGTCATTTGGCGAAATGGCTGACCATCACGGATTTCTCACCGAAAAAAGATTACTGGAACACCGGTTGATTTTTGGGTATTATCCCGATATTGCAAAAAATATGGGGCAGGAAAAAAAATTACTGAAGTCACTCGCTTCAAGTTACCTGTACAAAGATTTGTTAACCCTGGAAACCATAAAAAAGCCTGTTTTGCTTGAAAAGATTCTATCGGCCCTCGCTTTGCAAATCGGAAACGAGGTATCTTACAATGAACTGGCGCAATTGCTCAACTCCGATAAGGAAACCATTGAAAAATATATAGATTTGCTTGAAAAAACCGGTGTCATTTTCAGGTTGGGGGCATTGAGCCGAAATGTTAGAAATGAAATAAAAAAAGGGCGCAAAATTTATTTCTTCGATAATGGAATACGAAATGCTGTTTTAGGTAATTTTTCTTCTCTGGCCATGAGAACAGACAAAGGCGCTTTATGGGAAAATTTTCTTGTCAGTGAACGATTCAAATACGTAGGGAATAATGAGATGGAAGTAAAATCATGGTTTTGGCGCACCACCCAGCAGCAGGAAATCGATTACGTTGAAGAGTGGGAGAATAAATTGCATGCTTTTGAGTTCAAATGGAACCCACAGAAAAAAGTCCGCTTATCCAAAACTTTTTCCAATGCTTATCCCGACTACGAGTTTAAGGTGATAACCCCTGACAACTTTCATGAGTTTGTGATGAGCTTGTGAGTATAATTTTTGCATTGTTCACACTTTTTCATAGATAATTTTATGAACTTTGCAAGAAATCAATCTTTTATGAGATGAAAACACAACTTTTTGCTCATGAAACCGATAATATCATCGACAACATTAAATGGAAAACTGCTCCGATAAACCCTGATATTTATCAAAAACTGAAAAATATTTATGCAGTTTTCCCTAAACTCCCCATCAACTCGTACGCAATTTTGTTGCTTTCAATCCGCATCATACTTTCTTCGGCGCTGCCGTAGCTGAGCAAGTTAATGCTGCCGTACCAAACAATTTTCTGGTCGATGACAGCAAATTTCTGATGGATATTCGGCTTGAAAACTAAAAGAATGCCGGCAGTCTCCATTTGTTGGGTTGCTTCGATCCAGGCTGTTAAGTCTTTGTTTTGGAAATCTTCAGAAGGACGGGTTACCACAGTAACTTTCACTTTTTTTGCAAGGGCAGGTTCCAAATTTCGCATGATTTGCTGTGTCCTTCGTCTGGTAACAAACGGACTTACAATCAGAATTTCGCGCATTGCATGGTTTATATCGTTTGAAAAAACCGGATAGAAATTACTTTTATCGAAGATGATGTCCACGTTTTCCTCTTTATGATCTGTTTTGGATAAAAGTTCTCCTTTCATTTTATAACCAATGGATGCATATCCCGAAAGCCGCCGGTTGTACATTCGTTCAAACATCCGCACGTGGATGTCTATGTAATCGAAAATGAGGGCCTCTTTTTTTCCTTCGAACAACCGGTGCAGCCGGCCTGCATATTGCTGAAGTGTTCCTTTCCACGAAATGGGCATAGCGAGAAAAAGTGTATCGAGCCGCGGTTCGTCGAAACCCTCGCCAATAAAGCGGCCTGTTGCCACTATAGTAAGCGGTTTCTCTTTTGACGATGTTGCAATTTTCTGCAGGATTTCCCGTGTATCTTTATTTCCCATTCCACCGGTAACCGAAATGGCATCCGGGATTTTTTGCCGTAACATTTCAGCCAGAATTTTCACGTGTTCAACCCTCTCGGTGAGGACAATGCAATTTTTACCTTTTTTATGACATTCCGCCAAATCGTCCACAATCAGTTGATTTCTGATTTCGTTTTTTACTATTTCTGCATACAAGGCCTGAATGGTCCAATCTTTTTCCTCTTTTTCATCCAAAGAATGGATCCTAAATGAGGTAAACCGGGGAACAATGTAATGATTAAACGGTCGTTTTTCGGCTTGCTTTTTTGCATCGTCGCGATACCGGATGGGACCGCAGTGCATAAAAATGATGGGGTGGTGACCGTCTTTTCGCGCAGGGGTGGCGGTTAAGCCATACACATACTTTGCAGAAACATTTTTAAGAATCGATTCAAAACTGAACGCGGGAACATGGTGGCATTCATCCACTATCACCATTCCGTAATCTTTAACAAAATCTTTCACCTCACCCATTCTCGACAGTGATTGCATAATAGCAATGTCGATGATTCCACCGCGGTTTTGTTTTCCTCCGCCAATCTGGCCAATAATATTCCCGGTCTTTTTGTTCCGTTTGTCTTTAATCTCAATTTGTTCATTAATTGAAAGAAATTCATTGAGCTTTTCTTTCCACTGATTGACAAGACTGACTTTGTTGACCAAAATGAGCGTGTTTACTTTTCGTTCGGCAATGATTTTTATGGCTGCAACGGTTTTGCCGAATGCAGTGGTGCCACAAAGAACTCCTGTGTTGTTTGCCAGCATATTTGCCACAGCAAAGGGTTGTTCTTCCCTTAGATCACCGTTAAATGCGACATCAATTTTTACTCCCGGGTTGGTTTTATCAACCCAATTGGATTTCACTTTTATTTCGTCCAGTAAATTTTTCAAATCCTGCTCACAGCCCCGCGGTAAACATACGTAATCGCTGGTTTCATCGGCACAGGAAATAACCCGCGGTTTATTGAAAGTTGACAACCGCATGGCCTGAGCCTTGTAAAAATCCGGGTTTTTAAAGGCAGCCAGTCGTTTTATCCGGTTTAATGCTTTGGCAGAAATCTCTTTTTTGGGAACAAAAATCATATTGGCCTTTACAATTTCAATTGTCTCGGGGAAATCCTTTTTATGTAGAATCTCCTTTTTTCTTTCCCACGGTTTTAATGGTTCTGATTCTTCGTCATCTTTTTTAAGAATTCCGAGTTCATTCCCCTGGCTTAATTTTTCGGTAAAGTATTCTATATTTTCCTGCGAGAGCCGTTTTGCGGAAGATAAAAACGCCCACTGATCACTGTACGACAGGAAGTTTTCATCGATAAAAACGCTGTTATCTTTTTCGCGGGCCGCCTTTTGCAACGGCAGCGCAATTAAATTTCCGAACCCTCCTTTGGGCATGGTATCCTGGTTGGGGAACAGCCTGTCGTACGATTTAAAAGCAATTTCATGCCGCTGGTTCATCGCATAGGTGAGCAAAGCGCTTCCAAATTTACGTGCTTTTGTGGCTGAAACCGGCTCTTCAAAGAAAAACCAAACATGAGCGCCATTCCCGGAGCGGGAGCGTTCCACTGCAAAAGGAATTGCAAATTCAGTGCAAACTTTTCTAATTGTTGCAACATCTTTTTGCCACTCCTTACCATCGAAATCAATAGCCAAAAACCAGCAGGTTTCGTCGGAAAGTAGCGGATAAATTCCGGCAACTGTTTTTCCTCGCAGATGCTCTTCAATGGCTTGAATGTTTAGCTGCAGGAAATCTTTATTTTTGCAAGCCGAGCATTTAATTTTCGGTTTTTGACAAATTCCCGGAGCCCATTCATTTCCGCATGTTGGCGAATAGCCTGAAATTCCTTTTTTGTTGTTTTCCCACCGGGTTGCAAATACATCTTTTCGGCCTCTGAAAAGCAACTTGAATAAATTAACTTTTTCAGTCGGAGATGATTGTTTGTCAATGGGATTTGTTTTTTTTACATCTGATAGAATATCAGGATTTTCAGTTTTATACAGGTAACTGGTCATTTCCTCAACTTCTTCCCGTTCGGTCTCTTGCTCGTTGTGGATTTGGTTTTCAAGCAGCCGGACTCTTTCTTTAAGTTGCCTGTTTTCAGCTTGGAGTGTGCGGTATTTTTCTGTCAATTCATTAAAATTCATACAATAAGCAGCAATTTGTAAAAACAACTTGTAAGTTAATAAAAACGTATAAAATATGGATTGTTTTTTTTGTGCGACACTCCAAAAACCTTAACATTGAAATTTCGTTTTGCAGATTTTAAAACAAAGGTTGAATGACTACCGACAATTACTATGTAGAAGAGCACATCAAACGGCACATTATCCTTTTCACCTCGGCGGAAGTAATGAACAGGGGACGGAAGTTATATGAAACCGACAAGGTGTTTTTTGATGAGTATATTGAAAAAACTTAATAAAAACGATATTAACGAATTATTTTCATAAATTGAATAGTATGAACATAAAAAAGAATTTCGGAGCATATCTTGCAGCATTTGTAATTGTTATGCTATTTTCCTTTAGAACAGAAGGTTCCCTGAAATACAACCTGCCTGATTCTCCCCTAAAAGTTATCATCGACACCGACCTCGACTCTGATGTGGATGACGTAGGCGCACTGGCCATGCTTTACAACCTGCACCATGCCGGTGAAATAGAACTGCTTGGTGTGATTGTTACCAGTGATGATCCGTATGCTCCGGTGTGTGCGGCCGCTTTAAATACCTTTTACGGGATGCCTGAACTTCCGGTGGGATTTCTGAAAAATCAACCTGAACTGAAGCACCATTCACGCTACACCAAACAAATTGCAGAGGAGTTTCCATCGGGAATGAAAACCTGGAAAGATGCAGAAGATGCTGTAAAACTATACAGAAAATTACTGGCCGGAAATCCGGATGAATCGGTTACGATTGTAACTGTTGGCCATTTGAGCAGTTTGCAGGGATTGCTGCAATCGGAACCGGATGTTCATTCAGAATTAAACGGAAAGCAATTGGTTGACAAAAAGGTTAAAAAATGGGTTTGTATGGGAGGGCAGTTTCCGCAGGGAAAAGAGGCCAATTTTTACCGGCCCGATCCCGCATCTACGGTTTACTGCGTAAACAACTGGGAGAAGGATGTTATTTTTTGTGGCTGGGAAATTGGGAACCCTGTAATTACAGGTGGAAGCCGGTTAAAGGAAAAACTGGCTCCGGGTCACCCGGTTTACCGGGGATATGAATTGTACAACGGTTTTGCAGGCCGCCAGAGCTGGGACCAAATTGCGGTGTTGCAGCTTTTGCCGCAGGCAGACTGTTTCTTCTCATTTGTCAGAGGAAACTGTATTGTATCTCCCGACGGCAGTAATACCTGGAAGGACGGTGAAAACGGAAAGCATCGATATACAATTTTCAACCCGGGTGTTGATGCCGAAACGGTGAGCCACTATATCGACAGTCTTATGGCAGGAGAAATGGCCGTTTTAAAAAACAACCCTGAATAAAGGTATCACGCCACAATTTCCACCCGGTTCCCGTCAGGATCGAGAATGACACTTTCGTAATACCCGTCGCCTGTGGTGCGGGGTTCGCCTACCACCTGAAAACCGTCGTTTCTGATTGTTTCTGTCAACCTGTCCACTTCGGTTTTGCTGCCCACTTTAATGGCTAAATGTGCCAGGCCGGTGCAATGTTTTGCCGGGTCATTTTTCGATTTGGCAATGTTTGGCATTTCCATAATTTCGAGCCGGCAGTCGCCATCAAAAAGCAAAAAGTAGGAGCGAAATTCTTTGGAGTGGTTGAAATAGATTTCCGTTGAAGAGGCATCAAAATAGTGCATGTAGAAATTTCGTAACCCTTCAAGATTGTATGTCCATATAGCAAGATGTTCTATTCTCATTTTTTATTCCGCTTGAACGTCAAATTTACGATAAAAAACGAATTTAAGTTTCTCCATTTTCGAACCACTCCCTGAAAAATTCTTCCAGAAAAGTTTCCATAAAACTGTGCCGGCTTTCGGCCAATTTTCCTGCAGCTTTTGTATTTAACCTATCTTTCAGCAACAATAGTTTTTCATAAAAATGATTGATGGTCGGTACGTTACTTTTTTTGTACTCCTCAAAATCAGCATGTTTCTCGGGTTTGATTTCCGGATCGAAAATCAATCTTCCCCTGCTTCCTCCGTAGGAAAAAGTACGGGCAATTCCAATTGCGCCAATGGCATCGAGCCGGTCAGCATCCTGAACAATTTTAGCTTCCAACGTGAATGGAACCGTTTCAACTCCTGCTCCTTTAAACGAAATCTGACCGATAATTTCTGTTAACAGGGAAATGGTTTCTTTGGGAAGTTTTAGAGCTTCCAACCATTTTTCAGTTTTGGTAAAATTCCCGCCACCGCTAAATTTCCAGTCATCAAGATCGTGAAGCAACGCTGCCATTTCAATTAAAAAAGGGTCACCACCTTCTGATTCCGAAATTTTCAGTGCCAAATTCCGCACCCGGTAAATGTGCCACCAGTCATGACCCGAGCCATCCGTTTTCATTTCCTGGCGTACATATTTTTCTGTGTCAGCAATTATCTTTTTTGGTTCTTTCTCTTTTTCCATTAAACGAATTTAGCCAAATTGCCGGTATATTTCCATTTATATAAGATGTTAAAAATAATTTAAACAGAATATAAAAAGTATTTATTCGGCGTTTATTGCTAATTTTGCAGGCTAAACATTAGTAAGTAAATTGTTGTTAATGAATTGGAAATTAATACGAGAACAACAGAATGACAAATAAAACAAAATATACTATCCCTGCCGTGCTTCAGGAATCTGTAAAAAGTTTTGCTGACAAAACATCATTGGTTTATGTAGGGGAAGAAAACTATACATTCCGGCAACTTGGGGATGATGTGTTAAAGATTGCAGGATTGCTAAAAAAACTTGGAATCAAAAAAGGAGACAAGGTCGCTCTTTTAAGCAACAATATGCCGAACTGGGGCAAGGCCTTTTTTGCCATTTCATGGGTGGGTGCAACGGTAGTGCCCATCTTGCCCGATTTTCATACCAACGAGGTGAAAGCTATACTTAAACACTCGGAAGCAAAGGTTATGTTTATTTCGGAAGGGCTTTACACCAGCCTTGATGAAGAAATCACCGGGATGTTAAATCACCTTATTTTAGTTGAAAATTTTGCTGTGATTCCCAAAGATACTGCTGCCAATAAATTGCTGAATCTGAAAAGTTCACTTTCGGACTCCCCAATTCAGACTGTTCCCGAAGAAGTTGAAGAAGAAGATCTTGCATCAATAATTTACACTTCAGGAACCACAGGCAATTCAAAAGGGGTTATGTTAACGCATAAAAACCTGATGTGGACAGCCGAAAAAAGTTATACATTACAGGATATCAGCACTGAAGACCGGTTCATTTCAGTATTGCCGCTATCACACACATTTGAAAATACACTTGGGTTTTTATTTCCCGTTATGTTTGGTGCATCGGTACATTATTTACGAAAGCCACCGGTTGCGTCGGTATTGCTTCCCGCTCTGCAAAAGGTAAAACCAACCATCATGCTGGTTGTACCGTTAATCATTGAAAAAGTTTTCAGGGCTAAAATTTTACCCAAATTCCAAAAAAGTCCGGTAACCCGGTTCCTCTATTCACTCCCTCCAATGCGAAAATTGTTGCACCGTGTGGCTGCTAAAAAGCTCTACGAAACATTTGGCGGTAAATTACGGTTTTTCGGAATTGGTGGAGCCAAACTCGACCCTACCGTAGAACAGTTTCTAAACGAAGGAAAATTCCCGTATGCCATTGGTTACGGACTAACCGAAACATCACCATTGCTGGCCGGTGCCGTAGGTAAAAACGTGCGCATTGGCTCCACAGGGATCGCCATGGAAGGCGTTCAGCTTCGTTTAGGCGATGCTGATTTGAAAACCGGAGAGGGCGAAATTCAGGCCAAAGGGCCAAATGTAATGAAAGGGTATTACAAAGCGCCTGAATTAACTCAGGAGGTTTTCACCGAAGACGGATGGTTTAAAACCGGTGATAAAGGCTGGTACGACAAGGACAACTTCCTCTATATAAAAGGCCGTATAAAAAATATGATTGTAGGCGCCAGTGGCGAAAATATTTATCCCGAAGAAATTGAATCGGTTATCAACAAAATGCGATTTGTTCTCGAATCACTCGTGTTAGAGAAAAAAGGGAAGTTGGTGGCCATGGTCCACCTGAACATGGAAGAGGTGGAACAAAACTTTAAACACATGAAAGAAGAAGCCCATCAGTATATTCAGGATAAATCGGAAGAGATACTGGAAGAAATCCATAAAAAGGTAAACGCCGAACTCAATAAATTTTCACGTTTGCAGAAGATTATTCTTCAGCCCACACCTTTTGAGAAAACACCCACAAAAAAAATAAAGCGGTTTTTATACGCTTAATATTAAGGAGGTATCCTTACTTGTAATTCAGATTGGCCGGCAGAAATTTTTCGATGAACTCCACCGGTTTTCCTTTGCGGCGGGCATAATTGGCCACCTGGTCGCGGCCCACTTTTTCGAGGCTGAAATAGCGCGACTCGGGATGTACAAAAAACTGCCCTGAAACCGAAGCGTTGGGGTACATGGCAAAATGTTCCGTGAGATTAATGCCCACTTCTCCGGCTCGTAAATAATCGAATAGATTTTCCTTTTCCGAATGTTCCGGGCATGCCGGGTAACCCAGCGCCGGACGAATGCCCTGGTAATTCACCTTCAGCAAATCATCGTGCGAAAGATTTTCATCTGGTGCGTAACCCCAGAATTCTTTTCGAACGCGCAGATGCAACAGTTCGGCAAAAGCTTCGCTGAGCCGGTCGGCCAGGGCTTCCAGCATAATGGCTTTGTAATCGTTGAGGTCTTTCCTGAATTCCTCTTTCCAGGGCTCAATACCAATGCCGGCGGTGGTTGCAAATCCACCTACGTAATCTGGTTTGCCCGATTCAACCGGCGCCACAAAATCGGAAAGGCACAGGTTGGGTGAATTTTCTTTTTTCTTTTCCTGCTGCCGAAGGTGGTAAAAACGTCCGATTTCTTTTTTACGCGATTCATCTTCAAAAAGAACAATATCGTCGCCATCGGAATTGGCTGGCCAGATTCCAAACGTGGCGTTGGCCTGCAGCATTTTCTTTTCAATAATTTCGTCGAGCAGTTCGTTGGCTTCCGCATACAGTTTTTTGGCTGCTTCACCCTGTTTTTCGTCGCTCAAAATCTGCGGGTAATGGCCTTTCATTCCCCAGGTGAGGAAAAAGAAGGTCCAGTCGATGTATTTCCGCAGCGCTTCCAAAGGATAATCTATGAGATGTTTTACCCCGGTGAAATTGGGTTTATAGAGTGCTGTGTTGTTCCAGTCGATTTGCAGTTTGTTGGCGCGGGCATCTTCCAGCCGCAGGTAATCTTTTGGTTTGCGCTGCCCCTGAAACTGCCTGATTTGTTTATAATCGTCTTTTACTGCCTGAATATATTTTTCGTTTTTTGCGATGAGGTTTGAAACCACGTTCACCGCCAGCGATGCATCTTTTACATGCACCACCGGGTGTGAATATTCCGGTTCAATTTTTACCGCCGTATGAATTTTTGAAGTGGTTGCACCGCCAATCAGCAGCGGCAGGTTCATTTTTCGTCGTTCCATCTCTTTGGCAATATCCGCCATCATTTCCAAAGACGGCGTAATCAGACCGCTAAGCCCAATAATGTCCACCTGCTCTTTTTCAGCCGTATCCAGAATTTTTTCGGTGGGAACCATCACGCCCAAATCGATGATATCATAATTGTTGCAGCCCAGCACCACGCCAACAATGTTTTTTCCGATGTCGTGCACATCGCCTTTTACGGTTGCCAGCAACACTTTCTTTTGCTTGCTTACATCTTTCATTTTGGCTTTGTCGGCCTCGATGTAAGGGAGGAGAATTGCCACTGCTTTTTTCATTACACGGGCTGACTTAATCACTTGCGGCAGAAACATCTTTCCGGAGCCAAACAGGTCGCCCACCACATTCATTCCGTCCATCAGCGGGCCTTCGATGATATTCAGAGTTGGCTGGTATTTTTCCAGCGCTTCGGCCATGTCTTCGTCCACAAAATCGGGAATACCTTTTACCAGAGCATGTTCCAGCCGTTTTTCAAGTGGTTGTTCGCGCCATTCATCTTTTTTTACCTCCTTTTTGTCTCCCTGTTTCACCTGTTCGGCAAATTCCAGCAACCGTTCGGTAGCGTCGGGACGGCGATTCAGAATCAGGTCTTCTGTTTTTTCCAGCAGGTCTTTGGGAATTTCATCGTAAATCTGCAACATGCCCGGGTTTACGATTCCCATGTCGAGACCGGCACGGATGGCGTGATACAGAAATACCGAATGCATGGCTTCGCGCACCACATCGTTTCCGCGGAAAGAAAAGGAAACGTTACTGATTCCTCCGCTGGTTTTGGCGTGTGGCAAATTCCTTTTAATCCATTTGATGGTTTTGATAAAATCCACCGCATAGTTGTTGTGTTCCTCCAAACCAGTTCCGATAGTCAGCACATTGGGGTCGAAAATGATGTCCTGCGGCGGAAAGTTTACTTTTTCGGTCAGAATTTTATAGGCTCGTTCACAGATTTCAATGCGTCGTTCGTACGAATCGGCCTGGCCGGTTTCGTCGAAAGCCATTACAACTACCGCAGCGCCAAATCGTTTTATGGTTCTGGCCTGTTCAATGAATTTTTCTTCGCCCTCCTTCAGACTTATGGAATTTACTATGGCTTTTCCCTGCAGGCATTTCAGTCCGGCTTCAATCACATTCCATTTGGATGAATCGACCATTACCGGAAGTTTGGCAATGTCGGGTTCGGCCATCATCAGGTTCAGAAAGGTGACCATCTCTTTTTCGGCATCCAGCATGGCATCGTCTAGGTTCACATCAATTACCTGTGCGCCGTTTTCTGCCTGGTCACGTGCAACAGCGAGCGCTTCTTCATATTTTTTATCGCGAATGAGTCGTGCGAACCTACGTGAACCGGAAACGTTGCACCGTTCGCCTATATTCATAAAGTTGGCTTCGGGCGTGAGTGTAACCGGCTCCAAACCGCTCAACCGGGTATTTTCATCTTTCGGATGGATGTGATGTGGTTTGGCTTTTTCAGCCAGTTTGGCAAACTCGCGAATGTGGTCGGGCGTAGTGCCGCAGCAACCGCCTATGATGTTCACAAAACTGTGGTCGAGGTAATCTTTGATGTACCCGGCCATAATTTCCGGAGTTTCGTCGTAGGCGCCAAACTGGTTGGGTAACCCTGCATTGGGATGCGCACTGATGTGAAACGGTGCTTTTTGCGAAAGTTCTTTCACATAGGGACGCAGGTCGGATGCTCCCAGGGAACAGTTCAGTCCGATACTCAGCAGGTCGATGTGCGAAACGGAGTTCAGAAAAGCTTCAAGTGTTTGGCCGGAAAGTGTGCGTCCGCTGGCATCGGTGATGGTTCCGGAAATCATAAGCGGCAACCGCATTTTTCGTGCTTCCAGTGTTTCCTCAATGGCAAAAATAGCTGCTTTACCATTCAGTGTGTCGAAAATGGTTTCGATGAGCAGCAGGTCAACTCCCCCGTCGATGAGACCCTCCACCTGCTCGCGATATGCTGTCTTTACCTCGTCGAAGGTAACCGCACGGTAGCCGGGGTCGTTCACATCAGGCGACAGGGACAGCGTTTTGTTGGTTGGCCCCAGCGTCCCTGCCACAAACCGGGGCTTTTCCGGATTTTGTTCCGTGAATTTGTCTGCTGCCTTTCGTGCTATTTCAGCCGATGCTTTGTTCATCTCATAAACCAGGCGCTGGGTGTTGTAGTCAGCCTGCGAAATTCGATTGGCATTGAAGGTGTTTGTGAGCAAAATGTCGGCTCCGGCATCCAGGTATTTGCAATGAATTTCAGAAATCACTTCCGGGTGGGTCAGCGAAAGAATATCGTTGTTTCCCTTCTGGTCGTCATTTACAGCTTTCAGGAGTTCGCCCCGGTAATCTTCCTCTGTAAGTTTGTAATCCTGCAACAGCGAACCCATTGCCCCGTCCATTACCAGCACACGGGATTTCAGTTCGGTACTAATATCTTTTTTATTAGGCATATTTTCTTTTTTTTACCGCAGAGACGCAAAGGCGCAGGGTTTTTCTTTGCGTCATCGCGTCATTGCGGTTATATGTTCTATTTCAATATTTTTATTTCAAACTCTCCCCAAACCCCGATTTTGTCTTCGCAAATAATAAGCAGAGAAAGAATTTCGGGAATCTTTTCTGCCTGATTGATGACCTTTTCCACATCATTCGGTGATTTGACCTTGTTGCCAAACGCTGTAGCAAACGCATCTGCAACCAGTACATCTTTAGCAATTACCACCACCGCATCAGCTTTGCCGTAGCTTAGCGACGGGCCTACGGTTCCTGCCGATGTGCAAATTCCCAGCGGACTGGTTTGCGGAGTTATTTCCAGCCCGATTCTTTCTGATAACGGGGAATCACCTGCAAAAACCGAAAGAACGAGGTTTTTTCTCAGCAGCCCAAAAATGTCACCACCGTTTTCAATAACCAACTCCTCAACCGAAAAGTTCTGAATAATTTCAATACCGGCTTCGCGAGCAAATAAACCGGCAACAGTTGACATAGGACCAATGCCTGCTTTTTCGGCTGCCTGTGCCATTTCAATGGCTTCTTCCGGTGCGATTTCTGTTGGCTGAAATGGTTTCAGGCTCTTTTTAAAAAAGGGTTCGGATTGAATGTAGTTGTCGAGTTTTTCGCGTAAAGATTGAATTTTTTTTAGTGCTGATTCTTTCATCTCTGGCTTGAAAGATGCCGCATCGACGCCAATCCACAAATCAGTTTCCCGGTGTTTTAATTCGAATCCGGTAAACCGGGAGGTGTTGAATTGACTGCGGTAAGTTCGCTGTTCAAACTTTTGCTGAAAGAGTTTATTTAGTTCGTTGTTCATCTGAAATCAATTTCGAACAAATGAAGCGGACAGGCCGGAATGCATAATTCGCAAACCACGCATTTGTTTTTGTCGAATTGCAGTTTCCAGTTTTCGCGATTCATCGTAAGTGCGCCGGCAAAGCACACAGCGGTACAATTGCCGCAGTCGATGCACTTTTCTTCCTGAAAATGAAGGCGCTTGTCCAGTGGTTCACAAATCACCTGGTGGTCGGTGAGGTATTTTACTCCTTTTTCAATGTTTTCCTTTTTTCCCTGCAATTCGAGTAGGAGACTTCCTCTTTTACCCGGGTAAACTTCGGCTTTCAGAATATTTATCCGGATGTCGTAATCGCGCACCAAATGGTAACTCAGCGGTTTGTCGCCGCTTTCGGGCGGGAAGTTCAATACATATCGTTTTTTAATCATTTTCGGCCTCCGTTTCTTTTAAACTGTTTAACGATGTATTTTGCGGGAAAAGCTGCACCGGTTGTGTTATTTCGAACCGGCCGTTTTGCAGCCACTCTTTCAGTTCTACAGCAATTATTCGGGCTTTTGAAAGGCTCGAAACCGGGGCGGTTCGCACCTTTTTTCCGTTCACTTTTATCCATCCTGATTGGAGCTCTTTATAAGTCACCTGTCCCAGTTTAGGCATGCCTTCGGTTCCGTAATCGAGCACCGAGGTTTCAATCTGGCCGTTTGAAATGGAAACCCGGCGGGCCATTTCTTCGTCGAGGATGGGAATAGGAATTCCAATACCGATAAACATGCTCACACCGTATTTTTCGTAATAAACCGCTTGCAGGTACTCCGGCGACATCTCCTTTAAATTTCCGATGACTGCAATGGTAGCCGCGTTGGTTACCGGAACGCCGAATACATTTTTGGGTTTGGTTGTATGAAACTGGGTTCCGTTCCAAACTACAAAACCCTGAGCGCCTCCAAGAAAAATACGGGTACCAATGCCAATGGTGCGTAAATCGGGGTCGTTCAGCAGTGGACTGAGTTCGCCCGAAGTGGAGTAGGTGGCGTTACGCATGCCTGCCAGCAAAGTACCCATGTAGGTATGAATCATTTTTTGGGTGGTGTTCACCGCCACGTTGTAATTTTGATAAGCATTCCGCGGATTGAACAGCGTAAACTCGTTGATGGTGTTGATGTTGATTGTTGTTTTGATGTATTTCCGCGGATAGCAGTCGGTGCCTTTGCCCCAGGCTTCCAGAACCACATCTTTTCCTTCAAGTAAATCCTGAATAACATGTGCGCCGCCGTAAGCAGGATTTTCCGAATCACAGGCAGTGGCGCCAATGTAACTGTCAACGGCAGCCAGTCCTTCGTAAGAGGGAACTCCGTTCAATCTGATTTTCTCCATACGGATGGGAGGACTGGCGTGACCAAAGTTGATGATGGCGCCCGAAGAACACATGGCGCCAAAAGTAGCTGTGGTTACCACATCCACCTTTTCGGCAATTTCGGCCGGGCTGGCGTGCTGCGCCATTTTAGTAACTTCTTCGGCAGTGAGCACAACGGCTTTCCCCTGCTTCAGTTTTTGGTTAATTTCTGCATAGGTTTTCATTATGGGCATGTGATAAATTGCAATGAAAATTCGACATCCTGCAAATTTAGTTCAAATAACCTCAATTTTTTTAACCATTCTGCTAATTTTACGTCCCTAAATCAGAAACGACAAAATGATTAACATTGATTTTCAACTTCGCCCGAAAGATTTACTGAAAAAACTAGAGTTATTTTGGGAGCTTTCGGCTGAAAAAATTAAACGCATCGATAAAAATTACGATGCTTCAAAGGGTTCACCTGTTTTTACGGTTGACGGAAAATACACCACCCGCGGCTGGACAGAATGGACACAGGGATTTCAATTTGGTTCTTCCATTCTGCAATTTGATGTTACCGGCGATAATTATTTTCTGGAAACGGGAAAGAAAGCAACACTGGGAAAAATGGCGCCGCATGTTAGCCACACCGGCGTGCACGACCATGGTTTCAACAACCTGAGTACCTATGGAAATTTGCTCAGATTGATGAACGAGGGCAAAATTCCGTTCAATGAATGGGAAAAGCATTTTTATGAACTGGCCATTAAAATTTCGGGTGCGGTGCAGGCCGGACGATGGACGAAAATTAAAGATGGCGGTTTTATTTACTCATTTAACGGACCACATTCGTTGTTTGTGGATACCATCCGTTCGTGCCGAATTTTAATTGCTTCGCACATGCTGGGTCATGTTTTGCAAGGCGAAAACGATGAAAAAATTTCTATTTTACACAGAGCGGTTCAACACATTTCAGCAACGGCAAAATACTCCGTTTTTTACGGCGAAGGGCGCGATCGTTACGATGTTTGGGGACGAACGGCGCACGAGAGTATTTTTAATGTGAACGATGGAAATTTCAGGTGCCCCAACTCGCAGCAGGGCTACACCGGTTTTTCTACCTGGACCCGCGGACTGGCGTGGGCGATGCTGGGGTTTGCCGAGGAACTGGAAGCTTTTGAACAAATTAGTGTAAAGGAGTTGGAGCCTTTTGGCGGGAAAGAAGAAACAGACAGAATGATGCTGAAAGCCGCCCGCGCCACCTGCGATTTTTACATTAAAAACACGCCGGTTGACGGCATTCCATACTGGGATACGGGCGCACCAAATCTGCACAAGCTGGGCGATTACCTGAACCGGCCGGCAGACCCATACAATGCATGGGAACCGGTTGACAGCTCGGCGGCTGCCATTGGAGCACAGGGGCTATTGCGATTGGGAAAATTTCTGAAAGAAAAAAATGAACCGGAAACAGGTGAAAAATACTGGCAGGCTGGATTAACTGTGATGAATTCGCTACTCGATTATCCTTACCTGAGTACCAATCCGCGCCACCAGGGTTTAATTTTGCACAGCATTTACCATCAACCCAACGGATGGGACCATGTACCGGCCAAACAGAAAATTGCCTGCGGAGAATCTTCCATGTGGGGCGATTACCATGCCCGGGAGGCAGCTTTGTATTTGCAACGGATAATTAACGAAGAAGAATATCTGACGTTTTTTGGGAAACTGAAAAAAAGTTATCAGTAAACTAAACAAACTTTAATGGCAACAGAATTAAAAGATTTTTCAAAACTGTGTGTACACACGCTTACAACAAAACCCTGGAATTTAAAACAATGCATCAAAAACTTTAGTGCGGCCGGAATTCATGGAATTACTATTTGGCGGAATGTGCTCGAAGGACAGAATTTGAGTGCTGTACGGGAAATGTTGAACGACTATGGTTTGGAGATTGTTTCGGTTGCACGTGGTGGCTTTTTTCCATCGGTAAAAAAAGAGAAAAGGCAGGCTGCCATAGACGACAACCTGTGGGCAATCGATCAAGCTTTTCTTGTTCGGGCGCCGGTTTTGGTGTTGGTTTGCGGAGCCGATCCAAGACAGTCGCTGGAAAAATCAAGGGAACAAATTCAGGAAGGAATTTTGCGGATTCTGCCGCAAGCTCAGAAAGCCGGAGTAAAACTGGCTATCGAACCACTGCATCCCATGTATGCCGGCGACCGTTCAGCCATAAACTCGCTGGAACAGGCCAATCAGATGGCTGAAGAAATTAATTCCGAATTTGTGGGTGTGGCAGTGGACGTTTACCATCTTTGGTGGGACAATAATTTGCAGCGGGAAATTCAGCGGTGTGGCCAAAACGGAAACCTGTTTGCATTTCATGTATGCGATTGGAATGTGCCCACCAGAGATTTTGTGAACGACCGCGGTTTGATGGGTGACGGGTGCATTAATGTGCCGCAAATACGTGGATGGATGGAAGATGCCGGATTTTCCGGATACAATGAAGTGGAAATTTTTTCCGATAAATACTGGGCAATGGATCAAAACGCGTATCTTGAAAAAATTAAAAATGCATATTTAAATTTTACGTAAAATGACAATTCATAAAGTAGGAATTATAATGAACGGCGTAACCGGCCGGATGGGAACCAACCAGCACCTGATGCGCTCCATTGTAGAAATTATGAAACAAGGTGGAGTGAAAGTAAGTGAATCAGAATTTATTATGCCAGACCCGGTTTTGGTTGGCCGGAATGAAATCAAGCTAAAAAAACTGGCAGAATTATCGGGAGTGGAAAAATGGACCACCGATCTGGATTCGGTGTTGAATGATCCGGCTTATTCTGTTTATTTCGATGCCCAAACAACCGGGCGCCGTGCCGATGCGGTAATAAAAGCGACCAAAGCCGGGAAACATATTTATTGCGAAAAGCCGATGGCAACCGATACAGAAACAGCAATGGAACTTTACCGGGTTTGTGAAGAAGCCGGTGTAAAACACGGAGTGGTACAGGATAAACTTTGGCTGCCCGGATTATTAAAACTGAAACGGCTGATGGAAAACGGTTTTTTCGGAAAAATTCTTTCGGTGCGCGGGGAATTCGGGTACTGGGTTTTCGAAGGGCATACAGTGCCGGCCCAACGGCCAAGCTGGAATTACCGGAAAGAAGACGACGGCGGAATCATCGTGGACATGCTCTGCCACTGGCGTTACGTGCTCGATAATTTGTTCGGAAAGGTGAAAGGCGTTTTCTGCCTGGGCGCTACACATATTCCCGAACGGGTGGACGAGCAGGGAAAACCTTATGAATGCACTGCCGATGATTCGGCTTATGCCACATTTAAACTGGAAGGAGATGTGATTGCCCACTTTAATTCCTCGTGGGTTACGCGTGTGCGCCGCGACGATTTACTTACCCTGCACGTGGACGGGACCAAAGGCTCCGCAGTAGCCGGACTGCGCGAATGCTGGACACAACATTACGGGAATACGCCAAAACCCGTTTGGAACCCCGATATTCCACAGCCCATAAACTTTTTCGAAGGCTGGAGCAAAGTGCCGGAACAGGAACATTACGACAATGCATTTAAAGCCCAATGGGAACTTTTCCTGAAGCATGTGGTAAAAGATGATCCTTTCCCGTGGAACCTGCTCGAAGGTGCCAAGGGCGTTCAACTGGCCGAAAAAGGATTGGAAAGCTGGGCAAAAAAAGCGTGGGTGGAAATAAGCCCCCTTCTTATTCCCCCGAAAGCCCCATCCCAACCTTCCCCGAAGAGGAAGTAGAAAGAGTCCTCAAACAAAAAGTAAAATGATACAAAACTTAAAAAACATGAAACGTCAAAAGTCTTCCCTTGGGGAAGATTCAGAGGGGCTTAAGTCCCCCTTGGGGAGATTTAGGGGGCCAGTCGCACTTATCACCGGAGGCTCGCGCGGCATTGGACTGGGAATTGCCAAAGAACTGGCCAATGCCGGATTTAATCTGGCTATTAATGGAGTGAGGCCACAGGAATCAGTTCAGCGTGTTTTGGATGAACTGAAAGAATTTGGAGTGGAAGTCATTTATGTTCAGGGCGATGTATCGAAAAAAGAAGACAGGCAAAGAATTTACCAAACGGTAACCGGAAAATTCGGACAACTGAACGTGCTGGTAAACAACGCTGGTATTGCACCCCGGGAGCGAAAAGATATTCTGGAAGCAACAGAAGATATTTTTGATGAGGTACTCGAAATTAACCTGAAAGGCCCTTATTTTCTGACACAGCTTTTTGCCAACCACATGGCGGACATCAAAAAAGAAAGTCCGGAATTTGAATGTTGCATTATTAATGTTTCTTCTGTTTCGGCAACAGTTGCTTCGGTAAACCGCGGTGAGTATTGCATATCCAAAGCAGGTATTGCCATGGCCACCAAACTCTGGGCGGCCCGTTTGGGAGAATTCGATATTCCGGTTTATGAAATTCAACCAGGGGTAATAGCAACAGACATGACAGCAGGTGTTACTGAAAAATACGACCGGCTGTTTAAGCAGGGACTGACCATTCAAAAACGCTGGGGTATGCCCGGAGATGTTGGTAAAGTAGCCCTTGCCATGGCAACCGGATTGTTGCCCTATTCCACAGGTCAGGTGGTTTTGGTTGATGGTGGAATGACTACTCAAAGATTATAAATAGAAAATGTAATAATTGTTCCAAACATCTTACAAATAATTCAGTTTTGGAAAAGGAGTTTTTACACATCATCAGCGAAAATCAGGGCATCATCCACAAGGTTTGTAACATGTATTGTGATGCCGAAGAAGATCGGAATGATCTTTTTCAGGAGATTGTTGTCCAGTTGTGGAAATCTTATCCCACTTTCCGGAATGAGTCGAAGGTGACAACATGGATGTACCGGGTGGGGTTAAATACAGCTATTACATCATTCAAAAAAAATAAAAGACGACCCGACCAAAACCGGTTGTCGTATGAAAATTTTCAGATGCCCGATGAAAACCACGAAACTGAAACGGAAGAAAACATTAAACTCCTTCACCGCGCTGTTACCCAACTCACAGGCATTGAAAAATCGATAATCCTGTTGTTTCTCGAAAATAAAAAGTATGAGGAAATTGCAGAAATTACCGGCATAACACAAAATTATGTGCGGGTGAAAATGAACAGGATTAAGAAAAAACTGAAAATTCTGATGGATAAGGAGGAATAGGGAGATATGGAACTAAAAGATTTAAAAAAAACCTGGGAACAACTGTCGTCCCGCAAAGTTCTGGACGAAGACCAGCTTAGGGAGATGCTCCGGCGGAGGACAGGTAATTTAATCGACCGGATAGACCGGAACATTCGGATTGGGTTTGGAATATTGTTCGGTTTAATTGTTTTATTTATTATAGATGATTTTGTGTTGGGCCCCATGCTGATTAAAAGAATGGGTGCCGATGTGGAGATACCCGGCTGGCTGATGTTTATAAGTATTTTTGCCAACACACTTATTATTACAACATTTATATATTTTGTTATCCAATATCATCGGGTGAAAAAAAGCTGCGATATTTCCTGTAATCTCAAAGAAACCCTTGTGAAAATAATTGGCACATTGCGCATTTACAAACGTTTATTCTACCTGGCATTGATTATTTTAACCACATCAATGGTTTTGCAGTTTATTTCGGGCCTGTTTACGGGAATGCACGAAGGTTTGGAACAAAGGGAAGTTCTGCTTACTGATGTGCCGCTTGGCAAATGGGTTTTGGTAACCATCATCGGATTAACTGTATTGATTATTACTGTTGGCGGTATTTACCTGCTCATGCGCTGGGGTTTCCGCCGGTTATACGGAAACTACATCAGCAAATTAAAACAAAACCTCAGTGAATTAAACGAAATCGACAATTAATGCCAAAAATGTGATTTCATCTTCCAAAGGGTTATTATTTTTGCCTTTTCAAACTCAATCAAAATAAAATGACACTCATAAAATCTATTTCAGGAATTCGTGGTACTATTGGCGGAAAACCGGGCGAAGGGCTCAGTCCGCTCGATGTAGTTAAATTTACAGCCGGATATGCTGCCTGGGCAAAACAAAATTCAAAAAACGAAAAACTTAAAATTGTAGTAGGCCGCGATGCCCGTATTTCAGGTGAAATGGTGAGTGCGCTTGTTGTTGCAACGCTTGTGGGAATGAGTTGCAATGTGGTGAACATTGGTTTGGCCACTACGCCCACCACAGAAATTGCAGTAACAGAGGAACAGGCAGACGGCGGATTGATTCTCACCGCAAGCCACAACCCCAAACAATGGAATGCCCTGAAATTACTGAATGCTGATGGTGAATTTTTGAATGCCGCTGAAGGGGCAAAAGTGCTTGAACTGGCCGAATCAGGTGATTTTTCTTTTGCTGAAGTGGACGAATTGGGCACGGTTGCAGAAAAAGATTATACTACCATTCACATACAAAAAGTGCTGGGATTGAATTTAGTGGATAAAGCAGCCATTGAAGCTTCCGGTTTTTCAGTGGCAGTTGATGCCGTTAACTCAGTAGGTGGAATTGTTATGCCTGCATTACTCAGAGCCTTGGGTGTAAGAAATGTGGTGGAAATCAATTGCGAACCCACAGGCCATTTTGCCCACACGCCTGAACCGCTTCCCGAAAACCTGGTAGAGACTTCCGAAATCATCAAAAAAAGCAATGTGGATGTAGGTTTTGTTGTGGATCCGGATGTGGACCGTCTGGTAATTATTAATGAAGACGGAAGTATGTTCAGCGAGGAATACACACTGGCCGCCGTAAGCGATTATGTGTTGAGCCAAACGCCGGGAAATACTGTTTCCAACCTTTCTTCGAGCCGTGTGCTGCACGATGTAACCGAAAAATACGGGCAAAAATATACTACCGCGGCTGTTGGCGAAGTCAACGTGGTAGCCAAAATGAAGGAAACCAATGCGGTTATTGGCGGCGAAGGAAACGGAGGCGTCATATACCCGGAAAGCCATTATGGCAGGGATGCACTGGTGGGCGCCGCACTGTTTCTCTCCCATCTGGCCAAAAGTGGAATGAAATGTTCCGAACTGCGGAAAACCTATCCAGACTATTTTATGTCGAAAAATAAAATTGAACTTACACCCGAAATCGATGTGGACGGTATTCTTCTAAAAATGAAAGAAAAATACGCACATGAGCAGGTTACCGGTATTGACGGTGTGAAAATTGATTTTGCCGATTCGTGGGTGCATTTGCGCAAATCGAATACCGAACCGATAATCCGGATTTATTCCGAAGCAAAATCGGCTGAGGAAGCGGTCAGATTGGCTCAAAAAATGATTGAAGAAATAAAATCAGCCATTTAGAAACATTGGCTTAACAATTCGTTATTATTAGGCTGTTTAAAATTAACTTTTAAATAAGTTTTTGTTATACAATTAGTTACTGCAATAGCCATACGTAAATTCAGATTATCTTTGTCATGAAAACCGGAAATAAATGCCCTTAAACATTTGTTTCCCTAAAACTTGAATGACATGAAAAAGAAAAAAAATATAGCCATTGTAGCACACGACAATCGCAAAAAAGATATTATTGAATGGGCGGAATACAACTGGAAGGAACTGGTTCCGCACGACCTGATTTGTACTGGTACTACAGGAAAACTGATTGAGGAAGCCCTGACTGCCAAATGCAGGGAAGAAAATGTTGTTCCGCCAACAGTCACTCGTTTAAAATCAGGACCGTTGGGTGGTGATCAGCAATTGGGTGCTTTAATTGCCGAAGGCGATGTGGACATTCTCATTTTTTTCTGGGACCCTATGCAGCCGCAACCCCACGATGTAGATGTAAAAGCACTCTTACGTATTACGGTTTTATACAACATCCCAACCGCATCGAACCGTTCAACAGCCGATTTTATAGTGTCTTCCAGTTTGTTCCACGAAAGTTACCAACCCATTCTGAAAGATTATTCGGGTTATATTTTGCGTGACGTCGATATGCATATCTGATGGGGTCAGTTAATTTTTTCGTTTTTGTAAAAGAAACAACCGGGGAAAAATTCTATTTTTAGCAGTGAACGAACCGGTTAAAAACTGTTTACAGAATTTTACAAACATTGAAAGATGAATCTTATCAAATTAACAACATCTCTTTTTTTAATCATTTTAGTTGATTTTCAGGGGAAAGCCCAAAACCTTTTCGATGGCTGGGAGTATCTTTTTCAAACCAAAAAAAGCTATGTGGTTTACAAAACCCCTGAAGTAATTTTAATTGACGGAAAAGCCGACGAGAATTCATGGGAGAAAGCAGAGTGGACAGATTTGTTTGTTGACATTGAAGGCGAAAACAAAAAATTGCCAACTTATTCCACAAAAATAAAAATGTTGTGGGATGATGAAAACTTATACCTTTTTGCCAAACTGACAGAACCTCACATTTGGGCCTATTACACCGAACACGACCAGATTGTTTATCATGAAAATGATTTTGAAGTTTTTATCGACCCCGACCGGACAACCCATGAATATTTTGAATTTGAAATTAATGCGCAAAATACTTTGTTCGATTTATTTATGACCAAACCCTACCGGAATGGAGGAATTCCGCTCATTTCGTGGAATGCAGACGGTTTCCGGAGTGCCATATTTTTGGACGGAACGTTAAATCAGCCAGGCGATACCGATAAAAGCTGGACCATTGAAATGGCCATTCCGTTTCACGATTTGAGACTGGGAGTTCACGCGCAAAAACCTGAAAACGGAACGCACTGGAGCATCAACTTTTCGCGGGTGCAATGGCAAACCGAGATTATTGACGGAAAATATATTCGTAAAAAAGACGATGCCACAGGACGAATTCTGCCGGAAGACAACTGGGTTTGGAGTCCGGTGGGTGTAATCAATATGCATTACCCGGAGCGTTGGGGAATCCTTCAGTTTTCAACTTATGAGGTGGGAGAAAAAACCATTGAGTTTACTTTGCCTGCTGATGAAAAATACCGGGAGTACCTTTGGCTTTTGTACTACAAGCAGACTCAATTTAAGAGCGAAAACAAAACGTACGCCCAAACGCTGGATGAACTTGATTTTCCTGAAAATCCGGAAAAGGATGTTGTTATTTCAATGCAAGCAACCGGCAACCAGTTTTTTGCCGAATTAAAAGCTCCGGGAGGATTGAAACTGACAATCAACCACGAAGGAAGGATTTCTAAAAATTAGTTACATTTGGGCCCGAAAAAATAAGTATGAACATCTCGCAGGTGGCATAACCCTGCGGCTAAAAATGAAAAAAATGCAAAACGAATTGTTATGGCTGGCCATGTTGCTGGCAAATTTCCTGCTGATTATTTTAGCGTACAAACTGTTTGGCAAATGGGGTCTCATTATGTGGATTCCCGTTTCGGTAATTGTGGCCAACATTCAGGTAGTGCAAACGGTAAAGTTGTTCGGACTGGCTGCCACTCTGGGAAACATTGTATATGCCACGTCGTTTCTGGTTACCGATATTCTTTCGGAAAATTACGGGAAACAGGAGGCCAAAAAGGCGGTGTGGATTGGCTTTTTTAGCCTTATTTCCATGACGTTGCTGATGAATATTGCTCTGTATTTCAAACCTTTGGAAGGCGATGAGTTTGCTTTAATTACACACGATGCAACCAGCACCATTTTTAAACTCATGCCCCGCATTGCACTGGCCAGTTTAACTGCTTATCTGCTTGCCCAGCGTCACGACGTTTGGGCCTTTCATCTGTGGAAAAAACGATTCCACAAGGAAAATCAGTTATGGCTGCGAAATAACCTCAGTACCATGATTTCCCAACTTATTGACAGTTCTGTTTTTGTGTTAATTGCGTTTTACGGTGTGTTTGAAACACAGTTGTTGTTTGAAATTTTCTTAACCACCTATTTTCTTAAATGGATTGTTGCCGCATCCGATACGCCCTTTGTTTACTGGGCACGGCGTATTTACAAAAAAGGCAATTTTCTTGTAAAATAACCCAACAAGAGATATTATCAGTCTTGTTTAAATGTCTTTGCTTTTCATTTTGGGGAATCACTTTGAAAATCAGGGCATATCTGATTGGTGTAAACATTTTCGATGATTGGAATGAATTAGAATTATTGATTTCTATCTCAATGTTTTAACTTGTAAAAACAAATCTTTAATTTTAGCCTGAAATTCAAGTATAAAAAATTCATACCAAAATGAAACACCTGATTTATTCCATACTCGCAGTTTTTCTTTTTGGCACAGCGGGCTGTGTACCAAAAGATTCCGAAATAAACACCCTTACCAATAAAGAAATCGACCGGGGCTGGGAATTGCTGTTCGACGGAAAATCGCTCGAAAACTGGAAAACCTTTAACGGCGGCGCAGTTACCGGGTGGAAAATTGTGGACGGAGTGTTGCATAACTCTGGTGTGGGTTCCGACCATGGTGGCGACATCATTACCAAGAAGGAATACCGGAATTTTGAGTTGTACCTGGAATGGAAAATTGCGCCGGAAAGCAACTCAGGAATTTTCTTCCATGTGCAGGAAGGAATTGTAAACGCCATTTACGAAACAGGTCCGGAATACCAGCTTATTGACGACAACGGCTGGCCAACGCAACTCAAAGAAAGTCAGTACTCCGGCGCCAACTACGACATGCACGCACCCAAAGGTGCAAAGGTGGTTCCGCTGGAGGAATGGAACAAAACCCGGCTGATTGTAAACGGACCGCACGTAGAACATTGGCTGAACGGTAAAAAAGTGGTGGAATACGAACTTTGGAGCGACGAATGGTATGAACTGAAAGCCAGCAGCAAATGGAAAGATATGCCCCACTACGGCGCTGCAAAGTCCGGCCACATCGGTTTGCAGGACCACGGCGGATTGACCATGTTCAGGAATTTGAAAATCAGAGAGTTGGAAGAAGGAGAGGGTGATTAGGTAGTGATTAGGTGGTGATTAAGCAGTAGGTTCTCAACAATAAATCACAATAAATCTCCACCTAATCCCCATAAATCACAACAAATCTCAACCTAATCTCAATAAATCATAAATCACAACCATTCTTCACAACTCCCCATAAATCTCTTTCCATCCCCTTCCTCCCTAATCCCGCAATTCCATTATATTTGCCTCAAAATAGTTTACCATGGGTTTTACTGCTTTTCAGGGAATGAAACCGTTTCCGCAACTGATGTTTTCGGCTTTCGTTATTTTGGTAAGTTTTCTGGCTTTTTTGCTGGTTTCCATGCTTTTGGCCATTCCGCTTTTTGGCCTCGATTCCATGATGAGCATTCCCACCCTCAGCGATTTAAGCGACCCCGAAAGCATTCGCATACTGAAATATTTCCAGGTGGTTCAGTCCATCGGGCTGTTTATCGTACCGCCGGTTATTCTGGCCTGGTTGTTTCACGGAAAAATTGCCGAATACCTTTATTTGAAACGAAACGCAACTTCCACCTCCATTTTTCTGGTGGCTGTTCTGGTAATTTTTGCCTTGCCGCTCATCAATTTCATCGGCGAATGGAACACCCGGATGGAGTTCCCTGAATTTCTGGCAGGGATGGAGCGCTGGATGAAAAATGCCGAGGAAAACGCTGCCGAACTCACCGAAGCTTTTTTAAAAGTGGAAACAACAGGCGGACTGCTGCTCAATATAGTTATGATTGCCGTTTTACCGGCCATTGGCGAAGAACTGCTGTTCCGCGGGGTAATACAGCGTATTTTTACTAACTGGACCCGCAGTCATCACTGGGGCATCTGGATTTCAGCCATTTTGTTCAGCGCCCTGCACATTCAGTTTTACGGGTTTGTACCGCGCATGCTGCTGGGTGTTTTGTTTGGCTACCTGCTGGTTTGGAGCGGCTCCATGTGGCTGCCCATTGTAGCCCACTTTTTCAACAACGGCTTTGCAGTTGTGGCCATGTATCTCATCGATAAAGAAGTTTTAAATCCCGGTGTGGAAGAAATCGGAGCCACTTCAGGAAGTCAGTATGCAGCCATTCTCAGCCTGGCTCTGGTTTTCCTGCTCATGTTCCTGATTAAAAAAGAGACCCGGGGGAATGAACTTGAACCGGTAAGCACTGAACCGCTCTGAAAAAATGCGTTGCTAATTACTGATTCAATTCATTTTTTTACTTTCTTGTTTCTTACAGTTTTTTAAACCGAACAGCCATACCGCCACCTTCGGCCAACCGGATGGGGAAAGCCAAATTTCGGGTAACTTCCATGGTTGAAATTTCCACTTTTTCAGGATTTTCCAGGTACGAAATTCCCGGTGCATCGGCATAAATCTGTGCTTCGTATGTTACGCCTTCTTCCAGAAAATCCAGTTCCACCTCAAATTCACGGGCTTTTTCATTGGTGGTGCTTCCGATGTACCAGTCGTCGCTGTGGCGGTCTTTGCGGGCGGTTGTAATGTACTCACCAATTTCGCCATTTAGCACTTTGGTGTCTTCCCAGTCAACCGGCACATCCTGCAAAAACTGAAACGCCGGGTTGCCCACATAGTACTCGGGCAGGTCGGCCAGCATCTGAATGGGCGAATAAATGGTCACGTAATAGGCCAGTTGTTTTGCCAGCGTGGTATGCGTTCTTCGTCCCTCGTAGCCCTGTTCTACCTGCACGTCAAAAATTCCCGGTGTAAAATCAAACGGACCGGCCAGCATACGGGTAAACGGCAGTATTACACCGTGTCCGGGCGGATTGCCTTCGCTCCAGGCATCGTATTCCATGCCGCGGGCTCCCTCACGCGACAGCATGTGCGGATAAGTCCGGCGTTCACCGGTATCTTTTATGGGTTCATGAAAATTGATGGCCAGATTGTAATGAGCAGCTTTATCCATCACAAAACGGTAGTAATTTACGCCAAACTGCCCGTGGTGCCACTCTTTCATGTTGAGCATGGAACCTACCTGACCAATTTTGATGTCGTTGATGCCCAAATCACGGTAGAGGGCCATGCCGTCGTCAATCTGTTTCAGGTAATTGATGATATTGGAACCGGTCTCGTGATAACCGATGATTTTCACCCCTTTTGAATCTGCATAGCGAACCACTTCATCATAATCGAAATCAGGTGTACTTTCGGTAAAACTGAACATGTGCATGGCGTTTTCGTACCAGGCCGGCGTCCAGCCTTTGTTCCAACCCTCAATGAGCAGATGGCTCACGCCAAGTTCCGCACAGTAATCGATGTACATTTTCGAGTTTTCGGTACTGGCGCCGTGTGTCGGACTTTCCCAGAAGGTATATTTGCCAATGTGCATGCCCCACCAGATTCCCAGATATTTATGCGGCTGAATCCACGAGGTATCTTCCAGCTTGTTGGGTTCGTTCAGGTTCAGAATGAGATAGGAAGTAATTAGCTCGCCCGGCGTTTCGCCAATCTGGATAGTTCGCCAGGGTGTTTTAAATGGGGCGGTTGTTTTCACTTTCGTGCCGTCGGACCACGGAACGAGGTCGCATTTTAGTGAATTCCCATCGGTTTGTTCCAGCACCATCGACGCAAAATCAACCAGGTTCGCTTCATGAAACGAAAGATACAATCCACTTTCACTTTCGATGGTGAGCGGTGTGTGCACCACATCCAGTTCCGAAACCGGCGATTTGGTGAACAGATTTTCGTACCGCTGCTCGTGGTATGCCGGAATCCACCAGGCATCGCCACCATGGGCCAGATTAAATTCAGTCACCTCATCCATAATAAACAGGCTGTCGGTTATGCCCTGTTCGGGAAAGAGGTAGCGGAACGCCACCCCGTCGTCGAATGCACGAAACTGAATTTCCAGCTTTCGTTTTTTGCCGGCTGTTTCCTGAAGCGTTACCGCAAGTTGATTGTAGTGATTGCGAATAAAACGTTTTTCGCCCCACACCTGCTCCCAGGTTTCGTCAAACGAGGAAATTTCGGATTCAATAATTTCAAAACCGGAAGTGAGTTCTTCCTGATTTTTAAACACAAATCCCATTTTTGACGGGTTTATCACATCTGCATCTCCATGTTTTACAGAATAGTACGGAACGCCGTCAACCAGTTCAAACTGAATGGTGTTTTTATTTTCCGGAGAAGAAATTTCTGTTTGGGTAATTTTTTCGGAACAGGCTGCAAACAACACAGCAGCCAGCACAAAACCCAGAATTGTTTTTGTTTTCATTTTCAATGGTATTTAATTATTCTTTCAATTCATTTTAATCGTTATTTCAACTGAATTCAGTCCATCAGCCGAAGCAGTTAGCGTAACATTTCCGGGATTTTCACCAGCTTTCAGCACAACTAGGCATTTCCCGTTGAATACATCTATTTCAGTGCCCTTAAGCGTTTGATGCCCTAACGGGTTTCCGTTGTCCACACCAAAAATTTCGGCATTTCCTTCTACTGAAAACTGAACGAGATTACCGGCAGTTGGTACAAAATTGCCGGTTTCATCCAAAACTTCAACAGTGATGTACGACAAGTCATAACCATCAGCCGAAATAGTGCTGCGGTCGGCAGTGGCTTTGAGTTGTACAGGTTCACCGGCAGTTTTGATTTCCTTTTCCATCACCACTTTTCCGTCTTTGCGGGAAACGGCTTTTAATGTTCCCGGCTCAAACGGAACGCGCCACATCAGGTGCAGGTCTTCCAGGCCTTTTGTTTTTGAGCCAAGCGATTCGCCGTTCAGGAAAAGTTCCACTTCCGGTGCGCTGGAATACGCCCAGATATCTATTGTTTGTCCTGGTTCCCAACCAGTCCAGTGCGGGAAAACATGGAGCACGTTTTTGTCGGTCCATTCGCTTTGGTACATGTAGTAAATATCTTTCGGAAATCCGGCCAAATCGATAATTCCGAAGTAGGAACTGCGCGCCGGCCACCAGTAAGGTGTGGGTTCGCCCAGGTAATCGAAGCCGGTCCAGATGTATGTGCCGACGATGTGGTCGTATTTTTTCACAATTTTCCAGCTCTCCTCGTGCGTTGAACCCCACGGAACATGGCAGTTGTCGTATGACGAACACTGAAGCTCATCGTTTCCATAGGGTTTGCCGGTAGGCGGATAGCTGTCGGGCCAGATGAACATGCTGTCAGACGGCATCTGGTAAAACCCGCGGGTCATCAGCCCGGAGGTGGATTCGCTCACCAGAAAAGGTTTTCCGGGATAGTTTTCCGGAAAATCAGCAAAGTTTTCATGGTGGTAATTGAACCCATACAGGTCGAGTGCGTCCGATTTGAACAGGTTGTTCCAGGGATTCACCTCGTTGCTGCCGGCAGTTACCGGACGGGTTGGGTCGAGCTCTTTTACAATATTTGCCAGTTTGGCGGTCAGCAGCGAGTTCACCGACATATCGCCCGACCTGATAACGCTTTCATCCACATTCTTCTGAAAATTGAGCAGGTGATTGGCCTGCTGGATGCTAAGAGTATCGGCTTCCACGTGTTCCCACTGCTCAAGCACTTCGTTGCCAATGCTCCACATCATTACCGAAGCGTGATTGCGGTCGCGCAGAATGTGGTCGGTCAAATCGCGTTCGTGCCATTCCGGAAAATAGCGCGAATAATCGTATTGCGTTTTCCGTTTCCGCCACATATCGAAGGTTTCGTTCTGCACCACAAATCCCATACGGTCGCACAGTTCCAGCAGCTCTGGGGCCGGCGGATTGTGGGCGGTTCGGATAGAATTGCAGCCCATCTCTTTCAGAATTTCGAGTTGTCTTTCCAATGCACGGGTATTGATAGCTGCACCCAGGCAACCTAAATCGTGATGCTGGCAAACGCCCAACAGTTTCACATGTTCGCCGTTCAGAAAAAAACCTTCCAGCGGGTCGAAATGAAAATTGCGGATTCCAAAGGTGGTTTCGTAGATGTCGGTGAGTTCACCGTTACTGTAAATTTCGGAAACCGCCTTGTACAAAGCCGGTTTTTCGATGCTCCACAAATCGGGATTTTCCACTTTCAGATTTTGCTGATAAACATTTTTCTCGCCGGTTCCAAAAGGATGCGCCGTTTCAGTTTCGGCAACCAAATTATTATCCGGATTATAAATCAGTGTTTTTAATGTCAAATTAGTGGCATCTGGCAAGCGGTTTTCCAGGGTGGTTTGCACCGAAACGGTGGCGTTTTCGTGGCTTACATCGGGAGTAGTTATGTACGTTCCCCAGTGACTGACAAAAATGCGGTTTGTTTTCACCAACCACACATTTCTGTAAATTCCCGAGCCTGAATACCAGCGTGAATTGGGCTGTTCGGAGTTATCGACTTTAACGGCCAGCACATTCTCTTCTTCGCCAAAATTGAGGTACGGAGTGAGTTCGTAACGCACGGAGCTGTAACCAAAAGGTCGCATGCCCAGCCGGTGGCCGTTAATCCACACTTCGCCTTTCTGATAAATGCCGTCGAAATCGATGAAAATAAGTTTTCCTTCGTCGGAGGCCGGAAGTTTGAAGGTTTTGCGGTACCAGCCAATTCCGCCGGGCAATGCTCCGCCACCGGGAGTTGCCGGATGGTCCTGGCTGAAATTTCCTTCAATGCTCCAGTCGTGTGGTAAATTTAAAATTCGCCAGCCAGAATCATCGATGCCGGGGGATGAAAAGTCTTCGGAATCATTCAATGCAAATTTCCACTCTTTGGTAAAACGGATGCGTTCACGGGGATTTTGCTCCTTATTTTGATTACAGGAATAAAAGAGAATAGCGATAGAAAAGAAAAACCAAAATTTCTTCATTTTTACAGGCTTATGGTCATATACCTGCAAAAATACAAAAAACGACCGGACAGTTATTGTTTAAAATACAAAAATCAGTTGAATTCAAACATTAAATCCACCTGCAGTCCTTCAACCCTTATTTTTTTCTTTTCGTTGCGCCTGAAAACATACACCACACCATATTCCTGGGCGCGTTGCCGCCTCTCTTTGGGCGTTACATTGCCCACATTTTCTTCAATTTCTGTCCACAGCTTGCTGATAAACTCGTTGGTTGTTTTTCGAAGTTCCTGCATTTTTTCGTAGGAACGTAGGGTATTTCGTTTCAGGTTTTGCTGAAAAACCGCCGCCTCGTAAAAATTTTCCACATTCACTTTTACCAGTGCAATGGACGGGTTGTAAATGGGGCTGCCACCACGCTGCATCCGTTTTTGCTCGCCATCAATCACTTTTTTTCCCCACTCCAGAATTTCCTGCTCGTTGTTCAGTGGCGGAATTTTGCCATCGGTATCCTGCAGGCCATAAAATGTAAGCGCCTCTTCTTTCAGCTCTCCGCGCTCGATATTCATAAACAGCACCTGAATGAAATGGGAAACATACAACCGGCCTTTTTCAAAAGCAGCTTTGTACTCCGCACTTTTTTCCGACTCCACTTTTAAATCGAACTCATAATGCTTCAGATGGTTTTCAAACCGGATTTTCATTTCTTTCAGCTCAATCAAACTCGCTTTCGAAAAGGCAAGTTTCCCGGCATCCCTGTCAGATGCAATACTCAGTGCGGCCTCCAGAGCGCGGAGCCGTGCTTTGTCGGTGGTAGGCAATCGGCGATACGGCATAATTTACATTTTAAACGTTGTGCGAAGTTAGGCATTTTGAATTCCTGTTTCACGCGTTCGCATGATAAATTTATGCACAACAGAATGTGAATAACAAACTCTGTACTATTTAAATCAGGATGGTTTGCTCACTTTTTTAAGGAAAATAAGATGTTCAAATGAGATTAGTTCACTGTAGAGCATGGATTAACTGTTTATTATTTGGATTAATTTTTCTAAAATAACCGGAGTTCTTTCTTCCTGCATTAGTGGATGAATATGTGAATTTAATATTTCTTCCAAAAACCTGCTGTGAAGAATTTGATTAAACTCGGATTTTAGAAATTCTTTTATTTTCGTGTGTGCAGTTTCAATTTCATGAACAATGGTTACCCGGTTATCCAGAATATAAATAATATCCTCAAAATCATGACTTGTGCGGTAGTCGCCGCCTCTGCTGTTAAATGCTTCAAACTTTGCAGCAAGATATGCTGGTGCCGGAAGAATTTGAATTTCTTCTTCTTTTGCGTGTCCTTTCCACAAATTTTCGAATCCTGTTTTATACCATTTGTTTGATGGTCCGAGAAGACTGTCTTCTGCCGGCATTATATCTACAGGAATATCCCTGTATTTGTAACTGCAAATGTTATGACCAAATGGATCGGGATAAAAACCGAGTTCAGCCAAACGTTCCTGCATTTTTGTCCAGTTGCTGAAATTCATCAGTTTAATAGTCATGTCGATATCACTGGTTGGTCGAATTTCATCGGCTATCGGTTCGTCAGCATAAAGGCTTACCACGCCCCGCCAACAAAAACCATTTTGTTTTTTAATTCTTTGAGCCCCTGTGCTACCTCGGCAACAACAGCAATATTAATGGTTCTGTTTTCCATGTAGTATTCTGTTTTGGAGTTCGTTTATGGCCAGTTCTTTTTCGCGTGATTTGCCCACCCGGATGGCATCAATCATGGCAAGCAGTTCGTGCAGCTCCCTATCTTTTTGCACCGCTTCAACTACCGAAGGATAGAGAGGAACTATACTTTGCCCGCGCAGGGTACCTTTTCCCGACGGCCAGACATAATGCTCTGTACTCTGGATGATTTTATTCAGCGGGGGTGCTGAATGAGCAGTAGGAATTCCACGAACCACCGCACCCGGCTGCTGCGGAAAAACTACTGCAATTCCATACTTCAGAAAATCAAATAATGCGAGTTTACGAACATTTTTACCTGAAGAATCGAGCAAACCGGCATAACGCGAACGCGCAACCGATTTACTGATTTCCGACTGGCTCATAGACAACGATTCGGCCAAAGGTTTTTGATTCCACGAACTATTGTCTAAACTGATGATTTTTAGTAAAACCACCACATCCAGCGGACTCATTGTGGGTTGTTGTGCTTTCATTTTTTTCAATATTCCATATTCCGATATGCAATATTAATTTTTTATTTGTTGAAAAACAAAATTTTACATCACAATATTCCATATTCCAATAAAGAATATAAACAAATCGCAAATCGCGAATTTTTTATGGTTTGTATAGAAAAAACTATGTTTATTTTCTTTAAAACCCAATTATTCGTAAATGAAACCATTTCAATTAACCAGCTTTCAAAAAGCTTTTTCCTATTTTTACCGCAAAAATATTTTAAATGAAATTCGTATTTGCAACAAACAATCAACATAAATTAAATGAACTACAGGCCATTCTGGGCGATCATTTTGAATTGCTGAGTTTGGAAGACATTGGCTGTTTTGAAGATATTCCCGAAGAACAACCCACACTGGAAGGCAATGCCCGGCAAAAAGCTTTTTATGTGTATGAAAAGTTTGGCTTTCCCTGTTTTGCCGACGATACCGGTTTGGAAATTGAAGCGTTGAACGGCGAGCCGGGCGTTTATTCGGCCCGTTATGCCGGTGAAGCCAAGGACCCGCAGGCCAACATGGACAAAGTTTTGACAAAGCTGAAAAATGAAGACAACCGCAAAGCGCGGTTCCGCACTGTAATTTCGCTGATTTTAGATGGCGAAGAGAAACAGTTTGAAGGCATTGTGGAGGGTGAAATTATTCGTGAAAAACGAGGTGATTCGGGATTTGGCTACGACCCCGTTTTTTTGCCCGTAGGTTACAATAAAACTTTTGCGGAAATGAGCCTGGCTGATAAAAACCAGATTAGCCACAGGGCGCGGGCAGTGCAAAAACTGGTGGAATATTTGAAAACACTGGCTTAGCCCGCAAACAGTATTCCTGATTTTAACTACTTTCGTTTTATGAATTCAGGCAAAGGATGAAGAAAAAAGAAATCCTAATTTTATTTTTAATTACAATCATCGCCTTTTGGCAGATTGCTTTTCTGCAAATTGGCATGAAATGGGATTTTGTGGATGCCTTTTTGCCTTCGCGCTATTTTTTTTCTGAATCGATTCTGAACAACCAATTCCCACTCTGGAATCCCTACCTGCTTTACGGAACGCCCATTTTTGCCGATTTGGTTTCGGTTTTTAATCCTGAATTCTGGATTATTGGGAATTTATTCGGATATTCCAATATTACGCTGCAATTCATGTATCTGGTGTATGTTTTTATTGCAGGAATTTCGTTTTTCTGGTTTCTGAAACAATTTGATTCTGACCATAAAATCTCACTTGGCCTTTCGATGGCTTACATGTTATCAGGCCTGACGGTCGGCAACGCCCAGCATCTGGCATTTGTTGCCGGATATGCCATTATGCCATTTGTAATTGCCAGCTACTTCAGGTTCATTCGGCAGCTCAACCGGCCAAACCTGCTTCAACTTTCCATTGCACTTTTTTTGATGATTTACGCTGGCTACCCCGGGTTAACCATTATTTCGGCCTATTTGCTTTTAAGCATTTTTGTTTACAGTCTGATTGTTTACAGGGCGCAAAAAAATTATATAAAAACCGCATTTATTTTTCATCTTGCTTTGACTGGCATCGTGGTGCTCTTCAGCACGGTATTGATTGTTGCATATATTCAGGGGGCGCCGTTTTTGAGCAGATATGGCGGAATAACATTGGAACTGGCCCACAAACATCCGTTTTCTTTCAAGTCAATTCTCTCGTTTTTGCTGCCCAAGGCCACAGGCGCCGATCCACAGTTTTTTCAAACCGACCCTTCTATGTCGAACGGCTACTGGGGAATTCTCAGTCTGGTTTTGTTTCTTTTCGCACTGACTAAAAAAGCCAGGCACAACACGTCTTATCTGTTTTTGATTTTCGGAATTTTCTCGTTGCTGGTTTCGTTTGGCGACCGGTTTTTTCTGCGCGAATTTCTTTACCGGTATTTTCCATTGATGAACATGTTTCAGTACCCCGGAATTTTCAGGGCATTTGTCATTTTCGGATTTCTGGCTTTTACCGGTATCAATATGAAACCGGATGATTTCATCCAAATTGGCCGCAAACGCCTGAAATTGATTTCGGGTTCTTTGGTTTTATTCCTCCTCATTCTGATTGGCTATTCAGTCGTCAAACTTTACGGTTTTGCGTTTTTCAACCCCGATCAAACTTTCACAGAAGAACTTTCCAGCGCTTCGCGGTTCGATGCAGTAATTCTCCAGGGAATCATTCAGATTCTTCTTTTACTCGCACTTATTTTTTCGGCTTTTAAAATTAAAAACAACAAACATTTTGCAACGGCACTTCTTGTATTGTTTGTTTCCGACGGAATTGTTGCCACCCAGCTCAACATTCATTACACAGTTGTTGGCGACGTAAATCCGATGAAATTTCATCAGTATCTGAAATCGTCGCCCAAAGGTTTTCCGGTTCCCGAGCTCCATCCCATCGGCGAAAATTCTGACCAGAACGCACAAAACGAATATATCTGGATGAACAACAATGTTTTTCCGAAAAAAGTAACTTTCGACGGACTGGTTTCTTTTAAACTTGACGGTTATGCCCAGCTTTCCGATGATTATCCTGAATTGCTTGAAGCGATTAAAAAAGAGCCTGTTGTATATTTTTCAGATGATGTGAGGGAAAATTCAACAATCGAAAATTTCAAATCGAACACCGTATTTTTGGCAAATGATGATTATAATAAACTGGCGGAAAAAAATTTTAGTTCAGACAAAACCGATAAGCTGATTATCAGCGATTTTTCTCCCAAACACGTCGAAATTGAAACGCTAACCAATCATCCACAACTGCTTGTTTATCAGCAAAATTATTTTATCGGATGGAACGTTTTTGTTGACGGGGAAAAACAGGATTTACTGAAAAGCAACTTTGCACACATGGCGGTTTTGGTTCCACAAGGAGAACATACTGTTCGGTTTGAATACAGAAATCAGTCAATAAAATTTGCGTTTTATTTAAGCTACCTCGTGTTCTTCATTTTAATCGTCTTATCGGGTTGGTTTTACCTGAACAAAAATCCCGAAAGGAAAAACCAGGCGGCTGTAATGCTGATTGCCGGAACTGTTGTTTTTGTTGCAGGAAGTTGTCTGAACCGGTATTTCTATCAAAAGAACAAACAAGGTCTGGCACCTGAGTTTCCTGGTATGGTTCAGCAATGGAAAAAAGAGTACAATCATAACATTCAAATTCTTTTGAGCACGCACGAAAAAGATTTGAAAACGACATTACCTGCCGATACCACCTTTTTTATAGATGAAAAAACAAACCTTCCGGGCCTGAGCCAATATTTGATGAATGCAGAAACAAACTATTTCGCCTTCTTCTGGCAGGGAGGTATCATCAGCGACAACCTTTTCGAACTCATTTATTCGTTTTATCCCAAAATAATCAGGGAAGGAAAGACACACAACTCGGGCTATTTGTTGCTCGAGCGGGATGAATCCGGACATAAATACCATACAGTTCAAACTTTTGAACCTGAGGAATCATTTAATTGGGAGAATGCAGGCCAACGAATACATAGTGATACCATAACCGGCAACCACACCTATTTTTATGCGATGAGCGACGAATGGGGGACAACCATTGAAATTCCGGTTGATAATGAATTGCAACTGGTTAATAACATAATGGTTGTGTCAGATATTCTATTTGAAGAAAAAATAGTTGAAATTCTTCTTGTTGTTACCACATTTCGTGAAGGGAAAACACACCTTTACCACGTTTCCAAAGCTGACAAATTTGCCAGTGCTTCCGGTCAATGGTACAGGGCGGCAGTTTCTGTTCAAAAGCCGGAATTAAAAGAAGGGGATGTAATCAGAATTTATTTCTGGAATAAAAACAAGGCGCAGTTTCACATCGATAACCTGAAGGTTATGCTTAAAAATACAGAATAGCTACCTGATGCGGGTCGATGTTCTTCGGATAGTTTAATTTTTTTACTTTTACCGATAAAAGGAACAGGCAGTTGGGCGGCTTTAGGATATTGCCCCAAAAGCCGTTTTAAAATAAAAAAAGGGTGTATTCGTTTAGAAATTGAATTCCATTTGGTTATCAACGAAAAGACCGAAACAGAAATAGCTGAAAATGATTGTACGTAGGTTTATAATAGTTGTATTAATAGTCTTCTCCGCTGTTTTCGTTTATGCACAGCGGGAAAAAGGGAACTGGAAAGACTATTTGTCGTTTTCGGAGGCAAAAAAAATTGCCATAGCGCCAGGGAAGGTTTATTGTGCAACGGGCGGCGGACTGATGTATTACGACCTTCAGGACAACAGTGTAAACAAATTCTCGGGGATTTCGCAATTGTCTGACTTTGGTATCAAAACCATTGCCTGGAGCGATGAAAGCAACGTTTTGGTGGTAGCATACAACAACAGCAACATCGATTTGGTATATGAAAACCGTGTCATGAACATTTCCGACATTAAACGAAAACAGATTGCCGGAAAAAACATCAACAACATCTCTTTCAGCGGAACAGAGGCTTACCTGTCGTGCAGTTTTGGAATTGTGGTTTTAAACCTTGAAAAACAGGAGGTAAAAGACACCTACATTATTGGCCAGGGAGGAACCTACCTGAATGTGAACGACACCGAAGCCGACGCCAATTATTTATATGCGGCCACCGATATCGGAATTTTCAGGGCCGAACGCACCGGTGTAAATTTGCTCGATTACAACAACTGGTCGCGCATTCAAAATATTCCGCGCACCCACAACAAGTTCAACCACCTGGTGACCCATGCCGGAAGAGTCATTGCAAATTACACACCCGAAGAATGGTATTCCGACGAAATGTTTATACTGAACGGCGATACCTGGCAACCTTATCTAACACAAATCAGGTTTGCCTTCGATATGCAGAAAAACGGAAATTACCTGACCATTGCAAGCCGGGACGCAATTTTTATCATCGACGAAAATCACACTGTTGCAGAAAGAATAGACTCCTACAAATTCAGCGACCGTCAGGTTTCTTCCATAAAACCCCGCAGCGCAGGCATCGCAGCCAACGGTTCGTTGTGGGTTGCCGACTCGGACCAGTCCCTGTTAAAAATTTCAGGCGGCAATGCGGAATCCATCAGTCTGCCAGGACCAATCGACAACGTAATTTTTTCGCTGCACCAGTCCGGTAAAGAACTGTGGACAACACCCGGAGACAGAACCGGCTGGCAACATGCACGTTTTCAGCGATTCAGTAACAACCAGTGGACGCATTTCAAAAAAGATAATCACCCTGAACTGGACGGACTTTTTAACATTACAACGGTTGCTGTAAATCCTTCCGACCCTGCCCATTTTTACGTGGCCACTTGGGGTAGCGGACTGCTCGAATACCGGAATGATGAATTTGTTAAACGCTATTCAAACAACAACAGCCCGCTGGAAACTTCTCTGCCCAGCCGTCCCGATGAGCCTTATGTTCGGGTTGGCGGCATGGAGTTCGATTCGGAGGGAAATCTGTGGGTAACCAATTCAACTGTAGCCAGAAATCTGCTAAAGCTTTCGCCTGCCGGTGAGTGGGAAGCGATAACACTACCCGAAGTAGCCAATAACTACAACATCGGGGATGTAATTGTTACGAAAAATGATGATAAATGGGTTGTTGTTTTAGGGGGAAATGATGCTTATGTGGTTGATAAAAACGGAACCCGGAAAAAACGACTGCTGGTAACTTCTTATTTCAACAACGGTGTAATTGAAGAATACAAGCGGATGAACGATTTATTCTGCATTGCTGAGGATTTGGAAGGTGCTGTATGGATTGGTACTTCTATGGGTGTAGCTGTTTACAACAACCCCAACCGGATATGGGATAATGACAGTTTTTACGCCATCCGCCCAAGCCTCGACCTTAACGACGGACTTTTTCACCCGTTGCTCGAAACCGAAACCGTAACAGCCATTGCTGTGGACGGCGCCAACCGGAAATGGCTGGGAACACGCAATTCGGGTGTCTATCTGGTATCGAAAAACGGCGAACAGGAGGTAATGCATTTTACGACAGAAAACAGTCCGCTGCTCTCCAATACCATAACCGATATTGCCATAAATCAGCAGACGGGCGAAGTATTTTTTGGCACCACCGAAGGATTGATTTCCTACCAGGGCGAAGCCATTGCCGGTAAAGAATCGTATGCAGAAGTGTATGTTTATCCCAATCCGGTGCGCGAAACCTGGGCCGGACCGGTTACCATTACCGGGCTGATTGAAAATACCGACGTAAAAATTACCGACATCAGCGGAAACCTGGTTTACCAGGGAACATCGCTGGGCGGCCAGGCGGTGTGGAACGGCGAAAACCTGAACGGCAACCGCGTGAAAACCGGCGTTTACCTCATCTTCTGCAACGATAAATACGGCGAGGAAACCCACATTGAAAAACTGCTGTTCATAAATTAACAACCTTAAACCCGGAACTTTTGCCGCAGGAATGCCATCGGCAAAACCCGAAATTCGAAACTTTAAACTGTAAACTGAGAATGCTTGTTGCTACCGAAGGAATCATTTTGCATTACGTGAAATACGGTGAAAACTCTGTAATTGTAAACGTATATACCAAGGAGTTTGGCCGGCAGGCCTATATGCTGAATATTTCCCGAAGCAAAAAATCGAAAAACAAAGCGGGTATATTACAGCCGCTTTTTCTGGTTGATTTGGTAGCTTACCAAAAAGACACCCGTGAAGTTCAGCGCATTAAAGAGATAAAAAACCAGCCGGTTTACCAGAATATTCCGTTTGATGTGGTTAAATCGACCCAGGCCATTTTTCTGGCCGAAATACTTGGGAAAACCCTGCGAGAGCAGGAAAGTGCGCCGGAGATGTTCGGGTTCATCCAGAATACCCTGCTCTTTTTCGATTTGGCAGAAGATGGGGTGGCCAACTTCCATCTGTGGTTTTTATTCCGGCTCACCGAATATCTGGGGTTTTTGCCCGACACAAAAAAAACCGGATTCGAAGGCTGGTTCGATATGCGAAAGGGAGCTGTAGTGCCTTTTGAACCGCCACACCCCTTTTTCATGCACAAAGAGGCTACCGAAATTCTGTGTTCACTCGCTACCTTAAAAATCCGGGAACTGGCTCATTATAAAATCCCAAAACACCTGCGTACGTATCTTACGTCAAAACTGGTGGAATATTACCAGTTGCATTTTGAGCACCTGGGTGAAATTAAATCGCTGAAGGTTTTGCACGAGGTGTTCAGCCTCTGAATATAAATGCTTCGTAAATGAACAGTTCGGCATCTCTCCATCCGTCCCAGCCCAGCCCGGCTTTGTCTCGCGAGCAATGCCCCAGGAATTCCTCAAGATTCCAGCCGGTTTTTTTTGCTACCTGAGGCAGGAATGTACCGGAATTCGTACCTTTTTTGATGTATATGCCATGTTTTCCCAGTTCAATTTCGTCGATTGATTTGATTTTCTTTAGCGGAGACAAAACGGATATTTCCAGTTCCAAATCGTCCAGTTCATCCGGCTGCAGATTTTCAAACCGGTAATCGCAGGCTGACGAAACAGCCATACGCTGAACCAAATCGTTCAGCGTTTCGTCTTTGGCAAAGTTGCCGATGCAGCCGCGCAGTTCGCTATTCACATAAACACTCACAAAAACGCCGGCCTGTTCGTTTAAAATTCCACCCAATACGGGAGGTTCGGGCCTGGTGCGTTTTCCTGTTTCCAAAAATTTCACGATTGATTTTCTCGCTTTTTCAAGCAATTCTTTTTGTTCTTCTTCTGAAACATGAAAGGAATTTTCATCCGGATACACTGCAATGGCCCAGTACCCTACAACCCGTTCTTTATCGCCGTAAATTTCAGCATCGCCCGAGTTTTGATAGTCAATCAGCTTGTATTCCGGATTTTTATTTTGCGTTAAATACAGCAGCGTTAAAACCGACGTCCAGCCACAAAGCGAGGTGGCCAGTTGACTGATTTTCTTTTGTTTACTTTCTTCCAAAACCTGCAGAAGTTTTTTAGGATTGTTGCTGCATATAGCTTTTGCCGTAGCCAGGTCGTTGTCCACAGCATTGTTATACTCCGGGTAATGCGAAAAATCGGTGCTGATAACAAACAGGTTTTCGGGTGTAAAATAGGGCGCAAGTGTTTTTGCTATTTTCTCACAGTCGGTCTGATTGTTCGTTCCCAGAATAATCGGAACCAGCACAAAATCGTTTTTCAGTTTGTATTGAAGAAAGGGCAGTTGCACTTCCAGACTGTGTTCGTATTCATGCGCATCGGGGTAATGCCTGAACAGGTCGTTTGACTCTGTGAGGTTACGGGCTAGTTCTGTATCCACCTTAATTTCACCGAGTGGTGTTTGGTAGTTTCCCGAATCGAACATGGCAGCCCCGCCAAAAAGATACTGGTGGCTCGATGCCAGCACAAAAACCCGTTCGTAAACCGTATTTTCCGGAATTTGATTGAATGCAGAGGCAGCCACCTTTCCGCTGAAAACATACCCGGCATGCGGAGAAATCAGAGCTTGCGGAGATTTTTGAAATTCCCCGGGTTGTTTTGCTTCTGCGAACAATTCCTTCAGTTGCTTCCTCAGGGCACTTTCTGTTCCCGGGTAAAATTTTCCGGCAAAGGCAGGTTCTCTTTTTTTCAACTTATAAAACCCGGAATTTTTCATATGATTAAAATTGTTTGTTTCTAAAGGTATCATATGGAACTCGCATGGATATTTAATCATTCTCTTGGGTGATAATTATTACCATGCTCGTTTCATTTTTAGTGTTATTCTTTCTTAAATAACGGGAGTGTAAACCAAACAGTAGTTCCATTTTTCGGAACACTTTCTATTCCAATTTCACCCTTGTGTTGACGGATAAATTCTTTGCAAAGAATGAGACCAAGTCCGTTCCCCGGTTCGTTTTTAGTTCCTGGTGTAGAAATCTTGTAATCATCTTTAAATAACTTTCCAACCATTTCCGGGTCCATTCCCACTCCGGTATCACTTACTGAAACTTTAACAGAGCCATTTAAAAATGCTGTATTCACCCTAACCTTTCCGCCTTCAGGTGTAAATTTTACGGCATTTGAAATCAGGTTACGGAAAATAAGAAGCAACATGTTTCTGTCGGCATATACAGGCTGGGAATGTACCGAGGCATCCAATTCAATATTTTTATTCTCTGCAATATCGGCAGAACTTTTTAGAATTTCGTTTACCAGTGTTTCAAGATTCAGCATTACCGGATTAAACCTGATGCCATTTGTTTGAGAACGAGCCCACCCCAAAAGGTTCTCAAGTAAATTCAAAGTACTTTTTGCAGTACTTTCAATATCGCCAAGCAAATCGTTGATTTCATGTTCGGAAAGGGAGTTGCGGTTGTTTTGCAAAAGTTTTACAAAACTGAGGATAATGCCAAACGATCCTCGTAAATCGTGCGAAATGATTGAAAAGAAATTGTTTTTATACCTTACTTCTTCCTCCAGTTTTCCCTTTAATTCCTTTAGCGTCAGATGTGTTCTTACCCTTGCAAGCAATTCGCTTCCAATAAATGGCTTTGCAATATAATCAACGGCTCCAAGTTCAAATCCTTTAATAATATCGTCAATTTCCGACTTGGCTGACAGAAAAATAATGGGAATATCTTTTGTCTGATCATTGCTTTTCAACCTGCGACAAACTTCATGTCCGTCCATATCAGGCATCATAACATCAAGCAGAATTAAATCGGGTTTTAACCTGGAAATAGTTTTCAAAGCCTGATGTCCATTCATTGCCACGGCCAGATCACAATCAACCTTTCGGAGGTAATTTCCAAGAACCTGAACATTTTTGGGCACATCATCAACAATTAAAATTACTGGTTTCTTGTTGTTTGAAGGTCCCATTAATTCTACATTCTTTTCTTTGGTTTTTTCTGTAATCATATCATTATTTCAAAAACGTTTTTTGATTCGGATTATAAATGAAGTAACTTTTTTTCAAACAAATAAACTAATCTGACCATAAAATTCAGTTTTTGGTTAATTCTCATAAATTTACTGAAAAAAATCATCAATTGCGCAAAATCCTGTATATTAGACTACAAATTCAAAACATTTTACCAATGAATAAAAAATTACGGTTTTTGTTTGTAATCCTTATTATTGCCGCTGCCTTTTTTGCAACGAGTTGTGCCACCCAAACAATGGAACTGGTTTCTAACCCGCCCGGATTTCTTAAAGGGCTGTTGCATGGATTCATCGTACTTTTCAGTTTTATTGCCAGCCTGTTTACTGATTATAAAATATATGCATTCCCGAACACGGGGGGTTGGTACGATTTTGGTTTTCTGCTGGGGGCAATGACTTTTTTCGGTGGCGGAGGCGCAAGCTCAAGAAGAAAATAGTTTTCAACTATTAACCCCCGTTGCAAACAACCGAATGTGTAAAACTTTCATGTTAAAATCTGAAAAACATGGATTGGAATTCTATATATTTGCCTGATAAACAAGAAAAACTTTTAAAATGAGAAAGATACTATTATTTGTTGTTGTTTTAGGCCTGGCTTTTACGGCATGCAAATCGAAAAAGGAACTTGCCCAGTCGCCTTATACCACTGATCCTGCAACACAACCAAAAGTGTTTACAGTTCCGGCAAGTGATACGCAAACTCAGCCACAGGCCCAACCCCAGCCCCAGCCTTCGCCTCAACCAAGTGAAACCGTAGCCATGCGCAAAGAACAGGTTTCATTTACCACACAGGAAGACAAGGCACAAAATGAAACCAATAACTTTTTTGTTATTCTGGGTTCATTCAGCCAGCTCGACAATGCAAAAAATTACCGGGAAACCCTATTAAACAAAGGGTTTACACCCATTATCCTACATAGCGAAACAGGCTATTACCGGGTATGTGTCAATTCATACCAAAACGAAAGAGATGCACGTACCCGTGTTACCCAAATCCGCCAAACCTACCCCGAGTATTCGGATGTTTGGCTGTTGATAAAGGATTAATTCTGAAAATGAAAATATAAGAAAGCTGCAGAAATGCGGCTTTTTTTATTTCTTCTCCTGGCCTGAACTTCCCTCAAAACTAAAAATGAACAATTTTTTAAAAAATGAGTATTACATTTGTAACCCATATAAAGAATGGATTACCAATTTTTTACGAAAGCAAAAGATGAAACAGGAAAAGAAACAGAAACTTCTCGACCAGCGATACCTGAAAATGGCCATGATTTGGTCACAAAATTCCTATTGCAGGAGGAGAAAAGTAGGAGCGCTGATTGTTAAAGATAAAATGATAATTTCTGACGGTTACAACGGAACACCCTCAGGATTTGAAAACGTTTGTGAAGATGAAAATAATCAGACAAAACCATACGTTTTACATGCCGAGGCTAATGCCATAACCAAGGTAGCCAAATCGGGAAACAGCAGCGACGGCGCTACTCTATATGTTACTTCTTCGCCCTGTCTTGAGTGTTCAAAGCTTATTATTCAGGCCGGAATAAAACGTGTGGTATTTACTGAAAGCTACAGGCTTGAGGATGGAATTAACCTGCTGAAAAGAGCAAATATTGAAATTAAACAAGTAGAACTTGAAACATTAGAAGAAATTTAGATGAACAGAAGAACAATCATAATTCTCCCCTTGCTTGTGGCCCTGTCGGTTGCCGCCGGAATTGTTATCGGAAATCTGTTGAGGCAAAATAGTCAACCGCTGTTCAGCCCAATAGGAAATACCAGGCCCAACAAGCTCACCACCATTTTAAAGCTGATTGAAAACGGTTATGTTGACAGCGTAAACACCGGCAATATTATCGAAAAAGCCATTCCGAATATACTTGAAAACCTCGATCCTCATACAGCCTATATTCCAGCCCGCAACATGCAGGAGGTACAAGAGGAAATGCGGGGAAATTTCTCAGGTATCGGCGTGCAGTTTTCAATTCAGGAAGACACCGTTCGGGTAATCGAAGTAATTCAGGGAGGGCCATCGAGCAAAGTAGGAATAATGCCTGGAGACCGCATTGTACTGGTTGACGACTCGCTTATTGCCGGTGTGGATGTTCAAAATAACACCGTATTAAACTTACTCCGGGGAGAAAAAAACACAAAAGTCAGGGTTGGTATAATACGAAAAGGAAACAGGGACAAGCTGGAATTTGAAATAACCCGCGACGATATTCCACTTATCAGTGTTGATGTTTCATATATGATTGACGATGAAACCGGCTTTATTAAAGTAACCCGTTTTTCAGAAAAAACCTACGATGAATTTGCGCAGGGGATGCAAAAACTTCAGCATTTGGGAGCTGAAAAAGTAATAGTCGATTTGCGTCAGAATCCTGGTGGCTCACTTGCCAGCGTGTTGCAGATTGTGGATGAATTTCTGGAAAAAGGAGAACCGATTCTTTATACTGAAGGTTTGAACCAGCCCAGAAAAACCTACAATGCATCAGGTAGAAACCGCTGGAAAGATTTAAAGGTGTATGTACTCATTGATGAATTTTCAGCGTCAGCGAGTGAAATTTTTGCAGGCGCCCTGCAGGACAACGATCGCGGGCTGGTAATCGGACGACGTTCTTTTGGAAAAGGGTTGGTGCAGGAACAAATTCCGCTACCGGATGGGTCGGCACTCAGGTTGACCGTGGCCCGGTTTTACACGCCCAGTGGCCGGTGTATTCAGAAATCCTACGAAGATGGCAAGGAAGAGTACCACCACGATCTATTCTCCCGGTTCAGCCATCAGGAGCAATTGTTTGCAGACAGCATTCAGTTTGATGATTCATTAAAATACCAGACCAAATCGGGCAGGATTGTATATGGCGGAGGCGGAATTATGCCCGATGTTTTTGTACCCATGGATACGTTGGGAAACTCGGAATATTTCGACAAAATTTACCGGCGGGGACTAATATATACCTTTGCTTACACCTGGGCTGACAATCACCGGGAAATGCTTTCAGGATTTGGCTCAGCACTTGAGATGGATCGTTACCTTGCCAATCAGAATATACTGAATGAATTTGCCGATTATGCACAGGAAAAAGGAATAACAAAAGATTTGCAGGGGTTGAAACAGTCGGGAGAAGTGATTAAAACCCAACTGAAAGCCTATATTGCCAGAAACATTATTGGGGAAGAAGGATTTTATCCTATTATAAGTCAAATTGACAATACGTTGTTAAAAGCCATCGAAATTTCGAAACAAAATTTACTGGTTGAAAATCTTACCAGTCAAGGAAGTCAATGAAAAAACTTTAAACCAATTCAACTATGAAAAATTTTCGCCTGTTGTTGATTTTATCCCTTATAATTTCGTTTTCCTGCACCCGTTTTTCGGGTAGTGAAAAAAAGACAAATCCTTCACTTACATTGTGGTATAACAAACCTGCCACGGAGTGGACAGAAGCGCTTCCTCTTGGAAACGGCAGGATTGGCGCCATGGTATATGGCGAAACCGAAAACGAAATCATCCAGTTTAACGAAGAAACGCTTTGGAGCGGTCAGCCGCACGATTATGCCAACCCGGGTGCACATAACTACCTCGAACAACTGAGACAGTTACTTTGGGAAGGTAAACAGGATGAAGCGCATGAACTGGGTAACGACCATTTTATGTCGCAACCTTTCGGACAATTGAGCTATCTGCCCTTTGGAAATATTCTTTTAAATTTTCTGGGTCATAAAGATGTTGAGAATTATCAGCGCCGGCTTGATCTTGAAAAGGCCGTTTCTTCGGTTTTTTATGAAGTTGAAGGGGTGCAGTTTAAACGGGAGGCTTTTGTGTCGGCACCTGGTCAGGCACTGATAATCAGGATTGAAGCTTCAGAAAACGGATCCCTCAATTTTACTGCTGGACTAAATTCGCCCCACTCCAAATACGAGGTTTCGGTAGATGGCAACCAAATCATTCTGAGGGGAAAAGCCAACAACTACCACAATGAACTGGGCCGCGACGGCAAACCCTATCCGGAAAGCAAGCTCAACTTTGAAGCCCGGCTGAAAGTGGAAAATCAGGGAGGCGGGCTGGTTCAAAATGAAAATTCCATTACTGTGGTCAATGCACGAAATGCCACACTTTACCTTGTTGCAGCCACAAGTTTTGTAAGTTACAACGACATTAGTGCTCATCCTGAACAACGCTGCACTGATTTCCTGGCTAACCTGGAAGGAAAACCATATCAAACCCTTAAACAAGATCACACCAACGACTATCAAAATTTATTCAGCCGGGTTTCTCTCGATTTGGGAAGTTCGGAAATTTCCAAACGACCCACCGACCAGCGGCTGACTTCATTTTATGAAGACGAAGATCCCAGTCTGGTGTCGTTATTGTTTCAGTATGGAAGGTATTTGCTTATTTCCTCATCGAGGCCCGGAACGCAACCTGCAAACCTTCAGGGAATATGGAATGACAGGTTGGCGCCGCCGTGGGACAGCAAATACACTATCAACGTTAACACCGAAATGAATTACTGGCCGGCAGAAATGACCAATCTTTCGGAATGCGCCGAACCACTGTTTACGATGGTGGAAGACCTTTCTGTTACCGGTAAAAATACAGCCAAAGAACATTTTAACCTCGAAGGCTGGGTTACCCACCACAACACCGACCTTTGGAGGGGTGCAGCTCCTATCAACCATGCCAACCACGGCATCTGGCCAACCGGCGGTGCATGGCTGAGCCAGCATTTGTGGTGGCGATACCAGTACACCGGCGATAAAGGTTTTTTAAAAAACCGTGCCTACCCTGTGCTTAAAGAGTCCTCGCGGTTTTTTGCAGATTACCTGGTACCCTGGCCCAAAAATCCGGAGTTACTCGTAAGCGGACCAAGTAACAGCCCCGAACTGGGCGGTCTGGTGATGGGCCCCACCATGGATCACCAAATCATCCGAAATTTATTTGCAAACACCATAGAAGCGGCCGAAATACTTGGTGTGGATGAAGAATTTGCAGCAATGCTGAAAAGCAAACGGGAAAAAATTGCACCCAATCAAATCGGAAAACACGGCCAATTGCAGGAGTGGCTTGAAGATGTGGACGACCCAAACGAAAAGCACCGGCATGTTTCGCATTTATGGGGACTGCATCCAGGCGACGAAATTCACCCAATAACTACCCCGGGTTTAGCTGAAGCCTGTAAAGTAACCCTTTCGCACCGGGGCGACGGAGGCACCGGCTGGTCGCGGGCCTGGAAAATCAACTTCTGGGCACGTTTGCTCGATGGCGACCATGCTTTCCTTTTGCTGAAAAATTTGATGGTCCCCTCCAAAAGTGAAGAAACCAATTACGAGGACAAGGGCGGACTTTACTTCAACCTGTTCGACGCTCACCCACCCTTTCAAATAGACGGAAATTTCGGAGCAACTTCCGGAATTGTGGAAATGCTGCTGCAATCGCACCTACGCAATGAAAACGGTGATTTTTACCAGGATTTACTTCCGGCACTTCCCTCCAAGTTGCCGAACGGAAAAATTGCGGGATTGAAAGGCCGCGGAGGTTTTGAATTCGACATATCCTGGGAAAACAATAAACTTATTGCAGTTAAGGTTAAATCATTGCTGGGCAACAAGCTAAATATGAGGTATATGGGAAAATCCATTTCCAAAGAAACCAAAGCCGGCGAAACCTGGTTGTTTGGAACCGGAGATTTTCTTTAATTTTTTGAAGCTGGTAAATGAAATTTTTCTAATTTTATTTTTTTTAACCGGGAACAAAAAATTATGGGTAATTCTAAACCAAAAATCGACAAGGAAAAGATTTTCGACGAGCTAATTGAGGTAAAGCTTTTATACAAAACAAAAGAAAAAGTCTGGAAAAATATTACCGAGGAAAATCCGGAGTTCAACAAAATGAAAGAAGAACTTTCAGTGTTGAAAAATCGGATAAAAATTATTGAAAGAAACATTTCAAGTTTCGGCGACAGTTTTTTCGATGTGTATGACAAAGAGCTGGTTAAACCATTAAGCGAAACAGATATTCTTTCTTTGCGCGATGAAATTAAAGAAGTGAGGGATTCTCTGGAAGCTATGTGAAAAACTTGTAAAAACAGAAACTCGAAACCATTACAACTAACCACAGTAAAAAAATCACCTTTTTTATGCCTTTAAATTCAAATACATTATTTCTAGTTTTATTTTTCAGCATTCTTCTTTTTTCAGGCTGCAGAAAAGAACCCATGGAGAAACCTTTGCCCGGCACCGAATACCCCACCATTTACCAAAAGGTTTTAAGTCAGCAGGATTGGAACACAAAAAGTGCAGAATTTCAGAAAATAAACATCCACGAAAACCTTTTTCTGAACCAGCAGGGATTTTTGGAAGGCCAGGTTTCTTATGAAACCGATTCACTCACCCTGGAAACGGTGGTTCAAAAAGTGCAGGAACTGATAAGCCGTTATTCTGTTTACATGGGAATTCCTTCCGGGCAGTTGTTTGATCTTGAAAATGAGTTGGTGACGAATTCCCCTTTCCTGATTCCAGACGGTTCAACATCCATCTCTAACTATTTCAGCTAAAAGAAATGGTTAAAGAAACCGATGACTGGGAATATTTTAAAGAAGAATTTCGAAATCCACAGATTTACCTGAATCAGAGAACCATAGAGGGGCAGCAATTTCTGGGGCCTGATTTGGTCTTTGATTTTGACGAAACAAACCAGATGATTTACATTTCGGGGAACTGGCTGCCTGCTGCTTTCAAACCCGAAAATGAAATTTATTCGAAAAACGATGCCACTGCCATTACTTACAGGATTCTCCTGGAGGAAACAGGCAAAGATTTTTGGGAAATAAAACACACATGGAATTTCCGGAAAGTATTCTTTTTGGCTGCTGACAATAATAAAAGCAGAATTTACGATTGCTGGCAACTGGTTACAATAATTTCTGAATATGAACTTTTTTACCTCTACATTGATACCCAAACCGGAGAAATTATCCGGCAATACCGCAGATGGATGATGATGTAGTTACGCAAGAAAAATGAAATCCTTTTCCTCTGAATAATTTCTGTCCAGAAGATTCTTCCGAATCAATTCGCGTGCGCCATGTTTAGCTACCATGGGAACAATAAACATTTCTCCCGGCGGGGGAATTTCCGAATAATGCAACGTGGTTTTCTTTGTGGTTTTCCCTTCCACAATATCGATGTAACCTTTTATTTTCAGCCCTTCTCCAGACAGCAATTTTGCCCGTTGCCGGGTTTTGCGGCCTGCGCCCCACACCCATATTTCAGGGTAAAACGGGTTGTTTTGTTCCGACCATTTTTTGAAATACCGGGCTTTTATTCTGAAAAATGCCTCTGTAGTATAACGCTCGTCTGTGCGGGTGAGCCGGGTGGAATAATCGTGCCATTCCAGCAGCGGTTCGGGTATTTTGGCCATTTTCACCCCGGCATCCAGGTAGCGAAGTTGCATTTCATAATCTTCCGGAAAATCGCCCTGCCGGCATCCGCCCAGTTTTTCAAACAATTCCCGCCTGAACAGAATGGTGGGATTCACCACCGGGATTTCCACAAAACGGTTGCGTTCTATCTCTTCAGAAATATGAAAGGAATTCACCCAGTTTACAAACCGTTTAAAACCGCCGGTCCCGCTACTGTGCGGAACATACTTCACATACGAACCCACCAGGCCGGTTTCCTGATTTTCCTTTAAAAACCGAACCTGCTTTTCAAGCCTATCCGGATAAGAAATATCGTCGGCATCCATCCGGGCAATAAAACGGGCACGGGAGTTTTCCAGTCCACAGTTCATGGCATGGTCCACACCCTGTTTCGATTCATGCAGCAACCGGATTCTGGAATCTTTCTCTGCCAAAGACTGTGCAACAGATAAACTTTTATCGGTGGAATTGTTGTTTACCAGCAAAAGCTCGAAGGAAGAAAAAGTCTGGTTCAGAATGCTTTCCACACCATCCGCAAGTGTATTTTCAGCATGAAAATAAGGCAGAATAACCGAAACTTCAGGCATTGTTTCCGCGTGTTAACTGGTGAAAAATGCTTTCCAGATTTTGTTGTTTTTGCACCAGGGTTAACAATGTCAGGTTATTTTCAACGGCAAACCTGAAAATTTCCGGACGGATATCTTTATCTCCTGTTGATTCTATCTCCCACTGATTATCAAAAAAAACAGCACTTTTAACCATACCAAGCGAAAGTAGTTTATGTTTTTCAACCGGTTTATCAAAAGCGGCAAGCACAGTCTGGTTTTTCTGAAGCTTAAAGTTTTTAATTTCAGAAATACTGCCATCGGCCACAATTTTTCCTTTGTTGATGATGACCACCCGGTTGCAAACCGCCTCAACTTCCTGCATAATATGAGAAGAAAGCACAACCGTTTTTTCGCGGCTGATGTTGCGAATCAAATTGCGGATATCCTCCAGTTGGTTGGGATCAAGACCGGTAGTGGGTTCGTCCAGAATTAAAACCTGCGGATCATGAATCAGCGCCTGTGCCAGTCCCACCCGCTGCCGGTAGCCTTTTGAAAGGGCTCCTATTTTTTTATGTTGTTCATCACCCAGTCCGGTAAGTTCCACCATTCGGGAAACATGTTGTCTTTTGTTTTTCAATTGGTAAAATCCTGCAGAAATTTCTAAAAATTCTTTTACATAAAGGTCGGTGTAAAGTGGATTATGCTCTGGCAGATACCCAATGTTTTTTCGAATTGGCGTATTTTTCACAGAAATTTTTTCATCACCCAACCAGATGTCGCCTGAATTGGCAGGTAAAAACCCGGTAATAATTTTCATGAGTGTGGATTTGCCGGCGCCGTTTGGCCCGAGAAACCCCAGCAATTCCCCTTGATTAACCGAAAAACTAACCTGGTCGAGCGCCTTCTGCTTTCCAAATAACTTAGTTACTTCATTGATTTTTAAGTCCATATATTTATATTGATCAACAAAAATAAAGGAATCTTTTTAAATTAAAACCATTAACTTAAATTTGCAGTTCAGCTTAACAGATAATCATGAAAGATCGTCATTTTAATTACATTAAAGATATAACCTTTTACGAAAGGCAAAAAACGTGGGAAGTAAAGATTGGGGATGTTGGAGTTGGTGGAAACAATCCCGTTCGGATTCAGTCGATGACTGATACCCCCACAAAAGAAACCGAACCAACGGTTGAACAGATTATTGCTTTGGCCAAAGCCGGTGCCGACTATGTGCGCTGCACAGTAAAAGGTATTTACGATGCAGAAAACCTGAAAAATATAGTAGATGAACTGCGCAACCGTGGTTATACCATTCCACTTGTTGCGGATATTCATTTTAACCCCAGGTTAGCTGATATTGCTGCCAAATATTTCGACAAAGTACGAATTAATCCCGGTAATTTTTATGATAAACGGGCGAGATTCGAGGCTAAAATATATTCTGATGAAGAATACAAGGAGGAACTCCAAAAAATTGAAGAGCAGTTTATTCCATTCCTGCAGATGTTGAAAGAAACCAACTCGGCTTTACGTATTGGCGCCAATCACGGTTCGCTTTCCGATCGCGTAATGAGCCGCTACGGAGATTCGCCCTCGGGAATGGCCGAATCGGTGCTCGAATTTTTACGCATCTGTAAAAAAGTGGATTTTAAAGATGTGGTGGTTTCCATCAAATCGAGTAATACCCGAATGATGGTTTATACAGTGCGCCTCCTGAATTACAAAATGCGGCTTGAAGACATGAAATACCCCATTCATCTGGGGGTTACCGAGGCCGGCGAAGGCGAAGACGGACGCATTAAATCGGCTGTAGGTTGTGGTGCATTACTTGCCGATGGCATAGGAGACACCATTCGCGTTTCACTCACCGAAAACCCGGTGAACGAAATACCGGTGGCAAAAAAGCTGGTGGATCATTTTAAATCTTACCGCGACCATGAACCTATAACTGCTTCACTGATTGCACAAACAAACCCGTTTGAGTACGAACGGCGCTCAACTCGGCCGGTACTGAATATGGGCGGCGAAAACCTTCCTGTGGTTGTAGCCGATTTGGGAGACCGAAGCCTGAATGAAATGCTTCCGGTCCGCGGTAAACTGGTTCCCGATTACTTCCTTTCGGGAAACAAAATTATGGACATTAAAGGTGAAAGTTATCCGATAATTTCGCTTGAGGAATACCTGTATGAAAGCACCCGGTGGGGACGGTTTAAATTTATCCGTACAAATAAAATGGAGTTTGACAAGTTTATGGATAAGAACCCCGAAATCATTATGAAACTCAAACAAACACGGAAAACGGTGCTTATCCTGGAAAGTTTCAATAAAAATCCTATGGCCGAACTGCGCGCCTTTTTTACTGCACTCGAATCGCACATCTGGAAAGTTCCGGTAATTCTTTACAGAAGGTATAACGAAAGCGCCCTGGATGACTTGCAAATAAAAGCTTCTGCCGATTTGGGCGGATTACTCATTGATGGGTATGGCGATGGCATTTGTCTTTCAAACGAAAATGAACGCATTACCTTCACTGAACTGAAAGACCTGAGTTTCGGCATTTTGCAGGCCAGCCGTATGCGCATGTCAAAAACAGAATTTATCTCTTGCCCTGGTTGCGGAAGAACACTTTACAACCTGCAGGAAACAACCAAAAAAATAAAAGAACATTTTAAACACCTCGACCACCTGAAGATTGGAATAATGGGCTGCGTGGTGAATGGCCCGGGCGAAATGGGTGATGTGGATTACGGTTTTGTGGGAGCAAGCCACAATAAAATAACTTTGTACAAGGGATTAAAACCGGTTAAAAGGCATATTTTATTTGAAGATGCTGTGCTCGAACTGGAACAACTCATCAGGGAGAACGGCGATTGGAAAGACCCGGAAGATTAATTTTTATACTATGGCGAAAACCCATTGGAAACCCGGCACAATGATATATCCGCTTCCGGCAGTGATGGTGAGTTGCGGACACACACCGGAAGAATACAACATCATTACCATAGCCTGGACGGGAACCATTAACAGCAATCCACCCATGTGTTCCATTTCGGTTCGCCCGGGGAGACATTCCTACGATATAATTAAACGTACCGGCGAATTTGTAATCAACCTTACAACAGAAGACCTGGCCAAAGCCACCGACTGGTGCGGTTGCCGCTCGGGCCGGAAATACAATAAATGGGAGAAAATGAACCTGACTCCCGGCAAAGCACAAAAGGTAAAAGCGCCCATCATCGAGGAATCGCCGGTAAACATCGAATGTGTGGTAAAAAATGTAATTGAGCTCGGAACCCACCACATGTTTATTGCCGAAGTGGTTGGCGTTTCGGTGGATGATATATACATGAACGACGAAAATGCCTTCAGTTTTTCAAAAGCCCGCCCGCTGGTTTACAGCCACGGCCATTATTTTGGCCTCGGGCAACTGATTGGCAAGTTTGGGTGGTCGGTTCAAAAGAAAAAGAAAAAAAAGCCGAAATAATAAGGTAATCTCCCTATTTCAAAAATAGACTCCCTTCCAGCGTTTAAAAACCGTTTTGTGAATAATGCGGTAATGCCGCTCATAGGTTTCGTTGTAAAAATCGCTGTGGTGCATAACGTATTCACCCCGTTCAAACAACTCTTCAATTTCTTTATTATCTGAATCGAAATCAGGAATTTGAAGATTCATTTTTTCAATGACAGCCATTGCAGCTTTCCACTCCTCTTTCCAGGTTTCCATATCCGGATTCCGGGCAAGAGGTGCGCTTTCAACCATAGCTTCCAGCAATACCGAACGGGGTAAAATCCCCTGTTTTACCAGCTTTAAATTTATTCGGTAGTAATCATTAGCCGGCCCTATAGCCTGCCATGTCAGTTTATCGCCAATGGGCTGCTGCAACTCGTAACTCAGGTAATTTCCTGCACGGGTTGTATCCGGAATCAAATGCCCCGGTCCAAATGCATCCTGGAAAAAATTCTTGTAAATATCTCGTAACCGGGCTTCAGGGTAATATTTCAACTCATTTAAAACCGCTTTTTCAATTCTTTTATGTTGCTCCAAATCAGGAATCATAAAAGGAAGAAAAAGTAAAAAACCCAATTTCCACATATCCAAATTATTTAAATTCCTTGAAAAATTTCACTTACAGTCTTCGTAATTTAGTACTACAGCAAAAAACCAATCTTGTTCAACTTTTATCAAATCAAAATTGTTAAAATATCAATATAAATGCATTTAAATCAAACATTTTACGTGTGATATGAAACCTTTTATACGTTATTTTTTTATACCCTCCTTTGTATTTGCAATAACACTAAACGGATACAGCCAGCCGGGTGTAACTGATTTCAGCAATGAAATTAAACAGAATTGGGAAAATTTTAAGGATGCATGGAACAAGTTTGATGCAGAAGCCTGTACTTCCATTTTTGCCATTGATGCAGTGTATATTCCGCCGCAATCGGAAGTCAGAAATGGGAGGGAAAACATTGCTGCTTTTTATTCCGGATTATTCGAGAGCCATAGTTCTGCCCGATACATGCATGAGACTATTTCAGTAACCCGGCATGGAAATTTGGCAGTTGAACAAGGTCAGTTTTCTGTTGACTGGACTCGCATGGATGGCACCTTATGGAACTTTGAAGCCCGAAGCCTGGCTCACTGGGAAAAAGATGATTCCGGTGAATGGAAAATAAAAACATTAATTTTTAATATGCCATAAATAAATTCAAATCAGCATGATTTTCAATCTATTGTAAGGTTTTATCCTGTGAATTATTCTTTACAAAGGATAAAGGATTTTGTACAACGCCGAAAAGTTCATTTAACTAAACCTTGTTTTCTCGTTCTGAAGTTTCATAAAAACCACTGTAAATCTCCTTCGTTTTGTAAAAGAATTCATAACAGAATTGAATTTTTGAGGTAATTTTGCGTCTTCATTTTTTAGTGTTGAATTTGAACTAATTTACCAATAACCGGTTAATTAGGGCAATTGTAAAAATTAAATGAAAATTGCAGTATTAATGAAAAAACTGAAATAAATAATACTTTTAAGCATCCTGTCAAATATGATAAATGCACAAACAAATCCGCTTTTGGGAGATTTTAAAACTCCTCACGAAACAGCACCTTTCCAGGAAATTAAAAACGAACATTTTTTACCGGCGCTAAAAGAATCCATCAACCAGGGCGAGGCCGAAATAAAGGCCATTGAAGAAAACAAGGCTGAATCAACCTTTAAGAATACCGTTGAAGCCCTCGAAAGGTCGGGAAGACTGCTCGCCCGTATCGCGGGTATTTTCTTTAACCTTGTGAGTGCCGAAACCAGCGATGAACTGCAGCAAATTGCACAGGAAGTTTCTCCGCTGCTTACCAAATATCAAAACGACATCACTTTAAACCCGGTTTTGTTTGAGCGCGTTAAATCGGTTTATAATCAGAAAGAAAAATTCAAGCTGAGCCCGGAGCAACAAACCCTGCTCGAAAATACCTACCTCAACTTTGTGCGCCAGGGCGCCAATCTTTCGGATACTGACAAGGAAAAGTTCAGGAAAATCAGTACCGAACTGTCCACCCTTTCCCTCAAATTCGGTGAAAATGTGCTGAAAGAAACCAACAACTTCGAAATGCACATTACCGACAAAACCAAACTTTCAGGTTTGCCCGAAAGCGCCCTGGAAGCCGCAGCAGCAAAAGCAAAAAGCAAAAACAAGGAAGGGTGGGTTTTCGATATTTCCATGCCCTCTTATCTGCCGTTTATGAAATTTGCCGACAACCGCGATTTACGGAAAGAACTTTTCCTGGCCTACATGTCGAAATCGTTTAAAGGAAATGAATTTGACAACCGCGAGAACATCTGCAAAATGGTGAACCTACGGCTGGAAATGGCCAAACTTCTGGGTTATAAAAATTATGCCGATTATGCGCTGGAACGCCGCATGGCCATGAACCAGGACGGAGTTTACAAACTGCTTGAAGATTTATATGACGCTTCTTATTCTGTGGCTTTGAGGGAAAAGGATGAGATAAACGCGTTCGCTGGAAAATCGGGTTTCAATGAAGTAATTATGCCCTGGGACTGGACGTATTACAGTGAAAAACTGAAAGAGGAAAAATTTGATCTGAATGATGAAATGCTGAAACCCTATTTTGAACTGAATAAAGTGGTGGATGGTGTTTTTGGACTGGCTACCGAATTGTTCGGAATCACGTTCAAACCGAATAACGAAATCCCGGTTTATAACGCAGAAGTGGTTCCTTACGATGTTTACGATGCAGATGGTTCATTTCTGGCTGTTCTTTATACCGACTTTCACCCACGCCCGGGCAAACAGGGTGGCGCCTGGATGAACGATTTCAAAGGCCAGTGGAAGGAGAACGGAACAGACTCGCGTCCGCACATTACCATTGTTATGAACTTTACCCGCCCAACCGAAACCAAACCGGCCCTGCTCACTTTTAACGAAGTGGAAACCTTTATGCACGAGTTTGGGCATGCGCTTCACGGAATGCTGGCCAATTCCACCTACTCCAGCTTATCGGGCACCAATGTTTACCGCGATTTTGTGGAGCTGCCCTCGCAAATTCTGGAAAACTGGGCTGTGGAAAAAGAGTTTCTCGACCGGTTTGCCACCCATTACGAAACCGGCGAAAAAATTCCGGCCGGATTGGTAGAAAAAATAAAAGCTTCGCAAAACTACCTGGCCGGTTACCTCTCCATTCGCCAGATAAGTTTCGGTTTCCTGGACATGGCCTGGCATACACTCGAAAATCCCTTCGATGGCGATGTAAAGCAGTTTGAGGAAAAAGCCTGGAAGAAAACCCAAATCTTCCCGGTAATCGACGAAGCTTGCATGAGCACGCAGTTCAGTCATCTGTTCGCCGGCGGTTACGGTGCCGGCTATTACAGTTACAAATGGGCCGAAGTGCTCGATGCTGACGCCTTTAGCCTGTTCAGGGAAAAAGGATTATTCAACAGGAAAGTGGCTGAATCATTTCGGAAAAACATACTCGAAAAAGGCGGAACCGAACACCCAATGGTGCTTTACAAACGCTTCCGCGGTCAGGAGCCGAAAGTGGATGCCTTGCTGGAACGAAGCGGGTTGAGGCAGGAACATCAATCAAACCTTCAAGGTTTTTAGAAACCTTGAAGGTTTAACACGCCAAAACTTATTTGCTTTTTACCTTCATTTCATTACTTTTGGCTTTCATTCAAAAACCTGACCTGAGTGGAAGAACAATATCTCATAAAAGGACTGCTAACCCGGAATAAAGTCGTGTTCGATTTTATTTTTCATTACTATTACTCCGGATTATGTGCTTACTGTGAGCGAATTATCGGAAGTACCGAGGTAGCGGAAGACCTTGTTCAGGAGTTATTTGTGACACTTTGGTTAAAATGCGAACAGATTCAAATTACGTCATCACTTAAAAATTACCTGTTTACTTCGGTAAAAAACCGTTCGCTCGACTACATGAAACGCGAACAGCGAAAATCACATAAATTAGAGCATATTGCCGGAGAACAGGAATTGCCGGAAAACCTCTCATCGATGTGGTTTGCCGAGGCTGAATTACAGGCTGTGGTTGAAAAAAGCCTGGAAAAACTTCCGCCCCGTTGCCGGGAGATTTTTGAATTGAGCCGTTTCCAGGGATTAAAAAACCAGGAAATTGCCGATAAGCTTGGGCTTTCCAAACGAACCGTTGAGCTTCAGGTAAGTAACGCCCTCAAACAACTCCGAACCGATTTAAAAAATTATTTGCCGCTGTTTTTGCTGATGTACCTGTTAAAGTAAAAGCTGCACCGGACTTCGTCCCCCTTGACCGTTAATAAAAACCTGTAGCACAGTGTTGTAATCAAAGCCCCATTGGGATTCCTACGGAAGGGGTTAGGGGGATTGGGAGCACTATACAAAATAAATTAATTTGATTTTTCTCTATGTTCCAATATGTGTATTTTACTCCCCATTCGTCTAACCTATATAAAGCGCCAAAAAGCGCAGACGAAAAAGCAATTAATGAAGAAAAACCATATAGAAGAATTGATTCCTTCCTGGTTCGAAGGCATATTAAGTCCGGAGGAAAGGGAAAAGATAGAACAGTGGAAGGCGGCGTCTGAGGAGAACCGGCAAATCTTTGCCGACTCCCTCAGTGCCTGGGAAGGAATGGAGCAACTGCGGCGAATGAAAAAATACGACCCCGAAAAAGCCATACAACAGGTAAATACAAAAATTGAAAAGCAGAAAAGAGTTTCGATACTGGATATCTTCCAGAAAGTGGCAGCCGTGCTGATTCTGCCCCTTATTATTGCAACCCTCTGGTTTGCTTTGGAAAAACCGCAAAAAACAAGCGAACCTTTTGTGGCATGGCACACGTTGGAAATCCCTGCCGGCATGCGTTCTGAATTTTACCTGCCCGACAGCACCAAAGTTTATCTCAACTCCAAAACCAGCCTCAGCTATCCGCTGGTTTTCAGCGACACCATTCGCGAGATAAAACTCCTCGGCGAAGCTTATTTTGAAGTGACTGAAAATAAGGAAATTCCTTTCATAGTAAATACCGGCAGAATAAACATTGAAGTAACCGGAACAGAATTTATTGCCACCAGGTACCCACACGAAAAACTTACCGAAATTGTTCTGGTTGAAGGAGGAATTAAACTCTTCCAGGGTGACTATCACACCACAAAAAAAGACATCATCCAGCTAAATCCCGGAGAAAAAGCAATCTGTCTGGAATCTGAAAATAAACTGGCAGTTGATAAAGTGAATACCGCTAAATACAAAGCATGGAAAGAGGGCCTGCTTGTTTTCAGGGACGATCCCATGCCTGAGGTGGTTCGTCGCCTCAACCGCTGGTTTAATGTGGACATTCATCTCGAAGGCCCGGAATTAAAAGGCTGGGCATATACGGCCACTTTCGAGGATGAATCACTGGAGCAGGCGCTCGAACTGCTTAAAATATCCGCACCTATTGAATATACCATCAAACGAAGAGAAATGAAAACCGATAAAACCTTTAGCAAAATGGAAATTGTAATAAAACAAAAATAGGATGAACTAAAAAAGGGACGCCGACAGCGCCCCCTTCTGTACTTTTCGCCTTTCTCTTTCCTGGCCGAAAGAAAAGGCCTTAATAACCAATTTATTAATTTAAAAACATGTAAATTTATGGAAATTTTATGTAGTACCTGGCCTGTGATACAAAAGCTATGGGCCGAAAAAACGTTTCGTAAAATGAGGTTAACATTGTACGCTTTAATCCTCGCGGTTGCCCAGAGTTACGCCCTCAGCGGATATGCTCAGGCAACCAAACTAAACCTGAACATGGAAAACTCCACTGTTCGCGAAGTGTTGCTGGAAATCGAAAACATGTCGGAATTCCGCTTCCTTTACAACAGCAAAATGGTGGATGTGGACCGGGATGTAAGTGTTGAATTTAAAGATCTGACCATCGACAAAGCTCTCGACAGGCTTTTTAAAGACACTGATGCTGCTTATCAGATTATCGACCGGCAGGTGGTTCTGTTTTCCAAAAACGAACCGGTTTCCGGAAATGATCTACAACAGCAACGAACCGTTTCCGGCACGGTTACCGACAATAGTGGTCAACCTTTGCCTGGCGTTACTGTAATTATAAAAAGCACTACCCAGGGAACGGTTACCAACGCCGACGGGAATTATTCGCTTTCCAACATCCCCGAAGATGCTACACTGGTATTTTCGTTTGTGGGGATGCGGACACAGGAAGTGGTTGTGGGAAACCAAACCAGCATTAACGTTACTTTGGAAGCCGATGTGATTGGGATTGAAGAGGTGGTTGCTATTGGTTATGGAACCGTTAGGAAAAGCGATTTAACTGGCGCCGTTGCGACAGTTCAGGGTGATGCAGTTGCTGAACGCAGAACAACCCAGGTTTCACAGGCCTTGCAGGGAGCAATGGCAGGCGTAATGGTTACGAGAAATAATAATGCCCCCGGGGCATCTGCAACAATCAGAATACGTGGTATAACCACTATTGGTGACAGTAACCCATTAATAATTATGGATGGAGTACCTGTCAATAATATAAATGACATTAATCCAAATGATATTCAGGATATTTCTGTTTTAAAAGACGCTGCTTCTGCCTCAATTTACGGTTCGAGAGCGGCAGCGGGTGTGATTCTGGTTACCACAAAACGGGCAAAAGCCGGTGAGTTAAATTTGGATTATAATACAGAATATGGCATTGAAACTCCCACCCAAATTCCCGAATATGTTGATGTAACCCGTTACATGCAGGTTGTAAATGAGTTACGCTGGAATGATAACGGGAATGATGCCAATGAGTATCCTCTATATCCAAAAGATTTGGTGGATAACTATATGAATTTAAATGCTGAAAATCCAAATCTTTATCCGAATACTGATTGGGTTGATTTAATTTTGAAAAAGAATGCACCCAGACAGAGTCATACTTTAAGTGTTTCTGCAGGAACAAATTCCATCAGGTCAAAATTGACATTGGCTTACGATAAAACAGATGCACTATATATGGGAAGAAATTATGAACGGATTACATCAAGGTTTAATAACGATGTAACAATCAATAAATTTTTATCTGCTACCCTGGATATGTACTTCAAACGTTCAATAAGTGAGCAACCCAGCATCGACCCAATGTACCATATGTTGATTGCTGCTCCTGTTTATGCGGCTGAATGGTCAGACGGACGTGTTGCAGGAGGAAAGGATGGTCATAATACTTATGGACAAATTAAATATGGCGGATACAGGAACAATTGGTATAATCAGGTGGGAGGGAAAATATCTCTGGATTTAACTCCATTTGATGGATTTAAACTATCTGCCATTGTTTCTCCAAACCTGGGTTTCGATAAAGCAAAAAATTTCCAAAAGAAAGTTCCATATACTGCATCGGATGATCCGACACTTGTAAGAGGAACTTTACAATGGGCTGCTGCAACCAACCTGTATGAAAACCGGAACGATAATTACCAGGTAACCTCACAGGTGCTGGCCAATTACTCCAAAACATTTGATAGCCACAGTATTAATGTATTGGGAGGTTACGAAAATTATTATGCATTTTATGAGAACCTTGGGGCATCAAGAGAACAATATGAACTTACTTCATTCCCTTACCTGAATTTAGGACCACTTACCTACAGAGGAAACAGCGGAAATGCATGGGAAAATGCTTACCGCTCCTGGTTTGGCAGGATAATGTATAACTATCAAAACCGTTATTTGATTCAGGGAAATTTAAGATACGATGCTTCATCCCGCTTTCATCAGGATTACAGATGGGGGTCTTTCCCGTCTTTCTCGGCTGGCTGGGTTATAACTGAAGAATCATTTATGCAAGATATTCCCGTGTTATCCTATTTTAAACTTCGTGCTTCATGGGGAACACTGGGTAACGAGAGAATTGGTAATTATCCCTATCAGGCAACTATCGGTTTTTCCGATGCACTATTTTTCCAGGGTTCAGATATTGTTGCAACACAAACAGCAGCTCAATGGCAATACGCGATTCGAAATATTTCCTGGGAAAAAACAGAATCAATTGATATTGGGTTTGACGCAGGTTTGTTCGACAACAAATTAAGGCTGACCGGGGATTATTTCCAAAAAACAACCAAGGACATGTTGCTTGCACTTGAAATTCCTGATTATATAGGTTTTGATAATCCTGATCAAAATACCGGAAAAATGGAGACCAATGGTTGGGAACTTGAGGCTATGTACAGCAACAGGGTAAATCAATTTAATTATTCCATTGCATTTAATATTTCTGATTTTAAATCCATAATGGGTGATTTGGGTGGAACAGAATTTTTGGGAGCCCAAATAACAACGGAAGGCAGTGAATTCAACGAATGGTACGGTTACCTTTCAGATGGATTGTTCCAAACTGCCGAGGAAGTAGCTAATTCAGCAAAAACCAGTGCTTCAGTAAAACCAGGTGATGTCAAGTATGTTGATATCAGTGGACCTGATGGAGTCCCCGACGGTAGAATTACACCTGAGTATGATCGCGTTTTACTTGGTGGTTCATTACCCCGTTACATGTATGGGGGTAATATCAGGCTGGATTACAGAGGTTTTGATTTTTCTATGGTAATTCAGGGCGTTGGAAAACAAAACAATCGTCTGTCAGGCCTAATGGTGGAACCCATTCCTGAAAACTGGGGCCATATCCCGAAAATCCTTGACGGGGAATACTGGAGTGTTTATAATACTGCAGAAGAGAACCTTAATGCTAATTATCCCCGAATGTCAAGAGTCAGCCTCGGAAATAATTATGCTATGTCTGATTACTGGTTAATTAATGGAGCCTACCTGAGATTGAAAAATATCTCTCTGGGATATACTATCCCGCGTAATATCGTTGAACATATAAGCATGAGTAATCTGAGGTTATATGTAACTCTTTCTGATATATATACCTTTAATCATTATCCAAAAGGATGGGATCCGGAAGTTTCAGCCAGCGGTTACCCCATCACTTCATCATTCATTTTTGGAGTATCTGTTAAATTCTAAAATTTAAACATCATGAAATTTAAATCGATTATATTTTTATCATCACTGCTACTGGTTTTTTCCTGCACCGATTTGGATCTGAGCCCACTTTCAGAAGGCTCAAGTGAAAACTGGTATTCAAATGAAACAGAAATTAACATGGCAGTTAATGATCTGTATAGAACTGCCTTCTGGCCAATTTTTACAGGTGAATGGACAGATGATTTTACCCGGCGGGAATTAACTACTCCAATTACAAATGCAACAATTAATGGAGAGTGGGGAACAGTTACATCTATTTGGCAGAACAGTTATAAGGCCATATCAAGAGCAAATACTGTTTTAATGAATTTGGAAGAGGTGGAAGGAATTCCACAGGCAATACTTGATAAATTTGTAGGTAACGCTCACTTTGTCCGTGCTGCTCAATATGCCAAATTGGTATTTTTATACGGAGACGTTATTTTTTACACAAACGTGATTGATATAGAGGAAGCTTTTACCATGTCACGCACAAATAAAGCTCAGGTATTACAGTCCATTTATGAAGATTATGATATTGCTGCTTCCAAACTGCCGGTATCTTATGGAAATTCAGAAAATAAACTGGCTACCAAAGGAGCTGCACTGGCAATGAAAGCACGAATTGCCCTCCAAATGGGTGATTGGGCTATTGCACGCGATGCCGCAAAGGCATGTATGGATTTGGGTGTTTATCAATTATATCCCGATTTTGAAGAGTTGTTCCTAACCAGAACTAAAAATCCCAATGAATTACTTTTTGGGATTCCCCGTTCAAGGGAATTCAATGTAACTTGGGATGTCAGAAATCATCTTCCCAGAAACGTTGGCGGATGGGGAGGAGCTTCAGCACCATCATGGGATTTATTTTCTTCATTTTTATGCTCTGATGGATTACCAATTGACGAATCTCCCCTTTACAATCCACAGGAACCCTTCAAAAACCGAGATCCACGATGTACAGCTACAATTGTTGAATTCCAGACTCCTCATCTTGGTTTTATGTATCAACCTCATCCGGATTCCGTACGTGTATTAAATTTTAATACAGGTAATTATCAGGCAAATAATGATACACGTTCTGTTGCACAATTTGCCTCATTTAACGGATTACTCTGGAAAAAAGGTGTTGATGAAGACTGGTTACCCAGTTACCGGGCAGAAAATGACATTATAATAATGCGTTATGCTGATGTTCTCTTTATGTATGCCGAAGCTAAAATAGAACTGGGAGAAATTGATCAGTCTGTTCTCGATGCAATTAACCGTGTTCGTGCCCGCGCTTACAAAGTAAATTATGACAATACTGATGCTTATCCCGCGGTAACAACCACCTCTCAATCGGAACTAAGATCTATTGTGAGGGTGGAAAGACGAATGGAATTTGTACATGAAGGAAGGAGATATGAAGATATCATTCGCTGGAGAATAGCAGAAGAAGTATTAAATAATGACATATATGGCATGCTGGATGTTGCAGACTTACGAACAAAAGTAGTACAACCAGGACTTTGGTTTTTCCCAATGATACCAGATATTGATGAAAACGGGACACCAAATCTGCTGCCCATGTATGAGGCCGGACTTATCAAAAGACTCGCGGTTCGCACCTTTGACGCTTCCAAACAATATATATGGCCAATACCTACCAAAGAGATATTGATTAATGATAACCTGAGCCAGAATCCGGGCTATTAATGGTTTAGTTTAGCAAGATAAAAGGCCTGCCCTTTGAGGCAGGCCTTTTTAAACCTGCCAAAAAATTGGGTTTGGCAATTAATGAAAACTTAAAATCTTTAAAAATGAAATCAAAGCCTGTTCTGATTGTCATTCTGCTATTTGCTTTTTCCAATTTGACGGGACAGGAAATAAATAATCCGCTCAATATTAGTGGAGTAATTCCTTCCCTGACAATGACGGCGAACCATTATCCACGCACAGAGGCAGGGATAGGTGCATTAATGCCCTGGGCCAACCGGCTATGGGCAGTTACTTACGTGGCACACTTGTCCCCCACAGGTAGCGGTACCGGTTTGTATGAAATCAGTAACGACTTTCAATTAGAAAAACATCCGGAAAGTGTAGTTGGAACCTATGCAAACCGCATCATTCATACTCCAAGTATGCAACTCGCTATTGGCCCCTATCTGATTGATACCTTAGGGAATGTACGGTTGATTGAAGAATTTAAAAAACACCGTCTGGCAGCAACAATGACTCATCTGACCGATCCTCAAGATAAATTATACTACCTCGCGATGGAGGGTGAATTTTTTGAAGTAGATGTGCATACACTGGAAGTTAAACAACTTTTCCAATTGTTGGATGAGTTACTGGTTCCCAAAGGGAGCAAACCACATTTTAAAAGTGGTTATACCCATCATGGGCGTGTGGTGGTGTGCAACAACAGTTATTATGAAAAAGATTTTTATGGTGAATGGACTGCAGGAAGACTTGCAGAATGGAATGGTGAAGGAGAATGGAATATTATTGAAGAAAACCCTTTCACTGAGGTATGGAGTGCAGAAGCGTTTGGGAGTCCAATGATTGCAATTGGATGGGACAAAATATCTGCGATTTTAAGAACTTATATCAACGGAGAATGGAAGAGATACAGGCTTCCAAAAGGAAGTAAGGCTTATGACCAAACAAGTACAACCGAATGGATGAGAATCCGGGAGGTTGAAACAGAGCGTGCACTAATGGATTGTCATGGAATATTTTATGAAATCGGATATCACACCTATGGTGATCAATTGTGGGCAATTAAACCAATTTCACGCCATTTGCGGGTAATTCCCGATTTTTGTTCGTGGAGAGGCTTGTTGGTACTTGGAGGGAATCAGGCAACTCCAATGAAATTCGGACCTAAGGACAGAAATCCACTGGCCGGACAACCCCAGGCAGGCTTGTGGTTTGGAAAAACAGATGACCTTTGGAAATTTGGTAAACCCACAGGTTTTGGAGGAGTTTGGTACCAAACGGAGGTTAAAAAAAATGAAGTTTCCGATCCTTACCTGATGACCGGTTTTAATAAAAAGTCAATCCACCTTTATCATGATTCTAATGAGACCATTGAATTTACAATTCAAACTGACTTTATGGGCAATGGCGATTTTCAAACCTTTCACAAAATTTCTGTTCAACACGGAGAATATATTCATTTTGAATTCCCTGATGCTTACAGTGCCCATTGGATGCGACTATCCACAAATAAAAGTTGCTCAGCAACCGCAATCATCATTTACAATTAAACGGCAAATTTTTTGATATGTACAAAATATTTCACAACTGGTTTTCTGTTTGCATTTTACTGCTATTGTCAATCAATATTAGTGCTCAAAACAAACAGCCCAATATTATTTTTATCTACTCCGACGATCAACGCTACGACGCACTTGGGGTTAATGATAACAATGTAATCATTACGCCTGAACTGGATAAAATGGCTCAACAAGGTATTCGTTTCACTAATGCCCATGTTGTTTTTTCATTATGTAGTCCCAGTCGGGCAGCATTATTAACCGGACGTTACGGAAGTGCCAACGGGGTTTTGCATTTGGGTAGTGATTTGAATCCTGATGAAAAAACTGTTGCCAATTATTTACAGGAACAAGGTTATCTTACAGGAATCTCAGGCAAATGGCACATTGGGAGATCACCTCAAGAAGCCGGTTTTGATTTTTCAGTATGGTTCGAAGGGAACGGGACTTATTATGGACGAACAATCTATGATGAAGGAGTGAAAATAAATCCTGAAATGCATTGTGATTTATATTGCGCCAAACGATCGGTTGATTTTTTAAAGAAAGCAGCCAATGGAGATAAACCATTTTTTCTTTGGCATAATACTCAAACACCTCACATGAATGGAAATTTGATATGGGATGCACGTGTGGAAACAACTAAAAAATATAATGTAAATGAAATGCCTGTTGCGAATAATCGTTTGGACGATTTGAAAAATAAACCCGAATACCTTAACCGGGTGAGAAATTTCACTCAGGCAAAAGTTTATGGTTATCCGGATTCAAATGCTATTCAGCAACATACACTTGAATATTATTCGGTGATCACGGAAATGGATCAATTCCTGGGATTGTTATTTAATACCCTTGATGAATTGGGACTACGTGAAAATACGTATATTTTCTTTATGAGTGACAACGGATGGATGCTTGGAGAACATGGCTTTACCAGCAAAGTTTTACCTTACCGGCATTCTCCCCACGTCCCCTTATTCTTAGTTGGTCCTGGATTGCCGTCTTCTGTAAATAATAGCATTGTATTAAATATCGATATGGCACCAACTATTTTGGAATTAGCCGGTATAAAAGCCAATTCTAAAATCCACGGGAAAAGCATTATTCCAATTTTAAAAAATGAAAAAAAAACCTGGCGTTCATCTTTTGTTTATGAAGGGATGGGTACATATGGCGGAGCAAAACCAAACCTTACGGTTATTAGTGATGAGTTTCGTTATATCGAAACTTACGAAAACGAATCGTTGAATACAATTAATTTTAAAGAGTTGTATGATCAAAAAAACGATCCGTGGGAAATGAATAATTTAGTTTCAGACAAAAGCAAACAAAAACTTTTAAATACTATAGAACTAGAAATAAATCGGCACAAACGTGAAATACTAAATAAAGAATAATAATAAAATCAACTATTATGAAAATTCAAATCTTTTCACTTTTTGTTTTTATCTTTCTAATTTCCTGTAATTCTGTACAGAAAGAGACTGAAAAAAACCGTCAGGTAAGCGGCATCTATCCCCATCTGGCATACTACAACAATGAAAGAGAGTGCGGAACAGGTGCCGTGGTTCCCTGGGCCGGCAGGCTTTGGGTAATCACTTACGGTCCCCACCTTCCTTTCGGGTCTTCTGATAAGTTGTATGAAATTACACCGGAATTGGAACAAATTGTTCGCCCGGAAAGCATTGGCGGAACGCCTGCCAACCGGATGATTCACGAAGAGAGCAATCAACTGTTTATTGGCCCGTATGCCATCGATGCCAACCGGAATGTTAGGGTAATTCCTTATGAAGAAATGCCTGGGCGCCACACCGGAAACGCACGCCATCTTTTCAATCCTTCAGAAAAAATTTATTACGGAACTATGGAGGAAGGTTTTTACGAGGTTGATGTAAATTCCCTGGAGCCAAAGTTGCTGTATGAAGATCGCAATGTAACTAACCGGAAGGAAGCAGATGAATCTGCCAATATACCATCGGCACTTCTGTATGGCGTTCATGGGAAAGGCTTATATTCCGGTCAGGGGGTTATGGTTTATTCCAACAACGGTGAAGCCGGGCAACTGGCTCTCGAACAATTCGATATTGAAGCTGGTTCTCTTTCTGAATGGGATGGCAAAGAATGGAAACTTGTACGGAGGAATCAATTTGTGGAAGTAACCGGTCCCGGAGGCATATATGGCAATCAAAATCCGGAAACCGATCCAATTTGGGCTACAGGCTGGGATCACAAATCAGTTATTCTCGGCGTACGAAACCCGGAAACTGGTTGGGATTTTTTCAGGTTTCCCAAGGCAAGCCACAGTTACGACGGAGCACACGGCTGGAATACCGAATGGCCACGTATCCGTGATGTTGGAACAGAAGATAATCCAGATTACCTGATGACCATGCATGGTATGTTCTGGCGTTTCCCGAAATCATTTACTGCTGCCAATTCATCCGGAATCAGGCCACGATCGGCCTATCTGAAAGTAATCGGTGATTATGCGAGGTGGAACAATCAACTTGTTTTTGGGTGCGATGATTCTGCCGAGGCCGAATTTCTGAATAAACGAAAACACAAGGGAGGGATTGAAGGTCCGGGGCAATCCAACTCCAACCTGTGGTTTACATCTTTTGAAAAGCCCGACCAACTGGGAACAAAAACGGCATCGGGTTCTGTTTGGCTAAATGATGAATTGCAGGCCGAAGAAGTTTCAGAACCTTTCCTGTTTGCCGGCTGGCCAAACCGTTCGGCATGGATTCATAACAGCGGCAGTAAGCTGGTGTCTTTCATTTTTGAAGTGGATAAATCAGGAAATCAAACCTGGGAAAATCTGAAAACTTTGTCCGTTTCAGCCGGTTCATCGGTCAATATTGAATTTGCTGAAAACGAAGCTGGGGAATGGATTCGGGTTAAAACCGATTCGCCCACCACGGCAACGGTAAGCTTTAATTATTCAGGGGCCGAAAACCGGCCAACATCGTCCTCCGCAAAATTTCAGGGGCTGGCTGATATTTCAGGTAAAAGTTCTATAGGTGGGTTGCTTTACGGATTAGGTGATGACAGAAGGGCCCTGGGCATTTCTGCCGTTAAATTTGAAAACGGACAGCAGTCAGAAACCGGATATTACGAGCTGGATGCGCAATTAAACCTGGTAAAAAAAGATGACCCGGAAACCAACACGTTCATCAAAGAAAAATTTGCCATTCCTGAAAATGTAATAGACATAGAAGAATCATCGGTGCTAATAATAGACGACAAAAATCGCAGGTGGCGGCTGCCATTGGGGACCAGCGAATACAAACAGCCAACCGATGCGGCCCAACTGCGCATTTGCCGCGAGGTGGCAACAGAACGCGACCTGTTTCACACCACCGGCACATTTTACGAGTTGCCTGCCGAAAATGCCGACGGATTTGCTAAAATCAGACCTGTTTCTTCGCACAATTTTAAGATACATGACTACGCTTCTTATCGCGGTCTGCTGGTAATGACAGGGATTGATCCGGACGCGAACGCCGGAGAGCACATTGTGCGTTCCGAAGACGGACAGGCATCTGTTTGGGCAGGCGCTATCGACGATTTGTGGGAACTGGGAAAACCGGTTGGGCACGGCGGCCCATGGAAAAACACAGCAGTGAAAGCAGGCGAACCATCCGACCCCTATTTAATTGGATTTTATGACGACCGTTCGCTGGAAATTTCCCATGATTCTTCTGAACCCGTTACCTTTAAAATTGAAGTGGAACCCATCGGTCATGGCCCGTGGATGCTTTTCAGAGAAGTTACCGTAAACCCGGATGAGAAATTTTACCATCAGTTTTCTGAGAGTTTTCAAGCCAGATGGATACGGTTTGTAGCCAGCAAAAATTGTTCGGCTACGGCGTGGCTGGAGTATAAATAATTTGAAAAGACAAAAGAATATCATAATGAAGTTTCAGAAGTTAATTTTAATGGTTTTATTTCTCCCGATTTTTTGTGCAAATGGACAAAATACCATAATAATAACTTCTGATTTCCCTGGAGGCAACATAGTTGTTAATAAAATATCCGCAGATACAGTATGGTTGAAACCCGATTTATCGTTTACAAAAGGAGATTGGTTTTACTGGTATTTTAAGATTTCAGGAATTTCAGGAAAAAAAATCACCTTCAAATTTGACCAAAACAATGTATTTGCGAAATACGGACCTGCCTACAGTCTTAATAATGATTTTACATGGAAATGGTATGGGGAAAACAGAACCGCAAATAACAGTTTTTCATTTTCTTTTTTGGAACAGGATACAATTGCCTTTTTCAGTATGGCATTCCCTTATACCGAAAAAAACCTGAAAGAGTTTTTGGAAAATTTGAAAAACAGGGAATTATTAAAAACTGACACGTTGTGTCTCTCTCCTGAAAACCGGGTGATTGAAAAAATAACCATCCCCGCACTAAGTAAAAATACCAACCGTAAAGTTTTGATTACAGCCCGGCATCATGCCTGCGAAATGATGGCCAGCTATGTGTTGGAAGGAATTATAAAAAGTTTGTTGAACGATAAAAACATTCAATCGTTAAGAAATGACACCGAATTTTTGATAATTCCGTTTATGGACAAAGATGGTGTTGAAAATGGAGAGCAAGGAAAAAACCGGATTCCAAGAGACCATAACAGAGATTATGGAGAAAATCCGGTGCATAATTCCACCGCAGCACTGAAAATATTTGTCCCGGAATGGAGCCAGGGCAAATTAAAAGTAGCGCTGGATATTCATTGCCCGTGGATTCACGGAAAAAACAACGAAGACATCTATATCGTGGGTTCATCAGATGAACAAATTGAACAGAATCAAATTATTTTTTCACAGTTGCTTGAGAAAAATTCTTCGGGAGAAATAAAATCATACCATAAGAATTTTCTACCTTTTGGGGAATCGTGGAATACAGGTGCAAATTATTCACAAGGCATCAGTTTTGCAAAATGGGCCGGAGGAATCGAAGAAATAAGTATTTCAACCACAATAGAATATCCCTATGCCAATATTTCGGGAACCATGGTTTCAAAAGACAACTCAAGAGTTTTTGGAGAAACTATATCCTTTTCCATTCGGGAATATATTGAATTTATGGATAAAAAGTAACTTTGATTGAAATAAAATAGTTTTACAAAAAACATTAAATGATAATGAAAAACAAAACTTTAGTTGCTATTTTTCTAATATTCATAGGGACTTTTTCAATAAACGCCCAACTTATTTTTATTGAAGCTGAAAGTTTTGACAACAGAGGCGGCTGGGTAATAGATCAGCAAAGTATGGATCAAATGGGATCTCCGTATTTAATGGCACATGGCCTGGGTGTTCCGGTTGAAAATGCAAAAACGCAAATTACCTTACCCGAAAAGGGGAAATACCGTGTTTGGGTGCGCACCCGTAACTGGGTAGCCCCGTGGGGAGTTCCGGGAACTCCAGGAAAGTTTCAATTGCTTTTTGATAAAAATCCAATAAAAAAAGTATTCGGAACAGAAGGAGCGGAATGGCACTGGCAGGATGGTGGTACAATTCAACTAAACAAAGGGAAGGTTGAAATTGAACTGCATGATTTGACCGGTTTTAATGGTCGTTGCGATGCCATTGTTCTGACAAAAGATCAGGAGTTCATTCCACCCAATGAAAGCGATGCTTTGGCCAGGTTCCGTGCTGCCCGGTTAAATCTTCCTGAAAACCCGGAATTGGCTGGCAAGTTTGATTTGGTTGTTGTTGGTGGAGGAATGGCCGGAATCACAACAGCAATTAGTGCAGCCAGACTCGGATGCAAAGTAGCCCTTATCCAAAACCGACCGGTATTGGGTGGCAATAACAGTTCCGAAGTAAGGGTCGGGCTCTCAGGACTTATTTTTCAGGAACCTTACACAAATCTCGGAAAGCTGGTGGACGAAATTGGTTCAGTTGGGCATTGGACACTTTGGGAAGCCAAACGTAATCCTGAATCGAAACGAAGCAAAAAGATATTGGAGATGATTGAGGAGAATCCGGAAAAGAAAATTCACAATGCCGGTCCCAAGAGCAATTATGGCGACGATAAAAAAAGGAGAATGGTTGAGACTGAGGAAAATATTGAGTTGTTTCTGAATACTCATGTATTTGAGGCCGAAAAATCAGGTGATAAAATTACTTCCGTTACAGGCAAAAATATTGTTACAGGGGCAGAATTGAGGTTTGAAGGAAAACTTTTTGCCGATTGCACCGGCGATGGTAATCTTGGATTTTTAGCCGGCGCCGATTTCAGCATGGGAAGGGAAAGCCGGGCAGAAACCGAAGAACCCAGTGCCCCGGAAAATGCTGACGATTTGGTTATGGGAACTTCAGTTCAGTGGTATGCAGAAAAACTTGAAAACCCCAGTTCATTTCCGGAAAGCCCCTGGGCAGTGCAATTTACAGAAGAAACCTGTCAACACCTCACACATGGGGATTGGAACTGGGAAACAGGATTTTACTGGGACCAGGTAAATGATATCGAATACATCAGGGATTATGGTTTACGCGCCGCTTTTGGAAACTGGTCATTTTTGAAAAATCAAAGTAAGGAAAAAGAAAAATACAAGGATTATAAATTAGCCTGGGTTGCATATATTGGAGGAAAACGTGAATCGCGCAGGCTGTTGGGAGATGTAATATTAAGGGAACAAGACCTTTTGAAAAGGGTGGAATATCCCGATGCAAGTTTTACCACAACATGGACCATTGACCTTCATTATCCAATAGCGCTGGAAGGTTTCGAGGAAGAGCCATTTCTTTCCAGAGCCCAGCATACCAAAATTGAACCATATGCTGTTCCATACAGATGTTTGTATTCCCGAAATATTGAAAATCTTTTTATGGCAGGAAGGAACATCAGTGTAACCCATGTAGCTTTAGGAACTGTAAGGGTTATGCGCACTACCGGCATGATGGGTGAAGTTGTTGGAATGGCAGCATCGTTGGCAAAAAAACACGATACAAATCCCAGAGAAGTTTATCAAAACCATTTGGGTGAATTGAAATCATTGATGGTAAAAGGAGTTGGAAGGAATTGGTATGAATGATGTTAAAAAGATACCAAATAATAATTCTAACCATCTGATTTTTATTAACACTTTAAGATCATAAAAAATGAGACAAATAGGCAAATATTTAGCAATGCTTACATTTGGGGCATTCTTTTCTTGTGCACCAGAGCAGAACTCTAAATCCCCTAATATCTTGTGGATTTATGTGGATGATATGAACAATTGGATGGGATGTTATGGAGATAATACTATAGCCACTCCTAATATTGATTTACTTGCAGAAAAAGGTGTAAAGTTCAACCGTGCCTATATGCCTTGTCCTGTATGTTCACCCACCCGTTCAGCACTGATTACAGGAACAATGCAAACTTCTTATGGTTTACATCATCACGAAACAATGGTAAAAAAACCACTTCCTGCCGGCATAACCACATTGCCTGAATTATTTCGTAAAGCTGGTTATATTACATTTAACGAGGCAAAAACACATTATAACTTTTTTTACAATCATGACGATTTATTCTCGCCTGAATTTAAGCGTCCATCAGAAAGTATAGTGAAAAGTCATTTGGTGGGGCACGACTTATCGTGGCTGGAGCAACTTAAAGGGAAAAAGTTCTTTGGACAAATACAACTTTCTGGCGGTAAATGGCAGGGCGAAACAGGGAATAAGTATCCTGCTCCAAGCAGTATAAAAGAAAGTACGGTAATTGTTCCTCCTCAATATCCCGACAATCCTGTTTTTCGAAATGCAATAGCCCGTCATTATGAACAAATTGCCTGGTGTGATAGTCAGGTGGGTGCAATTATTCAGGCATTAAAAGATTATGGGATTTGGGAAAATACTGTTGTGTTTTTTTTTACGGATCACGGCTGCCCATTGCCCAGGGCGAAACAGCATGTTTATGAAGAAGGATCAAAAATCCCATTAATTATTCATTGGCCCGAAGGATATAAGCAACTATTAAATAAAGGGAAGGTGCGAAATGATTTAGTAAGTGGAATAGATATATCAGTTACTACACTTGCTCTTTCAGGTATTAAAGTGCCTGGCTTTATGGAAGGGCAAAATTTATTTGACGGAAACTTTAAAGAACGTGATTTTGTAGTAACAGCAAAAGACCGCATGGGTATTGCCATTGATCATGTGCGTGCTATTCGAAGCGATACCTTTTTATATATAAAAAATTACATGACTGACCGACCTTTATATCAGCAGGCTTATCGGGATGAATATGCCACTTTTACTACACTCAGGGAATTGTATAATGAAGGTGAACTCACCCCGCTTCAGGCTTCTTATCACGAGGCATCTCAGCGACCAGATGAGGAATTGTATAATGTAATCAATGATTCCAACCAGTTAAATAATTTGGCAAAAGACCCAACATATTTGACGGTTTTAAAGAAGCATCGAAAATACCTCAGAAATTGGGAAGAAAAAACCGATGACAAAGGAAGGTACCCTGCAACTGCTGAAGAATTAAGAAAAGTATATGAAAAGGCTCCTGATAAATGTGTGAATCCTGAATATGATATTTTTCGTGGAAACTAAAAATTTTAAGTAATTGATGAAATCATGATGATTCAAAGTCATATATCAAATTTTGTAACCTGTGTAAATAAACTGCTTACAGTTATAATTTTTCTGTCCATTGTCTCATCATGTTCATCGAACAAGCAAGAAGTTCAAACCTGTGAACTAAACCTGCAGTCAATTATGCAAAAGGTTCCCGAATCTGCGAAATTCATCAATGACAGTTTTTTTATTTGGGGAGGTAGTATGGTAAAGTCGCATGTGGATGAAAAATACCACCTTTTTTATTCCCGGTGGCCACGAAAATTAGGAATGAATGCCTGGGTTACTCATTCAGAAATCGCTCACGCCATTTCCGATTCACCCTTTGGACCATTTGAATTTAAAAATGTTGCTTTGCCAGTTAGAGAAAAGGAATATTGGGATGGATTGGTTACCCACAATCCAACCATACATTATTTCAACGGGAAGTATTATCTCTATTATATGGGAAATACCGGCGATGGAAAACCAACTGGCAACAGTTTGAACTGGACACATCGGAACAACCAACGAATAGGGGTTGCGATTGCCGATGACCCCAATGGTCCCTGGGAAAGGTTTAGTAATCCCCTGATTGATGTTTCACCGGATACCCTGGCACACGATGCTTTGATGGTTTCCAATCCTTCAGTAACCAAAACGCCGGATGATAAGTTTTTAATGGTCTATAAAGCTGTGGCCAAACAAGGGATTATGCCTTTTGGAGGCCCGGTCGTTCACTTAACCGCTATTGCCGACAATCCGGAAGGGCCCTTTATAAAGCAAATGAAACCTGTTTTCACAGCACAAGGTTTCGATTTTCCGGCTGAAGATCCTTTTGTCTGGTATGAAGACAAATGTTACTATGCCATAGTTAAAGATATGAATGGTGCTTTTACCGATGCGGGCAGAAGTTTGGCTCTTTTTCGTTCTGAAGATGGATTAAACTGGGAAAAAGCCAGACATCCTTTGGTTTCGAAACTGGAAATAGAATGGGAAAACGAAACAAATCAAAAAGTAATTGCACTGGAACGTCCCCAATTATTTTTTGAAAACGGGGAAATGGTTGCTTTACTTTGTGCGGTTAATGAAAATATAGAACATTCATTTAATATTCAAATTCCACTACTTAAGAAAAAATAAAATAAACAATTAAAATTATAATCATGAAAAAATTAATTATTACAGTTTTACTATTAGTACCGGGTTTTTTGTTGTCAGTAGCAAACAACATCTTCCTCGAAGCCGAAAACTTCCAAAATAAAGGCGGTTGGGTGGTCGATCAGCAGTTTATGGATTTAATGGGCTCGTCCTACTTAATGGCGCACGGAATGGGCGTTCCGGTTGCCAATGCGGAAACAACCGTTGAGTTCTCTTCAACAGGAGAATACACCGTTTTTGTAAGAACGTTCAACTGGACTTCTCCCTGGTATGACGGGGAAGGTCCCGGTAAATTCCAGCTTTTGGTAAACGGCGAAAAAACCGGCCCGGTATTGGGTGCGTCGGGTTCGGAATGGCTGTGGCAAAATGCAGGAAAAGTAAACATTACGAACAAAAATGCAACGATTGCTCTGCACGACCTCACCGGCTTCAACGGCCGGGTGGATGCCATTTATTTCACCAAAAACAATACACCGCCACCTGCTGAGTTGAAGGCTTTGGCCAAATTCCGCAAAAAACAACCGGGTATTCCTGAAAAACCAGAAAAGGCTGGTGAATTTGACCTGGTAGTAGTGGGAGGCGGAGTGGCCGGAACTGCTGCTGCTATTTCAGCAGCAAGACTGGGCTTGCAGGTTGCCTTGATTCAGGACCGACCAGTTTTAGGTGGAAATAACAGTTCGGAAGTGCGGGTTCATCTCGGAGGCAGAATTAATGTTGAACCCTTTCCTGCTCTCGGCGATGTAATTAAAGAAATTGGTCCGTCACGTGGCGGAAATGCACAACCGGCTGAATATTACGAGGACGAGAAGAAAATGGAGATGGTACTGGCCGAAGAAAACATTTCACTTTTTACCAGCTTCCGGGCGTTTGATGTAAAAACAAAAGGTACGCGAATTACCGAAGTTCATGCCCGGCATATTGAAACTTCAAAAGAACTTACTTTTACGGCACCACTGTTCGCCGATTGCACCGGAGACGGAACCATCGGTTTTCTGGCCGGCGCCGATTATGCCATGGGCCGCGAAGGCCGCGACGAATTTGGCGAACCCACAGCACCTGAAGTCGCTGATAAAATGACCATGGGCTCATCTGTTCAGTGGTATTCAGTGGAGGAAAATCAACCGGTCAGTTTCCCTAAATTTCAGTACGGAGTGGAATTCAATGAAAAAAATACCGAAAAAGTAACCATGGGTGAGTGGACATGGGAAACGGGAATGAACTTTGACCAAATTACAGAATTTGAACGCATTCGCGATTACGGTCTGCTGGTGGTCTATTCCAACTGGTCCTCACTAAAAAATAAAATCGCAAAGGAAGAATACAAAAACCGCCGGCTTGATTGGGTTGCTTACATTGCCGGGAAACGGGAATCACGACGGTTGCTGGGTGATCATATCCTGACAGAACATGACATTGTTGACTATGTAATTTATCCGGATGCCTCAGCTCCAACTACCTGGACCATCGACCTGCACTACCCCGACCCGAAAAACACAGAACATTTTCCGGATATGGAGTTCAAATCCATTGCTGTTCATAAAAGAATTCATCCTTACCCCATACCTTACCGCTGTTTTTATTCGCGAAATGTGGACAACCTGTTTATGGCCGGAAGAAACATCAGTGTCACGCATGTGGCGCTTGGAACCGTTCGGGTAATGCGCACCACTGGCATGATGGGTGAAGTAGTGGGAATGGCTGCATCGGTTGCGGCAAAAAACAAAACCAATCCGCGCGGAGTCTATCAAAACCATTTGCCCGAATTAAAAGCCCTGATGGAAAAAGGCGTGGGCAAATACGATGCGGAAAATATGCAGAATTATAACGAAGGCTCCACACTGGGGCCAAAGGAATGAAAACTGTTTGACAAATTAGCTGTTATTGATTCAAAGTTTTATTTGCCGGGAGAAAATTTCCCGGCAAATAAAATGAATTAAACAGATAAGAAAAAAACATGCTATTCATAAAAAAATATCTTTTAGCCATTTTGGCTGGTTGTGGAATCCTGCTTTTTGCCAGTTTTTCCGATACATTTCCGGAACGTCCGAAAACCGGATTCTGGGCCATGGAGGGAACATTGGTTACCCATCATTTCATGGAAAAAACCGATTCGCTTTCCGGGCCGGAGTTGTTTGAATTGCAAAACGAAATTGGGCTGCCTATTTGGTTTGGCCGCCATATTTTTAAGGATGTATGTATTTCCGGTGAATGCAAAATGATTCGGCTTTGGCTTTTCTGGGACGGCGCCGGGAATTACCTCGGCAAACAAATTCCTGAGAAAGAACCACTCACAAAATCGGACCACACTCCTTTTGAACCTGAAGATTACGAGAAACTGAGCAACATTCTTCGGGATACCACATCCATTCTAAAAACCCTGAAACAGGAAGACCTGATTATTGTTCCCGATTCAATTGACCCTTATGAGGTGGACGGATATACGGCTGCCACGCAGCCCACGCTTGCCGAGGTGGTGGTAAAAGACGCCGTTTACACCTGCCATACTTTATGGCATACGGTTTACGGCCCGGTTCAATCTGAAATATTCAGAATTCTTGAGAACCGCATCAGCAAAGAGTTCCTTTCCAAAATGTTCGAAAGCAATAAACCGGAATACATTTCCTGGGCCATAAAAAGTGTAGAAAACCACCCGGAATTCCATGCCGGTTTTTACCCGGAAATCATAGAGTACATCAGTTCGGAAAATCCTGCTTTGGCCAATCAGGCCCTTGGTTACTTCCGGTCAGAACTGCTGGCAGACTCTACAATCCAGCTACAACTTGTTCACATAATGGCCAATGCAGATACAGACATGAGCATCAAATATGAAATCCTGTGGAAATTTATCGGGTTTGGCCAGATTCATCAAAAAGCGGTTTTGAATCTTTTGGAAATGTTTACCAAACAGAAGATAGGTGTTGGTGCCTACAATTTAATTCTGAGGCTGGTTACTTCTGAACATATAAATGAAAACGAACAAATTGCCCAAATTTTAAATGACCTTTCCGAAAATGAAAACGGTTACGTGCGGAATCTTACTAAACGAACATTGAGCGAAAAATGAAAATTAATCTCGAATAATAGAATTCAGTAACTTTTAAGTTATACCGATTATTGAACTGAAACTTTTTAATTTATGATTACACTTATCCTTTCTATATTCATTCTGATAATTGGGTATTTCGTTTATTCCAAATACATCGAACGAGTATTTGGCGCTGATGGCAACCGGCCAACTCCGGCGGTTACCATGACCGATGGCGTGGATTACATTCCCATGCCCTGGTGGAAGGTTTTCCTGATTCAGTTTTTAAATATTGCCGGACTGGGGCCTATTTTCGGCGCTGTTGCCGGTGCCATGTGGGGTCCGGTGGCATACTTGTGGATTATTCTGGGGTCTGTTTTCGCCGGAGCTGTACACGATTACTTTTCCGGAATGCTTTCTATAAAACATAACGGGCTGAGTATTACTGAAATTATAGGCATTTACCTGGGAACAACAACCAAACAAATCATGCGGGCATTTACCGTTTTTCTAATGGTGATTGTGGGCGCTGTGTTTATTTTGGGCCCGGCAAAAATTCTGGCCGGATTAACACCCGATTACGCCACCATGACTTTTTGGGTTTGGGTGGTTTTCGGGTATTATATACTCTCCACCCTGCTGCCTATCAACAAAGTTATTGGCCGCGTTTACCCGGTATTCGGATTTGCGCTGGTTTTTATGGCCGTGAGCCTTATTGTCGCGTTGTTTGCCCAGGGATACCACATGCCTGAACTTTCCACCGAAAATTTCAGAAATTTCCACAACCAGGCCAATGATTTTCCGGTATTTCCGATGCTGTTCATAACCATTGCCTGTGGCGCCATTTCGGGGTTTCATGCCACACAGTCGCCGCTGATGGCCCGCTGTATAAAAAATGAAAAACTGGGCCGGAGGGTGTTTTACGGCGCCATGATTACCGAAGCAGTAGTTGCAATGATTTGGGCGACCATAAGCATGAGTTTTTTTGGGGGCATCCGCCAGTTGAATGAAATTATGGTGGAACACCAGGGAAATGCAGCCTGGGTGGTAAATGAATCGGCCAATATGCTGCTGGGTAAATTCGGGGCATTCCTGGCTATTCTCGGTGTGGTGGCAGCTCCAATCACTTCGGGCGATACCGCTTTTCGCAGCGCACGGCTCATCGTGGCCGATTTCCTGAAACTGAAACAGGGACCCATAAAAAACCGGCTCTACATCAGCATTCCATTGTTTGCCATCGGATTTTTTCTCACACAAATCAACTTCGATGTTATCTGGCGCTACTTTGCGTGGTCGAACCAAACCCTGGCAACCGTCGTGCTCTGGACCATCACGGTTTATCTGGTCAAATACAACAAGAACTTCTGGATAACCTTTATTCCGGCACTGTTTATGACGGCAGTCGTTTCAACTTACCTGTTTCTGGCTCCCGAAGGATTTCATCTGTCAAAAGAAATTTCCTATTCGGTGGGGATTGGAATTACAATCTTGTCTGCACTATTATTTTTTGTCTTTTATAAAAAACAAAATTAATTGAACTAATTCATTCATTATTATACCATTAAAAAAAATGTAATGCCAAAATTCAAACTTTCCCTTATGATGCTCTTCCAGTACATGATGTATGCCGTTTGGTGGGTTCCGCTGGCGGCTTACCTCACCAACCTGGAAGTGGGGAGCACTCAAAAAGCGCTTATTCTAAGTTCCATGGCCATTGGCTGTATGGCTTCGCCACTGGTTGGCATGTTGGCCGACCGGTTTTGGCCTGCACAAAAAGTTCTGGCCGGTTTGAATTTTGTTCATGCGCTCATGTTACTGTGGGCAGCTACAACCCATAACCCCGATGTGCTTTTCATCTGCCTGTTGCTGGCCATGCTGGCTTACATGCCTTCATGGAGTTTAACCTCTTCCATTGCGATGGCGCATTTGCCCTCGGAAGATTTCCCCAAAGTGCGTGTGTTCGGTTCCATTGGCTGGGTGGCTTCGGGCATTTTCAGTTTAATCTTCATTAATTTACTGAACATTGATTTTGATGGCACACACCTTCCTTTTTACTGTGGTGCAGGGGTGAGTATTCTCGCTGTTTTCCTGGACCTTTCGTTGCCCAACACACCACCTTTGGCAAAGGGACAAAAATCAACGCTCATCGATACCTTCGGACTGGGTTCGGTGCAGTTGATGAAAGACCGTAATTTTACACTTTTTATCATTTTTTCATTTCTCTCTATGATTCCTTTTGCCATGTACTATTCCTATTTTTCGGAGTTTTTGCTGAACATCAATACCCAATACATTTCCATAACCATAAATTGGGGAGTGCTGGCCGAAATGGGATTTTTGTTGCTGGTGCCGCTGGCCATAAAAAAATTCGGATTGCGAAAAACGATGATATTGGGGCTGGTTGCCTTATCAATCCGGTACCTTTCATTTTATGCAGGAGGAATGATTTCCCAACCCTGGATGTACTACATCGGCATATTAATTCATGGGTTGATTTTCGGTTTCTTCTACGTAAGCGGTCAGATTTACATCGATAAAAAAGCACCTGCTCATTTAAAATCTCAAGCCCAGGGTTTCATTTTCCTGGTAACTTTTGGAGCCGGACTGCTGGCGGGTAATTTTTTGTGTGCCCGGCTCATTCACCACTACAAAACCGCTGCCGGCTACAACTGGGACGCCATCTGGGGAATTACCACGCTGGTTTCGGTAGGGTTGATGCTGGCATTTTTACTGCTTTTCAGGGAAGACGGGAATCTGCGAAAAGTAACGGAATCTGAGAGGAAATAAAAAGAGTTCACATGCCGATTGTACAGACAAAAAAGCAGAATTTTGACAATACGATAAAACATCGTATATTGCATCGTATTAAAAAATTTAAGCGATGAAGGTAACTGCAATAATAGATGACGATACAATCAAAGATGCGATGAAGTATTCCAAGGCATCTACTGTGACAGGCACACTGAAAATAGCATTGAATGAATATATCAGGTTACAAAAATTGAAAAATTTGAGTAACCTGATTAAAAATCAACCTATGAGATTTAAATACACTGCTGATCAAATTCGGAATCTCAACAGAGAGGCATGAGTATTATATTGGACACTTCAATATGGATTGAGTATTTTAAAGGGAATGGTAATTATTTTGATACTTGCCAGCAGCTAATAGAAAAAGGGGAGATTGCAACCATCGAACTAATATTTGCCGAACTTTTGCAAGGCGCACGTAGTAAAAGAGAAGTAGAAATGTTAAAGGCTTATTATGAACTGACACCAAAAGTAGAAATAAATCATCTTTGCATTCTGGCCGGAGAATACTCGCAAAAAGAGAAATTAATAAGCAAAGGAATAGGACTTGTTGATGCTTGTATCATAACTGCCACCATTGCTTCCAATTCTAAATTGTGGACTCTCGATAAAAAGATTTCAGGCTACCTGAAGAGTGAATATTTATTTTAGTTTCAAAATAATAATACACCATGAACAAAACAACCATTCTATTACCTGCAACCATCCTGCTTTTTTCTGCCTGCCAAAATCAGCCAAAAAAGAATGTCACCCTGAGCGAAGTCGAAGGGCTAAAACCCAATATCATTTACATCCTGGCTGATGATTTGGGCTATGCTGATTTGGGGTGCTACGGTCAGAAAAAAATTGAAACGCCCAACATCGATGCGCTGGCTGAAAACGGAATGCGGTTTACGCAGCACTACACCAGTTCGCCGGTTTGTGCGCCAGCCCGCTGCATGTTGTTAACCGGCCTGCACTCCGGTCATGCCCAAATCAGGGGCAACGACGAATGGGCCGACCGCGGCGACGTATGGGACTTCGAAGCCATGGCCAATGACCCAAACCTGGAAGGTCAGCGCCCTTTAAAGCCGGGTACGCAAACCATTGGCACGCTGCTACAACAGGCGGGTTACAAAACCGGGGTTGTGGGCAAATGGGGCCTTGGCGGACCGCTTACAGAAGGCATTCCCAACAAGCAGGGCTTCGACTTTTTTTACGGGTACAATTGCCAGCGGCAGGCGCATACCTATTTCCCGGTTCACCTGTGGAAAAACACTGAAAAAGTGCCGCTAAACAACAAAATGGTTCCACCCCGCACCGGATTACCGGAAGGAGCAGATCCGTATGCTCCTGAATCTTACAGTGACTTCTGGCTCACCGATTATGCTTCGGAGTTGATGCAAAACGAACTGATTCAGTTTATAAAAGAAAACAAGGATGAACCCTTTTTTATGTACTATGCCAATCCGATTCCCCACGTGCCGTTGCAGGCGCCCAAACGGTGGGTGGATTATTACGTAAAAAAGTTTGGTGATGAAGAACCCTACACCGGCGACCGGGGATACTTTCCACACCGATACCCTCGGGCAGCTTATGCAGCCATGGTTTCCTACTTCGATGAACAAGTAGGCGAAATTGTGGCCACCCTGAAAGAACTGGACCTTTACGAAAATACCCTCATCCTTTTTTCCAGCGACAACGGCCCCAGTTTCAACGGCGGCACCGACTCACCCTGGTTCGACAGTGCGCACCCATTTAAAAGTGAACAAGGCTGGGGAAAAGCCAACCTGACTGAAGGAGGTATTCGCATTCCCATGATTGCCCAGTGGCCTGGAAAAATTGAGCCGGGCACCGAAACCGAACTGATTTCAGCGCATTACGATGTACTTCCCACGCTTTGCGAATTAGTTGGAACAGAGCCGGAAGGAAAAATTGATGGCATCAGTTTCTTGCCCACGCTTCTGGGAGAAGAAAACCAGGAAAAACATGAGTTTTTGTACTGGGAATTTCCGGCATCCGGTGGACAGCAGGCGCTACGCATGGGAAAATGGAAAGGCCTCCGGAAAAATATTTTTAAAGATGATTTGCATATCCAACTTTTCGATTTGGAGGAAGATGTTCAGGAACAAAACGATGTTTCAGCCCAATATTCGGAAATCGTTCAAAAAATTGAATCCATTTTTTTACAGGAACATACTCCGGCCGAAATTGAACGGTTTAAAATAAAACAGTTGGGGGATTAAAACTTTCAAGTTATTTTTGAACAAAACCTGATATGTAAATCGAAAAAAAAATTAATTATGAACAAATCAACCATCCTTTTTTCCGCATCATTTATTCTATTCGCTGCATGCCAAAATCAGCCGAAACAGGATGATCCAAAACTTCCCAACATAGTGATTATTTATTTGGATGATTTAGGTTATGGCGATGTGGGTTCTTATGGAGCTACCGAACTGAAAACACCAAACTTCGATAAACTGGCGGAAGGCGGCATACGTTTTACAACAGGTTATGCCTCATCAGCTACCTGTACGCCCAGTCGGTATGCCTTGCTTACAGGAGAGTATCCCTGGAAAAACGAAAGCGCACGCATTCTTCCCGGTTCAGCACCACTTATTATTAATACAGCCCAAATGACTATTCCGAAAATGCTGAAAGAACAGGGCTACAATACTGGCATTGTGGGCAAATGGCATTTGGGATTGGGCATCGGAAATGTGGACTGGAACCAACGTGTTTCGCCCGGACCAAATGAGGTCGGTTTCGATTACGCATACATCATGGCAGCAACCCAGGACCGCACCCCAACGGTTTACCTCGAAAACGGCTATGTGGTTGGCCTCGACCCGGATGACCCGCTTCTAGTGAGCTACGAAGAAAACTTTGAGGGAGAACCCACCGGCCTCGACAACCCTGAGCTTTTAAAAATGAGATGGCACCATGGACACAACAATTCCATTCATAACGGCATTCCCCGAATCGGGTTTAAAAAAGGCGGAAAAGCAGCCATGTGGGTAGATGAAGATATGGCCGATGATTTTCTGGGAAAAGCACAGGAATACATCCGGAAACAAAAAGGCAATCCTTTTTTCCTCTATTATGCATTGCACCAGCCACATGTTCCCCGAACCCCGCATCCGCGTTTTGTGGGTTCTTCAGGAATGGGCCCGCGGGGCGACGTAATTGTGGAAGCCGACTGGTGTGTGGGAGAGCTGGTGAAAACGCTTGAAGATGAAAATTTGCTTGAAAACACCCTCGTCATTTTCTCCAGCGACAACGGACCGGTTGTTAACGACGGGTATTACGATGATGCCGTTGAAAAACTGGGGAAACACAAACCGTGGGGTCCGCTGCGCGGCGGAAAATACAGCCTCTTTGAAGCAGGCACCCGAGTACCATTTATTACTTACTGGAAAGGGAAAATCGAACCTTCCGTTTCCGACGCTTTGGTGTCGCAACTCGATTTGTTCTCATCACTGGCGAAACTGGTTGGCAGCGAAAAACGCGGGCCCGACAGCGAAGAACTGCTTGATATTTTTATGGGAAAAAGCAATCAGGGCCGCGAAGAACTCATTATAGAGGCCACCACAAGAACGGCATTGCGCAAAGGAGACTGGGCACTGATTCCACCCTACAGTGGACCGGCGAAAAATGAAATGGTGAATATTGAACTGGGTAACTCTTCAGAATTTCAATTATACAATCTCAAATCTGATTTGGGTCAGCAGAAAAACCTGGCCGAAGAAAATACCGAAAAACTAAAAGAGATGGTAAAATCCTTTGAAACAATCAGAGGGAAAGAGTTTGGAAACATTGAACAACTTGAATTGAAATAATAAATATAACAACATGAAACAGTTCATTTTAATAATCGCAGTAATATTTATATCCCTGGCATCCTGCACCAAAAAAACCGAATTCTCTGCCAACTTCAACAACACCCACGACCGTATCTGGGTGGGAAAAGATTTCTGGTCCATTCCGCTGGAAGACTGGAAAGTAGAAAACGGTCAGCTTCATTGTGTGGGAACGGTTCCTAATTCAAGGGTGAACCTGCTTACCCACGTGCTTTCATCCGGGGCAGGAGACTTCGAGGCTTCGGTAAAAATCAGTCTGAAAGAAGAAGGGAATGTTCCCGGTTCTGCCGGGCTTTTAGTGGGATTGTACGATGAGCAAGATGCGGATGTGCGGGCGTTGTGTTATTTCGGAAAAGGCGTTCATGCCGGCGTCAGCCTGCAGGGCTTCGCCTTTTTAAACGACGAACGAGTTGAACTTCCCGAAGATTTCGATTTTTCAGAAATATCCCTTATTGTTTCGGGAAATAGCAACCGGTTAAAAATGAAAGTTACGGACAAAAAAGGCAATAGCCCCGAAGAACTTTCGCTGACTGTGGAAGAAATTCATGGATTAATTGCCGTGGCCAACAATATTATTTTGGGCGGAAACGAAAAACCGGGCAATTCTCTTTTTAGTTTTGATGAGTTGAAACTTTCGGGTTCAAAAGTAACCGCGCAGCCGGAAAATGCATTTGGCCCGGTGTTGTGGACCATGCACACTCTAAGCAAAAACACGGTCAAAATGATGGCTATGTTACCGCCCATCAGTGAAAACGATAACCAGGAAGTGAGCCTTCAATTGAATGAAAACGGAACATGGAATACCATTGCTACAGAACAAATTGAGCCCGATTCTCGCACGGCTGTTTTTAAGCTGGAAAACTGGGATGCTACCAAAGACACAGAATACCGGGTGGAATACATTGAAAAAGGAAAGGACAGAAAAGAAACTCCGGAATATTATACCGGAACCATCCGCAAAGACCCGGTTGACCGCCCGTTGAAATTTGGCGGCTTCACCTGCCAGTTTACCTCGGGTTATCCATACACACCGCTGTTAGAAAACCTGACCCAACTGGAACCAGACATGCTTTACTTTTCGGGCGATCAGATTTATGAGCCCAACGGCGGTTACCCCATGAAAAGAGAACCGGTTGACGTTTCCATTTTAAGCTACCTCGGAAAATATTACATGTTTGGCTGGGCATTTGGAGATTTAATGCGAAATACACCAACCATCTGTACGCCCGATGACCACGATGTTTTCCACGGAAACCTCTGGGGCGAAGGTGGAATTCCGAAACCGGGCGGTGCCGGCAGTTCCGACACACGCGGTTTTATGCAGTCGGTGGAAATGGTGAACGTGGTAAACCGCACCCAGTGCGGACAGTTGCCCGATCCGTATGATCCCACATCCATTGAACAAGGAATGAGTGTTTGGTACACCGACCTCACATACGGAAGAGTGAGTTTTGCCATCATCACCGATCGTATTTTTAAAACCGGTCCGGAAGCCGTTTCCGACTGGGAAGGCCGACACGACCACATGATAGAACCGCGCGAAGATTTATCATTCCTCGACAAGCCGGGTGTGGAAATGATTGGCGAACGACAAACCAAATTTCTGAACGACTGGGTAATGGACTGGGAAGGCGCCGACATGAAGGTGCTGCTTTCCCAAACTGTTTTTGCCAATGTAGCCACCCACCACGGAAGTATGGAAAATTACCTTTACGGCGACCTCGACTCCGGGGGCTGGCCAAAATCCGACCGCGACAAAGTCATCCGCCTCATGCGAAAAGTGGCTGCTTTTCACATTAATGGCGATCAGCATTTAACTACCCTTGTTCAATACGGACTGGATGATTACCGCGATGCCGGATGGAGTTTCAATACACCGGCCATTTGCAATTTCTATATGCGCTGGTTTTTACCCGATGAACGGGGCGTTCCGGTTATTGACCGGCCTGAACATGGTTACCCGAATACAGGAAAATACTCAGATGCTTTCGGGAATAAGAATTATGTGTATGCCGTTGGAAACCCCGGGAAAATTACAGTTGACCGGGAAAGCCGGTACAACAATGCACAAATCCGCGCTTCCGGGTTTGGATTTGTTACTTTCGACCAAAAAGAACGCACGATCGATATTGATTCCTGGCGGTTTTTTGCCGATGTGGAAAATCCCAATCCGGTGCGTGACCAGTTCCCGGGGTGGCCAAAACAAATTTCACAGTTCGATAATTTAGGACTTGGTGCTGAAAACGTTTTGCCCGAAATTTCGGTAAACCAACCCAACCAGGTGATGCAAATCTGGAACGAAAAAACCAGAGAACTGGCACAAATTTATCGTATCAAAGGCAACACCGTTCAGCCTAAACTGCACGAAAGCGGAACGTTTACGGTTATTATTGGTGAAAACAAAAAAAGAGAAGCAATTACTGGTCTGAAATCCCAAAAAGAAAAGAATCCGGAAAAAGTTTTGGTGGAACTTTAACGGGTGCGGTGGTTTCTGCCGAAGGCATCCATTCGGGCGAACCGCCGATTATTTTTAGGATTTTATTCAAATCTATAGTTGAATTAAAAATATTTATCTGCGAAAATCAGCGAGTTCTGCGGGAAATGAAAAAAGAAAACTCCCGCTGATTACGCCGATTCACGCAGAAAAAGCAATACTAAAATGAACAAAAAAATTCTTCTTTTCAGCCTGTTAGCCATTCCATCTTTGTTTTTGCATTGCAAACAAAAACAAGAACTACCCAAACCCAACATCCTCTGGGTGACCATCGAAGATACTTCGCCACAGTTTATCGGGTGTTACGGTGATGAAAATGCCAGCACCCCGGTCATTGACAAACTGGCTGAGGAAGGAGTTCGGTTTACCAATGCTTTTTCAACCGGAACGGTTTGTTCACCCAGTAGAACTGCAATTATAACCGGAGTGAAAACATACAAAGCCGGAACAGGTAATCACCGCAGCAAATATCCGGTTCCGGAGTTCATCAAAGGATTTCCGTATTACCTCCAGCAGCGAGGCTATTACACCACAAACAATGTAAAAACCGACTACAACGTGGCCGGAGAAAAAGCATTTATTACCGAAGCCTGGAATGAAAGTTCAAACCAGGCAGGCTGGTGGAACCGCACACCCGGTCAGCCCTTTTTTGCAGTGTTCAACTACAACGAATCGCACCAGTCGCGCACCATGACAGAAACCTACGACTGGTACCTGAAAAACGTGTTTGAGCAACTTTCCCCGGAAGAACAAATTGGCGATAATGATTTTGAAATGCCCCCCTTCTACCTCGACAGCCCCGAAATGCGCAATCAGTTTGCGCGGGTGTACAATTCCATAAAACTTACCGACAACCGGATAGGCGAGTTGCTGGCGAGGCTGGAAGAAGACAACCTGAAAGACAGCACCATCATCTTTTTTTATGCCGATCATGGCGAAGGAATGCCGCGCGGAAAAACCAACGGCATCAATTACGGTTACCGCGTTCCGTTTATCGTTTGGTTTCCTGAAATGTACAAACATCTGTCACCCTGGGGAACAAGTGGTTTGGTGACTGATGAACTGATTGATTTTACCGACCTGGCCCCCACCCTCATTAGCCTGGCAGGCGGTGAAATTCCCAAACATTTGGAAGGCAGATCATTTCTGGGGAAAAAACGTTTAGAACCCGTGGATTACCTCAATTTGTCTTCTGACCGCTCGGACAATGGAATCGACATGGTGCGCACCGTAACCGATGGCAGGTTTGTTTACTCGCGGAATTATATGCCTTACATTTACGAAGCCCGTTACATCCGTTACATGGAAATCGGGGAGATCAAACAACAGATGCGGAAGGATTTGGCCGAAAACAAACTCAATCCGTTGCAGAAAAGCCTGTTCGAGCCACGCCCGGCCGAATTCCTTTTCGATATTGAAAACGATTTGTGGGAAACCAAAAACCTGGCCAGTGAACCGGAATTTCAGCCGGTTTTGGAAAAAATGCGTTCCCTATTAAAAGAAGAAGCGCTGAAGTCGCGCGATGTGATGTTTTTGCCTGAGTATGAAATTGGCCTGCTTTCGGATACCACAACGGCCTATGAATTTCGGCTTGATCATAAAAAATATCCGTTGGAAAAAATTTATGAAGCCGCTTCACTGGCCGGTTTTCGGGGAAACGAAATTGCTGAAAAACAAATAGAACTGCTTTCAAACGAAAATCCGGTAGTCAGATATTGGGCCATTTTGGGTTTGCGCAGCCAAAATCAGGAAACCATAAATCCGTTTTCAGAAAATATATTGAAGGCGATGGATGATGAATATCCGCCGGTGGCAGTTCTCGCTTCGTCCATTGCGTACGGAATGTTCAGCAACAAAACAGCCGAAGAAAACCTTAAAAAGTTCTGTGCCCACGAAAACCTCGATATTTCGCTAATGGCGGTTTATTCCCTGCTTTATTTCGATTCGGCAAAAAGAGAACCCTTTATTGAAACCATTTGGAAAGTCAGAGAAATGGCCGACCGGGATTACAACGTGCGGGCGGCGTGTATGGATTTTCTGGGAAGTTTGGGATTGGTCCCGAATAATCCGGATTACCGGGAGTGACAAAAACCTTGCGCTCATGAAAGATCAAGGACTGAATTAAGGATTTCAAAAAAAGTGGGAATTTGCTACCCACCTCATTTTAAAATCCTTCAGCAATAATTTAACCTTTTATAAGCATCTTATTCTGTTCAAGCCAGGAATCAAAATTTAATAATTCAGAGTTTAATTTTTTAGTTGCATCAATATTTCTAGCATCACAAAATTCATCTTCAAAATCGGCTTTAAACTGAAACATATTACCCATATCGTCAGCACCCGGAAAACCAAAATTTCTGTAAATCTCCGGTGGCACGTCGTTATAAGCAACTTCTGTTCCCAAATGTTTTGAGAACGCTTCAGCCATTTGATTCCCAGTTAAATGTTCTCCTGCAATGCTGACCGTTTTTCCCTGATATTCATTTCCTTTTTTGAAAATAGTATAGGCACATTTTCCAATATCACTAACAGCAATTCCAGGTAATTTTTTATCTCTCATGGGGAAGGTAATAGCCAGTTTACCATCCTGCCCTTTTTGGGGTCCCATTCCAAAATATAAAAAGTTTTCCCAATAAAATGAAGTATTAAGCAATGTATAAGGTACCCCGCTGGTTTCAAAATATTCATTCGATTCTCCTTTTGCATCAAAATGCGGAACTTTATATTTTCCCTGTAAGGTTGGCATTCTGTCATCTTCAAGCGGTATCCATTTTCTGGTATCTTCAAGGGTCGACCAGATTACATGTTTAACACCTGCACTGCTGGCTGCTTCTGCCATATTCCTTGCATGTATTTTTTCCTTTTCCGGAGAAAAGTGTTCCCAGAAAAAAGTTATACAAAAGGCTCCGTAAGCTCCTTTAAAAGCTTTAACAAGACTCTCTTTGTTATCAACATCGGCCTCAACAACATCCACCCCCATTTTTGCCAGCTCTTTTGCTTTGTCTGAACCGGAGTTTCGGGTTATGGCCCGAACGGAAAAATCCCCTTCCGGATCATTTAAAATAGCCCTTATAAGACTTCCACCCTGAGCACCGGTGGACCCTACTACAGCAATAATTTTTTTATTTTCCATTTTTGCATGATTTAATTTGAATTTAAATACTAATTTATCTGATTAATTTCAAATCACAAAGAATAAAATACCATTTTATCTTTTATTAACATTATACATCCCTGACCCATTATATTGAAGCCATTTTTAAAAAATTCACCCATTATTAAAACTTCACCAAAAATTTGTAATGCAAAATCCTTCTTCTCTTTTTATTTCCATGCTTATTTGTAAATTGCGTATCTGTCACAATTTAAAGATTGAAAAAATGAAAAAAATAAGTTTACTTCAAATAAATCAAATAGTTAATAACTTCATCCACCTTCTAAATACAAGGCTTTGGGGGTCACGAATTTTCATCCTGTTAATTATTTTTACATTCACTTCATGCAGCCAGCCCAAATCCAACTGGTTGAAAGGAAATTTACACACCCACACGTTCTGGAGCGACGGCGATGAATTTCCTGAAAGTGTTGCGCAGTGGTACAAAGAAAACGGTTACGATTTTCTGGCACTTACCGACCACAATGTGATACTGGAAGGCGAACGCTGGCGAAACTTCCCGGAAGACCATGCCACACTGCACAAGTACATGGAAACTTATGGCGGCGATTGGGTAGAAATACATTCACATGATGAAGAGGAAGGAGTGAAACGGGTGCGCCTGAAAACGCTGGAAGAGTTCCGATCGATGTACGAAGAGCCGGGAAAATTTCTTTTGATTATGGGAAATGAAATCTCCAATCCGCATGCCGTTCACCTGCTTGCTTTTCATCAGCACGAAATTCTTCCTGTTTCACAGGGCACTGTGGACGAACGGGAAAAAATGATTCGGGAAACCGTTGAAAATGTGAAGGCCTACCGCGAAAAAACCGGCATAAATGTGCATCCTGCCCTGGCACACCCCAATTTCAGGTGGGCCATTACGGCGGAAATGATGCTGAATGTTCCCGATCTTCGGTACTTTGAAGTTTTTAACGGTCACCCACAGGTAAACAATGCAGGCGATGAAAACCGCGCAAGTACCGACAGAATCTGGGACATTGTTCTGGCCAACCGTTTGGCATCTGATGATGGCGAATTGCTTTATGCGCTGGCCACCGACGATGCCCACAATTACCATGGCGGGGGCGCCGGTCCGGGAAGAGGCTGGGTGATGGTCCGCTCCGAAGAGCTTTCACCTGATGCCATTCTGGTTGCCATCGACCAGGGAGATTTTTACGCATCAACCGGCGTAACCTTGAAAAACATTCAGTTTAACGGAAAAAACCTTAAAATTGAAATCGAGCCTCAGGAAGGAATTGAATTTACTACCCAATTTATTGGTACGCTTAAAGGTGTTGACCCCACCGGGACTCCCACGCTTGATTCGGAAGGAAATGAAATTGAAAATACGACGAAAACCTATTCTGAAGAAATTGGAAAAGTGCTGGCAACCACCCAGTCGTTGACACCTTCCTATAAATTTACTGGTGAAGAATTGTACGTGCGGGTTCGAATCACTTCTTCGGCAGACCACATTGATCCGAATACCGGAAACATTTTGGGGAAGCAAAAAGCCTGGGTTCAGCCGTATATTCAAAATCAATAAAACCAAACAGTTATGTTTAAACTATTCCTTGCCGTCTTTTTATCATTTTCTTCACTAATCACATTGGGACAGGTTCCGGAGTATTTAAAAAACTACCGGGAATCCTACGAAAAAAATCCACGAGCGGCCAATCTTCAGTGGTTTAAAGATGCCCGGTTCGGAATGTTCATTCATTATGGTTTGTACAGCCAGTTGGGCCGTGGCGAATGGGTGCAGTTGCGCGATACCATCCCGTTGGATGAATATGCCCGGTTAAAAGATTCATTTACTGCCTCCGGTTTTGATGCAGATTTTATTGCACAGCTCGCCAAAAAAGCGGGGATGAAATACATCACCATCACCAGCAAACACCACGATGGATTCTGCCTTTTCAAAACCAAAGAAACGGATTTTAACAGTGTGAACGCCCCGGCAGGCCGCGATTTAATGGCCGAACTGGCTGTATCCTGTGAAAAAGAAGGATTGGGACTTTTTCTTTATTATTCCTACGCTGCCGACTGGAAACATCCGTGGTTTTATTCACGCGAAGCCGGGTGGGCAAATGCACGGCCTGCTTACACAGAAAAACCAGAAGCCTACAGGTATGAAAAGCCGGAAGATTTCAGAAAATATGTGGATTATGTTCATGCGCAGCTTACCGAAATGCTCACCCAATACCCTACCATTGCCGGAATCTGGTTCGACCCGATTATGGGATTTTATGCAAATCCCGATGTTTTTCCCATCGATGAAACCTATGCTTTAATTCGCAAACTTTCGCCACACGCGCTGATTTCGTTTAAACAGGGCGCAAACGGTGATGAAGATTTTATGGCGCCCGAACGCGGAGGAGGCGCCCGTGTTGGGCAGCAATATCCGGTTGCGCAAAAAGCTTATGAACTGAATAAAAACAAACCCAAAGAAGTGTGCAACACCATGCAGCCGTATTTACCAGGCGCCGGGCAAAACTGGGGATACAACAAAGCCATGGACGGGCATCATTTAAAAGTGAATGATGTAAAAATTTTACTGGGCGATGCGCTTTTAAACTACTACAATTTACTGCTGAACATCGGCCCGTTGCCGGATGGCTCTGTGCATCCTGAAGATATTGAAACCTTGTCGAATCTGAAAAATTAAAACATGAAGTCAGCCATATCTGCATCAGCCATCCTGCTAACCGGAATTCTTTCAGGGTGTTCACCTGCTGAAAAAGCTACAGAAGTAAAGAAAATGCCCAACGTACTTTTCTTTTTTGCCGACGACCAGCGTGCCGATGCCCTCGGATGTTCGGGAAATCCATACATAAAAACACCCCACATCGACAAGCTGGCTGAAACTGGTGTTCGTTTTTCCAACACTTACGTAATGGGCGGGCACCACGGAGCCATTTGTGCACCCAGCCGGGCCATGCTCATGAGCGGCAAAAGTCTTTTCCATGTGTACGATGTGCTGGAGGGTGTAAAAACCATGCCTATGCACTTTGCCGAGAAGGGGTACGAAACTTTTGGCACCGGAAAATGGCACAATGAAAAAAGTGCATTTGAAGCTTCATTTCAACATGGCGAAAACGTTTTTCTGGGCGGAATGAGCGATCATTTCCAAACACCTGTGCGCAATTTGGGCGAAGATGGAAAACTCTCAGAACCGGAACTGAAAAGTTTTTCCACCGATTTGTTTGCAGACGCTGCTATGAATTTCATTCAGGATTATGCTAACGGAAACAGGGAAAACCCGTTTTTCTGTTACGTTTCGTTTACTGCCCCCCATGATCCGCGCTCGCCACGAGAAGATCATATCGGCATGTACCCCGATGAAACCATGCCCCTGCCCGGAAACTTTATGTGCCTGCATCCATTCCAGTTTGATGATTTGAATATCAGGGATGAAACCCTGGGTGCCTGGCCGCGAACTCCGGAAATGGTAAAAGCTTCGTTGGCAGACTATTACGCACTGATTACCCACATCGACGAACGGGTAGGAGAAATAATAAGTCAACTCGAAGAATCGGGGCTTTTTGAAAATACGATTATTGTTTATGCTGCCGATAACGGACTGGCCATTGGCAGTCACGGTTTGCTTGGGAAACAAAATTTGTACGAACACAGCACCAAAGTTCCGTTTATCATTTCGGGCCCGGGAATCCCAAAAAACAAAGTACCCGATGCGCTGGTTTATCTTTTTGATATTTATCCGACTCTGGCTCAGCTTTGCGGCCTGCCTGAACCCAAAGGAATTGACGGCGAAAATCTGAACCCGGTTATCATCGGAGAAAAGGACAATGTCCGGGAAGCCCTTTACACCGCTTACCGCAATACAGCCCGCGCTGTGCGCACCACCGATGGCTGGAAATTCATCAGCTACCCACGCAGGAATTATAACCAGCTTTTTAACCTTAAAAAAGACCCGCTGGAGTTGAACAATCTGGCAGTAATTCCGCAATATCAGCAGAAATTAAACGAAATGAAAATACTTTTGGAGGAGTGGCACCAGGCAACCAACGACACCGCAACATTGTACCCGTCAACTTTTCTGCCGCTGGAATACGATTACACCAGACTGAAACAAACGCCCGACCGGCACCAGCCGGAGTATGTGCTGGAAAGGTATTTCAACCATTAATTCGGAGAAAAATGAAAAAAAATCTATAACGACACAGGAATTTGATAAACTTTTTGAAGAAGGAAAAAATATCACAGAATTTTTGGAATTAAAAACTGCCAGACGGGAAGAACTTGAAACCAGACGTGTATGCGTGGATTTTCCCAAATGGATGATTCAAAAGCTGAATTAGCAGGCTATGAAATTAGGTGTAACAAGGCAATCCATTATCAAATTCTGAATTTCTGAAAAATTGAAATCTGTGTAATTTCGGCTTGCAAACTTTTCATTTTTTCTCCTCAAAACATGAAACACTCCTGCTTGTATTCTTCACAGAATAAATATCTTTGCGCACTTACACCTAAATTGATTAAACTTTTTTCTGAAATGAGGATAATTGTTTTGTTTTTACTGGCCTTATTTTGTGTTTCGACAGAGGCCAGCTCTATTGAAAAATCGAGAAAGGACACCATCATAGACACCTTCAACAAAGATTTTGTGTACCATGTAAAAAAAATGCAGGGTGAAATCAGTATTGATGGCGTGCTGGATGAACCCGACTGGCTGGCGGCTCAAAAAGCCACACCATTTTACCTGGTTCTGCCTGTTGATACCGGTTACCCCACCCAACAGTCGGAGGTGATGATGACTTACGACGACAAGGCGCTTTACATGGCCTTTGTATTTTACGATACCATTCCAGGTAAACGCATCATGGAATCGTTTCGCCGCGATTTCAATTTTGGCAACAACGATAACTTTCTTTCTTTTTTCGATACTTTTCTCGACCAGACCAACGGCTTTTCGTTCGGCATTTCGGCTTCGGGCGCCAAGTGGGACGGCGCCATGAGCGACGGTTCACGGATGAACCTCGACTGGGACGCCAAATGGGAATCGAAAACAGAACATTACGATAACAAATGGATTGCCGAAATGCGTATTCCGTTTCGTTCAATCCGTTATCCTTCGGGCGGTCAGCGCTGGAATGTGAACTTCAGCCGGCTCGATTTAAAAACCAACGAAAAATCGAGCTGGGCGCCGGTTCCAAGGCAATTCCCAACAGCCTCGCTGGCCTATACCGGCGTGATGCGGTTCGATGAGCCGCTGCCCAAATCGACTATGCAGTTCTCACTGATTCCTTATGTTTACGGAGGATTTGCCAACGACTACGAGGCAGGTACCGGAGCTGAATACCACAGAGATTTTGGGTTCGATGCAAAAGTGGGAATTTCCTCTTCCATGAACCTTGACCTGACCTACAATCCTGATTTTGCGCAGGTTGAAGTCGATCAGCAGGTAACCAACATCGACCGGTTCGAACTGTTTTTTCCCGAAAAACGGCAGTTCTTCCTCGAAAACAGCGACCTGTTTTCCGGTTTCGGATACAACACGGTTACTCCGTTTTTTTCACGGCGAATCGGGCTTGATGCACCGGTGCTGGCAGGTGCGCGGTTAAGCGGGAAAGTGGGTAACGACTGGCGCATCGGATTCATGAACATGGCAACCCAAAAAACCAGTGAACACCTGGCACGAAATTTTACCGTGGCATCGGTTCAGAAAAAAGTGTTTGCCCGTTCCAATTTCGGGTTCATTTTTGTAAATAAAGAATACCTGAACCAGCCTGCTGATATAACTTTGTTTAACCGGGTGGCCGGTTTCGACTATAACCTGGCAAGCAGTAACAACTTCTGGAGCGGAAAATTTTTCTACCACCGTTCGTTTCAGCCCGAAAATCCGGAAAAGCAATATTCGCAGGGAGCTACTCTCGCCTATAACACCAAAAACATACAGGCACGATTGTCGCAAACTTCGGTTGGAGAAAATTACCTGGCCGAAACAGGATATGTGAGGCGAAAAGGTTATAACTTTTTAGGACCGGAATTTACCTACCTGTTCGTTCCCAACAAACGGGTTGTAAGCCACGGATTTAACATCGAACTGGAAAACTATTTCAACAAGGAATACCATAAAATTGAACATGAAAATACATTCAGCTATCAGTTCGAATTTCAAAGCAGAGCCATGCTTGTGGCAGGTTATAAAGATTTCTTTGTGGAACTTGAAAAAGATTTTGACCCGACTCAAATAAGCGGGCATCACTTGCCGGCTGGCGAAAAATACAATTTTGGCGGTGCTTTTGTTGTTTACGCCTCTCCTTCGCAAAACTTGTTTAAATGGAATGCCGAGGCAGCAAAAGGAACATTTTACAACGGCAATATTCAATACATTACAGGCCAGTTGGGATACCGCTATCAGCCTTATGTCAATTTTGCCTTTAACTTCAATTATACCGATCTTCATCTGCCACAGCCGTTTGAACAGACTCAATTTTGGTTGCTGGGGCCCAAACTCGATATTACTTTTTCCGAAAATATTTTCTGGACCACGTTTGTGCAGTACAACGAGCAGATGGACAACATGAACATCAACATGCGGTTTCAGTGGCGTTACCAGCCGGTTTCCGATTTTTTTGTGGTTTATACCGACAATTACATTCCTGGCACTTGGAATTCGCGGAACCGGGCGTTAGTACTTAAATTAACGTATTGGCTGAATTGAAAAGTGCTTTATCAAAATGTTAAACCGGATTTGCACCTGATTTTAAATTTTAAACCTCAATAAAATCAATTATCTTTGCGCTTCTCAAAAAAAATTGTATTTTTTCAGATTGTTTAAGTAAAGGATTTAACTCATATTCAAAATGAAAGTAACAGTAATAGGCGCCGGAAATGTTGGAGCAACCTGTGCACAGGTAATTGCGGAGAAAAACATTGTAAAAGAAGTTGTTTTAGTTGATATTAAAGAAGGAATCTCGGAAGGCAAGGCCCTCGATTTATGGCAAACCGCCCCGGTTAATTATTACAATACACGCCTGGTTGGCTCAACCAACGATTATTCAAAAACCGCTGATTCAGAAGTAGTGGTTATCACATCCGGAGTACCGAGAAAACCGGGAATGAGCCGCGACGACCTCATTTCCATTAATGCCGGCATCGTAAAAAGTGTTACCGAAAATGTAGTGAAATACTCACCAAAAGCCAAAATCATAATCGTTTCCAATCCGTTGGATGTAATGACTTATGCCGCTTATGTTACTGCCAAAAAACCCAAAAATGAAGTAATGGGCATGGCCGGAATTCTGGACACTGCACGTTACCGCGCATTTCTTGCCGAAGCGCTCGATGTTTCTCCGCTCGATATACAGGCTTTACTTATGGGTGGCCACGGAGATACCATGGTTCCGCTCCCGCGATATACTACTGTTTCAGGCATTCCGGTAACCGAACTCATTGACGAAGAAAAGCTGAATGCCATTGTTGACCGCACCAAAAAAGGCGGCGGCGAGCTGGTGAACCTGATGGGAACTTCAGCCTGGTACGCACCCGGAGCAGCAGCAGCACAAATGGTTGAAGCCATTGTAATGGACCAAAAACGCATCTTCCCCTGCTGTGTGAAACTGGAAGGCGAATATGGACTAAACAATATGTTTGTGGGCTCGCCGGTTAAACTGGGGAAAAACGGCGTAGAGCAAATTATTGAAGTAGCATTGAATGAAGATGAAAAACAACTGCTTCACGACTCGGCCAACGCAGTAAAGAGCATAATGGATGTGCTCGACGGAATGAATATTTTATAGAATTTCAGGAAAATAAAACTCAAAAAGATAATTCATATTCAAACGGCTGTTTCTGCGGATTCAGCCGTTTTTTGTTTTACTTTGAAACATGAAAATAAAAATTCCATTGCAGATTATTGAGTTGGAAGACAACAACTTTCATCTTGTTGTACAGTCGGTTTTTGAAGATAAAACTACCGGATACTGGGTGGTTGACACCGGCGCTTCCAGAACTGTTTTCGATAAAAACCTGGAAAAACAATATGTTATTTCGGAAGAGGAAGCCGACCAACTGCATACCGCCGGCATTGGCGAAAAACCCATTGAAACCACCATCGCTTACCTGAAACCCTGCTCGCTTGGCAAACTAAAGGTGGAAAACCAGAAAGTGGCTTTACTCGATCTCACACACATCAACAAACTCTATTCAAATGCCACCAGCCTTAGTATTTGCGGTTTGCTGGGCGGCGATTTTCTGATGAAGCACAAAGCTGTTTTGGATTATAAAAGTAAGACGCTGGTGCTGAACGAAAAATATTAAACTGATTTTCCTGATTCCCGGCTTTGCAAACCTGAACTATTTCGGTATATTTGCCCCGCAAAATTTGTAACCAGGTGAAATTCAAACTGAAAATATCGAAAAAAAGGCAAATGCAGTTTCTGCTTTTTATAGGAATTGCCGGTGCTGCATTTTTTTTCGACGAATATTTTGAAAACCATCCCGGAACGCTTGACGAACTTCAGGCACAAAATGAAGAAAGCACCGACGACCATGGTACAATATATCTCTTTACACAATCGAACAGCTTGAGCGCAAAAACCTCTGCACAAAAAATTTCTGATCGAAAATTATTTGGCCAGTTGCATAATAAGTTTATTCAAAAGTGCCACCAATTACGTAACCACCAGGTGTTAAAAACGGAACAGGAATTTTTGAAACAACCGCTGTTCCTTTCCTACCACCATCTTATTTTCAGACACTATTATTTCACACACCCCGACGAAGATCCGTTGATTTCCTAAGTACACTTTTTGCCCGGTTCTTTGTACACAGTGAATTTGAAATGGGTAAGAACCACTTCAGCAAAAGAACTATTTAAAAGTATTTCAGAATTAATTATTGAATAATACATAATAATTTTTAAACTAAAATCACATGCAAAACAAAGGTGCAATTTTAACATTTGCCATCCTGCTGGCTGCAGTATGTTTATACCAGCTTTCATTTACATTTAAAGCCAGGCAGGTGGAAAAAACCGCCCAGGAATATGCCCAGGGCGACCCCGATAAAGAATTTTATTACCTCGATTCCATTTCGGGCGAAGTTGTTTATAACTTTTTGGGCCTGAAAAAATTCACTTTTAAGGAAGTGAAGGAACTGGAACTGAACCTCGGTCTCGACCTGAAAGGGGGGATGAACGTTACTCTTGAAGTGGCGGTTGAAGACCTCGTCAGGGCACTGTCGAATTACAACAATGACTCTACATTTAATGCTGCACTGCAAAGTGCCAGGCAAATGCAACGCGGAAGCCAGGAAGACTTTGTTACTCTTTTCGGAAGAGCTTTCGAGGAAATTGACCCAAATGCCAGGCTGGCATCCATTTTTCTGACACTGGAACTGCGCGACAGAATCAACATCAATACCACAAATTCCGAGGTACTTGATGTTATCAGGCGTGAAACCAATTCAGCCATCGACAATGCATTTAACATTATCCGCACACGTATTGACCGTTTTGGCGTTGCACAACCAAACATTCAGCAATTGCAAACCAAAGGACGTATTTTGGTGGAGTTACCGGGTGTAAAAGACCAAAACAGGGTAAGAACACTTTTGCAGGGAACCGCCATGCTGGAGTTTTGGGAAACCTATGAAAACCAGGAAGTTTATCCATATCTGCTTCAGGCAAACGAAAGATTACGGGACATGCAGTCACGTACCACCGGAACTGAAGATACTGAAACAGTCGAAAATCCAGACGAAGGTGAAGATGCAGATGAAGGTGAAGCAGAAGAAGTAGAAGAGAGTTCGCTCCTTTCGGAACTTGAAGCAGGAAGTGATACCACCGAAACTGGTCTTGATAACCTCGAAGATTTTCGCAAGGAATTTCCTTTGTTTGCCCTGTTAAATCCAAGCACCGACCAGCAGGGACAATTATTCCAGGGACCGGCCATCGGAATTGCCCATTCAAGAGATACAGCAAGAATAAACGAATACATGAACAGGGAACAAATCAGAAACATTTTTCCCAGGGATATGATGTTCCGCTGGACAGCCAATTCGATTGACGCTACCGGAAATTTTTACCGTTTGATTGCCCTGAAAGCCAATACCCGCGACGGACGCGCACCACTCGATGGTGATGTGATTACAGACGCCCGACAGGATTTTGATCAGTTAGGCTCAAACCCGGAAGTTTCGATGAGCATGAACAGTGAAGGTGCAAAAATATGGCAACGGCTGACCAAAGAAAACATCGGCAAATCAATCGCCATTGTGCTCGACGGATATGTACGTTCGTTCCCCACTGTTCAAAATGAAATTTCCGGTGGCCGCTCAAGCATAACCGGGTTGGAAAGCATTGAGGAAGCAAAAGACCTTGCCAACATTTTGAAATCGGGTAAAATGCCGGCTCCCGCCCGTATTATCCAGGAAGAGATTGTTGGGCCTTCATTAGGACAGGAAGCCATCAACAGTGGGATGTATTCATTCATTATTGCTTTCGCACTGGTGCTTATTTATATGTTGTTTTTCTACAGTCGTAACGCAGGCCTTTCGGCCAACGTGGCGCTTATCGCCAACGTATTTTTTGTTATCGGTATTCTGGCTTCACTGGGTGCTACTCTTACACTTCCCGGTATCGCCGGTATTGTGCTAACAATAGGTATGTCGGTTGATGCCAACGTGCTGATTTATGAACGCGTGCAGGAAGAGTTACGTGCCGGGAAAGGCATAAAACTTGCCATTTCCGACGGATATAAAAATGCCTATTCCGCCATTATAGACGGCCAGGTAACCACCCTGTTAACCGGTATTGTGCTCTATGTTTTTGGTTCGGGGCCAATTAAAGGGTTTGCAACTACTCTTATAATTGGTATTCTCACATCGCTGTTCAGCGCTATTTTTATCACCCGCCTTATTTTTGAGTGGAAACTGAAACACAGTAAAAATATTCTGTTTTCATCCAAAGCCACAGAGGGCTGGCTGCGTAATACGAACATCAAATTCCTGGAAAAAAGGAAAGTTGCATACTTCGTTTCAGGTGCCCTTATTATCCTTTCAATCGGGTCACTTGCAGTTCGCGGATTGAATTACGGAATCGACTTTAAAGGGGGCCGTACCTATGTGGTGCGCCTTGACCAGGATGTTCAGGTCGCCGATGTTCAACAGGCGCTGGCAGTTCAGTTTGGTACCGCACCTGAGGTAAAAACCTTTGGCGCCGACAACCAGATTCGAATTACCACCACCTATAAAATTGACGATGACAGCGAAAATGTGGATAACGAAGTGGAAGAATTGCTGATGAAAGGATTGCAGAATGCAAACATACTGGACGAAAATGTAACGCTCGAAGAGTTTACGGAAACCTATCAGATGAGTTCGCAAAAAGTAGGGCCAACCATTTCAGCCGATATTCGGAAAGATTCGGTGATTGCCATCAGTTTTGCGCTCATTATCATCTTCCTCTACATTCTCATCCGTTTTACAAATTGGCAGTATGGCCTGGGAGCAATTGCTGCACTGGCACACGATTCAATTATCGTATTGGGAATTTTCTCACTCCTTTATAATATTCTTCCGTTTTCGCTCGAAATTGACCAGGCATTTATTGCCGCCATTCTAACGGTGCTTGGTTACTCCATAAACGATACAGTGGTTGTATTCGACCGCATCAGGGAATACCTGAAACTGCACCCAAAACGCAAACGCGAGCAGAATGTGGACGAAGCCGTGAACAGCACGCTGCGCCGCACATTCAGTACATCGTTGTCAACTTTTGTGGTGTTGCTGTCCATCTTCCTTTTTGGTGGTGCAACCATTCGCGGATTCACATTTGCACTGCTTGTGGGTGTTGTGGTTGGTACCTATTCATCTCTTTTTGTGGCCACACCAATTGCTTACGATTTCCAGAAAAGAGTTGCAAAAATTGTAGCAAAGCGCAAACATTAAAATTCGTTGAAGCATATCATATACAATAGCCTTGCTTATGCAGGGCTATTGTTTTTTATTGATGTTTCCTGATTAAATGATTGTGTCAATTTGTATATTTGTGGGCTAAAACAAAAAAGAAGAATGAACACTATTTTATTTATAAGCGGGGGTGAATTAGTTTTGGTCATGTTGCTGGCATTGCTTTTTTTTGGTTCGAAAGCCATTCCCGATATTGCTAAAACCTTTGGGAAAGGAATGCGCGAATTTAAAAAAGCCACCAACGAGATTAAACGTGAAATAAATGAACATACTTCCGATATTAAACGTGATATCGACGAGGTTAAATCAACCGTAAACCGGGAAACCAGCAAAATTAAACACGATTTGGATGAGGTTTCATCAACAGTTGAACGGGAAACCGATCACATCAGAAAAGACCTTGAAGATGTTTCAAATCCGCTGGAAGACGAATCCGCAACCAAAAAAGAAATTAAAGATCATCCTGAAGATTAAAACATTGTCTTGATAAAAGCAGAAAACATAAAAAAGTCGTTTGGCCCGTTACAGGTATTAAAAGGAATAAACCTTGAAATTCCGCCGGGGAAAATCTATTCCATTGTTGGTGCAAGCGGGGCGGGAAAAACCACTTTACTGCAAATTATTGGTACGTTGAGCAAACCCGACAGCGGTGAAATTTACTACAACGGAAAAAACATCTCCACACTTTCGGAAAAACAACTTTCTGTTTTCAGAAACAGGGAAATTGGTTTTGTTTTCCAGTTTCATCATTTACTGCCCGAATTTACTGCCCTCGAGAATGTTTGCATCCCGGCGTTTATTGCCCGGCGTTCAAAGTCAGAAGCTGAAAAAGAAGCCCTGCGCCTAATCGACTATCTGGGGCTAAACGAGCGAATCACCCACAAACCGTCAGAATTATCGGGCGGCGAGAAACAACGGGTGGCAGTGGCACGGGCGCTGATAAACAAACCTTCGGTAGTGCTGGCTGACGAGCCTTCCGGGAATCTTGACTCTGCAAACCGCGAAGAATTGCACGACCTGCTCTTTCAACTTCGCGACGATTTTGGACAAACCTTTGTTATTGTTACCCACGACGACCATTTTGCCGAACGATCGGATAAAATAATTCATATAAAAGACGGAGTGATAGATGGCGTCCAAACATGAAACTACCGGAATTAAAAGAATTTCTTGATGAAAAGGCCGACCTTTATAACAGACCGGCCTTTATTGCCTCCGATCCCATTCAGGTTCCCAAACAGTTCAGCCAAAAAGAAAACATTGAAATTGCTGCCTTTTTAACAGCTACCATTTCGTGGGGAAACCGGCCGGCAATCATCAGAAATGCCCTTCACCTGTTGCAACTTATGGATAACCGGCCTTATGAATTCATTTTAGAGTCAACCGATCCAGAGATAAATCCTCTGAAAAAATTTGTCCACCGTACCTTTAACGGCGACGATGCCACCTATTTTATCCGTTCGCTAAAAAACATTTATCAAACCCACGGCGGACTTCAGCAGATTATTGAAACAGGATTCCAAAAGGAAAAAACGGTAAAAGGAGCGCTTGCACATTTTTACCGGGTATTTTTTGAAATGCCTGGTGAACGTACCCGAAAACATTTGGCCAATGTGGAAAAAGGAGCATCTGCCAAACGACTCAACATGTTTCTGCGCTGGCTGGTGCGAAAGGATAACCGCGGTGTGGATTTTGGTATTTGGAATGGGATTCCCGTTTCGGAACTCATGTTGCCGCTGGATGTACACACCGGAAATGTTGCCCGCAAACTGGGAATTCTGAAACGAAAACAAAACGACTGGAAAGCAGTGGAGGAAGTTACCGAAACACTTCGTAAATTTGATTCTGAAGATCCGGTAAAGTACGATTTTGCACTTTTCGGACTGGGTGTATTCGAAAAATTCTAATATGGGCAGAAATAACTGGTTTCAGTTTAAACAATTTAAAATCATTCAGGAACGGGCGGCCATGAAAGTGGGAACCGACGGTGTTTTGCTTGGCGCGTGGGCAAATGTTACTGAAGCGAAAAAAGTATTGGATGTAGGAACCGGAACCGGCGTTGTTGCTTTAATGACAGCTCAGAGGTCAAAAGCAGAAATAACCGGAATTGAGATTGAAAAAAATGCTGCAGAAGAAGCAGCAGAAAATGCCCGGAATTCTCCCTGGAACGATCGAATAAAGATTTATGCCATTTCTTTTCAGAATTTTGTAAAAACAACTGATGAAAAATTTGATCTGGTGATTTCAAATCCGCCCTTTTTCACCAACAGCCAGAAATCGAAATGCCACTACCTGGCCATAGCAAAACACAACCACCTGCTTCCACTCTCTGATCTGGCAAAAGGGGCCGGCAAATTGCTGGTCCAAAAAGGAAAACTTGCTGTAATTCTTCCGGTTGATTCTGCCCGGGAATTCACAAAAACAGCATCAGACGAAGGTTTTTTTCTGATTCGGGAAACCGAAGTCCGCCCTAATAAACGTAAAAAGCCACACAGGTTTCTGCTGGAGTTCTCAAAAACAAAAGTTCTTTTAAAAAAGGATTTCGTCAACATCCACACCGATGACGGATCGGATTTTACCGAACAGTACAAAACCTTAACCCGCGATTTTTACCTGAATTTTTAGGCAAGGAATAAAAACGGATTGAAAATACGGTCCATCCGGCGTGAAAACTGGTGAACAGCATCAAAGTCAACTTTTGACGTGCTTTGCTTCACATGGGCCACTTTTTTCACAATCATTTTTTCCAGAAAATTCATCCGGTTAAAGTCGAAAGCACCGCCAAAACAGGCAGTTGCTTTGGCATTGCGCTGCAGTTCTTCCGGAAATGCCTCCGCAAACTGTTTCCATGCCGTATCGCCCTCTTCCATACAGCAAATAAACAATCCTATTTCCTTTTTCAGAAGCCCGCCAAGGTTTGCCTGGCAAAAATCCTTCACCCGTTTTTGAACTTGCCCGGCGTGGATAGAGCCGCCAATAATTACACGGCCAAACTTTTCCAGTGCTGGAATGGTGTCTTTTTTCAGGTTTACCAAAGAGACATCGCCTCCGAGGTAATTTTTCATCTGCTCCGAAATTTTTTCGGTACAGCCATGATTGGTTGCATAAACGATTAGAGTTTTCATTTCTGTTTTACTGTTTTCCGGCTTAAACTTATTTTTAATTTTCTGAATCTCAGAATTGATTTTAAAATAACTCTCTTTCTTCCGAACAATTGTATTAATAATCGGTTAATTCTCTATAATTACCGGCGAAACAGAATACTAAAAAGTATTTTATTTGCAATTGATACTATTTTTGCAATTCTTTTAAAATTTGAATACGAATGACAATTGAAATGAAACCAGAAGTTCAGCTTGATACTACATATTATAAGGTTCAAAATATTAAATATTTAACCGACAGCACATTTGTCCTCCGGCTTCCTAAAGCCAGATTTAAATTCGACGCGGGCCAACATGTTTCCCTTTCCATTTCGGGCGATTACCAAAGCCGCGAGTACTCCATTTACAGTGCCGAAAACGCCGATTACCTTGAAGTATTGGTTAAAGAGGTTGAAGGCGGTTATTTTTCGCCAAAACTGAAACATCTGAAAAAGGGAGACATGGTTGAAATTCACGGGCCGTTTGGGCGGTTCGCACTCGATACAAAAAAACGTGATACGCACCAGCATGTTTTTATTGCCAGCGGAACCGGTATTGCTCCTTTTCACAGTATGGTTAAAAGCAACCCGGAACTGAATTACAAAATTATTCACGGCGTGCGATACGGCAATGAAGCTTACGAACGCGAAAATTATGACGCAGAACGGTTCCTGCTTTGTACATCGCGCGACGAGACCGGAGACTTTAAGGGACGATTAACCGCTTACCTCAAAGAGGCCGAATTCGACAAAAATTCCTGTTTCTACCTTTGCGGCAACAGCGATATGATTTTCGATGCCATGGAAATTCTGAAGGAAAAAGGATTCGACCGCGACGATGTAAATGTGGAGGTTTACTTCTGACTATTTCGAATCAATTTTTTCACCATAAGCCAGGTCGCCGGCATCACCCAGCCCCGGAACAATGTACGATTTGGGTGTCATTCCCTCATCAACGGCGCCCAGCCAAAGTGTTACATTTTCAGCTTTTATGGTTTTCAGAACGTAATCCACTCCCTGCCGGCTGGCAATAATGGAAACCAAATGAATATGAGAAGGTTTACCTTTGCTGAAAAGCGCCTTGTAACCAATCTCCATCGATTTTCCTGAGGCCAGCATGGGATCGGACAAAATCACCACTTTCCCATCCAGCGAGGGCGAGGCCATGTATTCAAATTCAATTTCAAATCCACCCTCATCGGTGTATTTCCTGTAGGCAGAAATAAAGCAGTTTTCCGCCCGGTCAAGGATTTTTAGCAGACCGTTGTGCATGGGCAGTCCGGCCCGCAGAATGGTGGCCAGCACCGGTTGTTTTTTCAGCATTGGAACCTTTGCAATTCCAAGTGGAGTGGTTACGTCGGTTACTGAATACTCCAACTTTTTACTGATTTCGTAAGCAAACAATTCGCCTAATCTGTACAAATTTTCCCTGAAACGCAAAGGATCTTTCTGAATGGAAATATCCCTTATTTCTGCCAGGTATTGATCAAAAACCGAATGGTTGTTTCCTAAAACTTTTACCTCCATTTTTCCTGTATTAAGTAAATACGGTATCTCCGACGCCGTCCTGTATTTGAAATTTTTCAGTTTCCAGAATATCAAATGAACCGTATATATTTTGTCCGAATTTTTTCACCCGCAAAAATGGGAATTTTTGATCAAAAAGCTGGCGGGCAACTTCCGAATTGTAAACAGTAAGCACCTCAATTTTATGCTGTGCGCAATAGTGTTTTAAAAATCTTGCAGTTACTTCTTCCAACCCGGGCGAAAGCCAAAAAAACAGTGTCTTCAGGTGACCTTCGCGAACCGAGAAAATAAAAACATCTGAAAGTTCATCGTTCTGCCGGATTTTTATTGTTTGGTAATAAAATGAATTTGCAAATGCTGAAAACGGATATTTTACTGCAATTTCTTTATTTAAGGCTGAAATCCAGGGAAATTTAAAAATCCACTTCAGTTCCTCCTGGCCTCTTCCAAACAAAAAGTTCGCTTTGTGTTTTTCAATAAACGAATATGATTCTTCATCAGGAAATTCCAGAATTTCAATTTGGATGTCTGGATTTGTATGGTAACTGAAAAGCCAAACTTTCAAATTCGAAAAACCGGCAATACAAAAATCAACCAACGTAAAAATCAGTTTTGTCAAATTATTTTTACGGACAACCGGAATCAATTTTACGGTTTTGGGAAACAGGTAGGCACGGGCTCCTTCAAAACGATGAATAACCTGAAACCAGCCGGTTTGCAGATACAATTTTTCCGACTCGGGTGCATAATTTGTAAACATGAGTTTTCCATTCCACGCAGAATATGCTTCGTTTAGCAGCAATCTGGAAAGGCCTTTTCTCCTGAATTCGGCATGGACCCAATTCCCGCTGCACCAGCCAAAACGGATTTTTTCATTTCCCGAATGAATTATTCCGGCGAACAAACTTCTGAAAGCAACAAGTTCTTCATTTAAAAACGCAAGAATTAAAACCACATCGCCCGGTTTCCCGTGTGGATTTTCCAGGTATGATTTGGCGCGTGACGGAGAAACAGGAACAACCGGTAACTTTTGGTAAAAATCGCTTTTTACGAAATCTTCCAGCTCATGTAACCGAACACTTTTAACTTCCGGCATTAATGTTTCACTGTTGCTTTTCCTGCCCATTTTCGTAGTTTATAATAAATAAATTCGCCTTTCAGGTTTTGCACGAAATCTCCGGCCTGCTCTGCCGGATACCTTTGAAAATGAAAATCGAATTCATCGTTTTTCACTCCGGCTGTTCCAAAAGTGACATCGCAAATATTTTCATCTCTGATCATTTTTAAAACTTCAGCCGGAACTCCCGAATCGGTAAAAGGAAAAGAAAACGCTCTGATTTCCGGGTTGACAAGCTTAATAACCTGATCCATACTTGATTTTACTTCGTTTATCTGTTCTTCTGCCGGAATTTTCCAAAACTCAGGATGACTGTGGCTGTGTGCGCCAACTGCAAAACCATCAGCGACCAGTTTTTTAACCTGATTTGAGTTTAAATAAGGTTTCTGCTTTTTCAGAAAACCGGCAAAATCAATTTCCAGTTTTTCAGCAACTTCATTTAAAACTTCTACTTCTGAAATTCCGGCAGTTAAAACTTTATCTCCGGCAAAATTATTATCCGCCAGTAGTTTCTCCACTTCCTCATTTGATTTTTCGCGAAGCTTGTTTAAAATGAGGCTGGCCTTGTATTTATGAAACAAAGCTTTATTATCAATAAACCCCGTATTGATAAAAAACGTTGCAGGGATTCCTTTTTTCAAAAGTATTGGAGCCACAATTTCGGCACATTGGCTTAGCCCATCGTCAAAACTAAGGTGAAAATTTTTTTTGCCGGAACAGTCAGCTTTTTTCAACTTATGCAGCGAAACCGGCTGAAAATGTTTCAAAAAGAAGTCCAGTTCTCTCTCAAACTGCAAAATGTTACGATAAGGATAATTCAAAATGTGGGGTAATTTTTCATTGCTCACCACGTGGTAAAAAGGCATGAAACAGGGAGTTTTAAGGCTTAACAGCCAGTGGGTTGAAAAAAACTGGCCAGTTTGTTTGCTTAAAGTACGATAAAAAGTTCTCATACTTCTTCGCGTTTAAACCATTTCAGAGGACCCGGCAACCGGTTAAAAACCATCCGGTAATAGGTTTCGGGCGTTGCGCCAAAACCTTCGAAAAAGCGGGCGACTCCCGGAATCATTGAGCCTTCGAAATCGAGGGTGAGGTTTTTGCCTGCACTGTTTTCCAGAAACCGGTCTAATAGAAGGAACATGGCCCGCATCTCTTTTCCTTCCGGGCTTGACGCTGCATTCATATAAATGAGGCGGTCTTTCCACCGGCAAAAAAACACAGCGGCACACAGGTTATTCCCGGGTGAATAAACGCCAACAATTTCGCCAATTCCTTTATACTGGCAATAGGCGATAATACTTTTCAGTTTTTGAAATCCGGGTTTGGAAAGTTTTGCGATCAGATTTTTCTGTTTAAATTTCAGGAATTCTTCAATGGGGACTCCCTCAGTGTAATTCAGCCGGTTGTTATTTGCTTTGGCAATGTTGCGGTTTGTGTTTTTGGAATACCCGGCCAGAATAGCCTCGTAATCAGCATCCAGAAGAAGTAAAAAATTTCGTCGCGGGAAAAATCGGAATCCTTCCAATTTTTTGGGAGGAACATTTTGTGCATTTAGTTGTAAATCGGAATAACGAAAAGTTCTACGGGCCGTTTCATAAAAAAGAATGGAAATATTATCCGGCGGTGTTGGGAAAATGCCCAGTTGCTGGCAATACAGGGGCTGATAAAGGTAATTCACCCAAAATTTTTTGCGTGAAGGAAGCGGCATAACAAACTCATAATCGCCCCAAACCAGCGCATCCCAATCAATTGCGGTGCGATCGAGGTACCAGCTTGCGGCATAAATACGACTGTTGGGCGCAGCTTCAATGCACCTGTCCCACTTTTCGTAATCAATTTCGCTGTGTTTTAAATATGTAAGTTGCCTGTTTTTATCCATTGGCCCAATCAAATCCTAACCGGTTCATTTTTTCAAAAACGTCTCTGTACCCTTTCCATTCCCCTTCTTCACCAAGCGATTCATTATGCCAGATGTAAGAAAAAGTTCCACCCTCTTTTTTCACCTCAAGCATAAGATTTTCAATTTCAACCATCGCCTGGCCCGGATTTAAGTTCAAATAATTATTAAGTGTAACATCCATAACCTGAAACGGAATAATTTTTAGCCGGGTTACAGCTTCCCGCTTTACATCGTAAAAATAATAAGGAGTGCAAATTCCTGCCCTGAAACCAATGTGCGACGGATAACCCATAGAATAATCCTCGAGAATTCCTGCATTCAGCAACCGCCGGTAACTCCTTGGAAATTTAAGCCTTAAAAAATGCTGTCTGCTCTTTTTTACTTCATTACCCAAAATTTGTTCAAGCCTGTTTATTTCGGTTATCAGATTCTTCTTCCCTTTCTTTTTACTCGACTTAAAGGAAGGATGAGTTCCAACAACATATTTTGCTGAAGTTTCGCGAATAAGCTTTTGGAGATGCCGGTTTTTCCAGGAAACATTTTTATCGTAACGGTTATAATCGCCCAGTAAAAAGAAAAACAGCACTAAATTTTCATGACCTGCAAAAACCTGATCAATATAATTATAGGTATCATACGGATCCTTTTCCCTGTTCTGCCAAACCTTCAGCCGTGTTGCTGCTTCCGAAAAATCGGCTTTTGAGACGGCTTTGGCCAAAGCGCCTAATCCGCGCCAAAATCCTTTGTGGGCAAAGGCCCAGGCGTTATCAACATCAACAGAGGGCAGAAATTCAAACTTGGGTTCGGGAAATACAAGTTTCGGGAATCGCTCCATCATCTTTTCTGCCAACATGCGGGCCCAAATGTTCACCACAGGTTTTTTCAGCAAACCGTATTTATAAAGAATACTTTCTTCGGCCGGGAAGCGTTTGTATTTTTCAACCGGCGATTTGAGGTATTCCTCGTATCGGGTAACCAGGTAAAACGAAGCAGCCAGCGGGTCGAAAGGGAAATCGGAATCGGCAGAACTTTCAAAAAAATATTTTTCCCCGTTATACCAAACCGGCTGAATATTGGGCTGAATAAGTGCCCTGCAGTGCATAAACCGATGAGGTTTAATGTAGAGTTCATCTCCAAATTTTTCGTATGAATAATTCAACTTTGGTAATTCGGATTTTAAAAATTCCGACGACCGGGTAGTAAAAGATACCTCGTTTTGCAAAATGGTTGTGAAAATTAGTTTTGAGATGTATTCAATCCGCGATGTAAGCTCTTCAGTGTAAATCAGAATCATACCGGTTTTTGATTTTTAGTGCAACAATCCTTCATCTGCAAGGCTAAGATAACGGTTTTGGCCGATTATGATATGGTCGAGGACAGAAATGTCCATCACTTCAGCCGCCTGTTTTATTTTACGGGTTATTTTTAAATCTGCATCAGAAGCTTCCATGGTTCCTGACGGATGATTGTGGCAAAGAATGAGTGAAACTGCCGCTTTATCGAGTGCATTTTTCAAAATAATTCGCACATCGATAACTGTACCTGAAATTCCTCCACGGCTAATCATAAAGTGATCTTTGATCTTGTTGCCCCGGTCGAGAAGCAGCACCCAGAATTCTTCGTGGTTGAGGTCGCCGAGCAGGGGCATAAAAAAATCGGCAGCATCTTTACTGCTGGTGATTTTCTTTTTCACAAAAACATCAGCATCTTTCCGGCGTTTGCCCAATTCAAGCGCTGCAGCAATTGAAACAGCTTTGGCCTCTCCAATTCCTTTGAATGTTTTCAGGTAATCGATTCCTTTTCTGCCCAGATCGTTGAGGTTGTTATTGACTGAAGATAAAATACGACGGCTCAGTTCAACAGCCGTTTCATCGAGATTACCCGAACCAATGAGAATGGCAATCAATTCGGCATCGGATAAGCCACGCGGACCATGTGAGAGAAGTTTTTCGCGGGGCCGATCTTCAACAGCCCACTCTTTAATTTTCAGTTTTTTGTATTCGTTCATTTCTTCGGAGTATGCCTAAAAATAAACATTTTTCAGAAAAAAAACGCTGTAAAATTTTTTTAGGCAACAAAAAAGCCTCTCCCGCAAAGGAAAGGCTTCAATCCTATCATGAAAAATCATTTTACAAACTGTTTACCTGAACAGCCAGTTTTGATTTCAGGTTAGCAGCTTTATTCTTGTGAATAATGTTTTTCTTAGCCAGTTTATCAATCATAGAAACCACTTTCGGATAACTTTTTACAGCCTCTTCTTTATCGGTTTCATTCCGCAATGCTTTTACCGCGTTACGGGTGGTTTTGGCATAATACCTGTTGTGAACCCGCTTCTTCTCGTTTTGCCTTATTCTTTTTAAAGCTGACTTGTGATTTGCCATTTTTTTCTTTTAAATTCTTTAAATTTAAGTAGCCCGTAGGGGATTCGAACCCCTGCTACCAGGATGAAAACCTGGCGTCCTAACCCCTAGACGAACGGGCCTTCCTTATTGTTTCCCTTAATTTTGGGACTGCAAAAATACTTCAATTTTATTATCCACCAAATTTTATTTTAAAATTTTTAAGAAGGATTTTATTTTGAGGCTCTTGTTAAATTTTTGTTTCCTCAACAAACCGCAAAAAATAAGCGACCTGAATTCAGATTACCGCAACTCAAAATTCTGGCCCAGGTAAACCCTTCTTACTTCTTCGTCGTTTGCAAGATCGTGAGCATTGCCTGATTTCATAATCGAGCCTTCAAAAAGAAGATATGAACGGTCGGTAATGGAAAGGGTTTCGTGTACATTATGGTCTGTAATAAGAACCCCGATGTTTTTTTCTTTCAGTTTAACCACAATCTGCTGAATGTCTTCCACCGCAATAGGATCGACACCTGCAAACGGTTCGTCCAGCAAAATAAACTTAGGATCTATGGCAAGTGCACGGGCAATTTCCGTTCTTCGGCGTTCACCTCCCGAAAGCTGAATGCCTTTACTTTTGCGGATATGTTGCAAACCGAATTCAGAAAGCAGGGTTTCTACTTTTTCCCTCTGGTATTCTTTGCTGTAGTCTGTCATTTCCAAAATGGCTTTCAGATTATCTTCAATGCTCAACTTTCTGAAAACAGAAGCTTCCTGCGCGAGGTAGCCAATGCCTTTTTTAGCCCTTTTGTAAACCGGCAGCCTGGTAATATCTTCGTTGTCCATAAATATTTTTCCGGACAATGGCCGAATCAGCCCGACAATCATATAAAAAGAGGTGGTTTTTCCTGCGCCGTTTGGCCCAAGTAACCCAACAATTTCACCCTGTTTAACGTCGAAACTCACACCTTTTACTACAGTGCGTTTCCGGTATTTTTTTACAATATTTTCTGCACGAAGAATCATGGGTATAAATAACGGATTTAATTGGGAGACTTACATTTCATCCATCTCTTTTTCACGTTTTTTAACTACGCGTCTCGAAATCATAATCCCAATTTCATAAAGGAAAACCAGAGGGAAACACACCATAATCTGGCTGAAAACATCGGGGGGAGTAATGACAGCGGAAAGCAACAACATAACAACGTAAGAGTGCTTCCGGTAGGTTTTCATAAACTGAGGAGTAAGAATTCCTACTTTACTCAGAAAGTAAGAAAATATAGGAATTAAAAATACAACCCCGGCTGCCAGAGAAATGGAGGTAACCGAACCAATATAGGACCGGAGATTAATCTGGTTTGTAACATCGCCACTTACATTGTAGGTACCCAAAAAATGAATAGATAAGGGCACAATTAAAAAATAGCCGAATAAAATTCCCATCATAAACAGCACAGAAGTGAAAAAAACAGCTCCTCCGGCATATTTTTTTTCGTTGTCGTATAATGCGGGTTTAATAAATCGCCAGAATTCATAAAAAACGACAGGCGAAGCGATAATAAAACCGGCAATGATAGAAACCCAGATATGGGTCATAAACTGTCCGGCAATTTTAATGCTGATTAATTCCAGCGGTTTCTGATTAATTTTTAACGCTTCAGTTCCTGCCCAGTCGGCAAGCCGTGCAAACATCCGGTTGGTCCAGAATTCAGGAGTTCTTGGATTCAAAATAACCGTGTTGAAAATAAAATCTTTCATTATAAAAGCAATAACAGCTAAAATCATCACTGCCAAGGCAGACCTGATTATATGCCAGCGCAACTCTTCCAAATGCTCAAGAAACGACATTTCGGCATAGGCAGTTTTAACACCCTGCTTTTTCTTCCGGCCTTTTTTTCTTTTATCCTGCGCCTCTTTGTTTGTATCTTCGCTCATTTAACCTGATTTTTAAAAAACTTCACAAATATAAATACTTCCTGCTATTCAAGCTTTTTTAAGCTCTCAATATTTAAATGATTGCTATTAATTCATAAAAAAACAAAAAAGGTATTGTCATTTTTCTTACTTTTAATAATTTAGAATTCGCGAAATAAGAAGTTTGGAAGTTAGGGAGAAGAGTTTTTATGAATAAAAATATTTCATTAACTGAATACCTGCAGCAATATTTTGGTTTTGACCGGTTTAAAGGCCAACAGGAAGATGCTGTAAAAAGTGTTTTGGAAGGAAAAAACACTTTTGTTTTAATGCCCACTGGAGGAGGAAAGTCATTAATTTACCAGTTGCCGGCTTTGTTATTGGAAGGCACGGCAATTATTGTATCGCCACTGATTGCCCTTATGAAAAACCAGGTGGACTTAATCAGAGGAATGCAAACCGAAGATTATGTGGCACATTTCTTAAATTCTTCCTTGTCGAAAGCTGCCATACAGGAAGTAAAAAACGATGTTCAGGCAGGAAGGACCAAACTGTTGTATGTGGCGCCCGAATCATTGACAAAAGAGGAAAACATTGAATTTCTGAAAAATATCAAAATATCGTTTTATGCAATAGATGAAGCACACTGTATTTCAGAATGGGGACACGACTTCAGGCCCGAATACAGGCGCATACGCCCCATTGTGGAAGAAATTGGCCCGGCCCCGATTGTTGCGTTAACCGCAACGGCCACAGCAAAAGTTCAGCACGATATTCAAAAAAACCTGGGAATTCTTGAAGCAGAAGTTTTTAAAGCATCGTTTAACCGTGCAAACCTTTATTACGAGGTGAAACCCAAGGTGAAGCCCGAAGCACAGATTATACGTTTTATCAAACAAAACGAAGGCAAATCGGGAATTATATATTGTTTAAGCCGGAAAAAAGTGGAAGAAATTGCCGAAACTCTTCAGGTAAACGGGATAAAAGCATTGGCATACCATGCGGGTATGGATGCAGTTACCCGTTCAACCAACCAGGATAGGTTTCTGATGGAAGAGGTGGACGTTATTGTTGCTACCATTGCTTTCGGGATGGGAATTGATAAACCCGATGTGCGTTTTGTTATTCATTACGATATACCTAAAAGTCTGGAAGGGTATTACCAGGAGACCGGCCGCGCAGGACGAGATGGTGGTGAAGGACAATGCATTACATATTACAGTTATAAAGACATTCAAAAACTGGAAAAATTTATGCACGGAAAACCGGTTGCCGAACAGGAAATCGGGAAACAACTTCTGCTCGACACCGTTTCCTATGCCGAATCAGCTATTTGCCGGCGAATAATATTGCTGCACTATTTTGGCGAAACATACCAGCAGGACAATTGCGGGAACTGCGACAATTGCCTGAATCCAAAAGAACAGATAGAATCTAAAGATGAAGTGGTAAGAGCACTGAATGCTATTATTGAAGTAAATGAAAAATACAAAGGCGAACATATAGCTAATATTCTGATTGGGAACAAAACAGCCGCCATCAAATCATTTAAACATTATACGCTGAAATCGTTTGGATCAGGGAAAGACCATGATGAGCGGTTTTGGAACGCTGTTTTCAGGCAATCAATGATTAAAGGGCTGATTAACAAAGATATTGAAAACTATGGATTATTGAAAATAACGCCTAAAGGACACGAGTTCCTTAAAAATCCAACCAGTTTTATGCTCGTAAAAAATCACGAATACGAAGAGGACGAGGATTCTGGTTCCGCTGGTGCGCCTTCAGGAGCGACTGGCGGAGATCCGGTATTATTTTCAATGTTAAAAGATTTACGTAAAAAAGTAGCTAAACGTAAAAATCTTCCACCCTTTGTCATATTCCAGGATCCTTCACTTGCCGATATGTCCATTCAATACCCGATTACCATTGATGAACTTCAAAAAATTCAGGGGGTTGGACAGGGAAAAGCCCGCAGATATGGGCAGGATTTTGTTGATCTGATAAAAAAATATGTGGAGGAAAACGAAATTGAACGCCCAGATGATTTTATTGTGCGCACAGTAGCCAATAAATCGAAAATGAAAGTATTCATTATTCAAAGCATTGACCGGAAAATTTCGTTCGAAGACATTGCCAATGCAAAAGGTGTGGATGTAAAAGATGTCATTTCTGAAGTGGAAGCTATTGTAAATTCAGGAACCAGACTAAATATCGACTATTACATTAACGATGTGCTCGACGACGAACACCAGGAAGAAGTTTTCGAATATTTCAGGGAAGCACACAATGATTCGGTTGATGACGCCCTTGCCGAGTTGGGGGAAGATGAATATTCCGAAGAAGATATTCGTTTAATGCGAATTAAATTCTTGTCTGACCTGGGCAATTAACCCGATTACTGATATTTTCAAAACTTTTAAAAACGGAAATTGTTACCTTTGCAACACGCATTGCAAACGATATAAATTTTATAATACAAATGAACATTACTGTAAAAGAACAACTTAAATACAAAGTAGCCGATATTAATCTGGCAGAATTTGGCAGAAAAGAGATTGATATTGCCGAAAAAGAGATGCCCGGACTGATGGCTATCCGGCAAAAGTTTGGACCAGCCAAACCGCTTAAAGGCGCCCGTATAATGGGAAGTTTGCACATGACCGTCCAAACGGCCGTATTAATTGAAACGCTTGTGGAATTAGGTGCTGAAGTGCGCTGGGCCAGTTGCAATATTTTTTCAACGCAGGATCATGCGGCGGCGGCCATTGCAAAAGCTGAAATCCCGGTATTTGCATGGAAAGGCGAAACGTTGGAAGAGTACTGGTGGTGCACCGATCAGGCCCTCGACTTTGGCGACGGAAAAGGACCGCACCTGATTGTTGACGACGGAGGAGACGCCACCTTGATGGTGCACAGAGGATACGAAGCCGAAACTGATGCATCTATCCTCGATATTCCGGTAGATGGAGAAGATGAAGAAGAACTGAATAAAGTACTTAAACGAATTCTGAAAGAAAATCCAAACCGCTGGCATAATGCAGCCAAAGAACTAAAAGGTGTTTCGGAAGAAACAACAACAGGGGTGCACCGGCTTTACCAAATGAAAGATGAAGGGAAACTGCTTTTCCCTGCCATCAACGTAAACGACTCGGTTACCAAATCGAAGTTTGACAATTTATATGGCTGCCGCGAATCGTTAGCCGATGGCATTAAACGTGCAACCGATGTGATGATTGCCGGCAAAGTTGTAGTAGTGGCGGGTTACGGAGATGTAGGTAAAGGATGCGCAAAATCGATGAAAGGATACGGCGCCCGGGTTATAGTGACCGAAATTGATCCCATTTGCGCATTGCAGGCCGCGATGGAAGGTTTTGAGGTAAAAGCAATGGAAGATGCCCTTGACGAAGGAAATATTTTTGTTACCACAACCGGAAATAAAGATGTGATTACTGCCGAACACATGTCGAAAATGAAAGACCAGGCTATTGTTTGCAACATTGGCCATTTCGACAATGAAATTCAGGTAGCTAAACTTCACAAATGGCAAGGAATAAAAAAACTGAATATAAAACCGCAGGTTGATAAATTTACTTTTGCCGACGGACACAGCATTTACCTGCTTGCCGAAGGTCGCCTGGTTAACCTGGGATGTGCCACAGGGCACCCGTCATTTGTTATGAGCAACTCGTTTACCAACCAGTCGCTGGCGCAAATTGATTTGTGGCAAAACGATTACGAAATAGATGTTTACCGGTTGCCAAAAAAACTTGACGAGGAAGTGGCACGGCTCCATCTTGAACAACTTGGTGTAAAACTCACCCAGCTTTCAGACGAGCAGGCCAGGTATTTGGGTGTGCCCAAAGAAGGCCCATATAAACCGGAACATTACAGGTATTAAAAACAACAAATTGTATAACTAAAAACGGAGCTCTTTTAGGGGCTCCGTTTTTAGTTATAAACCCGAAGGGTAAAACTATTCATTACAGAAACATTATATTGTTTCAGGGGAAGTGCAGCCGGCGATTTGGTCGGATAAGCCCCACTGAGTAAAACAAACTGCGAATTACAACAGGGACAATCTGCCAGTACCCCATCATTTTTTACAATGCAATTCCGACTTGCTTCATACGTACAAGAGGCATCAAAAGCATACCATGAACCTGGCAATTCACAATAAACAATAACGCCCCCAAATCCAAATCCGGGGAAAAAGACAGAATTCCCGGGCACATTCAGGTCATTTACAATATTAAGGTTAACAGTTAACGAAAAGTGAACATCGGGTATAGGCGAATCATTTATTTTCTCGCACGAGGAAGAAACCAGCGTCAAAAAAATAAAAAAGATGAAATACTTCACACATTTCAAAATCAACTGCCGCATTTTTCTTATTTTTACTTCAAACTTAAAGGTAATGATTTTATTGCCGCAAAAGTGCAAAGAAAATGGATGATATTATCGTAATTATATTAACACTTATTTTTATTGTAGCCAGTATTTTCGGTCAAATGAAAAAGAGACAGGCTGCAAACCAACCTCAACCGGAAAGCCAACCCAAAGAGGATGATTTCTGGGAATTGCTAAAAGAAGGATGGGACGAAACCGGAAAACCGGAGGTAAAAGCACAAAGTGCCGGAGAAAAATTAAGTGAAGTTCCGGTTCAGCAAAAGGAGTATAAGTTTAAAGCTGAAAATGAAGGCGAAAGGTTAATTCAAAAAAGCTCCGTAAAAAACGTACGGAATTTTGACAGACAAAAAGAAACGAAAAAGAGTAAATTTCCCTTAAAAGAGGCGGTTATTTACAGCGAAATCCTCAACAGGAAATACTTTTAACTGCCATAATCAGTTCATTTTTAATAATCTTAACAAAAGTTGTTTTTAATATCGGGGAAATTATATACATTTGTCGCAGGAAGAGTTCCGGTAGCCCGGAATTCTTTCTGTTTTTTTATAGCTCAAAGTAAACGAGGAGGAAATAAAAAATGTCGCAAGTTACATACTTAACGAAGGACGGATTACAAAAATTAAAAAAAGAGCTGGAGCGCCTGGTAAATATAGAGCGCCCGGCCATTTCAAAACAAATTGGCGAAGCCATTGAAAAAGGCGATATTTCGGAAAACGCAGAATACGATGCTGCTAAAGATGCCCAGGGAATGCTTGAGGCAAAAATTGCCGAGATGCAATCGAAAATTGCCAATGCCCGAATTCTTGACGAATCGAAAATCGATACTTCACAGGTACAAATACTGAATAAGGTGAAGATTAAAAACAAAAAGAACAACACCACCATGCAATATACCATTGTGCCCGAGGGTGAAGCAAACGTTAAGCAAGGAAAAATATCGGCTACAACACCTATTGCCAAAGGCCTGATGGGGAAAAAAGTTGGCGATGTGGTGGAGATAAAAGTTCCTTCCGGACTTATTCCATTCGAAATCGTTGAAATTTCAATTTAACAAACCATGGCAACCATTTTCACTAAAATTGTAAACGGAGAAATCCCCGCATATAAAGTAGCTGAAGATGAAAATTTCCTGGCTTTTTTGGATATTTTCCCGGTGGCAAAAGGACACACGCTTGTCATTCCAAAAAAGGAGGTGGATTATCTTTTCGACCTCGATGATGAATTGTATGGGGGGCTTCAGCTTTTTGCAAAAAAAGTGGCTGCCGGATTAAAAAAAGCTGTTCCCTGCCTAAAAGTAGGTGTTCTGGTTTTGGGACTCGAAGTACCACATGCGCACATTCATTTAGTTCCCATGCAAAATGAAGCCGATTTGTTGAACTTCTCAAAAAAACTTAGTTTGAGCAAAGAAGAATTTAAAGAAATAAGTGAAAAAATTTCAAAAGAAATATAACAGCCTGACAGGTTGCTTATTGTGAAAAAACCCGGTAATTAAGCCGGGTTTTTTTATTCCGGTTTTTATCAACAATTAAAAATTGGCCCGCCAAATTCAGTAACTTTAAACCACTTTTTGGAAGTTAATTCAATAGCAAAAAACAGAAAAAATGATATCGTTTACACATCTTCACGTTCACTCACAATACTCCATTCTTGATGGTGCAGCCAGTGTTGGCGACCTTGTGGGAAAGGCAAAAAAAGACGGCATGACTGCTCTGGCACTTACCGACCATGGTACCATGTTCGGCATCAAAGAATTTCACGCTGCCTGCAAAAGAGCAGAAATTAAACCAATTTTGGGATGTGAAACATACGTCGCAACACGAAGTTTGTATGATAAAACCGATGTGGTTGACCGTTATGGCGATCATTTGATTCTGCTGGCAAAAAATAAAACAGGTTACCGAAATCTGGTAAAACTGATTTCGATAGCAAGCAACGAAGGTTTCTATTACAAACCGCGGATTGATAAAAATCTGCTGGAACAACACAGAGAAGGACTCATTGCTTCCTCGGCTTGTCTGGGTGGTGAAATCCCCGGATTCATTATGAAAAACCAGATGAAGGAAGCAGAAAACGCATTACTTTGGTATAAAAAAGTATTTGGAGACGATTTTTACCTCGAATTGATGAGGCACCCTGCAGAAGATCCACAGCAAAGAGAAAATGTTTACGACAACCAGGTTTGGGTAAACGAAGTGCTTGTTCAACTTGCAAAAAAACATCGTTTAAAACTTATTGCAACCAACGATGTACATTTTACCAATGCCGAAGATGCCGACGCACATGACCTGCTTATTTGTCTGAACACAGGAAAAGATGTGGATGACCCAACCCGGATGCGTTATACCAAACAGGAATGGTTTAAAACACAGCAGGAAATGAACGAACTGTTTGCCGACATTCCTGAAGCATTGGCAAATACTGCCGGGATTGTTGAAAAAGTGGAAGATTTTGAATTGAATTCCCCTGCAATTATGCCATTCTTTCCTATTCCGGAAGAATTTGGAACAATGGAAGATTTCAGAAAAGAATATCCTGAGGTTAAGTTAACTGAAGAGTTTGGAGAAGAAACATTCAACCGGTTGGGTGGTTACGAAAAAGTGCTTCGTGTAAAACAGGAAGCAGCATATTTGCGCCACCTTACATACATTGGCGCAACAGAAAAATACGGGGATCCAGTTCCTGAAGAGATAGCGAATCGAATTGATTTCGAACTGGAAACCATCAAGTTTATGGGTTATCCGGGATATTTCCTGATTGTTCAGGACTTCATTAATGCTGCGCGCGAAATGGGAGTGCTTGTTGGTCCGGGGCGTGGTTCGGCAGCTGGAGCAGCAGTTGCCTACTGTACCGGAATAACCAACATCGACCCTATTAAATATGACCTGCTTTTCGAACGGTTTCTCAATCCCGACCGTATTTCACTACCTGATGTGGACATTGACTTTGATGATGACGGACGGCAACTGGTGCTCGATTATGTGACAAAAAAATACGGACAGGATAAAGTGGCCCACATTTGCACCTTTGGAACAATGGCCACCAAAATGGCCATCCGCGATGTGGCAAGGGTTCTGAAGCTCCCGTTACCCGAAGCCGACCGGTTGGCAAAGCTGGTTCCCGATGCACCAAAAATGACTTTTGAAAAAGCCTTTAAAGAAAGTCCGGATTTGAAAAAAGAGAAAAATTCGGTTAACCCGCTTATTGCAAAAACCATCAAGTTTGCCGAAACGCTTGAAGGTTCAGTTCGCCAGACCGGAGTTCATGCCTGTGGAATCCTTATAAGCCGCGACCCGCTGACCGACCACATTCCTCTGATGCCTACAAAGGACGAAGAAACTTTGCTAACTACACAATATGATGGCCGGTTTGTTGAAGACATTGGCCTGCTGAAAATGGATTTCCTGGGATTGAAAACACTTTCCATAATAAAGGAAACCATTGAAAACATTAAACTTTCAAAAGGAGTTGAAGTTGATGTTGAAAATATTCCCTGGGACGATGAAAAAACTTTTGAAATATTTAGCCGTGGTGAAACTACTGCTATTTTTCAGTTTGAATCGGAAGGAATGAAAAAGCACCTGCGCGACCTCAAACCAAACCGGTTTGAAGACCTGGTAGCCATGAACGCACTTTACCGCCCCGGTCCAATGGAATATATTCCGGCATACATTGCCCGGAAACACGGACGACAAAAAGTGGAGTACGACTTACCCATGATGGAAAAGTATCTGAGCGAAACCTATGGCATAACTGTATTTCAGGAGCAGGTAATGTTGCTTTCGCGGTTGCTTGCCAATTTTACCCGGGGCGATTCAGACACCCTCAGAAAAGCGATGGGCAAAAAAATCACATCGCTGATGGACAAGCTAAAAGTAAAGTTTGTAAACGGATGCAAAGCCAATTTCAAATTTATGGATGAATGCAAACTGGTTGGTAAAAATCCTGAAATTGTAATTGAAAAAATATGGAAGGACTGGGAAGCATTTGCGTCGTACGCCTTTAACAAATCGCACTCCGTTTGCTATGCCTACATTGCCTACCAAACCGGATACCTGAAAGCCCACTTTCCCGGTGAATTTATGGCGGCCAACCTTAGCCGGAACCTCAGCAACATTGCAGATATTACTAAATTGATGACCGAATGCAGCAGCATGAAATTAAATGTACTGGGGCCTGATGTGAACGAAAGTTTTTCCAAATTCACCGCCAATAAAAACGGAAATATACGCTTTGGAATGGCGGCTATTAAAGGAGTTGGAGCCGGCGCATCCAGAGACATCATTGAGGCTCGTGAAAAAAACGGCCCGTTTAAAACCATTTACGACTTTGTTGAAAACGTTAATCTTCAAACTGTAAACAAAAAAAATCTGGAAGCGCTTGCCATGGCTGGCGCTTTCGACAGCCTTGAAGGACTAAAACGCAGCAGCTTTTTTGCCGGTGAACATGAAAATGACAGTACCACCTTTATTGAAAAACTGATACGATACGGGAATAAAATTCAGACCGAAAGCCAAAGCATGCAGCAAAGCCTGTTTGGCGACCTTGCGGGCAGTACCGATATTAAAAAACCACCCGTGCCGGATGTGGAAGAATGGCCGAAAATTATTCTTCTGGAAAAGGAAAAAAGCCTCATCGGAATTTACCTTACATCTCACCCACTCGACGACTATAAAGTTGAAATACAAAATTTTTGCACACGCGATGTTACGCTGAAAGAATTGAAAAACGATATTGAAAAATACAGAGACAGAGAATTAACCTTTGGCGGAATGGTAACGGCAGCCCGCGAAGGCACATCCAAAAACGGAAAACCGTTCAGTACGCTCACACTCTCGGATTACGCAGATTCCATGGAGTTTTTCTTCTTCGGACAGGATTTTGTCAACTTTCATAAATATTGTAAAACCGGATTATTCATTTTGGTAAAAGGAACGGTAAAACCGCGGTATAACAACAACGATACATTTGAATTTAAGGCTTCTCAAATTGAACTTCTATCAGAAGCAAGAAAAAATTATGTAAAAAGTCTAACGGTGAATATTCCAATCGACAAATTAAATGAATCAGTTATTGAAGATATTGAAAAACTGTCCAAAAACAATAAAGGGCAGGCTTTGTTAAAATTTAATGTTTATGATCCGGAAAACAACATGTATATCCATTTGTTTTCAAGAAATACCCGAATTAACCTGACAAACAGTTTTCTGGGATATTTTGAGAATAATCCGGCTATTGGGTATAGAATTAATTAGTTAATTTTGTGAAAAATTAAATATTAACATTAAAAACAAATACTATGGCAGTAGAAATTACCGATGCCAATTTTGAAGAATTGGTAGTAAACTCAGATAAACCTGTAATGATTGATTTTTGGGCCGTTTGGTGTGGCCCGTGCCGAATGATTGCTCCCATTGTGGAAGAAATGGCAAAGGAATATGATGGCAGAGCCGTGATTGGTAAAGTTGATGTGGACTCCAACCCGAACGTAGCAATGAAATACGGCATCCGCAACATTCCAACCGTTCTTTTTGTGAAAAACGGCGAGATAGCCGACAAACAGGTTGGAGCAGCACCAAAACAGGCATTTACTTCAAAACTCGATGCCCTTTTGTAACAGCTATTCATTCAGGAAAAAAATAAAAGCAGAGGCGGCTTCCTTTTATTTGGTGCCGCCTCAAGTATTTCAATCTGACAGATTTTGAAAAATATTTTCGACATAGAACAGTTTCACCAGTTCGATAACCTCGGACTGATTGCCCGTGAAGTAGTGGAAGGGTTTATTACCGGACTGCACCGGAGTCCGTTCCATGGCTTTTCGGTTGAATTCGCCGAACACCGGCAATACAATCAGGGCGAATCAACCAAACACATCGACTGGAAACTGTTTGCCCGAACCGACAAGCTTTTTGTAAAACAATACGAAGAAGAAACGAACCTGCGCTGCCAGTTGGTTATTGATACTTCGTCGTCAATGCTATTCCCCTATTTTAAAGGAAAAAAACACCTGGAAAACAAGCTGGCCTTTTCGGTTTACACGGCCGCCGCACTTATTTATTTATTGCGAAAACAGCGCGACGCGGTGGGTCTGACCCTTTTTTCCGACGAAATAGAATTTCACACCTCTCCCCGCCTTTCTTCTGTAAATGCAGAATTAATGTTCGGGAAACTTTCGGAACTCATTCAACCGGAAAATGCACATCTTAGGAAAAACACGAACACCACCCAGGTGCTTCATCAAATTGCCGAAAATATTCACAAACGTTCGCTCGTCGTTATTTTCAGCGACATGATTGGCAATCAGAAAACTGATGAACTGTTTTCCGCCCTGCAGCATCTGCGCTACAACAAGCACGAGGTGCTTCTTTTTCATGTTACCGACCATAAACAGGAACGTGAATTTCAGTTCAGCAACAGGCCACACAAATTTGTAGATTTGGAAACCGGGCAGGCAGTGAAATTTAATCCCTGGGAAGTTAAAAACCATTACGTTTCAACGGTTAAATCCTATTTCGACGATTTAAAAGTAAAATGCGGCCAGTACCAGATTGATTTGGCCGAAGCCGATATTAACAAGGATTTTAAAGAAGTACTATTAGCTTATCTGGTAAAAAGAAAAAGGTTGTTTTAACAGAGAAACGGGGAAATCCATAAAACCTTTAAAAAAATTTTTTCTTTTCCGAAAAGCTGTTATTTTTGCAACGCTTTTAAAAAGCAATACGTTCTGAAAACAAATTAAATTCCCTAGTAGCTCAGTTGGTTAGAGCGGCGGACTGTTAATCCGTAGGTCGTAGGTTCAAGTCCTACCTGGGGAGCTGAAACACAAAGTAAAGTTTACGAAAATGCTTGAAATCAATGAATTTCAGGCATTTCTTGTTTAAACCCACTCAGTTAAAGTTAACGGTGCAACGATTGCCTGATGTGTGAATTATGTAATTTTTAAAAGGAAATATGTAAAATTTTTGCTCAACCCGGAATGTACCTTTACCTGGAATTGCCGTAAATAATTCAATTTTATGAAAGCATTATTTATACAACCCGGTTACCCGGATACATTCTGGAGTTTAAAACATGCCTTAAAATTCATTTCCAAAAAGGCAGTATATCCTCCCCTGGGATTAATGACCGTTTCTGCCATGACTCCTGTTGGCTGGACAAAAAAACTGGTTGATTTGAATGCTTCACATCTCAAAGATGAACAAATTATGTGGGCAGATATCGTATTTATTAGTGCCATGTCGGTTCAATCTGCGTCAGTTTTTGAAATCATTGCAAAATGCAAATCTTTAAATAAAAAAATGGTCGCCGGGGGTCCCTTATTCACCGAAGAACCAGAAAGATTTGGCGATGTGGACCATTTGGTTCTCAATGAAGCAGAAATAACTTTCCCGCTTTTTTTGGCTGACCTTGAAAAAGGAGTGGCAAAACATGTTTATCAAACAGATGAATTTGCTGATTTGTCAAAGTCTCCGGTTCCCGATTATTCTTTGATCAACAATTCCCATTACGCTTCACATAGTATTCAATTTTCGAGAGGATGTCCCTTTAATTGCGAGTTTTGTGATATTACTGCACTGCTTGGCCATAAAGTCAGAACAAAAACGACACAACAAATACTGGCTGAATTAGATAAAATTACGGAAACCGGTTGGAAAGGTGGAGTTTTTTTTGTGGATGACAATTTTATCGGGAATAAAAAAATACTGAAACAGGAGCTGTTGCCCGCTGTTATCAGTTGGATGGAAAAAAATAAATACCCCTTTACTTTTATTACAGAAGCATCAATCAATCTGGCCGATGATGAAGAACTGATGCAAATGATGGTCAGGGCAGGTTTTATCAAAGTATTTGTAGGAATTGAAACACCCGATGAACTCAGCCTTGCCGAATGCAATAAAATTCAGAACCACCATCGTGATCTTTTAAGTTCGGTGAAAACTATTCAGACTGCAGGGATGGAGGTAGCTGCCGGGTTTATCGTTGGTTTTGACAATGATAAACCATCCATTTTCCAGCGGCAAATTGATTTCATTCAGAAAAGCGGCATTATTACAGCAATGGTAGGACTGCTCAACGCACCCCGGAAAACACAGCTTTATAAACGGCTTGAAAAGGAAGGAAGGATTGTTTCAGATTTTTCAGGTGATCCGACAGGTTATGCCATCAATTTCGTCCCTAAAATGGATCTTCATGAACTGATGACCGGATATCAGAAAATCATCAGCGGGATATATTCCAGTGAAATGTATTATAAAAGGGTAATGTCGTTTCTGAAATCGTATAATCCTCCGCTTTTGGGTGGAAATCATTTATCCTTCGACAAAATTATGGCCCTCATAAAATCGGTAGTAATTATCGGAATCCTGGGAAAAAACCGGAAATATTACTGGGAGTTGCTGCTCTGGAGCATTTTCAGAAAACCAAAAGTTTTCCCTCTTGCCGTAACATACAGCATTCAGGGTTACCATTACAGAAAAATTTTCAGGGATATTGCCTGACGAATACAATTCAAAATACAACCAGAGCTTCTGAAAGGAGCAAGCTTAAAACTAAAAATCAAACAAATAGCAGTAAAACAAAAGTAATCAGTATAAACAAGGTCGAAGGTAAAGAAGATTGAGATACATGGAATTTTCAGAATTAAATACATTTGTGTTTTTTAAAAAAGTGTGAAAAAAGGGGGGTAATTCACATCAAAGATTCACGAATCAGGTTGCAACATCTCCCGGTTTTTTTCAGGATCAGGGGAGCCATACAGAACATGAGGTCATTCTAATCTCATTCAATCGGTTATTTTAAAAGGTATTCGATTGAATTTGCTTACAAATTTCGACCTCTTTTTTTGTGCCCGAATTTTTGAAACGAATCCCCGGGAACCGGGATGAGTTACATCGAACACCTTTAAAATCAATTAATTTTAGTGAGATGAAAACCTTGCTGGCATTGAGAAGTGACTGTATCGGGTCAGACGCTGAATTAATTTTTCCTTCGTTGTTCTCCTGCTTCAACGAACAAATGCACCTTCCAAAAAAATAATCCCGCACAGGAAGGGAATATTTTTTCCATTTTTTTGAAATTATACTTTTTCACAGGTATTAATTATATTTACTCAAATAATTACCAAATTGAAGATTATGAATAAATTAATTTTTATCGCCCTCTTAATTACCATTCCTTTTTTCAATGCATTTTCCCAGGATAATAAAATCAATGTTGTTATAATTGGATCACACCCTGATGATGCTGATAAACAGGCTGGAGGCACTGCATTGGAATTTCTGAAAAGGGGTCATAACGTTCTGTTTGTTTCCCTGACCAATGGGGATGCCGGACATCAAACTCATGGAGGGAAAAAACTGGCTCAGAGGCGATTCTACGAAGCACAGGAAGCTGGAAGGCGGTTTGGAGTGGAGTATATTGTGATGGATAATCCTGATGGAAAACTTCTGCCTGCCATCGAAATCAGGGAAGAGATTATTCGGATTATCAGAAAATTTAAGGCTGATATAGTAATTGGGCACCGGCCAAATGCGATGCATCCCGACCGGCGAAATTCAGCAATTCTGCTTCAGGATGCAGCATATATGGTTATCGTGCCTAACGTTGTACCCGACGTGCCGCCTTTGCTTGAAAATCCCTTGTTCCTGTATTTTGAAGACAATTTCAAAAAACCTAATTCATTTCAACCCGACATAGTTGTGGATATAACAAGTTCATTTGAACAAAAAGTTTACGGAATGGCAGCCCATGAATCGCAGTTTTTTGAGTGGCAGCCCTGGATTGCAAAATCACTCGATATGGTTCCTGAGGGTGAACAGGAAAGACTGCAATGGCTTGCCTCAATAAGTAAAAGCCAACTTACGAAAGAAAAGCAAATTAAACTTAATAAATGGTACGGAAAAGCAAAAGCTAAAAAAGTCAAAATAACAGAATCGTTTGAAATATGTGAATATGGCAAAAGGCCTGACGAAAAGGAAATAAGGCGGTTGTTTCCGATGCTGGGAAATTAAAATGCCAGTAACATCACCTTTTCTAACTTACATTTCATTTTCAAAAGGACAAAAATGAGAAAGCAACAATTCTTATTCAAGTTTTACCTGATACTATTTTCGGGAATTTTTACTTCAGGTATAAATAATCTCTATTCCCAGATAGTGAATGGCAACCAATCTAAATATACTTACACAGAATCAATGGAGGATTTTCCAAATCCGGAACGGGGTTTTTACAGGTATTCAGAAACAAGAAGTGAAAATTATGTAACATTAAAGACTGAAGAACTTAAAGCATTTCGAAGCGAAAATACTGTTAAGGGAGCAGCCTATACTGTTTACAGCACGCTTGTTTTCAGGTATTTTGTGATGAGTGACTTTGTGGGAAGTGATTTGTCTGAGGCATTTTTGGACAGTGTTGCCGTGGATTTTCGTGCAGCAAGGAAAGGTGGTGTTAAACTGATTCCCCGTTTTGTATATACAACTACTGTCCGAAGGGGTGATTGTGGTAACTGGATTTGTGCGCCTTACGGTGATGCTTCCAAAGAGGTCGTAATCAGGCACATTCAACAACTTAAGCCTTTGCTGCAGGAATACAGTGATGTAATTGCAGTATTGCAGAAAGGATATATCGGAACCTGGGGAGAACAATACTATACCGACCATTTTGGAGATGCTTCATCATACAACGGCCAGGGGAAGTTATCGAATGAAAACTGGCGTGACCGGAATGAAGTTTTGCAGGCACTGTTAAACAGCCTTCCTGAAACCCGGATGGTACAGGTCAGATATCCCCAGCAGAAACAACGGTATTTATACGGACCTTATGCTCCAACCGACTCGCCAGCGCTGAAGGAGTCTGAAGCTTATAACGGGAGTGATGCAGCCAGGATAGGTCTGTACAACGACTGCTTCCTTTCGAGTTATTCAGATGTGGGCACTTACAGCGACTACGGCAATGACCTGGCTGATAGCAGAATAGACACAACAAACCTGAAACCCTATTTGGCCCGGGATTCAAAGTTTACTGTTGCTGGGGGTGAAACATGCAGGGATGACTGGAGCCCCTTTAACAAATGTGAAGGCAATGCCGTTCAGGAAATGGAACGAATGCATTTTTCCTATCTCAATGCGCATTACAATAATAAGGCAGTAAACAACCATTGGGTTTCGGGTGGCTGTATAGATGAGATTAAAAGGCGACTTGGTTATCGTTTTGTTTTAAGGGAAGCTGTTTTTGACAATCAGACAGCAGCAGGTGGAATATTTCATTTTTTATTGGAAATGGAAAATGTTGGATTTGCTTCTCCCTTTAATCCGCGCCTGACAGAGCTGATTATGCGGGATGTAAAAAGTGGCGATGTTTATTCATTTGAACTTGAGGCCGATCCCAGGTTTTGGTTTGTTGGAAGGTTCCAGGTAAGTGAAATGATTCACATTCCGTCTGATATACCGAAGGGTACCTATGAAATACTGCTCAACTTACCGGATCCTGAGCCTGTTTTAATGAATAATCCTCATTTCAGTATCCGGCTGGCGAATGAATATCTGTGGGAGCCCGAAACGGGGTTCAACCATCTACAGCATGTTCTGGAAATAAAATGAGCTTCTATTTCATTCTAAATTACTGATTCGATGGCTTTCTGTAAATTTTAAGCCCAAAATTTTATTAAGATATTGTAAAAGATAATAGCTTTGGCCTTTCAGCTATGCAACAAGAGTTAATGAAAAATAAACAGGATATGCTCATCTTTTTGGAATCCAGATTTTTGGAAAAAAAACTATCTGGTATTCGAAAACCTTTAATAAAGAGGTTTTTAGTTCAATGGATTATTCTGACCGCATTCATTTCATCGTGTGAATCTGATCCATATGGTTCGAATTGGAACAAAGAAGACTCATTATCCATTAGTCAGTACCTTGAAAAAAACCGGGATGAATATTCAAAGTTCTACAAAATATTGCACGAAGGAAAAATGCTGAACACACTTTATGCCTATAATCCTTACGGTGATGATTATACCCTTTTTTTACCTACAAATGAAGCTATCGATCAATTCATACAGCAAAATCAGCTTTACGGAAATTTTGAAGAACTAATAAAGGACACTGGCTTTATTCAAAAACTCACCCGGTACCACACTTTAAGCAGAAAATTACACACTGATGAATTTCCTGATGGCGCCCTGACAGACACTACACTTACCGGCGACAGGCTGGTTACTGGTTTTTACACCCATGGTAATAACCAGCTTATTAAGGTAAACAATTCAGCTTCAATTGTTAAAACAAACCTGAAAATGACCAATGGATTAATCCATGTAATTTCCGGGGTACTGCAAAAGACAGAGGTTTCGGGTTACGACTGGCTTCAGCAACAGGATGATTATTCTATACTGGCAGAGGCTGTAAGGCTTTCCGGAATCCAGAGCAGACTGTGGTGGACCAAATATACCATACTTGCCGAACATGACAGTATATATCGCAGGAACGGAATCCATAATGTTGAAGACCTGAAAGCCCGTATTGCAACCCCCGGAATGTCTCTATCGAACAGGAATAATTCATTTCATCAGTTTACTGCTTATCATTTTGTGGGTGGAGAATATTATTTGAACGATTTTAATTGGGGAAACAGAAAATATACTACCCTGGCAAATGTATCATTGGACATTGAGGTTGGAGTTGAGATAAAAATCAATCAGGGAATTGATACTTATGGTTATAAATTTTCAGGTACTGGAGATTCCACTTTGATTGACTACATTCGTCCTGTTTGGGAAAATTGTAATGTTATGACTCGCACAGGTGCCATTCATTCGATTTCTGATTTATTGTTTTACCAACCTATTCCCAAAAAGTGAATTTAGAATTCAAAATCACAATTATGATAAATCCTTGTTGGAAATCCTCAATTGTCAAAAATTGAACCAGTACCGGACACTCCATGTACTGCCGTTATCAGTGTGTCCTTCCAGCCGGACAGGTGTGTTGGTTGCAGTTATTCTCGATCTATACCCTTCTGTGCTGGGTAAAGTGCCCCGAATTGTATTGCTGGCATGATCCCAGGTGATGTTTCTTCCCCCCAAAGTTCGTATGATTTGCCTTCCGGCGTTATCGTATGTCACGGAAGTTCCTACCTGGTTCAGAATCCAGTTTCTTAAAGTATTGCTTCCCACATTCTCAACCTGGCGCGTTAATTTGTTTAATACCTGAAAATTATACATGTCTTCATCCCGGTTAATCCAATTGATTAATAACGAGGAATCGGACATCAACGCGTAATCGGGGATTGGAAAAAAATACAACGGTCCATTATGGTTGGCAATGGCATCTATGGCGCCGGAATATAACATTGCCCGCCTGAAAATGGAATAGTTCGGGCGACAGAATACCGGCCCGGTAACACTTGTAAATACACGGTCAGGAATATATGTATTCAGTCCGATGAAGGTACAATTGCTGCCAAATTCTTTTCTGATAATACTTTTTTCGTCCTGACGATACCTGTTGCCACTTTTAAAAATTCCCTGATATGAATTGGTTGAGGGGAATATTGGAGAAGACCGGAAATTTTGTGCGATTATAATCTGAACAATATCAGGTGGCAGTGATTTTTGATCGGCCCAGTGGGGGAATCCGGACTTTGCCGTTAATGTGCCGTCAATAAATTCTCTGAAAGCGTCATCGGTTGGAACAAACAACCCATTGTGCCGAATCAGGGTTTGATTTAAAGTATAGATTATTTCACTATGAAGGTTAAATGCCAGATTCGCGTAGTTTAAATCCCACAATGTATCAACCAATCCTCCAAGTCTCACTTCCGGTTGATTAAATGTAGCAGTGTTGTTTGGCTCAAAATCCGGATAATACCAATATACCATTTCAAGAAAAATTTTATAGGTTTCATCGGGTAATTCTTTTTCTAGCAATTCCTTAGCATTCAGCATGGGTTTCACAACCTTATCGATGATATGAATAAATCCATTCTCAGCTAAAATATCAGCCTTAAGAATCTTGGCGCCGGCAAAATAAATATTTCCCGGTTCATATTCCCTGTCAAAATAAAAACGATAATCTCCCGGTGTAACTCCACTTATTTTTAAGTAATCATCGTAAAAAACAGGTACATATTTTCTTGATGGAACAAAGACTCTTTTATATCCGTTTGAACTTATTGAATCCAACACAATCATCTCCTTCTTTCTATCCCTTTTAATCCAGTATTTTTCAACAGGATTTCGCAACATGGTCTCGCGTTTAAAAGCGTGTGGATTCGATCTGTCATCATTCCCTGTTTTCCAACCGTTTACACCGAGACTTTGCAATTGCTCAAGCGTCCATGGATTCTGAATGATATGGAACTCGGCGATTCGTTCAAGCTCATCGGGTGGAATATCAGAAATACTGGCATATTGATTTTCAGCCAAAAACTGTTTCATGGCTTCGTCGGTTGGGGCAAAAACACTCCAACTTCCCGAAACATCAATGATCTTGTCAAGGCCGGCAAGTCGCAAACACTCGGCAAACATGGTAATGTTCTCCTGAACCAACAAAGTGGTATATAATTTCCCCGGAAGCCACTCGGGTCTTTCATATTTCTCATGTTCAGGCCACATCTCACAACCCGATAACAGGCTTAAAAGAATTGCAAGAGGAAGCAAAAAAGTCTTATGTTTTATCATTATCTGGTAAAGATCGAAAAAAAATAAATTAACGTTGAAAAAGTAAAACTACATATAAATCCCGAATTTTTTGCATTCTGTTTACTCAGCATGTTCTATTAGACATTTAAACTCACTCGTCAACTAAATCATTTTTAATACCTTTGGAATAAACTAAAAGTTTGAAGAAATGAAGGTTATTTCACTGGAAAAAGTTGAAAAAGAAAAGGTTAACATGGAAGGCGCCGCCGGGGCATGGAAACAGTTGCCGCTTGGAAGTAAAGACGGTGCTCCGGTTTATGCATACAGGGTTTTCACCGTTGAACCGGGCGGCCAAACTCCTTTTCACCACCACCCTTACGAACACATGAATTATGTGATTGAAGGCGAAGGAGCGCTGGTGAACGAAAAAGGGGAAGAAACACCACTTCAAGCCGGCGATTTTGCACTTGTTGAGCCGGATGAAAAGCACCAGTATCGCAACACCGGAGACAAACCATTTAAAATGATTTGCGGAGTGCCAAAAGAGTTTGAATAGTCAAAGTGAGAATTCAATTAAAACTTACCCATTAAATTGGTATTCAATTTCATTGTCTTCCAAATCGGCAATTTTTTTAAAGTTAAGTCTTTCAAGAAGCTTAATTGCTTGTTTGTTCTTTTGGTTTGTTATAGCCCAAATACGTTTTAATCCAATTTTATTTAGTCCAAATTCAATGGCTAATAACATTGCAGAAGTCATAAAACCTTTTCCGCGGTATTGAGGTAATAAAACACAACCAAGTTCCCCTTCTCCTTTGTCAAATCCCCGATAGTAACCACAAGTCCCTACAATTTTATTCGTTACTATGTCTATAATGCCCCAATGAATTGAATTCCCGTCAAAATAATCCTTGTTGATTTTAGCTTGCATTTCAGTTGCCTGTTGCACTGTTTTGGCCCGAACAGAGTCATAATATGAAATTTCTACAAGATCTTTTATGTCTGTTATCTTAATTTGCCTTAGCAAAACTTTGTCATCTGAAATATTTGGGAAAATTCTATATGGCGGCAAGTTCATTTTGTCTAATATTTTCTCCTTCATTGATTTACCGTTAACATTACCTGTGGCGTTTTGTCGCTTTATGTTCGTATGGGTTTTCCCGCACTGCATGTGAAACGAAAAATCGCAGTTCAATATACAAAAAATACTATTCCATGAGTGGAATTGTAAATCAGGAAATCAGTATAAACAAAGTAATAGTAAAATCACCTCATCCTTGTTCCAATTAATTTTTCCTTTTTAAATGAACTAAAATACTGGTAAATGGTTTATTCTAAATGATATGCCGGAATGCAAAACCTGGAAAAGAGATTTTTTGAATGAATATATAGCATTTAATACGTAGAACAAATGTTTAATCTCTACGAAGATAGTCTTACTAATAATTACAGGCGGATTGAATGTGACGGTCTTTTGTTCGTAGAATATACATGTATCCCCGACAGCAAAGAGATCTATAGTTTATGGTCGCCATATGCGCATCTGGTTTATGTTACTTCAGGTACAAAAACATGGATTACCCCGGATGGTGAATTTCCAACCGCCCAGGGAGATGCTGTTTACTGTAAAAAAGGGGCATGTATTATGAAAAATTTTTACGAATCCGATTTTTGTGCTCTGATTTTTTTCTTTCCTAAAACTTTTATTCACGAAGTGGTTTTTGAATACCAGATAGATCTGGCAAGGATAAGCGAAGAGAGACCGAATGATTTTCATGTGTTGCCAATTCATATTGATATAAATTTAAAACTGTTTTTTGAAACCGTAGCCACCTACTTTTCTCAGGATTTAAGTCCTTCAGTGCATCTTTTAAAATTGAAATTTAAGGAACTCGTTCTCCAAATTCTTACCACCGACTATAATACACCACTTAAAAAGTATTTTTTGTCAACACTTAAGGAAAGCAAAGAAAACATTGAATCAGTAATGCGAAAAAACCTGTTATTCAACCTGGCCGTTGAAGATTATGCAAAGCTTTGCAACAGAAGTCTTTCTTCATTTAAAAGGGATTTTAAACAAACTTTTGGAATACCACCGCACCAATGGCTAATGGAAGAACGCCTTAAATATGCCAAAACCAGATTGCTTTCGACTGAAGAGAACATTAACGATATTGCATTCCATTCCGGATTTGAATCCACCCCGCATTTTATTCGCTCATTCAAGAAACATTTCGGACTTCCTCCATTACGTTTCAGGCGTCAATTAATAACAAGTTGATTATCATCCTAACTAAAAGCCAAATCATCAATTATTTGGACGAATAGGACAATGATGTCTTTTTATCTGCATTTACCTTTGTGATATTAATTTATTCACCATTTAAAATTTGCAGTTATGAAAAAGACTTTAAGTTCAGTTTACGCACTGGTTTGTTATGCAGTTGGATTTTTATCTTTGCTATACTGGATAGCATCAACCGGTAATCTACTTCCCAATGCATCTATTGACGGGCCACCGAAGTTAAATACAACTCTGGCCATCCTTAAAAATGCCGGTCTGGTTTTATTGTTTGGTATCCAACATTCCGTAATGGCAAGGAAAAGTTTCAAATCCTGGATAACCCGGTACATTCCTCCACACACCGAACGAAGCACCTATGTGTTGGCAACAGGAATTGTACTTACGTTTCTGGTTTGGCAATGGGAACCATTAGGTGGTGTTATTTGGCAAGTCAGCAGTAATTCTATATGGTACACCGTACTGTACGGAATGTTTTTCACCGGATGGATAATTCTTTTTATTACCACTTTCCTCATCAACCATTTCGACCTGTTTGGACTCCGTCAGGCATACCTCAACATGAAAAATATTCCTTACAAAGATGTTGATTTTAAAGTAGTGGCCTTTTACAAATATTCCAGACATCCACTATACCTTGGGACTTTGATTGGAATATGGTGTACACCCTTAATGACAGTTACACATCTGTTATATTCTGTTCTGTTAACCGGATACATTCTGATTGGACAATATTATGAAGAAAAGGATCTAATCAGAACATTCGGAAAGAAATATATTAATTATAAAAAATCAACACCGAGAATAATTCCTTTAAAAATTGGGAGGTTAACAAGATGAAACAGAAAATAAATAAAATGCGAACATTGGAAATGAGTACAGAAGAATTCCGTATGGCAGGACTGGAACTGGTAGAACAAGTTGCAAAATTTATGGAAAAAATGCCTTATAAAAAAGTGACACCCGGAAAAAATCCGGCAGCCGTAAGAGCTTTGCTTAAAGACCAGACAGTGCCTGCTGAAGGCCAAAACATTCACACTATCCTTAAGGAATCAACTGATTTAATGTTTGAGCATTCCTTGTTTAACGGGCATCCGCGATTTTGGGGATACATTACCTCATCAGCAGCACCCATCGGGGCACTTGCAGACTTAATTGTTTCAACAGTAAATGCAAACGTTGGAGCATTTGCCTTGTCGCCAATGGCAACTGAGATTGAAAGGCAAACCATTAATTGGTTAGCCGAACTTATTGGATATCATACAAACTGCGGTGGTCTTTTTGTCAGCGGTGGTAACATGGCAAACTTTTTAGGTTTCCTGGCTGCCAGGAAAAACAAAGTTAAAGGGAATATCAGGAAGGAAGGATTACCCGTGATGCTTACAGAACAAGTTGTTCCTCCGTGGGGGCTGAATCCTGAAAATGAGCATTTCTCCAATGAAAAAAAGAAATTTACGGTTTATTGCGCAAAAGGCACCCATACATGGATTGAAAAAGCAGTTGACATGTTTGGTCATGGTACGGATTCAATCCGGTTTATCGACGTAAATAAAAATGACCAAATGGATGTAAAATTATTGCAACAGCAAATCAGAAGCGACCGGCTGCATGGCCATGTTCCTTTCCTGGTAGTTGGAACTGCAGGAACTGTCTCTACGGGCGCCATTGACCCTTTAGATGAAATTGCCTCTATATGCAGTCATGAAAATTTATGGTTTCACATCGATGGCGCGTATGGTGCACCTGCAGCAATGCTGCCCGAAACAAAAAATCTTTTTAAAGGTATTACCAAAGCAGATTCCATTGCACTCGATCCTCACAAATGGCTTTTCAGCCCAATAGAAGCAGGGTGCATTTTAGTGCGTGAGGGAAATAATCTGCACGATACATTCAGTTTTAATCCGGTGTATTACAACTTCGAAGGCAATGGTAGTGAGAGGCCATTAAACTTTCACGAATATGGAATGCAGAACTCAAGGGGATTCAAAGCATTTAAGGTATGGCTATCGTTAAAGCAGGCCGGGAAAAGTGGAATTTCAGCTATGATTCGCAACAATATTAATTTGGCCAAAGAATTATTTAAACTGGCTGATGAAACCCCGGAGATACAAGCTGTTTCTCAAAATTTGAGCATCACCACTTTCAGATATATTCCAAAAGATATAGAAGATAATGATTATCTGAATTTAATCAATGAAAAACTGCTAAACCGCTTGCAAAACGGTGGAGAAGTTTTCCTCAGTAATGCCATTGTGAATGGACTTTATTGTCTTCGTGTCTGTATTGTAAACTTCAGAACTACTTACTCCGATTTTGAAACACTTATCAAAATTGTATTAAGGGAAGGCTCCCTGATACATGAAGATCTATTGGTTAGTAATTTTTAAAAAGTATAATCTTTCACCTTGTTTTACTGAAGGTCTGGCAGGTTGATTAATAATTCAGATAAAAAATAAATAATGAAAAAAGTTTTAGCTCTTATCGTATTATGGTTGTTGTTTGTAAACAGCAATGGACAAGAACATTTCGAAAAAAATACATTCTCATTAAATTTTGGTCCGGGATATATCGTACGGCAGGATTTAATATTTTCTCCTGTAATTCACAAGGATGTTTCCATTTTGAATCTGGGTCTGGAATATCAAAGGGATGCATTTTACTATCAGAAATTGAAAATAGGATTTGCAACATTTACACCCGGAATTACAGTACCTTTTGAGTTTTCAGAACATGGAGAATCAAAGACAGCTACTCCACATTATTTTACCTTATTCGATTTAGATTATCTGATAGGTAAATCAATTTCGAAAAATGAAAATCCTGTAATCCTTGGATTACTTTTTTCCACTGACATTCAGTTGCTGGATTATGTGTACGGAAGAATTGGAAATTTCGGTTATTTTTCTTCCATAAGTTTTGGAGGCTTTGTCAAAAAAGAATTTCGTATTTCTGATAAAAGCAACTTCTCGGGCAATTTGCAACTGCCTTTGATTAGCTGGCTGACTCGTTCGCCCTACCTGGTAAATGATGATGAATATATTGAAAACATAAGTTCTCATTCAGATTTTAAAAGCTTTTTGGAATTCCTGAAAGATGGAAAATGGAATACTTTAAATGATCTGCAAATTTTTAATTTGGAGGCAAAATATCTTTACGAGATTAATCACAAGTGGGGAATTGGCGCCGGATATTCATTTGAATTTATTCATTCTGTTAATCCCCGGAACCTGCTTTCCTTTCGCAACTCATTCAACTTATCAGTAAACTTAAAATTTTAAATCATGAGAACCATAAGAATAACATTTATCATTACCATTTTATCCATCCTTTTATTAGGGTGTGATAAAATGTTTACGGAACAACCGGCAAATAATCCGGAAGCTATTTTTGAACATTTATGGACTTCGTTTAATGAAGAATATGCGCTGTTTGAAGAACGAAATGTAAACTGGGATTCAGCATACAGTGAATTAAGGCCATTGATAAGTCCGGAAACCAGTGATGATGAACTTTTCAGTATTTTGTCTGATTTGCTGGCATCTTTAGGTGATGGACATGTCAGCTTAACTGCGCCGGGAAGGGAAGTGTTTTTCTCTAACCGGTACAGAAGGGAATTAATTGGCGATGAACTTTTTAGTATCCCTTTGATAAAGAATTACCTGGAAGATGGATTTAAAGTCGGAACTGAAGACAGCTACATCTATGGTAAAATCAAAAATGAAGATATCGCTTATATTTTCTTTGATTTTGTAGGTGAAAATTTTAACCGGCTAAATGAGTTCCTGGCAGAATATGACAACGTAAATGGTTATGTAATTGATTTGAGACACAACACAGGTGGAGATTTTACCTATTGTTTCTCAGAAATAGGCAGATTGACCAGCCAATCCAGATTTGTATTTCGAAGTAAAACCAAAAACGGGAAAGGGAAGAATGATTTTACACCCTGGAAGGAATGGTATATTAAACCCAAAGGAGAATATATCAACAAACCAATAGTTGTTTTAACTGACAGGTACACCATCAGTGCCGGAGAAAGATCTGTTATGGCATTTAAAACATTACCGAACGTAACGGTTCTGGGCGATACAACCAACGGAGCCCATGGGACCATGATTGGAAGAGAACTGGCAAATGGCTGGTTTTACTCACTCGTTCCCCAAAAAGTTGAGCTATTCGACGGGAAATCTTATGAAGGCATTGGATTAGCTCCGGATATTTATATTCAAAATACACCTGCAGAAATTTCTGAAGGTTCAGATAGGGTATTGGAAATGGCGATAGGTAAATTGAAATAAAAGAATTTAGACAAATCAATTAATTTGAAAATAATCAAAATCCACATATCCGCCAGTGGTTTGAGTTGCATAATTGAACAACCCGAACCGGTAGCCCATAAAATGCGGAAGCGTGTATTCCATTTTTAGTTGTGAGCCGATTCTGTTCCATTTTTTTCCGTCGAGGCTATAATAGAAATCGGCCACATCTTTGCGGTCTCTGAAATCACATTCTGCTTTCAGGTAAACCTTTTTCTGGTCAAGAGGCAAACTTTCAATCTCAACAGGTTCATCGTTTTGAGCGCTAATCATCACAATTTTTTTGGCCCCGTTTTCAAATTTTACGCCAACCAGGCCATGTTTTTTTTGCAACAATGCCAGCCCGGCAAAATCGCCCTCTTTCATATTTGATACGTCGATTGAGGTTGAACCGGAACATTCCGGGCCGATGGTTCGTTGTGTGAGCGTATTTTTAGCCTGAAGAAAATGCTCGTCAATACGCCCCGTTTTCAGGCGCAGATAACCTTTTCTACGGTTTATCGACCAAAATTTATTGTCCGGATTGTGGTTCCACTGCCACACCAACGGCAAATCAGGCTCTCCCTTTTTTCGTTTAAAATCATCCGATGCCACAACACCCGGAATCAAACCTTTGCTTGCCGGGAGGTCCGGTTCGTCAGGCACTTTTCCGTCGAATCCCAGCACCGGCCAGTCGTTTTCCCAGGTAACCGGAACCAGATATGGAATGCGGCCAACCGAACCATAATCGCGGAACAGGTAGGCATACCATTTTCCGTCTGGAGTGTCAATTAAGCCGCCCTGTGCAATGCCCCGGTCCTGCAAAGCCAGCCGGCTCTCCCACGGACCGGTAATTTTTTCGGCGCGGTGAATGATTACTGTGCGCATACCACCACGCGGCCAGGTAATGTTGAACAGGTAATATTTGCTGTTCACCTTAAAAAGCTGCGAACCCTCGGCAGGCAGCATGATGTTGTCGCCTGCCGGCTCGCTGGCGTTTTCAATCAAAACCCGCTCGGTTCCTTCTTTCATTCCTGAAAGGTCTTCTTTCAGTTCCACCATCATCAGCCGGCCCACTCCCCAAATCATGTAAATTTTTCCGTCATCATCGAAAAAAATGGTGTGGTCGTGGTAGCTCGGACTGAACGAAATTTTTTTCCACGGCCCGTTTTCAATGTCTTTGGTAGAATAGATGTAGGTTTTGTTCGTCGTGCCGGCAAAGGTGCTCACATAGTAAGTATCATTGTGGTAACGGATACAACTTGCCCACGAGCCACTTCCATACGCATTTTTACCGTTTTCGAGGTTCAGTGCATTCACATCGTCAAGCGTATCATAACAATAATTTACAATTTCCCAATTCACCAGGTCTATCGATTTCATAACAGGAACTCCCGGACTCATGTGCATGGTTGTGCTACTCATATAATACGTGTCCCCCACCCGAATCATCGAAATGTCGGGTACGTCGGCATGAATGATTGGATTTTCAGCCCGATTTTGTGCCAATACTGAATTTTCAGAAACAAGGGTAAGCAAACCACAAAAAATTACAACAAACGTTTTCATCATCATTCAGGTTGGGCATCGTTTGCTGAAGTTGCGTACAAACCAATTAAACTGCCGGTAAATCCTCCGGCCACATTAGTGGAAAGTATATCGCCCGAAACAGTTCCTCCCAGATTTTTGAATTCGCTTCCGTCAACTGCATAGTTGAAACGATAATCATCACCCTCGGCTTTTACCTGAAGCTGAATGGGTTGCGTTGCATCAATTTTTGTGCTTGCCAGTGTTTTAGATTCTCCTTTTTCTGTTCTTTGCAATAGCAGATAATAGTCGTTTCCCTTTTTTGTTACCCCAAACACGTAATTAAACTGTTCGCTCTGGTAACAAACCATTCCGGCCAAATCTTTTTCCGAGCCGGGTGTGTAATTCATGGTTGCTGTTGCCGAAAAAGTTTTGTGCATCTGACGTTGGAAAAGCGCAGAGATGGGTGCCACTGCCTTTATGTTGGTATTGAACGTATTTATTTGCAATCCGCCTGAAGTTACTTTAATAAAATCTTCACGTGGTCCTCTCATGCCAATCCAGCGGAAATCCAGCTTTTCCGACGAAAAATCCTCGGTAAACGTAAAATTGCCGTTGGGAAAGAATCCGTCCTGACCGGTCTTATTCACCACTCCTTCGGGCATTTTCAGCTTGGGTTCCATCGGAACCAATCCGTTTTCGAAAACCGGAAATTCACCGCTCCAGTCAACCGGCAGAATAAACGTCTCGCGGCCCGTGTTCACCCGGTTTTTTTCATTGGGCCGAACACCAAGGAAAACGCCGTACATTTTACCGTCGGGACCTTCAACCAAATCGGCATGACCGGCCCATTCCACCTTGTTGGCCCGGTTGGGGTTCAGATACCTTTGCGAAAGAATGGGATTGTTGGCGGCTGGTTTGTAAGGGCCTCTCGGATTGTCACTCACAAAAATCACTTCGCTGTGCCAGTCGCCGGTGCCCCCTTCGGCGCACATTAAATAGTAGCGGCCGTATCTTTTATAAATGTGCGGTGCTTCAATCCAAATTGGTTTTTTGGAAATATCCACTCCCCCGTCCACAATAATCTTGTCGGTGCCGGCAATCACCTGGTCGTTTTCCACATCGTAATCCCAGACTTTAATCACTCTGTGACCGTTGTACAGCTCTTTTCCTTCATCCGGCGCATCGTTATGCACCACATACGCTTTGCCGTCATCATCGAAAAAAAGCGAAGGGTCAATCCCGTTGAAATTGAGTTTGTACGGGTCACTCCAGCCTTTAAACGGATCTTTCGTTTTCACCACAATGTTTCCAAAATCGCCGGCAAACTGTGTGGTAATCATGTAAAACGTATCGTTATTCGGATTGTATTTGATGGCCGGCGCGTAAACACCGCCGGCAATTCCGGTATCGAATACCTTCAATTGCGATTTTCGCTCAAGTACATGCCCAATCTGAGTCCAGTTTACCAGATCATTGGAATGAAAAATGGGCACACCGGGAAACATGGCAAACGACGAATGCACCATAAAATAGTCGTCTCTCTTTCGCGTTATGGCCGGGTCGGGATAACAGCCCTGCAAAATGGGACTGTAAAATTCATCATCTTCCAAAGGATAATCTTTGTAAACCTGGTCGTCTCCCTGGTAAACGAAGTGGGTGAAAACAGGAGTGTTTACGGGTTGATTTTCTTTCACTGAATTTTTGGCGTTACCGACTCCAACCAAAAAAAACAGAGCTAATAATGATAACAAATTGATTTTAAGTTTCATATTGTAAATTTTATAGTGTTCTTATACTGTTTTTATCCGAATTACTGTAAACTACTTAGTGCTATTTTTCCCGCCTGAAACCTATGGCTGATCAGACCTAAACAAAAGTTGTGAAAACCTATAAAGGCTGGCTTTCCAAACTTCGAAATCGTGGTTTCCATCGTAAATTTCATAAATATGCGGAACACCGTTTTCCTCCAAATAATCGCTTGTGCGTTTACTGAAATTTATGAGTCCATCTTTGTCGCCGCACGACAGCCAAACCAATTTCAGTTGTGTTTTTGCTTTTTCAGGATTGGGTATCAGTTCCTGTGGTGGTTTGGTATTGGGTGCCGAGGAAAATCCACCAACCCAGGCAAATTTATTTAGATTTCCCAACCCGAAATTGAGCGATTGTCCACCGCCCATCGACAAACCCGCAATGGCCCGGTGTTCCCGGTCTTTCATCGCCGGATAGTTTTTCCCGATGAAAGGAATCACATCGTTCAGCAAATCCTTTTCAAAGTTGGCAAACGCTTCCTGTTTCTCAGGAGCAAAAACATTTCCGGTGGCCCGGTCGTCTTGCATCGCTCTGCCGTTGGGCATCACCACAATCATAGGTTCCATTTTGTTTTCGGCGTAAAGATTATCGAAAATAACCTGAGGGCGGCCACCGTTTAACCATTCAAATTCATCTCCGCCAATGCCGTGTAAAAGATAAAGCACCGGGTATTTTTTTTCGGTTGAAAATCCGGGCGGTGTGTAAATAACAGCATTCCGGTTAGTGCCAACGGTTTCCGAAAAATAGGTTATTGTATCGATATTCCCGTGCGGAATATCAGTACGAACAACATCGTAACCCTGTGGCGCCGGATTTGCAACTTCCTGCGAATAACCGGCAATGCCAAAAAGAAGGGGAAAGATTAAGGAAATTAATTTTTTCATATCAGGTTAAAAACTATTGATTTAGAACATTCCATAAAAAAAGTAAAAATTACTGTTATGGCGAAATGGAACAGCATCTTTTTTTTGATTTTGTGTTGAAAAATACTTTTTCTGTATTGAAACTATCTATTTCCTAAGCAGCCGGATATAATACACACCGCCGGCAGTGCTGCCTTCGTGTGCCTGAAACTTCACCCGGATAAAATCTTTTCCTTCAACCATCGAATCCGGAATTTCATAAACCACATCCTGAAAAGCCGATTGGTTCCACCGGCCGGTATTGTCTTCGGTTACCAGTTTTTCGTTATCTATAAAAATGTCAAACTTTCGGCTGCCCCATTCAAACCCCCAGTAGCGCACCTTCAACTCCAGATTTTTTTCTCTGCCGGTAGCCAGCCGATAACTGAAAAAACCTCCGTTGCGGGCTTCTCTGTAAAACTCATCCCAGTTATTTCCCGAACCTGAATTTTCAGCTTCCATAGCATGGTCGGCCTCGGGTTGTTGTTCTCCGGACGCCACAAAATCGATGGTTCTTTTCTGCAGGTCCAGCGTCTCTTTTTCAGTCCGGGCAATGGAATCGAGATGTGTCTTGTAGCCCGAATTTGTCAGAACCATCCAGTACATGCTGTACCTGGCATCATGAATCCGGAAGAAAGGTTCCAGCACGATTTCCTCAGCATTCACCATTTTTAAACCCGAAAGTTTCCAGGTCAATGCACTGTTCTGAACCGGTTCCAGGTAATTTGTAATTTCAGAAATATCGTCGGCCACAATCACAGGTGCTTCGTCAACCGGAAGTCGCTCCCCGTGAGCAATATGTCCCCAGCGGCTGTCGCCGGCAACCAGCCCGGTCAAATCGTGGGTGCCGGCATTGGCTGCAAGCAAAATGGGTCCGTGCATAAAAGCATAGTAATTGGGCACATTGGGCAGTTGTTCCAGTCTGTGTTGCATCGGAAATTCGATTTCCACCACATCGCCTTTCTGCCATAAATGGTCGATGCCTGCATACGATGAAGGAGAGGCAGAAACCGGCCACACTTCGCCATTTATTTTTACCTGAAACGCTCCGTCAGCCACCCAGCCCGGAAAACGCACTTTGAGTTCAAACTGCCCGGAACCTTCGGTTATCGTCAGCCTTGTTTTCTCCTCAAACGGAAACCCGGTTTCCTGTTTTAGTCGAAATCCCTTTTCCTTCCAGTTCAGCTCCGATCCAATAAACAGATTCAAAAACAGTGAATTCCCTTCATGGGTATAAATAAATTCATTGTATTTTCCGTGGTTTTCCATTCCCGTGCCCACACAGCACCACATGCCCTGATTGGGCGCGGAATAAACCCGGTAGTGCTGTGGCCGCGCCGGCGTAAAATAAACATACCCGCCGTGTTCAGGATGCTGGGTTGACAAGATGTGGTTAAAAAGCGCCCGCTCGTAATAGTCGGCAAACCTGGCCTGCGGACTGACCCGAAACAAACCTTCGGTCAGTTTAAGCATGTTGTTGGTATTACACGATTCCGGTCCTTCCACATCCACCACATAATCGCTGCATGCCGATGCCGCCGGAAAATGTTCGCGCCGGCTGTTGCCGCCAAACGCCAGGCTCCGGTCTTGGGTCACCGTTTCCCAGAAAAACTGTCCGGCTTTTTCATATTGTTTATCGCCACTTAATTCAGCAATTCGCTGAAATCCTACAGCTTTTGGAACCTGCGTGTTGGCATGCAGGTTATCCAGATTGTCGTGGCCTTCGGCCATGGGCTTCAGCAAAAACTTATGCGAAAACCGTTTGGCTGCCGTTACATATTTTTCATCGCCTGTTATTTCATAAGCATCGGCAAAAACTTCGTTCATCCCACCATATTCTGTTCCCAGCATGGCTTCCATTTCGTCATCCGAAAAACCCGAGGTGACTTCAATGCCCCAGTTGCAAAACATCAGGAACATACTTTTTGCCTCTTTGCTATTTCCATACCACCAGGCATCGCGTAATCCGGCAAACATTTTATGCAGGTTGTACCATGGTACCCACGACCGGTGAAACGGGCCCAGATTGCCCTTTTGAAACGTCGGCCAGATAGTATTGCTGTTTGGAACTCCTCCCACATAACCAACTCCCCATTCCGGGTTGTTTCTTGCATTGGCTTCCTGGCAGACCTGTAATTCAGCCAACATGTAATCCATTCGCTTTTTACATTCCGGATTTCCGGTTGCTGCATAATTCATGGCCATGGCCGACAAATAGTGCCCTCCAATATGCCCGTCGAGGCCAATCCAGTTTTCGTAACTTTCGGCTTTGGGCTCCAGACCGGCTTCTTTTCGGAAAGGCGCCAGTAACCGGTCAACATCGTATCCCAGCAAATGCTGAATATTCAGGTCGCGGGCATGTTTGAACGGACCTTCCAGCAAAACCACATCGGCAGGTGGAAAAGTATTTGCATGGTTTTGGGCAAAAGAAACGCATAAACTACCGAGGCAAATTAAGCCAACCAAAACAGATATCAGTAAAATTCTCATGTCAAATATTTCGATGGTTCAAAAAATACTAATAGACAAACAAATATATTGTTTTGCCACATTATATCTCTGATTTCAAAAATACCTGTATTTTTTTGCGAGATAAAATGCAAAAAATTTTTAATCTCGTTTAATACCATCATGTATTACTAACTGATACATTGAGCTTAAAACGGACAATCCTCCTGTTCCATAAAATCCTTCATTCGAATCAAACTATCCTTTGCCCCGAGAGGAATGGACATATGGTTTGCCTTGTCTATTTTAAAGTCATGGGGATTAATACGAATCAGCAGAAAATTATCTTCTGCAAAATTTTCGGCGTACCGTCTAATTGTAGGAATAGTTTTACCGGCACCAATTTCCAGGGCAACTATGTTCCGGAAGTTCTTAACCATTTTTTCTCTCCATTCCATGTATCTGAATTGTTGTTCGGCTGAAATTTCCGGAACAAAAAAGTCATCATCGAAAAGGTGAATATTTGGACGACAAAACGAATGACATACCGGACAAACAGGAGTTGGAGATGCAGCACTTATTCCATCACTACCTAATTTTATTGAGGGTGTATCCCATATTCCACATTCAATCTCTGACCCGCATTGCATGTTAAATATGGAACCATGAAACTCAAAAATTCTCTTTTCACTAAATCCGGCTTTCTGAAACTGTCCGTCAATATTTGAGGTGACAATAAAGTATTCTTTTTGAGATACAAATTCTTTCAATAGCCTGAATCCAATGTGTGGGCTGGTTTTATCGTATTGTTCCATCAGCAATCCGATAAATCCCCAGGCTAACTCAGGCCGGAGTTTAAAAGCATCGGGTTTCATCAAATCAAAGTTGTTTATCGTTACATTATTAATTTGGATTGAACGGGTCCATAATCCGTCGTTTCCCCGGTATGCTGGAATTCCGGAATCTACACTCATCCCGGCACCAGCAAATATGGCCATAGCGTCTGCATTTTTTATCAGGCTGGCAGTTTCTTTTAAAATGATATCCAATTCTCCTTCGTCTATCATTTTTATAAAATTATAAATGACACATCCGCTAAAGACAGTCTCATATTTGGCACATTTACTTTTATAATTACTTCCTGTTTGTCCCTTAAAACCGGGATTAAAACCACGTTCCCCTGCTTTTCAATCAAAAGTCTGTATAAATCATTAACACTTGTCATTTGTATTTGGTCAAAACGTTTTAACCCGGCTTGATCCATAATCTTTCCCGGCACAACCTTTTGTATTTCAAAAAGTTCACCTTCAGGGGTTTCCGGGGTTGCATACGTGAAACCAAGTTGTGTGTTTACATGGCGAATTGTAATAAGCGAAACCGTCATCTCCGCAAAAAACAGAAAGACCAGAATAATTCCTGTAAATTTTAAAATATTATTGAACCATTTTTTCGATTTTGAGCTCATAAAGCAGATAATAAACGAATACATATAATATGCGATAATAGCCACAATTGCAAAAATGAGAAAGGTAAAAAGCATTACCTCCTTTTGATAAGGATATGGATAAAGAAGATGTGAAATTAAACCTGTATACATAAATCAGACTGTTATTTTTAATAGTTGCTCTTTTTGATTAGTTTCTTAATGCTAATTCCTTCTTCTTCAGTATTCCCTGATTGTTCCAATGGCCTGAACCTTTCAATGTGAAAATACATGGTGGTGTATTCAAAAACATCACATTTGGGACACCACATATTCAATTTTTTATTCACCTCTTTTAACCGAACATACACGTTTCCACAATTGCATGTAAAAACTTCTGTTAATGTGTAAATTATCCCTGCACAAATACTCCTGACCGGAATATGGTAGAGGTTGTTATCGTTGATGCAAATTACTTTGTCGCCTGCTTTCATTGTATTGAGTTTTATTTAGTTGATGTTGTTTAAAATTGAAAGGTTTTACGAAAAATAGCTTTCTTTCGTTTTAAAAAATCCAGCGAACATTTATAATTTTGAAAATCAAACAAATAACTTCCTGAATCAATTTTCTTCAACCTTGCTACTAACCATCAATCTTCTTTTGGCGATCAGGTCAGAAAGCTCCCGGTACATATTATCATTTACAGTTATCGCCATAGGTAAAACATACGTTTCTGTTTGATCCAGATAACCCGTTATCCTTTTAATTTCGTAAATATCTGAATTCAAATCTGTTAAATTACTTATCCGATCCGCCAGTTTCAGTAACCTGGCGTTTATACTGCCTTGTTCCAAAACCCGTTTCAGGTAGTCTTGCTTTTCCTCATCTTTCCGCCGGGTGACTTCCAAAACCAGATCAACCACTGCATTCGCTTCAAAATCCAAAGCACGAAGTTCACTTATATTTGTAGTTGGAATGTCTTCAATCAGGTCATGGATCACTGATGATTTCAGAAGGACGGAATTATTGAAGCATCTGTAATCCAATAATATACCCATGGTCGCTATTTGGTGTCTGAAGGCATTTCCACCTACGTCGCGAACTACGCCAATCAGTGCGGTCGCTTTCAATATCCAGGGAGCAAGAACGAGGTTCCTTAAATTTGACTCAAAATCATTCATGGTGTACTTTTTTAAAATTGTTTCATGCTTTTATTCCGAAAAACTTTGGGAATTTTCTCTCAAAAAACGGGGTTATTTTTTTCTGATTTTTTAAATGCATCTCTGATAAAAGAGTAAAATTCTTTTCACTCTTTAGTCTGCTTAATATCAAATTTTTACAGTTGAATTTGTTTATATAGGCTATTCTTTCCCTGCTGTTTTTGGGAAAAATTTTTCGGTTACCTTTATCATCCTCTTCGAAAACAACAATACGATCTATATTTGTTGAATAAAACAGACCTTTGGGAAAATATTTGTCCGGGGGCATCGCAATCAGCATTTCATTATCCCACGGAAAATTTAACATCCGGCATATTATTCTCCCGGTGCCGGCATCCATAAAATTGATTCTTCCATCAGTACCTCCGGTTACCAGCATTGTATCGTTTTTAAACAGGAAAATACTCCAGATAACGGATTTGTGAACCCTTTTGCAATACAACTCTTCGCCTGTTATTAACGACCAGCTTTTTACAGTACCATTGTCGCTGCATCCCACAATAAAAGATTCATCTTTTGCAATTTTAACATCTTTAACGTCAGTGTCTGAAACTCTGAAGTTTTTAAAAAATGCATGATTTTTATAGTACACCCGGATTAGCCCGTCGTTAGAAGCTGCGGCGACATAAGTGTTGGAAACAGCAATTTTTCGTATTCCGGACGAACAATTAAAATAAGTATGAACTGGTTCACTTTCCGTTAAATTCCATTTGTATAAAACTCCGTCGCCCCCGGTAAATACATGGTTTTGATCCCAGGCAATATCTATGCTTTCCGGTGCTATTCTGTCTTTTTTATGCTTATAAATGGCTATGGTCCGTTTGTTTTGCAAGTCCCAGCATCTTCCCAGGTTCCGATCATCAATTTCCAAATCAGGGTATTCTGCAACAAATAAATATTTTTGTTTTGCATCTAAAAAAACGGATGGGCTCCTGTTGCTGCAAAACAACAATTTGCCTTCGCCTGTGAGGATATTAAAGTGCATAAACTGACCATCCCACGAAGCCGTGTAGAAGGTGTTGTCATTGCCGGATGAAACCAAACGCACGGTATCCATATGCGCATCAAATTTATGCGGCACATACTCCAACTTCTGCAAATCCACTACTTTTATTTTCGGTGAATTTCCGAAAGTTATTATCAGGTACCTGTCGTCGGAAGTGACTGTCACAGACCTTACGGTCAATAACCGGTGGTCAATATTGTAGCTATGCTTTAACCGGCTAAAATCAGCCGGGTTGCGGTCTGTTTTAAGCAAAGGCAGCGAACCATAATTTGATACCGGCACTTTGCTATTTTCGCTTTTTTCATTCATACCTTTTCTTTAATTAACCTTTTTGATATTTCTTTTTTGATTTTCACTACCTCTTGCTTAAGGTCTTTTAATTCATTGCTGAGTTTTTCAGAATGACCATTGGTATTTTCAAGGGCAGAACGGTAATACTGAGATTCAGATTCGTGTGTATATTCATCCTGTACCAGTTCAATATTCGCTAAATGCAAATCCATTTTCTCTATCTCCTCTGATAAAAATTCCATAACTTTTGGGTAAGAAGTTCCTTTTTTAATCAAAAATTCAAGACGATCACCCTGTTCAGCATGATTTGGAGAAATATCCAGTATTTTACATGCCTTGATATAAATTCCATCAAGTATGTCTATATCAGGATAATGGTAAAGAAGCATTGTTGGCGAATAGGAAAAAATTTCGTTCTGTGTAGTATCTAAAAGTTTCAACCACAAATTATTAATTTTTTTCTTTTTGTTTTCACTTAAAGCTGAGTATCCGGGACATGTGTCTGTATGAAGCAGAAAAAAGAGCTTTTTTAAAAGTTTTTTACATTCATCAGCATACATATTTTTGAACTCGGCGGTAACGGGTGATTGAGCGCCGGGGAAATAAGACAAATCCAGCAAAGCGTTGCTTCGGTTTATTTTATTTTTTAATTCGTTCTGCTTCTTAAAATTGTTTTGAATTTTTTCATTCACTATTGCAATTAATTCCCGAAATGTCAGCCAGGGTTTTTCTTTCAGGAATTTCATTGCTTCCGAATATTTTTCCAACTGATTGTTCCATCGTATTTTTTTGTATTCCAGGTCGCCAAAATGCTTCAGGTACTTATTCTCCAGGTTAATGTAAACGCGCTTTTTGCGTTCAAGCAGGAATAAAAAATCAGACATCTCACCGGTTTTGTATTTCCACAGTTCTTTTAACTGGTAGTAAGTCCTTATCTCTTCCCGGGAAAGATTCTGAAGCAATATTTTTTCATTATTTAATTGCTCTGAATTGCGGCTGAAGATGAATTTGTTTGAGTAAAGAAATGTATTCTCCTTTAACAGGTCGAAAATTACAAATTCAAGGTGTTCAAGTTTGAAATCATTATTTTGTAAATTTCTGCTTTTCACAAAACAGTTCATAAAATTCCCGAAGTCAGGATTAAATTCCGGCCTGAACCTGTTGATTAAATTTTTGTCTTTTAATTTTGAATCCAAATCTAAAATTTCAGTTTCCGAATGATTTAGAAATTCGGCTAAAAAAAATTCCCATTCGGCTTTAACCATGAATGCAACGGTTTCGAACAAGGATAGTTGGGAAAATATTCCCAATCTGAATGCCTGGTCAGATCTCAAAAAATAATGATTTGATTTTTTATCAAAAATTCCAACCAAATCATCCTGTGAAATATCCAAAACAGGCTTATTGTCAGAAAGAAGTGCCGGGTTACTGTTATCCCGGCATAATCGTAACATGTCAAAACCACTTCCTTTCGCTTCTGTAATTATTTCACGAAAGTCTTCAGGCAATGTGGTTATTTGATTGTTATTTGTTTTTTTAAATCTCATTTTACATCGTTTTTTGGATGACAATTTTTAGTTAATCATTGAATTTAATTCATTGATTCGCAAAACAGAAACAGGCGAAAAGCCTTCGAAAACAGGAAAGAAATAACCGGAGCGGTTAATTGCAGATTAAAGGTAGTTGCAAAGTGCCTTATATTTTTCGATAATGAATTCATTAACTTGCACCATACAATTGGATTAGCTAAATCCGCACACACATCCAAAAGCTACGATTCAGAATATTAGTTTGAGTTATCACAATTTCTGCATTGAAAAAATTTTAATCGGGAAAATTCTTACTTTCATAGGCAACTATTTTATTGGTTAAAACGAATTTTATAATCAAAAAACTGAGAACACAATGAGATTATAAATACACCAAATTTAATATGGAGATCTGCCTGCAGGTATTTTGATTAATAAAAAGTTTTAACTCACTTCCGAAATCATTTTATATTTTTATAAATGCTTTTGCACAAAAAAAGCATAAAAAATTAAAGCTTGTTTTGAAAAAAACAACAAAAAATCAATTCTAACTGCTTTTTAAATTGAGGGCAGGTATCAAGAAGAAATCATTATGTTTATAAAAATCATGGTCAGCAGTTAATAAAAGTTGTGATTTCTGATGTTCAAAAAATGATTGCATCCAAAATTACATCATAATTTAGTTTTTCAATGAAATCCATATTTGTAGGATATTTTTCGGGTACATGAACTTCAAACTCAACCATTACGATACGCGATGGTCCGTTTAAATTAAAATTTAATTCTTCCCACAACCCGTTTCTTAAAATTCTTGAGAATATCAATCCTTCTTCACCTCCAATTCCAAACACATGCAACATTTTGGGAAGAATTCCCTGTTTTTTGAAGAAAATAATAAATGCACAACTTTTTTGTGTTTTACTTTCTGTTCTCCATTTTTTCCAGTTTCTTTCCACACCCAAACCGTATCCCGATATTTCTCTGTAACCTGCTGATTTATTCACCTTATTTTCATATACATAGAAGGCAATGGATGCCCTGTCTTTAAACCCTTCTTTAAGTTGAACAGCAAGTTTATCATTTAAAAACACAACATGCCGTGAAAGGGAAATAAAACAGGTACCGATTTGTTCCAGAATTTGTTTTTCATAAATATGTCCGGTTCGGTAAATTTTTCTTTTTTGAACTTTATCGGAATAGGGTGGCCTTGTTGTAAGTATCATTAAATCATTTTTGCCAAACGAAATAAGCCCCGATTGTTTATCTTTCATTTTCGGGTAGTTTAAAAAACTGTCTTTATAAACGTATCCTGCTTTGTAAAGAATGTTTGAAAGTTCCACAAAAATTGCCAAATCCCTTACCTGATGCAAAAAAGGGAAATCATCTGTTGTAAAATATTGGAAGCGATATAAATTTTTCATTTTCAATTTATTAGATTTAGAATATACTCCTCTCCCTAAAATTGCTTCTATAAAATTAATGAAAAAAAGTGGTGACACGACAATTTTATATTTCAAAAACCCGACAAATATTAATTCATAAAAATTGAAGGAAAAAATATAACTTGCGAAATTTATCAGGCGCTTAAACGAACTGAATAATGATTAAATCCGTATTTTTCTTTCTTCCGGGAATTTTTCTTCCTTCCCTCGCCTCTGCACAGTTTTCGCAACAGTACCGCGACAGCATAAACCGGCTTAGCCATGCCGACCACCGGCAAATGTTGCAGCAACTGGGCATTTCTGAATTGCGCCCGGGACCGTCGGGAAATCCGGAAGCGCCAAACGCAGCAATATCTGACGAGGCCAAAGTGCTGCCCTACTTTTTGCCTAATCCGCTGGAGTTTGACAATGGCTCAAAAGTGACTACTCCCCAAGTTTGGGAAAAGCGCCGGATGGAAATTACAGAACACTTCGACCGCGAGATTTACGGACGGCTTCCCAAAAATATTCCCGATGTTACCTGGGAGATTGTTAGCGAAAAAGACACCATGGACGGCGACTTTCCCGTAAAAATTAAGCACCTGAAAGGCATTGTGGATAATTCCTCTTATCCTGAAATAACAGTTGAAATTGATTTGACATTGGGAACTCCGACTGAATCCGACAAACCGGTTCCGGTCATTTTGGAATTTGGATTTAACTGGCCAGCAGGATTTGGTCCGCAAAACAAGGATGAACTCACCTGGAAGCAGCAATTGCTGCAAAAAGGCTGGGGATATGCTGTAATTGTACCGGTAAGTGTTCAGGTTGATAACGGTGCCGGCTTACGGCAGGGAATCATCGGCCTGGCAAATAAAGGAAAACCCCGAAAACCAGATGATTGGGGAGCATTGCGCGCCTGGGCCTGGGGAGCAGGCAGAGCCATCGACTATTTTGAAACCGACGATGATGTGGACGCAAAACGCATTGGAATCGAAGGCCTTTCCCGATACGGCAAAGCAGCGCTGGTTGCCATGGCATACGAACCTCGCATCGCAATAGGTTTCATCGGTTCGTCAGGTGCAGGTGGCGCCAAATTGTTGCACCGGGTGTTTGGCGAGCAGGTTGAAAATTTAGTCAGCTCAGCCGAGTACCACTGGTTTGCAGGGAATTTTATAAAATATGCTGGTCCACTCACGCAGGAAGATTTACCGGTGGATGCGCACCATTTAATCGCTTTATGTGCCCCACGTCCTGTATTCATCAGTTCGGGGTCTGCCTCAGTGGAAGGCCAATGGGTGGATGCAAAAGGCATGTTTCTGGGTGGCGCCATGGCCGGTCCGGTTTACGAACTATTAGGAAAAAGAAGCATGCGCACCATGCTGTTCCCGCCGCAGGAAACGCTGGTTGATGGGGATGTGGCGTTCAGACAGCATGAGGGTGGACATACCACCGGGCCAAACTGGCCTTATTTTATCAAATTCGCTGAAAGGTATTTTTCAGAATAGAACTTCCGACTTAGGGTGAATGGTATATTCTTCTTTTAGTTTCTTATTTTCAAAATTCAATATTAAAAAAATCCTATCGTACGTTAAATCCAAACTTCTTCAAAAAAACATCGGTTTTTTCCAGAATTTCCTCATCAAAATAGCGGGAGTATTTTTCATTTCCTTCGCCCAGATAATGCTTGCGACCCGGGTAGGTGTGCAATTCATAATAATTGCCCAGTTCCTGCATGCGGGATTGAAACATTCGGACGATATAAAAAAGTACCTGGTCGTCTTCCTCGCCGTGAAAAGCAATGGCCGGCGGCATTCCTTTCCTGAGGTTGTGGTAAGGAGAAACACTCCAAATCTCATTTCTCCTGTCTCCCAGAAGCATGTCAATCCAGGGTTCGAGGGTATTTACATTGCTGGAATATAACAGCAAAGCGTTTGGTACAGGGCTGTAGTTTAAATTGTCTGAAATCTCGTTTACCGAATCCATTAAAGCCGTTGAGAGCGCCAGTTGACCTCCGGCCGATTGCCCCCCAGCAACGATTTTTTCAGGATTGATTTTCAGCTTTTCCGCATTTTCACGCAACCACCTTATGGCCGTTCTTGCATCCATAACCGATTCAACCGGCGTAATTTCGGGATGCGGATAAGTTCCATCTTCATTTATGGATAACCTGTATTGAAAAGAAAACGTTACAAAACCTTTGCGGGCAAACCTTCGGCATGCTTCATGAAATTCTTCCGGAGAACCAAAAACCCACCCTCCGCCATGGAAAAAAGCGATGGCCGTGTTGTCATTCTTTTGCCTGGCTAAGTCGGTATAGAACACATCAACAGTTAGTTCTGTGCTGCCCACTTTTTTGTAAATGATTTTTTCCATAGTAACCAGGTCGTCCTGTGCAAAAGAGGACAGAACCTGAAATATGGAAAATACAAAAATCAACAAATAATTTTTCATTTCAGAGTGCAGTTAATTTATTATCGTTGAATTGGTTATTCATATTTTTTCTTCTGCTTTTCATTCAGAATTTCTGGTCTAAAAATAATCATTCAATCCGAAAATGTTAACAATAAAACCGGTTTCACCGTTACCGGAAGAGAAAAAAGTATTATTATTATCCGGTTTTCATAATTTGAGAATGAAAGTATAAATCGGTTCGGTTTTTCAAAACAGGTATAAAAATGAAAAACTTTTTTCTTCTTCTGGCTTTTTGGATAACATGCTTTTCGGCCATTTCAGAAATAAAAACAGTTAATTCAGGTGATGACCTGAATGCAATTATAAATTGCAGTTATAATGGGTTTGTAGGTTTAACCTTTACAAATGCGATGTGGGGAATTTACATTAAAGGCTCTACCCACATTATTATAAGGAACAACGAAATTTTGAATACTGGCCGGGAAGGATTTCATATTGGAAGATCATCGCGTCAAATCGATAATTCTTCAAAATGAATCGCTTTCACAAACTGATACCCGTCCTGTTTTTAGTTTTTACGGCCTGCGGAAGTGGAACAAATAAAAAACAAAGCGATCCGGACATTCTGAAAAAAGGTTCAGACCTGTTTAGCAAATACGGCTGCAATATTTGTCATACTTTTGATGGTAGTGTTCTCTACGGGCCGCCTCTCAATGAAATATATTTGACTGAAATAACGGTTATCAGGCAGGGAGAAGAAAAAAAAATTGTAGCTGACCGGGAATATTTGAAACGGGCGGTTGTTGATCCGCGGTTTGAAAAAGTGCTGGAATATCGAAATAAAGAAATGCCCGTAACTTTTATTTCTGATGATGAGGCAGATATTTTGGTGGATTACATAATTGCAATGAATGAAAAAAAAGAAGAACGCAATTGATAGTCAACTTATCCTGACACTTGAAAAAGCAATGAAAATTATTTTTCACAAAAAATTTACAAGACTATTGATCCTCCTGATTGGTGTAACTTTTAATACAAGCGGACAGGAAAAAACAGAATGGAAAATTTCGGTTTTACCCGTGCCTTCCATTGGGTATTCGCCGGAAACAAAAACCTACCTGGGGGCAGTAACCCTGTTTACCATCAGCAATGTAAATGATTCCCTAACACGAACTTCAAATGCAAAAACCGAATTGAACTACACCTGGAACAAACAGATAATTTTTGAAACGGGCTGGAACTATTTTCTTCCGTTGGAAAAATGGTTCACAAGAGGAATTATTCATTATTCAAAATACCCCGATCAGTATTACGGAATCGGTCCTGATACACCTGATGCCGGAGAAATAAACTTCCAAAGCAACAGGTTTGTATTTGAACTGGATGTGTTTCGACAAATTAAAAAAAATATGTTTTGGGGATTTGGAGTTAATTATAATAGTTTTGACAACATTGATTACCAAACAGATATAGTATTTTATCCTGAATTAAAAAATGAAAATAATCTGGGTTTGAATGTTCTTCTTTTAGCTGATTCCAGAGACAATATTTTAACTCCTGCGCACGGGAGATTTTTTGAATTCAGCAATTCCTTCAATTTCAGTTCTTCATTTTATTATAAAACATCGGTTGATTGCCGCAGGTACTTTAATTTTGGGAACGCAAACAAACACATTTTCGCCGGACGGTTTTATCACGAAAGCATTTTCGGAAATCCCCCTTTTTACGATTTCAGCATGATTGGCGGAGATAAATACGCCAGGGGTTACTACCTGGGAAGATTCAGGGATAGCAACTTTTCAACGGCTCAGATGGAATACCGCAGTCCTTTGGTTTGGAGATTTGGGTTGGCAACATTCGGAGGGTTATCTGTGATTTTTGATAAAGCTCAAAGTATCGTCAATAATAGTTTTAAACCAAATGCCGGTTTCGGATTAAGATTTCTGGTGGATAAAAACGAAGGCACAAACCTGAGGATTGACTATGCCGTTGGCGCACAAAAACAGTCAGGTTTTTACATTAGTTTTGGAGAGTCTTTCTGAAAACTTAGTTCTAAAACATGATTTGAAATCTTCTTTATTTCAAAAAAAGCCCTTTTCTTTAGATTTTTAACGCGGTTAGAAGAAAGCCATGCCTGAATGAAGAGTACCATAAAAAGAAATACCGTCCATTTCCTGATCGTCCTCAGTTTTGGGCTTGTTCCGGCTGCTATTGCTCAGTTTTTTGTACAAGAACCGGTTACAAGGCATATCCATGTCCGAAATTTTCGTTACGGAAAGGACCCTGCCGTCATAAAATGCAACCGGGGTGATACGCTGGTTTTAACCTTTTCAACAGATGATACCGGACATTCTTTTTTTCTGGAGGAATTCGACATTGATGCCAAAGTAAGCCCGGGTCGTGAAACGGTTGAGGTATTTGGAGTGAAAGACCCCACTGAAACGCCGGTTGTAACGCGCGAAGTGGTTTTAATTGCCAGACACGAAAGGTTACATAACTACCTGGTCTCAAAAAGCAATTACCGATGCCATGTGTGGTGCGGGCCAATGCACGCTTTTGAGCACGGTAAACTGATCATAACGCCCAATACATTGCTGATTTTCAGCTTGGGATGTAGCCTGGGAATCTTTTTTCTTTGGCTTTTCAGTTTTGGAACCGCATCAAAACCGGTACCCGGAATTGCGGATAAAAAAAAAGGCTACAGGGATATTCTCCCCCAAAACGGGTTTTTAAAAAAACTTGTGGTTTCAAGATGGCCGCAGACAATTCTGATGGTGTTAGCCATGATGCTGGTTTATGTTGTCATCTTAACTTCGCTTTTTGGTACCAAAATGTCGGGAAGAAACCTTGGGGTTCTTTTAATGTGGGCCATCTGGCTTTTTCTGTTGATTGCGGTTTTGACACCGTTTTTGGGCAGAATATGGTGCACGGTTTGTCCACTGCCTTTTTTTGGCGACCTGATTCAACGAGGTTCAGCAATCACTCCTGTTAAAGGAACAAAAGGGGAATACAAAAACAAATATTCCGGGTTATTCCTGAAATGGCCCCGGTGGCTGCAAAACAGTTGGCCAAAATTAATTTTATTGCTTGGCCTGACAACATTTTCAACCACACTGGTGGCATTACCAAAAGTAACCGGGTATGCAGTGATATCCCTCATTCTTTTACCAACTTTTTTGGCGCTGATTTTCGAACATCGGGCGTTTTGCCGCTACCTTTGTCCGGTAAGCGGTTTTGTGGGGCCTTTTTCAAAGATGAGTACATTGGCACTTCGAAACAAATCGCAAAAAGTGTGTGATAAATGCAACCCTCACTATTGCGAGAAAGGAAGTAAAAACGGCTGGGCATGTCCTTACGGAATAAATGTGGGTGAAATGAAGGAAAGTACCGACTGCGGGTTGTGCCTTGAGTGTACCAGAAGTTGTTTGTATAATAATGTTACCATTTATTCCCGCCCGTTTGGAAAAGAACTGGGAACCCGGAGTATGAGCGACGCCTGGTTAATCATCAGTGTTTTTACACTGGCAATTGTTTACAGCATTTTATATCAGGGTCACTGGCCGGTTGTTCGCGACTACATCAACATTCTCGATAAAGGAAACTGGGGATTGTTTGCCGTGTATGCCGGCATTTTGTGGACTCTTGCTTTGGTAATTATGCCATCGGCAATGTTTGCACTTTCCTGTGCCGGCAAAAGATTTTCGAAAGCTGAACCGAAAACAAAAGATATTTTTCGCGGTCATTCAGGTACCTTGCTTCCTTTGGGGATGATGCTGTGGATTGCCTTCGTCATTCCCATGTTGTTTGTAAATGTAACTTTTGTTTTACAGTCCTTTTCCGATCCGTTTGGGTGGGGCTGGGATTTTTTCGGAACTGCAAGTATTCCCTGGCATCAGTTCTTACCCGGGGCAGTGCCGTGGTTACAGGCTGTTCTGGTACTTGGAGGATTGTATTTCAGCCTGAGGAACCTGAAAAGAACATGGATTTACCAGACTACCAACTCGAGGCAATTACTCCGCCTGAGTTTACCAATGGGTTTGTTTTTGTTTGCAAGTTCAGTTGCCATGGTGTTCTTTTTTACCAATTGAAACTCTTGAAAAGAAAGAATTTTCAAAGAGAATTTATAATTTTAAAAGCCATTTCGCTTAAATAAATTTTATCCGATGGAAAAAAATAAGACAACTTCTAAAAAGAAAAAATACCTGAACCTGATACCAATAGTTTTAATATTAATTGCCATTATGGGAATTCCGGTTATTATCCTGAATTATCAGGCCAAACGAACCGGTTTAACCATGAGTGAAGCACTGAGGCGGGCTGTTGGAAGTTCAAGATCTGACAATAGCAGAGCCGGAAGTTTTGGCGAAGAAAAAACAGGGGAAAAAATTGATTTTCTTGAACCCATTCCTATCGGATTTGATTTTGACGAACCGCCGATGATCTCGCACATTCAGCCGGTTGATTTGGATGGAGACGGACTTCTGGATGTAATTGTTTGCGATGTGCGTGGAAATTTTGTTTCATGGATCAGGCAATTTCCGGAAGGAACGTTTACTGAAATTATTCTTGCCGAAAATATTATTGCCCCCTCCCATGTTCAAGTGATTGATTTCGACAACGACGGAGATTTGGACCTTATGGTTGGCGTTTTAGGTATGTTATTTCCGAATAACGATAAAATTGGTTCCGTAGTGATTCTGGAGAATGATGGGAATAATAATTTCACCAAACATGTAGTTGCAGAAAAAATTGCGCGGGTTTCCGATGTGAGGGCCGGAGATTTAAACAACAACGGCCTCATGGATTTGGCTGTTGCACAATTTGGTTATGACGATGGTGAAACGCGCTGGATGGAAAACCTTGGAAACTGGGAGTTTAAAAGCCACATGCTGCAGTATTTGTCGGGCCCCATTAATGTTGAACTGGTGGATATTGACTCCGATGGAGATTTGGATATTATTTCCCTGGTAAGCCAGGAATGGGAAGAAATTTACTGCTTTATTAATGATGGAAAGGGAAATTTCCAGCCTCGTCTGTTGTGGGGTTCAAGCAATGAGGATTACGGCTCCAGCGGTATTGCCCTTTTCGATTTGGACCAGGATGGCGATATGGATATTCTTTACACCAACGGCGACGCATTCGATTATATCCCGCCACAGGGACGTCCCTGGCACGGTGTGCAATGGCTTGAAAACAAAGGAGATTTAACCTTTGAATACCACAGGCTGTGCAGTTTTACTGGTGCAACAAATATGCGGGCAGCCGACTTCGATAATGACGGGGATTTTGATCTGGTGGCCGTAAGCGCTTTTAATATCTGGGACGACCCTGAATCGTATAGTTTTATCTGGCTGGAAAATGACGGAAATATGAATTTTACGCGCCGTGAAATTGCCAGAACTCCCACTCACCTGCTTGTTTGCGAGCCCGGTGATTTTAACAACGATGGACTGATGGATGTGGTTACAGGCGGAATGCACACCTACCCTCCGTTTGACAATATGAGCAGGATTACCCTTTGGGTAAACAACGGGAAACTCATTGAAAAATAGTTTTTACATACTCTGAAGCATCCGGTAAAAATTCTCAAGTTTTTCCTGCGACGCCTGAGAAATTCTTTCGCGCCGGCCAATGGTGATGGTTTTTGTTATCGTTTCTACAGCTTTTGGTTTGTTGCCGGTTAATGCATAGGCAAAAGCCAGATGACTGCCGGAAGACACCAAAATATCAGGTGGACAATTGAAGTGTGTAAAAGCCCGTTCGGAAAATTCTTTGCCTTCCTCCACATTCTTTAGTTCAGGATCAGGGCAGTTTATTAACGCTTCGCCCAACCTTCCCAAAAGTTCAGGATTATTGGGATGAAATTCCAATGCGTTCCTGTAATGCCCGATGTATTCCTTCCATCTTTCCTGGTCAATGAGATTATCACCAAGTTTTCGAATCGTTCGTAAATCTTCAGGATCATTGGCGAGTGATGACCTATAAAAAGCAATTGCCTTTTGTGCTTCTCCGTTTCGTTCCGCAATTTCTCCCGACATTCTCAGCACTTTGGCATTTTTCGGGGCCTGTCGTTTTAAATTCGAAAGCCATTCATCTGCCTTTTCCTTTAAGCCGAATTCAAATAAAAGCTCCGTAACATCGGCAAGTACTGCCGGATTTTGCCGGTTATCGTTAATCATTTCCATTAGTAAATCTTCAGCTTTTTGCTTTTCGCCGGTTGCCCATAAACACTGCGCAAGGTAAAGCTGGATGATTACCTCACCGGGATTTAATCCAAGGGCTTTCTCCCAATAAATGGCTGCCTGCGGATAGAGGTTCTTTTGATAAAACAACATTCCCGTATTTTTTATCTCGATAAATTCTCCGGAAAATAAATTTAAGTTTTTTTCAATTCGTGTTATGGCTTTCTCATTTAACCCTTTCCACAAATAAATTTTTATGGCTTTCGAAATCAAATCACGGTTTTCCGGAATGTATTTTAATCCATTTTCCACCAGTCGCAAAGCCCAGTCGGAATGAATACTTCTTTCTGCTTCATCAATTTTTTTCAGCAGGTATAATTCTGATCGTGACAATAATGCAATTTCATCGGCCAGTGCATCAACCGGTGCAGAGAAAGCCACCAAATCATTCGCCCTGGTTATGTATTTGTTTCCCAAAAATTCATCTCCTTTGGTCAGGTAAATATTTCCAAGGAGCCTGTATGCAGGGCTGAATAAAAATTCGCTTTCAATAATATTTTTTAAGGTTTTTTCTGCAAGATCAGTTCTGCCTGTTTCAGAATAAATTCTTGCAAGTTTGAATAAGGCATAGGTGCGAATTGAAAAATGATCGTTCCTGGTGGAGGAATTTGAAACAGGAATCGAATTTTGGCGGGTGATAACTTCGTAACATTCTTCTGACGTTTCGTTATTCCGGATATTCTTGTATTCCTCACCCAGATAATACCAGGCGTGATAGTTTTCCGGATTTTTTTCAACCACACGGTTAAAATTTTCGATGGCAGATTCAGAATTTCCCATTTCCATATTGAGATACCCTAAATAGTAATTCCATTTCCAGTCCGTCTTTTTTTTCTCCGCAGCAAGTCTGTAACATAGTTCTGCTTCAACATAGTTTGCACTTGAATGGTAAACCATACCAAGCTTTCCAATGTTTTCGGCAGTAGGACTATTTTGCGCTGATTTATATGCCTCGATTATTTGTTCCTTTACTGGTTGTTTAATAGACGAAGATTCGGATATATCAGGAATATTCTCCCTGATTTGATTGGTTGTAATTAACCGTATCAGAAAAACCATAATAACTAAACCAACGAATGCTCCACCAGAATAGAGGAAAATTTTTTTCTTACTGCCCATTTTGCATCAGTTATTGGCTGATAAAAATATTAAAAATAGCCATAACCCAATACGAATCCAGATAATTGGTAAGGCTGATGCAATCAGAAAATCAATGAAATTTTGTATTTGGCAACCAGACTAAGTTCTACCTGCGCCCGGAACTTCTTGTTGAAGAACCCCCGGAACTGCTTCTGTTTGGTGCAGTTGACCGGCTGCTTTGGGTTGAACTCCCCCTGCTGACTGCTTGTTTCGTTTGGCCTGATGAGCTCCTTGAAGAACTTACTTTTGGTGCTGCCTGAGACCTGGTAACCGTTTTGTTGGAAACAGCAGGTTTGGAACTCTGACTCGTGCGGGAATTTGATTTCACCGCAGGCCTGCTCTCATTTCTGCTGTTTGAAACCTTTGCCGGTTTTTGCGCAGCGCTTGAACCGGATCTAACTGTTGAACCGGTACTCGTTCCAACAGAACGGGTTGAGTTTGTGCTTCGCGAAACATTTGAAGAAGAGCTTCGTGTGGTACCTGAATTCTGATTTATGGTGGAACTTTTCAAATTCCTGTTATCGTTGGAAACAGAAGATGATCTGCCTGAAACATTTGCTCCTTGCCGTACTGTAGAACCTTTATTATCTCGGGTAGAACCTGAAACGCTTGTTCCACGTGACGAATTCTCTGATGAACTCCGGGTTCCGGTATTTTGCCTTACGGTTGAACTTGTATTGTTTCTGTTGTTTGATACCGTAGCCGATTTGCGGGTAACATCAGTTCTCTGGTTTACTGAGGGTTGCGTGGCTGTCCGTCTTCCTGATGTACTTACCGACTGTCTTTCAATACCAGAATTAACATTAGTACGCGATCTCTGAACAGATGATGACGTTGATGTTCTCACCCTGCTGTCTGTGCTGTTTCTTACAGCTCCTGAATTTCTCCCTGAATTATTCCGGGCATAAAGCACTTCTCCCTGCCTTCTCAAATCAGGCCGTGAATAAGTGGTTTTGTAAATTCCGGTATTTATATTTACTGTTACCCTGGGTGAATAAGTTCTGATTCTGGTGTAATAGACATTTTTGTAACGCGGATAACGATGATGATGCCACACCCGGTAATGTGCATAATAATGATGATTCCAGTGGTAGTGATACCCGTAATAGGTATGCCAGTAAAACGGACGCCACGGATTCCAGTATGAAGGAGAGTAACCCCAGTACCATGAAGACCTCCATGCTAAATAAGTCGGCCGGGAAATATACACAACGATTGGCCAGGTTGCAACCTCATAAGTTGTAGTTCTTACAACGGCTACTTTCCGGTTTGGAGTTGCATTTCCAATGTAACCGGGATTGGGTGTTTCATTGGCTTCCGCAAAAAAGGGTTCAATAATATAATTTTCACCATAAAGTGCTTCGTCACCAATTAACTGAATCCCAACAGTGCCGTCGTTGTAACGCTGAACAGTAAAAACAGCCACATCCTGCGTTTCACGTTCATCCAATGCAACCCGCAGAACGATGGTGTGGAAATCACCTTCCGGATAATCAAAAACCATAATGTAATCAACCAGGTTATCTCCATTAAGGTCGAGGTTGTTTATCATGGAATTTTCATCATTCAACCCTCTTTCAAAAGCTTCAAGGGTTTCTGATTCCTGAAACAGTTTCATTACTGCATAGAGATTTAAATTATCACCCGGCAAACCCAGATATTCTTCCGGATAGTCTTGTGCACCGGCTATGCTCCAGCCTGCTGTAAGCAGTGCGATGATTGTTGTAATTATAAAATTTTTCATGGCTTTAAGTTTTAAAAAGAACGATACTTCGTGTTTATAAAAACAAAAGCCGTACCACTTTAATCAAATAAAATTCATCTCTTTGTATTTCAGTGCATTAATGAAAAATCATAAATTTTAGTTATACGAAATTAAGGATGGAATCAGTTTCTGAATTTTTGAAATCCGGGCAAAAGAAGTTTATTCTGCTGAAAACTTATGAAGATGGTTTTTGTTTCCGTGAATCCGCATTTCAACAAATTGAATTTTTAATTTGTTAAAATTTAAATGATTAAAAAAAATGAACAAGAAAACAGAATATGAATATTTGGCGCTGCTTCGCGGGATAAATGTTGGCGGAAGAAATATCATAAAAATGGCCGATCTGAAAGAATGTTTTGAAAGCATGAAGTTTACCAAGGTAAAAACTTATATACAAAGCGGAAACGTTATATTTTCTTCAACAGAAAAAAATCAAAACATCCTGCAAAAGTTGATTGGCGATAATCTTTCAGAACAATTCAACTACACTGATAAGGTTTTTATTCTTTCCTGCCCACAATTAAAAAACATCATTGAAGACGCACCGGAAGGATTTGGTGCGGAACACGAAATATACAAATATGATGTCATGTTTGTTAAAGAATCACGAAATCCGGAGGAAATCATAAAAAACCTGAAGTTCAAAGAAGGTGTTGACAGGGCATGGTCAGACCGGAACGTCATTTACTTTTCAAGATTAATCAGCAGGACATCACAGAGTTATCTGGCAAAAATTACCGCTCTTCCTTTTTATAAAGATATTACCATACGAAACTGGAATACAACTACAAAATTACTTTCATTAATGAAACAGATAAATTAGAATCCCCATGACAAAAAAAATATTACCGGTTTTAGTTTTCAGCATCTTCTCAATTATTTCATGCAATAAAGAAACAAATGAAGAAATTTTACCGGAAGCTCCTCTTGTCAAAACCGAAACAATAATAACAGGTTACGAAATCATCTGGGGTATGGATTTTCTTCCCAATGGCGATTTGATTTTTGGTGAAAAACGAGGAAAACTGTACAAAAAATCAAATGAGTCGGTTACCGAAATTACAGGGTTTCCTCAAGTGCTTTCTTCCGGTCAGGGTGGATTGCTTGACATCAGAGCACACCCAGACTATTCAACTAACAGATGGATTTATGCAAGTTATGCTGCACAAAAACCGGAAGGTGGGGGCGAATTGCGACTTGTTCGTTTTAAAATTACCAACAACCAGGTGCAAAATTTGGAAACTATTTTTACCACTAACGGATCAAATACCTGGTTTGGCCACTACGGAAGCCGGATAGTTTTCGATGAAGACAATTATCTCTTTCTGAGCGTTGGAGAAGGTGGAAGTTCCAGTTACGGTGGCCCGAATACCGGAAACAATAATGCTTTAAACCCAAAATCGAACTGGGGAAAAATACACCGGTTGGATGACGGCGGCAGTATTCCAGCCGACAATCCGGTTATTCCCGGGAATGATTTTCTAACATCAATTTATTCCTGCGGGCACAGAAACCCACAGGGGTTAGCCATACACCCTGAAACAGGAGAACTTTGGGAAACTGAGCATGGTCCCAGAGGAGGAGACGAAGTTAACATTATTGTGAAAGGTGCAAATTACGGGTGGCCGGCATATTCGGAGGGTGTGAATTACGACGGAACTTCTGTTTCATCCAGCCATAATGCTGAAGAAATTAAAGCTCCCGTTCATTTCTGGACTCCCTCAATCGGCATTAGCGGAATGGTATTTATAACCGGTGAAAAATTCGGAAACCTTGAAGGAAACCTCTTGGTTGGCGGCCTTGTTTCACAAAAAGTTCACAGATGTGTAATTGAAGAAAATACGGTAACCGAAGCAGAACCGCTGTTGAGCAACCAGGGCCGGGTTCGGAATATCGTTCAGGGACCGGATGGATCAATTTATGTTTCGGTTGAAAATCCGGGGCGTATTATTCAAATTCAGCCCAAATAAATAAAAGAGAATAATACCAAAAAGGCGATGTAACTGAATACACCGCCTCTAAACTGGTCTTTAAACAGGTAAGCCTCATCAGGCTTAACTATCTTTCAATTTTTTACGACAAAAAATTGTTCTGAAAATCATCCCATACTTCCTGAGGAAAATTGGTCAATGGTTTTTCCACTATTTCACCACCATCCTGCAAAACCAAACCTACTGGTTCGGGCATAAACCTTGAAGCAGAAACAGCCAGAAAATCCTTAAACCTTTCCAACTCCTGAACTGCCCAATTGGTGGCATCGTCAGCGAGATAATATGCATCGGTATCGGCTTTCCAGTTGGTAGGTTTAACGGAATAAATCCATCCCAACTGATAAGGATCGTCTTTTATCAATTCCGGATTATTTTTGAGGGCTGAATTCGTCTTGTCAATTTTTCCCGAGACAGGAGAAAGTATTTTAAGGCTGTTCCCGTTGTATTTTAAAACGGCCAGTAATTCGCCCTTTTCAATATGCTCACCCGGTTGTTTTACCTGAGTTAGTTTAATATCTCCGGTAATATGAACGAGCAAATCGTCGAGTCCAATTCTTGCTTCTCCATTTTTTTCCAAATAAGCCCAGGTATGGAACTTACTAAAAAAGATACCCTGGGGAACCCTTAAAGCACTTGCTGTAATAAATTTGTTTACGTTTGAAACAATTACAGTTCCTTTAGGTTTTCGGTTAATTATAAACCAAAAGGGAACCAAAATGGCAAAAAATGCTATTATTGTAAGGTATTCAATCCCTTTTGTTTCGAAAATATTGGTGTAACTAAATCCATCCATAATTATTAATTTTTATTGTTGATTGTTTAATGATGATTTTCTTTTGCCCAAGAAGGAGACTCTGTAAAAACAGGCATCCGGTTAATAATCCATCTGAATATCCAGATTTGAATAAGGATAATGGAAATGCTGATTACAATTTCCATCCAGGAGGGAACATACCGCACAGCAGCATCCCAGCGGAAGGCTATAATGGAAACATTAAGCCGGTTTAAGATTATTCCCACAATGGCCATTATGGCTGCAATTCGTGTTAAAAGAATACTCGGTTTCTGAAAACTGCGAACAAACAATAACATTGGAATAAAAACAAAACCTATCATTTCCAGTAAAAACCAGTAACCCATGGGTGTATTTATATAACTCCAGTGCTTTCCATGAATAAGTACCAATAGTTGAAGAAAAAAATAAATAAACATGGTGAAAGCGCAAATACGAGAAAGAGATTGAACAATCTCATTCCGGGCTTCCCTGGTTTTTTGGGTTATTTGCCTGAAAAATACACGCTGACTGATTGCTCCTTCAAAAATAATCATTGAAAGACCGGCAAATACGCTTGAAACAAGGAATAACAGCGGAATAAATTCGGAATACCACAGCGGGTGAATTTTCCCCTTAGCCATCAGGAACAGTGCTCCCAGTCCCGATTGGTGCAATACGGAAAGAGTTACCCCGAAAATTACTGCACCAAGAGTCATTCCAGACAAAATCTTATGTGCCCGTTTCGAGCCAAGCCATTCGGCAACAGCAGGTGAAAATTCGATAAGAAGACCCAGAATATACAGGATAAAGTGCCACGCCACAAGAAATAACACAGAACTAACACCGTAACTATTTCCGAAAACCGGATTAAAAATATTCCAGGGTTTCCCCAAATCGAGCACCAAAGCACCGGTGTAAAACAAATACGCAAGGAATCCATTCAGAACAGTTACCCTTACAATGGAATGAAACTTGTCAACTTTAAGTATATAAACAATAAAAGTTAACACATAGGCGCCACCGGCAAATGCAACACCCGTAACAACATTAAATCCCTTCCATAATCCCCAGGGAACTTCCTGTGTTACATTGGAAACGGCTCCCAACCCATGAGTAAACCGAATAACCATTAACACTATCCCTGTAAGAATAATTGGTATTGAAATTACATTAAATGGTGTAACCCATTTGCCGCGGGGTTTTAATTCGCTTAAAATAAATCGCCAAACCGGCTGCTTTTCTTTTGTGACAGGATATGCTGGACTAGTCATGATTTTCAGTTTTATTTTGTTTGACTTTGGTTGCTGCATGAATTCCAAGTAAAACAGAAGGCACAAGGACATCCACAGCGGGAACACTATACAGGAAACTTTTTGTGAGAGAGGGGAATGAATTTTTCTGAAGTTTAATATCAAAACCCAGTTCATTGTGTGGCACCGGAGAAAGGTACAAATAGCCTGTTCCTCCAACGGTGTGCTCTCCGTAAATATCCCCTATGTACATCTCAGGAAATTCTGCAATTCTGCGGCGGGCTTCTGAAATCAACTCCCGACGGGTGCCAAAAAACAACGCATCACCGCAGGTTTCAACACAAACCGGAATCTCACCGTTTTTAATCCGGTCGTAACACATGTCGCATTTTTGAATTTTCGGATTCGTGCTTCCATATTCAAACTTCGGAACATCAAACGGGCAGGAAACCATACAATACCTGCACCCCATACATTTGTCTTCCCGCCAGATTACCGGGCCTTCCTTGGTTTTGTGCATGGCCTGTGTAAGACAGGCAGCTACGCAGGCAGGCTCGTTGCAGTGCATACACTGGTTTCTCACGTAAACTTCACCTTCATCGGTATCGAATGCATTAATGGCACAACGCTGGTTTTCACTTGTTTTTCTTTTCACACCTGCTTCCAGTTCATCTTCCGGTTCAGGAAGATTGTGTGCTTTGGCACAAGCTTTTTCACAAGCGCGGCAACCAATACAAATGCTGGAATCATACAAAACACCGTAAAATTCAGTATCATCATCTGGTGTGGAAGTTTCTCCGGAGGCTTTCAGGCCAATAACAGTCAAACCTGTGATGCCGAGAAACTTAAAAAAACTTCGTCGATCAATACTCATAACTCTGATTTTTATTTAGTACTAACTTAGATTGATATTATCTTTTATTTGGATTCATCCAGGAACTGAGTCTGAAAATCTTCCCAAACTTCGGGGCCCAATCCGGCCAGAACATTGTCAGTAAGTTCACCCCCGTCCTGTAATACGATATGTTGATAAACCACTGAATTTGAGTTTGCAGAAGTGGCAAGAAAGTCTTTCAGACGTGTAAATTCATCATCGAGCCATTCTTTAAATTTATCGGCCATAAACATAAAACGGGTTTCCCTTAGCCAGTTTGCCGGCTCAATCTGATATACCCACCCCTCTGAATACGGAGCTGAATTCATCATTTCCGGATTCAACAACAGTTTTTGGTTTTGTTGTTTTATATTTCCTGAAACCGGTGAATAAATTTCAAGCTGTTTTCCCTCATGAACGATGGTGAATATTTTTTCGCCTTTTCTCACTTTTTCTCCGGGAGCTTTCATTTTCACCTGAGTGAGTTGCCCCGTGAGGTGTTGCAAAAAATCATCGATACCAATTTTTACCATTCCATCTTTTTCCATAAAAGCCCATGTGTGTGTTTTGTCGTAAAACAAACCGGCAGGAGCAGCAACTGAATTTACATTTAATGCCGGGGTGGTTTCTATGTCCTCGCTGTAAATCATTGCTTTTTGTTTTCTCGTCAGCCGAACAACAGTGTAAACCAAAAGAATGACTGCGGCTGCAATGAGAAGAAACATGCCAAACGGAATTCCCGGATTTGCAGGACTTACCGGACCAGGTGTAGTTACGGGATTGCTCAAAGCCAGCATCCCGGAGGCCTTTTCCCGGCTCGACAACGTACTGAAACCAAGGTTACCCAAAGATTCCTGTCCGTCGTTTATTACCCATGTTAAAAAATCCAGCGTTGTTTCATTTGTGGGTTGCATAGCAGACAGAACAAAAATATCACCGTATAATTCTTTCGGGTACTTTCCAATCCAGGCTCCTCGTGTCAGTTCTACAGGATTTGTAAAAATATTTTCAAATCCGTCAATTTTTCCGTTTTTGTTTTTATCAATTGGAAGAATTCTTATTTGTTCGGCAAAAGAATTATTTTCCGTATTTATAACATCAATAAGCCTGCAAAAACCAACTGCATAAATGTCTTTTTGTATAAATGAAATTAGTTCACTTGCTGAACCGACAAGGTTTGCATTCAATACTGAAGCATCAATACCGGCAAAATCTGAAATTTTGTAAATAACATTCTGATTGTTTATAATGTAACTTTCAACTGCCGATTGAGATCCATTCTCAAGAAAATCAGTCCAGGTTTGCTCTTGTGAAAGAAGAAGGGCAAAGTCTTCAGATGCAAAACCACGTTTTGAAAGTTCAACCAAATAAGGATTTTTTGAATTAATGACAGGCACAATTATATCATGCCCAACAACCATTTCAAATGCAGATGACCCCTTTAATTCATTTTTATTGTAATCAGAAACAAAATAAAGGCTTCCATTTTCAAACTGGGGTTTGCCTGAGATTTTGTTTACATTTATATCTGTTCCCGGATTGTTTTTTCCAAATTCGGAAACCCAATAGTTCGTCAGATCTGCCAATTCAGGAGATGTGTTTATTTGCATCACTTTTACTGTGGTTGCATCTTTCGGCTCTCCCGTGCTGTTGTCAATCCCCCGGTTGCAATAACCGGTTTTGGTGAATGAAAAGATTGACAAAAAAATGAATAACGATAAAAAAGTTTTCATAATAATAATATTAAATAATTTCAAATAAATTTACAGAACGCTGATTTTCAATTAAATACTGAATTCGTATATTATTAATCCAAATAGGGTGCCAGAAATATATTTAAGTGTAATGTGCTGTAAACAAGGGATTTAAAGCATGTGGTGTTAAAATATTTACCACACCGGTTTGTTGAAAATATTTACACTTCATTTAGGGATACTACTTACTGCATTGATATTCAAATATTTATTTCGATTGTATATTTTCTTTACACTGTATAGTATTTTTACACTTCTTTGTGAAAAATCAGGCAGGAATGGAATTTTAAGGAGTTTGTCTCTGATTTTTTTTTAAAATTTTTAAAAATAAGCAACGGGGGTTTTGAAACATTAAATTCATTCACAAACTGCAACACTCTGAAAAAGTTTATTATTTTGCCTTATTCTTTTAAAAAATGACATCAGATTAAACAATTTGAAACAGAATAACAAAATATCCAATTTATGAAAAACAAAATGCCTTCTGTACTTGGAATGGGCAATGCCCTTGTCGATATAATAAATATTCTTGAAAATGATACCGTTTTGGCGAAATTCGGATTACCACGGGGAAGTATGTCACTTGTTGATGCTGAACTTTCAGAAAAAATATTTGAAGCCACCCGTTTTAATCAACGACAAATGGCTACAGGAGGTTCAGCCGCAAATACGATTTACACCCTGGCACATTTGGGTATATCCTGCGGGTACATTGGAAAAATTGGTGAAGACGAACTGGGAGAAACATTCAGGGAGGAATTTAATCGGAAACAAATTAAAACTTTTTTATTGTCCGGCGAGAAGGAAACCGGCAGGGTTATGGCGTTGGTGAGCCCCGATTCTGAAAGAACAATGGCAACTTACCTGGGAGCCGCTGCCAATTTAAAACCAGTAGAACTAAACCCTGAAATGTTTCGCGATTTCACAATCTTTTATATTGAAGGTTACCTGGTTCAGGACCATGCACTTATTGAAACCGCCATCAATTTAGCCAAACAAGAGGGATTAAAAGTAGCCATTGATTTATCCAGTTATAATATAATAGAACAAAACCTTGCCTTTCTGCGAAAACTGATTGCAGAAAAAGTGGACATTGTTTTTGCAAATGAAGAGGAAGCACTGGCATTTACAGGAAAAAAACCGGAAAAAGCGTTGGAAGAAATCGCTTCAATGTGCGAACTGGCCGTGGTAAAAGTTGGCAAATCAGGTTCGTTGATTCAAAGAGAAAAAGAGAAAGTTACAATTGGAATTATTAAAGCAAATGCCATTGACACAACCGGTGCAGGAGACAGTTATGCAGCAGGATTTTTATATGGACTTACAAAGGGATTGTCGCTTGAAAAATGCGGAAAAATTGCTTCACTGATTTCAGGGAAAGTGGTTGAAGTTATGGGTGCAAAAATTACTGAAAAAAAATGGCCTGAAATTTTGAAACTGATTAAAAAAACAGAGGCTTAAAACAATCCGTGAATCTGAGCATCTATTTTATCTATTATGGAACTTAAATCTTCCGGGTTTGCTGTAAAATCAAGATTATCAACATGAATGGTAAGTAGTTTTCCCATTTTGTAACCGGCAGTCCATTTTTCGTATCTCTCATTCAGTTGTTTCAGGTAATCGAGCCGGATAGAATTTTCATATTCGCGCCCTCTTTTCTGAATCTGATTAACTAGTGTTGGAACAGATGCCCGCAGGTAAATCAGTAAATCCGGAGGTTGAATCAGGCTCACCATTAAATCGAAAAGCGTTTTGTAATTTTTAAAATCGCGTGTACTCATTAATCCCATACTGTGAAGGTTCGGCGCAAAAATTTCGGCATCTTCGTAAATGGTACGGTCCTGGATAATTGTTTTTCCCGATTTGCGGATATCAATTATCTGTTTGAAACGCGAATTCAGAAAATAAATCTGCAAATTAAACGACCAGCGCTGCATGTCGTTGTAAAAATCGTTCAGATATGGATTCTCATCCACATCTTCATAATGCGGAGTCCATTTATAATGTTTGGCCAGCAACTCTGCCAAAGTGGTTTTTCCTGCTCCAATATTACCTGCTACTGCTATATGCATATCTCAATTGTTTTGCCTTCTAAAGTAAAAAAAATCCTGTTACCGGTTAATTAATTCCAAAAGTTCCTCAAGGTATTTCCTGTCGTTCGACAAACGGGGAATTTTATTTTGTCCTCCCACCTTTCCCCGGTTTTTCATCCATTTATAAAAAGTTCCTTTGGGCACTTCTACCAAATGGAGTTTTTCCAGTGTGAGATCTTTATATCGTTTGGCCTCATAATCAGAATTTAACGATTTCAGACTTTCGTCAAGTAACGTGGCAAACTCTTCCGAATCTGCTGGTGCTTTTTCAAATTCAATTATCCACTGGTGGGCCCCTTTTTGGTTATCTCCCATAAAAACGGGGCCGGCGGTATATTCATTTACAACAGCACCGGTTTCCTGGCAAGCGGCCTTTAATGCATTTTCAGCATTATCTATAATAACCTCCTCGCCAAAGGCATTAATAAAATGTTTGGTTCGGCCCGTTATTTTCAACCGGAATGGATTTCTTCCTGTAAATCGTATTGTATCGCCAATTATGTACCGCCATAAGCCGGCATTTGTAGAAATAACCAAAGCATAGTTTTCATTCAGTTCAACTTCTTCAAGCGTTAAAACCTGTGGATTCTCTTTCCCAAAATCTTCCATGGGAATAAACTCGTAGTAAACGCCGTAATCAAGCATCAGCAACATATCGTTCCGGGATGGGTCATCCTGAATTCCAAAAAAACCTTCAGATGCATTGTAAGTTTCCATGTAATGCATTTCACCAGATGGGATAAGCTTTTTATATTGTTCGCGGTAGGGTTCAAAATTTACACCTCCATGTGTAAAAACCTCGAGATTGGGCCAAACCTCAAGTATATTGCTTTTCCCTGTTTTTTCAAGAATACGTTTCAGAAGAACCAGGTACCATGAGGGAACGCCTGCCAAAGATGTAACATTCTGATCGAGTGATGTCTCGATTACCTGCTCAATTTTCTCTTCAAATTCTTCAATCAGAGCAATCTCAGCAGGCGGAATTCGGATAAAATCGGTCCAGAAGGGTACGTTTTCAATTAAAATTGCAGATAAATCTCCGTAATATGAATTATTGCTGAAATTATTAATTCTGTGACTCCCTCCAAGGGTTAAGGTTTTTCCCCAAAGTACTTTGGTTTCAGGGTAATTTTTAATATAAATGGCAAAAACATCTTTTGGGCCCCTTAAATGGCAATCTTCAAGCGCTTCTTTGGTAACAGGAATAAACTTGCTTTTATCGCTTGTTGTACCAGATGATTTGGCAAACCATTTCACCTCTCCCGGCCAGAGTACATCCGGCTCTCCTTCACGCAACCTGTCCACCCAGGGCTTTATGTCATCGTAGGTTTGCAGGGGAACGGTTTGCTGAAAAGCTTCCACAGATGAGATACTCTCGTAACTGTATTTTTCTCCCCAGCGTGTATTGCGGGCCCGTCTCAACAAATTCAGTAATGTTTCATGTTGTATATCATGCGAATGTTCACGGTATAACTGTATTTGATAGTTCCGTTTAAAATTTATCCAATTTATTACCGAGTTAAGCAGTGGCATTGTATTCGTTCAAAATTTGCTCCCAAAGGTAGAAAATATTTGTATGGGTTTGCTGTATGAAATTTTTAGATTTCACTTGTTCAAAACAATCCTGAATGTAGTCCCTTTGCCAATCTCCGACCATTTAATAAAAATTTTCCCTTGATGGTAATTTTCAACAATTCGTCTGGCAAGAGAAAGGCCCAACCCCCAACCCCGTTTTTTTGTGGAATACCCGGGCTGAAAAATGGTTTTGAACTGCGATTTGGGAACTCCTTTACCTGTATCGGATACATCAACTACAACTGTGTTTTCCTTTTCACTCAGCTCAATGGAAATGGTTCCGTGATTATCCATCGCATCTATTGCATTTTTGCAAAGGTTTTCAATTACCCACGAAAAAAGGGCAGCATTTAGCGGAATAAACACAGGATTTTCTCCGTCAAATAATTTTTCAAAAGTCACCTTTCCTGACGATCTCGTTTTCAGATAATTCACTGTGGAATTTAACGCTTCAGTCAAATTGGTGGGCAAAAGTTCAGGTTTTGAACCAATCTTTGAAAACCGTTCAGTTATTTTTTCCAGGCGTTGGGTGTCTTTCTCGAATTCTTCAATAATTGAAGGTTCAACATCCTGTAATTTCAATATTTCTATCCATGCCATAAGCGAAGAAATGGGAGTTCCCAACTGATGTGCCGTTTCTTTTGACATACCAACCCAAACCTGATTTTGCTCGGCCCGCTGGGTAGCGCTGAAAGCAGAATAGGCTGCAATAATGAAAACAACGATTACAAAAAGCTGGATAAACGGATAATACCTTAAATTGCGCAAAATATTCGACTCCCGGTAATAAAGCAGCAGGTAATCGTCGTCGTCCTCAGAAAGGTCTATACGAATTGGTTCGGCATGTGTTTTCATTTTTTCAAGCTCCCGGGTTAAAACCTGGTCTTTACGATCCTGATGAAAATTTATGTTCGCATCGTAATTAAAAGTACCGTCAGGTTCAACAATTACAACCGGAATTGTGGTATTCTGCTCAAGAATTGACTGGATTAAAGTAAGATAAGCTGTATTAAGCTGTTCCAGTCCAACCTGGCTGTTATTTTGAATTCCGGTATCTGCAAGCCGTTTGGTTGCCTCTGCCCAAAGTTCAACTTTTTTGCTTTCTTCAATGGCCATTTTTTTTGTAAGCCAGTTGGTGTAAAGCAATGATGCCACACCAATTAACACTGCTACTACAAGCAGTAAAATTTTCCCGCGCTTTCTTTTCAGGTAAATATCCAAGGTGAGTGTTTTAGTTTATTTTGTTGAAAACGGGAGAAACAAACAATTAGTATTTATTTCCCAAGCAATTCCTTTACAGTCCGCACAATTCCACTATCGTCTATTCCGCACAAATCATACAATTCTTCCAGAGAACCATGTTCGATAAATTTATCGGGAATTCCGATAACCTTTACCTGCGCTGAAAATCCTTTATCGGCCATAAATTCGAGAACAGCGCTGCCAAAACCACCTTTTATGGCTCCGTCTTCCACTGTAACAATTTTCTTGTAATTTTTAAAAACGGTTGCAAGCATTTCTTCGTCAAGGGGTTTTACAAACCGCAGATCGAAATGTGCAGCAGATATACCTTCAACTGCCAGTTTTTTTACAGCTTCAAGTGCAAAAATTCCTGATTTCCCTATGGTTAGCAGCGCTACGTCGTTTCCTGTTGCCAGTTGTCTGCCTTTTCCAATTTCAATTTCTTCAAAAGGTTTTCTCCAGTTTTTAACAATTCCACATCCTCTGGGATAACGGATAGAAAAAGGTTGCTTCAGATGACCCAATTGGGCAGTGTACATCATATTCCGCAGCTCTACCTCATCCATTGGAGCGGAGACAATAATGTTAGGTACAGTTCGCATATAGGCAATGTCGAATACCCCGTGGTGAGTTGGCCCATCTTCTCCAACCAAACCTCCCCTGTCGAGACAAAAAATCACAGGCAGGCTCTGAATGGCAACATCGTGAATCACTTGATCGTAGGCACGCTGCATAAATGTGGAGTAAATATTGCAAAACGGAATCATCCCCTGGGTTGCCAGTCCGGCCGAAAAGGTTACTGCATGTTGTTCGGCAATACCCACATCGAATGCCCGATCAGGCATTTTTTCTATCATCAGGTTCATGGAACAACCGGAAGGCATAGCCGGTGTAATGCCCACAATTTTTTCGTTCATTTCGGCCAGTTCAACAAGGGTTTCGCCAAACACATTCTGAAACTTTGCCGCCTTCTCAATTGCGCAACCACAGGAATAAATTTCACCCGTAACTTTATCAAATAAACCAGGAGCATGGTATTTGGTCTGATTCACCTCGGCTTGCAAAAAGCCTTTTCCCTTTTTGGTAACCAGGTGAAGCAATTTAGGTCCGGGAATATCTTTCAAATCGTTTAAAACTTCGGTAAGATAAACCACGTCGTGCCCGTCGATAGGACCAAAATACCTGAAATCGAAAGCTTCAAACAGGTTGTTTTCCTTCAGCAGAATATTTTTTAGTGCATGTTGGTTTTTCTGTATAAACTTCCGGGTACTTTTACCAAAACCGTCGAGTTTCCCCAAACCTTCCCATACTTCTTTTTTTACCCTGTTGTATGTGTGTGATTTCGAGATATTTAAAAGATATTGACCAATTACCCCTGAATTTGGGTCGATGGCCATATTATTGTCGTTTAAAATCACGAGCAGGTCAGACTTGCTGGCACCGGCATTGTTAAGCGCTTCAAAAGCCATTCCGCCGGTCATGGCGCCATCGCCTATAACAGCAACTATTTTCCGGTCGGGTTCATTTTTTAATCCTGAAGCAACAGCCATCCCCAATGCGGCAGAAACAGATGTAGATGAATGCCCTACGCCAAAAGTGTCGTATTCACTCTCTTCCCGCTTGGGAAAACCACTTAATCCTTTAAATCTTCTGTTTGTATGAAATATATCACGTCGCCCTGTTAAAATTTTATGTCCGTAGGCCTGATGCCCCACATCCCAAACCAGCAAATCGTATGGGGTATTGTAAACGTAATGCAGCGCTACTGTAAGTTCCACCACACCAAGACTTGCCCCAAAATGACCCGGATTTGTCGAAACCGCGTCGATAATGAATTCCCTCAGCTCTTCACAAACTTCAGAAAGTTCCTCCGGTTTCAATTTCTTCAAATCGGCAGGGTTGTTTATTTTATTGAGCAACTTTTCTTTTACTTTAACCATCTCACCTCAAAATATTTTCAAAGATACAACAAATCAAATACGCTGTTTTGTTCAAAAAAAGTTACGGCACCAGATTTGTTCCAATCCTGCAAAAAAAGTAAATTTAACCGGAATTAAAATTTAAAAAAATGAGAACTGTACATTTATTAATATTTCTTGCAGGAATCACGGTATTTTCATCGTGTGTATCAACTAAACAATTTGCTGATGTTCAGGATAAACTAAAACTGGCAACACAGGAAAATGAGTTATTGAAACAGTCAAACATGAGGCTTGAAACGGCAAACAGGGAACTGGAAAGCTCAAACAAACAGCTAACCCAAAGAAATAAAGATTTAAATGCGCAAATTGAAGAAGCCCTTTATAATCTTAATGCACAAAAACAGAAGTATTCCGGGTTGGAAATTGACATGCAAAACCTGAACAGGCAACTCGATATTTTGAAAACCGGCAGTACCTCGGAAATTGAAATACTAATGGAAGAACTGCATAACACCCGGCGCGATTTGACCCTGCGTGAAGACCGGCTGCGCGAAGCTGAAAAAGAACTGGAAGACCGGAATGCCCGGCTCATCGAACTCCAGGAAGTGCTGGCCCAAAAAGAGCAGGCGGTGAAAGATTTGAGGGACAAAGTGATGCGTGCTTTGGTTGGTTTTACCGACGATGGATTAACCGTTCATGAAAAAAACGGAAAAGTTTACGTTTCGATGGACGAGAAACTGCTTTTCAAAACCGGACGGTGGGATGTGGATCCGAACGGACAAAGGGCTTTGCGCGATTTAAGCAAGTTGCTTGCCGAAAACCCCGACATTAACATTATGGTGGAAGGCCACACCGACGATGTGCCCATGCGCGGCTCCGGCGAAGTGAAAGACAACTGGGACCTGAGTGTGATGCGCGCTACTGCTGTAACCAAAATCCTCACCCAGAATCCGCAGCTCGATCCGGAACGCATCATTGCCGCCGGCAGAAGCGAATATGTTTCGCTGGTTCCCGAAAAAACCCCGGAAGCCCGGCAAATGAACCGCCGTACTGAAATTATTCTTACTCCAAAACTGGATGAACTGCTGGAGATTCTGGAGGCAAACTGATTAAAAATACCAGTTGAAACAGATAAAAGAGATTTTGACTTTATGAAACAGTTGAGTTATAAAGGATATACCGGCAGCAACGAATACAGCAGAGACGAAGATTTGTTTTTTGGCAAAGTTCTTGGAATCCAAAGCTTAATTTCGTACGAAGGTAAAACCGGCAAAGAGTTGGAAAAAGATTTCCAGGAAGCAATAGACGATTATTTGGAAACCTGTAAGCTAAATGGGTCAACCCCGGAAAAAGCTTTTAAGGGAAATTTCAATGTCAGAATTTCACCTCAGTTACAATATAAAGCAGCTTTGTTGGCAATGGAAGAAAATATGTCGCTGAACAATTTTGTTGCAGAGTCAATCCGGGATAAAATTAGAAAAGAGTCGGGAACTATTTAATCGCAAACAATGCGGCAAATTTCAACCAAACCATCCAACGTTAACAGCAGCTCCACATTTTTTATGTTTTTGGTTAGCGGTGCTATTACCGAGCTCAATCCTCCGGTAGCCACTACAGTAAGTTTTTCACCCAGCTCATCCTGCGTACGTTCAATCATGGAATCAACCAGTCCGGTGAACCCGTAAACAATGCCTGATTGAATGGCATGAACCGTATTTTCGCCCAAAACCGAAGGAGGCGGAGTAAGATGCACATGTGGCAACTGGGCTGTACCACCTGCCAGGGCAGCCACGGCAGTCTGCAACCCGGGCGCAATAGCCACGCCTTTTATTTCACCATTTTTGCCGATTGTGGTAAATGTGAGGGCAGTGCCGAAATCTATTACGGTTGTTAGTTTCCCATATTTATGATAGGCCGCAACCGCGTTGGCTACCAAATCGGCGCCAATTTCGTACGGATTTAAAATTTTAATGGGTAACTTCGGGTAAATGCCGGGATCAACAACTGTAATTCTTGTTCCGTCGAACAATCCCGGCAGCATTTCGGTAAACGGGCGCACCAGCGACGGGACCACACTACTCAAAATAATGTTATCAACATCGGTCAGGCAAATTTTCCCAGCCGAAAGCAACGAGCGAAAAATAACTTCGTATTCATCGGCAGTTTTTTTATGATCGGTTTGAATACGCCAGTTGTTCAGCCACTTTCCGTTATCGTTCACTCCAAAAACGATGTTTGTGTTTCCTATGTCGATTGCAAGTAACATATTTCAATTTCTCAAAACAAACTTAGCTGATTATCCTTTTCATCCGGCTTTTTGGTCGGTTTATTTTTTATTTGCTGAACCAGTTCCTGCTGAATTGTGCTGAGAAACGGGCTTTTGGGCAGGTTAAATTTTCGTCCGCGCAGTGTTCGGCTCCGGGCATGTGTTAAATACAAAAGCTTTTTGGCACGGGTCATTCCCACGTACAGCAATCGTTTTTCCTCTTCAATATCCACTTCGGTTTTATAAAGGTTGTATGGCAGTAATCCATTTTCGCAACCGGGAATAAAAACACATTCAAATTCAAGGCCTTTCGATGCGTGCAAAGTCATAACTGAAACAGCTTCCAACCGTCGGTGAGTATCGGTTCCCGATCCCAATGCAAGAAAGTAAAGGAATTCATTCAGATTCTTCATTTCTCCTGCCAATGCGAGAAAACGGATCCATTCATCGCTTTTAAATTTACGATTTCCAAAAAATTGTTCTTTCACCCAATGAAGAAAATCAACCGGTTTTTCTTCCATCATCTTCTTTTGGGCCCATTCAAACTGCGCAGCAGAAACCGATTGTTTTTTGAGTTTGAAAAGCGGCTGTGCCTGTTTATAGCTTTTCATGAAAAGAGCCAGAAGCAAGGCGGTGAATTCGGCAAACGGTTCTTCGCGAAAAAACGGAGCTGTTCCCACTTCCTGGTAAGGAATGTGGTGGTCGTTTAACGCTTTGACAATAGCACTGAACTGATTGCGTGTGCGGCACAACACCGCCAAATCGGAGAGACTGGAGATGCCTTCGTGTTTTTCACCGCGGGTTACCGAACTGTCGATGGAAAAGAAGCTGACACCACCCACCAGTTCCACAATCTGCCGGGCAATAAATTCGGCTTCGGCGGCGCCTGTAGGTTGTTCCGCAACGTTAACCTGAACACCTTCAGAAAGGCCTTCCAAAAAACCGGAAGGTTCTTCCAATACATTGGCCGAAGCAGAAAGTATGGTTTGTGAGCATCGATATGAACGGGTGAGCCGGAATATTTTAGCACCGGGGTAATCTTCTTGAAACCGTTTGATGTAACCTGCGTTTGCACCACGAAATCCATAGATTGACTGATTTGCATCGCCTACTACACACAGGTTGGAAGTGCTATCCGGTGCAAGCAACCTCAATAATTCGTACTGTGCATCATTGGTATCCTGGTATTCATCCACAAAAATAAACCGGAAACGATTTCGATAAGTTGTTTTCACTTCTTCATTTTTCCTGAAAAGCTGCAACGGTTTCGCAATCAAATCATCCAAATCAAAAGCATCGATTTTTTGCAGTTCCTTTTCATATTTCACGAAAAAATCGGTTTCCGGTTTTGCGCCATTTTTTATTTCTGAAATTTCGGAGCACAACTTTTTGGCCTCCCCGGCTTTCAGTTCAGAAAAAGATTTGATGATTTCCAGTTTCAATCTCTCATCTGCCAAAATGAAATCTTCACTTCGGTTAAATTCTGTATGGTATTCTTTTAAAACTGAAAGACCAAACGCGTGAAAAGTAGCCACAGTAATTTCACCTGCCTTCGTTTTGTTTTTCAGCAAAATTTCCAGCCTTTCCCTAAGTTCGCCCGCAGCTTTATTGGTAAATGTTATAGCCAGGATTTCTTTTGGTTCGGCCATGTGATTTCCCACCAACCAGGCCACTTTACTGGTGAGGGTTTTGGTTTTTCCCGTTCCCGGTCCGGCAATAATCAGCGAGGGGCCTTCATTGTACTGAATAGCAGTAAATTGATCCGGATTTAAATCATTAAAAACTGGTTTTTCAGTAGCTATTATTTTGTATTCTTCCGCTTTTTCAGCAGCCAGGTTTTCAATCTGCTCTTTTTGATGTAAAATTTTTTGAATGCCTTTCAAATCGAAATTAATCAGCGCTCTTTTTTCGGGTGGCGCCGGTTTTTCCATGTGGAAAAGAGAACCTGTGGCTTCGAAGTTTTTCACCTCGCCAGGTCTGAAAACACTGATAATACCATATTCACCGTCGTATCCTTCCTGGATGTAAATTTCGCGGTTTCGCATTCTGCGAATAGCTTCCGCAAGGGTAGATGACGTTTTCGATTCGATTATTTCCAATGGAATTTCAAGTAAAATTTCCAGTTCTCTTCCCAATTTTTGAAGGGTTTGCAGATAAGCGGCTTCCACCTTTTTTGAGTTTACGCCAACGCCTTCAATTTCGGCCAGCATTTCCTTCAGTGGAATAATGGAACGGAAAGGCAATTTATTGGGACGACTTTCAATATCTTCCCGGTCGGATAAATGAATTACGCGGTTCATTACACCAACAGTTACCGGTTTTCCGCAAACGGGGCAAATGTAATTGTTGCGAAGTGTTTCTGCCGGATTCCAGCAAACGTTGCATTTGCGATGGCCGTCGTAATGGTACTTTCCTTCCTGCGGAAACATGTCGATTGTTCCAAGATAATTTTCCGGATTTCCGGTTCGCATCGCTTCGGTAATGGAATGATAACTCTGTTCGGTATTGAAAACATTGGCGTTTCGTCCCAGTTTATCGGGCGAGTGCGCATCGGAGTTGGAAACCAGCGTAACGTTGTCGAGAAAAGAGCAGAGCCAGTTCATGGGCGGATCGGTGGAAAGCCCGGTTTCAATGGTATGAATGTGCGGAGCCAGGTCTGCAAAGCATTCTTCCAAAGAATCGAAACCCGATTTGGAGCCGAGCATGGAAAACCAGGGTGTCCAGATGTGTGCAGGTATAAAATAGTTGTTTTCGCTGCAATCGAGCACAATTTCGAGCAGGTCGCGGGAGTCGAGCCCGAGAATCGGCCTTCCGTCGGAAGTGAGGTTGCCGCCCAGATTTATCAGCTTTTGGTTAATTTTTTCAGCTTCTTCAAAACCCGGGGTCAGCACCACATTGTGCACTTTACGAACTTTCCCTCCGCGTTTGTAGATATTGCTGATTTCTGCCGTGAGCAAAAACCGGATTTCGTTATCGCCAAACGGTGAATCAAGGCGGTATTCTTTTTTCAGTTTGAATAACCCGTTGCCATCGGGTTCCGTTTTTTCTTTCAGTTCAGCCAGCCAGCCGGGATGGGTAAAATCGCCGGTTCCGACAATTTTAATTCCTTTCAGTCCGGCATGGTAATCGAGGTACCCGGGCGTGAGCGTTTTACTGGTTGCCCTCGAAAAATGGGAGTGAATATGGAAATCGGCTATAAACTTCATCTATTGATTTTATCCCGAAAAGATAAGGGATTTTGCCCGGAATCACCAATTATTAAAAATGATTTTTGTCGGATATTAACTTCGGAAATTTTGCTACCTTGCCGGTTGAAAAGATAACAAAACCGGAAAGAATATGGCAAGTATAAGGGATTTGAAAAAAGACATCGACCTGCTGATGTCGCTGGTATTAAACGATTGCTTTTATATTTTGGAATACAATCCGAAAGTGGACTCGAAAGCGGTGATGAAAATTGCCGGCGAAGTGGTTGAGAAGCATCGTGAATTCAGAATCAGAACCAACCATCCTGATGGGAAAGACGACCCGAAACTGGTAAAAAAATACTACAACGATTTGGCAGCCGAAGTTTTAACCGCTGCCGACGAGGCTTTCGAAGCCCTTTCGGCTGAGGTGAAAAAAGTGGCTTAGCTATTTTTCAACCAACTCAAAAACCTTGTGGGCTACCACTTTACCTTTATGGTACGTGGTAAGTTCCCAGGTGCCAGGTTTGTCTTCCAGCGGTTCCCACACGCAATCGCCGAGGTAAAACAGAAAATCGTTGGTGCGGATAAACTGCTCCCCTTCGAATGGTGGGGTGATTCTTCCGGTCTCATCTTTAAATGGCGGATGCTCAATTTTAAACGTTACCATTTCTCCTTTCCCGCCCGCAATTTGCAAAACATATCCGAACTCAGTTCCAATTTCAGCTTCAATGCGTGTAGTAAAATCTAAAATACGAGGAATATCAGGGCTTTCCCTGTCCCATTTTTCATATTCCCCATAACTAATCATTTTAAAAACCGGCTTACGTTTTCCCATCGTTAAAATTGTAAAACGTTTGAATAAAACTAACTTAAATGAACAATAATATACTATTTTTACGCTGAAAAATTTAATAGGTGGTATTTATCAGGGAAAATAGTAAGCTGTTGTTTGTTTTGTTTGTGCCGCTCTATTTTTTTATAGCGCAAAACTCGCTTCAAAACAGGCATACGCATATCAGTGCCAATGGCATTGTGATTACCCATTCCCATCCGGTTAATCATTCCGGACATGACCCTTTAAGTGCACACGACCATTCCGATTCGGAAATTTGCTTTTATCACCTTGTACAGTTCGATTTTTTTTCCGTATCCCCTGAAATTCATTTCACAATTCAGGCTGATTCATCAGGAAAAAAATATTACGTTACTGATGAAAAAGGCTGCCAGCAATTTTTATTGCAACAAAACTACAACCGCGGTCCTCCCTCATTTTTCAACTTTTTTGCTTAACAGGCATAACCATTTTTCTGCTTTGAGCTTAAAAAATCCCAATTATTAGGGATTTCGCAGTAAAATGGCCCTGTCTATTTTTGCGCCTGATTAAGTGTTTCAATTAACCAGTTAAAATGATGGAGGAGAACCATCAACCGCAATTTTTTTAATATGAGATTTTTATCAGTATTCAGTTTATTTGCTCTTATTGTATTTAATTCATTTTCGGGTTTTACCCATGAACCTGTAAAACGGGAAAAAACTGATGCCATGCTTTTTGGCGATGTTAAATCGGAAGGTGAACATATACCGTTTGCAACCATAGTGATAAAAGGTACAACCATTGGAACTGCAGCCGATGCCACCGGACATTTTAAAATGGCCCATTTACCAACAGGAAGACAAACGGTGGTTATTTCCGCGGTGGGCTATAAACCATACTCCGAAGAGGTGGTTTTAAAACCCAACAGCAGCATTACCCTGCTGGCTGAGCTTGAACCCGACAACATTGGAATTGAACAGATAGTTATTTCTGCCGACCGGAATTCCAAAAGCAGGAAACGCACCCCAACCATTGTAAACAGCATTAATCCGAAACTTTTTCAACGCACCCAAAGCGTTACCCTAAGCGAAGGATTGAACTTTTCGCCAGGGCTTCGCATGGAGAACAACTGCCAGAACTGTGGTTTTACACAGGTAAGGATGAATGGACTGGAAGGCCCCTACACCCAGATTCTAATAAATTCACGTCCGGTTTTCAGCGGACTGGCAGGTGTTTACGGACTGGAACTAATTCCGGCCAATATGATTGAGCGCGTAGAAGTTATCCGCGGAGGCGGTTCGGCTATGTATGGCAGCAATGCCATTGCCGGAACGGTAAACCTTATTACCAAAGACCCGATAGCCAATACGTTTTCCGTTTCAGGCAATTATGGTTCGGTGGGGCAGGCAGAAGAACACAGTCCTGCCGGCGATTTTAGTCTGAATCTGAATGGCTCGTTTGTATCAGAGGATTACCGCACCGGGCTAACCATTTTCGGGTTTTACCGGAACAGGAACCCATTTGATGCCAACAGCGACGGCTTTTCCGAGCTGGCATCAATCGACAACAATACTCTCGGCGCCCGTTTCTACCAGCGCGTTGCCACACGCGGAAAACTGACCATGGACTATTTTCACATCAATGAATTTCGCCGGGGAGGAAACAAATTTGAGTTGCCGCTTCACGAAGCCGATATTGCCGAAAGTGTCGATCATGCCATTCATTCGGGAGCAGTCACTTTCGATTTGCTCAGGCACGATGCGGACAAATTTTCTGTTTACTTTTCTGCCCAGCAGGTTGGCAGAGGCTCCTACTACGGCGCCAATCAGGACTTGTCGGCTTATGGCTCCACAACCGACTTTACCTATTCTGCAGGCATTCAGTACCTGATGCATACGAACTACCTGCTTTTTGCCCCCGCTGCCATCACAACCGGTTTGGAAACGGGCGGGAGCTGGCTGCAGGACGAAAAACTGGGGTATTACGACAAAGAAGAGGGAGTTCATTACGGCAATACATTGGTGGCCGACCAGCAGCTTTTCAATCAGGCAGCATTCCTGCAATCTGAATGGAGCCTCGATGAGTGTGTGCTGATTGCCGGTGTTCGTTACGATCATTACGCGGTAACCGACCTCAATGGCGATAACAAAACGGTTTCGGGCAATGTGCTGAGTCCAAGGGTAAGCCTGTTGTATAACCTTGGAAGCAACTGGCAGGCACGGGCAGGTTTCGCTAAAGGGTTCAGGGCGCCGCAAATTTTTGATGAAGATTTGCACATTGAAACCTCGGGTTCGAGGCAGGTACTTCACCGCAACGATCCCAACCTGAAACAGGAATCATCAAACAGCATGTCTGCCTCGTTAAACTACACTTACGACCAGGGGAAATGGCAATATCAGGTTTTGGCCGAAGGTTTTTATACTTCTTTGAAAAATCCGTTTGCCAATGAATATGGAGAACCGGACGAAAATGGTGTGGTGGTTTATACCCGAACAAATGCCGAAGAAGGAGCAAGCGTTCGGGGCATTAACCTGGAATTCAACGCTTCGCCCTCAAACCGCTGGCAGTTTCAATCAGGATTTACCCTGCAAAAAAGTGCATACAAAGAACCACAGGAGTTTGATGAAACCCGGTTTTTCAGGTCACCCGACAGCTATGGCTTTTTGAGTATGAACTTTATGCCATCACCGCGTTTTAATATTTCAGCTACAGGCACTTACACTGGGAAAATGCTGGTTCCTTACTTTGGCCCTGCCCTTGCCGAATTGGAAGCCGGAGAGCTGCGTAAATCGCAGGCTTTTTTCGATGCCGGACTTAAAGCTTCATACACTATGAAAGTAACCAGCCAGGTGAACATGGAATGGAACGCCGGTGTGAAAAATATTTTTAACTCTTATCAGTCCGATTTCGACTCGGGTATTGACCGCGATCCGGCTTACATTTACGGACCAAACTCACCACGTACTGTTTATGTGGGAATAAGGTTTGGAAGCTTACTTTAAAAAGAATCTGACCGATCATACTTGCAGCAGCCCGGAAGTTCATTGTACACTTCGTCTTTGGCTTTGTGATGCGGCGTATCGTGACCTGCTTTTGCAATGGCCATTTCAATTTTGTCGGTGCTGGTTTTTGCATCGTCAAAAACCACTTCCAATACTTTGGTTTCCTTGTTCCAATCTGCTTTCGAAACACCTTCCACCGAATATGCGGCTTTTTCAATTCGTGTTTCACACATGCCGCAATTACCTTTCACTTTAAACTTTTCTGTTTTTTCTCCGGCAAATACCGTGAATGTTCCCAAAACGAACATTACAACTAAACTTAAAACTTTTGTAGGTATAGGCGCTTAAGTATCCCTTTGTTTTGTACTGTCCATACGTATTGCGTCATTGTTTACCATTCTTTTTATTAAGGTATTGAACAATACCCCTT
>JAWLCW010000002.1:244828-342226 GCA_041686935.1 Mariniphaga sp. | reverse complement strand
CTTAGGGCCTACGTCAAGTCTGGTGAATGGGACGAGTTTTGGCACAGTTACTATCAACTGAATTATAAAAAATGTGCGTAATATGAGAACTGCACCCTTAATTTAAAATCATTTCAACATGCCCTGCTGTTTCAGTTTCCATAACATTACAAGCACGGGCAAAATCCATAATTTTACGGATTGTCTGTGCAGACGGATTATATACTGCACTTTTCATTTCTTCAGAACTTTTTACGGTCTTATTTTCCGAAAGCTCAGAAACATTAACCGGATTACAATTAAATTTTTTTACAATAAATAAGGTAGAATTTTTCATCATAGGCATTCTTAAATAATTTATTTACAAAAGAACGCCCTTAACCTTATTGTTATTGTGTTAACGAAAGTTAAATGCGGGTGAGTTCCAGATTTTTCTGTTTTATGAGTTTTCTCAGGTTAATTAACGCATAACGCATTCGCCCGAGCGCCGTATTAATACTCACTTCAGTCTGTTCTGCAATTTCCTTAAAACTGAGCCCCATGTAATGGCGCATGTAAATAACCTGCTGCTGATCTTCCGGAAGTTCTTTAACGAGTTCTTTCACTTCACTCAAAATCTGGTTATTTACCATTTCATCTTCAATGGTAAAATCAGAAAATTTCTGTGAATTAAAAATATCCACGTCAAGACTGTCGTTGGAGACAGTACCCTGAAGTTTTTCCTTCCTGAAATGGTCGATAATCAGGTTATGGGAAATTCGTAAAACCCATGAAACAAATTTTCCGTTTTCCACATATTTCCCTCTTTTGAGGGAGCGTATGACCTTAATAAATGTTTCCTGGAAGATATCTTCTGCCAATTCCTGATTTTTTACAATCAGCAAAATGTAAGAATACACCCTTCCTTTGTGACGATGAATTAAAATTTCGAGTGAATTTTGATCGCCTTCTATAAATCGTTGAACGAGCTCATTGTCGTTCAGTGCATTTGTCCTGAACATTACCTTCTATTTAATTGTAAACAAAAAGTAAATTTTTCCGATAGGCGACTATTTTAAATTGAAGTAAAACTATTTATTTAATTTTGCACGGGTAAAAATGAAACATTTTACCGAAATAAACAAGTTTTTTTAACAAATTTATACGAATTCAATTTAGGCCATGCCTCAAAATAAAGCAAAAAAGTTTATCGAAATACAACACGCAAGGGTTCACAACCTTAAAAACATCAGCTTAAAAATACCTGTGAATCAATTTATTGTGGTTACCGGAGTTTCCGGTTCAGGCAAGTCATCTCTTGCATTCGATACCCTGTTTGCCGAAGGTCAGCGAAGGTATGTAGAAAGTCTTTCTTCGTATGCCCGGCAGTTTTTAGGACGCATAAACAAGCCTGAAGTGGATTTTATTAAAGGTATTCCACCTGCTATTGCCATCGAACAAAAGGTAAATACGCGAAATCCGCGGTCAACTGTAGGTACTTCAACTGAAATTTACGACTACCTGAAATTGCTTTTTGCGCGTGTAGGGAAAACTATTTCACCGGTTTCGGGAAAAGAAGTGGCCCGGAATACGGTAACTGATGTGGTGGATTTTCTGCTTTCCTTTCCTGAAAACAAAAAAGCGATGATCCTTTCCCCTTTAAAACCCAAAAACGGGCGTTCTCTGCTCCAGGAGGCTGAATTGCTGATGCAGCAGGGATTTTCAAGGCTCGAACAGAACAACGAAGTAAAACGTATTGACGAATTGCTGGAAGCCGGAGAAAAAAATTTCTGTAATGGTGAATGTCATGTAATTATAGACCGGGTGGCAATTCAACCCGACGAAGACACTCAAAGCCGGATGGCCGATTCGGTGCAGACTGCATTTTTTGAAGGACACGGAGAATGTGTCATCAAAATAATCAATGGAGCTGAAGTTCTTGTTCGTAGTTTCTCCAACCGGTTTGAAGCCGATGGAATTGAGTTTGAAGAGCCAACAGTTCACACATTCAGCTTTAACAATCCGGTTGGCGCCTGCCCAACCTGCGAAGGTTACGGAAAGGTAATTGGAATTGATGAAGACCTGGTTATTCCCAATAAATCGCTTTCGGTTTATCAGGATGCCATTGTTTGCTGGCGGGGAGAAAAAATGAGCAAGTGGAAAGAACGGCTTATATATTCTGCCGACCAGTTTGGTTTTCCCATACACAAACCATACTACGAACTTTCGGAAAATCAAAAACAGTTACTTTGGACCGGCAACAGCCATTTTAAAGGACTGAACCGTTTTTTCAAATATCTGGAAGAAAAAAGTTACAAAATTCAATATCGGGTTATGCTTTCGCGTTACCGCGGAAAAACCATCTGCCCCGAGTGCAAGGGAACCCGTCTGAAAAAAGAGGCCGGCTATGTAAAAGTGGCCGGCAAATCAATTCAGGAGTTGGTTTTAATGCCGGTTTCAGAATTGAAAACATTTTTTGAAGGGTTACAACTGAATGACCACGACAGTGCAATTGCCAAACGCATCCTCATAGAAATAAAAAACCGGCTTATTTTTTTGTGCGATGTGGGATTGGGTTACCTCACTCTAAACCGTCTTTCATCAACCCTTTCTGGAGGAGAATCACAACGCATTAACCTCGCCACATCGCTGGGCAGCAGTTTGGTGGGTTCGCTTTACATTCTGGATGAACCCAGCATCGGCCTGCACTCGCGAGATACCCAACGGCTCATTAAAGTTTTAAGAAAGTTGCAGAAAATTGGCAACACGGTTTTTGTAGTGGAACACGACGAGGAAATCATCCGTGCTGCCGATCAGGTTATCGATATAGGCCCGTTGGCTGGCCAGCATGGCGGAGAGGTGGTTTTCCAGGGAACACACGAAGAACTGGAGAAAAACCCGGAAAGCCTTACTACGAAATACCTCACCGGAATTGAAAAAATTGAAGTACCCAAACAGCGACGCAAATGGAGTAACTTCGTTGAAATACTCGGCGCCCGCGAAAACAACCTGAAAAACCTGAACGTAAAATTTCCGCTGAATACACTCACCGTCGTAACCGGGGTAAGCGGCTCGGGCAAATCGTCGCTGGTATCCAAAATCCTCTTCCCGGCGTTAACAAAAATAATGGGGGGTTACGGCGAACGAACCGGCCACCACGATGCGGTGAAAGGCGATTTCAAAATGATTTCAGCTATAGAATTCATAGACCAGAATCCCATTGGAAAATCGTCGCGTTCCAATCCGGTGACTTATTTAAAAGCATACGATGAAATCCGGAAATTGTATTCCGACCAGCAGGCATCTAAAGTTCAGGGATTGAAACCGTCGCACTTTTCATTTAACGTGGATGGCGGCCGTTGCGACGAATGCCTGGGTGAAGGAACCATAAAAGTGGAGATGCAGTTTCTTGCCGATGTTTACCTGATTTGCGAGAGTTGCGGCGGGAAGCGCTTCAAGGAAGATATCCTGGATGTGTACTACAAAGGAAAAAACATCGACGATATTCTGAACCTGACGGTGAATGAAGCGGTGGAGCTTTTTTCGGAAGGAAATACATCTACCGAAAAGAAAATTGTAAAACGTCTTCGTCCATTACGGGATGTGGGTTTGGGCTACATTAAGCTGGGGCAGTCGTCGAGCACACTTTCAGGTGGCGAAAGCCAGCGTGTAAAACTGGCTTCGTTTCTGGCCCAGGAGAAAGATTCCCCTACTCTTTTCATTTTTGATGAGCCTACTACAGGCCTTCACTTTCACGACATCCGCAAACTGCTCGATTCGTTCAGTGCGCTTATTTCAAGGGGACATTCCATAATCATCATCGAACACAATTTGGAAATAATTAAATCTGCCGACTGGGTCATAGATTTAGGGCCCGAAGGCGGCGATAAGGGAGGTGAACTGGTATTTGAGGGAATACCGGAAGATTTGGTGAAGCAAAAAAAATCCTATACGGGAGCTGCCCTTAAAGAAAAATTGTAACCTTTTTTCACCGGAAACCATAAAACCATAAAAAGCATAAAGTCATGTACAACAAACTAATCAGAAATATCAAACCGCTGGGATTTATGTGGAACACCAGCGATCCGTTTTTGTTTTGTGTTCATCATTTAGATAAGTACCCGAGGGGAAATGACCAGTTGGGACCTGCTGCATCGCTTGCAGGACGAAATCTCGGACAGGATTTTACCACAAAAGACGGCTGGCGCATGTACCATGGAGAAACCATTCCCGGTTTTCCGGCGCACCCGCACCGCGGTTTTGAAACCGTTACGGTTGTTTTGAAAGGTTTTGTGGATCATTCCGATTCGCATGGTGCTGCAGGGAGGTACGGGAACGGCGATGTACAATGGATGACCGCAGGAGCGGGTCTGCAACATGCCGAGATGTTTCCGTTACTGAAAAAAGAAGAGGAAAATCCGTTGGAATTGTTTCAAATCTGGCTCAACCTGCCGCGGGTAAAAAAGTTTGCCGAACCGTTTTACACCATGCTTTGGGCCGAAGATATTCCTGTTCTGACTCAAAAAGACAACAACGGAAAACAAATTGAAGTTACCATTATAGCAGGACAAATTGATGACACAGTTGCACCTCATCCGGCGCCCGATTCATGGGCACACGACCCAAAAAACGAAGTGGGCATCTGGCTCATAAAAATGGAATCAGGAGCGAAATGGACCGTTCCATCGGCTTCTCTGGAAGTGAATCGTACCCTCTATTTTTACCGGGGAAACGAATTAGCCATTGCCGGAATCAATATAAAATCCTATAATTCACTCGAAATGCTGGCCGATCAGGAAATTATTATTGAAAACGGAAATGAAGATTCTTTTTTATTGTTACTGCAGGGAATGCCTGTTGACGAGCCTGTGGTTCAACATGGGCCATTTGTGATGAACACAGCGGCAGAAATCCACCAGGCATTTGCCGATTACCGGAAAACGCAATTCGGCGGCTGGCCATGGGAAAGATATGACAATGTTCACCCGCTTGAAAAAGGAAGATTTGCCCGGTATGCCAATGGAAAAGAGGAAATTCCAGGCTTTTAATCAAAATAATTGTAAAAAAATGCGAATTGCTGCCCGTAAAAGCAGCAATTCACATTTTACATCAGTAACTTCTACCCATTTTTTAAACTACAGTTGGCTTTAAAACAGTCGTTTGAGCCATATTGTCGGCAATGGGACATCGCGATGCAATTTCTTTCAGAAATTCCTCTTTTTCCGGCTTACTCATATCAGCATCGATATGGACAAATGACCTGATGTCAGTAAAACCGGATCGACCATCAGTGGTTTTTCCCAAAAGAAAATCTTTATCAATATCACCCTCAACAATTGCCTCAATGCCACGCAATTCAATCTTGCGCTGGTTGGCTATTATTCTTCCAATGGCGCAAATGCACCCGCCCAAACTCGCTAAAAAAACTTCCAAAGGATTCGGACCTTCATCTGTCCCTCCCATTCCTTTTGGCTGATCTATTATAAATGGATTGGAGCAATTGACTTTTGTTGCAAATCCTGCTCCCATTACTGCTTCTGTTTTTATTGTTGAAATTGCCATACAATTAAATTTTATATTTAGAATAAAGAACAAATGTTACAAATAATCAATCTGTAAACAATGACTTTTGTCGCACTTGGCATAATCTGTTCATTCGATATGTATAAATTTTTCATTTTTGTCTGTTTCCTCATTTTAGTTATTTTTGCGCCTGTCCCGTATTTTCGGGACATTTTTTTAAGCTGAATCTATTGAAATTCAGAAGATAAAATTTTAATTGTTTAGAAAAAAGTGGTAGCATGACTGCAAGTCATACCATCTCAAAAAATTCATCATTATGAAAACATATATTCGCATTGGTCTGATTTTGTTATTTCTGTCAGGATTTTTCATTTCTCCGGTAAAAGCCTGTACCAATTTTTTGGTAACCAAAGGGGCTTCGGTTGACGGTTCAACCATGATTACCTACGCCGCCGATTCCCACATCCGGTATGGTGAACTTTATTTTAGTCCGGCCACACACTGGGCAGAAGGCAGTATGGTTACCATTTACGATCGCAGCACCGCCGAACCGCTGGGACAAATCCCACAGGTTCCATACACTTACCAAACTGTTGGTTTTATGAATGAATACCAGTTAGCCATTGGTGAATCCACTTTTGGTGGCCGCAGCGAACTGGTGGACACCACCGGCCTGATGGACTATGCCGCACTTATGTTTCTGGCTACCCAGCGCGCCAAAACTGCCCGCGAAGCCATAAAAGTGATTGCAGAACTGATTGCAGAACACGGCTATGCCAGCTCGGGCGAGTCATTCTCTATTGGCGATCCCACCGAGGTGTGGATAATGGAACTGATTGGCAAAGGAACTGATTTGCATACTGGCAGTCAAACAGGCGAACAGAACAACAAAAACAAAGGCGCCGTTTGGGTGGCCATCCGAATTCCTGACGGTTACGTTTCGGCACATGCCAACCACGCCCGCATTACCACTTTCCCGAAAGAAGACGGGAAACGCAGCATCAGCAGCAAAAATCTGGAAAAAATTTTCAATACGAGTGTGGAAGTGGTTTATGCACACGATGTTGTTTCCTTTGCCGGCGAGAAAGGATATTTTGACGGGAAAGATGCCGAATTCAGTTTCAGTGATGTATATGCCCCGCTCGATTTTGGAGCAGCCCGCTTTTGCGAACTGCGGGTTTGGAGCATGTTCAGCCAGGTTTCAGACGAAATGGATGAATTTTGGGAATATGCAACAGGCGAAGATTTGGATGCAGAACGAATGCCCTTGTTCATCAAACCCAGCCGCAAACTAACACCGCAGGATTTAATGAATTTCAAACGCGACTATTTGCAGGGAACCGAACTGGATATGTCGAAAGATGCAGGCGCCGGACCTTTTGGATTGCCCTACCGCTGGCGCGGCCTTACCTGGGAATACGACGGTCAGGAATATTTTAACGAACGTACCACAGTCACCCAGCAAACCGGATTTTCTTTCATTGCGCAAATGCGAAACTGGCTGCCCGATCCCATTGGCGGCATCAACTGGTTTGGGGTTGACGATGCCGGAACAACTGTTTACGTACCATTCTACTGCGGAATTAACCGCGTGCCCGAAACCTGGGCAGAAGGATACGGCGACATTCTGGATTACAAAAACGATGCAGCCTTTTGGGTTTTTAACCGTGTAGCTCATTTTGCTTACCTTTTTTACAATCGCGTAATGCCTGATTTACACAAAGTTCAAAGCGAACTGGAAACCAAATTTGCCCAATACACACCTGGCGTAGATGCCGCAGCACTGAAACTTTGGGACACAGACCAGCAACTGGCCCGCGAATTTTTGACCGATTATTCAGTAAGTATGGGAGAACAAACGGTTAAACGCTGGAAAGAGCTGGGTGAATTTCTGCTGGTGAAATACCTTGACGGCAACCGCAAGCAGGAGGAAAACGGCAGGTTCCTGCGCAATCCGTGGGGATACCCGCAGCCTCCCTCCTTTCCCGGGTATCCTGATAAATGGAAAGAAGAAGTTATCAGGGATACCGGCGACCGGTTTGTATATCCCAAATCAGAATAAAAGAGAGCCTGAGAAGGTGAGAGGGTGAAAAAATGAGACAGTAAAAGAAACTATGAAAAAAAATAAAGCGAAAACGAAATCAGAGCCTGATAGCAGTGCCAAACGGCCTTTCTTTTTAAGAATGCTCGATTATGTGGAAATCGTTGGCAACAAACTGCCTCATCCGGCAACCCTTTTTGCAGGATTGGCATTAATGGTGGTTATCCTTTCCTGGATTGCCCACATTTCTGGAACCAATGCCCAACACCCGGTTGACGGACAGTTGATTTACTCCAAAAGCTTGCTTAGCGGTGATGGCCTCCGGTGGATGTATGAAAATATCCTGCAAAATTTCCTGAGATTTCCGCCCCTGGGATACGTACTGGTGGTGATGGTGGGAATTGGCGCAGCCGAGGGTTCCGGTCTTTTTTCAACTATGATCCGGGCATTGGTACTGGGCGCTCCAAAACGTCTGGTAACCGCAGCTATTGTTTTAGCCGGTGTTATCTCCGGTCTGGCCGTTGAAGCAGGTTATGTAATTCTCATTCCGCTGGGCGCCATGATTTTTCATGCATTGGGAAGACACCCCATGGCAGGCTTGGCAGCAGCTTTTACCGGTGTGAGTGGTGGGTTCGGCGCCAACTTTTTTATTGGCTCCATCGACCCGATTCTGGCTGGAATTTCGGAATCGGCAGCGCAAATGATTATTCCCGATATGGTAGTGAACCCGGCCGTGAACTACTATTTTATGATCGCCTCCAGTTTTGTGGTGCTGATTGCCGGCACCTGGGTTACCGAAAAAATTGTGGAGCCACGATTAGGCCCTTACAAAGGAACAGCAGAACGCATGCCCATTGAACAACTGACAAAAATTGAAAAAAAGGGATTGCGCTATGCCGGTTGGACACTCTTGGCAACGTTGGCTCTTCTGGCCCTGACTGTCATTCCCGAAAATGGTTTATTCCGGGATCCGGAAAGCGGTTCGGTTTTACACTCTCCGTTTTTCAGGGGAATCATTATTGGAATTTTGCTGATGTTCTTTTTCCCGGCGCTGGCCTACGGAATTAAGGTAGGCACCATCCGTAACGACAAAGACGTTGCCCACCATATTGGCAAATCCATGAGTACTATGGGTGGGTACATTGTTCTGGTGTTTTTTGCCGCCCAGTTTGTCTATTTCTTTAATTACAGCAACCTGGGAATCATTTTCGCCATTAAAGGGGCAAATACCCTGCAAAGTGTTGGTTTGACCGGCATTCCGTTGATTGTAGGTTTTGTTATTCTTTCGGCATTCATCAATATGTTTATGGGTAGCGCTTCGGCTAAATGGGCCATTATGGCGCCGGTGTTTATTCCCATGCTCATGCTTATCGATCCGCCATACCACCCGGGATTAACACAGGCAGCGTTTCGTATTGGCGATTCACTTACCAATCTGATTACGCCCATGATGAGCTATTTTGCGCTGATTGTAACCTTCGCCGAAAAATACGACAAGCGATACGGTATTGGAACCATTATTTCCACTATGCTTCCCTACACTATTATTATGGGAATAATGTGGATTGCCCTGCTGGTGGTTTGGATGCTACTGGGAATTCCGCTGGGACCCGACGGGCCGTTATATATTGGGTAACAATATTAACGTCCACCTACCTGTCCGGCAAAAAAAAAATTCGGAATCTTCCTGATCTCAGAACACTGAATGTACTGTAATAAATAATCTATCAATTCCGCTACAGGTAAGTATATGGGAAGAACTATATGCTTAAAGCCCGGCACAAGTATCCGTTATCATTCTTAGTGCGGTTTCCAGTTTCCGGGCTTGCTCCACATCTTTTGCCTTAATTTGAGATCCACTGATAAATTTATCCACTTCGCCATTTTTTTAGGATTTAACCAATTTATTACTCCCCTTTATTTCAATCGAAACCAAAGCTTCACTGCGGCTGGTAGTAAATTGAATTTTATAAGGGTCAACATCTTTAAAGCTGAACTCATATTCATATTGGGTATCTTTTGAAACATCAGTCAGATTGTATTTCATAAGGCATTCTTCACTGCCGCCGTTTTCAATAGTTTGAAGATAAGTATCGGTACCGACAACCACCTGCTCAACAGCATTAAGTAAAAAATCTTTTGCATCAGTTAAATTTTCAAATGCTGTAATTCCTTCCATCTTTTTGAATGCCAACTGATTAAAGTAATTGAAAACTCCGGAAATCTCACGTGCAGTATCAATGTCAGGAATCCGAACAGATAGATTTTTCTGGTAACTTTTTTTTCAGCATTTTCCAAAACTCTTATCAAATCCCTGTCTCCACTTATTTTAAGTTCAACGAATATACTATTACGGCTGGTATTGAAATTAACCGGTGTACTGCCAAAATCAGCAGCATTAACTATGTGCTCGTACCTGTTACCTTTCGAAACATCCTCAAGCGAATAAATAAAAATCAAATCATTTTCAGGATCAATTTTGAACTCTTGCCGGTATGCATCCTGATTAATAACAACTTCCCCAATTTTTTCAGCTAAAATTGCTACGCACTGATCAGCAGAATATGTGGAGTAATCAACAGCCTCCTCTTTTTCGGCAATTGCAACCAAAGCTTCAAGCTGTGCTTCCAGCAGCCGGGCTTCTTCAATAGAGGGAGATCTGATTTCCAGCTTATTGGTATAATTCCCGATTTCGCCGTTTTTAGTATAGGCGATAAGGCTTTTATCACCTTTTACTGGCAGAGGAATTAAAATATCCGTACGCTTTGTGAAAAAATCTATTTTATGCAAATTGAGATCGGAAATATTCATTGAATAGTGCTCAACATTGTCGCCGGAGGCGTTGTTAAGTTCGAATGTTACGATATTGTTGCTATTCCCGCCATAACTGAAAGACTGAACGTAAATGTTATTGTTTATATTCACATCCTTAACGCTGCCGGCAATTTCGTTTAGCAAAACTTGTTTTTCATTGCTCACTGCCACAGCAAATGGATTGTTGTTGGCATGTTCCACAATTTTCTTCAATGCATCAGTCAATTTCCGGGCTTCTTCAATACCCGGAGCATAAAAAAGAACCTCATCATCGTAATTCTTTATTTCCCCGTTTTCAGTTATCTTTACCAGGTCCTTTCCCCCATTCACTGATGCGGTAATTTCCATCAAGTCACCTTTCGGTTGAAATTTTATCAAATAGGAATTCAGGTCTATGGCATTTACTGTTTGCACAGTTTCGTTTCCTCTCCGTGTATCTGTAATACTTACCGATAACAAATAATGGTTTGCCGGATCGTGACTAAAAGTTTGTTGGTAGTCTGTTCTTTTACTTTTAACTGTTTCCGTATTTTCCTTCAGAATACTGAGGTTTTCTTCCAGTTCCTGAGCAGAAATATTAACCGCTGTCAGCATAATAATGCCTGAAATTGCTAATAATAAATTTTTCATAGATCTTTATTTTTTATACTGATACAACCTTTTTTAAATCTCTTTTTTGTCTCATATTTAATTTAATTACTTAACTATTATTGTTTTTCTAAAAGAGAACTCACTTGCATTTAGAACAAGAAAATATAGGCCTCCGGAATAGTTTTTTAAATCCAAAACATATTCATTGTCTGAAATTTTTTTAGAATATAATAGTTGCCCGGTAGTATTGAAAAGCTCTAGTTTAAATCCTTTATCACTATTTACACCTGACTTTACTGTTAAATAGTCTCGTGCTGGGTTTGGATATATTAAAAATCTGTTATTCAGGGCATTCTCTTCAATACCAGTAGTGCCGGTTATTGTCAGCGTTACCTGGACACTGTCACTTTCAGCCGCAAGGTCAGTGGTTTTCAGCCAGAATGTGTAGCTTCCATTCTGTCCCGCAACGGGGGTAAGAGATAAAATACCCGGGGTGTTCCACGATGCAAAATCAAATATACCGGGATTATCCGAATCTGAAATCAAAAAAGCGAGGCTGTCGCCAAATGCCAAATCGGCATCCTGGAACAAAGAATCCATTGAAATTTGAAGATGCTGGTTTACCGACATAGACAATTCCAACATCTCTTTTAACGATTCCGGGGCATTGTTCTGACGCAGGCTTAAATCTTCCAGAAAAACCGAATATCCCCGAACACCTTTACTGTTTTGCGCATAAAGTTCTACGGTGTAATTCTCACTCAAATTCAGCGATGCTACTGAAAGCATGATGGTGGAATCCACATTTTTCCGGGCAGGATCTTCCGATGCCATCATCCATGCACTTTCAAAATCATCGTTATACAAGCGGTAGAAAATGTTTTCAATCTTAGTGGTATCGGGTTCTGTAATAATAAATGATCTTTGCGCCGGCATTGACCAAACTCCAATTTTATTTTTGGCCCGCATGTAAATATTATGGATTCCGGGGGCGAGGCCACCAATATCAAATTGAATTGTACTGTCTAACTGGTTTGTGCCGTTTTGCAGGGCGATCAATTTTCCATCGCCTTCTTTAACCATTTCATCTATGGAATATTCTACAGCCACAATTCCTTCGGTGATGGGAGGTTCCGGAATGTAAAACGTCCGTTCAGCAGCAAACGACCAGACACCGTTTTCATTCATAGCACGATAATAAATGGTGTGATTTCCGGGTTCAAGTTCTGAAATATCGATTTTAATTTCGGTATCTATTTCGGTTGTATTACCCGGTATTTCCAGGGCGGTTCCTTTTCCTTCCGCCACAAAACCATCAATGCTATATTCGAGCCGGGTAATGTTTTGTGCAGTAACCATAGTTGTAAATGCCCAGAATAAGGACAGGAGAAAAATGTATTTATTCATAATAAGTTCCTCCCGTTTATTGTTTAATTTTTATGGTAACGGGCAATTCATCGCCGGAAACGAAGCCGCCGGTGGAAAGCTCATAAATGTTGGGTAAGTTGGGCAACCCTGACAAGCGGTACGGATCCGGACCGCCAAAAGGGCCAATATCTGAACCGTTGCTTCCGGTGCCTTTGGCCGGGCTGTTTTCAGAAAGCATGTACTGCCCGTCAGTGGAAGCATTATCATCGGAAACAAACAACGTACCTTGTGGAGCAGCAAAATTATCATTCTCATTGCCAAATGCTCCGGTTAACGAAATGTTGTGGTGGACGGAGACATTGGGAAGGGGTTGAATGCTAAAATTATTATCATTTTGATTAAGGTAAATATTATCAGAAAATTCGAAAGATGAAGAAGTTCCTGTTTCTAAAGTATTTTTTAAAAACAGATTGTGAGCAATGATGCCCGTTGAGCCGTTCGGAATTTTTAAAGCTCCATCAATTATATTATTTTTTAATACCAAATTTTCTGCAATTCCATTTCTATTAACATTATACGTTATTCCACTTGAATAAATAAAACATTTCTCAAAAGTTATATTGTTTAAAACAGCACCATTATCGTTTTCCAAATAAACATCTGTCAGCAAACAATTACTTACAATAATATTATCTACTTCAGCATCAATTATTATATTTTTGTTGACATTATGCTGAGATAATCCTGCCAATTTCGTTCCATTTGCTCCAGCATCAATTGTAATTCTCTCAAATTTAGCAGTTTTCTTATCCACATGTGTTTGGTTGTTTTCATTTAAAAAATAACCTGGCCCAATAAGTGTCAACTTTTTGTTAATGGTAATGTCACCATATCCAAAATTAGAACCTACTACATAAATCGTATCTCCGGGAGAAGCCGCTGCATAAGCGTCGACCCATTTAGTAAATAGGTTTTCACTGATATTGGGAGCTTCGAGGTTGTTGTTCAGATAAACAATTTTTGCGTGCAAAGTTGTAACTAAAAAAACTGTTGCGAAAAAAGTAAATAGTGTTTTCATTTTTATATTTTTAAAAGTTTGAAGATGAAAGAGAAAGTGAAATTTATGAATAATCTGATTTCTTGAGAATTACCGTCAAATTAGCGCAGTAACAGTTTTTTGAAAAAGGAACATTCGAAAAAGTATCACTAATTTTATCCTCATTTTTTATTCTTTTTTGATATGGACAATTTGTATTTTATATATTAATGCGCGAGAACACCTTTTTCATTTAAAGACATTACTGAAAACTTAATTAAATTAGTAGTTGGCGACAATCCATCCGAATCGTAGGTTATCCTGCCATTTCCATCGCCTAAAAAATAACCTTCCGGATTTCCGCCATTATCCACCATAAAATTGGAATAATAAAAATTTGTAATTCCTTCGCTGCCCATCTCCCCCGATAAAACAAAAAGAGCCTTGGCAACATGGCTGTTCACTGTTGTTTCCACAGAAAGAAATACCGATTTTCTACTTATGTTTGTCATTGGTTTCATCTTATTTAAATTTTTAAATACATCATTAATGGCCCAGTTCCCAGTATTCAATGGTCAATTCAAAAGACATGTATCGATGCAACATGCTAAAAATGAATATTTTCCATTCAATGTACAACTATTTTTTTTACGAAAAAAGGTTTTGAGGTATTTTTTTCTGAATAAATTAAAAAATCAAAATAGAATTTTCCGTAATTCCCTGTTTGAAGGTGTTTGAGAAAAAAAAGAAATTATGGCCAATTTTTAAAATATTAAAACAACCAATGATTGGTAATTAAAAAACCAATTTTTAGAATATATAAAAGTTGAACTGTTGTAATTACTGAATGATATTGATGAGGTAGGCGCCAACTCAGGTACAAAAAAGTGGTGCAAATTCCGAAATGCGCAATATTGAATAGGCGGTTAAAAACCACCGAACCCGCAGCACCCGGCCTTCAACTTCTTTCCACTCCCATCTCCGGCAGTCTTCTCCATTCCCTTATCAAAAAGAATGTAACCGCCAGTGCCGACATGGAATCGGCAATGGGATAGGCAAGCCAGATACCAGTAATTCCCCAAAATTCAGGCAAAATAAACAGCAGCGGAATGAGGCCGATTACCTGACGAAAAAGAGTAGCAAACATGGCAATTTTCGCTTTTCCGATGGCCTGGAAAAAATGGGATGCCACCACCTGGAATCCGACCAGCGGCAAAGCCAGGATTACCAAACGAAGTCCGTGAACAGAAATAGAATACAGTTCCAGGCTGTCGGTATTAAACAGGCGCACAATAACACCCGGAATGGCCTCAATAAAGGTAAACGACGCCACTGCAATAATTGTGGCGGCAATCAATGACAGGCGCAGCGCCTCTTTTACACGGGGAACTGATTTGGCTCCGTAATTGAACCCGATAATAGGCTGCGATGCCATGTTAATGGCTACTATGGCCATAATTACCAGAGATACCACCGAGTTTACAATTCCCATGGCCCCGACGGCCAAATCGCCACCAAAAACAATCAGCTTTTTATTGAGCAACCCCTGTACAAAACTGTTGGCAATTTGCATAGTGAACGGCGCCATTCCAATGGCAACAATTTCTACCAGTATTCCCCAGTTAACGCGTACATTTTTATTTTTAAGCTTAATTATCGATCGGTTTCCCCTGAAATGAATCAAAACCCAAACCATTAAAACAAACATGGAAATAACGGTGGCATAGGCGGCGCCTTTTACGCCCATATCGAGCCAGAAAATAAAAATGGGATCGAGGATAATATTTGTACCTGCACTAATAATCATCGACATCATGGCAATGCGGGCATTTCCTTCTGAACGAATGACATTGTTCAGCGAAAAACCAATCACCATAAACGGAGTTCCGGCCAAAATAATATTAAGGTAATCGTTGGCATACTGAAAAGTTTCTTCTGTTGAGCCAAACGAACGTAAAATGGGTTCTTTCAGCCAGTAAGTGACAATCATGATTAAAACTGAAACCAGAATCATCAGGGCAAAACCGGTTCCAAGTGTTTGTTCGGCACGCGCCATGTCTTTCTTTCCCATATTGATTGAAACGTACACCCCGGTGCCAATCCCAATGAGCATACCGAAACCCATCATTATCAACATAACCGGAAAAATTACGGAAATACCGGATAGTGCCTCGGCGCCAACTCCCTGTCCGATGAAAATACGGTCCACAATATTGTAGAGTGCATTGACAAATACACCCACAAAGGCCGGCACGAAGTACTTGAACATCAGCCGGCCAATATTGGCATCCCGCAGTTCATCCACATTTTTCATGCGATGCAAAGGTAACCATTTAAGGCTAAACTTGCTTTTGGATGCTGCCTGTAAAAACCCCCTGAAAAATGATTAATTTTGCAGCATAAAAACTTCGATTTCATGGAAAAGAAAAAGCTGGACAAAAATATTGAAGCGAACCTTTTTTCGGCAAACACGGAAACTGTAATAACGGCATTAAATACGTTAAAGGATAAAGGCAACAGCAAATACCTCCCTTTGCTTTTCGATTTATTGAATTCAAATCCGGAAACAGAGATAGAAAATGAAATTACATTTATTCTTGAAAATCTAAAAACAGAAGATGCTGTTCCTGTATTAACCGAAGCGCTTCAAAATCCCAGGTTCATGAATATCAAAAAAAAAATAACAACTGCCTGCTGGGAAAACGGCCTCGATTACAGAAAGTATATTTCTGTTTTTGTTGAATTGATTATTAATGAAGATTGGGAAACAGGTTTTGAAGCTTTTACCGTAATTGAAAATATGGAAAATTATCCTGAGCTGGAAATTACAGATATTGCGAAGGAAAAAATTTTTAAAGCTTTAAAAGATGCAGATGAGCAAAAAAAATATTTATTACACGAAATTCTTTCCTTAATCCGTTAATATTCTATTGAAAATCAATCTTGAAAAACGGATTTAAAATAATATTCCTTCCCCTTTTCTTATTGACAGTCCTTTCAGCAGGGGCTCAAATAGAAAAAGGATTAATTCCATGGACCGGCAAACTGCTGCTTAATCCTTCGTATGCCGGACTAAACAGAGATACACATTTCCGTACCGGTCTGCTTTTTAATTCCCTACAGAGCAATGATCTGAACAATGATTTTTCGCTCACTTACGACACATGGTCAGAAAAAATGAAAGGAGGCTTAGCATTATATTTTCACCAGGGACTTGCGGGAGCGGTAAACACGAACACAACAGGCATCGGATTTACATTTTCAAAACCTTTTGAAACCAGAAAAAACAGCCAGTTTATTCCTTCCTTTAACCTGAATACTTCTTTTGCTACCAAACAATGGTATGTTTATATTATTGATGGCCTGCTCGATAAAGTCGTTGAACCACCCAGTTTGCCCGGAGAAGAATTTCCGAGGTACACAATTTACCGTCCCGGATTTGGGCTTCTGTGGAATTCGCCTTCATCAGAAACAGGCATTGCTGCATGGTATTCTTTTTACCAAAATCAGGTTCATGATGAAGAAACAAAAGAGTTGGCTCCTCTGCACATTGTATTTCACTTTACACAAAAAATGAGGGGAACTCGGAAAGGTTTAATTTCAGAGCCTGTAAAAACCAGCCCTGAAGTCACGGTTCTTTATTCAAAAGACCTGATAATATCGAGAGTTGGATTACGAATGGAACGAACAACGCACATTTTTGGCGTTTTTGCCCAAAATAATTTCAGCGATAATTTTCATGGAGTTGGTGGTGTGTTCGGTTTAAAAATGCAAAACTTCCGGATAAATTTACTTACGGGTGGTACCTACTCAATTCCTCACAACAAACCCGGTTTTTTTGGTGAAGCCAGTCTGGAACTAATTATTCCTTATATCCATATAAATAAGAAAAATCCCTGGGCTCCCCCTCCCCGACTATTCTGAGTTTTCTATTTTTTACAAAAAAAGAAGTTAAGACCTGATTACAAATCGCATGAAATTTAATTGAATTTTTGTCTGGGGCTGAAACAAAAAATACCCCTCCGGGATAAACTTTTAATCCCGATAATTTGAAGTCAGTAAATTACCGGCTTCATTTCAACTACCACTGCGCCTAATGAAATACTATTTGGTTTTTTTCTTTTCCTTTTTTTCGTCTTCCAGTTGCCAGGGAACCACAAATCTTTCGTGAGACGTGTGGTACTTAACACTTTTGTGGAAGTACTCCTTGTAGGGCGGGTAGTTTTCATAATCACTCCTATATTTTACGGCAGTATCCATAACACCTGTCTATACGTAAGTAACGGGATTTTTGTTAGCGGTAGTATTTCAAAAAATTAAGGGAACTGCTTTGTTTTTATTATGTTTATTTCCGGGAAAATCGAAATAGTGAAGCACCCAAACACACTTCAAACGTTGAATTTTGGTCATTCTTCATGGCGCCATCCCATCTTATTTCCTGGCTATCTGATTCAAAAATAACTGCACCCCGACGGTTAAAAATTAACAATTTATAACCTTCATTAACAGAAACTATTTTCCCCTGCCCGAAAAATATTTCATAAACTGAGAGCGCTCGTAAACCATCGGGTCCGAAATATTTTTATAGGAAAGCCGGCCTCTGAAATCTTCCAGTCGCTTAAAATTCCACTTTCTCATAAATCCGGTAATCTCGGAAAGCATTTCAGGAATAATGCTGTTTCCGTTTACATACAACGTAGAACATAACTGGGCAACCTTTGCTCCGGCCAGCAGTTGCTTTATCACAGCCTTACCGTCGTGGATGCCGGTTGAGGCCGCAATGTCCATTTCCGGAACTTCGGATGAAACCAGGCCAACCCACCGCAAAGTATGGCGTACTTCTACCGGCGAGCTAAAAACTTCGGATGAAGTCAGTTCAAGTTTCTCCAAATCGATATCGGGTTCGTAAAAACGGTTGAACATAACCACACCTTTGGCGCCGCTGGCTTTAAGCTTGTCAACCATACCGATTATATTGCTGTGGTACAGTCCTATTTTTACCGAAACCGGAATTGAAACTTCTTTTTTCACCTTGTCCAGGACATCGATATATAGTTGTTCAATCACTCCCGGTTTTTCATGGCGATCAACCGGAACGTAGAATATATTCAGTTCCAGCGCGTCGGCGCCGGCATCCTGAAATTCCCTTGCAAACGTAGTCCATTCGCTGGCTGAAACGCAATTCACACTTGCAATAACCGGAATACCAACAGCTTTTTTGGTTTCTTCTATTAAGCTGATATGCTTTGTAACTGTATTGTTACGCAGGTAATTCCGAATATAATCTTCAGCTTCGGGGTATCCGGTATTTTGAGTATCCTGAAGCAACATGTTGGAAATCTCGTTGTTAATTTGCTCTTCGAATACTGATTTTAAAACTACGGCCCCAATACCCGCCTGTTCCAGTTTTTTAATCTTTTCTACTGAATTGGTGATTCCTGAGCTTGCAGCAAGCAAAGGGTTTTTTAATTTTAATCCAAGGTAAGTTGTTTCTAAATTTGCCATCGAACTTAGTTTAAAGTTGAATGTTGAATGTTCAAAATTTGTTTTGTTATCTTTCACATAATTAATGAATTAACGTTCGCCAAAAATTTTACTGCCAATTCGCACAATTGTGCTTCCTTCTTCCACAGCAATAGAATAATCATCCGACATGCCCATTGAAATCTCCTTAAATTCCTTCTTTCCTCTAAAATACTCTTTTTTAAGCTTGTCGAAAATCTTTTTCAGAAACCGGAATTCGTTGCGCACCTGCATTTCATTTTCGGTAAAGGTAGCCATTCCCATCACTCCTGCAATGGAAACATTTTCCAATGCCTTAAATTCTGCTGAATCCAGCATTTCATGTGCTTCTTCTTCTGAAAGGCCAAATTTGGTGGTTTCCTCAGCAATATGAAACTGCAGCAGACATGGAATTATCCGGTTATTTTTTTTTGCCTCTTTATTTACCGTTTTTAAAATTTTGAATGAGTCGATTCCATGAATCAGGCTCACAAAGGGCGCCAGGAATCTGGCCTTGTTGGTTTGCAAATGCCCGATAAAGTGCCATTCAATATCATTGGGAAGTTCCCCGTATTTCTGAATCAGTTCCTGTGCCTTGTTTTCTCCGAAAATTTTATGGCCGGAATTATAGGCCTCCAGAATTATTTCAGGCGGTTTGGTTTTGGTTACTGCAACCAGTCTTACCCCGGCAGGTAATGATTTTTTAATTTCTGTAATGTTTTCTCCAACATCCATTTTGGTAAAATTTTATGTCAAAAATAAAAATAATTCCTTTTAACCCATTTTTAATAATCCCTGAATTCTTATTTAATACAGGTTACATTCGATTGTGAAGTATTACTTTTGCTGAAAATCAGAAAAAAATGGGATTATTTGTTCACCCTGAAGCCAGGGCTTTGATATTCGACCTCGACGGAACACTTTCCAATTCGTTGCCGGTGCACATGGCCACCTGGAATAAAGTTGGCGAAGTTTACGGGTTTAAATTCGACCCACAGATTATGCTCGAAATGACCGGGCGTGCTACCATTGAATTTGCCCGGAGGGTGGTGGAGCAATACGGACTTTCTGCCGATCCGGAAGAAATTGTGAAGCTGAAACAGCAGTCGTTCTGGGATTCGGCCGCTTTGCTCGAGCCGGTAAATGAAATTGTTTCGCTGGTTAAGGAATACTTGGGAAAATTGCCTTTGGCAATTGGTACCGGCGCCAGCCGGAAAAGTACAGAGGTGCAGTTGGTTGAACTTCAGATTGCCCATTATTTTGATGTAATTGTTACGGCAGACGATGTTACCCGCCACAAACCCAACCCCGATACTTTTTTAAAATGCGCTGAATTAATGGGTGTTAAACCCGCAAAATGCCAGGTTTTTGAAGACGGCGACCTGGGAATAGAGGCTGCAAAAAAAGCCGGGATGATAGTTACCGACGTGCGCCCGCATATCAATTACGGCGAATGGATACATTCTTAGTAGCATTTGAAACGGTTTTGCCCCTTTTTCTGGTTATTTTAACCGGAATACTGCTCGCATGGACAAAAACTGCCTCAAAAGCCTGGGTTGAAATTCTGAATAAATACGCACTGCTGATTGGCTTTCCTGCCCTGGTGATTGTTTCCATGCTGCACCTCGAAGGTGGAATAAAAACCTATCTGCCACTCATCCTTATTAATTCCGTTTACATCGTTGCCCTATTAATGCTGGTTTATCCGGTGGCTGCATTTTTTGGATTTTCCGGTCGGATGAAACGATCGCTTTTTCTGATTTTGCCATTCAGAAACATTGCATACCTTGGCATACCGATTTTAGCCAGTGCGTTTGGCGAAGAAATCCTTCCGGTAGCAGCCATCATCTCAGCGGTATATATTTTCTGGCTGCTTACTTTGGGACTGATTTTAATTGAAATTCACGGAAACCAGCAGTTCAATCTGAAAAGAGTTGGATTGAGTCTGGTAAAAAATCCGCTTTTAATCTCTGTGTTCGTTGGAATTGCCATCGTTTCCTTCGGAATTACCCTTCCATCATTTGCAGATAAAACACTTCGCCTCTTTTCAGGTTCGGTAACGGCTGTTGTTTTGTTTTCTTTGGGAATTTTTCTTGGACTACAGGACTTTGGCAAACCCCGTGAATGGATTCAGGTGGCAGTTTTTGCCGCCGTTACTATGTTTGTGCTGCCGGCAATTTTCTATGCATTGCTGCGTTTTTCCAGCCTCCCGGCCGACCAACTGAAATCAACCGTTTTGGATGCAGCTATGCCACTTGGTCTTACTCCTTATGCTTTATCTGTACAATACCAACTGGAAACCAAACTCTTTGCCCGCATTGTAGTACTGGGAACCCTGCTTTCCATGTTCATTATTCCTCTGTGGATGACTATTCTGGGTTAACAAATTCAATCAGCAAATTTTCAAGTTTTCCGATAAAAACCAGTGTGCTTTTATGCTCCATTACAAGATTTTCACCTTCTGTAATTTCAAAATTGCCGCCAACGCCCTGTAGAACAAATTCAAACGGTTCGTTTTCAAAACAAAGGATTCCTTTCACCCTGTAAATTTCGTTTTTATAAACATCCAGATAATAGGTTAATCGTCGTGTGAATTCCTCACGGTTTAACGGGTTAGAAAAGGTAAACGTTTTGGTCTGAATGGAAGAATGTAACTGAGCCGGTCCGCGATCAGGAATATATCTTGCTTGTCGTTTAACCGAAAACAAATCGAATTCATCCACTCGCCCATTTTCAGAAAAGTACAAAGGTGCCAGAGGGTTCACTTCAAATATGAGGCTTTTTAGTTTATTCAGTTCTACTGACGGAAAATTTTCCGATTTGGTGACAACCACCTCATCGGCAACGGCAAGCTGTTTCAAGGAAATTTCCTGTTCAGTCTGGTTTTCGTAATTCAGGGCATCCTGTATACAAATGGTGCCATTGAATGAGTAGAGCTCCTTTAATCTTTCTTCCCTGAAAAACGGGTAGATTACGCCTGCCGGGTCGGCTACGCCTGTGGTTTCAATCAGCAAATGCTGCATGTGCGGAAAACGTTCGGCCAGTTCCTGAAGCACCAGTTCATATTCGTTGGTAATGGTGCAGCATATACAGCCCTGTTTCAGTTCAAAAAGCCGGCTGGCCTCCACTCCTTTTATCAGGTGGGTGTCTATGGCTACATCGCCAAACTCATTTTCCACAAGGGCAAACTGAACTTCAGGGTACTTTTTCAGTAAAAAATTAATAAAGGTCGTTTTACCCGCTCCCAGAAAGCCGGTAATAACAGTCACCGATATTTTATCTTTTTGTATCATTTAAGAAGTTCAAATTGCAGGTTACAGGTTTCAGTTTTGCTTGTTATCCGCTTCCATCTTCGTGCTTCCTGCTCCGCGCTTCTCCCTTAGGGATGCCTTCGGCACAATTTCCCGCTTCGTGCTTCGTGCTTCCTAACCAAACACACCAAACAAATTCAGAATAACCAAAATAAGCGCAAAAATTAATACGAATCGCACATATTTTGCGCCCCCTTTAATGGTAAAATGAACACCCAGCCAGGCGCCGGCCATATTTCCTGCTGACAGGATAAGCCCGGCCAGCCAGTTTACCTGTCCGTAAGCCATAAATATCCCGATAATAAAAATGGTATAAATGAGCACAATAAAAACTTTAACTGCATTGGCCTTTACAAGGTTGTATCCGCACCCGAGCACAAGCCCGGCCAGCAGAAAAAACCCAACTCCCATCTGAATAAAACCTCCGTAAACTCCAATAAAAAAGAATAGTGCGTATTGCCAAACGGTTGGTTTGGGATTTACCCTTTCCGCATGTTCAGCAATCCATACTCCCGGTTTTAAAACGACAAGAAGAAGCATCACCACCATTAAACCGGCAATAATTTTTTCAAGCAGTTCCACGTTAATTTCAACGGCAAAAAATGCCCCTGCAACAGAACCGATAATGGCAGGAATTACAAGCCGGATATCTGTAGAAAGCTGAAATACTTTCTTTTGTTTGAATATAACTACTCCGATAATGCTTTGGAACAAAATCCCAATCCGGTTGGTTCCGTTGGCTACATTTGCCGGAAGTCCCAAAAACATGAGCAAGGGAAGAGTAAGCACCGAACCACCGCCGGCGGTTGTGTTAATAAAACCGGCAACCAGTCCGGTTCCAAGCAACGCTAAAATGAAGTACCATTCCATAAAATAGTTTCGGGTTTCGGGTTCCGGGTTTCAGGTTTCGGGTTGTGTCACTGAACTTTTAAACTTTGAACTCTGAACTTTTTCCGAAGGAATGCCTTCGGCAGAACTCTGAACTAATACGCAAAAAGAGGGTAGTCTTTCATTACCTGGTGCACTTTTTCACCCACAGCTTTTATCATTTTTTCATCGTCAATGTTTGAAATCACATCGTCGATTAGCTGAACAATAACCGGCATTAAATTCTCTTTTACGCCGCGGGTGGTAATGGCGGGTGTTCCCACACGCAAACCTGAAGTCTGGAATGGCGAACGGCTATCGAACGGAACCATGTTTTTATTTACGGTGATATCGGCCTGCACCAGGGTGTTTTCCACCTGTTTTCCGGTTATGCCGGGGAATTTGGTCCTCAGGTCAATAAGCATGGAATGATTGTCTGTTCCACCGGAAATTACTTTGTATCCCAGTTCGATAAATGCTTTGGCCATAACCCGTGCATTTTTCTGAACCTGTTTTTGGTATTCCTTAAATTCCGGAGCCAGTGCTTCGCCAAATGCAACTGCTTTTGAGGCGATTACATGTTCCAGTGGTCCGCCCTGCTGGCCCGGAAAAACAGCCGAATCGAACAATGACGACATGGTGCGCACCACACCTTTGGGTGTTTTTACTCCCCATGGATTTTCAAAATCTTTGCCCATCAGAACAATTCCGCCACGCGGTCCGCGCAACGTTTTGTGGGTGGTTGAAGTCACCACATGTGCATATTTCACCGGGTTATCTAAAAGTTCTGCGGCAATCAGTCCGGCCGGGTGAGCCATGTCAATCATCAGCATGGCCCCCAATTTATCTGCTATTTCGCGCATTCGCCGGTAATCCCACTCACGACTGTAAGCCGAAGCCCCGCCGATAATCAGTTTTGGTTGGTGCTCCAGCGCCAGTTCTTCCATTTCATCATAATCCACCAGTCCGGTATCTTCTTTCACCTTGTAGGCAACCGGATTGTAAAGAATACCCGAGCTATTCACCGGGGAACCATGCGACAGGTGACCGCCGTGTGACAGGTCGAGTCCCAGAAAAGTATCGCCCGGTTTCAAAATAACGCTCAAAACGGCCTGGTTAGCCTGCGCTCCGGAGTGCGGTTGCACGTTGGCCCACTCTGCGCCATATAATTTTTTAATGCGGTCGATGGCAAGCTGTTCGGTTTGGTCCACAAACTGGCAACCTCCGTAGTATCTGCGTCCGGGATAACCTTCAGCATATTTATTGGTCATTACCGAGCCCATGGCTTCCAGCACCTGGTCGCTCACAAAATTTTCCGATGCAATCAGTTCAATCCCGCCCAACTGGCGTTCCCTCTCTTTCTGAATGATATCAAAAACCAGCGTATCTCTCTTCATTTCTGCATAAACTTTGAAATTCAGCCCAAAGGTAACACATTTTAAAAAAGCGGTTGGTTGATGCTGTTGGGAAAAATGAACTATTTTTGAACAATTAATTTTCGAGACTTGAGATTTGAGTAGTGAGATTATGAGACATTAAGAGAAATGATTTTTCCATCCTTGTTCAGCTCAACTGCTAAAAAAATCTTCACCAAATTTGTAAATAATATAAATTGGAACAAACAGAGAAAAAATATCATCGCCCCCCTTTTTTGAGCGCCTTGTGCCTGCTTTCTTTTATTGGAAGCAGCGTTGGTTTTGTCGGTTATTTTCTGGCAGCCCTTTTTTTTGAAAATACATCGGAACTGATTGTGAAATATTCGTCGTGGCATAGCTCAGAAGCCATTTCGCCGCTCTATTTTACATTGTTTATGGCGTTGTTTGCCATTTCATTAACCGGGGCAATCCGTATGTGGAAGTTGCACCGCGACGGTTTTTACCTTTACGTTTTTGTACAACTGGCCATTCTTTTTATTCCTGTTTTGTGGATTGACTGGCAGGCATTTTCAACCACCAATGCCATTTTTACCACGGTTTTTATGGTGGGTTATGGGTTGAACTGGAAAAAGTTGAGCTAATCACTTAAGAAATTAGCTAACTTCTAAACTTCAATACAAAAATCCGAAAAGCCAGAGCGGAATAATTCCTCCAAATCCGGTTTCTATATTGTCCTGAACGACAAAACTGTGGGGTACATCTTTTATCTGCCGTTTCGTTTTATTTGGACCGCCAATTTCAAACGTAAATTTATTATTTACCAGAAAGTCGCCGCTTTTCGGCAGCGCAACCCGATACCTGCAACTCAACTGGTTCAAAAAAAACGTTTCCCTTAACGCACCTGTTTCAGGTTCGCGGTTTATAGAAAGTGCCCATGCCAGTGCGGTGTTGTGCAGATAAAGTTTTTCGGGTTTTGTTAGATAACCTGTGGGGGAACTGTTTTGCCGCAGCATATTCAATAAATCGGCGCGCACGAGCAGATCAATCATTTTCAGCAGAATATCGCGTGCCACTCCTGATTTACGGCTCAGTTCCGAAATATTGGGTTTGAAAGGTACACTTTCGGCTACCAGCGCCAGAATTTTTTGCATTGCCACAATGCTTGAATAGCTGAACGACGACAGTGCCATTAAATCGCTTTCGATGATGGTTTTTACCGTAGCCATCAACCGGTCGTAAAAAAGTGTGGGATTTTCAAAATAGTAAGGATAGGCGCCAGCTTTTATGTATTCTGCAAAAAAGGGTAACACCCTCATTTTTTGGTTAATGGCAGCAGTCAGCTTGATGTGGTCGTCCAATATTTGTTCAAGAGTTACCGGTAAAATTTCAACCCCGGTTTTAAAATGAATAAACTCGCGGAACGAAAGGTTGTGCAGATGATACATGGAAGCGCGACGGCTTAAATCGGCATTGGCCTGTTGCAAAAGCAATGCTGAAGAACCTGAAAATACCACCTGCAACGAAGGAAAATCATCGTAAATGCTTTTGAGTTCAATAGCCCAGTTGGGGTATTTGTGCACTTCATCGAAGAACAAAATTTTACCTCCATGTTTGTAAAATAAGTCAGCCAAATCATAAAGCGATTCATTAAGCAACACTAGCCGGTCGAGTGAAATATATAATGCATCCCGGTTTTCAGCATACTGCAATTTCAGCCGCTGAAGCATCAGTGTTGTTTTTCCGGTTCCCCTTGCACCGAGTATTCCAATTAACCGCTGATTCCAGTCAATATCTGCATACAAATACCTGACTATTTTTGTTGATGTGGCCTGAATGAGGCGGACAGCTATTTCATGATACTTATTCATCTTGTTGTTATTTTACAACAAAAATAGAAATAAATTGTTGTTTTCTTACAACATTATTGAATAAAAAATTAAAATCACCGGACCATTTCAGCCAAAATTGATTTAAACGTATTCAGCTCAAATTCAGAAAGTTTACCTAATAATTACAACAGGGACGAACTTTTTTTGATTGACCTCAGCAAAAGGGAAAGGGATTAAAATGTTTTGACCAATTGTCATTTTTTGTCCTTTTTTTTGGCTAATGCAATCCTGATAAATTTCTTCTGCTGTATTTTCCCAAAAATCAAAACTTTCTGTCCGGGATGCAAACTCCCGAATTTCCTGCTCTTCATCAGGCAACTCTTCGAGAAAAGTAACAACTACCCTGTACTTTTTATTCTTGTTAACCGGCTCACTGATTTTCACCCGTTTTCCGTCGTATAGGCCATGTACTGCAAACACATTTTTTTTCAAATCTACTGAAAACTTCAAATGAGGTGCAAATCGATTATATCCCCAGCAACAACTTTTCTGCTTCTCTTCCACCGGTTAACAGGCGTTCCGGGTTTTCAATAAATTCCTTCACTTTCACCAAAAAGCCAACTGAATCTTTTCCGTCGATGATGCGGTGATCGTATGAAAGCGCGATATACATCATGGGGCGAATGACCACCTGACCGTTAATGGCTACAGGGCGCTCCAAAATATTGTGCATGCCCAGAATGGCTGATTGCGGCGGGTTGAGGATTGGCGTTGAAAGCAGCGAACCAAACACACCGCCGTTGGTGATGGTGAATGTACCACCACTGAGTTCATCCACCGATATTTTTTTGTTACGTGCTTTTTCCGCCAGTTCCTTAATTTCCAGTTCAATTTGCGGAATGGTTTTACTTTCGGCATTTCGTACAATAGGAACCATCAGTCCTTTTGGTGTGGAAACCGCGATGCCCACATCCACAAATTGGGCAGAAACAATCTCATCGCCGTCGAGTTGGGCATTTACCATGGGGTGAAAATCCATAGCCAGCGCCACTGCTTTGGTAAAGAAAGACATAAAACCCAGCTTGAACCCATGCTTTTCAACAAACTGCTGCTGATATTTTTTGCGCAATTCCATTACATTGCTCATATCAATCTCGTTAAAGGTGGTGAGCATGGCCGTTTCGTTTTTTACCGCCACCAACCGTTCGCTGAGTTTACGCCGCAGCGGAGTCATCTTTTTGCGATCAATTTCACGGGATGCCTCTTTGGGCAATGCCAAAGCCGATTCTGCAAAATTTCCTTTTGCGCCTAATGCCGCTTCAACTTCTTTTTTACCCAGGCGTTTCAATCCTTTAATGACATCGTCAACCGAAATGCCATGTTCTTTCATCAGCTCTTTGGCCACAGGCGTAACTTTCACCTGGTCATATTCCTTCGAACCCTTTTCTGGTTTTTCTTCCTTCATTTCAGAATTTTCCGGGTGTTTTTCAGCAGGTTCTTCTTTTTTCTGCTTTTTATTCTCCTTTTCGTATTCGAGTGTGGTCTCCTTCTTCTTCGGTTTTTCCTCTTCCGGTTTTTCCTCAGGTTTTACACTGGTATCGATGGTGCAGACCACGGCACCTACTTCAACGGTTTCGCCTTCGGCAGATTTTATGGTAATTTTTCCTGCTTCACCGGCCACAATGGTCAGCGTAGCTTTATCCGATTCCACTTCGGCAATTTCCTGATCTTTGTGAACCACCGCACCGTCTTCAACAAGCCAGGCGCCTATTTCAACTTCGGTTATGGATTCTCCCGGGCTGGGAATTTTAACTTCTACAATCATTTTTGGTCTTTTTTATGAAGCTACAACTTCTTTTACTTCAAAAACTGAACTTAATATTTTTTCCAGGGCCTGCGTGTGTTTTTCCATCAATCCAACAGCCGGACTTGCACTTTCATTTCGCGCAACCATTTTTAATCCCAGACAACTGAGTTTCCGGTTCAGGAAGGGCCATGCTCCCATATTTTCAGGTTCATCCTGAGCCCAAACCAGGTTTGTTGTGTTATATTTTTTAAGAATCTGGTCGATCTGTTTGTTAGGAATAGGGTAAATCTGCTCCATACGTACAATGGCAACATTCGACAATCCTTTTTCCAACTTATGTTTAGCCAAATCGTAATATAACCTTCCCGAGGTAAACACAACTTTTTCAACAATTTCGGGGTCAGCAACCGGGTCATCGATTACTTCCATAAAAACACCTTTAGCCAGGTCTTCAACTGTAGAAATTACCTGCGGATGGCGCAGCAAACTTTTGGGGGTGAAAACGATAAGCGGCAGACGCATTTTCATTTTTACCTGGCGCCGCAGTAAATGAAACATGTTGGCAGGAGTAGTTGGAACCACAACCTGAATGTTGTTGTTGGCAGACAATTCAAGGAACCGCTCAATCCGTCCGCTGGAATGTTCAGGCCCCTGCCCTTCGTATCCGTGTGGCAACAGTAATACCAGGTTATTCATCAGTCCCCATTTTTCAAATGCCGAAGTGATATACTGGTCGATAATAACCTGGGAAACGTTGTTGAAATCACCAAACTGAGCCTCCCAAATGGTTAAACCGTTGGGTTTGGCCAGGGCATATCCATATTCAAATCCCAAAACTGCATATTCGGAAAGGAGTGAATTATAGACATGAAAAGTTGCCTGATCTTTAGAAACATGTTTTAATGGAAAATATTTTTCATCAGTACCTTCCACCACAAAAGAGGCATGCCGGTGAGCAAATGTGCCACGCTCGGTGTCCTGTCCGCTTAACCGCACCGGGTGCCCTTCGGCAACCAGCGTTCCGTATGCCAGCAGTTCAGCCATGGCCCAGTCGAGGCGGTCGTCGAGCATCATCATCCGCCGGTCGGACAATATCCGGTTCACTTTTTTGAAGAAAGTCAATTCTTGTGGAAGAGTGTTGATATTTTCGGCAATTTTAAATAGGGTTTCAGTTTTTACCCCGGTATTCACCGATTGGTCGAACATCGATTTTTGCGGCATTTCGTAAAACTCGTATTCATTTAAAAGAAACTTACGAATTTTCAGTCGTTCAATTTTTTCTGAATCCTTGTATTTTTCGTCCAAAAACCGGTCGAAATCTTTTATCTTTTTTCGTGCTTCATCATTTGAAAATATGCCAAGTTTTTTCAGTTTTTCAGCATATATATCGCGTGAGTTCGGATGTTTCTCAATTGCTTTGTAAAGCATTGGCTGGGTAAAGCGGGGTTCATCACCTTCGTTGTGACCGTATTTGCGGTAACATAAGATATCAATAAACACATCGGTCTGGAATTTTTGACGGAACTCCATCGCCAGTTTGATGGTATAAACCAATGCTTCCACATCGTCGCCGTTTACGTGAAACACGGGAGAACGGGTTACTTTAGCCACATCTGTACAATAGGTGCTCGAACGGGCATCGAGGTAGGGCGTTGTAAAACCAACCTGATTATTAATAACCAGATGTATTGTTCCACCTGTTCGGTAACCATCGAGTTGCGACATTTGTATGGTTTCATAAACCACACCCTGAGCAGCAATGGCAGCATCACCATGGATAATGATTCCGGCGGCTTTACTGTAATCGCTGTTGTATGCAGAATTTATGCGCGAACGCACCATCCCCTGCACAACAGGTCCAACCGCCTCGAGGTGCGACGGATTGGGCATTAGTTTCAGTTTCACCTTTTTGCCAAAGTCGGTTTCAACTTCATTTTCATAACCCAAATGGTATTTTACATCGCCATGCCAGATGTCTTCCTCGTATTCCTTCCCGTAAAATTCCTTGAAAATATTTTCATACGGTTTCTCAAGAATATTTGCGAGCACATTTAACCTTCCCCGATGCGCCATTCCCAGAACAAACTCTTCGATTCCCAGTTCGGCACCCCGCTCAATAACGGCATCGAGCGCTGGAATCAAACTTTCGGCGCCTTCAAGTGAAAACCGTTTTTGCCCAACAAACTTTTTATGAATATAACTTTCGAAACCTACAGCTATTTTTAAATGATAAAAAATATCCTTTCGTTTTTCCTCTGAAAGTTCCTGCGAATTGCGGCTGCTTTCCATTTTTTCCTTCAGCCACTGCACCACCTCGGGCTTGCGCATATACACATATTCAACCCCGATGGAACGGCAGTAAGTTTCTTCCAGGTGTTCAATTATGTCTTTCAGTTTGGCAGGGCCAATTCCAATGTCGTTGCCGGCCTGAAAGGTGGTTTCCAAATCATCTTTGCTGAGGCCAAAATTCTCAATATCAAGTGTAGGTACATATTTGCGACGCGCTCTTACAGGATTTGTTTTTGTAAACAAATGCCCACGCTGGCGATATCCGTGAATTAACCCCAAAATGGCAAATTCCTTGTTAATGTCGCCCGCCATGGCCATCGCCTGCTTAACAGGATAATTGGTGCGGGCCAGTTCAAATCCGGCAAAAAAATGCTGCCAGCTTTTGTCGAGTGACTCAGGGTCCTCAAGGTATATCTGGTACAGGTCGTTAATTGTTTCCTGTTCCTGGTTTCCAACCGACGAAAATTTATCCATTGCTGATTTAAAATTATCAAATAGTCGTTATGCAAAACAAAGCAGAATTTTTAAAGTTTATTAAAAATTTCGCAATTCATTTACAAATTTAGTTTTTACGTGGAAAGTTCCTGCAAAAAAAGGCTTTCATTTCACTTGTTGTTTAGCTAAATTTTTATGCAATTAATAAAACTGAACTGATTATCAACCAAAGCTTAAGAATATTTCATCATGAAACAAACAAAAGCCTGTTTCCATCTGTTTCAATAAAAAAGATTATATGAAGATATTAATGTCTTTTATATTATCGATTCTGTTTACACTTAGTTTATCTGCACAGGAGAATCAGATAATTTCCAATGCTTTTCAGGGAACGCGTTTTGTCAATGAACAATCAGTAAACCTTGCCGATCATGGCGAATTACGCCTTTATATTCAACACCGGTTTGGTGAAATTGACGGTGGTTTGTATCAGCTTTTTGGATTGGACCAGGCAACCATGCGGATGGGCTTTGAATACGGATTGGGAAAAAACCTGAATGTTGGGTTTGGCCGAAGCACCTTTTTAAAAACCTATGATGTATATGCAAAAGGAAGAATTGCCGGTCAAACGGAAACTTTTCCGCTTTCCATTGGCCTGGTAGCTGCTGGTTCAGTTCCCACGCTCCGCAACTATTTTCCGGACACTGAAAACAATTTTTCTTCAAAATTTTCTGGAAATATCCAGCTCCTTTTGGCCAAAACCTTTGGCCTGGTTGGGTTGCAGGTTACACCCGGTTTTTTGAAAACCGGTTACCTGCTTGCCGAAAACAGGAACATTTCTGTTTTTACACTAGGCCTCGCCGGTTCTGTCAGAGTTTCTTCAGATGTTTCTGTTAACCTGGAATATCTGCACCCTTTCAGCGATGATTTAAGGTCTGCAATACCCCTTTCACTTGGAGTTGACATTAATACAGGAGGACATTTGTTCCAGTTGATTTTATCCAATTCGCAACAAATTTTCACCCAGGGGCTTTACACTGCCACGCAGGGAAACTGGGGTGATGGAAAATTGTTTTTTGGATTTAACCTTATTCGTGAGTTCAGAATTAAATATTACTAAAATGGAAAGAAAAGATTTTATTCAAAGGTTTGCAATCGGAGGAAGTATCTTACTAACTCAGCCAATTTTATTTAGTGCCTGCAGCAAGGATGACGATATGGATGATCCCGGTGAAATAAAGATTGATTTAACTCATGCCAGTAATGCGGCATTACAAACAGTCGGAGGTTTTATTTATACAGGCAATATTATTGTTATCCGCACAGGAACCAACACATATATGGCTTTGTCAAAAATTTGTACCCATGAGGGTTTTACGGTTTCTTACAACCATAGCAGCAACCAAATAATCTGCACCAATCATGGATCGGTGTTTACGACTTCGGGGGCAGTTGTGGACGGGCCGGCAGCAACAAACCTCAGAACTTACAGTGTGATTGTTGACGGAGATACGTTAATTATAAACACAGGGGCTTAGCTGGAAGTAATTACCTGGCTTTTTCGCAATACAAATCAATTTTACAGTCAGGCAGAATTGCAATTACAGTGACCTGTTCTTCTAAAACCGTTTCAGAAACTTTAATGTAAACAATACCAGGAACTCTGCTTCGAAATTTTTTTACAACCTGGATTTTGTTTATTCGAAAGAATAATGTTTTCTGATTTTGGATTGAATGTCCCACACACATTCCAGGCCAGCCGGAAAAATGAGGTAATCACCAGGTCTTATGGTAAGTGCATCGAATTCAGAAACAATGTTTGCTTCTCCTTCAATTATATAGCAATGTTCTGTTTTATCGTAATACCAGTCGAATTTATCTTCATCGTGTTCCCAAACCGGCCAGTCGAAAACACCAACCTCTTCCAGTTCTTCCTGGTCGGGTCGTTCAATTTCTATTCTCATCGTTTTGCGTTTCTGCAAAAATAAAAAAGAAACCTTTTCTGGTTACTTCAATAGCAAATAAAAATGTGATCTATTAATAAAATACAGAAAATCAGCATCTAAGAATGTAAATTTAATTTCATTTTTAAACTTATTCTTCACCATTTTGTTTGAATTTTCCTAAAAAACACAATATGAGCGAATTTTGGAACGAACGATATGCATTGAAGGAATATGTTTACGGCACAGAACCAAACGTTTTTTTCAAAAACCAGGTCACCAAACTTTCACCTGGTAAAATTCTTTTTCCCGCTGAAGGAGAAGGACGGAATGCTGTACATGCAGCCAGGTTGGGATGGGATGTTTACGCATTTGACAGCAGCATTGAAGCCAGAAAGAAAGCTTATTTGCTGGCTAAAGAGCATGCCGTTGGAATTAAATACGATTTGAACGACATAGAAACAGCGGAATACCCTTTGGATTTTTTTGATTGCATCGTTTTAATATTTGCTCATTTTCATCCTTTCGAAAGAAATTATTTTCATAACAAGTTGCTTTCATTTTTAAAACCCGGGGGCACCATAATTCTTGAAGGTTTTTCGAAAAAACAGTTGCAATTTAATTCCGGGGGTCCCCGAACCGTTGAAATGCTTTTTTCTGAGGAAGAAATTGAAAACGATTTTAAGCTCTTGTCGAAATTGGAGTTGGAAGAATCTGAAATAATTTTGGATGAAGGAAAATTTCACCAGGGATCTGCATCTGTAATCAGATTTGTTGGTGAAAAGTAGCTTGTTTTTATTATTTTAGCCCCCTCATTTTTAAAAACCAACGCTTTTGAAAGCAAGATTTTTTCTATTGTGGATTTTTATATTATCCATTCATTCTGCATTTGCACAACCGGTTATTCAAGCCGTTAAAATTGATACTCCTCCCCACATCGACGGAAATGTGATTGAGGAAGTTTGGGACAAAGCTTTTGTGGTGAGCGATTTTTACCAGCGCGAACCCAATTTAGGAGCACCGGTTTCCCAAAAAACCGAATTCCTGATTTGTTACGACGAGCATAACATTTATTTTGCAGTAAAATGCTGGGACGATCCCAAAAAAATTACTGCAAAGGAAATGGCCCGCGACGTGAGTCTTGGAAATGACGATCGGATTCAGATTATTTTGGATACATACCTTGATAAACGAAACGGATACTGGTTTCAGATTGGACCCCGCGGTTCAATCGGCGATGCATTGATTAGTGAAAACGGTGCGGCGTTCAATAAAGAGTGGGATGGTTTATGGACAGGAAAAGCTTCAATTAAAGATTACGGTTGGGAAGCCGAAGTGGCCATTCCCTTTAAATCACTTGGTTTTGACAAGTCGAATACCCAGTGGGGTATCAAATTTATCAGGCATATTGTTAGTAATATTGAGTCATCTTACTGGCCGGTAGCAAACTTGAATACGCATAAATTTCAGGTGTCAGATGCAGCAATTCTGGATGGAATTGAAGATATTACCCAGGGAATTGGACTCGATATTTCACCTTACCTTGTAACAGGCCTCGACAACCGGAAAGGAGAAAAAGGCGACCCAAAACTTACCGGTGGAGTGGATTTATTTTACCAGATTACACCCAGCCTGCGTTCGTCGGTTACAATTAATACCGATTTTGCCGAAACCGAGGTGGACGACCGGCAGATTAACCTTACCCGGTTCAGCCTGCATTTTCCTGAAAAACGGGATTTTTTCCTTAATGGCGCCAACTATTTTCAGTTTGGTATTGAAGGCGATGACGAAAGCCCAGTTGCGAAACGGATTATTCCTTTTTTTTCCCGCAGAATGGGATTGGATGAAAACGGCACTCCCATACCAATTAATTATGGCGGAAAATTAACAGGGCAGCACAAAAACTGGAATATTGGCCTGCTGCACATGAATGACGACCGATTGGTTGGGAACCGGAATTTTTCGGTAATGCGGTTTTCGCATAACCTGGGAAAACAATCTTCTATCGGAATTATTGGCACTCACGGAAATGCACTTGCCGATTCTTCAAATTTACTGGCGGGAGCCGATATTAAACTTTCAACTTCAACTTTCCAGGGAAATAAGAATGCCACTTTTATTTTTTTTGGTTTAAAATCGAATACCCGCAATCTGGATAACGATAACGGCGCCTGGGGTGCGCAGTTCTCCTATCCCAACGATTTGGTAAAAGCCAGGCTTGGGCACCACCAGATTGGGAAAAACTTTGTAGCCGGAATGGGATTCGTTCCCCGAACCAACATAAAAGAAACTTTCGGGGAGTTTGAATTTGGTCCACGACCCGGTAAATGGGGAATTATGCAAGTGCAGATGGGCGGTTCTTTTAACAATATTGTTAACCTGGAAACTGGCAAACCAGAAACCGAAGAAATACAGATTAAACCACTTGGAGTTCGTTTCTTTTCAGGAGAAGAAATCAGTTATTCGCTGATAAACCAATACGAATTCCTTCATGTCGATTTTAATATATTCGAAAATATTGTAATCCCTCAAAAAGGATATGGATGGTGGCGCCATCAAATCGATTTGAAAACCAAAGGCGCAAGAAATTTATGGGGCGAGGCATCCTACGGTTTTGGCGCCTTTTATAACGGTACGCGCGAAGATATAAAGCTGAAAGCAAACTGGAAGGTGGCAGTGCCTTTCTTCTTGGGCGGTACTTTTTTCCAAAATCATGTTGAACTGCCGGAGGGAGAATTTACTGCGAATATTTACCAGGTGAATGCCAACATTCTGTTTAGTCCCGACATTACCCTTTATAATTTCCTGCAATACGATAATGCCAGTAAAAAAGCAGGCTTGCAATCTCGGTTTCAATGGATATTGAAACCCGGAAACGAAATAATAGTTGCATGGAATTCACGGTTCATTAAAAACGATGGACCGGTATTTCTGGATGAAAGTGCCCTTCGATTGAAGTTGAAATACAATATACGGTTTTGAAAAATATATTTTAGCTTAATACGTTACTATATAAATCTCCCGGCTAAAAACAAAACATTTATTTACAGGTAACGTAAAAACAAGCACCGGCAAATAAATCCTGGAGATAAAATTCCGAATAACAAAAAAAAGAAACAACACAAACGTTCTAATATTAAATTAGTTGGGAAAAAAGCGAAATGGAAACAAAAAAAGATTTTTAATTTTTGGTATGTAATAACTATTTATTATACTTGCAGCCGAATTTCAACAAAAATTCTCGTCTCCACATTATTTGTTCCAAATAGATTATCATTAAAGATTTAATCAGGATAAGAGAATATTAATTTTATACCATGTACGATATTTTAGAATTGAATAAAAAGCTCGTCCCGGAGCTGCGTGACATCGCAAAAGAGCTAAAAATAAAACGGGTAGAATCATTTAAAAAACAGGATCTTATTTATAAAATCCTGGATACCCAGGCCATTCAGGAAGCAGAAAAAAATGTAAAAAAGAATAACCCCAAAGAGCAACCCGTTCAAAAAAAGGAAGAACGCTCGACTTTTAAAAATTTCCTTAGAAAAAAACAGGAACCCAGCAAAAGCGAAGAATCAGCTAAGGAAGAAAAATCAAGAAGGGGCCGGCGTCCGCGACGCGAACAGGCAGAACCTGTTTCAAAAAATGACAGGGTTGAATTAAAAGACCAGAAACAGGAAACGGCAAAAGATGGTTCCACACAATCACGTCAGGACCAAATTAAAGCTATTATTAAGGGGTTTAGTGAAAAAACTAAAAGTACCCAGGATGGCGAAAAAACAAAACCTCAACAGGAAGAGTCGCAGCAGCAGGAAAAAACAGATAAACCGCAATTAAAACTGCAAACGAAAGAAGAGAAAATTGACAAACAGGAATCTGCTCCATCTAAGGATGAAGAAAATGCCCGGCAGCCCGAAGAAGGAGAAAAAACACAACAGGGTTCCAAACATCAGGAAAAACAAAAATTTCACAAAAAAGACCCGCGCGAGCAGAAGCCTTACCATCAAAAACAGCAAAACGGGAATCAACATACCGGTAAAGGAAGCAATGGCAAATTTTATGAATTTGATGGAATTGTTACCAACACCGGAGTGCTTGAAATTTTGCAGGACGGATACGGATTTTTACGCTCGTCGGATTTTAATTACCTCAACTCACCCGACGATGTATATGTTTCCCAATCGCAAATAAAGCTTTTTGGTTTAAAAACCGGCGACACTGTTACCGGAACCATACGGCCGCCTAAAGAAGGGGAAAAATATTTTCCGCTTATAAAAGTATTGGAAATTAACGGCAGAAGTCCGCAGTACATTCGCGACCGTGTACCTTTCGATCACCTCACCCCACTTTTCCCCAATGAAAAATTTGAGTTGACAGGAAAAGGACACGATAATATTTCTACCCGTGTAGTTGATATGTTTGCTCCTATTGGGAAAGGACAGCGTGGATTAATTGTTGCCCAGCCAAAAACGGGTAAAACTGTGTTACTGAAAGAAATTGCAAATGCCATTGCAGCAAACAATCCTGAAGTTTACATGATTGTGTTGCTGGTTGACGAACGTCCCGAAGAGGTTACAGATATGGCCCGCAGTGTGAATGCTGAAGTTATTGCCTCAACTTTTGACGAACCGGCAGACAAACACGTGAAAGTAGCCAATATTGTACTTGAAAAAGCCAAAAGGCTGGTTGAATGTGGTCATGATGTGGTTATTCTGCTTGATTCCATTACCCGTTTGGCCCGCGCTTACAACACCGTTCAGCCTGCTTCAGGAAAAGTGCTTTCGGGTGGTGTTGATGCAAATGCCCTGCACAAACCAAAACGGTTTTTCGGGGCAGCGCGTAATATCGAAGAAGGAGGTTCGCTCACCATTCTGGCCACCGCACTTACCGAAACCGGATCGAAAATGGATGATGTTATTTTCGAAGAATTTAAAGGAACCGGTAATATGGAACTTCAGCTCGACAGAAAACTTTCCAACAAGCGGATTTTCCCTTCTGTGGACATTCCGGCATCGAGCACACGCCGCGAAGATTTGCTCATCAGAAAAGAAATTCTGGACAAACTTTGGGTTTTGCGAAATTACCTTGGCGATATGAATTCACTGGAAGCTATGGAATTTATGAAAACAAGACTCATGCGTTCCAATTCAGTAGCAGAATTCCTCGCATCAATGAACGATGGTTAACTTTGTTAAAAAAAATCATACTATTTAAAGCAGACTTTAGGGTCTGCTTTTTTTATTTTTAACAATTATAAATTACACAAAATCTTTCATTTTGGCATCTTCACATTACAATTTCAGCCAAAAACTGTTATTTTTGCAAAAAAAATAAATCTTGGAATTTTTTCAACTCACACATAGAACACTTTTGGAAAGTACGAACCCGACATTAAGAAGGGAGTTACTTAAAACCATAGACTGGTCTGAACAGCTTATTTGCATCAAAGGATTTCGTGGTGTGGGCAAAACCACTTTTTTACTCGATTACCTGAAAGAGGAGTACCCCAAAGATTCAGATGTTCTCTATGTCAACCTGAACAACTTTTACTTCACACAGCGAACCATTCTTTCATTTGCCGATGAGTTTGCCAAAAGAGGTGGAAAAATTCTGTTGCTCGACCAGATTCAGAAATACCCCAACTGGTCCAGGGAACTCAGGCAATGCCACGACAAATTACCCGGTTTAAAAATAATTTTTACATCATCACCTGTACTTCGAATAACCGAAGATAATCCAAATTTAAAAGGGATTGTAACAGTAAATCATTTGGAAGGACTTTCTTTCCGTGAATATTTAAACCATACAACAAAAAACAATTTCCCGGTGTATTCATTTGGCGATATTTTAAACCACCATATCGAAATTTCACGTGAAATTGTAAAAAAAGTGCGTCCGCTTGCTTTTTTCGGCGAATACCTGAAAAGTGGTATTTATCCATACTTTATAGATAACCCAAATTTTTACTCCAACCGGCTTTTAAAACACATTAACCTGGCCCTTGAGATTGATGTGCCCTACATTAATCAAATTGAGTTAAAATATTTGCCAAAACTCAGAAAACTGTTGCATATCATAGCTTCAGAAACACCTTTTTCGCCAAATGTGAGTAAATTGGCAGCCGATATTAAAACATCGCGGGCAACCGTAATGAATTACCTTCGATATTTGAAAAATGCGAAACTAATACAGTTGCTTTATTCAAACGGCGATGAAAATGAAATGAAAAAGCCGGACAAGGTATATATGCAGAATACCAACCTGTTATATGCCATTGCACCCGACAATGTTGAGAAAGCCAATTTACGGCAAACGTTCTTTTATCATCAGGTAGGTTATACCCAGCCTGTTAACAGCTCAGGAAGTACTGATTTCCTGGTAAATAATACCTGGAATTTTGTAGTTGGCGGTCACAAAACAGAACCGGGTAAAAATCAGATTGTAGCTGCCGATATGATAGAAACCGGAAGTAAAAACAAAATCCCCCTCTGGCTTTTCGGTTTTTTATATTAAAAAACAGAATTAAATACGAAATACTAATTTTTGAAACAAAGGAGAATAATAATGGCAAAACAAAAGAAATTTATTACTTGCGACGGGAACTATGCTGCATCCTACATGAGCTATATGTTCAGCGAAGTTGCATGTATTTATCCGATTACCCCATCGTCAACCATGGCCGAGTATGTTGACGAGTGGGCAGCATTTGGCAAGAAAAACATGTTTGGACAACCGGTAAGGCTGGCCGAAATGCAAAGCGAAGGTGGGGCCGCCGGAGCTGTTCACGGCGCCTTGCAGGCAGGAGCACTGGCTACCACATACACTGCGTCACAGGGACTTCTGCTTATGATTCCTAATATGTATAAAATTGTAGGTGAATTGCTGCCCACCGTTTTCCATGTAAGTGCCCGTGCAATCGCCGGACACGCACTTTCTATTTTTGGTGACCACAGCGATATTTATGCTGCCCGGCAGACCGGATTTGCCATGATTGCTTCCGGTTCGGTGCAGGAAGAAATGGATTTGGCCGGTGTGGCGCACCTTGCAACATTGAAATCAAGGATTCCCTTCCTGGCATTTTTCGACGGATTTCGCACGTCGCACGAAGTACAAAAAGTAGAAGCCCTTCAAATGGAAGATATGATTCCTCTGGTTGATCAGGAAGCGTTGCAGGAATTTCGTAACCGTGCCTTAAACCCGGAGAACCCGGTAACAAGAGGTACTGCCCAAAACCCTGATATTTTCTTCCAGGCAAAAGAATCTGCGAACAGGTATTTCGATGCGGTTCCCGACATCGTTGCCGCCTACATGAAGGAAATTACCAAACTAACCGGACGCGAATATCATCCGTTTGATTACTATGGTGATCCGGAAGCTGAAAATATTATCATAGCAATGGGTTCGGTTACCGAAACCATTAAAGAAACCATCGATTACCTTGCAGCACAAGGTAAAAAAGTTGGTATGATTGCTGTTCACCTTTTCCGTCCATTCTCTGCAAAATATTTCATGCAGGCACTGCCAAAAACGGTAAAACGCATTGCAGTTCTCGACCGTGCCAAAGAACCGGGAGCAGCAGGCGAACCTCTTTATCTCGACATTAAAGCCAATTTCTACGGAAAAGAAAATGCTCCTGTAATTGTTGGCGGACGTTACGGATTAGGTTCAAAAGACACAACACCTTCCCAGATTCTTTCGGTTTACGAAAACCTGGAAATGAATGAACCTAAAAACGATTTCACCATTGGTATTGTTGACGATGTAACCTTTAAATCACTTCCGCCAAAAGAAGAGATAGACATTACGCCCAAAGGAACTTACCAGGCAAAATTTTACGGATTAGGTTCTGATGGTACCGTTGGAGCGAACAAAAACTCAATAAAAATTATTGGCGATGCCACCGACAAATTCTGTCAGGGGTATTTCCAGTACGACTCAAAAAAATCAGGCGGGTTCACCTGTTCGCACCTTCGTTTTGGCGATAAACCAATCCGTTCAACCTACCTGGTTACCACACCCGATTTTGTGGCCTGCCATGTTCCTGCATACATTCACCTTTACGATGTTTTGAAGGGATTGAAAAAAGGTGGTTCGTTCCTGCTTAACTCCATTTGGGATGAAGAGGAAACCAAACAACGTTTGCCAGACCACATGAAAAAATACCTGGCTGAAAATGAAATCAAGTTTTACATTATTAATGGTACAAAGTTAGGTGAAGATATTGGTTTGGGAACACGCACCAATACCATCATGCAATCCGCATTCTTCAAAATTACCGGAGTAATTCCTTACGAAATGGCAGTGGACGAGATGAAAAAAGCCATTGTTAAGTCTTACGGAAACAAAGGTGAAAAAGTGGTTAATATGAACTTTGCTGCTGTGGAGGCCGGTGGTAAAAACGTTCACAAGGTAGCTATACCCGCCGAATGGAAAACCATAGAGATAAAAGAAGGCAACGGAGAATCAGACCGTCCGGAATACATTGTAAAAGTAGTGGATGTAATTAACGGTCAAAGAGGCGACAGTCTTCCTGTTTCGACATTTGTTGGCTCCGAAGACGGAGCATTCCCGCTGGGAACTGCTGCTTACGAAAAAAGGGGTATTGCAGTGCATGTTCCCGAGTGGCAGGCTGAAAACTGTATTCAGTGCAACCAGTGTTCTTATGTTTGTCCTCATGCTGCTATCCGTCCTTTCCTGTTAACTGATGAAGAAGTAGAAAAAGCCCCGGAAGGAACCGAAACCCGGGTGGCCACTCCTTCTAAAACGTTTAACGGCATGAGCTTCAGAATTCAGGTGAGCGTGCTCGACTGCACCGGCTGCGGCAATTGTGTGGAAGTTTGTCCTTCGAAAGTGAAATCGCTCGTAATGAAATCGCTCGACAGTCAACGCGATGAAATTAAACGATGGGATTATATGGTGAACGAGATTTCATTGAAAGAAAAAGTGGTTGATAAAACCAAATCGGTGAAAAACTCACAATTTGCACAACCATTGTTTGAATTCTCGGGAGCCTGTGCCGGTTGTGGCGAAACTCCATACATTAAACTGATAACTCAGCTTTATGGCGAAAGAATGATGGTTGCCAACGCAACCGGTTGTTCATCCATTTATGGTGGTTCAGCGCCTTCAACGCCGTATTGCAAACATAAAGACTCCGGTCATGGACCTGCCTGGGCCAATTCACTTTTTGAGGACAATGCCGAATATGGTTTTGGTTTCTCGGAAGGTGTATCAGCTCAACGTAACCGGCTGGAAGACATTATGAGGATTGCATTGGGTAATGGCGCTTCAGATGCAGAAAAAGAAGCTTTCCAGCTTTGGATCGATAATAAAAAAGATGGTGAAGGTTCGGTTGAAGCTTCTGCCAAAGTATTGGAAGCTATTGCCGGAAGCAACAGCGATTACGCCAAAGAAATTACCAAACTGAAACAATACCTGGTTAAAAAATCAATCTGGGTATTTGGCGGCGACGGCTGGGCTTATGACATCGGTTACGGCGGCCTCGACCATGTAATGGCTAGTGGCGAAGATGTAAATGTGCTGGTAATGGATACCGAAGTTTACTCCAACACCGGAGGTCAGTCATCGAAAGCTACACCGGTTGGCGCAGTTGCAAAATTTGCCGCTTCCGGTAAAAAAATCAGGAAGAAAGATTTGGGCGCCATGATGATGACCTACGGTTATGTATATGTTGCACAGGTTGCCATGGGTGCAAACCAGGCACAATACCTGAAAGCTTTACGCGAAGCCGAATCCTACCCCGGACCCTCCATTATTATTGCTTATTCGCCTTGTATTAGTCACGGACTAAGGGCAGGCATGGGCAATACACAGGATGAAGAGAAAAGAGCAGTTGAATCAGGTTACTGGTCGCTTTTCCGTTACAATCCGCTAATGGAAAACGAAGGCAAAAACCCGTTCCAACTCGATTCCAAAGATCCCGACTGGAGTAAATTCCAGGACTTCCTGAACGGTGAGGTTCGTTATACTTCTTTGAAAAAATCGTTCCCGGCGGAAGCCGACCAGTTGTTTGCTGCAGCCGAAGAAAATGCCAAATGGCGCCATAACGCATACAAACGAATGGCTGCCATGGATTTTTCCAAAGTCGAAGAATAAAAAATCAGATTCCCTGGGGGAATATAATAACAGCCGGTGCAAAAAGCGCCGGCTGTTTTATTTTTTCAGGATTATTTTTAGAGTAAAAACATCCCAAACTACTTCAACATACTGAATAACAACCTATTCTACAGCTGCACTCCAGTTTTCAATACTGGAATTGTTGCCGGTTCTTATCTGAACTGCTCCAATAATTTTGTTTCCTTCTACCCTGCCACTGTAAACGTATTTTTCTCCGCCGGAAGGATTGGAAGCGGTAAAGCTAATTCTGTCGCCAAGTAATTTGCCATTTTCAACTGCCAATGAAGAATTTCCTGATTTTAACTGAAGAGTTATCTCCTGAAAATCCTGACTGGCTGTCATGGAAAATGATTTCCCGCCGGCTTTCCAATTCCACTTCCCCTGCACTTCAGCCGGAATCAGCCAGAAATAAATATCACTGTGTCCTTCCTGTACATATTCTTCCGGTTTCCAGTTTCCCATATCAAAATCGTGAGAGACAATACGGGAGCCCGGTTTCAGATTTTTGAGCAAATGAGGGCGTAGCTGAATATTTACCGAATTAAGTAAATACATGGTAACAACATTTGCGCGGCTAAAATCTGTATTGAAAATATTGCCTTCCACGAAAATAACCCTATCCTCCACTCCTGCCCTTACTGCATTTTCTCTGGCCTCCCGAATCCGTTTTGGATCCAGGTCAACACCATGCCCGTAGGCACCGCGCTTTGCTGCTGCAATAACAATACGACCGTCGCCCGAACCCAGATCAATTACATAATCGCCCGGCCCTACATTAACCATGTCGAGCATTTTTTCAACCACATTGTCGGGAGTAGGAACATAGGGAACATCTAAACTCTGGGCATTTAATTCAATTGTAAGGCAAAACAAAAAGAGCAATGGAAAAAAAAGCAACGCAGGAATTGTTGCCTCAGACTTTTGATTTTTCAGCAAACTGATGATTTTTGCAGAAGAAACTGAAACCTTTTTCATAATTTTTTGGATTAAATTATTTCAATTAAACGAATTAATGCCCCAAGTTAAAAAATTAGATGATTAAAAAGTGACTATCCGGTTAAAAAAATGATGACAAAAATTGCTTAAAAAATTGAGCCGGCAACAAATGTCACCGGCTCAATAAAATATATCTGAAGTTTTATTACCCCTCAAGCGCAAAACGCTCGAAACCGGTAACTTTTAAATCTTTGTCGTATTGTGCCAGGTATTCTTTAACAGTAATTTTACCGTCTTTAATAAATGACTGGTTCAACAGGGTAACTTCTTTGTACCATTTTTGAAGCGCGCCCTGTGCAATTTTTTCGAGCATAGCTTCAGGTTTGCCTTCCTGACGGAATTTTTCTTTGGCAATTTCCAGCTCTTTGTTAATTACTTCCTGCGGAATGGAATCGGTATCAACCGAAATTGGCGACATGGCCGCTACCTGCATGGCCATATCTTTGGCAACCTGCTCGTCCACACCTGTTTTGCTGAAGCCAACCAAAGTAGCCAGTTTATTTCCGGGGTGAATGTACCCTACCACTGTTTCGGCTTCAATTTTTCCGTAATAGGAAAGATCGAGTTTTTCACCAATAACACCAGTTTGTTCTGTTACCTGAGCTTCAATTGTTCTGCCATCGAGGTTGAGGCCTTTTAAGATGTCCAGATTTTCCGATTTCTGTTCCAGTGCCAGGTTCAAAATATTGTCGGCAAACGCCACAAAATTTTCGTTTTTGGCTACAAAATCGGTTTCGCAGTTCAGCACGACCAGCGCACCGAATTTTTTATCTTCAGTTGTTTTGGCCAGAACTGCACCTTCGGTTGCATCCCTGTCTGCACGTTTACTGGCTACCAGTTTTCCTTTTTCACGGATAATTTCGAGGGCTCTTTCAAAATTACCATTTGCATCCGCCAGGGCACTTTTACAATCCATCATCCCTGCACCGGTTACTTTTCTCAGTTTTACTACGTCGGCTGTTGTAAATGACATAAAACTTATATTTAAAATGTTTTTATAATACTGACAGCAATTTGCTATTCTTCTTCATCTCCGGTATCGTCTTCATTGTCGCTGATGTCTTCATCTTCTTCAATGACTTCATCTTCCACCGGTTCAGGTTCAGGAGTTTTTTCCTTTTTCACTTTTCTCCGGCTTTTTTTCTTCGGAGCTTCTTCGTCGTCCTTCCTCTCTGCTTTTCTTTCGTTCAATCCTTCGCGCACGGCTTCCACCATTGCGCCAACAATCAGTTTAATAGACTGAGAGGCATCGTCGTTGGCCGGAATTACAAAGTCGATACCTTCGGGATTCGAATTGGTATCCACAACGGCAAATACTGGTATTCCCAAACGGTGTGCTTCACGTACTGCAATTTTTTCCTTCATTACATCAACAATGAACAACGCTGCCGGCAAACGGGTAAGGTCGGAGATACTTCCGAGGATTTTTTCCAGCTTGGCTCTTTGACGGCCAATCTGTAGTTTTTCTCTTTTCGACAGGTTATCCCAACTCGGGTCATTTGCCATTTTGTCGATGGAAATCATCTTTTTCACAGCTTTCCTGATTGTAGGAAAGTTGGTGAGCATACCACCCGGCCAGCGCTCAGTAACGTATGGCATTCCAACGCTTTTTACCAGGTCGGCAACCAGTTCTTTTGCCTGTTTTTTAGTAGCAACAAACAATATTTTCCGACCCGATTTGGCAATCTGTTTCATTGCAGCCGCCGCTTCATCGATTTTTACAATTGTTTTTTGCAGGTCGATAATGTGGATTCCGTTTTTCTCCATAAAAATGTATGGTTCCATGTTCGGATTCCACTTTCTTTTCAGGTGGCCAAAATGGGCACCTGCATCCAATAATTCCTGAAATGATACTTTTGGCATCTGTTTACTTTTTTATGTTTCTAAAAGCAACCGTTGAGTAGTCCCGGTTTATAGGAAGTCTCAACCGTTTTAGATCCATATCGTTTGACAATAAAAATATTAACGTTTTGAGAACTGGAACCGTTTTCTTGCTTTTGGCTGACCAGGTTTTTTGCGTTCCACTTCGCGTGGGTCGCGGGTAACAAACCCAGCAGCTTTCAGCTCTTTTCTCGATTCCGGATCAATTTGCATCAGAGCACGGGTAATAGCCAGGCGCAATGCTTCTGCCTGTCCTTTAATACCACCGCCATCCAGATTTACTTTGATGTCATACTTTTCTGCTGCCTCAACCAGATTCAGCGGCTGGGTAACAATGTACTGCAGGGTGGTGGTTGGAAAATACTCTTTAAACTCACGTTTATTAATGGTAATGTTTCCTTTGCCTTCGTTCACGTAAATACGTGCAACTGCTGATTTTCTACGGCCTATTGTATTAACTACTTCCATTTTTCTTAATTATTCGTACTTAAATCAACAACTTTTGGTTTCTGAGCCTCATATTTGTGCTCTGCACCAACAACAACATGCAGGTTGCGGAACAACTGCCTTCCCAGTTTATTCTTTGGTAACATCCCTTTGACGGCTTTTTCTACAAGCCTTTCAGGATATTTATCCAGAATCTGTTTTGGAGTTTGTGTTGTTTGTCCACCCGGGTAACCGCTGTGGCGGAAATGAACCCTGTCGGTCATTTTTTTACCGGTTAGCTGCACTTTTTCGGCGTTAATCACAATTACGTTATCGCCGCAGTCAACGTGCGGTGTAAACTCGGGCTTGTGTTTGCCCCTGAGGATTTTTGCAACCTCGCTGGCCAAACGGCCCAGCACCATGTTTTCAGCATCAACCAGCACCCATTCTTTATTAACGGTTGCCTTGTTGGCCGAAACGGTTTTGTAACTCAATGTATCCACTCGTCCTAAATTTTTTATTCAACATTTAACATGTTCCAGTGGTTTTTTTCAGGTTTTTCGGGCTTTCCTGAAGTCTGTTATCCAAAGGAAATCAATCTTTTACACTATTTGTAAGTACGGACAATAATCGGGACTGCAAAAGTATTTTCTTTTTTTTAATTACCAAAACATAACTTCTTTTTTTTCACGATTTTAATGAATGTTAAATTAAACAGGTAACAACTGTATTCACACCTTCTTCCAAACCGCCAAAAACAAAAGTATCCAGCCGGCAATAAAACTCAGTCCGCCAACCGGAGTTACCGCACCCAGCCATTTTATTCCCGACACAGCCAGCACATACAAACTTCCTGAAAACAAAACAATTCCTACCGATATTAAAATGGCAGACCATTTAAAGAGTTCTGAAGGAAAAGAAACAGCCAGGATTCCAATAAGCAACAATCCAAGTGCGTGATAAAAATGGTATTCCACACCGGTTTTATACGTTTGCAACATGTCGGTTGAAAGCTGAGATTTTAATCCGTGCGCTCCAAATGCACCCAAGGCAACCGCCAGCGCCAGAAATACCGAAGCGGTCATTAATATTGTTTTGGCCATAATCATTGAATTTTATATGGATATTAACAAAAAGAGCAATCGGATGTTTTTCATAAAATGAACTCCTAAATTCAAACTATATTTGTTATCGAGTTGCGCACAATTTTATTACTTTTGTTATAAGTGACTGAAAGCTATGAATAAAAAAGAAAAGTTGTATATAAAAGAAAAACTGAAAGAAACTTTATCGAAAGAAAAAGAGGTTTCCAGGGTAATTATATTCGGTTCATTTTTAAATTCAAAAACTCCGAGAGATATAGATGTTGCAGTTTTTCAGAACAGTAAGGAAAAGTATTTAAATCTTTCATTGAAATATCGGAAACTGACTCGTGACATTGCCAAAATAATTCCTCTGGATATTATTCCAATAAAGGAAAACTCATTTGGAACATTTCTTAATGAGATTAACCTTGGGGAGGTAATTTATGAAAGAAGAAACTAAAATCTGGTTGAATTATGCCAAAGAAAATTAAAAATCTTCAGAAATTCTTCTGGAAAGCAAATTGTATAACCCCTCTTTGCAAAACGCACAACAAACCGTTGAAAAAGCTTTTAAAGCTATACTTAATCAATACGAAATTCCTGTTAAAAGAACTCATAATATTTTTGAATTGAATTTGATTTTGATAAAAAATAGCATCAATATTAATATTACAGAAGACGAATGTGATTTATTGAACTCCATTTATATTCCCTCTAAATATCCGTTAGGTAGTGTATTGCCGGATTTTGAACCTAATGAGAAAATTTGCAGGAATGTTTTTGAAATTGCAGAACGGGTTTATTCCGAAGTAAGAAATTTACTAAAACAGAAAACATAAACCTTTCATTTTCTCAAAAAACAGGATGCCAAAGGACGGATTCTTCACCATTCTTTTCGTATTTTGCAGGAAATTAAGTTTGTAAAGGAAAATGGAAAAACAAGAGAGTATTTTCAGCACATTCCCGGCAAAAGATGAATTACTGGAATGGCACAAAAAACAAAAAAAACAACCTGCACCCGAAATTAACGGACATATTCATACTCCGCACTCATTCAGTGCCTTTTCAACCATTGATCTGGCATTTCAAATGGCACGGCACGAAGGAATTAGGGTTCTGGGTATCAATGATTTTTATACAACCTACGGCTACGAAGAATTTGCTGAAATGGCCATGCGGTTCAACATTTTTCCACTCTTCAATATCGAATTCATTGGGCTGCAGAAAGACCTGCAGGAAGCAGGCATCAGGGTAAACGACCCCAATAACCCCGGACGAACTTATTTTAGCGGGAAAGGGTTGCGTTTTCCGGTGAGTATGAGTGAAAGTTCCCATCAAAAAATTAATACACTGCAAACAGAAAGCAACCGGCAAACCTATCAGATGGTGGAAAAACTAAATGCATTTTTTGCAGAGAACCAAATCAATTTGCATTTTAATGCGGCGGAACTTCAGCAAAAACTGGCTAAAAACCTTTTCCGCGAAAGGCACATTGCACAGGCCATCCGGTTGGAGATTTTTAAAGAAGAGAGCACCGCTGACGGAAGGAAACGACTGTTCGAAAAATTATTTTCGGGGAAGGCACTGAAAGCACCATTAGGACGTGCTGCATCAATAGAAAATGAAATCAGAAGCAACCTCCTTAAAGCCGGCGGAACCGCTTTTGTTCCCGAAGACCCAAAAGCATTTCTTTCGCTGGAAGAGGTGATCGAACTCATAATCGATGCTGGCGGAATTCCCTGTTACCCGGTGCTGCTCGACGATGCACAGGGAAACTTCACCGATTATGAAGCAGATAAAGAAAAGTTACTGAAGGAACTTGTAAAAAACAATGTGTATTCCATTGAACTGATTCCAGGCCGCAACGACTATGAGATTTTAAAAGATTTTGTGACCTTTTTCAACCAAAACGGGTTTGTAATTACTTTTGGAACGGAACACAACACCCCACAGCTCGACCCGCTGAAAGTTTCCTGTCGTGGCGGTGTACCGCTGGATAAAGAGCTGATGGAAATTAATTACGAAGGGACTGCTGTTATCGCCGCCCACCAGTACCTCCTCAGTAATGGTATGGTGGGGTACCTGGATGGCCGAAAAGCCAAAATTGCTGAAAAAGAAAAATTTGTGGAACTGGGAAAAGCTGTTATTGCCTATTTTCAAAATCAAAAACAATGAATCCGGAATTAGAAGATTTAATTGAAGTTTCGAGATATTACGGAAAGGATAAAAAATACGTGATTGCAGGCGGTGGAAACACATCCTTCAAAAATGAAAAACACCTTTGGATAAAAGCCAGCGGCATTAACTTAGGAAATATTGATGAAAATGGCTTTTGTGTGCTCGATCGTGCAAAATTGAACGACATACCCAACCAGCAGTTTTCAGCCAATTCAGTGCAACGCGAAGAAGAAGTTAAAAATGCCCTGATGAGCAGCCGCATTGATCCGGATTCCGGATTGCGGCCATCGGTGGAAACATCGCTCCACAACCTGTTCAGCTACCGGTATGTGGTACACACCCACTCCACTTTGGTCAACGGATTGATGTGCAGCAACAAGGCCGAACAGAAAACCAAAGAAATTTTCGGAGAGGAAGTTTTGTTTGTTCCTTACTCTGACCCCGGTTATATCCTTTTCAAAATTATTGCTGAGAAAATTGCTGAATACAATCAAAAATTTGGCCGCGATCCACAAATTGTGCTCATTCAGAACCACGGTATTTTTGTGGCTGCCGACACAACCGACGAAATCAAAGGCATTTACGCCGGTGTTGAAACCAAACTAAAAAGCATGTTTGAAACTTTTCCAGAATCAGAAGAGTTGTCCGTTTCAGTAAAAATGGCGGAAGTTTTACCGGCTGTGCGTATGCTGCTTTCCGAAGAAAAACTGAAAGTGGCCACAGCATTCAACAGCTCGTGGATTTCAGGTTTCATTAAGAATAAGCAAGAATTCGATGAATGGCTGGCCCGTCCCTACAATCCCGACCAGATGGTTTACTGCCTGTCGGAATACCTGTTTATAGAAAATAAAGGGACTTCAGAGGAAATAATTGCAGAAGCTCAAACCAAAATTGAAACATTCAAAAATCGTCGTGGTTTTGCGCCCAAAATTATTTTTATTCAAAATGAAGGAGTGATTGCCGCAGAAGATTCTGCCGTTTCGGTGGGATACCTGAAAGATATGGTAAACGATTTCTGCCGGATTGCCAAACTAACAGAAAACTTTGGAGGTCCGCACCCGCTCACCCCTTCTCAGGTCGAATTTATAGAAAACTGGGAGGTGGAAAACTACCGTAAAAAAGTGTCGCTGGGCGGAAAAGCACAGGGTCGGCTCGAAAATAAAACGGTAGTGGTTACCGGCGCCGCCCAGGGGTTTGGGGCCGGAATTGCCGAAATCCTGTTCAGCGAAGGCGCCAACATTGTGGTGGCCGACCTGAACGAAGAGAAAGGAAAAGAATTTGCCGGAAAACTTAATGAGAAGGGAACAAAAAACAGGGCATTTTTTTTACCGGTGAATGTGGCTGAAGCAGCTTCGGTTGAAAGTATGGTGCAACAAACAGTTCTTCACTTTGGTGGGCTGGATGTGATGATTTCAAACGCCGGAATTTTACACGCCGGCAGCCTCGACGAAATGGACCCGAAAATTTTTGAGCTGATGACCAAAATAAACTACTCCGGCTATTTCCTGTGCGCCAAATACGCCCAAAAAATGATGAAAATCCAGCATCGCTACAAACCGGGGCATTACATGGACATCATTCAAATCAACTCCAAATCGGGATTAAAAGGAAGCAATAAAAACTTTGCTTATGCCGGAGGGAAATTTGGAGGAATTGGTCTCACACAGTCGTTTGCATTGGAACTGATGCCATTTCACATCAAAGTGAATTCCATTTGCCCGGGCAATTATTTCGACGGCCCGTTGTGGAGCGACCCCGAAAGAGGACTGTTTGTGCAATACCTTGAGGCTGGAAAAGTACCGGGTGCCAAAACCATTGCCGATGTAAAAGCGTTTTACGAAGCACAGGTGCCCGCCGGTCGTGGCTGCACGCCCGAAGATGTGGCCAAAGCCATTTTCTACGTCATCGACCAGCACTACGAAACCGGCCAGGCGGTGCCGGTAACAGGTGGGCAGAATATGTTGAAATAATCAGCCTCTCCCTAACCCTCTCCAAAGGAGAGGGGATAAGAGAAAAGGAATTATTAGTAATTCATTTAAAAATTACGAAATATGAATAAAATAAGTAGCAGTCAGTCATCTCCCTCCTTTGGAGGGACTAAGGGAGGCTTTTTTACGAAGGCGATTAGACTATACGGAAAGAAAGATTTAAGGCTCGAGGAGTTTGAACTTCCGCAGATTAAAGAAGATGAAATTCTGGCCAAAGTGGTGTCCGACAGCATTTGCATGTCGAGCTACAAGGCAGCCACACAAGGCCCCGACCACAAGCGGGTTCCGGATAATGTGCATGAAAACCCAATAATCATTGGGCACGAGTTTGCCGGTGAAATTGTGCAGGTGGGGACCAAATGGCAACACAAATTCAGGGCTGGCCAGAAGTATTCCATTCAGCCGGCCATATATTACGAAAACGGTCCGATGGGAGTGCTTAGCGCGCCCGGTTACTCTTATCCAAACATTGGCGGCGATGCCACTTATGTCATCATTCCCAAAGATGTGCTGGAGCAGGATTGCCTGCTAACTTATGACGGACCAGGCTATTATCCGGCATCGCTGGCCGAGCCTCTGAGCTGTGTGATTGGCGCCATGCATGCCAACTATCACACCAAACCGGGTTCATACATCCATCAGATGGAGATTGTGGAAGGCGGGAAAATGGCTATTCTTGCAGGTGTAGGCCCCATGGGACTGGCAGCCATTAATTATGTGGTGAACCGAAAAGACCGCAAACCTTCTCTGCTGGTGATTACCGATATCGACCAAAGCCGCCTCGACCGGGCTGCTGAAATTTTTCCGGTGGAATGGGCCAAAGAAAATGGCATCGAATTAATTTATCTGAACACCGGCAACGTTGAAAATCCAGTGGAAATACTGAAAGAGATTTCCGATGGAACAGGGTACAACGATGTGTTTGTATTTGCCCCGGTTGCTCCGGTAGTGGAACAGGGCGACGCCATTCTGGCACACGACGGCTGCCTCAACTTTTTTGCAGGACCATCCAATCCCGAATTTTCAGCAAAACTGAATTTTTACAACGTACATTATGCCTACACGCACATTGTGGGAACTTCGGGCGGAAACAACGACGACATGGTGGAAGCGCTGCAATGCATGAGCAAAGGCCTCGACCCGGCCGGACTGATTACCCACATCGGCGGATTAAATGCGGTGGCAGAAACCACCCTGAACCTGCCCAACATTCCCGGAGGGAAAAAAATGATTTACACCCACAAAAATCTGCCGCTGGTGGCCATTTCCGATTTTGAAGAAAAAGGGAAGACCGATCCGTTTTACGCCGAACTGGCCAAACTGGTAGCTAAAACCAAAGGATTGTGGAATGTGGAAGCGGAAACGTATTTGCTGGAAACTGCACCGGATATTTAATATACTTCAATGATAAACAACCTTTCTTCTGATTTAAACATTGCACTTGAAGCAGCCCGGGCAGGAGCTGAGGTTATCCGGCAGCGGTTTGGAGATTCGTCAAACGCACGGGTAAAAGGCGAAGCGCAGGGTTTGGTAACCGATACCGACCTGGCTGCCGAACGGGCGATTTTTGAAGTGCTGAAAAAATATTCATCGCACAATATTTTGAGTGAAGAAAGTGGTTTTCTTCGTAAAGAAAAGGGGAAAAAGTGGGTAGTCGATCCGCTGGACGGCACTTCCAACTTTGCACGGGGAATCCCCCTTTTTGCCGTCTCCATCGGGTTAATGGACGGCAACGATTTTCTGGCGGGAGTTATTATCGATCCCATTTTGCAAAACGAATATTACGCGGAAAAAGGTGGCGGCGCTTTTTGTAACGGAGAAAAAATTGTCCTTCCCGCTTTTCAGTCTGGTTTTACTCCCTGCATTTTCCTGAACCACAGCTACGGAGAAACAGACCGGAACCACTTTATTCAACTTGCCAAAAAGCTTGCTGTTCCTTACGACACGCTCAAACTCGGAACAACTGCACTCGAACTTTGCTACCTGGCAACCGGTGCTGTGGACGGATTTGTCTGTTCAGGCGATTCTCTTTGGGATTTTGCGGCCGGCGTTGTAATCGCTACCGAAGCAGGGTGTGTTTTCACCGACTGGCAGGGCCGACCCTGGACCGGAGAAAGCGACAAACTGTTGATTTCGAGACCGGAAATTCATGAAATTCTCTTAACACAATTAAAGAATATCGGCAAAAATTAGTTTAACTTTGAACCATTGGAAGTATTATAATAGCATTATAATCACTATGGTGAAATCTGAAGACACAGAATACCTTGAATATTGTGAGCGCAACACTTTTTGGCAAAATATTGTAAAGTCTCACCTATCCTTTTCAATAAATTCATTCCTGGTAATCAGTATTGTTTTTTTGGGCTTTATTTTTATCAATATCAATCTTAATGAACTTTTGCACAATTTCACTTTTGAAACTTTTCTTGTATTAGTTTCAGAAACCACAGGAACTATTTCAGTATTTTTGGGAACTTTCTGTGTGCTAATTCGAATAGCTGATTTTACAATCTCCAAAAATATTTGTACTGTCAAAAATACATTCAATTCGAAAATAAAAAAACTAAACATTCAAAACGGAGGTTTGGTGAAAATAAAAAGGAAAAAGTCTGCAGGAAATTTGTTTTCAATAATTTTCAAAACAAAAAGATTTTTTGTGAATGAGCAATATCAGAACTTTAGCCGTGAAAATTATTTGGAGAAAAAAAAGAAAATTAACAATACCCTGATGAACCTGAAATACTGGAAAAAACGACTGGGTAAAAATGCCAGATTTTTTCACCGGTTGCAGATTATCTTTTTTTTCTGGATGATTTTCATCTGGATTATTACAGTTTTCTACTAATCATCTATCCGAACATACAGGCCTCTTAAAAATCTTATATTCTGTCAGTTACAATAATTCAGACCATAGAATTAACCAATCAGAATTTATTTGTACAAATATTTCAGCGAATCCATCAGGTTGCAAAGTTCAGCAAAGTTTTTATCGTTGTGATTCTGATAAACGGAACTGTGAAATTCATCCATTTCTTCCAAAATCTGCATGGCTTTTTTCCATTTGTTATCGTTTATTGCAGAAAGAAACATCTTATTTTCGTCGCTCATTCTTTTATTGGCCTGGAGCAGAATCTCATTGCCTTTTTTTGTTAACACCAGCAACTTTGCCCGTTTGTCCGAATCATCGGGAATTTCATCCAGCAACCCGTTGTTTATTAACCTTCTAATGGTATCCATTCCTGTGGTATATTCAAGATGATAGGTATTTATAAGGTCGGTTTTTTTTGCTTTCTCAAGTAAATCAACGGTTTGCAGAAATAAATATTCAAGCCGGGTATTTATAACCAAATCTTTTAATGCTTTTCGGGAATAAAATTCGTGATAGCGTGCAATCCGGGATACCGACTCAAGAAATCGTGCCTTTTCGTCGAATTTTTTTAACACTGACACATCCTCAGAGTTAAAGCCGGGATTTTTTTCCTGAGGTACCTTTCTGTTTAATTCCGGCTCATCGTCCAGTTTGTTTGTAATCCACCGGGCAAACGACAAAAGGTCAAGATGTTTTTCATTCTGCTCGTATTCTTCATATAAATCAATCACTTGCTTTAAAATGGCATATTTATTCTTTCCCATGGAGTCAAAATTTTTGTAAAAATATAAAAGTTTTATTATAATTGCATCGGATACGATATATTTACATCGGATACGATAAAAAACAAAATAATTATGGAACAAAACATCAATATTACAGAGCAGGATTACATTAAGATATGTGAACTGCTTAGAGTGGAAAAGTTTACGCACTCTACAGAACAAAGAAACCTGGATTTTCTGGGTTCAGAAATTAAACGGGCAAAAAAAATTAAAGGAAAAAGGATTAAAACCGATTTTGTAAGAATGAATTCATTTGCCGAAGTAGTTGATTTGGACACAAACAGGGAAATGAGGGTAAGGCTGGTTTATCCCAAAGATGCCGATTTCAAAAATGGAAAAATTTCCGTTTTGTCTATGCTGGGCAGCGCATTGTTGGGGTACAAAGCAGGGAGTACCATTTCTTTCAATGCCCCGCGCGGAGAGAAGAAAATAAAAATAAAAAACATTATTTATTCGGAGGAAGAACATTAGATAACTTTTAAAAAATTCATCATCATGGCAAAAAAGAACACTGGATTAAAGCAACCCAAAAAAAGCCTGAAAGAGCGTCAACATGAAAAAAAAATGAAAAAGAATCAGGAAAAAATAAAAAAGCGGAAATCCAGAATTTAAAAAATTAAATTGTTGATTAATTGCTTATTGATAATGATTTATCATACAAAAATTAAAAGATTAACAGCAGAAAAACCAATCATCTGCAGAATTGAAAAACCGGCTTCCATAAGGGCCGGTTTCTTTTTTTTGTCGAAAAAGCGGCTTTGATCCTCAACCCACATTTTTTGTACATTTGCGATATAGCCGATTCAAAACCAATTTATTTGAAATAAAAATGGATTACAGCGAAAGACGAAAACGAGTAGAGGACCTTCCCATCTACAAAAAGGGTGAGGAGATTTATAAAATGACCCGGAAAATTTGCGATTTGATTCCCGAGGAAAACGAGCACCTTCAGCATGTAAAGGGGCACATGCTTTCGGATGCCAGTATGCTTACTGTAAAAGTGGCCGGGGCCGAGGGTGGCGATTTGTACGATTTGCGCATGGAAGCGGCAGCAATTATCCGAAAAGCCGCCCGCGACCTGATGGTTTCCAACCATTCGCTGGAAATGTTCGGGTTTGAAGAGGTGGAATATTTCGACATTGTGCGCGATTTGATTGAAGAGTATCGTCTGCTGTTTATCGAATGGGTGGCCGATTTCGACCAGTGGAACTACATCATAGACCGCTGGGGGTTGTTCAACCCGCCCGGTGTGGGTCCGTTCGACAAAGATCCGGATGATGATATTCCATTTGATCCCAATGAGTTCTTCGGTGATGATGACGATGAAGATTAATCCATGAAAAAGTCTGTTTTTCATATCAGGCAAATGGATTGTCCTTCGGAGGAAAATCTCATCCGAATGAAACTGGATGGATTGGAAGGGATTGAAAAACTGGATTTTGACTTAAAAAAACGGAACCTGGCAGTTTTTCATTCGGGTGAAATTTCTGAAATTGCATCAAGGCTTTCGGAATTAAATCTTGGTTCTGAATTCAGGGAAACCACAGAAGCAGAACCGGTAGATACATCCGAAAATACCGGAATGCAATCCAGGTTGCTGTGGACGGTACTTATCATCAACTTTTCCTTTTTTCTCATCGAAATAATTACCGGGTTCATTTCCAACTCCATGGGGCTGGTTGCCGACTCGCTCGACATGCTGGCCGATTCGCTGGTTTACGGGCTCAGCCTGTGGGCGGTGGGAGCGGCAGTTTCGCGTAAAAAAAGAGTGGCCACGCTGAGCGGTTATTTTCAATTGTTATTGGCTGGAATTGGAATTATAGAAGTCATTCGCCGGTTCATCGGTGTTGAAACAATTCCGGACTTTCGAATGATGATAATCGTCTCCTTGCTTGCCTTAATCGCCAATTCGGTTTGCCTCTACCTGCTTCAAAAATCAAAAAGTAAGGAGGCACACATGAGGGCCAGCATGATTTTCACCTCAAACGATGTGATTATTAACGCAGGAGTTATTGCAGCCGGGGTACTGGTGCTGCTCACCCAATCGAAATACCCCGATTTAATTGTGGGAACCATTGTTTTTCTGATTGTCGTTCGGGGCGCTATTCGTATTCTGAAACTAGGAAGATAATTTCTTGTTATTGTTTTTTCTTCTGATTAAACCTGCACGGGCCAGTGTCATCACCAACACGCCGGCCACGGTAAAAAAACCGCCAACAAGCTGGTGTGGCAGTGGTAACGTACCAAAAAACAGATAAGCGCCTATAAGTACAAAAATCCCTTTTGTGCTTTGTACCACCGACGATTTGGATGCCTCAAGGTAACGAAATGAATAATAAATGGTAAGAATGGCCAGAAATGGGCCCAATGTTGCCCCCACTGCAATATTTTTAAGCGCAGACATGGGAATGGCAAACGATTGTTTGTACACAAAAAACATAATAAACGCAAACGTCAGCAACCAAACCGAACGATTTAGATTCAGCAATTCGGGACTTAATTTTTTCACATGCACTTTTACTACGAGCGAGGCCACCGTGGCAAAAAAAGCATTCAGTAAAACTACTCCGGTGCCTGGAATAAACAGTTTTTTCAAATCGGTTTCGCCAGTGTAACCTATAATAAAAGCCCCGGCCAGCGCCAGAAAACCGCCCACAATTTCAATAGGTCCAAACTTTTCGCCAAGCACCACAATACCGCCTGTTACCAGCATCACCGGGTACATGTTTCCCAGAAAAGAAGTAACAGCCGGATCGGGGATAATGTGAATGGAAAGATAGAAGGAGGTCGTGGTAATAATCTCCAAAAATCCAAGGGTGATTAAAATCCGGCCTTGCTTTTTAGTAAGAAACCGAATTTGCTTCAGGCTTCTGTTTTGGAAAGAGTAAAGTAAAATCAGCACGGTGCTTATGGCAAACCAGTACACCCCGAACTGCGCCATGTGTACTTCATTCATTGCAGCTTTGCTGAAAATATATTCGTTGGAAAATGCAAGCGTACCAATTATGGCAAAAAAATATCCCTTAAACCTGTCTGATCTCATGTTACCGCTAAAAAATGGGTAGCAAAAGTAAAAAAAAATGGTTCGGAAATGATGTAACAGCCCGCCAGGCGAAAAAAACCTTATCGTTATTATTGAAAAATCAGGAACAGATTACTTGTTGCTGAATTTTTGAAACAATTGGTTCAACCCGCTGATACCATTTACCTCCTCCAAATCAGCAACTACATAATCAGCCCCGTTCCTGTGCAATTCGGCAGCATTATCTTCACGGGCAATTCCAAGAACAAGTCCAAACCTGCCTTTAGAGCCCGCCTGAACTCCTGAAACTGCATCTTCAACAACAATTGATTTTTTTGGTTTGGCTTCCAGCATTTCACAGGCTTTGATAAAAATATCCGGTTCCGGTTTGCCTTTCAAGCCGAGCTCGGCCGAGACTACGCCGTCAACCCGCGTCCCAAAAAGATGAAGCAGGTTCACGGCTTCGAGAACCGGTTTGCAGTTTTTGCTTGACGATGCAACACCCAGTTTTATCCCGGCATCTTTCAATTCAATCAGAAGTTTTTTGGAAGACAGATAAACTTCTGCACCCTCTTTTTTTAAAACTTCGTTAAATGCTTCATTTTTACGGTTTCCCAACCCGCAAACCGTTTCAGAATTGCTGCTGTCTTCGGGCGATCCATAGGGAATTTCAATACCTCGCGAAGCCAAAAAAGAAGCGACACCTATGTAGCGGGGTTTTCCATCAACATAGGAGAGGTAGTCGGACCGGGTAAATTCGCTAAAAAGTTCTCCCAGATTCTTATGCCTTTTCAGTAAATACTCATCAAACATTTTCTTCCAGGCCAAAGAATGAGTCACTGCGGTTTTTGTAATCACCCCATCCAAATCAAAAATCACTGCTTCAAAATCCAATATTTTTTTTTGTGCCATCTTTTTGTTTTTTATTGTCTAAAACAAGTAGGAAAAATGCCGGTTAAACTTCTCAAAATCCATAGGATACTTCTCCCCCATTCCATTCCGGTACTTCGAACAAAAGGACTCAAAATGAAATTTAGCCTGATGTAAGTTGTTTGTTTGCCGGAGTACCCAAACCTGGAGCCAGATTGCCTCTTCATTCAGGTCATCATACTCCAGTATTCGTTTGGCCAACGCTTCAATATTGGAAATCTTGTTTTCATTTTTATAAAAAACAGCCAGTTTCAGCAAATTGTCAATAATCTGATTTCCTGTAAATCCGCGCATCTCATCCAGCCATTCCCAGTTTATGCCTTTTAGGAATCTTCCTTTTTTTACCAGATGAAAAAATGTTTCGAGCTGCTTTTTATCCATACCTCCCGGACTCTGACATAATTTATACGCTTCTGCATAGTCGCAAAAAAGTGGCTCCCGAAGTTCGGTCAGCAAAAATCCATCATTTGTAATTATCTCTAAACCATCTATATGATTCAATATTTTACGAAGTTTATTCAATGTCACAGCCCGGTTGTTCGCCACTTTTTTAGAAGGTAATCCCGACCAGAGTTGTTCATCCGTTTCAGAAACCGCTGCTCCGGTTTTATTTTTTAAGGTTGACAACAAAACGAACAAAAAAAGTTCCCTTACCTTTGGTGTAAACATGCCCGAAATATCATTTCCTTCCCGATCCACCGCCTTAAAGCCTCCAAAAAGTTTAATCTGGTTACTTTGGTTCTTTTCAGGAAGGCGAATATTTTCGACTGGTTCGTTTTTTCTTTTTTTTCTGAACACTAGAATGATTATTGAAAAAATTATTGCTCCGATAAAGAGAAATAATCCCCAAATTATGTAAGTTCCATATTTCTTTAAAAACCCTGTTTCCGATTCATTATCAGATGCTACGGTTATATTTTCATTAAGAGCCAACCGGGTAATTTCTTCTGCTCCCAAAGGCCGGTTCCAAAAATGGAGTTCATCAATAGAGCCACGCAAACTTGCTCCTTGCGAGAGGGCACTTCCCAGATGAATATCACCCGTGCCTGAAAACGGAGGATGCCCGTCGGAACTCCCGATATTCTGCCCATTGAGAAATATTGCCTGCTCGCCTGTTTCAATAATGTATCTCCAAACAAGGTGGTACCAGGTATTTGGTTCTAATTTTTCCTCGGAAACATAGTCGTTTGCCCAAAGTCCGAAATAAGGATGGCCCGACCGCAGTATAAGATGTAATCCTCTGCGGTATTCGCTTTCATAATTTCCAAGAACAGCATTGTCGCCAAATTCAAGTATTTCACTGAATTTTACGAAACAGCTCACGGTAAAACTGCTGTTTCTCAATCCATAGCGGTCAGGAGGCCCAAGGTTTACATTTGAATTTTCAGGAAGTCTTAATACAGTACCCCGCTCAAGATCCTGGCTGAATGAATAATTTTCGCCCTGGAATTCTCTTTGGGGGGAAACTTCATCAATAATGGTTTCATCGAATCGAAAACTTCCGGTTAATCCTTCGTTCAATTTTAAGGGAGATGCAATAATCTGATAATTTTCAGGCACCTCCATTTCACCTGTAACAATTATCTGCTCCGGAGTCATCCGGTATCCCGGAACAAAAGGTGTTAAAGTTAATTCGTCGCCGCCGCGATAGGGGAAACTAAATTTGCCGCTGGTAACCGAAACTTCAGGATTTTTCCAGTAAATTCGTTCTATCGTTTTTCCTGAACCCCTTACAGTGCCGTTAACCCATGTAAAAGAATTGAGCTGAGGCAAAATGAAATCAAAATTTAAAAAGCGTTCTCCAACAAAAATAAAATTGGGACGTTTCCCGTATTTTGTCCACGATTCAAGCAAAAAATTGACATAATCCGGGACCAGGTTTCTTATATTTCCTGATGTTGCAGCTCCCGTTGGCAATTTATCAAAATCATAAATTAAAAAAAGTTCCAGACTATTTCGGTTTGTAAAATGTATTCCCGGGCTGGCAGAAATCCGGTGGATATAATCATCTGTCCGGTGTACTACCCTGCCTCCGTTTTCTTTGTTTCCCGAAACAAAAAACAAAATCCTCCGGTTAGATTGAACCAGATAATCCAATGGAGGCCAGGCCTCGCCACGTGGCATATAAAAAATACGCGATGAAATGGCGGTCTGGCTGATAATGGAATCCAGAACCGAAATGGTACCCGTATAATTTAAAAATACGGGAATCACTTTTGATGAATCATTGCTGGTGAGCCGGTCAAGCCAATCGATTAAAAAATCAATTCCCCTTTTGCCTGGTTCCAAATAAACCTGTTTGTTTTCTTCAAAAATATCAACCTCAATTCCGGTTCTGTTATTCGACTGTATAAATGTCCAGAATTGCTGGTTTTCAATTAAAGGAGGTTTTAAGCCTGCAATTAAAAAAGAAGTTTCTGTAAATTCTTTCGCTGAAATGTTTTCAGGGAAGAATACAACAAAGGGGATAAGGGCCGCTATTAATCTTAAAAAATAAAACTTCAAATTCTCAATCATCTCTTTTTAATACATCAGATATTCTTAATCCTGAATTATTTTTCAGTCAAAAATAGGCTTTTTAATGAAAATGACCTTAATTTTTAATTTTTTTTAAATATTTCACTATCAAATGTTTAAATTAAAAATTAAGAATAAATTAATTCCATGATAAGAGACAAATGGCTTGCCGGTTAAGAAAAGACTAATAACCAGTACTTAATATTGGTAAAAACTTTTTCTGAAATGACTGACAGGACATTGAAACGAAAACACTTTTTAATTTTTATAACAGGCGGTTTGTCAGCCATTTTATTTTTGGCCTTATCAAAAAAAACAATCGATTATACATCTACCGATGAATTTTGCGCTGCATGCCACGCTCATCCGCATGCCGATGCCACTTTTTTACTGTCTGCACACAACAGTAACCGAACCGGTGTTTCAGCTAAATGTGTTGACTGCCATCTGCCTCCGGAAGATCAGGGCGCATATTTCCTTTACCGGAAAGCATACCACGGATTTCATGATTTATATGTTTTTATGACCAAAGACATGGACGAAATTGACTGGGAGGCAAAACGTACAGCCGATGCAGCAAAGCGGTTTGTTTACGAAGACGGCTGCAAAAAATGCCATACCAATTTGTTCCCGGCTACACTTGATGCATTGGGGGCGGAATCTCACTTAAAATACCTTCGCGATCCGGAAAACAATTCATGCATAAAGTGCCACCTAACCGTTGGACATTACCGTGGCGAAACCGGGTTAACTATGGAAGAAATAACAGTTGCACCGGATGAATTATTTCAGGAGCCGGCATTGGTAACAGCTTTTGAAGATTTTAAGGAACAAATTCCGGGCACCACCGTTTCATTTGAAATGAAGGCTATTCTTGGCGGAACGTTTAAAATGGGTAGCCCGGCCGATGAACCCTACAGACGATCTGACGAAGGACCGGTGCGGGAAGTGGAAGTGAACAGTTTTTGGATGGCGGAAGTTGAAGTTACATGGAACGAATACCTCGCATTTTTTAATGCAACCAGTTCGCAGGGAAGAAAAGAAGCAGAGGCCGGCGCTGTGGATGAAGAAGTAGATGGCATTTCAGGAGCCACTCCACCCTGGGGTGCACCCGACCAGGGATGGGGAATGGGTAACCGGCCTGCTATTACGATGACACATCACGCAGCTCAAACATATTGCCGATGGCTCAGCAGTGTAACCGGAAAAAATTATCGCTTACCCACTGAAGCAGAATGGGAATTTGCAGCACGCGCAGGAACAAACAGTCCATACTTTTTTGAGGGCTCACCCAAAAATTTTGAACGGGATGGGTTCTGGAACAAATTATTCGGGCCTGATACTGCAGTGATCAATTCCTACGTAATTTACCAGGAAAACAGCCCCTACCGGACTCAACCATCGGTTTGGGTAAAACCGAATCCGTTCGGGTTAAAAAACATGCTGGGAAATGTTGCTGAATTCTGTCTCGATTACTACGATCCGCAGGTATATGCCAAATATCCGCAGGGAGTTGTTAAAAATCCACGTGGCCCGCGCGAAGGACTGGAATATGTTGTCAGGGGAGGGTCGTTTAAAAACTCAGCCAAGGATTTGAGGATTGCACGTCGCGATTTTACACGCACCAAAGAATGGCTGGAAACCGATCCGCAAATCCCAAAAAGCATTTGGTGGTATTCCGATTGCAACCATGTTGGCTTTAGAGTTATTTGCGAATACGACCCCAATGAATTTACCGCAGAAAAAAACCAAAATTAAATATCATGGAAAAGAATCAACTATCGCGAAGGAATTTTCTGGAAAAGTCGGCCCTCATCGGAGCTGCCGGACTGGCCGGGATAAGTGCTCTGAATTCCTGCAGCAGAAAAAACAAACCGGTTGATTATGAATTTCCTCCGCTTTTGAATAAAGCGCCTGACGGGAAAAAACTACGTGCAGGGCTTGTGGGGTGCGGGAACCGTGGAACGGGTGCTGCCCTGAATTTTCTGGCTGCCGGCAACGATTTGGAACTGGTAGCACTGGCCGATGTGTTTGAGGATAAAGTTTGGGATTGCCACGATAAGCTGGAAAAGCAAAAAGTGGAGGTACCCAAAAACAACTGCTTTTGGGGTTTCGAATCTTATAAAAAGCTTCTTGAAGTAGATTTGGATGTAGTTATACTGGCTACGCCACCTCACTTCCGACCCGAACATTTTGATGCCGCTATTCAGTCCAAAAAACATGTTTTTATGGAAAAACCTGTTTCGGTTGATGCGGTGGGGGCAAGGCAAATTATTGCCACCTCCAAAAAAGCCGAAACAATGGGTTTGTCAGTTGTCACCGGAACTCAACGGCGACACCAGCGCGACTACCTTGAAACATACCGCCAGGTTGCCTCAGGAGCCATCGGCGAAATTACCTCTGCAAAAGCATGGTGGCTGCAGTCTCATGTTTGGTTTCGCACCCGCGAAGAAGGCTGGAGCGATATGGAATACATGCTTCGCAACTGGAACAACTTCTGCTGGCTTTGCGGCGACCATATTCTTGACACACACGTTCACAACATTGATATTGTAAACTGGTTTCTTGGAAAACACCCGGAAAGTGCCATCGGATTTGGCGGCAGGGTAAGACGACTTACCGGCGATCAGTACGATTTTTTCAGTATCGATTTTGAATTCGGGAACGGAGTTTTTTCACACAGCATGTCGCGCCAGATTGACGGTTGCGCCAATACGCTGGGTGAGCTGGTAATGGGTACCGAAGGTTATACCAACTGCAAAAACACCATTTATAACCCTGACGGTACGGTTAAATGGCAATATGAATACCCGAAAAACAGAGACGGGAAATCTACCGGAATTGTTGAAGTTTCACCCTATGTTCAGGAGCACATCGATCTGGTGACTGCCATTCGTACAAACAAACAAGTGGTGGAAGCCGAACGGACAGCCATTTCTACACTAACTGCCATTATGGGCAGAACTGCTGCTTATACCGGGCAAAAAGTAACCTGGGAAGATATGCTCAATTCATCCGAAAAGCTTGGTCCCGACAGGTATGAAATGGGACCGGTAAATATGGAATTTCCGGTTCCGTTGCCCGGAACGCAACATAAAGCTTAATCCGTAAAAATTATGATTTCTGCCGTTATTCCATTATTAAACGAAGAGCAACTGGTTAAAAGGCTGCTCAAAGAACTCCGGGAGGCTTTGGAGAAAACCGGCGAAGAGTTTGAGATAGTTTGCGTGGATGACGGAAGCACCGATTCCACACTGCAAAAACTGTTAAAATTTCGTGAAAAACATAACCAGTTAAAAATTGTTTCCCTTTCACGGAATTTTGGGCTCCAGTCTGCACTAACTGCCGGAATTGACTATGCCAAAGGAGAATATATTGTTATTATGGATGGCGATTTTCAGGATCCGCCTGATTTGGTTCCGGTGCTTTTTGATAAAATTAAAGCTACCGGGGCCGATATCGTTTCAGCAGTACGCGAAGCCCGGAATGAAAAACTGGCAAAACGGGTTTATATCAACATTTTTCACCGGATTTTCGATCGGCTAACCGGCGGGCAACAGGTAGCTCAAACCGGCAACTTTTGCATTATTAACAAAAAGGCACACCGGGCCATGTTGCAATTTTCAGAGCGCAACCGTTATCTTCCGGGAATAAGAAATTTTATTGGATTTAAACATGAATTTATTCTTTACGACCGGCCTGACAGGACGGAAGGTGTGGCAAAAATGAGCCGGAGAAAGCTGTTTTCACTTGCAGCCGATGCCATTTACTCTTTCTCTAAATGGCCCATTAAATTCTGTCTGTATCTGGGCATTCTTGGTATTCTAATATTTTTGGGCGCCATAATTTATACGATTGCCTCAAAATTACTTGGACTAGCTCCCATTGGATGGTCATCCATGTTTCTGGCCATTAGTTTTTTCGGTTCGGTACAACTCACATTCCTGGGACTAATTGGTGAGTATGTTTACCGGATTTTTAAAGAAGTGCAGGATCGCCCGCTCTACTTCGTTCAGAATATATATGAATGATATTAGCCACATATTCACTGCAAAAAATTGTTTTTACGGCATACTTATGCTTGTGGCGGTTGTTATGGCTTTTTTGGCCCCAAAAACAGCAGTTAATGTGGACGAGCAATTGCACTACCCCCATGCAAAAAAAGTTGTGAACTGGTATTTTACCAAAGGTGAAGATAAAAGCTGTCTTCATACACCGGAAACCAACCTGAAATATTATGGACAGTCGGTTGATAATTTTACGGCGCTTTTTAACCGGGTTTTCAAAGTAAAAAATGAATTTTTAACACGGCATTATACAGGAGCTTTCTTTTTTCTGTTATTGCTCCTGTTCTCGGGTCTGCTTGCAAAAAGTGTTTCCGGTTCATGGCAACTGGCAATTGTTGTTGTTTTTTCGCTGGTTTTTATGCCGCGGCTTGCAGGTCAGGCATTTGGCAATCTGAAAGACATTCCGTTTGCAGCCGGTTATGCAGCCGGTTTGTTGCTGATTGTTCAATTTTTAAAAGAAATACCCCGACAACGTTGGAAAACTGCAATTTGGCTTGGTTTGGCTATTGCATTCACCGTTTCGGTAAGGGCCGGAGGATTTATCCTTTTCGCTTACCTCGGGTTGGGTTTTCTCGTTTTTTTGGTTTTGAAGCCTTTTTACCTAAAACAAATAGTTTCAGCTAGACCCGTTTTTGTAAGGCTCTTGGGCCAGGGGGCGGCAATCCTGCTTATAGGTTATTTTGCGGGATTGCTGTTCTGGCCCTTTGCCTTGCAAAACATTTTTACGCATCCGCTTGAAAGTCTGCGGGTAATGGAACATTACAAAGTAAGCATCAGACAGGTATTTGAAGGTCAATTGCTTTGGAGCACACAACTGCCCTGGTATTATCTGCCCAAATGGATGCTCATTTCAACACCGCTGTTTGTATTAACAGGATTTATACTTTTTCTTTTGTTTTTTCTGCGGAATTTTTTTTTGAAAAATCAAAAATCGCAACAACTTTTTTTTGAGGGATTCATTATGTTCTCTTTCGCTTTTCCGTTTATTTACGTTATTGCAATTGATTCAAATCTTTACAGTGGTGTAAGGCAAATGCTGTTTATTTTACCGCCGTTTGCAATTCTTTCGGTTTTGGGAGCGTACAAATTTATTTCCTTCCTTCAACCAAAAAATAGAATAATTGCACGGGGCATTTCAATCGTTTTTTTAATCTTGCTGGTATGGCCAATTAAACATCAAATCAATACATTCCCGGCTGACTATATATACTTTAATCCATTATTTGGCGGAAATAAAAAAGCCTGGGGAAACTATGAATACGATTATTATTTTCACAGTATAAAAGAACCGGTTAAGGATTTGATTGAACTTGCCGGAGAAAATAAAATAACAGTTGCAATGAACTGTAACCTTACCAATTATTTTGAAAATTATCCGAACATAAACTACGAGTACACCCGCTTTTTGGAACGCAGTTCAGCGGACTGGAATTATGCCATTTTCGTTTTGAATTATATTCATCCTCATTTACTAAAAAACAACTTGTGGAAAACAAAAGGTATTTTAAAAACGTATTACCACAAGGAAAATCCGGTGGCTGTGCTAATTGAACGAAAAGACAAAACCGATTTCGAGGGAATTTCTGAAATAAAAAAGGGGAATTTTGGACAGGGTATTAAATTACTTGAATCAGCCATTGAAAATGACCAGAATAATGCCTGGTTGTTTGTAAATTTGTTGCAGGCAAAACTGGCAACGGACGATATTGGAAGTTTTTTAAGCGATTTGGAAAAGGGGAAAAAAATACATCCTTATTATGAACCGTTCTATCTTTTAGAGGCCGAATGGCATTTTAAGAAAGGAAAAATAAACGAGGCATTAAATTCGCTGAACAGGCTGTTTGAGATTAATCCGCGCTATTTGCCTGCTGAAAATTTGTATAATACAGTAAAAAAGAAATTGAGAGAAACAAATAGTTAATAATTTAAAACGAAAAAAAATGAAAACATTTAAAAATTTGATTGCAACTATTATTGCCGGAATTTTAAGTTTCCCTTACCTCCTTAGAGCTCAGGACCAGGGCACTTACATTGACAACCTGGGAGCACAGGACAGCTCTTACATGGAACAGGATCTGCTGGCTGAAGGAGCACAAAGCAGCGGTTCAGGTACAACTGTAATTATTATTGTAGTTATTGTTGTAGTTATTGCAGTTGTTGCCTACCTGACTATGAAGAAAAAGAAAAAGTAATCAATCAACTTGCTTTCAGCCTGCGGATGCTGGAACGATCCATTTTGCTTTGGGCATATTCCTGTGAAATAACCAGGTACTCTGTTTTTTCAGAGGGCATTTCGTACATCGCGTCGTTCATGATGCCTTCGCAAATGGAGCGCAGGCCACGGGCGCCCAGTTTAAACTCAATGGCTTTATCCACAATATACTGCAGCGCTTCTTCTTCAAATTCCAGTTTAATTTTATCTATCTGGAAAAGTTTTTTGTATTGTTTTATCACCGAATTTTTGGGCTCGGTAAGAATTCTGCGCAGTGCGGTTTTGTCCAGCGGATCGAGGTGAACCAAAACCGGCAAACGACCAATAATCTCGGGAATCAGACCAAACGATTTCAAATCCTGCGGGGCAATATACTGCAGCAGGTTCTCGCGTTCGATGCGGTCCACCTCTTTGGCGGCGCTGTACCCAATTACTTTTGTGTTGAGGCGGTTGGCAATTTTCCGTTCTATTCCGTCGAAAGCGCCTCCGCAAATAAACAGGATGTTTTTGGTATCCACCGGAATAAGCTTCTGCTCGGGATGTTTGCGTCCTCCCTGCGGTGGAACATTCACCACGGCGCCTTCAAGCAGTTTTAGTAATCCCTGCTGAACTCCCTCGCCCGAAACATCGCGGGTAATGGACGGATTGTCGCTTTTGCGGGCAATTTTGTCAATTTCGTCGATAAAAACGATGCCGCGTTCGGCAGCTTCGGTGTTATAATCGGCTGCCTGAAGCAGGCGGGTTAAAATACTTTCAATGTCTTCGCCCACATACCCGGCTTCGGTAAGTACGGTGGCATCCACAATGGTAAACGGCACATGAAGCATTTTGGCGATGGTGCGTGCCAGCAGCGTTTTACCGGTTCCTGTTTCGCCAACCAAAATGATGTTGGATTTTTCAATCTCGGTTTCGTCTTTATCCAGGGGCTGTGTGAGCCTTTTATAGTGGTTGTAAACCGCAACCGAAATGATTTTTTTCGCCTCATCCTGACCAATAACATACTGGTCAACAAATTCCTTGATTTGTCTTGGCTTCAGGAGTTGAATCCCGGCCAGGTCAAAAGAGCTGTCTTTTTTTATTTCTTCCTGGATAATAGAGTAAGCCTGCTCGGCACAGCGGTCGCATATATGGCCTTCGATGCCGGCAATTAAAAGGTTTACTTCCTTTTTTTCACGTCCGCAAAAAGAGCATTTATCCATTCTGATTTTATTTGCCATTGATTATTTTTTTTGTCTTATCTCTTACTAAAACTTCGTCAATCATACCGTATTTAAGTGCTTCTGCCGAAGTCATCCAGTAGTCACGATCGGAGTCTTTTTCTATTTGTTTCAGCGATTTTCCGGTATGTTCAGAGATAATATTGTACAGTTCTGCTTTAATTTTCAGAATTTCGCGGGCTGTAATCTCGATGTCGGAAGCCTGTCCCTGCGCTCCGCCCATGGGTTGATGAATCATTACCCGTGAGTGTTTCAGCGCCGAACGCTTCCCTTTGGCGCCGGCGGTAAGCAAAATAGCTCCCATCGATGCTGCCATTCCGGTACATATTGTGGCCACATCGGCTGAAATGTACTGCATGGTGTCGTAAATACCAAGCCCTGCATGAACATGTCCGCCGGGTGAATTCAGGTAAATCTGAATGTCTTTCGATGGGTCGGTAGATTCCAGAAACAGCAACTGCGCCTGAATAATGTTTGCCACCGTATCATCAATCGGAACACCCAAAAAGATAATCCGGTCCATCATTAAACGCGAAAACACGTCCATCGACGCAATGTTTAACTGGCGTTCTTCAATAATGGTAGGCGAAATATAACTTCCGTAGGCTGAATTATAGCGTTGCAATGTTAAACTGCTGATTCCGGAATGTTTAACTGCATACTTTCTGAATTCGTCTTGTCTATCCATTTTCTTTTCTTTTAAAAAAAATAACTTTGTAATTCTGGTTCAAATTGAAAACGAACTACAAAGTTATAAAAAAGTTGTTTGTTATTGCTTTAAGCAAATGTTATTTAGCCATTTCCTCAAACTCCTGGCGGGTAATTTCATTGTTTTCGAGCGTAACTTTTCCTTTAACAACGCCAATTATCTTGTCTTCAAGAATTTTATTGTACAATCGTTCTTTTTCTTCCGGTTTTTCCAGAATCATTTTGGCAAACGACTCCAACTGGTCTTCGGGCGCATTGTAAATGCCGTACTGACTGTATTGTGCATGTGCAATTTGTTTGGCTAATCCTAATGCTTCCTCCTCTTCAACCTTCAATTCATTTTCTTTAATGATTACGTTTTTGATAAGTTGCCAGCGCAGGTCTTTCATAAAACCTTCAAAATCGTTTTCAATCTGTTCTTCGGTTACATCCTTGTTTGCTTCTTTTAGCCAGCGTTTCAAAAAGGCTTCCGGTAATTCCGGATTTATTTTTTTAACCAGTGCATCACGGGTATCGTAAGCAAATCTCCGGTCAGACGACTGCAGCAAACTTTTGGCTATCTCTTCCTTCAACCTGTTTCTCAGGTCTTCCTCGGTTTTCACATCGGTTTCATCACCGTATATTTTTTTGTAGAGTTCTTCGTTGAGTTCAGGTTTTTTGTAATCCAGAATTTCGGTAATGGTAAAGTTGAAACTGCTGTTCAAATCGTGCGCCTGTTCGTGGCTGATTTTCAGCAGATGCCCCACTTCGTGCCTGTCGCCGTAAGCAACAACCGGGTCGAAGGTAAACACTTCGCCTTTCTGTTTTCCGGGGAACTGCTTTTTAATCTCTTCGTCTTTTACCAAATCAACAGAAAGCAGAACGCCATCGGCTTTTATGCCTTCTTCTTTTGGATTTCCTTCCTCATCCAGTTCCACAAAATCGCCGCGCACCAGGCTCTTTTCCGCTACTTCGTCGGCATCGATATTTTCGCCCATTTGCGACTGAATCATTTCCACCTGTTCGTTCACCATATCGTCGGTTACTTTTATGGTGAAATAGTTGAGTTTGTCCTCTTCGTTTAACGGAACTTCAATATCGGGCGACAAAGCCACATCGAATGCAAACTCAAAATCCACATCGTTTTCCCAATCGATGGGTTTCTGGTGTTCGTCGCTGGAAAGCGGTTCACCCAAAATCTGCAGTTTTTCTTCCATCATATACCGGGTGAGGTTTTGCGAAAGCATTTTGTTGATTTCCTCCACCATCACCGATTTTTCGAAACGCCGTTTAATGAGCCCCATGGGCGCTTTCCCCGGTCTGAACCCGGGGATGGAAGCCTTTTGGCGATAGTCTTTTAACGTTTCCTCAACCGTTTTTTCGTAATCTGCTTTTTCAATTAAAACCTTAATTACCGCATTTACATTGTCGATATTTTCTCTGGTAACCTTCATATTGAATCGATAAATTTATTTTCAGAACTTTCCAGTAAATCACCGCCGGCAAAACCCATTGGATTAGCCGGCGGTGTTTGTGCGGACGAAGGGACTCGAACCCCCACGCCGTGTGGCACCAGATCCTAAGTCTGGCGCGTCTACCAATTCCGCCACGTCCGCGAAAAACAGGGCGCAAAGGTAATTATTTTTTTGAATAGCAGAAAATTATTTCCATTCAACAACAGTTCCTCTGTGTTCATTTTGAAGTTCACGCGGGATGGCATCTTTTATCTCGCGCCACAGCAGATTTATCAGTTTGTGCTTGGCAAAATGCCGCGAATAGGCCAGGCTCACTTCGCGCAGCGGTTTCAGGTTGCTGAACGACCGTACATTCTCTTTTCTTTGTTCCGACATGTTCAGGGTGGCCAGCTCGGGAATCAGTGTAATTCCGCCTTCACGGTCCACAATATTCATGAGGGTTTCCAGCGAGCCGGCTTCGAAATGGAAGGGCAACTGGCTGTCAACTGTGCCGAGGAACGAGCAGAGATTAACCACCTGGTCGCGAAAGCAGTGGCCGTCGCTAAGCAGCCATATTTCGGGCGTAGCAATGTCTTTCAGCGTGATTTCCTTTTTTTTGTGCAGTTTACTTTCCGGGTTCACGTAAATCATCATCTCTTCGTAAAACACCGGCTTCTCGATGATTTTTTCCTCTTTCAGAGGCGTGACCAGAATCCCCACATCAATCAGATCTTTATTCAAAAGACTTACAATCTCGTCGGTGGTTTGCTCCACCACTTTGATGTAAATGTTGGGGTATTTCCTTTTGTACCGGCCAATAAAAATAGGCAGCAGGTAAGGCGCCAGTGTAGGAATAATTCCGATGCGCAACATGCCCGAAACCTGGTTTTTGTGGTCTTTTACGATATTGTTCAATTCTTCAGCCTGTTTCAGTACAATGCGCGCCTGTTCAATAATCCGCTGGCCCACGTCGGTAGGAATTAAGGGCTGTTTGCTGCGGTCGAAAATAATGATTTCCATATCTTCTTCCAGCTTTTTAATTTGCATAGAAAGGGTGGGCTGGGTGATAAAACACGATTCGGCGGCTTTGCCAAAATGACGATAGGTATCCACCGCAACAATATATTCCAATTGGGTCAGCGTAATCATGGCGCGTAAAATTTGGCCCTAAAAATAGAAATTAATTGCCTGATGCGAAAAGAAAGGGGGGATAAAGTGGGTTTTGTTAATTTCGATTGAATGAGTAATATACTCCTAAATTTACGGAAACAACGGATAACTGATGCTTAAAGAATATTTTATTGTATGAAATCTCCGTTATAACGGACAGGTTTTTAATTTTTTTTACATCAAAAACAGCGCCTGCTGAAGGAATAATTCCTATTCCGTTTTCAGAAAATTCAGAATCAAAAGGGCCGTCGAATTTTTTTTGAAAATAGCCTGTTCCGAATCCGATAAATGGTTTTACCGGATAATTTAAAACAGAATACCTGGCACCGGCTTCCACTGAACGCACCCGGTAGTTCTGAAACATTGATTTATACCATACATTTCCGGCTCCAATTTCCAAATCAAGGTGTTCTCCCACGGAATAACCCAATTGCAGGCCGGCTCCAATTCCATAATCTATTTCCTGTTCGTCATTCAAAGGAAATGCGAGGCGGGATTTTATTCCTGAATATAACTGGGCAGATAAAAGTTCTACCGTTAAAATGAGGCACGCAAAAAACACTAATTTTTTCATATACATCTTGTTTAAAATTTAAAACTGTAACTAACTGACGGAAATATGCTGAATAAACTTCTCTGATAAAGTTTTAAGTTATCGTAAACCGGTATAAATCTATATCCGCCTGCCGAAGGATCAGCCACAGAGCCCTGATATTTGCGATCGTAATAATAGTAATAAGGATTTTGGCGGTTGTATAAATTAAAAATGCTAACAGACCAGGTTCGTTCCCCCCAGTCTGTTTCTTTCGGGAAATGCGCTGCAATGTCAAACCTGTGATAATCTCTTATTCGGAAAGCATTTTTTTCAGTATAAACAAAAATATCTTCCTCTTCAATCGTGTAATGCTCCGAAGCAAGGGTAACCGGATAACCTGTTCCGTAATTCCAGACAGCAGATAATTGAATATTCTTTTTAATCTGATGGTTAACAACAAGGCTAATATCCAAAAGTCTGTCGTATTTGAAAGGATACGGTTTTCCATCGTTTATATTCTCAAATTTCCTTTCTGATTTGGAAAGGGTTACTCCGGCCCATCCGGTTGTATTTCCCTTCAGCTTTTGTAAAAACAATTCCAGTCCGTAATTCTGACCTCTCCCCTCCTTTTCAACAATGTTTTCCCATGCATCCAGGTTCCCGATTAATGAGATGCCGGGTTTAAAAGCTATTAAATTATCCATTGTTTTAAAATACGACTCCACACTTAACTCATAAAAACCATCCAGGAAGGTTTTGGCAACACCAAATGAATTCTGGACTGAATTTTCAGGTTTTACATTTTCATTGGATGGCATCCAGTAATCAGAAGGAATTCCTGTGCCCGAAAACGCAAGCAAATGAATGAACTGATTCATTTTTGAAAATGAATATTTAACAGAAAAATCGTCTCGCAGAATATAGTTGATTAATAGTCTTGGCTCAAAGGATAAATACCCTGTGTTTCCTGCATGATATGAAGAATACCTTAATCCGATATTGGTATTGAACCTGTTTAACTTTATTTCATTCTGGAGGTAAACTGCATTTTCCAATGCATTCATTTTATAAGAGTAGCGCTCGTTAATGGATTGAACGGTGGTACCCGATTGCGTAAAATGTTCATTGTTTGGAGTAAACGTATGGTAAATGCTGTTAGCTCCAAAACGAAAAACAATATTGGGATTCAGCACAAAAGAAAAATCCATCTTCAAACTAAAGTCGTTTATGCCTGTCAGTACGGTATTTTTCAACGATTTTACCGTATCGCCAACATTTAAATTGTATTGAAACAGATTGCGGTACCTGTAATCGGTATTTGACAATGTTAAATTGCTAAACAGCTTGTTATTGTATATATGATTCCACCTGAACGAAACCATGGTATTGCCCCATTTCAGGGAACTGATTTTATCTGAAACTTCCTCTTTTTGTTTGGATGAAAGTTTATCGTTTCCGCTGTAATAGCTCAGGAATACCCTGTCTTTGGATGAAATTCTGTAATTTATTTTTGCATTGGTATCATAGAAATTATAACCCATTCCGGCGCCAAAAATTTTGAAAACGGGTATAATATTCTTTCTGACTGAAACGATGGATGACAATTTGTTTTTTATTATGGGAGTTTCTACGGATACTTTTGATGAAAGTAACCCAACAGTACCCTGAACACTGAACTTCTGCATATTGCCTTCTTTCATTCTGACATCCAGCACCGATGACAAACGGCTGCCGTACCGTGCCGGAAATCCGCCTTTGATTAATTTTACATCGCTTATGGCATCTGCATTAAAAATCGAAAAAAAACCGCCGAAATGAGCTACGTAATAGAGCGGAACATCGTCGAGCAATATCAGGTTTTGATCGGGGCTTCCACCGCGGACGTACAAGTGACTTTTTGCCTCTCCGCCCGACTGAACACCAGGAGTTAATTGAAAAGCTTTAATAATATCGACTTCTCCAAATAAATTGGGCAAGGATTTAACTTCTCTCATTGTCAGGCGGGTTACTCCGGTTTCGTTTCGTTTTATAATCGTATTCTCTCTTTCAGCAGTTACAGTTACATCATCGAGTAAAATCCCAGGCGACAGGTAAAAGTCCTGCCGGTTTTGAAAAGGTTTCAGGAATACAGGATTTAATGGTTTATAACCTGTAAATGAAACCTGAATTTCCAGCTTTTTCCGAACCTGTATGGTAAGACTGTAGAAACCGTACTCGTTTGTAACTGCGCCTGTTCCCGATTGCTTATCATACACCGTTGCGCCAATTAAAAACTCTCCCGTTTCCTTATCATAAACAAAACCGCTGATGGTGAATTTTTCCTGTGCAAATAAACTGCCTGAATTAACAATTACCAGAAACCAAATAATTAATTTGTTCATAATTAATTATTTATGATTTTTTCTTTGATAAAAATTGAAACAATGTCACTGTTGTATCCGGCAAAAAGCCCGTACCCGTTATTAATGTTTGAAATCACATCTAACGGCTCGCCCATACCATACAGAATATCTTCTTCCTTGTTGTATAAATGCTGTAACATGGATGTTTTAAACCGGTAATACTCCTCTGTAACATTTCTTAAATGAATACTTATATAGTGGTGGCTAATGTACCTGTACTCACTTTCCCTTTGAGGAGGGAAATAATACACGTTTAAGGTATGTTCTTTCCCGTTTATCTCTCTATCATTAAACAACAGAACCCTGGGCTGTTTCAGGTCAAAACGGAGCAGTGAAGGATAATAACTTTCTGAAGTTATTATTTTGTCATACGTTGATAACCGGTAAAATGTGTGCGGTTTATCATAAGAATAAGCAATATCGGAAATGGCAAGTTCGTAAAAATTAGTTTCATCGCCCGGGTCAGTAAACGTTACTGACACCTCCGAGAAAACACCACCATCTTCGTCGAAGTAGGCAATTGGCGTTACAACGGTATCTTTAATCATCACTTTCGGAGGAATTGTGGTTTTTGCGGTTACGTTTTCAAAACCGTCCTTTAAAACTTTTATGGCGTAGGAATTTCCCTGAACAGGGAAATCGCCCAACCCTTTTGTTATTGGGTAAATGCCGGTAGAATCCACACATTTTAGCGTGTCTTTCAAAATATCATTTTCATAATAGAGAATCAATGCATCATTCACAGGATACCTGGCCGTATCAGAAATATGAGCGCTTTGCTGCAATGAGACCCTTAGTGATTTTGGATGAGGAAACAATAAAGGTTCAATGGTGGAATAGATAACCAGTTTTGGTTCCTGCTCCGGTATTTCAATTTCAATCTCCTTTGTGCAGGAAATAAACAATAAAAATGCAGTCAGCAGAAATAATATAATTCTGTTCATAATTAACGGGTTTGGTTTATTTCTTCAATGATTACATTTCGGGAGTATGCAGTTTCATAACCGATTAAAAAATTTACAAGCGATTTAAAGGTTAAAGCAAAGTTCATTGTTATAGTTTTTATTGCAAAAACAGCAGGTTTATTTGGGTAAACTCCTGAATTTTAAAATTATTGTTTACGACGTTGTGAATTTTATTAAACAATATGAATTAAGGAGAATAATTATTTTCTTCAAAAACTATTCCGGTAATGAGCCGATTTATTTGTATTTTCGGCTCATGGAAATTTAAACTGACAATATCTTCAGCATCTTGCTGACATCATAGCTTTTCCGGCTACGTGACGAGAGGTGCAGTACAACAAATCTGCGAGGGAGATAAAATTTTTATTTTCATGGTTGTGGTTTTTTGATTGATAACTTACAGATGTTTTCATTTTATTTGTCTGTTTTGAATTATTATTTTTTGCATCATCTGGCTTTTATCACTCTCTATCCGCAAGAAATATATTCCGTGCGGTAATCCTGACACATTCATTTCATTTTGTTTTGAACCGGATGACCGAACGACCCGCCCATTGATATCCGTTATAAAAATACCTGAAATATTTTCTATATTGGTATTCCAGTGAATCGTTCCTGTAACCGGATTTGGATAAACAACCAGTTCTTTATGTTTATTATTTATATTCCCTGAACTTAATATCGGAGTGTATTCCCAAAATTCTTCCTTTTGTCTACCACCGCCACCAACATATCCTTTACCGTTAATTGTAAAAGAAAATGCTCCGGCTGCTCCATATCCGCAACTGTCAATTTGTGTCCAACTGTCGGTTTCGGAATCGTACCGCCAGAAGTCGGATAGCCTGCCGGATTCGTCAGTTATGGCTTGTGGTTTCTGCCCAAGTCCCACATAACCATAATCACCGATAGTAAAGGCGACCGCGCCTGTTCGTGTTTCACCGGGGAAATCGCTAATAGGTGACCATTGGTCGTGTTCCGGATCATATTTCCAGAATTCATGGTTTACGTCCGAACTTTTTTTTAATCCGCTGCCGACATAGCCTTTTCCTTTAAGGCTGAAGCCGACCATCGAGATAAGCCTTTCGACCGGACAACCTGCCCTTTCCGTCCACGTATCGGTTTCAGGATCATATCGAAAGAGAAAACTACCAGGACCACCTGGGTACTCATTACTTACATACAAATAACCATAATCGCCAATTGAAAATCCAATTCTGGAGAAGCCTGCCGAGGAATTGTGCTGCGGAGAATTTGCTCTTTGCACCCAATTTCCGGTTTTAGGGCTGTATTCCCACAAATTGGTTGAAACGCCATGCTCGCCGTAAACATAAGCTTTTTCGCCGATAACAAAACTCACTGCATCTACCCACCGGTATTCTGCAGGAAAGCTGTCACTCAATTCCCATGTATCTTCTGCCGGATCATACTTCCATAAATCTTTTGAGTCTTCCTCCGATACCATTCCTCCTCCGACATAACCATAGTTATTAACTGAGAATGATACAGTAGAATGTCTATAGTCGGGAAAATTCGCTTTTTTTGACCATTGTGCGCAAAGGCTGAGAGGTAAAATAAGTAATATTAAAATGATTCTTTTCATGTTGATCCTTAATTTGGTGTAACATCTAAAACAGAACCAACGGGAATATAAAACTCGCCAATAATTTGAACGAAATTGTCAAAAGAGATATCGACATTAACACTATTTCCTATCCTTACATTGGTAAAATGCACCTGGCAACCGATGAAACTGTGGTTAGAACTAATGGTTTTATTTTCTATTATCCTGTTACAGTTCAGTTTGTAGTAAATTATTTCAGGCGAGCCACCCATATAAGGACAATCGTCTCAATCATGGTACATAAGCGGCCCGTCTGCCCATTTTGACACAACCTTACCCGGAACTGGCTGAGAAATAGCAGAATGATCTGAAACAGCAGGGTCATACGATATAACACATGGATAATCCACACTTTGTATTTCGGTATAGCTTCCATCCTGCCAATAAATATGCTCGTCTTCATTGTCTGGGGCATATCCAATCCATCTTGGGTCACTTAATCCTGAACCCTCCCCGGCAGTCATATACCAGGCAAATCCATGACAATTAAACCTGCCTGATGAACTGTATTTGATATTAGGGTTACCAGAAGAAGGATAAGTATAAATAATAAAAGCATTAGGATAATTATACTGACGTACTGAGTCTAAATAATGCCTCCAACTATCTTCGTCTTCAGTCGTTATATATGCGACTACATCACTGTAGTTGGGAGTTTTAACTTTAGCAAGGGTTTGAGTGTAAGAGTTAAATGAAACTATAATTAAAATAAAAGAAAAAATTGTTCTCATAATGTTCAGATTCTAATTTGTCATTTTAAATAATTTGCTATTAATCCATCAATCGTCGGTATTAAATGTACATCTTTCAGATTACCTTTTTGGGAGAATTTCAACAATTCATTATACCGATCATTTATGTCCCAGGCATCCGGGGCATTTATTAAACCAAGATAAGAAAGCCCAACGTCCCTGCAACCATCGGTGCAATATTGAATTGCGAAATCATAATCATTGGGTTCAGATAGCGGAATTGGTTCAAAATATTCATGAATATAAGGGATTTTTTCCTCATGTTTCTTTTGAATTTCATTCATAAGTTCTTTATGCCTGTCAGCCTCCAATATGTAATACTTTAAAAGTGACTCTCTTTTTGCAGAAGGGAAAAGCAACTCAAACATGTAAATGTTGTAATTTGCAAATGTTTCCTGTATTTCTGCTATGTCCGATTTTATTTTAAGCTTATTACCGGCGATTTCCTTTTCAACTTTTGGAATATAATCCTTGTTGTCTATTCTTATCACAAGCTTGCCTTTTTGCGCATATCCTGAAATGGGAGTAAGGAATAATAACAGAATAATTATGTTTTTCATTTCTTAAGTTTTTAATATTATAATCAAATAAGCTTTCCAAATACGCTAATTATTAAATAGTTTAAATACTGTTTTTTTGTTTAAATCTGCAATCGATACAATATAAATCTGATGTTTATTTATTTTTAGATTTGATAACCGTAAGCTGTGGCTACTATATTTGCCTTTATGGATTACCTCTCCGTTTATTGTTGAAATGGTTAACATATAAGGAGTACTGTGTTTATTATTTAAATAAAGTACCAACTGTCCATTATCGAAAAAGCATTGATTGTTTGAAAGATTTACACTGGATGCCGATGTGGTCGATGTATCCACCTCAACGTACAAATAGAATAAATTTCTTGATTTACACCCAATTGGATTTGTAGCCTGTAAAAAATACGCAGTGCTGGTATCCGGTTTAACCCAACCAAAAATATCTGTTGAGTCGGCCAGGCCTTTAGATGGGGTGATTACAAATGTCAAGGGAAAAAAATTGCTCTCAAAAAAAGGATTCCCGTAAAACTGTACGCTATCCCCTTTTTTAATCTCTGCTTTCCTTGCTCCTATTGTATAAATGGTGTAGGTGGAAGCTCTTATTTTAACCGAATCGCATGCAATATTATTTTCTGCATCCCTAACCGTTAAATATAAAGTCATCCAGTCTTCAGGTGGGTCCATCTTTAAAGCAGGATTGCTTTTGGTTGAATCCTCCAAAACATCTGAAGCAAATACCCAGATATCCGCGTTAGGATAAACATTTAGTTTCCCACTCCAGGTATAGGAATATGGCTCAACACCTCCTGAAGCAGCCGGGCAACCGCCTAATTTTACATTCTTGTATTCTTCATTATAGTTCGCGCAAACAATTACGTCATTACCTGCATCTACCCTAAGTTGCCCGTTTGATTGATGATAAAACAGCAATAGCCAAAAAAATATAAATAATGTTGGTTTCATTTTAATTTGAATTGTTTATTCTGTTAATAACATCTGTTTTGTATCAACAATTTTTCCATCGCAAACAATCACCAAGGGTAGGTAAAAATTTTTATTTTATTTCAAGAATCGAACCAATGCTAACTTCAAAATCATCTAACACATAAGTTTCATTTTCAGCTTCGAAAATAACATTCGCATTATTGTTAATAGTTACTCTGGATATCACAATTTCACAATCTTTAATTGTTTGAGAAGTTGTAATTATCTTATCAACAATATAGTCCGTAGTTATACAAAGTTCTTTACCTAGCAAAGATAGATTTTCACCAAGTGTAAATTTATTTGAATTATATTGTGGAGTTTCAGAACAGGCATCGTGGTATTCTGCATAAATGAAAGCTTCGTACATACTCACATATCCATCACTATTATAATCGGCATCCACTGAATTTCCGTAGGGATCTTCCCCTGCTACTGCCGAAATCCAATGATAAACATATTCATCATATCCATATCTACTTAAAGCACACGAAGGTTGGTTATATTTACACGCAGTGGATATCACACGGTTTGGATTATCTAAATCATCAATAAACCCTCCACTATAACACTATTCCATAACAATACTTATTTCCCCAGCATTAACTTTATCCACTTCAGATGCAAACTGGTCATCCCTCATTGTTTCACCCCACAAATATAATATCACATCTTGGCCGCTTTCCTGATCCCCGTGATCAGTTACGAAAATATACAAATAATCATCTTCGTCTAAAATATTAGATAAAGTATTAAAAACCGATGATATATTCGACTTTGTGGCAGAATACTGTATATCATCATCTCCGTCTCCATCCAGGTCTAAAGGTGATGAGTCGTACACTTGAGGTGCAATTTCTCTGTCATTTGCCGGATTCGTACCATCCGATATTAGAGTGTAAATATGACTGTCTGAATAATTATAAATATTCACAAGCGCACTATAAATCGCAGAACAATCATTCCAGTATCTTTTAGGGTTGTTTGCCATATTATACCCGCCACTTATTATTACCGCATAGCAGTTAGACGGTGTTAAACCAGACCTTAGTGAAACTGATCCGTCCCTGGTAAAATCAAATAATTTCACTTCTTGTTGTTCTTTCATTTTATTTAACAAAAGCCATTTATCTAATCTGTTTGGTGGTAAAACCCAGTTTTTTTCAGTTATTTTTCCTGTGGCAGAATTCACAAACAAGTATGTACAAGGATGAGACCATCCGGCAAGGGGATACTTATCAATAAAGAATGCCCAGGAATCAAATGAAATAGAAGTTATGCTTTTGTCAAAAGTTAATATTTTTGTTTCCGGTGGAAGTTTTTCCGGATATTGATATAAGCGATAATCTTTCCCTTCGGCCCCTTTTATATATCCACTGATTAATTCGGTTGCTTCTGAAATTGAGATTTGGCCAAATGAATTGTAAAACACAGGGAATAGAATACATAATAATAAATATTTTTTCATGGTACATACGATTTAATTGATAATTACTGATTTGAGCTTTTGTCTATATCTAGATAAATATGTGTGCATGAATCCGGGTAAATTTCTAATTTTCCGTTCCACTCGTATGGTCCGCAGTCCAACCTGGCGGTATAATTATAAACACCTGCCTTAGATTTTATTGAAACAGTTGTATTTGAATTCCTGCATTCAGGTGGCACGTCTTTTTTGTATGACTCTTTTATTGTTCCTATTGAATCATTTTCAACAAAAATGTAAACATAATCCCAGGGGTCACAATCAAGAATTAATTGCGCATTGCTATAAAACACAGCGCGTCCAATCTCTTTATAATTTGTTGAACTTTTTATATCGAGGAAAACTCTGGTGCACGAATCGCGAAAAATTTCGAATTCACCGTTCCAGTCGATATCACCACAATCTAATTCGGCAGAATATTGATAGACTCCGGGTTCCAATTCAAGCATAAGGTTTTTATCTGAGTTTATGCAACCGGGCAAGGGCAGCTCTTCTATAGTTGGCTCAAATATTATTCCTGCAGAATCATTTTCAATGTTAACTTTTACGAAATGGCCCGGGCCACAATTTATCATGGCTTGAGCATTTGTATAAAACAAAACTTTACCTTTTTCGCCGGAACTAACATCGTTTTCATTACAACCGGTTTGTATTAAAAATACAGAAACAGTCAGAAACAATAATAATCGCAATCCTTTTGTTCTCATTTTTTAAAGTTTAAACTGAAATTTTATTCTGTAAGCAACATCTGCTTTGTATCAACAATCCTCCCATCACATACTAAACTATATAAATACAATCCGGCAATAAACTCATTTGCATTAATCGTTACGTTTCCTGCACCCCGCTGGTTGATGGTAATTGTTTTTAAAAGAGCTACTTGTCATGTTTCTGTGAAAAGCCGGGTATAGAGCCCGGCTTACATGTTTTATGACTTCACGAGAGCATTTACCTTACCACTAGTTTTTCAATTTTTATTCCTTCATTGGTTTCTGCTTTTAGTATGTAAACTCCGGGTTGAAATTGCTGAACATTCAGTGTGCTCATGCCAAGTTCCAACTCATTCCATATTTGAATAATTCTTCCTGAATAATCGATTAGCTCAATTTTTTTGATATGAATTTCAGCGGGATTGGAAATTGTAACCTGGTTATTTGCCGGGTTTGGAAAGAAACTTAATTTAAAAGTTGCTTTAAAAATTTTATAAGTAGAATTAATAGTTCCTGAACTTATGTAGCAAGTACTAAAATCTGGATTTTGGTAAACCAGTTCTTCATTCCGGAAGCAACAGGTAAAAACCTGAAAGCCTCCCACAATCCTTTCCATTAATAATCCAATATTTGAGCCTATTCCTTCTATCCATTGTAAATTTTCATTATTTTGGTTAGATAAATAATAGATTTTTCTGTTGGTGTTGTCAACCCCAACAGAGTCCAGGTACATATAATATTCACCTTTGTTGAAATACATGCTGTCACCCACATTTAATCCAAAATCATAAAGCAACCATTCTTGCGCTTCATTAAAAGGCAGGAAATATACTTTTGCGTCTTCAGTTTCTCTTATAAATCCTTTTAAATTTGAGATTTCATATTCACAATTGTATAAATTATATAATTTATAATACTCTTTGCTGCCAATGACACTATCTCCCCCTATAATTAAGCAGTCATAATGATTAATCTCAGGAGTGGGATAACTCTGTCCTATTGCATACATCCATTTTTTGTTTGGCTCTATTACCTTTTGGGCAAAATTGTCTGGTGCAAAACTGCACCAGACAAGTAGTAAAAAAATAAATTTTATTTTCATGTTTATAATACTTTTATTGACACGGATTACTTGAAATTTCAATAGCTAATGAAGCCCCTATTTCTACTGCGAAACCATTATTTAGAAGTATATTACCAGAAATAAATTCAACTTCTGCGTTATTATTAATTGTTGAACTGCACTGGATTGAATTTGATGCCGTAATAACTGCATCACTTCCAATATTGACCGTCAAATTGAGGTTTGTAGGACAAGGATCAGAGGATATCCTATAACTACAAGATGCACCGTATCCGTACATTCGATCCCATGTCCCAATACAATAGGTGTTTGTCATATTATAATAGCTTTCCTCCCAGTATCCACTACCTGGATCAATATAGTGAATCATCTCACCATCATCATCGTATCCATATATTATATGCTTAAGGATTGTGTGGAGAAATAGTAGCCTCCCCGTAAAAAATACGGGAAAGCTTTTTCAAATGAATTTATTATTACTGAAAAGTATGTAATGCATAGATTTTAGTTTTTTAATCCTGCTTCGGGGGTACCAAAACAGGATTTAACATGTTTTAACTACTATTCAAATGTAGGGCATTCAAACTAAAAAAACAAACTTTTTTTGGATATTAATTTAGTTTTTTTTTATAACGTATTAAATAAAAGTGGATTGCAAGTCAAAATCAATATTAATGTTTCATGACATACAAAACATAGGGTTACCTTTTTTTTCAATCCTGTTCTTAAAAATATTACCAGTAGATTCCAAACTTTAAACGATAAAAAGTGAAGGTAAATTTATCTTATTTCCTGGCAGGCATCTTAAAAAAGTTGATCTTACAATGAGCCGATTCATTCCTTTTTTCGGCTCACAAAATGTAATTTGTTTGAGCCGAAAATTTCTGAAATCAGGTTTATGAAATATTAAAAATGACAGAATTTTCACATTTTGCTGAAATCAAAGCATTTCTGGTTACCGGCCGTGGGCGCAGTACCAACTACCAGGTAAATATATACTGAAACAACTCCTCAAAAGCTTTTGACAGGATTTTTTTGGACTAAAATTTAAGGCAAGGTGCATAAGAGAAAAAGACACACCTCACTTTTTAATTGCCGAGTTTCAAAACTCCGATCGTTAGTTTTGTTCCAGTTGTTGCAAAACCGCCTGCCTTCCAAGGCTCAAGAATGTTTTATTGAAAAGTTATCAGCAATAATATACAATATTTAAAACTTTTTATTGCTTAACTAATTCTATCATCATTCCGTCTGATACCAAATTGTCAAAAAGTTTTAATGAATTCTTTTCTATTTTATACTCATATTTAAAGTTACCAATTGACAGGTTAATGGTATCATAGGAATAGGATAAAACCGTATCGCCTTTTATTGGTAACCTGCTATTGCTTGCAACAACAACATTAGTTGTTATTTCAAGTGAATCGTTCGATTGAAATTTCCAAATAATGTCATCACTTTGGAAATTTTCAGTAGGAGAAAAGCCACCGGAAACACTGATTAACTGCCATTGTCCTATAAATCTGTTATTATTATTCAATAAATCATCTGAATTCTTGTTTCCACAATTACATAATAAAAGCGTCAGAACAAAAACAAACAAATTCATATTTCTCATTTTTTATATTTTTTAAAATATCATCTAATTTCAAGAGTTGATCCAACTTCTACTTCAAAATTTTTTTCGATAACCACCTCATTTGTTGCATCTATTATTACAATTGAATTATCTCGAATTGTAATATTTTCAACTTTAATATCACATCCTTCTATTGTTTCATCGGCAATGATAACTCTATCGGAAATAATAATTTCTTCACAATCAACCATTACAACATCTTGCAAAAATGGAAGTGTGGCAATTGCTGTTCTCATACGAGTACCTTGTTCTTCGGAAAAATAACTCATACAATCCGGGTGGGTATAGGACATTATTAACGTTTCATCCGGATTGTAACTATCACCATGAGCATCGGTACCACTACCATTCCAGGTACAAGAAGTATAATCAACATTGAATTGAAGATGAGGATCTGCAGGTGTGTCTGTAATATAATCCCCACATATTGCTGAATTTGAACCGTCGACATATTCTGCGCATTGATTTGGATCTCCTCCTTCATAATATGTACCATGATGTGTGTGCCATAAAAATAAAACATGCCCCATTTCATGAGAAATGACATGAGATTTTACTAATGAACCATCTGGATTTTCCCAAAAACTTCCGGAAACCCAGAATTCAGAAGACTCTCCAACTCCATTTGCTCTACCTCCTGCAGCAGACGCATCGTCAAAAAGATATATATCAATTCCATCAGCATGATTATTAATATTATAAATTGATGTAGTGGGATTATTATAATAGGAATCATTATCAATATAATCAATTGTTTCATCCCAATAAAAAAATATTCCATGTGGGTTAAAATCGTTATCTAAGTAGCTAAGAGCTGTATTAACATCACTTATTGATTGTCCACCTGTCCCATTACTTCTTCTAATTACATGAATATATATCCTAAGCTGATAGTTTTCTTCAACAACTGCACTTTTGAAAGAAGATTCAAAAACATCTATATTTGAAGAATTCGCAGGTGTCAAACAAAATGTCTGTCCACTCGATTTCAAAATTTCAAGTGCAATAAAAATTAAAAGGAATGTTAATTTTTTCATAGTTTTCATTCTTTAATCCATTAAAACCATTCGTTTCGTATCAATTACTTTTCCGTCGGCAATTAAAGAGTATAAATACATCCCTGCGTTCAGTTCGTTGCCGTAAATAATCACATTTCCGTTTCTTTTTAGATTCAGAGGAATGCTTTTTAGTTGGGTTCCGTTTAGGTTACAAATGGTAATCACGGCATTTTGGATTTCATCTGAAAGATAATAGTCAATCCGGGTATTTTCGAAAAATGGGTTCGGAAAATTTTGAAATAAGATTGCTTCGTCGTTTATTGAATTAATATCTGCATCGGTAGCTAAAGATAAGCTTTTAAGGTTATTATTACAGCAGTTTTCTTCTATTTTTTTTAATCTGTTTACAAGCAAGTCTATCATATTCTGTTGTTCCTTTATTGCTTCTAATAATATCGGGACTACTGAAATGTAATCAATTGACAAGTATCCCATAGAATCCTCATAAACTAATTCAGGATAAATCTTCTGAAAGTCTTGTGCGATAAAACCAAAATTTTTGTTATGGATTGATTGGTTATTGTACTTTTGAGATATTGTATCATCAAAAGAAAAGTTATAGGAAACACCTTGAATTTGTTTGACTTTATCAATTGGATATTCTAGGTTTTGGATGTTTGTTTTAATCTTAAATCCGATGGATAAACTGTAGACTGCGCCCGAATTGTGCCACTTACATCAAGTGAATACTGTGGTTCTCTACCAAGTCCTACCGCTCCCGTATATTGCCTGATTTTAATCCAATCTGACATCCCGGCAGTTCCAATTGTCACACCATAGCCAAATACACTTTTAATATAATGGTCTGTACCACCTAAGTATAAAACAGCATCGTTCCCTGCCGAAAAGTTACCGAATTTGATTGTTGTGTTTCCGTTGTTGTCAACTTTTAATTGAGCGGAGAGATTCATTGAAAATATAACTAAAAGGCTGATAAAAAATACTTTAATTGTTTTCATTGTGTTTAATTTTTCGATTTAAAAAAAAATTTACGGTAATCACCAACTTTTGCAGTTACCAATTTGCAAAAGTCGCTCCCGGATGGTAGTTTTGTGCGGGCAGTTGCAAAACTGTCTGCCTCCCCGGGCCGGGAACAAAGTAACGCGTGAGACTGCTCTCGGGGAGGCTTACCCAATAAATTTGTTTTTCCCCGTTAACTGCAGGTAATCTGATACGTTGGTTTGTTTATGTTTTTTCGGTTCGAGCACCTTGTCGCAAGTGAACAGGAAAGCCTTAGAGACGCTTTCGGATACCCTGGTCGCTCTGAAAAATCCAAAATACGTCGGGAAGAAGAGGAGGTTAAAAAGAAGGGTTAAATGGTTTAAAAGTCTAAACATTTTTGGTTTTTAATCCTGTTCCGGGGGTGCCAAAACAGGGTTTAACATGTTTTAACTACTATTCAAATGTAGGGCATTCAAACTAAAAAAACAAACTTTTTTTGGATATTAATTTAGTTTTTTTTTATAACGTATTAAATAAAAGTGGATTGCAAGTCAAAATCAATATTAATGTTTCATGACATACAAAACATAGGGTTACCTTTTTTTTCAATCCTGTTCTTAAAAATATTACCAGTAGATTCCAAACTTTAAACGATAAAAAGTGAAGGTAAATTTATCTTATTTCCTGGCAGGCATCTTAAAAAAGTTGATCTTACAATGAGCCGATTCATTCCTTTTTTCGGCTCACAAAATGTAATTTGTTTGAGCCGAAAATTTCTGAAATCAGGTTTATGAAATATTAAAAATGACAGAATTTTCACATTTTGCTGAAATCAAAGCATTTCTGGTTACCGGACAGGGGCGAAGTACCAGTTACCAGGTGAATATTTAACAGAGGACCAGTTCTTCGAAGGCTGCCCGGTAAAAAGAATTGGATTCAATAAATACTTGTCGGGAAATATCACTTTCGGGGAGTTTGCTCGTTATGGAAACAGTATGAATCTTTTCTGCTTTAACAGAAAAATGTAATTTTGCACAAAACAATGAAACGATGAAGTTTACTTTTTATATAACTCTTTTGGTTGCCGGGATGCTTTTTTTCGCCTGCGGGCCGTCCGACGAAGAAAAAGCCAGTGCCAGACTGAACCTGGCCCAGTCGCTGCTGGAGAAAAATGATACGACCGCTGCGCTGCGCCACCTCGACAGCATTCCGCGCCTTTACCCGAAAGCCGTTTATGCGCTGAATGCCGCCAAAAATCTGGTGAGCGAAGTTCAGTTCGATTTGCTGCACCGGAAAGAAGCACAACTCGATTCGCTGAAGGTGAAAATTGAGACGCTGGAGAAACCGTTCCGCAAGGAAAAAACAGAATTCGACCGTTACACGCAGTACATTCACAACCGGCAAACGTTTCAGCGGGCGTGGGACCGTTCCTACATCCAGGTGCATTTGGATGAACGGGGCGAAATTTACCTGAGCAGCAATTACCATGGCGAAAAATGGCTCAACCACACGGCCCTGCGCGTTTACGACCAGGGCGACGATGCCAGAACCGAAGTGATTCCCATTGGCGACCCGAACAACCACCGCAGCGATTTTATGGAGGCCAAATGGGAAAAAGTGAGCTACCGCAACGGTAAAGACGACGGTGTGATGGAGTTCATAGCCAACCATGTGGACCGCAACCTAAAAGCGGTTTTCCTGGGGAAAGAGCTTTATTTCATTATTCTCGAGTCGTACGACAAGCAAGCCGTGAAAGATGCCCTTGCCCTTTCAAAAGCGTTAAAGCAAAAAAGTAGCCTGGAAGTTGAAATTGCGGTACTTCAAAGACAGTTGAATATCAACTAATATTTTTCCGTCCAAAATATTATGTTCCCGCAGATTGCGCGGATAAACGCAAATTTTTTTTATTTATTTTCTGCGAAAATCAGCGCAATCTGCGGGAGAACTTTTTTGTGCGAAAGATGCAATGATGTTATTTACAGGTACTAAATTATCTCCTCTACCTTCTCCGGCGGATTGGCCAAAACCGCTTTCTCATCGTTCACCACAATGGGGCGTTGCAGCAATTTCGGGTTTTCAACCAGAATTTTAATCCATTCATCGTCAGAGAGCTCCTTGTCTTTGTAATTTTCTTTAAACTCTTTTTCCTGGGTGCGTACCAACTCCACCGGTTTTTTCCCGGTTTTGGAAATCACCTCTTTCAGTTCATTTTCCGATAAACTGTCGATCATGTATTTAACAATTTCAAGGTCATAACCCTTTTCTTCCAGGTATTTTAACCCGGCGCGGCTTTTGGCGCAACGCGGATTATGATAAATTTTCATCACAATATGGTGCTTATGTTTAATGTATTTGTAATAATCTTCCTGTGCACGGAAAGTAGCTTCCAGATTCTGTTTGTTGTAGTTGTTTTGCAATTCCGGGTCGAGAATACGGGCTTTGGTGTTGTCGCGCAACTGGATTTTCAGCATTTCCTTCAATTCTTCGCGGATTTCCTCATCGTAAACCGGGCAGGCCACTTCAATACGGCGGTTCAGGTTTCGCGGCATCCAATCGGCCGATGAAATGTACATTTTTTCGTCGCCGCCGTTGCCAAACAAAAAGATGCGCGAGTGCTCCAGGTATTTGTCCACAATGCTAACGGCAGTTATGTTTTCCCTGAATTTTTTCTTGTCGAGCTGCAACCCAAAAATTCCCCGTACAATGAGTTCTATTTTTACACCGGCTTTTGCCGCCCGGTACAGTTGTTTCATCATACCCGGGTCAATCAAGCTGTTCATTTTCAGAATCATCCAGGATTTTTCGCCTGCTTTGGCCAGTTCAATTTCGCGGTCGATGTGTTCCGAAAAAATATCGCGCATAAAAAACGGACTAACTACTAAATGCTTATAATTGTAATGACGATAATTTTGTTTAAAAAAGCCGAATATTTTTTCAACTTCGTCAGCCAGACGCGGGTCGGCGGTTAACAGTCCATCGTCGGCATACACGCGGGCAGTTCCCTCGTGGAAGTTACCGGTGCCAATGTAGGCGTAGTTCCTATATTTTCCTTCTTCCAGCCGTTTTGCCCAGGCCAGCTTGCTGTGCACTTTCATTCCCGGAACACCGTTAATTACATCGGCGCCTTCTTCCTGCAGCTTATTCGACCACATGATGTTGGCCTCCTCGTCGAACCGGGCCTGAAGTTCAATTACCACTGTTACCGTTTTACCATTCCGGACAGCGTTCAGCAAGGCATTCACCACCCGGCTTCCGGGCGCCACACGGTAAATGGTAATGCCAATCTCCTTCACCTGCGGGTCGATGGCTGCCTCGCGCAGAAAGTCGATAAAATGGTTGAACGTTTGGTAAGGATAATGCAGCATCACATCCTTTTTGCGTAAAACCCTCAAAATACTGGTGTGCATGGGCAAATCCTTGTGCGTAAACGGGGGAAGTTTGGTATAATAGTGCCGCTTTTTCCCTATTTCCGGGAAATTCATAAAATCTTTGTGATTATGATAACGACCTCCGGGCACTGCATTTTCCTCGTTGTCGAGCTTCATTTTTTTCAGAATGAAGTCGAGCATATCCTGCGGAATTTCGCGGTCGAAAATCAGCCGCACCGGTTTGCCCTTTTTGCGCTTTTTCAGGCTGCTGGCCATTTTTTCGATGAAGCTTTTGGAAATGTCGTCGTCGATGTCCAGCTCGGCATCGCGTGTAATTTTAATGGTGTAGGCTTCGTACATGTCGTAATCGAAATAGAAGAACAGGTCGTCGAAGCAGTAACGGATGACGTCGTCGAGCAGCATTACGAAAGTTTTTTTGCGCTCTTTAGGCAACACCAGAAACCGCGGAACCGACCTGCCCGGAATACGAATGAGCGAGTAGGCAAAATCCGAAGGGTCTGCTTTTTTCATCAGTTTTACGGCCAGGTAAACCGACCGGTCGCGCAAATAAGGGAACTTGTTCTTTTTGCTGAGCATGATGGGCACCAGGTTGGGCAACACTTTTTCGTAAAAATATTTTTTCACAAAAATGCCCTGCTTGTGGTTCAGGTCCTTCTCACTGACAATGAATATGTTGTTTTGATTCAGTTCGACAAGAATATCCTGAAAAATCTGTTGAACTTTTTCCTGCTGGGCAGAAACAATATCCTGAATTTTTTCGTGCAATTCCGGGGGCGTTAGGTTACCCAAAAGGTTTTCTTCATCCTTGCCAATATCCACCATCCGGCGCACTGTAGCTACCCGCACACGAAAAAACTCATCGAGGTTATTGGAAAAAATCCCGATAAAACGAATGCGTTCAAACAGCGGGGTGTTGGGGTCTTCTGCCTCCTGCAACACCCGTTCGTTGAACGACAACCAGCTTATTTCGCGGTTTATAAAATTTTCATTCGAATACATACCAGACAACTTTTTAAGAAGCAAACGCTTTAATTTTTGCTTTTGTGATTCCTTCCTAAAAATAGGAAAAGAAAGCTGACCGGCAAATATTTCCGGCAATTACTGACCGCCAAACTCCATGAGGTAGGCTTTTATCAATCCGTCGAGGTCGCCATCGAGCACTGCATCCACATTTCCGGTTTCATAACTGGTGCGCAGGTCTTTCACCATTTTGTAAGGTTGCAGCACATAAGAACGGATTTGCGAACCCCATTCAATTTTCTTTTTCTGGGACTCGATTTCATTTGTTTTTTCGCGTCGTTTCCGGAGTTCCATCTCGTAAAGTTGTGATTTAAGGAGTCGCAGTGCATTTTCTTTGTTCCCTCCCTGCGAGCGGCTTTCGGTGTTTTCAATCACAATTCCTGTGGGGGCGTGGTGTAACCGCACCCCGGTTTCCACCTTGTTCACGTTCTGTCCGCCGGCGCCGCCGCTACGGAAAGTATCCCAGGTAATGTCTGCCGGATTGATTTCAATTTCGATGGTATCGTCCACCAGCGGCGCCACATAAACCGATGTAAACGAGGTCATTCGTTTGTTTTGGGCATTGAATGGAGAAAGACGTACCAGGCGGTGCACACCGTTTTCACTTTTCAGGTACCCGTAGGCAAAATCGCCTTCCACTTCCAATATGCAGCTTTTTATTCCGGCTTCATCACCGGACTGCATGTTATCAATTTTTACTTTGTAGCCTTTGTCTTCGCACCAGCGGGTGTACATTCGAAAAAGCATTTCAGCCCAGTCGTTGCTTTCGGTACCGCCGGCGCCGGCATTTATTTTCAGTACTGCACTGAGTTTGTCCTCTTCATTACGCAGCATGTTTTTGGTTTCGAGTGCTTCCACTTTTCGGACAGCTGAATTGTAGGCTTTGTCCACTTCTTCTTCCGATGCTTCATCTTCTTCAAAAAAATCATAAAGCACTTCAAAGTCTTCAACCGCCCTGTTTACATCGTCAAAAGCTTTTGTCCAGTCCTTTATCGACTTGATGTTTTTCATCTGGGCTTCGGCTTCTTTCGGGTTCGACCAAAACTCAGGATCCTGTGTTTTGAGTTCTTCTTCTTTTAACTGCAGTAACTTTGCATCGTAGTCAAAGATGCCTCCTCAGCGCATCCCGGCGCTCCAGGAGGTCTTTTACCTGGTCTTTTAAAATCATTTTCTTCTAAATTTTTATGGTGTGCAAAGGTAAACAATATAAATTCATTCCACTACCTCATTCAAATACCGGTGAATTATTTCAGGTTCAAAGCCTCGGTTCTGGGCAAACCGGATAAGCTGTCCCATTTTTTCAAATTTGTTTTTCTTTTTCACCTTTCGTGCTTTTTCTTTCAGCGTTTTGATGAGGGTTTCATGGTATTTTTTAGCATCGATTTCATCGAGTCCGTTTTGAATAAGTTCATCCGAAAGTCCTTTCATTTTCAGGTAGTGGCGGATTTTCACCTTTCCCCATTTGTTAAATTTGAACTTATCGGAAACGTACGAGCGAATGTACCGCTCATCGTCGATAAATTTTTCAGCTTTCAGTTTTTCAATGATTTCGTCTGCCTCTTCGCTGTTGAGTCTGGCAGCCGTTATTTTTTTATGAATATCGGTTGAACACTGCTCGGAGCGGCTGCAAAGGGCGGCCATTCTGGCAAATATTTCCTGTGCTGTTTTTTCTTCGGTTTCCATGGGAAAAGTATTGATTAATCCGACCCCAAGTTACAAAAAGTAAATAACTTTCGTAATTAATTTGCAGCAGGCAAAATTAAGGTAGGGTCGTCGGGTGCATTGGAATAGTTGAACCCGCTTGCGTAAACATTTCCCTGATGGTCGATAAACAAATTACGTTGTTTTGTAAAGGTGAACAGTTCTGTAAAACCCTCAAAATCTTTTGTTTTCCAAACTCCGCCTCCCGGTGCAAGCACATAATAATCGTTTCCGAATTTATCATACAGGTGTCTCGATGTAGTTCCGAATTCCACATGGGGTGAGAAAACCTGCCTGTATGTTTGTCCTCCATCGGTTGATTTATGCAAACGAAAACCGCCCTGATTTTGTGCAATGATGGAATTTTCATTGGTAACAAACATGGTTAACGAATATTCGGGTGTGTTCACCGGTGTCCAGGTTAGCCCGTTGTCTGCGGTTTTCATTATCATCATGCTTGAATGCGAAATGGCCATATGTGCCGTGTCGGCAAATGTATAAACCGGGCCCATTCTTTCCTGGTTTTCAAGCCCCGAAGTATCTTTTTGCCAGGTAACTCCTTTGTCTTTGGAGCAGTAGATGCCGTATTCCGCTTTATTGGCCCAAAGGTAATCATCTTTTGAGATGCAAAATTCGTAGTGGTAAGGATTTTCGGGGATGGGTTTGCCCAAGTCAAACCAGTTCTCACCCCAGTCACTTGTTTTGTACAAATTCCCATTCCATCCGGCGGCAAAAACCTCCCCGTTACTGTTTATTTCAAGTTCCTTTAGTGAAGTGCTGAACGGATAACCAATTCGTTCCCAATTAAAAAATTTGTCTGTTAATACATACAGGTTTCTTCCGGAAATGAGCATTGAACGTTGGTTTACGGTATCGCGTACCATGCCTCCAATACCTACAAAAAATCCTTTTTCAATTGTGTTCAGCTTTTCGGTAAAATAGGCAGTAGCCCGAATTTCAGTTTCTGCAGAAAACAAATCTTCCGTATCGTAAATTTTCACTTTCAAAATTTGTTCGTTCGATGAATTGCCCACTTTCCAGCGGGTTTTCAATTTGCCGTTTTTGTCCGCATATACTATCGTTTGGTCCACTGCGCCTCCACCTTGCAAAACTTCAACTTCCATTATAAACTGCCTTTCCCCGGCGGGAATCAGCGATTCAAAATCCACTAAAACGCCGACGCTGTCGGGTAAATAATTTCCAGATTCGGCGAATTGGTCTGCTCCAATAATCTGAAAATTGAATTGCCTCAGAATCTGAGTGCCCGGTGTTGGATATTGTTCACATGCGGTAAAAACCAGGAGGGAAAGTATGAAAAAAAGAATTCGTTTCATCGTAAGTTAATTTTTAGTTTTGAGCCATGGGAATTGCCAGTCCGAAAGAAGCCGTTACAGTACGGTTTTTGAAATTCTTAAGTTGTGAGGGAGCAGGTCCCGATGTCTCATCCTCAGAGTTATCGCCTAATTTAACAAAACCCAGAGCTGCCTGCAAAGCAGTATAAATTTTGACTTTCGGTAGAATCCGGTATTCAAACCGCAGCCCGGTTATTGCGCCAAAATCATCGTTTCTGAACCAGCCTTCCACGTTTTGAGCGAAATATTCCCGCTGCTTTTGATAGCCGTTTCCATAGATGTATTCCCGGGTTTCTTCTCCTTTTGCCATCGCATTTTGCAGCAGCGAATAATACAGTCCGAACTGAATATTCGTGGTGAACCGGTTTCCGAATGAAACTTCCCCCAGCAACGGAATGGTCAGGTAATCGAGCGAAACATCCGACCGGAAACTGACAGTCTGTTCGGCGTTTTGCGTGTAATCGTAATAAACTCTTGATTGGCCGGGCTTATCCATACGGTAACCTTTTCGCTCCACCCATGCCCCGGAAACAAGTGAAAAAGCAGTGTCAACCCGAAATTTCACAGAAACACCTGAATTTAAGCCCGGCAATACAGCATAATCACTTTTTTTGTCCGGGTCTGCCGATTTGGAAAAGGAAATGCCCGTGTGAGGTAAAATTTCAAGCCGGCGACCGTGAGCAGAGCCTTGCTGTTCTTTTACCGGTTTTGAGAACGGAGAAAATCCCACGCCAAAAAGCAGCTCGGAAGAACCGTTTTTGCCTTCCACACTTTCCAGATAAACCTCTTTCCCATAAGTTGTGCGGCCTTCGAGAAAAATACTCCACCGGCTGTTTACAGCATAATTCAGCGATGCCGAAACCATCCAGCCCCAATCGGTTCCGGGCGGAAAATTTTCTTCCCGAAACTCTTTCGAATGAAGCTCTTTATCTTTTCCGGTAAATTCATCGTTTAACAGAAATGAGTAGTGTGCCCCTGCACCAAATCCAAAACTGAGTTTTCCCGGGGTTTTCCATTCCAGCATAAGCGGCACCCGCAGAAAATGATAATCCCATTTGGCTGGTGAAGACCGCCCTATGATACAACCACCCGGCACAAAAGAACTGCTGCTGTAAGAAATATCCAACGGAACCGGACCGGTGTAATAGCCCGTGTAGTTCCATCTTTCCTGGTAATAAAAACTTGTAAATTCTGCGCCGGTTCTCAGCGCCAGCCAGTTGCCCAGGGTGGTTTTGGCAAAAATGCCGTTCACAGGCCCGGGTTTGGCACTCCAGGAATTGTAGGTCATTTCGCCCCGTAAATTGGAAAAATTAATCCCGTTGACCAACCCAAAAGTGAGTTCCTGGGCTGAAGAAAGCATTTGAATTCCCGTCAGCAGAAAAAACAGAAGGATAAATTTAAAGCGCATTTTTTTCAGTTTTCAAACAAGATGCAGTTATTGAACAAATGGTTGCGTGGAGTGCGTTATTTTTTGAACAGCTTTTTAACGTGGTTGAATCCGATGCGCAAACCCAGCGTCACAACAAACCCACCATCTGAATTCTCACTAAGAATTTCGCTGAATTTTTCTTCGTAAAATGGGACAGAAAGGCTTATGTAAGGTTCAGCAACAAGCTTTTGGGCCAGTTGAAATTTGTATGTCAGTTTTAATCCCGGCACAAATCCAACCGAAGTATATCGGTCAACCACACTGCCGCGGTAGAGTTCCGGTGCGTTCATGTATGCCAGGCCCGCATACAATCCCAGATTGAAACGCTGAAAACTGCTTTTGTTAAAATACTGCCGGAGCTCCAACGCAGCTTCGGTGCCGTAAGCAGGATGGAAAAATCCGCCCAACGGGAATACGAAACCTGCACCACCCCAAAGATTAAGTGTGTTCGACCGCGAAAAAGCCAGTTCGTAGCTGGCAATTCCTTCCAGCGAAACAACAGCGCCCATGTGGGTAACCGGAGTGTAAATGACATCGGCTTTGGAAAAAATAAAACAGAAAAAGAGAGACAAGGTCAAAAGAAAGTTTTTCAGGTTTTTCATACTATTAAAATTGTTTATTTTTAAAGGTATAGTATGGAACTCGCATTATTTTAATTATCCTCTTGGGTGTAATTATTTTACATGCTCGTTTCATTTTTTGGTTTTTCAGAAAGATGAGTTGTCGGCGAAAAAGGTTGCTTTTGCTTTACAAAATATCATAAAATGGTTTTTCCTCTTTCACGCCGGTAAAAAATTCTTCCAGCTCGGCCAGTGTGGTTTCTGTTCTGGGCACGTCTTTTACCACTTCGCCTTTTTCAAGAATGACGATACGGGTGCACACATCGGCCACATGGTCGAGGTCGTGACTGGAAATGAGCAGCGTTTTTTCACCGCTTGCTGCATATTCCTTAATAATTTCGCGTAGTTTGTATTGCGAAGTGGGGTCGAGATTGGCAAACGGCTCGTCGAGAATGACTGCATCGGGATTTCCCATAAAAGCGCCTGCCACACCCACTTTTTTCTGATTTCCTTTTGAGAGGTCGCGAATGAACTTCTTTTTCCCCAGAATTTCATCGTGAAAAAAGGTTTCAAACCGGTTTTTGAACAGGTTGATGTCGTTCTGGTTCATGTTTCGGAGTTCGCCCAGAAACCCAAAATACTCATCGGGCGTAAGGTAGCCAATGGTAAAACTTTCGTCGATATATGCACCGGTGAAACTTTTCCACTCTTCGGAGCGGGCCACTTCCACCTGGTTGCTGGTCACTTTCCCTTTGGTTGCGCGAATCAGGTCGAGAATAAGTGAAAACAACGTGGTTTTTCCGGCGCCATTATTGCCCACCAGCCCGAAAACCTCGCCCCGGTTGATTTTCAGTTCAGGAATGTTCAAAACCGTTGTTTGATTGTATGCCTTTTGTAAATCAGTTATTTGTATCATAGT
>JAWLCW010000002.1:0-244728 GCA_041686935.1 Mariniphaga sp. | reverse complement strand
CAGCCCGAAAACCTCGCCCCGGTTGATTTTCAGTTCAGGAATGTTCAAAACCGTTGTTTGATTGTATGCCTTTTGTAAATCAGTTATTTGTATCATAGTATTTTGATTTTATTTCTATACTTTTCCATTCCTGGATTTCTTCCAACTTCTAACTTCTCTTGTAAGCAGCAATCATTTGATGTTTTTTGCGCAAATATTGCCTTGTAAAATAAGTGATGAACCGCGGATGCAAAATAATGCCAATCAATCCGAGTCCGCTGAGAATAAAGTAGGCCGCAATTTTTCCAAAAACCAAAGCCATAAGACCGTAAACAGCCATGGGGCCAAACAAAATGGGAAATGCGATAAGCCACTGTGTTGCACCCATTCCCTGGTAGTTGAACATGGCGCGGGTGTCGAGGTCGATGGATTTCCGGCTGTTAAGGCCCAGCGCAAAAATCACCACCGAATTCACGCCCACATTGTAAAGCATAACTGCCAGGTGGATGTACAGCACTTTTGGCGATATGACCATATAGCCCAGCGAAAGCAGGTAAAACACCACATTGGTGGCCGCCATCAGAAAAAAAGCCGATTGCAGCACCTCTTTCATTTTTACATTTTGCGCCATCAGCAGCGGATAGTAGCGGCTGTGCCAGGCGGGAAAAAACTGCCCGTACGACATACTGAAAATGCCGGTCATAAACATTCCTCCAAAAACCAGAATGATTTCCGGAATTTCGCCGTCGTAATCTTTGTAAAGTAACAGTCCGTAAAGCAAAAACAGCACCGACATGATGGCTGATGTGCGCGGACGTTTGTTCCGCAGAATCATTTTCACCTCCAGCGACAACATTCTGCCGTATTCGCCAACCCTTGAAAGCCATGAAAAATCGTGCGCCGAACCCTGCTTTTTCTTTTCCGAAAGCTCGTCGGGGTAAAACCGGTTGAGGATAAACTGCTGGTTCAGAAAATAAAGGGCAACTGCAACGCCTGGAAACAATAAAACCGCAACAGGATTTTGAACTACCCATCCGAAAAACTTCCCAAAAGTTCCGGCAAAATCAACTATTCCAAAATAATTGAGGGCAAAAACCGCCACTGCCAGTACCAGAAATCCATAAAAAAACCGGTCGTCATCGTTGGTACGCCATTTCAGGTAAATGGACAGAAAATGGTTGATTAAAATTAAAAAGAAAAGGCCTGAAAACCACACCAGAAGATTAATGCCTGAAAGTTCTTTCACAGCCGATGTAAACAAAAAGGGCAGCACCATGAAAAATGGCAGAATGTTGAAAAAATGGAATACCGATTTATTGAGCATGTACCGGGCAATGCGGCGTTTTTTAACCGGAAGCACCAAAAACGGCTGAAACCCAAATGTAGGCAGGCTTTGGATGAAAATGCGCAAAACCAAATCGGCACCGGCGTATATCAGAATCATGGAATTGAATGCGGAAACAAGCGACTGGTCAGGGAATTTTTCAGCCAGCAGCATGCTCAGACTGAAACCAAGAATGAGAAAGGTTGCTGAAAAATAAACGGCCAGGAAAATAAGCACTCCCCTGGCGGCCATGTTTTTCCCGAAGGAGGCCGAACGGGTAAACTCCCGCCAGGCAAAAAAAGCAAAATTTCTTTTCATTTTTTTGAGTACAAAGATGGTTCGATTTGAGTACTATGATTTTTTTATAGGTTCAATTTTCGGAAAATAATTACACGGCAAATTCGGAGAAAGTTGTATCACTCCAAAATATCCGTCAGCACCACCCCTTCTTTATAACGATGTACTTCACCGTTAGCATTAAAAATTTCTGCCATTACAACGTAAACACCGAGGGGTTGACGGCTTCCGGTTTCGTCTTCGCCATTCCACACAAATTCCCCGCTGGTTCCCAGAATTTCATTTCTAGCCAGGTGCTGTACAAACCGCCCCATTGAATCGAAAACGGTGATGTTGGCCACGTAACCGGGCCTGGACATTTCGTACCGAATAAAAAATTCATCGTTGTAGCCATCGTGGTTGGGCGAAAAGGCTTCCGGTTCAAAAATGACTTTAGGTTTTCCGGTCAGTTCCCTGCCGGTCTGTGAGTTTTCATACCCTGGCGTTCCGTATCCTGCATCGGAAGAAGCCGAATGCCAGTTGCCGGTGGTGTTGGTTGGTTGAGTGAAGGAAACCCGCTCCAGCGAAACGCCTTTTTTATCGGCTAAAAACGGTGTGTGCATTTTTTCGGTATAATATAATTCATCCAGAATTTCAAGGTTTTCATTCAGCAAAACCACGTAATCGTCATCGTTGTTGTAAGACGGAATTCGGGCAACCTGCTGAAAACATTCGCTGCATTTAATCTGAAAAAAGGGAAATACTCCGCTAGTGTCTTTTGTGATGGCCACATAACTTTTGGGCGGAACAAGATAAATTTTTCCAGACAAATCGTAAATCTGTTCAAGCTGAAGATTTTTGTTACGCGAAGCGAGAAAAAGTTTTCCAATGGGAATTTCACGTTCCGAATTGTTATAGATTTCCACATAATCTTCACCTCCCGGAAAAGGATTGAAAAGTATCTCACTCAACAACAATTCTCCAGTCTCAGCCGGTGGGTAATATTTTTCTTCTGCAGTCACAATCACCTCATCCAGAATCACTTTGTCGGCAGCATAGTGATTGGAAAGGAAACACACAATTTGCAGTGAATCGCCCGCCAGTCCTTTTGCTGAGACAATTGCCGAACCCCAGTTCCCGGCATTTTCGCTGTTCTCAGAAAAAGGTGTTTCTTCTCCTTCATCCAACCGGTAAAAAGCTTTCAGGTATTTGGTTCGAGTGTTGGCGCCGCTGCCCGTTTCCGAAGCGGTTAGTTCAACATCCACCTTATCAAAACCAGAAATATCAATCCATTCCGACCGCCAGATTACTTCCCCGTCAATGTCGCAAACTTCAAACCGGCCACCTGATGTGGAAACGGTTTTGGCGTAATCACCGGGGTCGGACAGGTTCAGTTCCGATTCACTATATTGAAGAGTCCAGGTTGTGATTCCTGAAAAATCAGACACCATTGTGCCGTCTCCCACTCCCCAAATGCCTTTTTCGGAAACAACAAAACTTTCACGCCAGATCTCTTGTGCAAAAAGTTTGTTAAACATGCACAACAGAATGATTGTTAAGATTTTTAGAATTATACGGGTCATTTTGTACCAATTCTTTGCAAAATAGTAATTTTACGTCAATAAATTTTAACAAAAAATGAGTTTAACTTTAAAAATTAAGTAATGAAAGTTGCAATTGTAGGAGCAAGTGGAGCAGTAGGACAAGAATTTCTCCGCGTACTTGAGGAACGGAATTTTCCGCTGGACGAGCTGGTATTATTCGGCTCGGCAAGAAGTGCAGGAAATGAATATGAATTCAGGGGGGAAAAACTCAAGGTAAAGGAATTGAAACATGGCGACGATTTTAAAGATATTGACATTGCCCTGACATCAGCAGGTGCAGGTATTTCAAAGGAATATGCAACAACCATTACAAAACATGGCGCCATTATGATCGACAATTCCAGCGCTTTTCGTTACGACAATGACGTACCGCTGGTTGTGCCGGAAGTGAACCCGGAAGACTCGAAAAACCGGCCAAGGAATATCATTGCCAACCCCAACTGTTCTACTATTCAAATGGTTGTGGCGTTGAAACCCATCAACGATTTATCGAAAATCAAACGCGTGCGCGTAGCCACTTACCAGGCAGCAAGCGGTGCCGGCGCCCAGGGTATTGCCGAGCTGGAACAACAGGTAAAGGAAATTGCAAGCGGAATTGAGCCAACTATCAGCAAATTTCCCTATCAACTTGCCATGAATATCATCCCGCATATCGATGTTTTCCTTGAGAATGATTACACCAAAGAAGAGATGAAAATGAACTGGGAAACCAAAAAAATTATGCACACTGATGCCGAGGTAAGCGCAACATGTGTTCGTATTCCTGTAGCAAGAGCACATTCAGAGGCAATTTGGGTTGAAACTGAGAATTCCTTATCAGTTGATCAGGTAAAAGAAGCTTTCGAAAAAACCGAAGGATTATCGGTAATCGACAACCCGGCAGAAAAACAATACCCGATGCCGTTATTTGTTTCGGGCAAGGACGATGTGTATGTGGGCCGTATTCGCAAAGACATTACCGACCCCAACAGCATTACGTTCTGGTGCGTTGGCGACCAGATTAAAAAAGGTGCTGCGCTGAATGCCGTTCAGATTGCCGAATGGCTGATTAAGGAAGGCGAAGTGAAATAAAAAGACCTAAAATTTCTTTATATATAATGCCCGGTGTGCCGGGCATTTTTTATTTTTACACAAATTAAACAACGCTCAAATCATGGATAATATTGGCAAGGTTGAAGTCAGGCAGTTGAATATCGGCGATTACGAAGAAATGTTCAAATCGCTGCAGGAAGCATATCCCAACTGGCCCGAAGATTACTGGGAAAAAAAAGACATCCGGAAACTGGTAAAAATATTTCCCGAGGGCCAGTTTGCTGTGGTAGTTGATGATGTGGTTGTAGGGTCTGCATTATCCATAATTGTGAAGTACGAGTTGTTTGGCGATGATCATACCTACGAAGAAATAATTGGCAACTACACATTTAACACACACAATCCGAAAGGAAACACACTTTACGGAATTGATGTGTTCATCCGTCCCGAATACCGTGGAATGCGGCTGGGCAGAAGATTATATGATGCGCGAAAAGAGCTCTGTGAAAAGTTAAACCTGAAAGCCGTAGTTTTTGGAGGACGTATTCCAAATTACCACAAGTACTCAACAGAAATGTCGCCAAAAGAATACATCCAGAAAGTTAAATATCAGGAAATTAACGATCCGGTACTTAATTTTCAGCTTTCCAACGATTTTCACGTGAAAAAAGTTTTGCAAGGCTACATGCCCGGCGACAAAGAATCGAAAGATTATGCGGTTTTGCTGCAGTGGGACAACATCTATTACCAGAAAATTTCGGCAAAAGCCAGTGATTACAAGTCGATTGTGCGGCTGGGGCTGATACAATGGCAAATGCGGTTATACAAAAACATAGATGAACTTTTTACGCAGGTGGAATATTTTGTGGATGCTGTGGCCAGCTACAACGGCGATTTTGTGCTTTTCCCGGAATATTTTAATGCGCCCCTGATGGCCGATTACAACCATTTGAGTTATGCGGAAGCCATCCGGAAACTTGCAGAATACACCGAAGAAATTCGCGAACGCTTTATGAGCCTGGCTATTACCTACAACATTAACATTGTAACAGGCAGTTTCCCTTTGGTAAAGGATGAAAAACTTTACAACACCGGTTTTTTGTGCCGAAGGAACGGGACCTATGAAACCTATACAAAAATTCATATTACCCCCGATGAAATTAAAACCTGGGGACTTTCGGGAGGGGATGTAATCGAAGTATTTGAAACCGATTGCGGACCGATAGGAGTTTTAATCTGTTACGATGTGGAATTCCCTGAGCTTTCCAGAATTCTTGCCCAACAGGGGATGAGTATTTTGTTTGTACCTTTCCTTACCGACACACAAAACGGATACTCGCGGGTACGTTATTGCGCCAGGTCGCGGGCTATCGAGAATGAATGTTACGTTGCCATTGCCGGTTCGGTTGGAAATTTGCCCAAGGTGGAAAATATGGACATCCAGTTTGCGCAGTCAGTAGTGTTTACACCAAGCGATTTTTCCTTTCCTGCCAATGGAATAAAGGCAGAAGCAACTGCCAATACGGAAATGATACTGGTTGCAGATGTTGATCTCGACCTCTTGAAAGAATTGCACAATTTTGGAGCTGTACGCAATTTGAAAGATCGTCGCACTGATTTATATTCGGTTTGTTTGAATTCCGATAAAATTCCGGTGAATACCCGAAAAATTTGACCTTGAAATTAATTCCGGCAGAATTTCATCTTTCTGACAGATTTAAAAATTTCCTGTTTCATTTGCTGCTATTCTTCTTCATCCCAGGTAATGTCAAAAAGATAATCATTAAACGGAAAACGTTGTGAATGAATTACTTTTACCTCATCGTACAAAACTGTTTTTAGTTCATCAATGTTTTCCTTCTGCGTTGCTGAGATGAAAACCGCCGGCAGATTGTTTTTGGCCATCCAGGAATTTTTCCATTCGTCAAGCGTAAAGTTCTCTTTTGTTTTTGGCGTTAAATCATCCTCATCTTTTTGAATGTGAGAGAATGCATCTATTTTATTAAAAACGTAAATATTGGGTTTGTCGCCCGAATCAATTTCTTTTAAGGTACTGTTTACAGTTTCAATCTGCTCTTCAAAACCCGGATGCGAAATATCCACCACATGCACCAGAATATCGGCTTCGCGCACTTCGTCCAATGTGGATTTAAAAGACTCCACCAAATCGTGTGGCAGTTTTCGGATAAATCCCACTGTATCAGCCAATAAAAACGGCAGGTTTACAACCACCACCTTCCTGACAGTGGTATCGAGAGTTGCAAACAGTTTGTTTTCGGCAAACACATCCGATTTCGAAAGCAAATTCATAAGCGTGGATTTGCCTACATTAGTATATCCAACCAGGGCCACACGAACCAGTTTCCCGCGGTTTTTCCGCTGAGCTGCTTTTTGTTTGTCAATTTTTTTGAGTTGTTCCTTCAAACGGGCAATTTTATCGAGAATAATCCGGCGGTCAGTTTCAATCTGTGTTTCACCCGGGCCGCGTAACCCGATACCACCGCGCTGTCGCTCGAGGTGAGTCCACATTCGGGTAAGCCTTGGAAGCAAATACTGGTATTGCGCCAGTTCAACCTGAGTTTTAGCGTGAGCAGTCTTGGCTCGATGTGCAAAAATATCAAGAATCAGATTTGTTCGGTCGAGCACTTTGCATTCGAGTTTCCGTTCAATATTTCTTAATTGTGTTGGTGTAAGTTCATCGTCAAAAATCACCGTATCGGCTTCCATTACCTTTATGTAATTGCTGATTTCTTCCAGTTTACCCGGACCAACAAAAGTGGAAACATTGGGGACATTCAACCTCTGCGTGAATTTTTTTAATACTTGCGCGCCGGCAGTATCGGCCAGGAATTCCAACTCGTCCAGATATTCCATTGCCTGTTTTTCTTCCTGGTTGTTGTAAATCAAACCGACAAGAACAGCTTTTTCCGTTTGCGGAGCAGTTTCAATCATATATATCGTTTCTGTTTATTTATAAACTTCCTTTCTCCGGAAGTTTAAATCAATATCATAAAAAACTCCTGACCCCCAGCAGGGATCAGGAGCATACAAATATTTTTTTTCTTTTTACTGTAATACGAAATTAATTGGAACAGTATAAGAAACACGTACTGGTTTTCCACGTTGTTGACCTGGTTTCCATTTCGGAAGCGTATTCACTACCCGAAGAGCTTCTTTATCGAGAGATGGGTCAACACCTCTTGCAATCCTTGCATCAGCAACAGAACCGTCTGTATTTACAACAAAAGTAACGTAAACACGTCCCTGAATTCCGTTTTCCTGAGCAATTACAGGATATTTAATAGCGTTGGCAATAAACTGCCTCAATGCGAGCTCTCCACCTGGGAATTCCGGCATATCTTCCACGATGAAGAAAACCTGAGTATCTTCCTCTTCTTCTTCCTGACGCTGTGTGGAAATAACAGGCGCCACGTCAATTACCATATCAGCCGTTACTTCCGTGTCGATGAACAGTTCGTCCTCAATTTCCACATCGTCATCTACAATATTCAAAACCTCAACTACCTGGGGAGGTGGTGGAGGTGGTGGTGGCTGAACTTCCTGCTCACGGGTAATGGGTATAATTTCCTCCTCAACTTCCTGCATCTGAATCTGCCCTAAAGAGTCTGTCTTTTTAGGTGAAGCTTTATATTCAAAAGCAGCAAGGATAAATCCAAGTGCTAAAACCAAACCCAAAATAAGGAAAAGATTCCTTTTACTTTCAAGGTCTGCTTTTGGTGTTTTTTTAACTTCCATAGTAGTACTTTTATTAGTTTTTTAAATATTTTTAAGCCCAATTTAGATGGGCTAAAGATAAAAAATAATTGTCACTTACAAATCAATTCTTTCAATATTTCAGCATTCAGGATATTTTCCTGGTATGAACACAGTTCATGAGATTTTATCAATTAAATTATTTCAAAGTACACCATTTAACACTACAAAAACTTTACCATACTTGTTGATTGAACCCAAAAAATTTTTTTATATTTGCCACCGCTTTGGGGGGATTAGCTCAGTTGGCTAGAGCGCTTGACTGGCAGTCAAGAGGTCACCGGTTCGACTCCGGTATTCTCCACAATCCAGAGAGGCGGGTTCTGAAAGAATTCGCCTCTTTGCATTTTGAATATTCTTCATATCAAAATACCAGCCGTTCAACTTTTTCATCGAGCATCGGATTCCCATAGGTGATATTGTGCCCTTTTTCAAAATCGAATAGAGTTAACATACGCAGCCTGTAATAAGCTACCCAATAACTGCGAACCGACTGGATATAATCTCGTTTGGCCTGTTCACGCTCCTGGAGGGCTATGTTTAAATCGGTTATACTAAGTTCGCCATTCTGAAATTTACGAAGTGCAATTTGGTATCCGTTTTCAGCTACCTTATCGGCTTCATCTGCCGTTTTAAGCTGGTCCTTTAAAAGACCAAACTGTTCAACCTGCACAATAACTTCGCGGTCGAATTCTTCCATGTCTTTATTTACGTTGTAAATAGTTAATTCTCTTTCCGACTCTGCAAGTTTTACCGTAGAAGCAGATCTTCCCCAGTCTAGGATTGGAATGCTTAACGAAACCTGCAATCTTCTGTCCTTTTCAGGTTGATCGTAAATATCAAAAAATTGTTCGGCACTGTTCGAAAGCCCAAAGCTTCCGGACAAGGTGGCACTTAATCCGGTACTGTTTTTAGCCTGGGCCAAATCCCTGTCTGCATTTATCAAACGTCTTTGATGAAGTGTTGTCTCCCTGCGGTTTTCTTTTGCTTTCTCAAGGGCGAGTTGAGGATCAATTTCAAACAAGCCAAAGTTAAGCGGTATTTCCAGATCTATCTCCATTGATTGGTCGAGCCCAACGTAGCGTTTAAGCTCAAAGTCTGCGTTTTTAAGTTCCATACTTGCCTGGTTAAGCGCTTTCTGGGCATTTAAAACCGATAGTTCAATACGTGAAAAATCGTTTTCAGAAATCTGACCCAACTCTTTTTTGGTTTGTGAAATTTTGAGATTATCGAGACTGTTTTTCAGGTTGCTTTCAGCTAATTTATAATTGGTTTGAACCGTGAGGTAATTAAAATACCGGTATGTTGAATTTAGTGCAATTTCTTCAATTTGTTCAACAAAACGTTTTTGGGCTTCATCGTAAATCATTGGTTCTGTTTTCCGGTACCACTTCATCCAGTTATAGGCAAATAATGGCTGGCTGAAACCAATGACAAAAGGACTTCCCGAAAAACCAACTTCATTTTTATTCAGGTTTTTGATGCCATGAGCTGATGTGCTTGCCCAAATATAAGTACCCAATTGTGGAACTGATTGGCTCAAAGAGATATTGGCCGAAGCCGCCAGATTTGAAACCTGCCTGAATTCTATACTGCCATCGGGTTGGGTAATCGGTTGTGTTGAATGGGTGTAATTCGGGAGGTTTCCGTTTAGGGTTAATTGCGGCCTGAAACGGGTTTTAAAATTACGGTACCTCCAGTAATAATTTACATCCTGGTTTTGAATATATTTTGATGTCGGAGAATGGGTTAAAGCCAAATCAATAACTTCATCAAGTGTTAAACTTTCATTGAAATAAATGTTTTGAGCATACAACGGGCTTATATTAAGAATTAAACCCGTCAGGAATAACACAATTGATTTCTTCATTTTTCAGGGTTTATTTTTCAATTTCTATTTCATCTAAATGTTTGTAAGCATTTAAACCGTCAACAACAACTTCATCTCCTTCCTTAAGACCGGAAAGAATTTCGCAGAAATCGTTTCCCACAATACCAATTGTAAATTCTTTTTTAACAGCAATGTTTCCTTCAAGAACAAAAAGCTTATGTAATCCACTCTCTTCAAATACGGGATTTTTTTTGATTCGTAATGCATCTTCTTTCAGGTTATTAATAATCTGTATTTCAACCTGTTGGTTGGCAATCAATTTTGGGTGGCTGCTCTCTTTTAGGTGAACGTTGAACTGAATTTTATTGTTTTCTACCATTGGTGTTATATTCCCCACAGTTCCTTCAAGTTGTTCATCGTCTATATTTACCAGGACCCTGTTTCCGGTTTTCAATTGTTTTGCAAATTGTTCTTCAATAGAACCAATAATTTTAAATGACGAAAGATCGGACATACGGACAAGTAAATTATCGTTTCCAACCTTTTCGCCGGCACGGCCCGTAACCGAAAGTATTATTCCGGACGAAGGTGCTCTGATGCTCATTTTCTGAATCAATTCCTCTTTTTCTTCCAATTGCTTTTCTTCCATCCTGATTTGCAACAGTAACCCTTTTTCTTCCGTTTCAAGCTGCTTTAACCGGATTAAATTTTTTTCCTCAAGATTCTGCATATCTTTATCCGCAAGTACAATTTCCTGTTTGGTCTGGTCAATCCGGGCTGGTGAAATTCCTCCAACTTCCAGCAGTTGTTCCTGGTCAGCCAGTTGTGATTTCAGCGAAGCGATTCTCAGCTTTTTAACCTCTTCATTGTATTCCAGATCAAGCCGGGTGCTTTGCGAATTCAGGCGGGTACGTTCCAGGTTATTCCTTCTTACTTCAAGCTGATCTTTAATTTTTTCAATATCAGCACGTACGTCTTCCGTATTGAGTTGCATGATTAAATCGCCCCGTTTCACCTGACTTCCGGCATCAGCAAAAATATTTTGGATAATTCCGGGGCCCGGACTAAGTATAAGTACTTCACTTTCAGAATCTACTATTCCGGTAGCATTAATTGACAACAATACCCGTCCCTTGTCAACAATTTCGGTAGTTAAATTACCGGGTTTAATAGTAGAAGGAAGAAATATTTGAGAAAAATAAACGATTCCGGCAATGGCAAAAATGACCAGTACTGAAACTAAAACAACTATAATTTTTTTGTTGCTTCTCATGGTTTTAAAGTTGGTTAAGGCAAAAAATCAACAGAACCAATTCAAATCTGAACGGGTTCTGTCCACAAAGGCGTCAAAATTAAAAAAATCCTTTAATTTCAGGAAAACTAAACTACCAGATTTTTTCGAAATACAGATTTCTTATTTTTACCAGATAATCGCTGTCAATCTTATTGGACAGGACTCTCACAAACTCAACCAGTTTGCCGTCTTTAAAAAACGAACCAGATGCTGCATCAAATTCATGCCCTTCCCAATTGTATTTCACATCCATGGTAACTTTAACAAAAGCTGAGGGTTTAAGGTATTTGGGTATTTCAACGTATCCGAAATTTTTATCGTTTTCTTCCACATAAATTCCTTCACCCAGAACTTCGAGTTTTAAGAATTTTACGATTTTTACTTCAGCCTCCAGTTTACCCTTCAGCTTTTTATTCATTAAAAAATTAATACCCTGATTTTGATAAGCTTCCTGTATTTTTTCCACCAAATCGATTTCAGAAAGGTGCCTTAGCCGAATTACATTTAAAAGCTGAGATCCAATCAACATATACCCTTTTCCAGAGTCGAAATTCCATTTATATTCCGTTTCTATATTCTGGGTGGCTCTTAAAACTTCTTCCAGAGGATATTGCCTGTCGAGCACCAGGTAAATGTATATGGGGTGTGGCTTGGTAGGTGTTTCGTGGTAATACCCCGGAAACTGGTTGAGCGCCTCAAAAACCAGGCTTCCCGGCAACACTTTTTCTTCTACCGAAACAACGGTAACTTGTTTGGTCAGGTTGGAGAAAACCTCCATTGTTTTGTTCTGTTCCATAATGTGGTATCTTTGGTTTTATTTTTATTTAAACGAATGCCGAACAAAGTAGTTCATTTTAAAAGCATAGGTCCGATAACTTTTTTTCGGAACCGGCGATCGAAAAGTATAAAAATTAGCGTTAAACCCGACAAATCGGTGTTGGTTTCTTTTCCATTTTTTGTTTCGGAAAAGGAAGTACTTTCATTTCTGGCGCGAAACGAGGTATGGATACGGAACCATCAGGATAAAGCTGTTGCCCAAAGAAAAGTGTATGGAGAAAGTGAAGTTATTCAAACCAAATTGCACCAGATCAAATTGTGCCACGGAAAAACCGAAGATGTTGAAACCATTGGAAAAGTTGTAAAAGTTTTCTCTGCCGATTTTAATTCTGAAAAATCCCGGATTTTTTTGGAAAATATTCTGAACCAGGTTTACCGTTACGAAGCGCGAAAACTGCTGCCGCCTCGCTTAAAAGAACTTGCTGGAATACATGGATTCAACTACAACAAAGTATCTATTCGAAACAACAAACGCAACTGGGGGAGTTGTTCGTCGTGCAACAACATCAGCCTGAACCTTCAGATGATGAAACTGCCCGACCACCTCATCGACTACATTTTACTGCACGAACTGGTGCATACCGAAATAAAGGACCACAGCGAACGGTTCTGGAAAAAACTGGATGAAGTAACCGGAGGCAAAGCACGGGAACTGGCTAAGGAGGTGAAAAAATATTCGACATATACCTTGTGAAATTAAGAATGAACTGGAATCAATTACTTTCAACAAAGCGTTTGGGAATGGAAGAATGGAAAACTTCCTCCCGTCCTGAAGACCGAACGCAGTTTCAGCGTGATTACGACCGCATTATTTTTTCGTCGCCATTCCGGAGGATGCAAAATAAAACGCAGGTTTTTCCGCTGCCCGAGCATATTTTTGTGCACAACCGGCTCACCCACAGTCTGGAAGTTGCCAGTGTGGGACGTTCGCTGGGAAATTTACTGGCTGAAAAAGTGGCGGTGGAATTTCCGGAAAATCCGCTGGTGCCGGAAATCGGAACCATTGTTTCGGCAGCCTGTCTGGCCCACGATTTGGGTAATCCGCCGTTTGGCCACTCAGGCGAATCGGCTATTTCCAACTTTTTTCAAAACGGGGCCGGAAAGGAATTTCAAGGCCTTCTAACTCCGGCCGAATGGAGCGACTTTGTGCGATTCGACGGCAATGCCAACGCCTTGCGTATTTTAACGCACCAGTTCAACGGAAAACGGCCCGGAGGTTTTGCACTCACCTACCCCATACTGGCCAGCATTGTAAAATACCCGTTTGAATCGCTACTGGCTACCAGACAGAAATTCGGTTTTTTTCAGTCTGAAAAAGATGATTACAGAAAAATGGCCACTGAACTGCAGATTCCTGAAAAAATTGAAGGCCAACTCTCTTTTCAGCGCTACCCACTGGTTTACCTGGTGGAAGCGGCCGACGATATTTGTTACCAGATTATGGATTTGGAAGATGCCTGCAAACTGGGAATCCTGAGTTACGAGCGGGTGAAAGAGCTGTTTATTAACTTTTATGATTCTGCCGAAGATAAAAATGTATTGAAAAGCATTGAAGAAACACTGAATCGGGTAACCGACAGAAATGAGCAGATCAGCTTCCTTCGGGCCGGCGTTATTGGTAAACTGATTCACGAAAGCACACGTATTTTTGAAGACAACTACGAAGCCATTTTGAGCGGGAGTTTTTCAAAAAGTCTGATAGGTTCATTGCAAACCAGTCAGGGCGAGGCTATGAAACAAGTAAAAGAAATTTCATTCTCCGAAGTGTATTCCCATCGCACCGTGGTTGAGATTGAAATTGCCGGATTCAAAATAATCGGTACTCTGCTGGAAGAATTTGTTGGAGCGGTGGTTCATTCCGAAAATAAATACAACCGGAAAATCCTTTCGTTGCTGCCTGAACAGTACAGGCCACAGAGCGACATCCTGTACCATAAAATACAGTCGGCAGTAGATTTTATCTCGGGCATGACTGATGTATTCGCACTGGATTTATACCGAAAAATTAAAGGGATAAGTTTACCGGGAGTAGTCTGAAGAAGCCGGGAGTAGTCGGAAGATTATGGGGTTTATTTTTATGAATATTTAAAACTTCAGTGCTAACTTTGTTCCCTGATAAATAAATTTTTACGATGAATATTCAAACGTTACAAATTATCCAAACAGCTATTGTTTTGGCAGTATTGATTGCTGCCCACTTTTTTACACGGAGGGTGGTAAAAAGTTTCCTTAAAAAATTCAGATTTACTGCTCAACGCAGAAAACTAACCATTCGCATTGTCAACCTTTTATTGTCAATTACAGCGATTGTTTTTATTTTTGCTATCTGGGGTGTGAAACAATCACAAATGGCTGTGTTTATTTCATCAGTAATGGCAGTTCTCGGAATTGCTTTCGTTGCTCAATGGTCATTACTTTCGAATATAACTGCCGGACTAATTCTGTTTTTTAACCATCCGTTAAAGATTGGAGATCACATTAAAATACTTGAAAAAGACTTCGTTATAGAAGGTATAATCAGCGATATCACTTTCTTTTTTGTTCACATAAAAACTGAGAACAAAGAGAAAATCTCAATTGCCAACAACATTTTTTTGCAAAAAAACATCTCGATTGTGCTTCAAAAAGAAGAACATTGATTTTGTTGTGTAAAACCAAACCACTTGCAGTCAGACCTCATCATAAAAAAAAGGCAGCACTCCGAAAACCTGAAAGCCTGCCCTGAATATATATTTTCGGTTTTATAACTAACTATCTTTCCAGCAAACTGTCAAGCAAGCCCGGACGTGCTTCTTTCCGGGTGTTTCCGCCACGCGGCGAAAGTTCGCGAATCAGTTTGCGGATGGGCATACTTTGCAGCCACACTTTTCCTGTGCCGCGCAAGGTGGCTAAAAATATTCCTTCGCCGCCAAAAACCATGGAACGCAAATTCCCTGCCTGCTGAATGTCGTAATCGATACCGGGTTCAAAGCCCACAATACAGCCGGTATCCACTTTCAGTACTTCGTTGTTCAGTTGTCTTTCAATCACTGTTCCTCCGGCATGAACAAATGCGTTACCATCGCCGTCCAATTGTTGAAGAATAAAACCTTCGCCGCCAAAAAATCCGGCGCCGAGCTTGCGGTTGAATGTTACTGAAATTTTTGTTCCCAGGGCTGCACACAAAAAGGCATCGCGCTGAACGATAATACGCCCGCCCAATGCCCCCAGGTTTAGCGGAATAATGGTTCCCGGATAAGGGGCGGAAAAAGCTACATGTTTTTTACCCCATCCCTGGTTGGTAAAATGGGTTAAAAACAACGATTCACCTGTGATTAACCGCGAACCGGCTGACAACAGTTTGTCAAAAAATCCTGCGTTTGGATTGGAACCATCGCCCATACGGGCTGTAAATTCGATTCCGTCTTCCATGTACAGCATGGCGCCGGCTTCGGCAATTACTGTTTCTCCCGGGTCGAGTTCAACCTCTACCAATTGCACATCATGCCCAATAATTTTGTAATCAATTTCGTGTGATTTCATACTTTTTGGTGTTTAATTTTTCACGGGGTCTAAAGTAAAAATTTTGAACTGATTTGAAACACCTTTTTACTCGTTATTTTTTCCGACCTTTGTATAAAAATGGAGTAATCGTCATGAACAGAAATTTCAGTAAAGGAAACACCGGAAGATCCGGAAGGAAACCCGCTTCGAAACCAGGAGCAAAACAGGAACGCCCACAAAGGGGAGGTCGCGGCCAGACAGATGGCAAAAAAGTGATTCAGCTTAAAAAGAAAGCTGAATCCTCTGTTAAAAAAGAGGTTAACCTTCCGGGAAAAAGGCCTAAAAAAACGGCCACAACCGGAGAAATGCGTCTGAACCGGTTTATTGCCAATTCGGGTGTTTGCTCACGACGTGAAGCCGATAAATACATTTCGGCCGGGTTGGTTACTGTAAACGGAACTATTGTTACTGAACTGGGTGTAAAGGTAAAAATGAATGACGATGTTCGTTTTGACGGCAGAAAACTGAATGCCGAAAAGAAAGTTTACCTGCTGCTGAATAAACCCAAAGATTTTGTGACCACAACCGATGATCCGCACGCTGAACGCACCGTGATGGATTTGGTGAAAGATGCCTGCGACGAGCGGATTTACCCGGTAGGGCGCCTCGATAAAACAACGACCGGCGTGCTGCTGTTTACCAACGATGGCGAGCTTTCCGACAGGCTGACGCATCCCAGCCACAACATCAAAAAAATTTACCAGGTTTCGCTCGACAAACCACTTACCAAAAACGATATGCTGCAGGTTGCCGAGGGCATTGAACTGGAGGACGGCCGCATTGCTGCCGATGCCATTAGTTATATCGACGGAAACAACAAAACGGAAATCGGTATTGAAATTCACTCGGGCCGTAACCGTATTGTACGGCGCATATTCGAGCATCTGGGCTACAAGGTAAAGAGACTCGACCGTGTATATTTTGCCGGGCTCACAAAAAAGAACCTGTCACGCGGTAAATGGCGTTTCCTGTCGCACAAGGAAGTACAGTTTTTAAAAATGAAATGATTACAGTTTAAAAAACCGTTCCAGCTTTTGGTTGAATTCCCCGGGCGGGGCGGTGAAAAATTGTTTCAGCCGGGGTTGAAGTTTCAACTGATTTAACTCGCGAAGGTGTTCTGTCTGGTTAACAAGAATGCGCAATTCTTCCTGATCGAACCCGTAACTTTCAGCCAGCAAATCTTCTAAAAATACATGTAAATCGTGGTCATCGCCCAACTGGTCGGTAATTTTGTTTAACTGGTCGGTTTTCAGTTTAAAATAGCGTGGATGTAAGAACTTAATAAAATCGAGCTGGTACCACAATCGTTTCATTTTTTTTCGCAATTCGTGCCATTCCTCGGGATGTGGATGGGCTGGTAATTGTTGATAAATTGAAATACTTTTCAGATACGACTGGCTCACTTCACTGAAAAACTGAATGCGAACAGGAAATTCATTGTTGTTTTTTGTGAGGATTTCATCAAATCCATCGAAAAATGTGCGGATGGTATTGTGCAGGTTATTTTCCAAAAATCCACGTTCAACCAGCAATTTATTTTTTTGAATCAGAAGTTCGCGGGCATTTCTAATTTTCTTCTCCGCTAAATGGTTGTTGGAGGAAATATTTTTGTCAAATAAATCCAGATTTACTGCTGATTCCCGCAGCGGAGCAAGCAATTTTCCAAAATTCCGGATATCCTGATTAAGCTGGCCAGCCGGACTGTCTGGTATTTCTTTATAAAACCGAAGCAATGCCCGTAACCGCTTAAACCCGCGGCGCAGTTCGTGTACCTTTTGGTTTGAAGAAATATTTTCAGCAGCGCAAAAATAACCGGCCCTTTCCGCCTGGTGAGAAATTGTCTGGATTATCCTGTTCCCTATGTTCTGAACCATATTTATTATCAACGGTTTGGGCAAAAATAGGGATAATTCGTGAAAACCCGAATTTATATCATCTCAAATCCGGTGTAAGGCACAAGTGCTGCCGGAATTTTTATTCCTTCCGAAGATTGGTTGTTTTCAAGCAAAGCGGCCACAATGCGTGGCAACGCCAGGGCACTGCCGTTCAATGTATGCGCAACCTGAGGTTTTTTAGAACTTTCGTCGCGGTAACGCAGTTTCAACCGGTTGGCCTGAAATGCATCGAAGTTGGAAACCGAACTCACCTCCAGCCACATTTGCTGAGCTGCCGACCACACTTCAAAATCGTAAGTTAGCGCCGAAGTAAAACTCATGTCGCCGCCACATAAACGCAAAATACGGTAGGGCAGTTCCAGCTTTTCTACCAATCCGGCCACGTGACTCACCATCTCTTCCAGAATTTCGTATGACTTCTCGGGGTGGGAAATCTGCACAATTTCCACTTTATCGAACTGATGGAGACGGTTCAAACCGCGCACATCTTTTCCGTACGAACCAGCCTCGCGACGAAAACAGGCGCTGTAGGCCGTATTTTTTACGGGAAGGTCTTTGGCATCGAGAATCACATCGCGGTAAATGTTGGTTACCGGTACCTCAGCCGTAGGAATCAGATACAAATTGTCGCCCGTAACATGATACATCTGGCCTTCCTTGTCGGGCAACTGACCGGTACCAAAACCCGAATCTTCATTTACCACCAGCGGCGGCTGAATTTCTTCGTAACCTGCTTTGCGATTTTCATCCAGAAAAAAATTGATAAGCGCCCGCTGCAATTGCGAACCTTTTCCACGGTAAACCGGAAAACCGGCGCCGGTAATTTTTACACCCAGTTCAAAATCGATCAGTTTGTATTTTTGTGCCAGTTCCCAGTGAGGAAGTGCGTTTTCATCAAGCTGCGGAATTTTACCAGCTGATTTCACTACTTCATTATCTTCGGCTCCTTTCCCTGGCATAACTGATACGTGTGGCAGGTTAGGCAACTGAATCTGCAGTTCGGCCACTTTCTTTTCAATCTCGGCAAACTGCCCGTCCAGTTGTTTTATGGTATCTTTCAATTCTGAAGTGCGGGCTTTGGCAGCATCGGCTTCCTCCTTCTTCCCTTCGCGAAACAGGTTTCCGATTTCCCTCGAAATTTTATTCATTTCGGCTTTGGCCTGTTCAGCCTTTTGCTGCGCTTCATTTTTCCGCTGGTACAAGTCAACAATGCTGTTGACGATTTCTGTAGCGTCAAAATTTTTCTTCTTCAGTTTTTCAATTACCACCTCCGGGTAATCCTGTATAAATTTCAGGTTGAGCATATTTTTTTGATTTGAAGGTGCAAAGCTAATATAAAATAAAAAATCTCCTGTTGACAACAACAGGAGATTTTCTCAAATGTAATATTTTAGTAGCTTATTTTTCGATACCACCTTTGAGGTGATCCTGGAGTTCTTTCAGTTCATCCCAGTTTCCTTCGGCAGCCAGTTTAGCCTGCTGCGGCCAGGTGGAAGGATTTTTTGAAGCATAACGACTTCCTGCGTCAGCCAGAATTTCTTTCAGTTTGTCTTCTGATGCTGCAGCCAGTTCAGCGTATGTGTTTATTCCTGCTGCATTGAAAATTTCGGCAATTTTTGGTCCGATACCTTCAATTTTTTTCAGATCGTCCGCTTCGGCAACTTCTGTTTCAACTTTAGCGGCCGCTTTTTCTGCTTTTGCAGGTTCAGCTTTGGCTTTTGGTTTTTCTTCAGCAACTGGTGCCGGTGCTTCGGCAACTACCACATCAACATCCATAACAGGTTCAACCGATATGTAAGAGCGGTTTTTCCTTTTTTTCTGAAACATTACGGTTCCGTCGATTAGTGCAAACAGAGTATGGTCTTTCCCTATTCCCACATTTTCACCCGGGTAATGTTGTGTTCCTCGCTGGCGAACTAAAATATTACCAGCTTTTGCATACTGACCTCCGTAAATTTTCACTCCCAGTCGTTTGCTTTCCGATTCGCGTCCGTTTTTCGAACTACCTACACCTTTCTTATGAGCCATGGTAATTTATTTTTTAGTTATCCAACAATGTTTTCAATTTGAATCTGCGTGAACTGCTGACGGTGGCCGTTGAGTTTTTTGTAGCCTTTTCTCCGTTTCTTTTTAAATACCAGCACTTTGTCGCCTTTTACATGTTCCAGCACTTTGGCTGTTACTTTCGCACCGTTAACGGTGGGGGTACCTACGGCCACCTGGCCGTCGTTGTCAACAAGCAAAACCTTGTCAAAGTCAACCGAGTCGCCTTCAGCGGCTTCAAGCAAATGAACATACAGTTTCTTTTCTTTTTCAACTTTAAACTGCTGTCCGGCAATCTCAACAATCGCGTACATAATTTCAACTTTTTAATGTTACACCGGGAGGCGGGAAACGCTCTTGTTTCCTCTTGTTGAGCCTGACCGGTTCAATTTTTTCGGACTGCAAAAGTAGTTATTTTTAGGACATTGGCAAATGTCGACCAAAATATTTTTCAAATCCTTAATTAGCGGCAATTTTTTTTTAATATTTTGTGATAACAAAAAATTAGCAATATATTTGCATCGCTTTAAAAGCAGGTTCTTTTACACAAGTTTTCAGACGCGAAAAGAGTTCATCCCCTTAGTTACAGGGAGGTCGAGCACGATCCTCCGGATGGTGGATTCGAACCGCAGGTTCTTTAAAATAGGTATGAAATTGCGAGAATAGCTCAGTTGGTAGAGCACGACCTTGCCAAGGTCGGGGTCGCGGGTTCGAGTCCCGTTTCTCGCTCTTTTTTTTATTTAAGGAGGCCCGGGTGGTGGAATGGTAGACACGTTGGACTTAAAATCCAATGGCCATTATGGCCGTGGGGGTTCAAGTCCCCCTCCGGGTACCTGATTTTAAATGTTGCGAGAATAGCTCAGTTGGTAGAGCACGACCTTGCCAAGGTCGGGGTCGCGGGTTCGAGTCCCGTTTCTCGCTCAAAAACTGAGGTTGCAGCAATGCAGCCTTTTTTGTTATGGAATCACCAGAGTATTATATCTATTTGATTGAAAGTGAGTCTTCCGGTATATGGTATGTTGGACTTTCTCAAAGTCCCGAAGACAGATTGTTGCAGCATAACAATGGAAAGTCAAAGTTTACCAGCGGTCATCTTCCCTGGAGACTTTTGTATAAAGAAAAAGTTGATAATCTGTCTGAAGCAAGAAAAAAGGAAAAGTATTATAAAACCTCTGCGGGGAAACGGAGGTTAAAAAAGATATTGGGATTTTGAAGGTCGGGGTAGCGGGATCCCTGTCCGGCTGCGCGGCCAGACGGGGAGTCCCGTTTCTCGCTCAAAAACTGAGGCTGCAGCAATGCAGCCTTTTTTATGTGAAAAAAAAGGAAGGCTGCATTATGCAGTACCTTCCTTCCTGTAAAACCGTTGAGAATTGAGTATTGTAACATTACTTCTTCAAAAAGCTATCATTTTGTATAACCGTTATTCTTCTTCCTGTAACTGAAAATTAATTGTAGTTGTCTTTCCTGCTGTTACCGATACATTTTCGGTAAAACCAATTTCAAAACCTATTGCTTCGCCCGTTAAGGTGTAGGTGCCCTCTAAAAGCCCAATCAGTTTATAATTTCCGTTTGTATCTGTAAATGCAGATACTGCCAGAGAATCGTTCTCACCTGATTCACCCTCTGTTTCAGGAACCCAAAGTTTTACATGTGCATTTTCGACAGGACTACCTTTTTCATCCGAAACATTTCCTTCAATACGCCCGGCGGCTCCCAAATAAACTCCCCTTACAACTGGTTTAAAAATAAACCCTGCGATTTTACCACCCAGGATTCCTTTTGCAACAAATGACCGACTCACATCAAAATCGAGCAAAACATCAGACGTTTGCCCTTCATTTATTGTAATACCAGGCCGAATTTTAACTTTTAATCCGCTGGTATATCCACTTGGAACCTGAAGGTCGTACTCCGTTCCGTCATTCAAAATTACTTTTGCATCAATTACATGAAGCCTAATCATGTCGTACATACCAACTTCGAGATCGGCGGAAGCAATTTGTTCCGTAATTCCGTTTGTAAGTTTCAGCAGGTTAATTTCCATTTCATCTTCGGCCAATAAAAAAAAGGAGGTTTCATCATCTTCCATTTCCACCTCAGATTTTTTTCTTATTTCCACTGCATCGATGGTTATTATCGCACTGCTAACTAAATCGATGGGAAATGGTGCATCTGTGATATGAACATTAATTCTTCCCCTGTTCTGCATGTGCATTTCTTCCTGATTACAGCTAATAACGGCGAAAACAATCAACACAATTCCTGTGACAATTAATTTTAGATGTTTCATGGTATTTTTCATTTTTATCATTTTGATAATTTACTTGTACTTCCAGAATTTCAGGAATTCATCAGAGGTCACTTTCTCTTTTGAATTTTTGATTCTGAATTATCGGCTTCCAACTGCCAGGGCACAATAAACCTGGGGTGCAAACGTGAATTCAAGTAACTCCAGTTTCCTTTTATTCGGTTATGAGCATAATCCTGATATTCGTATCTGTTCCTGATTGTTTTACTCATGACGTTTTAATTATAAATTTTTACTTTTTTGCACACTTATGTTGCAGGAACAATATCCATGCAATTTAAACAGAAAGACTCAAAATGCATTTTTTCAGATGTTTAGGCATAGAAGTATAAAATGGATCACTATCAAAACGGTAATTTATTATCATTTTGAAGGAAATAGATTGTAAATTCTGTTCTATCTTTATTGAATTCTGTTCAGTCTAATTTTTTTGATATTATAACCTGCAATTTTTCATTTCAGAAAATTTTCTATTTTTAAAAATTTTCATTTTTATATAAACCAAAAACTTACATTATGACCAATTACAAACTTCATAGAATTGTTGCCGTAATGGTGATTATTATTTCGGCATACACTGCCCGGACACAAAACTGGCCGGGATGGCGCGGACCTAACGGCGACGGAACAAGTACAGAAACAAATTTGCCAATTGAGTGGGATTCTACCAATAATGTTATATGGAAAAGCAAAATTCCCGGTGTAGGACATTCGTCTCCTGTTGTTTGGAATGACAGAATTTTTACGTTAACTGCTTTCCCTGAAACCAAGGAGAAAGTATTGCTTTGCTACGACAGCCGGAATGGCGAATTGTTGTGGGAAAAAACGGTAGTTAAAGGTTCCTGGGAAAAGAAACATGCCGATAACAGCCATGCTTCCGGTACGCCGGTTACCGATGGAAAACGGGTTTACCTTTCTTTTTTGGATGGCGAAGACGCTATTGTGGCAGCATACGATTTTTCCGGAAATCAGGTTTGGTTGCAACGTCCGGGCACATTTTCCAGTCCTCACGGATACAGTTGCTCGCCAATTTTATATAAAGATAAGGTTATCATTAATGGCAACAGCAAAGGTGATTCATTTTTGGCAGCACTAAGCAAAACCGACGGAAGTGTTATTTGGAAAGTATTACATCCCAACAAAGCCCATAGTTTCAGCACTCCAATAATCAGAGAATTGGCCGGAAAAATACAAATGATATTTTTAGGAAATCAGGAAATTGCCTCTTATAATCCGGATAACGGGGAAAAATACTGGTTTATAAGCGGTCCTTCAGAAGACTTCTGTTCCAGTCCGGTTTACAACGAGAATTCAGGTTTATTGTTTATTAGTAGTGCCTGGCCTCAGCGGCATTTACTGGCTGTTAATCCCGACGGAAAAGGCGATGTTACCGACAGTAAAGTTGTATGGCGCACCACCAAAGGCGCCTGCTATGTTCCATCTCCGGTTACTGCCGGCGATTATCTTTTTAGTACCATGACCAACGGCAGGGTTCATTGCATTGATGTTAAAACAGGTGATACTTATTGGGAAGAAAACCTGGGAAGGCAATATTCATCGCCAGTTTTAGCAAATGGCCTGGTGTATATGCCCAATGATGATGGTGTGATAACAGTAATCAAACCAGGTGTATCATTCGAAGTTGTTGCAAAAAATACCATTGGCGAACGGATGAACGCTTCACCAGCCATCAGCAACGGGAAAATATATTTGAGGGGAGAGAAGCATTTGTTTTGTATAGGAGAAGAATAATTCAAAAAAGAGCTGCAAATTAAATATTTGCAACTCTTTGATTTCCTGTGGGCCCAGCTGGGCTTGAACCAGCGACCCCCTGATTATGAGTCAGATGCTCTGACCAACTGAGCTATGGGCCCGAAATAGTTTCGAGTTCCGCGTTGAATGTTCAAAGTTATGAAACAAACACCATCTGCGAATTTCGGAGTGCAAGTTTACAACTTTGCGAGAAAATACACAAGAAGAAAGTGAAATAAAAAAGAGGAAAGATTGTTCATCTTTCCTCTTTTTGTGGTGCCACCTGAAACAGAACCGGCCTATTTTGGGCGTTTCTGAACACGTCGGAAAACCTGAAAATATCACGCTGAAATCCTCATCAATAAAGACATTCAGGAAATATTACAGATTGAATGATGTTTTTTGTTGTTGAAATAAGTTGAACAAATATTTCCTAAATATTTCCTAAATATTCCCTAAATGGTTATATTCGCAAAACGTTTAAAATTAATGACATGGCAACAATCAAATTCTTTTTACAGAGCAGTAAAAACCCCGCTACAATTTACCTAAATTTGTCAACTGGTTATAAATCAGTGTTTAAGAGAAGAACAGGCTATGTAATTAATCCGGCAAAATGGAGTAAAGAAACCGGATTACCTAAGAAAAACGACACTGAAAACAAAAACCTGACAGTAAAGCTAAAGGAACTTGCAAACGAAATTGAAAAACGGCTAAATGAAGCAACCAGCAAGGGAACCGAAATAACCGGAGATTGGTTACAGTGGCAAATTGACAACATTCAGGGCAAAAGGAAAAAAACCGATGCTGACCGTTTGTCAAACTACATTCAGATTTACATGGATAAGCTTAAATACAAAGTATTTGCAGGTGGGAAAACCGGAGTTGTTCACAATACATATCAGAAATATACAACACTGAAAAGTAAAATAGAATCATTTGAGAAGTACAAAAAAAAGAAGTATTTCGTTAAAGATGTTGGTTTGACGTTTGCAAACGAACTGGCAATGTATTTTTTCGACATTGAGAAGTTGAGCAAAAATTCAGCAGGCCGTTATCTGAAATATTTGAAAACCGTTTGCACTGATGCAAAGAATAACGGATTTACAGCACACCCACAGTTAAATCAGATAAAAGGATTTTCAGAGAAGGCCGCTAAAGTGGTTTTAACGATACCAGAATTAGAAAAGATAGAAAATACCACCTACGAACGGGAATCGCTTGAGAACGCAAAAGACTGGCTAATTATAGGCTGTTATATCGGCCAACGTGTTTCTGATTTATTGCCGTTAACAGATGAAAATATAACAGTCAGAAATGGAATTGAGTTAATTGAATTGACACAACAGAAAACCGGAAAACGTGTTGCAATTCCTTTGCACCCGAAAGTTAAAACAACCCTGAATAAAAGAAACGGGAAATTTCCCTACCATATACCTGACCAAAAATTCAACAAACATATTAAGGATATTTGCGAACTGGCAGAAATTGACGAACCCACAAAGGGCGGGAAAATGGTAACTGATGAAAAAACCAAAATGACCCGGAAACAGTTTGGATATTTCCCAAAATATGAATTGATAACAACCCATGTTTGCAGGCGTTCATTTGCCACTAACTTTTACGGTGAAATTCCTACCAGCTTGTTAAAGAGTATTACCGGACATGCAACAGAAGAACAGTTTTTAGAGTACATAGGGAAAAACCAAAATGACTACGCTATCCAGTTAGCTGAATATTGGAGCAAAGAAAGTTTGAAGGCCAAAAAAGAGCCACAAATGACATTAATTAAACCAGCAGTTAACCAATAAATTAAATGCAATGGAGCCAGCAGAAAAAAAACTTTATTTGGAAATAAAAAAAGGTGAGGAATCGGACATTAAAACAAATGGTTTTGGTGTCTTCATTTCAGAAATGAAAAAAGTAGATCAAAACGAAAAGGCACGAATTGAAGGGAACCGGTTATTTTATGAAAACAGGGAAAATGAAATCCTTTCTTTTCATAAAAAAATAGTTGAGGCTAAAACATTGAACGAATTGACCGAGGTTAGAAAATTAATCAAAAATCGAATTTCAGCGCTTAATCATAAAGCTTGTGAAAAATTCCCTGATTTAAATAATACTCTTAGCAGACTGAAAGACTTGCTGCAAATTGCAGATGAGGAAATCAAAGAAGGTACAATAGAACAGTTACAACAGGAACCGGAAACCCCGGCACCCTGGCACCATCCTATTTTTAAAACCCCTGAAAGTTTACAGCTATTTGAAAAATTCATAGCAGAGGAAAATGACCATTATCCAACAGATTGTAGTTTTATTTATCGAATGATGCACGACCGGGAAAAACCCACCTTAATACACGAACATATAAAACCCGGAATGTTTACTAAATGGCATAATGATACATATAAGGAAAACGAACCTTTGCCAGATGGGTTAAAAACATGGGTAACTATGGGAACGAAAAACCGGAAAAAAACATACAGCCGATTGAAAAAAGAATTGCGCAAAAATGACAATTTAAAAGTCTATTGAACACAATAATAACTATAAGACAACCATAGAATAAAACATTAAAATACAGCAAGTTACAGGCCTACTTTCAGTTTGATAGTGGGTTTTTTTCGTTTTTTCCAATTTCCCGAAAATATCCAAATTTTTAAAGTATTGATTTTCATTTATTTATCACATTTCAAATCGAAAGTGGTTGTTTTTCGTATATTCCTATATTATAAACATTTGTTTGAAATAATCCATAGCATAAAATATTAATCTATAAAAAAATCTAACCGTATCGAAAATAATACGGTATCGTATCGAATTTTAGACGGTGCATGAAATAACCTTTGCTTAAACATTAAAATTTTACAGATGGAAACCGTACAATTTATTTCAATTACACCCGAAAAATTACAGGAATCAATTCTTTCAGGTGTTCGCAATGAACTGGAAACCCTTAAAAGGGAATTTCAGCCAAAGGAACCCGTAGTTTATTTAACCCGGAATGAAGTCCGGGACTTGCTGAAAGTGGATTTGTCAACAGTCCACAACTGGACCAAAAAAGGCAAATTAAAGGCATACGGAATTTCTGGCAGGATTTACTACAAACGTAGTGAAGTTGAGGCCGCTATTCAACCACTCAGTTAAAATTCGTGTTATGAGAGATGAATATGGAATTTCTATTGACCTTGCAAACGGTGAAATCGAAGTCTTTCAAATAAGTGAAACCCCGAAATCATGGCCGTTTGGCTTGTTCGTTTCAAACAAAACAGGCACTAAAGAACAGATGGAAAACCTCCGGCACAATATGATAGCGAAAAACTTAAAAACTTTGCGCCATAATTGATTATCTAAAAATACACGAATTGCCGGTTAAAGCGGATGAAATCCTAAATAATGACCGGTTAACGTTTCCACTATCAAACGTAGCAACCACAGGCGAAATAATGAACCGTTCACAGGCTGCACACTGGCAGGAATTACAGTTTGTTGTCAGAGGTAAAAAAGTCAGTTTAAGAGGCAGCCTGCACAAACATTTTGAGGGCGGCACAAACTACCGGGACTTTCATTTGACAGATATTAAGGCAACCATTGAAAAACTGGCTGAAACGTTCCAATTTGACCCACAACAGGCAATCATTAACTTTTTGGAAGTTGGTGTAAATATTCCCTTGGAGAATGACCCGACCGAATTAATAAAAACCCTGGTTATATACAGAAACAAACCTTTTGAACCAATATACATAAAGAGAGAACAAAAGGGATTTGGCCGTAAATGTGACCCACAACAATTTACAATCAAAGTTTACAATAAGAGCCTACAATATGGATTACCTCATCATTTGTTACGATTTGAGATAAAAATCAAACGCATGAAGTATTTAGAACAGTATGGAATTTCCGGGCTAACTTTGGCAGACTTGACCAACCCGGAAACATACGAACCACTGAAAAAAATGTTGTTGGAAGTATGGCAGGGAATTTTAATCTACGATCCGGAAATTAACACGGAATCAATTCAACAGAAGAAAGACCGTGAATTATTTATTGTTGGCCGTTACCCTGAATTTTGGCAGGATTTACCCAAAGCAACAAAAAACCGAAAAGTGAAACGGTTTATTGAACTGGCAAATGGTGAAGCAATCAAAGAGAAGATTAAGCAAGGGATTAATCAAAAATGGAACCAATTAACCACTTTCAAAAACGAAATTCAAAAAACAAAAACGGAACCAATTAACCACTTTCAGGAATCAGTAAAAAATGACAAAATGGAACCAATTAACCCTAAAGTAAGTGGTTATTTAGTAACAAACTGTATTGTTACCGGACTTGAAATAAAATACCCTGCACCCGGTAAAAAATATCTGACTTTCCCCGACATTAAATTTTATCAAAAAAATGAACCTGAAATTTACCGGGAAAAACTGGAATCACTTTTAACCCGAAAATGGAAAAACCGGAATCAGGGCGAACTACTTGAAAAATGGTTTGATGAAATTGCACACAAAATCAGGGTGCGAATATCGAACACGAAAAGGAACCCGGTAAACAACACCCGGAGAAGTTACCGAAACATTGAGGCCAAAGGATTAAAACTTTGGGACACTGAAACACTGGCAGACCGGGAAAAACTGGAATTAATTTGTACTTAAATATTGAAATCATGGAAAAAAAATTAATCAACTCTGATGAAATTAAATTCAACAGGCAAAAAGATGTATTTCTGAAAAACTTGGAAATCTTAAATCAAATTGGAGAGAAATACAAAGCTCTTGGAATTGGCCTGATTGATATTGAACGTGTGGCAGAAATCATTTCCGGCAACTTTAGCAGCATAGAGGCCGATGTTATTAAAGCAGTCAGCAAAGAGGCTAAAAACAGCCTTGTAAAGGATTTTATCAAAACAGGGACATTTGAAAGTTTAGAGAATTTCCAAATTGAAGTTAGTTTGCTTAATTCAAAATTTGACCGGAATCAATACGGTGCAATGGGAATAGTTAGCACACCCCTTAAATATTACACAGTCAATAGTGGTAAATTTTCAATAACTGATGACGCTTGGCAGCAAATCAAAAATGAACGTTGCAGCAATTTTATTTCAACAGAAAAAGAATTGAAATTATTTGAAGCACTTCAAAGACTTGCAACGGCAACAAATGAATTTATGGATTGTGTTGGTGAAAATGCAAAACTTCATTATTTTCCTCAAAGTGAACCCAGTGATTTTATTATACTCAATCCTGATGGACTTTTTGAACCTGACCCGGAAACAGATTATCAAATTTTAACACAGTAAGCTATGAATGAAGAAACTTTTAAAAACTTTTTGGAGCAAAACGAACAAAGACTTCAAAAACTGGAAAATGAATTGTCAGGCAAACAGGCAAAACCCAAAAAGACTGACAAAAAAGAAAATGATATTGTTGAATTTATTGAATACCTGAAAAAAACCAATGCAGCCCCGGAGCCGGAGCCGGGCAATGATGAAAGTGATTTTATCAAAATGATGAAAGATATTAACAATCCATAGCATGAAAGGGAAATTAACACCAAAGCAGGCCGAATTTTGTCAACAGTATTTGATTGACCTGAACGGGAAACAAGCGGCAATAAGAGCAGGTTACAGCCCAAAAACAGCCGAATTTCAGGCAGCAAGATTGTTAAGAAAAGACAAGGTACAAGAGTATTTAACCACATTACAGGCCAAAGCAAGGGAATTAACAGATATTACCAAAGAAGAAATTTTATCAGAGCTTGCAGCCATATTAAGGGCAAAGATTACCGATTACCTTTCTTTTAATGGTAGCCAAATTGTTTTTAAATCATTTGATGAACTCACAGAACCCCAAATCAAAGCCATTGAAAGCGTTAAAATGAACAGGCATGAAGAAATAGAATTTCGGCTACATGGTAAATCATGGACAATAGACCGTATTTGTAAAATCTTGGGATTTGAAAGCTCACAGGATTTTAATATCAATTTAGAGAAATTGGATGAAAGCACCATTGATGCAATTATTGAAAGATTAATACCTAAAAATCAATAAAATATGTTTAATGAAAAAAAAGACAAAATCGAATTGTTAAAGGCAATTAGAGCCGGAAATATAAAACCAGAGGACTTACCAAAAAAACCTATAATCATTTCAAAGGCTAATGAAGTCTTTTATGGAATTATGATTATGGCCGATATGGATGAGGCAGAAGGAAAGAACAGTGTTGTATTTGTTGGTGATGCTAAAAATATGCTGAAAAAGTTTGAACCAGAGTTTAACCGATTGGCCGAACAATATCGGGATGAGGATGAATTGAACAAATGCAGGATAGAATAGGCTGGGAGCTATGAAAACAATCCTTTCGTTATTCGATTATTCCGGGCAATGGTCAGAGCCATATTTTAACGCCGGTTGGGACGTGATAACCTGGGATATAAAACTGGCTGAATTCATGGATATAAATTCAATCGAATTGGCAGAAACAGCACTGGATTTATTTGAAGATGTTGACGGCATTTTAGCCGCTGTACCTTGTACCGATTTTGCAGTTTCCGGCGCGCAATACTGGAAACAAAAAGACAGCGACGGCAGAACTATGAATTCTGTTCAGTTGGTTAACCAGGTTGAACGCCTGGCAGATTTATTTACACCTACTGATCCCGATTATGAAGGTTCATTTTTTTGGACAATGGAAAATCCGGTTGGTAGAATTCAAAAATTATTCCCTCACCTGGGAAAACCTTATTACTTCAATCCCTGTGATTTTGCCGGTTATCTGAATTTAACCAGTTCAGATCACAATGAATTGGATCGCATTCGTTGTAAAGATGGAAACAGCGTTACCAGGGAAGAAATAGAATTTGTACTGCAATGTGAGGCATATACAAAAAAAACCGGCCTATGGGGTGACTTTAACCGTAACTTGGTTAAAAACCCTATTGAACCTGTCAGAGTATGTAAACAAGGTTCACCAATGCAAGTTTATGGTGGGAAATCGGATAAAACAAAAGAACTACGATCCATTACTCCAATTGGATTTTCAACTTCATTTTTCAACGCTAATAATTAGGCAAAAAACAGCCAAAAAACAGGGTTAGAGAACCCCTCAGTCCGTAACCTTTACTGAAAATCAATCACTTACATTGATAGGGTACTAAATCGGGGACTAATTGGCCTTAAAACCTCAGTATTTTTGCTCTTTTTTTGATTATTTGCTTTTAAAAACTTTGATTAAATCATCATTGGTTAAACGCTTTGTTTCTCCTTGATATTCTAAGAAAATTTTAATTACAGAACGGTCTTCTAACAAAACCAAATAATCAACATTTAGTGCCTTAGCAATTTCTTTTATCTTTCCTATGGTTGGATTTCCGGTAACAGAAGCATATAACGCCTGATAGGTTACACCCATTCTTTTAGCAAGTTCTTGCATAGAAAGACCTTGTTCTTTACAAACTTCTTGAACTCTGAGCATACTATCAAATTTAAAATTGTATCAAAGATAATACTTCTGTCAATCTATAATCTTATTTAGTGCCGAAAAAATCAAAGGATAATTTGAAAAAGAAGCTTAAATATTTGGTAATATCAAAATATATATTGTTTTTTGCAAATGAAACTCAATTTATAATTTGATAAATATGAAAACCTTTGACGGAAAAAAAATGACTGCCACTTTCCCCGGTGCGAAAATTACCACTGATTTTGAAAGTATGAAAATCGAAATCACAACTGCCAGTTGTACCAAATCTTTTCCAATTGAGGGAATGACACTAAAAGACCTTGAACAATTAACCCGAAAAACCGAACTGGAAAACAAACCGGTTGCTGAACTTACCGTAAAGGAATTTTTTATACTAAATTTATTGACCTTGCAATATGTTGAAAACTAAAATATTCGTACGGTAAAAATCATTCTAAAATGCCTAATCTGGAAAAGAGTAGGCATTTTTTTATAACTTTACGGATATGCAACAATCAACTTATAATGGAATCATAGAAAAACTCAAAGCAGGCCAAACAGTTTATCTGATAAATGAATTCTACAACCGGGCTTTCAAAATTCCCCCGGATTGGCCTACAAACTACACAGCTAAGAAAAAAGACGGTGGCGAATATCCGATAAAATACAGTACAGACTTGGTACTGGAAACGATGCAAGAAGCCGTAGAAATTACCAAAGAAGAATATTTAAGATATTAGGATTTTTTGCAAAAATACTGAGGTTTTAAGGCCAATTAGTCCCCGATTTAGTACCCTCTTTCTGTAAGTATTTGATTTTCAACGTGGGTTTTAGACCAATGTGTTCTCTAACCCTGTTTTTTTGCTGTTTTTCTGACCGATTGACAACAAAAAAAGGGATGCACAATTGCACCCCTTTAAACGTTTAAAATGTTATTCTGGCAACGAATAACACAATTCAAATTTAATCATTTCTTTTTTCACAAAAAAATAGGGAAAAAACTATATTATTCACTAAATATTTCCTAAAAGAAAAACGAACACCCGTTAAGATGTTCGTTTTCAGTGTTTTAATGTTTGTTTCAGTGGTGCCACCTGGAATCGAACCAGGGACACACGGATTTTCAGTCCGTTGCTCTACCAACTGAGCTATGGCACCTCTTTATTTTGGTGATGCAAAAGTAAGCATTTTTTTAAATTCACAAAATAAATTCAAAGCCGGAAAATAGTTTTTTAAATCGCTGACAACATTTGTTGAGCCGCGGAAAAAGAATAAGGAAAAAACCGGATACATGAAATCATTCGGAACAAATTGAATTTATAATGGGTACCTGATGTGTTGCAGTTAATCATTAATCCTTCACAAGCATTCTTGCCGTAAGCCGGCTGTGCTGCTCCAGGTAAATGTCTTTTTCCTTCACCATCCAGTCGAGCACCTCTTCGGTGTAATGCCGAATGGTAATCAGAGTAAGTCCGGTGTTGTAACGAATTGTATAGTAAGGCGACAATTCCTGCATCAGCCAGTCCCAGTCGGCCTCCTGAGCATCGAGCACAAGGTTCAGGTCGATGGCCGACTGCTGCATCAGCGTGACTTTCACCCGGTTTTCAATCAAAAAGTTCACCACCCGGTCGATATCGTCGATGTTGATGAATGAAAAATCTTTGGGTGAAAGGGTAATTAGCACCTGGTGCTCGCGGAGAATAAAAATTGGCGGCAACTGAATTTTATGGTCAATTTCGTGAATAACCGTTCCCGGGTCATCCGGGGCCAAAAAAGATTTTACATATAATGGAATGCCTTTGTTATGAAGAGGTTTCATGGTTTTTGGGTGAATAATTTTTGCACCGGAATGCGTCATTTCCACAGCTTCGCGATACGAAAGTGAATCAATTTTTATGGTACCTTCCATTTTTTTCGGGTCGGCGCTCAGAACGCCTGGTACATCTTTCCAGAAAGAAACACTTTCGGCATTCAAAACATTTCCAATAATTGCAGCCGTAAAGTCAGAACCTTCTCTTCCGAGTGTGGTGGTTAAATTTGCCGGGGTTGAACCGATAAAACCTTGAGTGATATATAAGTTATTGCCGTTAAAGGTAAATGTTTCCCTGCAAAATTCTTCGGTGAGTTCCCAGTCAATGTTCGCATCACGATATAAATCATCTGTCCGGATTACCGTCCGTGCGTCAATCCAATGATTAGCTTTCCCAATGGAATTGAGATATTCACTTACAATGCAGGTAGAAACCAGTTCTCCAAAGCAAATAATCTGGTCATATTCAAAATTATAATCGAGTGAATGGGCCTTTTCAAGCTTTTCTTCAAGTTCCTCAAACTGATTCGATACCATGTCCGGAATATTTCCCGATTCAAAAAGCTGTTCACATATTTCAACGTGATATTTTTTAAACTGGTTAAAAATCTCCCACTTTTTATTGCTTTTTTCAAAATAGGCTTTTACCAGAGTTTCCAGTAAATCAGTCATTTTTCCCATGGCAGAAATAACAACAACTAAATTTTCATTGTACCCATTCAAAATGGTTCCAAGATTTTTTACTGCCATAGCATTTTTAACCGAAGCGCCGCCAAACTTAAAAACTTTCATAACTGCTTTTTTTTCAAAATTTCGACAAATTAAATAAATATTGACGAACCCAATAAATGAAAATCTTCATTTCTGGCTGTTCGCTCAAAAAATAGTATTTTAGAGGCTCCTGAAAATCAAAAAAAAGAAAATGATATGAATATTTCTACGAAAGTAAAACTAAACAACGGTGTTGAAATGCCCTGGTTTGGGCTGGGAGTTTTCAGGGCCGAAGATGGAAAAGAAGTTGAAAATGCAGTGGTTACAGCATTAAAACACGGCTACCGAAGCATCGACACAGCGGCTGTTTACCAGAATGAAAATGGCGTAGGTACAGGTATGAAAAAAAGCGGAGTGCCGCGCGGGGAAATTTTTCTGACCTCGAAAGTGTGGAACAGCGACCAGGGATACAAAACAACGCTGAAGGCTTTTGAAGAAAGTCTGGACCGGTTACAGACCGACTACCTCGATTTATACCTCATTCACTGGCCCAAAGGAAAACTCTCGCTGGATACGTGGAAAGCCATGGAAGAGCTTTACGAAAAAGGACTCATTCGGGCTATTGGAGTGAGCAATTTTCTGGTGCATCACCTCGAAGATTTTCTGGCCGAATGTAAAGTAATTCCGGCGGTTAACCAGGTGGAGTTTCATCCTGAACTCATTCAACCCGAATTGCTGGAATACTGCAGTAAAAAAGGCATTCAGCCCGAAGCCTGGAGCCCGATTATGAAGGGGAAAGTTTTAAACATTCCGGTACTTCAGGCACTGGCTGTAAAATATGGGAAAACTCCCGTGCAAATCGTGTTACGCTGGGATATCCAGAAAGGAGTGGTTACCATTCCCAAATCTGTAAAACCGGAACGAATCATTTCCAATGCCGATATTTTCGATTTTGAGCTGAGCGATGAAGATATGGCCAAAATAAACCGGCTGGACAAAAACAAGCGGATTGGTTTTCATCCCGATCATATTCCCTTTTAAAACCGAAAATCAAATAAATGAAGAACATTTTGTTTTTTGTGTTCCTGTTTTTTGGCCTGACAGTGACCGCCCAAATTCAGAAAAACAACCAAAGCCTGCTCACCATTGAGCAAATGATGCAGGCACCCGAACAATGGATTGGGGCTTCACCCGAGGGCATCTTCTGGAGCGAAACCGCTGATGCTATCTTTTTCAACTGGAACCCGGACCGGGACGCACTGACTTCGCTATACAGCTATTCGCTGAAATCAGGAAAAATTGAAAAAGTTCCTTTGAAAGAAAAAGGGAAAGTTTCTGTCAGCGGAGAATATAATTCCGAAAAAACCCAAAAAGTGATTGTGCATGAAGGAAACATTTTTTTGCTCGACCTGAAAAAAAATACGGAAAAACAGCTCACCAACTGGCTCGAAACGATTTCGTCAGTAAAATTTGTTTTGAACGATTCACACATTTCATTTCTGAAAAACCAAAACCTGTTTTTAATAAACCTGGTAACCGGAACCATAAGGCAGGTAACCAACTTTGTGGGCGATGAAGAAAAAACGGAAAAGGAAAGCAAAGGTCAGACTAAATGGCTGGAGAACCAGCAAATGGAACTTTTTGATGTTTTAAAAGAAAAGAAAGCCAGGGAAAAAGCCCGTGAAAACCAACGCGAACTGGAAAAACCGGAGCAACCCGAAAAAATATTCCTGGGCAAAAAGAGGTTGGGAAGTGCATCGCTTTCGCCTACTGGCAATTTTGTTGTTTACACTTCTTATAAGAGTCCGGAAGGGTTAAAAAACACTTCTGTTACTGAATGGATAACCGAGTCGGGATACACCGAAGTACTAAATGCACGGGCTAAAGTGGGAAGCCCTGTAACGAAAGTTGAAATGGGTATTTTCGATGTGAAGAACAACAAAACCATTTACTTGGAAACCTCTTCTATTCCGGGGCTGAAAGATTTGCCGGATTACCTTTCGGATTATCCTGAAAGAATGCCAAAAGACAGTTCGGAGATAAAAAAAAGGGAATTTAATCTGTTGGGGCCGGTATGGAACGAAACAAAAGACCTGACCGTGGTGGTGGCTTTGGCGCACGATAACAAAGACCGCTGGATTTTACTCCTCGACCCGCCAACCGGCCAACTTGAATTGCTCGACCGCCAGCGCGACGAAGCCTGGATTGGCGGCCCCGGAATTGGCGGACGCGGATTTTCCCCCGGAACCGTTGGCTGGATGCCCGACGGCAATTCGGTGTGGTTTCATTCCGAAGAGTCTGGTTATTCACACCTTTATGCGGTAAATATTGAAACCAAACAGAAAAAAAAACTCACCTCAGGAAACTTTGAGATTTCCGATGCTTTTCTTTCGAACGATAAGAAGCACTTTTATTTTACTGCCAACAAATTGCACCCTGGCGTAAAACACTTTTACAAAATGCCGGTAAAAGGAGGTAAACTCACGCAAATTACTTCGCTGGAAGGAAACAACGATGTTACGCTTTCTCCCGATGAAAAATTCCTGGTCATTCGATATTCGTTTGCCAACAAACCGTGGGAATTGTACCTCCAGGAAAACAAACCGGGTGCAGAAGCTATTCAGGTTACGCATTCCACCACCGAAGAATTTAATGCTTACAACTGGAGGGTTCCGGAGTTTATCACCTTTGAAGCGGAAGACGGAGCTGAGGTTCATGCGCGGCTTTATCGTCCGGAAAATCCACAGCCAAACGGACCGGCTGTCATTTTTGTGCATGGCGCCGGGTACCTGCAAAACGCCCACAAATGGTGGAGCCAGTATTTCCGCGAGTACCAGTTTCACAACTTCCTGGCAGATAACGGCTACACGGTGCTCGACACCGACTATCGTGGCAGTGCCGGTTACGGCCGCGACTGGCGCACCGGAATTTACCGGCACATGGGCGGCAAAGACCTTACGGACCATGTGGACGGCGCCAAAATGCTGGTGGAAAAATACCAGGTTTCACCCGAGAAAATAGGAATTTACGGCGGTTCGTACGGCGGATTTATTACGTTGATGGCCATGTTTACCAGGCCCGGCGTTTTTTCCGCCGGTGCCGCGCTGCGTTCGGTTACCGACTGGGCACACTACAACCATAGTTACACATCCAATATTCTGAATACGCCGGTGGAAGACAGTCTGGCTTTTGTGCGCAGTTCGCCCATTTATTTTGCTGAAGGGCTGGAAGGCGCCCTGCTCATGTGCCACGGCATGGTTGACGACAACGTGCAGTTTCAGGACATTGTAAGGCTCACACAGCGCCTCATCGAATTGGGCAAGGAAAACTGGGAACTGGCCGTTTACCCGATAGAACCACATTCTTTTACCGAACCATCAAGCTGGGTGGACGAGTACAAACGGATTTTTAAGCTGTTTGAGGAGAATTTGAAAAAGTGAACATTTTGATTTTTTTTCCTGAAATTTAACTTCCCGGAGAAACTTGAACCTCCACCATTCAAAATGCCCTAAAATTGTTAATTTTGTGGCCTTAAAATCAATTGGATGGTAACCGAATCGAGATACGACTCAAGAGGGGTTTCAGCATCGAAGGAAGATGTGCACAATGCCTTAAAAAACATCGGCAAGGGATTGTTTCCCAAAGCCTTTTGCAAAATTGTGCCCGATGTGCTGGGCGGCGATCCGGCGTGGTGCAACATTATGCATGCCGACGGCGCCGGCACCAAATCGGCGCTGGCATACATGTACTGGAAAGAAACCGGTGATCTTTCGGTGTGGAAAGGAATTGCACAGGATGCGCTGATTATGAACATCGACGACCTGCTGTGCGTGGGCGCCACCGATAATATTCTCGTTTCGTCAACCATTGGCCGGAACAAAAACAAAATTCCGGGCGAAGTGATTGCGGCTATTATCAACGGAACCGAAGAGCTTTTGCAAAACCTGCGCGATATGGGTATTAGCGCCTGGTCAACCGGCGGAGAAACAGCCGACGTGGGCGATTTGGTACGTACCATTATTGTGGATTCAACCGTGGTTTGCCGTATGAAACGCGACGATGTTATTTCTGCCGGAAATATTTCAGCAGGCAATGTCATTGTAGGACTTTCCTCATCGGGCCAGGCAACCTACGAACAAGAATACAACGGTGGCATGGGCAGCAACGGCCTTACTTCTGCCCGTCACGATGTTTTTGCCAGGTATCTGGCTGAAAAATACCCGGAAAGTTTCGACCCGGAAGTACCTGCAGATTTGGTTTATTCAGGGAAATACAAACTGACCGACGAAATTGAAAACCTCGGTGTGACTGCCGGACAACTGGTTATGTCGCCCACAAGAACGTATGCCCCGGTTATCAAAAAAGTGCTAAAAAAGTTCAGAAAAGACATTACAGGAATGATTCACTGCTCGGGTGGTGCGCAAACCAAGGTGCTTCATTTTACGGAGAATGCACATGTGATAAAGGATAACTTGTTCCCGGTTCCGCCGCTGTTTCAGATTATTCAGGAACAGTCAGGAACAGACTGGAAAGAAATGTACAAAGTGTTTAATATGGGCCACCGGTTCGAGATTTACACCCATCCGGAAGTGGCAGATGAGATTATTTCCATTTCAAAATCGTTCAACATCGATGCACAAATTGTGGGTAGGGTTGAACCTTTTGAAGGGAAAAAACTAACGATAAACTCAGACAAGGGAGAATTTGTTTATTAAGAAAAATTATGGCAGAATACGCATTACTGGAAAAATACGAATCCATCAGGCACCGGTTTGAAGAGGTGCAGCAACAGATTACCGACCCGGCAATTATTGCCGACATGAAGCGCTATGTAAGGCTGAACCAGGAATACAAAAGCCTGGAGAAATTGCTTGGCGTTTTCAAAGAGTACAAAAGCATGGTGGATACAATCCATTCGGGAAAAGAAATTTTGGCGGAAGAGAGCGACGAGGAATTACGCGAAATGGCCCGCGAGGAGATGGAGATGGCCGAAGAAAAAATTCCGAAAATGGAAAAGAAAATCAAAATGTTGCTGGTTCCGGCCGATCCGGAGGACAGCAAAAATGCCATTCTGGAAATCAGGGCCGGTACCGGTGGCGACGAAGCCAGTATTTTTGCCGGCGATTTGTTCCGCATGTACTCCAAGTTTTGCGAGAAAAAGGGCTGGCGGATGGAAGTTACCAACATCAACGAAGGCACAGCCGGCGGTTATAAGGAAATTGTAACCAATGTTACCGGCGAAGGAGTTTACGGAATTCTGAAATACGAATCGGGCGTGCACCGGGTACAGCGGGTGCCGCAAACCGAAACCCAGGGACGGGTGCACACGTCAGCAGCCACCGTAGCCGTTTTGCCCGAAGCCGAAGAGTTCGATGTGGAGCTGAAAGAATCCGACATCAAAAAAGATACGTACTGTTCCTCCGGTCCGGGCGGGCAGTCGGTGAACACCACCTACTCGGCCATCCGGTTGACGCACATGCCCACCGGCATTGTGGTGACCTGTCAGGATGAAAAATCGCAATTAAAAAACCTGGCCAAAGCGATGAACGAACTGCGCACGCGGATTTACAATATGGAGTACCAGAAATACATCGACGAAATTTCATCGAAGCGGAAAACCATGGTTTCCACCGGCGACCGTTCGGCAAAAATCCGCACCTACAACTGGCCGCAGGGCCGCGTTACCGACCACCGGATTAATTTGACAATGTACAACCTGCAAGCCATCGTCAACGGGGAGATTGACGAAATCATCGAAAAACTGATGATTGAAGAGAATGCTCAGAAGTTGAAGGAAGCGGAGATTTAAAACTTTTCATTACAACCTTAGTTTATTACAATGATTAAAATTCATATATTTAAAGATATATTTTTAATATGCCAGAAGTATTTCGAAAGTTAGGTTTTGTGTGTTTCTTTTATGCTAATGAAGGAAGCGAACCAATGCACATTCATGTGAGAAAGGCCGGAAGTTTTGCGAAATACTGGATTGAACCGATAGAGCTTGAATTTTCTCAGGGGATGAAAGTAAATGAGTTAAAAACAGCAGAAAAATAAATTAAGGAAAATGTCGAATTAATTAAAACAGGTGGTATGAAGTACATGGTAGCTGAGTTGCTTTTTACAGTTACAAAAGCGTGGTATGAAGAGGGAATGATTTGCTTGCAAATGTCTGACGGGAAAGAAGTGCGTTTCCCGGTTGAATTGAATAAAAAACTTCGAGAGGCAAACGATCAACAACGAAATAATATTGAAATTATTTGTGGAGGTACTGGGTTGCATTGGCCAGACCTTGATGAAGACCTCTCTGTAACCGGCATCATGGAAGGCAGATACGGATATTAAAAAAGACACAGAAATGGAACAAATTGCGGACAGAATTTCAATAAACGAAAAAAATTGCGATGGCAAACCAACCATTCGTGGTTCAAGAATAACGGTTCAGACTTTGCTGGAGTTTCTCTCCGAAGGGAACTGCCCAACTGAAATTTTGGAACAATATCCTTCGCTAAATGAAATTGATATCCAGGCCGCGTTAAAATTTGCAGCATTTCAAATGGGAAAAAATCATTCGATACATTAAAAAATCTTCCCCCTTTGGGGGAATTAAAGGGGGCTTTTATTATGAACCAACAACAACTATTCGAACAGATTCAGAAAAAACGAAGTTTCCTATGCGTAGGTCTCGATACGGATATCCTGAAGATTCCGAAACATTTGTTGAGTGCCGCTGATCCGGCACTGGCTTTCAACCGGAAAATTATTGATGCAACCGCCAAATATGCAGTGGCATACAAACCCAACCTGGCTTTTTACGAAAGTCTGGGCTGGCAGGGATGGCACACACTCGAGAAAACAGTTGAATACATCAAATCAAAATACCCGGAAATATTTCTGATTGCCGATGCCAAACGGGGCGACATTGGAAATACCTCGGATTTATACGCCCGGACCTTTTTTGAAAAACTCAATTTCGATGCGGTGACCGTGGCTCCTTACATGGGTGAGGATTCGGTAAAGCCTTTTATGACTTATCCTGAAAAATGGGTGATTTTACTGGCACTTACCTCAAATAAAGGTGCTGCCGATTTTCAATATTTAAAGAATGATGAAACAGGTGACCAGCTTTTTGAATCGGTTTTGAAAACCTCGCAAAACTGGGGAACTACTGAAAATATGATGTATGTGGTGGGCGCCACAAAAGCCGAAAAATTAAAAGAAATACGGCAAATTGTACCTGACCATTTCCTGCTGGTTCCCGGGGTGGGCGCGCAGGGAGGCAGTTTGCAGGAAGTAGCACAAAATGGTATGAACAGCCAATGCGGGTTGCTGGTTAACTCATCTCGTGGAATTATTTACGCCTCAACCGGAATGGATTTTGCAGAAAAAGCCGGTGAAGTGGCAAAAAAAGTACAGCAGGAAATGAATGCCCTTCTGGAAGAAGCCGGGTTGTAGTTTGAAAAATCAGCTGAAACTTTCCCGAAAAAGAATAACCGATTGATATTTTGTAAAGGAATAAAAAAAATGCTCCGACAGCGGAGCATTTTTTTTAAATCTTCTTATACTTTATCAGGAACCACATACGGAGCCCTGTATTCCCGTGTAAGCATTCTGTCAGCTTCAGTGTCTCCAACAAATTTTTCAGTTTTCGGATTGAATGTCAATACCCTTTCAAGCCTGTAGGCAATATTCCCAAGATGTGCCAGTGCAGATGATAGATGCGCGGTTTCCACCGGACCTGTCAGAATTGACTTGTCATGTTTGCGCACAGCCTCTATAAAATTGGCAAAATGGCCGTCGGTACCACCAGCGCCTCTGTCCATGCCCGAAGCTTCCGCAGCACCGTCATCGCCCGACTTGCCGGGTTCCCTGTTCTGGCCCATGTAGGTCTGGTATTTGCTGTAGCCGTCAACCACAAGAATTCCCTTGTCGCCATAGAAAATGTTGCCTACAGTCACTCCTTCCTCGGTGTTGGTGCACCAGTGACGAACCTCGAACTGTATCATTTTCTTTTCTTCAGGATAATTATATACTGAAGTAAGCACTTCGGGTACCTCCTTGGCATCATCCCAAAGGAACTTTCCTCCCATTGAGGTGATTTTTGTTGGTAACCCCACGTCGAGTCCCCACATACACAGGTCGGTTTCATGAATTCCCTGGTTGCCCACATCGCCATTGCCATACTCCCAATTCCAGTGCCAGTTGTAATGCACCAGGTTCCTGCTGAATGGTTGCTTCTGAGCCGGACCAGTCCAGATATCATAATCCAGTCCTGCCGGTACCGGTTCAACCGGATGATTACCAATACTTGGCCTCCAGCGGAAAACAAGTCCGCGCGCCATGTAAACCCTGCCAATATACCCGTCGCGCATCAACTGAATTGCTTCATTTATTGCAGGAGAACTTCTTAACTGCACGCCATGCTGCACAATGCGGTCGTATTTGTTGGCAGCCTCCACCATTTTACGTCCTTCCCACACATTATGAGAACCAGGTTTCTCAACATAAACATCTTTCCCTGCCTGACAAGCCCATATTACTGATAGTGCATGCCAGTGATTGGGCGATGCAATACTGACAACATCAATATCCTTGTCTTCATAAACACGGCGGAGGTCCTGCACAAGGGCTACTTCCTTGCCGTAGTTTTCCTTAAATGATTTCAGGCTGTTCTTTAAAATGTTCATGTCAGGATCACACAAGGTAGTAACCTGAACATTATCCTGAACCATCAACCCGGAAACATGATTTTTACCCCGGCCATTTAAGCCAAGCACAGCGGCATTGATGCGATCATTGGCGCCAAATGCATGTGCAGGAATGATTGTCGGAACAGAAAGAATTGCTGCAGCAGCAGCAGATTGTTTGATAAATTTTCGTCTTGATTGTTTTTTATTCATGATATAACAGGATTGAATTATGCGGTTAAATTAGAAAAAAAAATGTTTTTACCCTAAAGAATGTGAAAGCCAGTTCAAAGAGTTTTATGAAAGTGTTGACAAAAACAGAGGAATGGGTTGTTCATTTTGTTCACTGACTCTGCCCGTTGCATTAAATTTACTAATTCACAGCAAAAAATGTTGTTACACTATTCTTTGGCGCTGTATATATTATTTCACCATTAACCAATTCAAAATTTCCAATCCCGGCATATTTTTCCTCTTCTCCATTGGTACGGAAAGCTTTGAAAATAGTACTTCTTGTTCCCTTTATATTCACTACCACAGGTTTTTCTTTACCGGTACTGGTATTCACAACCACAAATACATCCGGATTTTTAGTCCCGTTTGATGAAAAAGCAATCACCGGTATTTCACTGTCCATTGAAATCGTATGGGCCACTCCCATTCCCGGTTGTCCTGCCCGTGAAACCTGCTTGTAGAAATAATACCCCGGACGTACAAAATAGGTACCGTCTTCGTTTACATTGATGGCACATCCCGGATTGGGATCACCGCCAACCCATAGCGGCGGACGCTGAATTCCGGCCCAGGGAATCAATCCATTTATCTGGGCTTCATAAATATTCCCCCAAATCTCCTTCACAAATTTGGCATCCATTTTACTCCATGATGTTGAAGTGCACCATGCGTGTAGTTCGGGTCGTTGTGCCCTTAACATGGCAGTACCCACAGCGGTATGACTGCCATACCAGCGGTTATCGTATCCACCGTTATAAAATCCGTGTGAAGTGATAATTCCTAAATTTTTCAGAGCAGTTTTATCTTCTGCCAATGCATCGGCATGGCCCCAAAAGCTAAAGCGGTACCAGTGGGTTGGTTCACCATTGGTAATCCAAACATCTTTCAATCCGGCTTTATTCAGCATCGGACGTGTAAATCTGAGAAAATCGGTCACTTGCTCAGCCGGCCAGTACATATTGTAGTCGTGGCCTTTGCCAATATTTCCGTCATTGCCGTCCCAGGGCCAGCGTTCCCAGTCCTCGCCTTCATTGTGCAAGGATATATATTTAATTGGAAATTTTTCTTCCTCTTTCAGAAACTTTGCCCAGTTTATCAGGTAGTTGGCAAGGTCAATCCTGTGTGCCGGATCCAGGTCGCGGCCTCGAAGTGTTTTTTGCAGGGTCATGTAAGCCGGTGGGCCATAAAGGGTGGTAATAATAGTCAAATCGTCGCCCCGTTCCCGGGTTTTTGCCAATCCCCGCCTGAAAAACTCACGCATATTTCGTGTAGTGGTTTCATGGTCGTAAGCGCCACCCGGCTCTTCTTGCTGAAACGGATCAAGGAACATTTTCACCAGCCCCACTTTTAGTCCGTCATCTCCAAAAACAAGGTCAATAATTTCTTTGCGACTTTGTTCGTTTATGATGCTGAACCCGCCATAATCGGTTGGATTTGATTCATAATCAATTGTCTGCGCAGTTTCAACATAGTTAAACCCGAAACCATCCCATGTTCTCAGATTTTTCGAAAAATCCACAGTAACAGGGCAACCATTAAAAACAGGATATTGGGCCATCAATGCTGTTGCCGTTGCCAACAGGCTGATAATTGTTCCCGTAAGTAATTTTAAATTATTCATAGTTTTTGTTTTAATCTTCAATACGGTTTTATTGACAGTTCAAACTTTCTTACCCCAGGCATTACCCGGTATTTTTGTAACTGACGGATGGCAGTTCCTCCGACACCGGTCACTTCGTAGTCCACATTCAAAATGGTATGGGGCGCTTCATTCAACTGGTAGGTGTACATGGCACGGTCGAGGTTGTCGGTAGTATATTTATGCAGACTGAAATTCAGTAATTCATTGCTTTGAATCAGCAATCCGCTTCCAGTTTCGTCATGAACCTTCAGCCAGCGCACATCGGTGCGGTTGCCGTATTCCTGCGGAATAATGTAAGGTTCGTACATTTTATCTGCATTTGAATTATATATCCCCACTTTTGCACCGGTTTTCCGGTCGGGATAGGTTTCAAACGGACCGCGGCCATACCACTCAACGTTTTTAAATGTTTTCGGCAACTGAAACTGAAACCCAATTTTTTGCAGCATGTCAGGCATGGGTCCGTGTGGAATAATTTCCTGCTCCAGGTGAATGGTTCCATCGGCTTCTATCGTCCAGATTTCTTTTCGTTCAAAACCTGAAGAAAACCGGTACTGCCAAACCCTTATTGAAGGCGGAACAGTAGAGTGCGAGAATCCTGAGATGTGAATTTTAACCTCGTTACTGGAATTTTGTACAACTGAAATATCATCAGCAACTGAAATCATATCGCGCATGCCAAGTGTACGCAGTTGGTTATCGATGCTGCGGCCCAGACCAGGGGTAAAATTATTTCTGGAAAAAATATGACTTCCCCACGGATCAATGTCATTGGCCAGAGGCGCCCGCCAGACATTGAATTCCGGCCCGCTTTCCAGATACTCCTTCCCGTTAAATTTTAAGGAGCTGAACTGCCCTGTTTTTTTGTCTATTTTATATTCAAAGCCGGCTCCCTGAATAGCCAGTTCTCTTTCATTTTCATTCACTTTAACATTTCCTCCGGCTTCCGAAATTTCATTTTTCATCCACCCTTTTGGAAGGGCAAACTGTTCCCAGGCAATTTCGTGACCAGCGTTGGCCCAACTGGTGTTTTCCTTCAGTTTGAAGGAAACCGTAAGAATTCTTTCTTGCCCGTCGCCTGCGCCTAACCCAATATTTATCGGAAGAAAGACCTCTTTCTCCAGTTGTGCCGTCAATTCAATCTCCAGATTTCCATTCTGAATGATTTCTCCGTTTTCACTCCATTCCCAGGTTGCATCCAGTTCGTTCAGGTTTCTAAACTGATGGCGATTAATAACTTTCAACACTCCCTTTTCCGGATTAATCAATTCCATACCAACCGGTTGCCCCGATTTTTTAATCTGGTAAATCTCGGGCTGAATCCGGCGATCGGGCCAGATGATTCCGTATGTGCGTCCGCCTAAACCAACTGCGAAAAAATCCTCTCCCCTGGAATCTTCTTCAAAATTGATTGCAAGAACGGCATCACTTGTATTTTTCTTCATTTCAGAAACCGAAACCGCTTTGTCAAAAATTTTCATGTCATCGATAATCATTTTCGACATCCGCCCTGAATATTCGCCCTGGTCCTGTGTATCGGCTTCGCGGCCAATACATAGCGGAAATGGCGTATGGCTGATGTTGCCTGAGAATGCAGTTTCAGCAACCAATTTTTCATCGACAAAAAGCTGCAGATTTTCCCCGTCGTAAATGCCGGCCACATGGTGCCAGTTTCCGTACCAGTTTTCATCCACCTTCCATTTTGCAGAAATTCGTTTTCCGCTATGAACATAAAATTCGAGGCTCCCGGGCGAATCCATCCGTATGCCGTATTGCGAGCTTCCTTTGGTGATAAACGTGTTAGGCTGCGGAATTTCAAACGGTTTTACCCAAAAACCGATGGAGAGCTGGTTGCCGGCAATATCGAGGCTGGGGTCGCGGTAAAATTCAACCCAGTCGTCGTGCCCCGAAAATTCCAGGCCACGTCCGTTTTTCCCTTCTGTAAAAACAGGGCGTCCCATAATTTGCCCGTCGTTTTGTTTTGGTGATAAATCGGGCAAAATCCAGCGTGGGGTATTTATTCCCGGACTAATCCAGTCCCAGATGGCGCCGCCGGTCAGACGTGGATACTTCCAAATCAGATCCCAGTATTCGTCCATACCTCCCAAACCGTTTCCGGTGGCAGCCAGGTATTCATCCATAAACGACGGACGCTGGTCTTCCGGCGGAAGCACTTTCCCTTCGGCAAGGTTTTTTACCTGGTAGGGAATCCAGTAGCGCGGCCCCACAATGTCTTCAAAAGGAATATAAAAATCATTTCCACCATACATCCAGTTCATCCGGCTGGAGTCGATTTCTTTGCCTGTTTTAATTACCTCATCGATATTAAACCCGCTGCCTGACTCATTTCCTGCGCTCCACATCACAACGGAAGCATGATTGCGGTCGCGGTACACCAGTTTACGGCTGCGGTCTTTATACATTTCAGTCCAGGCCGGGTCTTCCGAAAGGTATTCGTTGGCATGTGCCTCAACACCCACTTCATCTACAATGTACATTCCCAGCTCATCGGCCATATCCAGGTATTCCGGTGTGGGAGGATAATGACAGGTGCGTACACAGTTGATGTTGAACCGTTTCATTATAAGTAAATCTTCCCTCAATGTTTCGAGTGGAACGGCTTGCCCGTACACAGGATGATGCATGTGGCTGTTCACTCCGTTGAATTTTACAGGCACTCCGTTAATTTTTAGAATGTTATCAACCATATCCACCTCGCGAAAACCGAGTCGGTGGGTAAAAGCTTCCAGTGTTTTCCCTGTTTCATCTTTCAATTCGAAAACAAGCGTGTAAAGATTGGGATATTCTGCCGACCATTTTTTTGGGTTTTCAACCAGGGTGGAAAGACTAATTTTTTTTGTTTTCAGCGGTTCAACTTCAAAGTTTTCTGAAACGAAATCATCATTTATAATGGAATATCCCGTTTCGTCCACTACATCAATTTCAACAAAACCACTTATTTGAGTGGAATTTGCATTTTTAATATCCACTTCTACTTTTAATAAGGCATCTTCATATTTTTCATCCAAATCGGTCGTCACATAGAAATCGTGAATAAATGTTTCAGGATACGCCACCAGTTTTACATCGCGGTAAATACCTGAAAGCCGCCACATGTCCTGGTTTTCAAGGTAAGAACCGTCGGAGAACCGCAATACTTTTACAGCCAAATCGTTTTCACCTGGTTTAATGAAAGGCGTGATATTAAACTCAGCAGGCTCAAATCCGCCCTGGTTGTAGCCCACCTGTTTTCCATTCACCCAAATATATGAAGCCGATTTTATTCCCTCGAACCGAAGCAATATTTCCCTGTTTTGCCAACCTGTGGGAATTTTAAATTTACGTTTGTAACAACCGGTTGGATTGTAGTAATCCGGAATGTTGGGCGGGTCGCTTTCGAATGTAAGTGCAATGTTCCTGAATTTGGGATGGCCCCAACCTTCCATCTGCCAGTTGGAAGGTACTTTAATTTCATCCCAGCTTTGCACACTGAAATCCGGATTCCAGAATCCTTCGGGTACCTGCCCGGGTGTTTCAACCCATTTGAACTTCCACATTCCGTTTAGCAACTGCAAGTTTTCACAGTTTACCTTGTCATTTTTCAAAGCAACTTCTTTATTTGAAAAAGGCACATGAAAAGCGCGGGGCGGCACCTGACCCTTTTCAAACACAGCCGGATTCTGCCAGTCATCGGGTAAAAACTCCACTTCCTGGGATTGAACAACGCCGCTCAGCAATAAAATCAGAAAAGAAACAAAAAGAAAACGGTTCATAGCAACTGGTTTTGATTATCGTTGGGCAAAGCTAAAAAATTGAATTCTTTTCCCGCAATAAAATTCAGTAAAAAGCCCCTGGTCAAATTTTCTTTTTTCCCTTTTTATTCAGGCTGTCTGAACCCGTCAATCAGCATTTTTAACCTCCGTTTTCAGCAGCTTAAATTGCTCATTTTTTTGAAGATATACTTTTCTTTGTTGTGTAAGTTCAACCACAAGAATGTTTACAAAAAATACTAAAAATACGATGAGGAAAATTTTATCTGAAGAATTTTTTCCATAACAAACCCAAGTCAGATAACCAGAGAAAAGGTATTGAGACGCTTTAAAAACCATTGCAAATTAATTGCAGTGGTTTTTTTTGTTGCCTAAATTAATTCTACTTTTGAAAAAACTTAATCACAATGAACAGGATATGTGTAATAATCCCTTGTTTCAATGAAAAAGAAAATCTTCTGTATTTAAACCAAAAACTGCAGGAAATTTTTAAATCCCATTTGTGCAGGAAATATATCTTCAGAATTTTATTCGTAAATGATGGCAGCACTGATGAAACACTTGAAGAAATTAAAGAATTGTGCAAAAAGAACTCGAATATTGACTTCATTTCATTTTCAAGAAATTTCGGCCATCAGCAAGCCATAAAAGCCGGAATTGATCATTCCAGTGCTGATGCAGTTATAATAATGGATGCTGATTTGCAACATCCACCGGAATTGATTCCTGAATTTATTAAATTCTGGGAAAAAGGTTTTGATGTTATAAATTCCAGGAATTGTAACAGTAAGAATCAATCTCTGTTTAAAAAAATAACATCCAAATCGTTTTATGCCATACTCAACTTACTTAGTTATGTTAAAATTGAATCTGGAACCGCAGATTTTAGGTTAATAGATAAAAAGGTTTTAAAACATCTTCGAAATTTAAACGAACAAAATTTGTTTATACGAGGTGTCATCCCATGGATTGGATTCAGGCAATATACAATTGAGTATTCCCCCGATGAGCGAAAGTTTGGTAAGACGAAATATACCCTGCAAAAAATGTTTAGCCTTGCCATTGCCGGGATTACTTCTTTTAGCATCAAACCCCTGAGAATTTCAATCTTTTTTGGCCTTATTCTTTCTGTTATGGCAATAGTCTATATGATATATGCCTTGTACATTGGATTATTTACCGATAAAGCCATAGAGGGCTGGACCTCCGTAATTGTCAGCGTTCTTTTTATTGGAGGTCTTCAGTTACTGATGTTAGGTATTATTGGTGAATACCTGGGAAAACTTTTTCTCGAGAATAAAAAACGACCAACTTATATTATTGATCAAATGAAAATTTCAGATGAAAAATGAAGACCTTTTCAAAAGTTTAACTAAAAACAGTTTGTTCCTTATTTTTACAGGAGTCTTTCTGATAAGTGATTTTTCATTTTCATTCATCCAGTATTACAACACACCTTTATCGGGAGATTTGGCCGGCCACGTTTTACCCGATAAATTAATACAACCGGTTTTCGACGATCCGTTTGGATTTCAATTACTTAAGACTGGGGAACCACATTCGAACCCCAATCGTTTTTTTGCACATTGGGCATTAGCCATGTATTTTCAATATTTTCCGCTATGGTTACAAAACTTTACCAACCCAATTAATTCGGTTTATCTGGCCAGCGCAGTTGCAAAGCTGGCGATTCAGGTATTGTTTATTTATGTCCTTGCATTTTTTATTAGCGGAAGTAAAAATCCGGCCAGGAAGAATTTTCTTATTGCGGCCGTAATTATTGCACCGCTGTTTCAGGCTTACGGCTACTGGAGCCGAATGGGAATTGTGGATAAATCCATTGTTTACACTTTCTTTTATGCACTTCCTTTGGTGATGCTGATGCTGTTTTTTCTTCCTTTTTTTAACCGGTTGAAGAACCACAGGAAAATAGAAACCGTTCACTATTTTTATATGATACCATTTATTGTAGTATTACCACTGAGCGGGCCACTAATGCCGGCGGTTATTCTCCTTGTTTCCTTTTTCATTTTTCTGGATTTTTTTATTCGTTCTGAAAAAAGAAACCTGATGGCAATTCTAAAATCTGTGCCAATTTCTTTTTATATCCTGCTTATTCCAATCAATTTGTGGAGTTTATATTCCCTTTTTCTGGGATTTTACAATACAAACTATAGCGGTGAAATGATTTCACTGGCAGAGCGTTTTTCCAGGTTGCCGGAAGGAATTTTTTCACAACTTTTTCATTCCCTTGGTTTTCCACTGATGCTTTTATTTATTGGAATTAATACATGGTTTATTAAACGAATCAATAATCATGAGGGAAATAAACTTATCCGCATACTAATCTGGATCGGTATTTTCACCTTATTATATATTCTTCTTTTACCATTTGGCGGATACCGGCCCTATCGTGCAAGAATTATCCGGTACGATACTTTTATGCCGGTAACTGTTGCTCTAATCTGGTATTTTGGCGCATCAACCTACTTTTTAATCCACCATTTTAAAAGAACCACCAAACAACGATATGTTGCTGCAGTATTCCTTTGTCTCCTGGTTTTTACCATTGCCGATATGAAGGGAATTGGCAGAAACCGTTGCGAAAGGCAGGCTTTCGAAAAAATGGCCCGAGCAGACGACAATATCATTACAATTCCCAAAGATTGTATTGTTTTGGACTGGGATATTGTGCACGATTACAGACTGTCGGAGAAAAAAGCAGAACTTATTTGTTACTGGAGGATTACAGATAAAATAATTCTTTTTTACAATGAACCGTAAGTATTGCTGACGTATATGACGCTGAATACAAAAATCTCAAATTAAAATACAAAACTCTTGATTATATATTTAATTTTCAAGACATTTGAAGAAAAAATCAAATGTCATGCGTTCTATCTTTGCAATATTCCTTTTGACAACAGCTACAATACATCCATTGGTTGCACAAGAAAACAACAGAGGTTTTGAGTTTAATTTTTCGCTGGTACATCCTGCTAAATGGGGCTTAAGTGATTATAAATACTCAGTGGATCCTACCCTTGAGGTTCTCTATTTTACATCGATTTCAAAAAAGTTTTGGGTGGCAGGCGGGTTGTTTGCACAAGTCGGAAAACACAACTGGATAGAAAAGGATTCGCACCCTTTTTGGGATGGCTTTATGTGGCAGGGTGTCCGGGGGGAATATTATTCCCGGCAACTCGAATTTTTCAGTGTGGGTATTCCGGTGAAAATGGGAATGAATTTTAACAATTCGTTTTTCAATTCATTTTTTTGGGGATTTACTGCCGGAAACCATTTAAAACTGGAAATGGCTGATTACCTGAATTCTAAATTTATTGCTGATTTGCCTGTTTATCGTTATTACAATTCTGAGTTTTGGGAGCTAAATATTGGATTCAAAAAAATGTCTTATAAAAAAGAGGGTATTGCGGTATCACTTTCACCTGTTGCCGGGTTCAGGAAAGCAAGTTCAGAAAAAGACATCGGATATTCTAATTATTTTTTCTATGGCCTTGGAATAAGTTCAAGAATTGGAAAATAGCGCTACAATTAAATAATTTGTCCATTTCACAGTTTTACAATTTTACAGTTTGGCCATTTATCAATATTATTTATTCATGAAACCGTTGAAAATACTCCGTTGGGGTCATCTTTGTCAGTCGTTTAAACGTGCGGTTAAAATTGGACAAATTATTAAATCCACTTTCAAAACACACCTGTGAAACCGAAAGTTTCCCCTCGATAATCAGTTTACAGGCATAACTAATCCGCAAATCGGTAACATATTCCGACAGCGACTTTCCTGTTTTCTCCTTAAAAAAACGGCAAAAAGCAGAAGGATGAAGATGGGCAATTTCGGCCACTTTGTCCAGTTCAATCTTTTGCTGGTACTGCGTGGTCAAAAAATGGAGTACTTTGGTCAGCCGGTTATCGGTGAAATCGTGATTTTGCTGATGATACAATTCTCCTGCAAGTAACCGGTACTTTTCGGTTTTTGCCAGTTCGTGCAAAAGCTTCAACAATAAAATAACACGGTCGAAACCTGAACTTTGGGCAACTTTCAAAACCATTTTTCCCGCTTTTTCAGAAAATGGCGGCAAAAACCGGATTCCTCTCGATGAACGGCCAAACAATTCCTGTATGACATGAAATTCAGGATATTCGAAAATGGGTTCACGAAACAAATCTCCGGGGAACTGAATCACAATGTAGTTTATTTTTTCATGACTTTCGGGAGCGTGGTATTTTTCATCGCTTCGCCAGAAATGCGGCAGATTGCTGCCCAGCATGGCCAGGTCGCCTGAACCAAATTGTTCGATGTTGTCGGCTACAAAACTGGTTCCCGATCCTTCAATCACGTACAAAATTTCGAACTCGCTGTGAAAATGCCACGGATAAGTGAAGTGAGGCATTTTTCGCCATTTCACTTTTACGGCCGTTCGCAACGGAAAATCGATGTATTCCTGCATCACCTTCATGGGTTCAATAATAGTAAAAATGTTAATTCAGTACAAATCCTTGCTAAAAAAATACTGTCAGATTGAAAGCGGATAACTTATATTTGAAAAGTGAAATCAATCTTTAATTATGACTAACCAACAATGGCAATTGCTGCTGGATACTGTCAGGGGAAAAATACCTGAAAAACCGTTAACCGGATTTATAATTGATAGTCCCTGGATTCCCGGTTGGGCTGGTGTTTCAACCCTTCAGTTTTATTCTTCCGAAGAAATCTGGTTTCAAATCAATAAAAAGGCCATTGAAACCTTTCCTGATATTCTTTTTCTACCCGGTTTCTGGTCTGAATTTGGCATGTGTACAGAGCCGTCAGCGTTTGGCGCTAAAATGGTTTGGAACGAATATAACCTGCCCCACGCCCATAAAATCATCAGCGACATTTCGGAGGCAGGAAAGCTGAAAGTACCTAATCCGAAAACCGATGGCCTGCTGCCATTTATCATTCAGCGCCTGTTGAACTTCCGGAAACCGATGCAGGAAATGGGGCACGAAATAAAATTTGCCATTGCACGGGGCCCGCTGAACATTGCCTCCTTTTTAATGGGCACAACCGAACTGATGATGGGTTTTATGATGGATCCGGAAAACAGCCACAAACTGCTGGAAACCATTACGCAGTTTACCGTTGGCTGGCTGCAGCACCAGAAAGAAATGTTTCCATCTATTGAAGGAATTCTGGTACTCGACGATATTGTGGGATTTATTGGCGACGACGAATGCAAAGAATTTGCAGTACCCTACATTAAACGTATTTTCAATGCGTTCGATTCCAAACTGAACTTTTTCCACAACGATGCACAGGGGATAATTTCCACGCCTTATTTGAAAGAAATGGACGTTCACCTGTTCAATTTCAGCTTTGAACATACCATGAAAGAGATACGTGAACTGGCCGGACCGGAAATAGCGCTGATTGGCAACCTGCCACCACGCGATGTGCTCGCTGCCGGAACACCGGAACAGGTGCGCGAAGAAACCCGCAAAATGGTACATGAATTTGGCGACAAAAACCGGGTCATCTGGTCGTGTGGAGGCGGAATGCCGCCTGATGTGTCAACTGAAAATATTAAAGCATTTAAGGAAACAATTGATGAAGAAGTAAAAGAAGTAAAATGAGTAAAATCGAAACACATAGACACATAGGACACATCAGAACATTTAAAATTAACTCATGTGAACTTATGTGCCTATGTGGTTAAAAAAAATTAAAATTATGAAGATCATCTTACTATTAACAATCCTCCTGATATCAAAATTGACATCTTCTCAGGAGTTGAAAACATTTAAAATTCAAATTGAAGAAGATCGGATTGATGCGCCGGTTTCGGTTTCACTTGACGGATTAAACTACAATACCGACAAGGGTTTCTTGACGCTATATGAAGTCACGGCAAACGGAGAAAAGCAGATACCCTGTCAGCTTGAATCCGGTTATTCGGCAAAACTTTGGTTTATTTTGGAAGGCGTTTCTCCAAAAAATTCAACCCGGAATTTTATCCTGAAAACAGAGGAAGAAACCCAAAAACTGAATCCGAAGGTGACCGTATCAAAAAAACACAAAGACCTCAGCTTACTGGTGAATGAAAAACCGGTTTTGAGCTACCGGTTTGAAACCACTTTCCCGCCCGAGGGAGTCAATCCGCTTTTCAAACGCTCGGGTTACATTCATCCGTTGTGGTCGCCCGGGGGCGAAGAACTTTCGCGCATTCAACCGCCCGACCATTATCACCACTACGGCATTTGGGGACCGTGGACACTGACCCACATCGGCGACCGTGAGGTGGATTTCTGGAACCTTGCCAAAGGTCAGGGAACTGTAGAATTTGCCTCGTTTTTATCGGAAACGGAAGGAGAAATTTTTAGTGGTTTTAAAGCTTTGCAGCAACACATCGACTTTGGGGCGCAGGGGCCGGACCAGGTAGCCATGAACGAAATCCTGGACGTACGGGTGTGGAATATTTCAGATAAAATTTTTGTGATCGATTACACCACCACACTAAATAGCCCGCTGCCCGACGGAATCATGCTCGATGCTTACCGTTACGGCGGTGGAATTGGTTTTCGAGCTACCGAAAAATGGCACAAAGACAATTGTACCGTGCTGACTTCTGAAGGAAAAAACAGGGCCGAAGCCGACGGTTCATATGCAAGGTGGTGCATTGTGGAAGGGGAATCGGATGTAAGTGATGGCCGCTCAGGCATTCTTTTCCTTAGCCACCCGGCAAACCGGATGCACCCCGAGCCCATGCGCGTTTGGCCACTTGATGCCAATGGCGGACGCGGCGATATGTTTTTCGAGTTTTGTCCCATCCGGCACGAAGACTGGAAACTGGAACCCGGAAACGACTATACATTAAAATACCGGATGGTTGTTTTCGATGGAGTGATGAATGCTGAAACGGCAGAGAAATACTGGAATAGCTTTGCGAAAATGCCGCAAATTGAAGTTAAAGAATAATCTGTGAATCTGTGGCAAAAAAGACATGGCCACAGATTCACAGATTAAAAAACTAAATAAGAATGAAAAAATATACATTAATATCTCTGATTCTTTTTACCACAATATCTGTGGCAACAGCACAACCAAAAGTAACTGCCGAACAGGTGGGCGATAAAATTGAATTCAGGGTAAACGGCAACCTGTTTACCAGTTATATTCTTTCTGAATTCGAAAAATATCCTTTCTTTTTTCCGGTAAACGGTCCGTCGAACGCCACGGTAACTTCCATGCGCAATGCCAATTACCCGCACCACAGCTCGCTGTTTTTTGGGTGCGACAAGGTGAATGGCGGCAATTACTGGCAGGAAGGTCTGGATGAGGGTCAAATTATTTCACTTCGGGCCGACATCCTCGAAACCGGCGGCGAAAAGGCCGTTGTTGAAAATGAATGCATCTGGAAACGGCCCGGCGCCGATGCACCCATTAAAGACAAGCGCATAATTTCGGTTTCAGCACCATCACCAGATAAATTCCAAATCGATTTCGATATTGTGATGGAAATGCTGATGGATGTGACCATCGACAAAACCAACCATTCGTTGTTCAGCGGGAGGATGGACCCCGATTTGGCAGTTATTAACGGCGGCACCATGATTAATGCTGAAGGCGAAACCGGCGAAAAAGGAACATTCGGAAAACGGTCGGCATGGATTGACTATTACGGAGAACGCATGGGGAAAACAGAAGGCATGGCCATTATGCAACATCCGTCAAACGAGTGGTTTCCTGCCCCCTGGTTTACCCGCGATTACGGGTTCTTCTCTCCAACTCCCATGTACTGGCCTGAAAATGATAAAAACATCGTATTAAAAAAAGGAGAACAAATAAAACTGAGATACCGGGTTTTGGTTCACTCAGGCGATCATAAGGAAGCCAATATTGCAGAGAAATTTGAAAAATATTCAAAAGAATAAAAAAGTGAAGCGATATTTATCGAATAAATTACGGTGGATAATATATCACACACTTTGAACTTTAAACTTTAAACAATATTATCATGAAAAGAAGAAACTTTATAAAAAACACAGCCGCCACGGCTGCCGGAGCCATGGTCATCCCAACCATTGTTCCCTCGTCGGTATTTGGGAAAAACGCACCAAGTAACAAAATAAATATCGGCCAGATTGGCAGCGGAAGAATCGCCCGCAGCCACGACCTGCCGGGAGTTTGGAAATATGATGTGGCACGTGTGGTTGCCGTTTCCGATGTGGACAGTAAACGCATGGAAGAAGGCAAACAACTCATTGAAGGTTTTTACAATAAAAAAACCGGCAGCAACCATGCGGTGGATGTAAAAATGTATGCCGATTACAAAGAGATGCTGCTGAACAAAGACATCGATGCAGTCATTATCAGCACGCCCGACCACTGGCATGCCCAGCCGGCTATGGAAGCTGCCCTTGCAGGAAAGGACATCTACCTGCAAAAACCTAATTCGCTTACAGTTGAAGAAGGCAGACTGATGAGCGACATCGTACACCGGCAGGGAGTGATTTTGCAGATTGGCACGCAGCAGCGGTCTTCAGCACAATTCCGCAGGGCTGCCGAACTGGTGCGCAACGGACGGATTGGCAAGCTGCATACTGTAAAAATCGGATTGCCGGGTGATCCGGCCGGACCAATTTTCCCCGAAATGCCGGTTCCCAAAAACCTCAACTTCAGCATGTGGCTGGGACCAACACCCGAATTGCCCTACACCGAAAATCTGGTTCACCCGCAGGAAGGTTACGATCGCCCGGGTTGGCTGAGGCATGAAAACTACGGCGCCGGGATGATTACCGGCTGGGGACAGCATCATTACGATTCAGCAGCCTGGGGAATGGATACTGAATACACAGGACCTATCTCAGTTGAATCAATCGCAGAATTTCCAAAATCAGGGAGTTGGAATGTGCATGGCGACTTTTTAGTGAAACAGGAATACGAAAACGGAATTACGGTTTTCACCAGCGGCGGGTATCCTAATGGCATCCGCTACGAAGGAACCGACGGCTGGATATTTGTTACCCGCGGGCCCTACCGCGCAACGGAAAGTGATCCCATTCCGGAAGGAAGCACTAAGGCACTCGATGCCAGCGACCCCGAAATTCTGAAATCAAAAATCGGGGATAATGAAATAAAGCTTTATGTAAGCGAAGATCAGCACGGCAACTGGCTCGACTGTGTGCAGTCGCGTAAACAACCCATTTCGCCGGTTGAAATCGGCCACCGTGCCTGTTCCGTTTGCCTCATCAGCCATATCGCCATGAAGGTTCCGGGTATTTTGCAATGGGACCCGAAAGCGGAAAAATTTGTGAATAACGACCTGGCCAACTCCATGCTGAGCCGCCCGCAACGGTATCCGTACGGAACGAATTACGTGAAATGGTAATCGATCTGCCGATCTGACCAGATTGATACATCTGGAAATTGAATAGGGGGAAATGCTGCTACATTCCCCCCTCTATTCAAAATAAAATAACCGCTTGTTAAATTATTTAATCGCAAAACTATGAAAATATAATCCTGCTTAATCTCTTTAGTTCCGAAAATAAAAGGTGATTTAAATGAATTTAATATTCACACTTCTTAATTCGGATAAATTAATCTTTATTTCTTTTTAACCAATTAATTTTAAATCTATGCGTAAATTATTAATTTTATTTGCATTACTCATTGCTTCTGTAAATTATGCAATGAGTCAAAGAACTGTTACCGGCAGGGTTACCTCAGAGGATGGAATGGTAATGCCGGGTGTAACAGTTGTGGTGAAGGGAACAACGGTTGGTACTGTTACGGATGAAATGGGACAGTATTCAGTAAATGTTCCCGAAGGAAACGATGTTCTTGTGTTTTCATTTATCGGAATGAAACCACAGGAAATTACTGTTGGTAATCAGTCAACGATAAATATAGTATTGCTGGCTGATGTAATCGGGTTGGAAGAAGTTGTTGCCATTGGTTACGGCACCGAACGAAGAGGTAGCATAACCGGGGCAATTTCGTCGGTGACAACACAGGATATTCAGGAACTGCCCATTCTCGATGCTGGCTCTGCATTACAGGGCAGGGCAACCGGTGTTATGGCGCTGGCTTCAGGTAATCGTCCGGGAGACGGAGTTACAATCCGAATCAGGGGAAGAAGGTCATTAACTGCCACAAATGATCCGCTTTATGTGGTTGATGGTATTCCGTATGAAGGGAACATAAACGACATTAACCCAAGAGATATTAAATCGATGGAAATTTTAAAAGATGCTTCGGCAACAGCCATTTATGGCTCAAGAGGCGCCAATGGCGTAATCCTGATTACCACTACGCGCGGGGGAAATATTCCAACTACTGTATCGTATAACGGCTATTACGGTTTAACATCTCCGCTTGGAAAGCCTGACCTTATGAATGGCGAGCAATATACAAGGCTGAAACAAGTTGGTGGCAGGCCGTTTACTTCTGCTGAAGAACAAGCCATCGCAAGAGGTGTTTCAACCGACTGGCTCGATTTGGTTGTTGGAAACGGGTACCAGCAAAGCCACCAATTGGGAGTCAGAGGAGGAAACCAGAAAACTGCTTTTGCCATTGCCTCAAACCTCTTTAATGAGCAGGCGGTAATTGAAACCCAAAAATTTACACGAAAAACATTGAGAATCAACTTAGATCATAGTGTTTCCGACAGAATCAGGGTAGGTACTTCAACACAGCTTTCCGATCAGATTCAGAATTTCGGTTCGAATATTTACGGGGGTGCTGTAAATATTTCTCCTCTTGCAGAACCTTACGAGAACGGTGAAATGGTTTATCAGCCGGGAGCCGACCCGTTATTGTGGAACCCGTTGGCCGACTTTGTTGAAAATGCTATTGTTGACGACAGAACAAGACTAAGGGTGTTCAGTAACCTGTATGCCGAAGTGGACATTTCAAACAGCCTGAATTACAGGATGAATTATGGTTCTGATTACCAGAAATACAGGAGAGGCCTCTTCCAGGGAAGTTTATCTTCTGCAAGGCAATACAATTCGCCCAGGGCAATGAAGGACCATGAAGAAAACTTCACCTATACATTTGAAAATATTCTGAATTTTTCGAAAGAAATAAACGAAAACAACATCCTTAAAGCAACCGGATTATTTAGTGTACAAGAATCGAACTTCGAAAGGTCAATTATGGATGTGGAAGGCCTTCCTTATGAACACCAGCTTTTCCACAACCTGGAAACCGCTGAAACAGTTCTTGACTATGATTCCGATTTGCGGGAATGGAGCATCATGTCGTTTATGGGCCGGGTAAATTATGAACTAATGCACAAATACCTGTTTACAATTACTGGTCGTTATGATGGTTCATCAAGGCTTTCGGAGGGTAAAAAATGGGGCTTCTTTCCATCTGCGGCTTTTCTCTGGAGAATCAGTAACGAAGATTTTATGGCCAACCAAAGTCTGTTTTCCGATTTGAGGTTAAGGGCCAGTTATGGCGTTACCGGGAACACAGGTATTGACCCCTATCAAACAAGGGGTGGCCTTACAAGAACAATTTACTCTTTCGGAACAGGCTCCGGTTACGGTTACCGGCCGGGAACTATCGCAAATCCTGATCTGAAATGGGAATCATCGGCAACTGCCAATATTGGATTGGACTTCGGGTTGGGTGAAAATATTGCCGGGAGTTTTGAAGTGTATCAAACCAACACCACCGATTTGTTGCTTGAACGGAAAATTCCAATCACTTCCGGTTTCGACAATGTGATGGAAAACATCGGGGAAACCCGAAACAGGGGATGGGAACTCTCGTTAACCGGACGAATTGTTTCAACCCGCGATTTCACATGGTCTGCAAACCTTAACCTGTTTGGCAACAAAGAAGAAATCATCGACTTATACGGAACCAAAACAGATGATGTGGGAAATGAATGGTTCATAGGTCAACCCTTAACCGTTTGGTACGATTACGATAAAATAGGTGTCTGGCAAACCAGCGAAGCATCACAAGCTGATGTTTACCAGGCAAAACCCGGAGAAATAAAAATTAGGGATGTGAATAATGATAACAGAATAAACGAAGAAGACCGTGTTATTCTTGGTACAAACATACCTACCGCAACACTTGGATTGGGGTCACGGTTGATGTACAAAGATTTCGAATTCTCATTTTTAATTGTGGGAATTTTCGGGCAAACCATTTACAACCAGTTCGAAGTGAACCACGCAACCCTTCAGGGACGGTACAATAACCTGAATGTCGATTTCTGGACGGAAGACAATCCTACAAACAATCATCCTAAACCAGACGGCAGCAGGGAATATCCGCTTTACAGCTCGTCGAGGGGTTATGGACCGGGAGATTTTGTGAAAGTAAGAAACATGCAGCTTGGCTATAATTTGCCTAAAAGAATTCTGTCCAACATCGGAATTAAGTCAATGAAAATATACCTCAATGCTGATACGCCCTTTATCTTTTCAGGCCTGGCAAGTAACCTCGATCCTGAAGCTTATGATGGTGAAATCAGAAGTGAAACACCAAGTACCCGGATGTTTTCACTTGGATTAAATGTTGATTTTTAAACTTTTAAACTTTTGAACTATGAAAAAAATAAAATATTTCATTTCAATTTTCTTCTTAGCATCATTGACTATTATGTCATGCGATGTTCTGGATGAAGAGATTGTATCTGGTGTAACCAGTGAATACCTTAATACTCCTGATGGCTTGCAAGCGGGGGTAAATGCCGCTTACGAACAATTACGCACATTTTACGGACAGGAACACGGATGCAATCTTACCGTTTTTGGTACCGATGAATACACCAATGGCGGTCACGGAGGTTTCCATTATCTGAATAAATACGAATCAGGGTTAAACTCTGAAGCCAGTCCTGTATGGACTTTATGGTCAAATTTTTATATTGCCATAAATACTTGTAATGCCGTTGTCGGTCGGGCTGAAGAATTAGATATGCCGGCAGCGGAAAAAAATGCCAAAGTTGCTGAAGCCCGTTTTTTAAGGGCCCACTATTATTTTACTCTTGTGGAATCTTTCGGTCCGATTCATCTGACACTGGAGGAAACCATAGGGGTTGAAACCGAAGCTGAAAGAGTTCCCGAAGAAACCGTTTACCAGGCTATTATTGATGATTTGGAGTTTGCTGTTGCTAATCTTCCGGTAACTCAAAGCGAATTTGGGAGGCCAACCAAACCGGCAGCACAGCACATGCTGGCAATGGTTCACCTTACCAAAGGTTATAAAAATTTCGGGACCACCGGTGATTTTACCACTGCAGCCAACCTGGCCAAAGCTGTTATTAACGATTACGGGTTGTCGCTCGATGCAGATCCGGTTGCCCGTTACAACCACGATAACGAACAGCATCGTGAAATTTTATGGTCGGTTCAGTTCAACGAAGATCCATTGCTCACACCGGTCGGAAATGAAACTCACCTGTATTTCAGGCCCTGGTATGAAGTTTACAATGATGGACTGAACCGCGCTTTGGGACACGGATATGGCCGTCCCTGGATACGTTTTCGTCCGACTAGCTGGTTGCTTGAAAATTTCCGACCCTACGATGTCGATTCCCGGTTTGTTAAATCATTTCAAACCGTTTGGTATTATAATACATTATCCGGAATTCCTGCAGGAGCCAGTGTTGGTGACACAGCCATTTACCTTACCGGGGAAGACCTTACGCAAGCTGAAGTGAATGCCATTGAAGCCCGGCTTCCCGGTGTAATTGCCGGTAAAAATCTTTACAGTTGGCATGAGAATGCCAAAGGAAAGGTTTGGTCATGGTTTACCGAAGACGGAACGGACAACAATAGTATTAACATTTTCCCAAGTCCCTGGAAAATTGACGACAATAAACGTCCTTCCATCAATTATCAGGAAGGTTCGCGCGATATAATTGTCTATTCCCTGCCGGAAACCTATTTGCTGGCTGCCGAAGCTTTGCACAAGGCAAATAATAACAACGAAGCCGTGCAGTATGTTAATGCGGTAAGAACAAGAGCTGCTTTTCCCGGAATGGAAAGCCAGATGGAAATTTCTGCCTCTGATGTTGATATCGACTTTATTTTAGATGAACGCTCAAGAGAACTTTTTGGTGAAATGAAAAGATGGTTTGATTTAAAAAGAACAGGAAAACTTTTGGAACGGGTGAAAAAGTATAATCATGATGCAGCTCCGAATATTCAAAACTATCATGTATTACGCCCGATTCCTGCAAATCAGCGTACCAGAACAACCAATGAATATTCCCAGAATGATGGATATTAGTTGAGATATTTAAAACGAACGAGTGAGAAGAAATAACTCACTTGTAAAGTTTGGTTAGATCAGCGCCATCCGATTCAGGGTGGCGCTTTTTTCTCCAAAATATGCCTTATCATGATACTAAACCCCGGAAAAATTTTAAATTTGCATACTGTGTGCGTTAACGGAATCAACTTAAAATTTACCAATAATGAGAAGAATATCATTTTTAAGACTGGCAACCGCAATTGTGCTTTCAGCTTGCAGCGGTGGAGGCCAGAAGTCAGAAACTCAAAAATCCCAGTTTATGTTTACAGGAGCAAAAGGAGAAGTAAAACTGATGACCCTCGACCCAGGGCACTTTCACGCTGCACTGGTGCAAAAAACCATGTTGGAACAGGTTGATCCGCTTGTGTATATTTATGCACCCGAAGGACCCGAACTGGAGGGTCACATGAATTTAATAAACAGTTTTAACAACCGTGCCGATAATCCCACTTCCTGGGAAACTAAAATTTACACCGGATCGGATTATCTTGAAAAAATGCTGGCCGATAAACCAGGTAACGTGATGGTTACTGCCGGGAACAACGCCAAAAAAACCGATTACATCCTAAAAACGGTTGAAGCCGGCATCAATGTGCTGGCCGACAAGCCAATGGTTATTTCACCTGAAGAGTTTCCGAAACTTGAACAGGCATTTAAAGTGGCTGAAAAAAATGGTGTAATGTTATATGATATTATGACCGAACGGTACGAAATCACCACCATCATTCAACGTGAACTTTCGATGATACCTGAAGTTTTTGGCACCCTGCAAAAGGGCACTGCTGAGGAGCCGGCAATTACAAAAGAAAGCGTCCATCACTTTTTCAAATATGTTTCGGGTAGTCCGCTCAAACGTCCGCCGTGGTTTTTCGATGTGGAACAGCAGGGCGAAGGGATTGTTGACGTAACAACGCACCTTGTGGATATGATTCAGTGGGAAGCATTTCCCGAGGTTACCCTGAAAAAAGAGGATGTGGAAATTGTTTCAGCCAGTCGCTGGACCACCGACCTCACGCAGGAAATGTTTAAAAAGGTTACCCAACTTGATGAATTCCCCGGATACCTGCAAAAAGATATTGAAAACGGAATTCTAAAAGTGTACAGCAACGGAGAAATCAATTACAAACTGAAAGGCGTACACGCCAAGGCATTGGTAATTTGGAACTTTGAAGCACCAGAAGGAACCGGCGATACACACTATTCCATCATGCGCGGAACGAAATGTAACCTGACAATAAAACAAGGTGAAGAAGAAGGTTATAAACCTCATCTTTATATTGAAGCAAACCCAGGGGTAGATTTAATGGAATTTGCCGGGTATCTTTATAATGCCTTCCAGGGCTTGTCTTCCAAATTTCCGGGACTTGAAGTGAAAAAACTGGGTGATAATCTTTGGGTAGCTGAAATACCTGAAAAATACAAGGTAGGTCACGAAGCGCACTTTGGACAGGTTGCCGAAAAATACCTGGGTTTTCTTGTACAAGGCAGTATGCCGGAGTGGGAAGTTCCGAATATGATCGTGAAATACTACACTATTATGGAAGGGATGAAAGCAGCGATGAAATAGAAATCAGACTGATTTACAAGTATTAAAATAAGAGGTTGTCCGGACAGACAGCCTATTATTTTTTGCGAATAATCGTAATCCCGTCGCGCAACGGCAGAATGACTTTTTCTATACGGGAATCGTTTTTTATCAGTTCGTTGAACGCAATTATTCCCCGGGTTTGTTCATCATCCGGAGCCGGTGAATAAAGCACTTTTCCACTCCAAAGTGTATTGTCGGCTATGATGTATCCACCCCGGCGCACCTTGTCGAACAGCAGGTTGTAATAATCCGGGTACTCGCGTTTGTCGGCATCAATAAAAACCAGATCGAACGTTTCGGAAAGGGAGGAAATTATTTCCAGTGCAGGGCCAATTAAATGTATTATTTTTTGCTGTAATCCCGCTTTTCCAAAGTATTTCTGAGCCAGTTCTTCCAGTTCATCGTCAAGCTCAATGGTAATGAGTTTCCCGTTTTCTTTTAGCCCTTTAGCCAGGCATATAGCCGAATAACCTGTAAAAGTCCCAATTTCCAGGATGCGTTCCGGCTGAATCATTTTTGAAAGAAGAGTGAGCACTTTACCCTGCAAATGACCTGAGATCATCCGGGCGCCAGGCATCTTCAAATGGGTTTCGCGGTCAAGTTCCAGTAAAACCGGATCTTCCGGCCCAATATGATCCAGAATATACTTTTCTATTTCATTTTCTTTTTTCACCTGATAACTATTCATTCTCTGCCTGAGCCTTTGCCTTAGCCTTCTAAATCATCGGTACACCAACCTGCTCATTTGCTTTTCATCCAGCACTTCATTGGCCACTTCCAGCAAATCGAGCGGTGTAATCGCTTCTATTTTTTTGAAAATGGTTTGAACGGTATCCACCTTGTTAAAAAGAAGGTAACTTTTCCCAATGGTCAGCATCAAATCCTCCCGGTTTTCAGTTGAGATGGCAATCTGGCCCATCAGTTGTTTTTGAGCTTTGCTTAGTTGAAGCACTCCTAATTTTTTCTCCCGTAACAGTTTAAATTCTTTCAATACGAGGTGGAATGCTTTCTCCAGATTTTCGTGGTCGGTGCCAAAGTAAACATTAAAAAGACCGGTATCGGTATAGGCCGTATAACCCGATTCAATGTTGTAAGCCATTCCTTTTCGTTCGCGTAAAGCCATGTTTAGTCTTGAATTCATTGCCTGCCCGCCAACAATATTGTTCAGCAAAACCATCGCAATGCGTTTTGGATGCATCACATCAAAGGCAATATTTCCCAGCATGCAGTGCGACTGAAACGTATCTTTTTCAACCAGAAGGTTACCCGGCATATAATTTTCAAATCGTTTACGCCCGTTGTGTCTGAGTTTGGTTTCCGCCTGTCCGAAATATTTTTCACAAAGTTTTATCAGCGAAACAAAATCTATTTTCCCAACCGATGATATTACCATTTGATCCGTGTGGTAATTATTGCTGATAAAACGCAAAATGCTATCGCGGTTAAAAGATGTCAGATTTGCCGGGTTTCCTAAAATATTGCGGGCAATGGGATGGCCGTCGTATATCAACTCTTCAAACTCGTCAAAAATCAATTCCGAGGGAGAATCCTTATAGGAATTAATTTCTTCAAGCACTACTTCTTTCTCTCGTTTTAGCTCTTTTTCCGGATACGTGCTGTTAAATAAAATATCGTTAAGCAGTTCAACGGTTCGCTCATAAAATTCTGCCAGAAAAGTGGAAAAAAGCGTGGTTTCTTCCTTTGTTGTATAGGCATTCAATTCGCCGCCCACATCTTCAATCCGGCTTAATATATGAAATGCTTTTCGTTTCCTTGTACCTTTAAAAACAGAATGTTCAATGAAATGGGCAAGACCATGCTCTTCCGGTTCTTCATCGCGTGAACCTGTGTTAATTAGAATTCCCAGGTGGCCTACTGGTGAATCGGCTTGTTTGTGGATGAGCCTTATGCCGTTGGAAAGTGTATATGTCAGAAAATCAGTTTCAACCATTAAAAAGTGAATAAGGCTGCAAAAGTAGTAAAAGTAACGTTCAACACAAACAACTTCCAACGCCTCCGGTTTTTATCTGTGAATCGGCTTAAAATGCAGATTGGCTCTTATTTGCCATTTTTAGTTGTAATTTTCTGAGAACTTATTTTACCAATGAAGCAAAATTGCATGAAATGAAACAGAAAAAACTGCTGCCCTTTGCCATTGGTTTGCTGGTATTGATTATCGTATTTCTTATTTTCGGCAAAAAAGCCGGATGGATTGGGCAGGAATATGCCGTTAGTGTAACAACCCAAAAAGTTGAAAGTAAAACCATTACGGAGTTTATAACTGCCAACGGGAAAATTCAGCCCAAAACCGAAGTGAAAATCAGCCCCGATGTATCCGGAGAAATCATTGAACTTTATGTTGCGGAAGGCGACCAGGTAAAAGCAGGCGCTCCGTTGTGTGTGATTAAACCCGACATGTACATTTCGGCATTAAACCGGGCAGAAGCAACATTGAATTCTTCAAAGGCCAGGCAGGCACAGGCTGAAGCTCAGCAAATAGAGCGGGAACTTTCTTTTAAACGCGCAAAACAACTTTTTGAAACCAATACCATTCCGGTTTCGGAATTCGAAAGCGCTGAGGCTGCTTTTAAGGTAGCTCAGGCTGAAGTGCGTGCGGCCGAATTTTCAGTAAAAAGCGCCGAAGCATCGGTTGAGGAAGCCCGCGAGCAGCTTACTAAAACCCGCATCTTCGCTCCAATAGCAGGAACAATTTCAGCTTTAAATGTGGAAAAAGGCGAACGTGTGGTGGGAACAAGCATGATGATTGGTACTGAAATGATGGTGGTAGCCGACCTCGATAAAATGGAAGTTCAGGCCGAAGTGAATGAAAACGATATTGTAAAAGTTTCACTGAACGACACGGCGCTCATTGAAGTAGATGCATACCTGAACCGGAAATTTAAAGGTGTGGTAACTGAAATTGCCAATTCGGCCAAGGTTTCGGGTACCGCTACCGACCAGGTTACAAACTTCGATGTAAAAGTGCTGATAATACACGATTCGTATGCTGACCTGATTGACTCCACTTCCCGGAAGTTTTATCCTTTTCGCCCCGGTATGTCCGCCACTGTTGATATTTTGACCAACACCCGCGAAAATGTTATTTCGGTTCCCATTGCTTCCGTTACAACCCGGGTTTTGGATGAAAAGAAAAGTGAAGAACAAGCGGCTGGCCTGCAGACGGGAACTGCCAGAACCGAAATCCGGGCCGAAGTAGTTTTTGTACACGAAAATGGCCGTGCACGACAAAAACAGGTAAAAACCGGAATACAGGACAACGTTAGCATTGAAATTACCGAAGGGCTTACCGAAGGCGACGAGGTGATTACAGCGCCTTACAATGCAATCAGCAGAACCCTTGCCGACAGTATGGCCGTTAAAGTTGTTACGGAAGAAGAGTTGTTCAAAGGTTCAAAATAATTAATCAGCAAAATAATTGCGTGAAGTAATTTCTTTCACATTGGCCATTTGAACCTGATTGACCAAAAGCTGCGATTTTTCTTCCACATTCTGCCCGTTAACTTTGTATTTTTTATTCAGGGCAAACAAATCGGGTTTTAGTTTGGAATAGGTTATGGCGAAATCATAACTCACATTTTCGAAATAATTTTCTGTAGAATTTCCCACCGCCAGAATTTTTCCCTGCCGGTTGTGTTTTTCCGACTTGGCTGAACCTTCAATTTTCAGAACAGAATAATCTTCCTTTGCAACAGCAATTTTACCGCTGAAAACAGTGGCGTGAAAATCCTGCGACCCAGCCAGGGTTGGTTGTTCCTGCGAAAAGGAGATAATCCAAGCCGGTTTTCCATCCACATCTGTTTCATTTTCAAGACTAAGCTCAAATGTACCCAACAGTGCCGGGTTTAACACTGAAGTAGCCGACCGAACCCAGTCCAGTTCCAGCAATTCGTCGAAATTGGTAATACCTGTTGCAAAACTGTAATCGGGCTCTTCTTTTTCTAATTTGTATTTGCGCATTCTAAAGGCATCGGTTTTGGAAGGCTGCCGGTAACCGCTCCGGTCGAAAATCAACACTTCGGCACTATCAGTGATTTTTATAGTATCGTCAACGATTTTTTCATTTTCAAAGGAACAAACAAGGTTAAAAGGCCCGCCCAAAAAGTTGTAAGGGGTGTTTTCCGATGCCATCCTCAAAATGCGGATTAATACTCGTGATTGTGCCGCAACATCCACATCCTCAATATCATAAGTTAATGGCTCCAGCTTAATAATGCTATACTCCCTTGCAAAAAGTTCACGAACAGGGAAGGTATCATTTTTATAACTCAGCGCAGAAAAAAAGATTTGTTTGTTCACCATCTCTTCGGGAATTTTTAACTCGAAATTCCCGTCGGCATCGCTGGCCGTTCCGTAAAAAGTGCCTTCAATACCAATGTTGGTGTAGGCAACAGCTTCATTGGTTAATTCATTAATTACCTTCCCTTTAATGCTTTGGGCAATTCGTGTTTCGGTTTGGGCAAAAACCGGATTTCCGAAAATTAAAGCAAGCAGAATTATGAGGTATTTATTCATTGTTTTCAAAATTTGCATAAAAGTAATAAATTCATATCATACACTTCAATAATAACGTTACAATACCGTTTTATTATTTGTTATATTTGCTCAAAATCAAAAAGAAAAACATGAATTCAAAACATTTTATATTTCTGGTTGCTGTTTCTTCATTTTTCATTACATCATGTGTTTCAAAAAAGAAATTTACTGAAATGCAGGACGGACGATTACGCGCCGAAGAGCAGGTAAGGCAGCTTACCGAAGAAAACAATGCCCGCGCAGCACGTATAAAAGCTATGATTGCCGATTTTGAAAGTATGAAAAATGAGCTGATGGGAAGCAATGTCGAGAAAGATCAGTACATCGACAACCTGAACAAAGAGATTGCCGGCCTGAATGAACAGTTGACCGAACAAAGTCAATCTTTGCAGGAAAGAAATTTCACTTTTGGATTTGAACGGGAAAGGCTTGCTGAAACCCTGCAGGAACGGGAAAAAGCCATCCGTGCACTGGAACGGCAGATTTCGGAACTGGAAAAAGAGAGTTCCCGGCAGAACTCGGCCCTAAGCGACAGAAATGTGCGAATTAATGCACTTAACGATCAGATTGCAGCGCTTGAAGTTGAAAAAACAAGAGGAGAAAAACAACGAACTGATTTGGAGCAGCAGGCCCAGCGGTTGAGAGATGAAATTAACGCTCTTAAAGCGCAGATGAAAGAAAAGGATGAAACCATAATCCGGTTGCAGAATAATGTGAATTTGCTGAAACGGGAACTTGGCGGAGGAAACTGAATTATTAATACAATCTGATAAATATGAAGAAGCTTATTTTTTTAATTCTGACTATTTTTTTGAGCACTGCGGTTTTTGCCGGCAGTGGCGACTGGAAACCATTGTTTAACGGAAAGAACCTGGATGGCTGGAAAATTCACGGAACCGAAAAATGGTATGTTGAAGATGGCCTGCTGGTTTGCGAGAGTGGACCGGATAAAAAGTACGGTTACCTTTCAACCGAAAAGTTTTACGACGATTTTGAACTGGAACTGGAATTTTTACAGGAAGCCGACGGAAACAGCGGCGTGTTTTTCCGTTCCACTTTTGAGGGGACCAGAGTAAGCGGCTGGCAGGTTGAAGTGGCTCCACCAAACCACGATACCGGCGGCATTTACGAATCGTATGGCCGCGGCTGGCTCGAAAAAATCCCCGACGAAAAAGAGCATATCCTCCAAATGGGCGAATGGAACACCATGAAAATACGTGTGGTAGGAGGCCATGTAACCACGTGGCTCAACGGGCACCAAATGGTTGATCTGGAAGACGAAAAAATTGCAAAAGGGAAAGGCGCCATTGCCCTGCAAATTCACGACGGAGGAGGTATTAAAGTGAAGTGGCGGAATATGAGGGTGAGAGAACTGTAAAGGAAGTTACAAAACACAAAACCAAATTTGTCCATAGGAGTCCTTCGGACAAATAAATTCCAATACTCAAATTAACAAAATCCAAGCTTTGGATTCAATATAAAAATTGGAATTCAAACACTAATTCTGTTCTTGTTTAAAAATTCCGTAATAATAAATAATGGAAGCCCGCACTTCGTATTCGGTTGAGGTGTAGGGCAACACTTTTTGTGCATTAAACCATACCATAAACGAATCGGCTTCGGCTTCGTCGGTGCCGGTTAGCATCATCACCATTTCCTTGTTGTAATTTTCGGAATGCATCTCCCAGTTTCGCTGCAATGCCATGGCTTCACGCACATCGCGTTTGCGGCGCTCTTTGTCGCTCAGGTAGTATTGCAGAAAGGAAACAGGATTAAATAGTGCCGCCAGAATGGGCGGTTTTTCGTTAAATGCATTACCGCGCAACTCGGGCGGAATTTCCACCGGTTTTCCGGTTCCCAGGCCTAAATCCAGACTGGGACGTTCGCCTTTCACTTCCACCTCGCCAACAGCATAGCTTACGGGGTTCATCGTAAACGTTAAAACTTCCTGCCCCATGTAGTTGTGCGGCATGTAAATTACTGTTTTTTCGTAGCCTACAGAGGTAACTATCAGGCTGTCGATATTCAGTACCTCCAGGGAAAAATACCCGTCGGCATTGGTGATTGTACCTCCGCGATAACGGGGATTTACTATATTGGCATACGGAACTCCCGAACTGTCGGCGGTGTTTACCAGCCTGCCCTTTAGCCTTACAAGAATGGGATCGATCAGCAGAGGGTCGGTTTGCGCAATACTGTGCAACCCCGCAAACATCCATAATATCAATCCGGTGAAATGTATAATCCTCATTCTTCTTAAATTAAGTTCAAAAATATGGAAAAGATTTTTCACTTGAGATGCATTACAATTTTTAACGGGGAATTTAACATGTTTTAAAGACCATAAAACAGGCTTTCAAATTATACAGTTGATAAATAATTGTTACTTTTATTGCTGAAGATTATTTCTTGAATTATCATAAATCATTCAAAAACAAACAGATGAGGACAATAGTCAATTCAATTTTTGCAATATTAACTATGGTTTTAACCCCATTTTCAGCTCACACACAACCCAATGATTTTGAAATCATTAAAGAACGTGTCATTTCCGAACTTATGAAATCTCAGGTTGACGACGTTCAGGTTAAGGAAATCCTCAGTAAAATGGATGAAAACGGAAGTTTTCCGGATATAAATTATAAAGATTTAAGCCGGACGGCAGGTTTTCCGCATCGGCGACATACCTCTGATTTGGTTTACCTGGCAAAAGCATACAACAACAAATCGGCAGATTTTTACCATGACAAAGATGTAAAAACGGCTATTATTAAGGGGTTAAGGTTTTGGGTGGAACATGATTTTGTTGGTGACAACTGGCATGATAATCAGATTAGTACACCAACAAATTTGGTGAACTTAATGTTAATAATCGGAGATGAAATGCCTGAAGAACTGGTAAAAAAGGCACAACCTATGATTCGGAGGGCAACAATGGAACAGGTACCGGGAGTATTCTACGGCGCAAGGCCTGGCGGAGACAGGATAACTATTGCCGGAATTGTAGCAAAGAACTTTTTATTTCTTAATAACAAAGAGGCATTTGATGAAGTTATACAAATTATTGCAGGGGAAATAAAATTTACTACCGGTGAACGTGGCATGCAGCACGATTACAGTTTCCATCACCGCCACGACAGGGTAAATAATACCACTTCCTATGGTTATGGGAAATATGCCAACGCGTTCGGCGAGTGGTCGTATTATGTGGCCGGAACCAGGTACGCTTTCTCTGTTGAAAAAATAAATCAGTTGGTTGACTATTACCTGGATGGAATTTATAAACAACAGGTATATGGAATTTATGAAGATATCAGTGTAAAAAACCGAAGCATTTCGAACAAAGCAACATTCAGACCACGCGGCACAGAGGAGATTGAACGACTTTTGGTAAGTACAGATTACCGTAAAGATGAGCTGGAAGAAATTATCCGGTTAAGAAAAGGGGAAGCAAAACCGTCGCAGTCGTTTGCAAAATTCTTTTGGCAAACCGAGCATTTTGTTTTTCAGCGGCCCAATTTTTATACCACTGTACGTATGTTTTCAAGCCGAAACCGGAATATGGAAGAACCCTACAACGGACCGGGAAAAACAACCCATCACCGGGCCGACGGAACCAATTACCTGATGTTGAAAGGCGATGAATACCATAATATATGGCCGGTTTACGACTGGCAAAAAATTTCAGGAACTACTATTTTGCAAAAACCTGAACTTTACGGGCCGGATGAAATTCAGAAAGACGGATTAACAGATTTTGTGGGTGCTGTTACCGACGGTTTATATGGCGCGGTAGTTTTCGATTTCAGAAGTCCGCATGATATGACCGAAGCCAAAAAATCATGGTTCTTTTTCGATGATGAATATGTGTGTCTCGGAACAGGAATCGAATCCACCCGTAATTTGCCGGTGGTTACCACTGTTAACCAGGTGTTGATAAGAAGTGAAGTTTTTGTTTTGCAAAACGGTGACGTAAAAAAACTTCCAAATGGCAGTCGCGAACTGGACAATGTGAAATGGGTTTTTCATGATAAAATCGGTTATATTTTGCCTGAACCTGCAACTGTTCACGTGTCGAATCAGCCAGAAAAAGGGCGCTGGTCGGATATTACCGATCAGAAAAATATATCAGACGAATTGATAACTGAAGATGTTTTTATGATGTATTTCAACCATGGAAACCGCCCGGGCAATGCATCCTATCAATACATTGTGGTGCCTGGCGTTAGCAGCCAGGAACTTACAGAAACAGCCGGGAAAAACAGAAACATCGAAATACTTTCCAATACTTCTGAAATTCAGGCAGTAAAACACAAAGAACTGGGAATTTGCCAGATGGCATTTTACAAATCGGGTGAGGTTGAAATTTCGGGAGGTTTAAATGTAAGATTGGACAGCCAGGGAATGGTTATGCTGAAAGTAGAGGAAAACAAAATTAAAGAGTTGACTGTTTCCGACCCTTCCCGAAAATTAAACCGGATATTGGTTACAATTTCAGGTATTTACAATTCGGCAGGTGAAGGACTTATGACTTTTCCGGATAAAACCCGGAACAAAACTCTTTTAGTTGTGGATTTGCCGCAAGGCGTTTATTCAGGCAAAAGTGTAACTGTCCGGTTTTAATTTATAGTTATCGGATAACTTGAAATCATCTGATCAGAATAAATAAAATTTTGAAATTAAGCAGCTTTTAAAACCCGATTGTTATTCTGGAATTTGCTGGTCTTAATCGTACCGATTTAAATTCCTGCCCGGGCATGGAGTAAATTTCAAAACCAATATGTGTTTTATTAAAATTGGTTTTCATGCCGGCGCCAATTTCATTTTGCAAAAACAATGGATTGTTGTGCATAAACGGGTCGAAATATTCCTCCGGTTTGTTGAGTGGTTTGGTTATGTACTGCCCGTAAAAATAAGCGCTAAGCCGGTCGTTGAAAGAATATTCAAACGATGCCCGGAAACTAAGCTGATAATTGGAAACGATTGGATTCATTATCGTATTTTGAATGGCCAATCCTGCACCAAAGTCCACAGCAACTCTGTTTCCGGCCTTCCACCTGAACTGATTGGTGAAGTGTTCAATGGAACCCAGGTTCGGCAAAACCGTTTCATATTTTTTTTGTGCAACCGAAATTACTTTAAGCGGCTGTTTCTTCCCGAAATCAAAACCGGATTGAAGGTTGTTTAACGCAGGAGATGCCGGGCTGAAAAACCAGTTTTCTCCCAACCCGGGAACGGAAAAAACAGATAAATCATCAAAAAGTCTAAACTTCTTTAATTGGACGGAATCTTGTTGAGCCAGTAAAGGCTGGATTTCTGTTTGCGCAAATAATATCTGACAAAACATCAGAAAAATAAAAACCAAAAAAGCTTTTTGTTGTGTGACTTGTTTCGATACCATAAGCTTGCTTAAAATGTTATGTCGCAAATCAGAAACTGACTCAGTAAATGCCAATCAAATTTAGGTGAAATTTGCCAATCAAATTGCTGATTCACTATTTTTTAACCGTGCATTTAACATCATTTAAGAGGAAAAGTGCCGATATGGTATTTTCATTTAAGGCAAAATGCTCTTTCCAAAAAGCAAAATAAACACATAAAATGCTCTTTGAAAAGAGCATTTTATGTGTTTTATACTGAAATCCATTGGTATTTGAAATTTTGTATCTTTGTTGTATATACAAAGACAGTAAGTATGCAAACCAAAGTACAAAAATGGGGTAACAGCCTTGCACTAAGAATTCCTAAAGCATTTGCAAGTGATGCCCGGTTGAAAAATGACTCCCTTGTTGATATTTCCCTGGTCAACGGACAGATCATTGTGAAACCTGTTGTAAAACCAGCCTGGGATCTTGAAGAATTATTGACAGGAATCAATAGGGAAAATATCCATGGTGAGGTAGAAACCGGATCTGCAACCGGAAATGAAATTTGGTAAAATGGCTGATTATATTCCCGATTGCGGTGATGTTGTCTGGATTACCTTAATTCCTCAGGCAGGTCATGAACAGGCCGGAAGAAGACCGGCCCTGGTTTTATCTCCGGCATCTTATAACCGAAAGGTAAACCTGGCAATTCTATGTCCGGTTACCAGCCAGATTAAAGGATACCCATTCGAAGTAATAATTCCTGATGGATTGCAAATAAACGGAGCAATATTGTCGGATCAGGTAAAAAGCCTCGACTGGAAAGTCAGACAAGCAGAATTTATTTGTAAAGTACCTTTGGATGTAATAAACGAAGTTTCACAAAAAATATATACTACATTACCATAATTCTCGAATTCATTCATCCGACAAATAATAAACCGGATTATTTCAATGAAGCAACCCGTTCTTCCAAAACTTTTATTTTCGCTTCGGCATCGGCCTGTTTGGCTTTTTCTTTCGCCACCACTGCTTCGGGTGCGCTGTTTACAAACCGCTCGTTGCTGAGTTTTTTCATTACCGAGTTCAGAAATCCTTTGGTGTATTTCAACTCTTCTTCCAGCTTTTTCAATTCCTCTTCCACGTCGATTAGGCCTTCCAGGGAAACATAAAAGTTGGTGGATTTTACCCGGAACGATGCAGTGCCTTTCACCTCTTCCGAAACCATTTCGAGCGCCGAAAGATTAGCCATTTTTTGCAATACAGGCGCAAAATTAGCTTCATAACCTTTATCTCCTTTCTGAATTTTCAGTTCCAGCGCATCCTTATTCGGAATATTTTTCTCTTTTCGTATGTTGCGGATACCCGAAATGGCTTCTTTCACATGTTCAAATGCAGCCAGCATTTCAGCATCGTATTTTTCAACTGCCGGAAGTTGGCTTACCATGATGCTCTCGCCGTCGTTCCGTTCTTTCAGCAGTTGCCAGATTTCTTCGGTAATGAATGGCATAAACGGGTGCATGAGACGCAGCAACTGGTCGAAAAGTTCCACCACTTCGCTGTAAGTTTTTGCATCGATGGGTTGCTGGTATGGCGGTTTTACCATTTCCAGCAGCCAGCCCGAGAATTCGTCGCGAACAGTGGTGTAAACGGTCATTAGCGCTTCTGAAATGCGGAACTGGTTGAACTGTCCGTCGAGCGTTTCAACTACCTGATTCAATTTATTTCGGAACCAGACGATGGCCAGTTTCGAATGTTCCGGCTGTTCAATCTCTGCTGAAACCTCCCAGTTTTTCACCAGGCGGAAAGCATTCCAGATTTTGGTGGCAAAACCTGCTCCCTGTTGCGGCAGGCTTTCGTCGAACAGCAAATCGCCGCCGGCAGGCGAGCAAAGCAGCATACCCACACGTACACCGTCGGCCCCGTATTTGGCAATCAAATCGAGCGGATCGGGCGAGTTACCCAGCGATTTCGACATTTTGCGGCGCTGCGCATCGCGTACCATCCCGGTGAAATAAACATTTTTAAACGGAAACTCATCGCGGTATTCATAACCGGCAATAATCATGCGGGCCACCCAAAAAAAAATAATATCGGGTGCAGTTACCAAATCAGAGGTTGGGTAATAATAGTTAATGTCGCTATTTTCAGGATCTCTGATTCCGTCGAACACCGAAATGGGCCATAACCAGCTCGAGAACCAGGTATCCAGCACGTCTTCGTCCTGGCGCAGAGAAAAGCCTCCCCCATCCCCTCCAAGGGAGGGGTATTTGGCAACCGCCAGTTTCCGCGCCTCTTCTTCGGTTTCAGCAACCACAAAACCCATTTCTCCCCCTACAGTTGCCGGAGAGTCAGAGGGGGCCTCTATATACCAAACCGGAATCTGGTGCCCCCACCACAACTGCCGGCTAATGCACCAGTCCTTAATGTTGCCCATCCAATGGCGGTAAATGTTTTTGAATTTGGCAGGATGAAATTTGATGGTGTCGTTCAGCACATTTTCCAGCGCCGGTTTCACCAGTTCGTCCATTTTCAGGAACCACTGGGCCGAAAGTTTGGGCTCGATGGCCACATCGGTCCGTTCGGAATAACCTACTTTATTGGTATAATCTTCAATGCGGGCAAGGTTTCCGGCTTTTTCAAGTTCGGGAACAATTTTTTCACGTACATCGAACCGGTCATCCCCGATAAAAATTTCGGCAGCTTTGCTAAGCGTTCCGTCGTCGTTAAAAATATCTACAACAGGCAGGTTGTGGCGCAACCCAATTTCGTAGTCGTTAATGTCGTGTGCCGGCGTAATTTTGAGACAGCCGGTACCGAACTCCATGTCCACGTAGTCGTCTTCAATAATGGGAATGGAACGGTTGATGAGCGGCACCAGCACCCGTTTTCCTTTCAGGTGAGAAAACCGTTTATCCGCAGGATTTACACAAACTGCCGTATCGCCCAAAATCGTTTCGGGCCGGGTGGTCGCGATAGTTATATAAGAAGCCCCCTCAACTTCCCCGGAGGGGGAGCTTTTAAGTGTTTCTTCTATTTTATATTTCAGGTAGTAGAGTTTCGATTTTACCTCTTTATAAATGACTTCTTCGTCGGATAGGGCGGTTTTGGCGGCAGGATCCCAGTTTACCATGCGCACACCGCGGTAAATAAGGTCTTTTTTGTACAAATCGATAAAAACGTTAATGACCGACTCGCTGCGGGCTTCGTCCATGGTAAAAGCGGTGCGTTCCCAGTCGCACGAAGCGCCCAGCTTTTTAAGCTGTTCCAGAATAATTCCCCCGTGTTTGCGGGTCCAGTCCCAGGCGTGTTGCAGGAATTCCTCGCGGGAAAGGTCGTATTTATCGATGCCTTCGGCTTTCAGCTTGTTCACCACTTTGGCTTCGGTGGCGATGGAGGCGTGATCGGTTCCGGGCACCCAGCAGGCGTTTTTGCCGGTCATGCGCGCGCGGCGCACCAGAATGTCCTGAATGGTATTGTTGAGCATGTGCCCCATGTGCAGCACGCCGGTTACATTGGGCGGCGGAATGACGATGGTGTATGGTTCACGTTCATCGGGTTCGGAATGAAAAAAATGGTTTTCCATCCAGAATTTGTACCATTTTTCTTCCACTTCTGCCGGGGTATATTTGCTCGCAATTTCCATGTTTTTTTGTTTCAGATTTCTACCAAAAAATTGAGGTGCAAATGTACGAGGAAAAGTTTAAAAGAAAAAGGGCGCTCCTTTGCAGAAACGCCCTCAATTCATAAAAGAACAGATTAGTTAATAACCCCAAACAATTTCGGTTGAGGCTATGGATATAAACTGGACATTGTAATCCTGGTTTACAGTTGTGCTGCCCGATTCGTAAAGAATTGCCAGCACTTCGAGCCGGTAGGTTTTTCCAACTTCTGCTTTTGTGGTTGAATCGAACCAGCCTTCATCGGTATTGCCAAAAGAAAAATCGGTTTTATCTTTTGTAATTTTACCACTACCGAAAATTCTTTTATTTGTATCGTCATTCAATCTGATAAAATAACCATCGGCATTATTCAGAGTTTCCCATGTCACTTTAAGTTTGCTGTTGGCATATTCGGTAGTGTCAATTACCAAAGTTCCAAGTACCTGCTCGCCTAATTTATCGGTTACTGTCAGAGGAGCTTCCCCTTCCTGTGTGCTGGTAATTACAAATTTGTAATCGCCTGCCTCAGGCATCGTTTCTGTGTAATCTTCATCCTCCGGGAAAAGGGAAAAAACGCGATTGGATGCGCCGTCTCCTTCCAGCGACCAGGTTTCATCATCCGGGCCTTCCACTTCTACCGACTCCAGTTCTTTATTTCCCAAAACCCAGAAAGCAATGCCATACTTTTCAACACCTTCCTGAACTGTTTTCTGAACAAATACATCGGGCAAGGCATCCAATGCTGCCGGCTCCGGATCGTCGAGGCAGGAGGTTAACACTAAAGTAGCCATAATAAAAGCTGCAAAGCTTTTCCACATCATTTTTTTTGTCTTCATGTTTTCTTTCATTTTTTTAATAAACAGATTAATAACTTAAATTCTGTCTTCCGATAAACGGAAAAACAACATTTCTATTTTAAAATTTTAGTTATAGGGTTGATTCAATACCCGATAAAAGGGTTGCGTGAAAAACGAAATTTTTATTATTATTTTGCTGTACTTCTTTTGAAAAATCCCTCCACTAAAGAAAATTTCAGGTGATGGAAAGCGAAATTTCTGTTGAAATTTTTTTCCTGAAAAGCCAGATTCAGAACTTAATACCTTTTGTAAATGCAACCAGTAAAAAAAAAAATCACATTTTGGTGCCATCAACATTGTGACGGGCAGATTTTTGATTATGATGTTATTATTCGTTTAAGTGGCCGGATTGAAAAACGGAAGAAATTATAATTCAGCCCATAATCATCCCGATAATAGTCGCGCTCATCAGCGAGGCCAGTGTTCCGGCAATTAAAGCCGGCACTCCGTATTTTGAAAGTAATACCCGCCTTCCCGGCGCCAGTGCGCCAATGCCGCCAATCTGGATACCGATGGAAGAAAAGTTGGCAAAACCACACAAAATGTAGGTAGCCATAATTATGGACTTGGGATGTGTGAAAATACCGGAAGATTTTAATTCTGCCAGACTGATGTACCCGATAAATTCGGTAAGAATTAGTTTTTCGCCCAGCAGCCGGCCCACCATAACTACATCTTCAACTCCCACTCCAATAAGCCACATAAGCGGTGCAAAGGTGTAACCCAGTATAAACTGCAGCGAAAGTCCGTCATACCTTCCGTTTGTGCCATCCACAATCAATTCGTTCAGGGTGGTCCACTGCCCGATTTTGCCTATAATAAAATTGAACATGGCAATAAACGCAATAAAAGCCAGCAACATAGCAGCCACGTTAACAGCAAGTTTTACCCCTTCGCTTGTGCCGTTGGTAATGGCATCGAGCACGTTGCTGCCGATTTTATCTTTGCTTACTTCAATTTGTTTGTTAATGGCTTCGGTAGGTGGCACAAGCATTTTTGAAAACACAATGGCAGCAGGTGCCGCCATAACGGAAGCAGCCAGAAGGTGTTTGGCAAACTCAAGCCTGAGTTGCGGATCATTGCCTCCCAGCAAAGCAATATAGGCCGCCAAAACTCCTCCGGCCATCGTCGCCATCCCGCCTGACATAACCAGTAAAATCTCCGATTTACTCATTTTTTCGAGATATGCCTTAATCATCAGCGGCGATTCGGTTTGTCCCAGAAATATATTTCCGGCTACCGATAGTGCTTCAGCTCCCGAAATTTTAAGCGCTTTTGTAAAAACCCATGCCAATCCGTAAACTACCTTTTGAATGATTCCCCAGTAAAACAGAAGACTTGTAAGCGCAGAAAAGAAAATAATGGTGGGCAAAACCTGAAAAAGAAAAATAAATCCGTATGTTTCGGCATTCATCAAATCGCCAAGAAGAAATTCACTGCCTGCTTTTGTAAAGTCGAGTATTTTTACAAATATCTGCCCAAAAAATTCAAATCCGGTCCGAATGAAGGGGATATAAAGCACACCAATAGCCAGCAAAACCTGTATAAATAATCCGGTGGCAACGGTCCGCCACGGAATGTTTTTGCGATCAGAACTCAGGATAAACCCCAAAATTAAAAGTACAGACATACCAAGCATTCCGCGCAACAATGTAATTAGCGAGAAGTTATTTTCGCGCTCTTTATCCATTAAAATGGCCGCAGTTTCCGGTGTTGTATCTTCAACCAAAACCGGTCTTTCTTCAGGATTTACATGTGTATGTTGCTGTGCTGTAACAGGATTAAAAAAGAAAATGCCGGCACAAATGACCAGCAGTGCAAGGATTTTATTCATTTTTTCGGTCAATTTTTTTTACGATTGCTTATTTCGTCCCGAATTACTGAAGCTTTTTCATAATCTTCGTTTCGTACAGCTTCGCTCAGCATTTCCTCCAATTCCTGCATTGTGTAGCGTGCAAAAGGCGATGATTCGGATGTTCCGGTTTTTTTCCCTGCTCTGCCAGGTTCTGCCTGTTTTGATTCTTCCCCTTCCAGCACAATTCCCGCTTTGTTAAGAATGTCCTCTGTAGTGTATATCGGACACCTGAAACGTAAAGCAAGCGCAACGGCATCTGATGTTCGTGAGTCAATTTTCACCTCTCTGCCGTTCAATTCACAAAGAAGTTCAGAGTAAAAAATTCCCTCCTCCAACTTGTGAATAATCACTTCGAGCAATACAATATTAAAAGCAAGCGCAATGTTTTTTATTAAATCATGGGTTAGCGGGCGCGGTGGTTTCAGACCTTCCAACTGAATGGCAATAGCCTGTGCTTCAACAGGCCCAATGATAATAGGAATCCGCCGGTCGCCGTTTTCTTCTGATAAAACCAATGCATAAGCGCCTGACTGTGTTTGACTAACTGATAATCCCAGAATATTCAATCGTATTTTTTGCATTCCTCCCAAGTCTGGTTTTTATTGTGAAAACAAATATAACAATCATTTTGGGAATAGATAAGAAATAGAGGTTTGTTTTCTATTTGCAAGGAGCGGTTCCAGTTTGATAAAACATCACCGTAATCCGGCCAGCTTTTTTATTTCGTTGAGTTTGTTTAATGCTTCAATGGGCGTAAGGTTGTTAATGTCGAGGTGGGCAATTTCATCGCGGATTTGTTTCAGCACCGGATCGTCCAGTTGAAAAAAGCTTAGCTGCATGCCTTCGCGTTTGGATCCGATTTCACCCAGTGGTTTTGCAAGATCTTCCTTGCCTTTATTACCTTCCAGCTTTTTGAGGATTTGTTCTGCTCTGGTGGTCACCGATTTGGGCATGCCGGCCATATTTGCCACATGAATACCAAAACTGTGGTTGCTCCCCCCGCGAACCAGTTTTCGCAGAAAAATCACTTTATTGCCTACTTCCTTAATTGAAACATTGTAGTTTTTCACCCGTGGAAAAGCGCCCTCCATCTCATTCAGTTCGTGGTAATGCGTGGCAAAAAGCGTTTTCGCTTTGGCACGCGGATGTTCGTGCAAGTGTTCCACAATGGACCAGGCAATGGAAATGCCGTCGTAGGTGGAGGTTCCGCGCCCCAGTTCATCGAAAAGAATCAGGCTGCGGTCCGAAACGTTGTTCAGAATACTGGCAGCTTCATTCATTTCCACCATAAACGTGGATTCGCCCAGGGAAATGTTATCGGATGCGCCCACGCGGGTAAAAATTTTGTCCACCAGCCCGATTTTTGCTTTTTGCGCGGGAACAAAACTGCCCATTTGTGCCAGCAGGGTTATCAGTGCGGTTTGCCTGAGCAGTGCCGACTTACCAGCCATGTTGGGTCCGGTGATGATGATGATTTGCTGGTCATCCTGATCGAGGCGCACATCGTTGGCAATGTACGATTCGCCGATGGGCAACTGGTGTTCGATAACCGGATGTCGTCCTTCTTTGATGTCAATTTCAGTACTGTCGTTCATCTCGGGTCTGAAATAACCGTACCTTTCGGCGCAGGTGGCAAACGAAAGCAGGCAGTCGATTTTTGCCAGTATGTTGGAATTAAGCTGAATGGCCGAAATGTAATCCGACAGCGCCAGAATCAAGTCATTAAAAAGTTGAGTTTCAAGTGTCAGAATTTTTTCTTCAGCTCCCAGAATTTTCGATTCGTATTCCTTTAATTCTTCAGTGATGTATCTTTCGGCGCTCACCAGGGTTTGTTTCCGAATCCACTCGGAAGGAACTTTGTCTTTGTGTGTATTGCGCACCTCAATATAATAGCCAAAAACATTGTTGAACCCCACCTTCAGGGATGTGATGCCATGTTTTTCACTTTCTCTTTTTTGCATCTGCGCCAGGTAATCTTTACCCGACCAGGCAATTTTTCGCAAATCGTCCAGCTCCTCTGAAACACCTTCGGCAACAACTTTCCCTTTATTTACGGCTGTTGGCGGGTCGGCCACAATTTCTTTCTGAATCCGGTCGCGGATGAGGCTGCAGTTATTCAACTGTTCGGCAAACCGGTTCAATGTTTCATTTTCTGCCTCGGCGCAAACCTGTTTGATGGGAGCAATGGCGTTCAGCGCATTTTTTACCTGCACCATTTCGCGCGGATTGATGCGCCCCACAGCCACTTTGGAAACCAGTCGTTCCAGGTCGCCAATCTGGCGCAGATGATCTTCCAGGTTTTCTTTTGTTTCGGGGTGTTTCAGGAAAAATTCCACTACATCGAGCCGCTCGTTAATGGGGCCAATGTCTTTCAAAGGCAATGCCATCCAGCGTTTCAGCAGTCGGGAACCCATTGGGGAAATGGTTTTGTCAACGACCTGGAGCAACGACTTTCCGCCTTCATGAATGGGTGAAAAGAGTTCCAGGTTGCGGATGGTAAACCGGTCGAGCCATACGTAATGTTCCTCTTCAATACGGCTCAACCCGGTTATATGCTTTATCTGATGATGCTGTGTCAGGTCGAGGTAATGCAATATTGCCCCCGATGCGATAATGGCCAGAGAAAAGTTTTGAATTCCATACCCTTTCAGCGATGTGGTTTCAAAATGACGAATGAGGCGATCGGTGGCAGCATCGCTGGTATAAACCCAGTCGTCGAGGTTGTAGGTGTAGTATTTGTTCCCGAATATTTCGGTGAACTCCTGTCCTCTACCCCGCTGAAACAGCACCTCTTTGGGCTGAAAAGAACTGAGCAGTTTGTCGATGTATTCGTAATTTCCCTCGGCCGTTAAAAATTCGCCGGTTGAAATATCGAGAAAGGCAACACCGGCCATTTTTTTATCGAAATGAACCGATGCAAGAAAGTTGTTTTCGCGGTTTTCCAGGATATTTTCGTTGATGGAAACGCCGGGGGTAACCAGCTCTGTAATGCCACGTTTTACAATATTTTTGGTGAGTTTCGGGTCTTCCAACTGTTCGCAAATGGCTACCCGCTGACCGGCGCGAACCAACTTGGGCAGGTAGGTATCTATGGCATGGTGCGGGAATCCGGCCAGTTCCACATAGCTGGCTGCTCCGTTTGCCCGGCGGGTGAGTGTAATGCCTAAAATCTCAGCAGCCTTTATGGCATCTTCACCAAAGGTTTCATAAAAATCGCCCACCCGGAACAGCAAAACAGCGTCAGGATGTTTGTCCTTGATTTTGTAGTACTGCTTCATCAAGGGCGTTTCCACATATTTTCTCGATTCTGTCATCGGGAAACAAAGATAGTGGTTTGGATTTCCCGATAAAAATATTCAGGGGTTGGTTCACTCATTATTTTTCAACAAAAAATCAAGGTTTTGTTTGGTTGACTATAAATTTTTCTACCGAATTTTTACGGTCAACCCTAAATATTCGTAAAAATTTTTCGGTGTATACTTTTTAAGTTGGAGGGAAAGACGAGGGATAGCATCTCCGGAAGAGATGCCATCCGGAAAAAATCACGATTAGTGCCAGGCGCCGAGTATTGCACCCATAATGACGTAAATAACAACTGCATAACCTACGTTAATGAAAAACAATCCCCAGGGTTTTCTCTCGTAAAGTACGTCGTTTAACCGGCTGGTTCCAATCCAAAAAACGGCAATCATCAAACCGGCAAAAATGCCAAAGCCTGCATCGGCTTCCGGGCCAATAAACATGGCAATGGCAAGCGCTGCCAGGGCAGTTGCAATGTAATTTACAACCATAATAACCGGCATGGACAAGGTACCTTCGGTTAAATCATCTTTGGAAAAGCCATGCAGCCTCATCCAGGTTTTCCCAAACAGGGGGCCATACCAAATCCAGCCCACCATAAATGAGCTGAGAGCGGCCACAATAACGGCCAGATAATTAATACTTCCAAATACTTCAGATGGTTCCATAATTGTTCATTTTAAATTAGACTGACATAATTTACGACATTTCAATCTTTTTTTCGATCTTTGCCTTTGAAATATTAAAGAAGGGGAAGATATGAGTTGTGCAGGATGCGCGTTCAATACCATAAATACTGAAGAAAAAGTTGATGTTTACAATTGGCTGAATGATTTACCCGATACGTCGGAACAATCTGATATAGTAGAAGTTAAGTTTAAAACAACTCGAAAGGAATTTTACAGAAATACTGAAGGAATTCCGTTAAAAAGAGGCGACAAGGTAGTTGTTGCCACATCGCCCGGACATGATGTGGGCGAAGTTTCACTTACCGGTTACCTGGCTGAAAAACAGTTCGACCGAAAGGTAAAAAACCCGCGACGTTACACCTTAAATTCCATTTACCGCAAAGCTACCGAAAACGATTTGCAGGTTCTGAACGATGCGCGGGGTCGTGAAAAATTAACTCTGATACGCTCGCGGCAAATTGCAGCCGACCTGGGCCTTGACATGAAAGTTGGCGAAGTGGAATACCGGGGCGACGGCAAAAAAGTTATTTTCTATTACATTGCCGACGGTCGTGTGGACTTTCGCGAACTGATAAAACATTACGCCCGCGAGTTCAAAATTAAGGTGGAAATGAAACAAATAGGTGCGCGGCAGGAAGCAGGTCTGGTGGGCGGCATTGGTTCGTGTGGCCGGGAATTATGCTGTTCGAGCTGGCGAACCGATTTTTCCAGCATATCTTCGGATGCAGCACAAAAACAAGGACTTTCGCCATCGGCACAAAAAATGGCAGGCGCCTGCGGAAAGCTTAAATGCTGCCTGCTTTACGAACTGGATGTTTACCTCGAAGCAAGACAGGAATTTCCGGAAGAGCTGATTTACCTCGAAATGGCCAAAGGTTTGGCCAAACCTCTGAAAACCGATTACCTGAAAAAAGAAATCTGGTTTACCATTGAAGGCAATTCCCTGTCGGGAACTTTCGCACTTTCTTTGAAAGAAGTTAAAAATATTATTCAGCTAAACAAACGTGGACAGAAACCGGAAATTCCGGCAAAAGAAATGGCCAATAGTGACGAAATGGGCTGGCAATCCATGAACAACGAAAGTATGGACCGGTTTGAACAGAAAAAGGAACGAAAAAAAGGCGACAGAAAAAAGAAAGGCAATTTTAAAAGCCGCAGGCCAAAAATAAAGGTCAACAAAAGCTAAACCTCAATTCTTTTCTTCCATTATATATTTTCTGATTTTTTGTCTTAAATCATTTAAAGATACCGGTTTGGCCAGATAATCATCACACCCCGACTGGAAAGCCTTTTCCATATCGCCTTTCATGGCATTGGCGGTTTGTATAATAACCGGAAGGTTTGGAAATTCCGTTTTGAGCAGGCGTGTAATTTCGTGCCCATTCATTACCGGAAGACGTACGTCCATCAACACCAAATCGGCCTCATTTTGCCGGATAAATTCAATTCCATGAATTGGGTTTTCAAAATTAATGAGGTCATAGCCCATTAATGAAACAACATTTTTCAAGTACTCAACGCTTGCCGGGTCGTCTTCAAAGGATACGATACGCTTTTTTTCTGTTTTCATTTCCTGCATTTTAACGACTGTATTATTCTTTTTATGGCCAGATATTTTTATGTTTTTCTTTCGTGGCACCGAAACATAAAAGGCAGAACCATTGCCGGGTTCAGAATTTACCCAAACATTGCCACCAAGTCGCTCAACAATTCCGGAAACAATTGCCAAACCAAGTCCTGCTCCTTCATAACTCCTTGAAAATCCCTCCTGTGCCTGTCTGAAAGATTCAAAAATTATATTTTTTTTATCCGCTTCAATTCCGAGTCCCGAATCTTTTACAAATATAACCAATTCATTTTCATCAGAGGCAAAACAGCCAAATTCGATATACCCCTCCTCTGTAAACTTAAACGCATTGTCAAGCAGGTTCCGAAAAATCTGGTAAATGCGGTTTTTATCGGAATAAACTATTTCAAGATCAGGCTTTTCGCAGAAACGAACCGTAAAATCAATTTTTTCAAGCTGCGTTATTTTCTGCATTTTAAAAAAAACAAAAATTTCTTCCAGCAATTCATTTATATTAAACTGGCCAAATTCCAGCTTCAATTGGTTAGACTGAATAAGCGAGATATCAATAATATCATCAATTAAAGAAGTTAATCTATGGCCTGATTTTTCAATTATATTTCCTACATATTCCAGTTTGTCTTTTTCGATATCGCCAGAGCAAATTATGTTTGAAAAACCAAGAATGGCATTCAGGGGAGTTCGGATTTCGTGACTCATGTTGGCCAAAAAAAGTGATTTGAGTTTGTCGCTTTCTTCTGCTTTTTGTTTGGCTATTTCCAGTTCTTCCATCATCTTTTTTCGCTGGGTAATATCATGCCCAATTCCAACAAGTCCGATAATTTGCCCGGCTGCATTTCTTAGCGGAACCTTTGTGGTTAATATCCAGCGTTTGGGATTTCCCGGCAATTCTTCTTCCCTGTTTATGATGGTTTTTCCGTGTTCAATAACAAGCCGGTCATCTTCAAAATACTTTTCCGCTGTTTCTTTTGGGAAGATGTCGAAATCTGTCAGGCCAATTACCTCTTCGGGCCTTTTTGCTCCGCAATTCAACAGGTCTCCTTTGTTGGCAATTATTTTGCGGTATTGCATATCTTTCATATAAATGGCATCGGGCAAATTCTGAATCAGTGTATTTAGAAGGGCATTAATTTTACTCAATTCATTTTCCACTTTTTTACTGGAAGTAATATCCTGAATAGTGCCACGTAAAAAATAACCGTTAGATCCTTTTTCTCCATCGGGTTTACAAATAATTTCAATCCACTTGTCCGGGCCATTTTCACTGTTAATCTGAAACTGATGTTCAAAAGGTTTACCCGAATTAATAGCAGATTGAATAGCAGTTTTAAACAAATTAAAATGTTCTTCTCCGGTAAAATGTTTAAAATCTTCAATAACCGGAGATACAGGAATATTCTTTTTTTCGAGAATTTGTAAAACCTGGTCTGACCATTGCAGGATTCTGTTTTCCGGATCAAATTTCCAGTTTCCTATCTGAGCAATTTGTTGTGCAAGATTCAGGTCGGTAAGACTTTCATGAAGTGCTCCCTGCGAATTTACTATTTCGGTTATATCGTGAGCAACTCCAAAAATCATTTTTTTATCTTCCCTGTATTCTGCAATGGCATGAATATGCCTAATTTGGCCGTCATTAAGACGTTTTATTTTATACCTTACATTGTAGGGTTTTCCCTTTGTGATTAATTCATTTATATTATGGTCAAGCATTCCACGAAATTCCGGCAGAGCAATCTTCTTTAACTCATCCAAAGGCATGGAGTTGGTTTTAAGACCATATAATTCTGACGAACCATCTGTACCATAAATCATATTGGTCTGCAAATCAATTTCCCACGAACCAAAAGAGGCCAGTTTCTCAGCCCTTTCCATTCGCCGGTTATTGATTTTCTTCTCTTTTGCAGTAACTGTTTCGCAGGTAATATCTGAAAAGGTGACCAAAACCAAATCCCCTTCCAGCTTTTTAACTTTTGCTTTAAAAAACTTTTGGGTTTTATTTTCCATGCTTTCCAAAATGAAACTACCTGTGGAATCATTTTCGAGTATCTGTTGACAAATACATTTGCCATTTACCTCAGGGCACGGTTTCTCCCTGTAAAATAGCCGGATAAAACAGGGATCTTCCCCAGGCTTCACATTTGAGTCATTGCTCTGAACTATATTCTTTTTCTTTATATCGACAATATAGTAATGAAAAGGAAGCGCATCCAATATTTCTTCTGCTCTCATTTTTTCTTCATTGTAAAATCTGATGAAATCCATATAAAAAATACATCTGTTTGCACACAGATTCTTTTCCTGTGATTTCATCGGGTTTCTTAATAAACCGGGTTTTGTAAATCATCCTTACACTTAACCATCAAAATTTAATGGCACAAAAATAATTATATTTAAAAACCCAAACCCGCATGATTTCATAAATGTCATTCAGCATTTTGGAGATTTTAAGGGATAAAATTGAAGTTACCGGTAAGTATTTCTGACTGAATTTATCAAATGCTCAAAATCTGCAGAAGACAATGTTACTTCCCTGTAAATTTCAAATACAATTTGGTTCGAAATGGAATTGAAATCTTTTTGACGGGGCAACACCATCACCCCACCCAATTCTACTGCCGCCGGACTAACAACAAGCTGGTTTTCACCCTCTTCATAAAAACGAGAGGGCCTAAGTTTTTCACGCGGAAAAATAATGACATTCCACTGCCCATTTTTAATAGAAGTTAAGATATTCATCATGGGTTCAATTTCGTTTTTGTCGGGAAGTGAGGAATATACACGAAGAAAAGCCTCAGTTATCTCTTCACGGTTTGAGGAAATAATACACAAAAATTTTCGCAAATAATTTTTTGCAGCCATTATTTTCAACCCCGGTTTCTGAACAAGTATCTCTGCATAATTCTTTTCCAGGTTTTCCAGTTCGGTTTCAATGGGCAAAAACCCTCTGTTTCCGGCCTGAAAATGAAAATGATCAGGAGCCGAAGCACCGCATTGCGGCCCGTTGTAAAAAATGGTGAAACCTTCCAACTTGTAGGAAAGCTCCAGCATATCCGGAAAAAAATTCAAAATTTTTTGTGGTCTGTGTTCAATGAGCGGAATGGTAAGATGAACCGGAAAAACAGGAAACGGGTTGACCAAAATCAGAAATTTATCCTGAAAAACAAGCGCCTTTTGCTTTTCAGGCAGGTTATCCGGGCATAAAAAGCAGAGACGTTCGGCAATGCTTTGGGCATCCACTTTGGCGGCAGAGGAACGAATCCGTCCCGGGTTGTGTTGGGCAATAATTTTAAAGCGCCCAAAGTCAAATTCCCGGGTTTGCACTTCTGAAAGCGCCTCATAGTTTGTCCGGGCAAGTTCCCAGGTTTTTTGTTGCTGTTTTACCAGTGCAAACGCCATCTGGTTTAAATTTGAAACCGGGCCATAATTTGAAAGTTTTTCAGCGGAAATAGTTTTTTGCTCTAACATTTCATATTTTTTTAATTCAGACCTTGAAGGTTTTTTAAACCTTCAAGGTCTGAACGAAAATAGTGCCTGTTAATCCCTGCCTGCTTGTTTCATTCGCGCCAGCAACTCAATGGTCCGAATGCGGTCCTTATATAAATTGTGTGCATTCTGTTTGGTAATATCCAGCGAGGCATCAGTGTTGTCTTCCCAACGGCGGCAAAGGTAAACCGGCTCGTATATGCGCCCGATTTTGTATTTGCGCGAAATGGTCAGACCCACGGCATAATCTTCGCCATAACTTACATTGGGTACTTTTATTTGGCGAAGAACCGGTGTGTAAAACGCCCGCGGAGCGCCCAAACCGTTAATACGCAAAGCATTATTTGGCCCGTTATCCGGCGTCCATTCCCGGTGGTCTATTAGTCCGGGAGGAATTTCTTCCAGGGCAAAATTGGTCATTTGGTAACTGCCAATCACCATGGCACATTTTTCTTCATGAAATTTATCCACAATGATTTGGAGTGTGTTTTCGCTGGAATACAAGTCGTCGCTGTCGAGCTGTATTGCAAACCGTCCACATTTTTCATGAAAAATTCCTTCGTTCCAGCACCCGCCAATTCCCAAATCTTTTCGTTCAGGAACAAGGTGAATCAACATCCCTTCGCCGGCATATTTTTGAAGAATTTCGGTTGTTCCATCGTTGGAATAATTGTCCACCACAATCAGGTTGAACCAGAAATCCGTTTTTTGAATTAACACGGACTCCACCGCGTCTTTAATGGTTTTTACCCGGTTTCGTACCGGAATGATTACTGAAGCTTCCACCGGGAATTCGTGTTCTGAAAAATCAACTTCTTTAAAGGGAGGTGAAAGAAAAGCTCCGATTTTTTTCAGATGCGATGTGCAGGCTTGTTCCATTTCAATTTGCTTTTCTCGGGCAGAAGCGCTAACATAATCGAACTGTTTTTCACCCGATTTGCGGGTGTCGCTTTCCACCATTGTAAACAAAAACTCAGGAATACGAATGAGTTCGCCCATGCGCGAAGCATGAAGCCGCAATGCATAATATCCGGCAAATTGAAAATCTTCCTCTGAAAAACTCTTTAATACATTATTACGGAAAAGCTGCACCGGGCCAAAATTAAAATCGTCGCGCAGGCTTCCCTTTTGGTAATCAATTACCGGATGGGCTGTTTCTGCGCCGTTTTTTACTTCGCGGTAATCAGCATAAACCATGGCTGCACCTGTGTTTTCAGCCACCTGAAACAGCCGGGCAATGGCAAACTGCCCCAATTCAACAGGCGAATTGTTTAAAGCCAGCAAGCTATATGCTGCAGAAGATTTCTGTGCAATGAATTGGATGGTTTTTGCAGAAAAAGGCTTTTCCACAACCAATGTCTCAATACCGGGTATCTCAACTGCTTCCGGACTAATTACAAAAACGTTGTTTACCAACGCGTTTGCATTTAATAACAAAGACATTTCCCGGGTTTTTTTCTGTCCGGTAAAAGCAATAAAACAATCTATTTTATTCATTTGGTATTTTATTTCCATACTTCACTAAGATTAAAGGTTTGCAATCTTTGTCGGCTTGCAGGGAGTCGAACCCTGGACCCGCTGATTAAGAGTCAGCTGCTCTGCCAACTGAGCTACAAGCCGAATTGACTTTAAAATTAGTAAAAGATATTGGTTTCCAAATTTATTCCTACCCTTTCCAAAAATTTATATTTCACAAAACCAAATACTTATAAAATTTTTGTTAAAATTAAATACAAACGATCTGGCTAAAACAGATGATGAACCCTGAAAAAAAAATCCTGAAAACAGACCGGTTTTCCCCTTTTTTTATTCTTTTTCATATTTCCCGGTGAAAAAGCTGGCTCAAAAATACAAAACATAGTTTCATCATCATAAATCATTTTATGCAGGAACAAATTATCCTACCAATTTACACTTATTTTAGAGGGAGTGACATCCTTTGCACCTGGTAAACCCCGCCATGCCTCATGAACGTTTGTTTTGCCCTGGTTGTTTTTGTCCATGCGTATTAAAACCTATTTTTTTGTAAAAATCAGCTTTATAGGTTTCACTGATTGGAATCAGTTTATCTTTAATTTTAATCCGGTTATGCTCAATTAAATCAATTCTGTTTAATGGCACAATGAATGATTTATGAACTCTGCAAAACAATGATTTTGGTAATTCTTTTTCCAAATCACCAAAAGTCTGGAGAGTAAGGATTTTTTTGTTTTCAGTTTGGATATTTCTATAATCTCTCATGCCCTCAATAAAAAGAATATTTTTGTAAAATACTTTTTCTATTCTATAATCACTTTTTACAAAGAAAAAATCTCGTGTACTATCAGTTTCTTTATCAATTAGGTAAGATACTTTTTCAACGGCCTGAATAAATCGCTCGATTGAAAATGGTTTTAGCAGATAATCTGTTACATTTAATTCATATCCTTTTAAAGCATATTCACTATATGCGGTTGTTACAATTACATAGGGTTTGTTTTCTAAAGATTCGAGTAATTGGATGCCTGTTAATTCATCCATCTTGATATCGAGAAAAATTAAATCAACACTTTGCTCCCGAAGAAAACCAATTGCCTCAAACCCATTATCAAAAGATTTTAATAAGTTGAGATATGGAATTTTCCCGATATATTCCATTGTGCGTTTTAAAGCCAGGGGTTCATCTTCAACTATTATGCAACTAATCATTCTCTAATTGAATTTCAAGATGTACAATATACCAATTTTCCTCAATACTAACATTTAAACTATAATCCATTTTGTATATTAAATCAAGCCTTTTTTTAATCAATTGAAATCCTAATCCATTATTATCCTGCGATTTAACATCGGGGAGATTAACATGGTTTTTGCAGAAAAAAGATACTTCATTTTCAGAAATATCAAATCGAATTGATATCGCATTTTCTATTTTCTTATTTGTAGCGTATTTAAAAGCATTTTCCACAAAATGAATAAAAATCATTGGGGCAATAAATTTTCCCTCCATTTTTCCAACAATTTCCAACTCAACAAATTTATTGTTCAATGTTCTAACTTTTTGTAACTCGACATATTTCTTAATGTATTCAATTTCTTTAGATAAAGGAACTCTTTCTGTATTGGTTTCATAAAGCATGAACCTTAATATTTCAGATAGTTTTTTAAGATAATTTGAGGCTTTCTTTGGTTCATCAAGAATAAGAACATCAATATTGTTTAAGGTATTAAATAAGAAATGTGGATTAATTTGCGATTTAAGTAGTTCCAATTGGCTTGAAACTTTATCCTTTTCAAGTTCAGCTTTAATTTTTCTGTCCTTAATCCATTCTGTAACCGTTTTAAATAAAAACCCAAAAATATTGAAATATAATAATGAAAACAAAACAATTGAAATCGACATAAGGTCAATAAATCCAAAAACATACTTTTCTCTAAATATTAAAAAGGGAATCAAAATTGCATAGAATAGCGCAATCCAAATAAAACGGTAAGGATGCCTGATAAAAAAGTTCAAAGAATAATAAAAGGCATAAAAGATACAAGCGCCAATTGGTAAAACTATTGATAATGCAGTTAAATATTTTATAATACCCGGAGCACTACCTCCAAACCATGTGCCGGGTATTGATATAAAATGGTACACTAAGCTTATCAATAAACCTGTGAAAATCCAAAACGAAAGATGAAACATAATCTGAACAGACTTTCTCATGATTTTTCTTTTTTAGTTAAACATGAATCAAAAGTCAGTGATATAATATTGTTTATAAAATAAGTTCTGCATAATTCAGTATTCTTTCTGCAAAATGTTCAATCGGAGCTGCTAACTATAAATTAGAGGTACCTGCCATGGAGGTGAAGCTAATTCCCTTATTTCCACCTTGGGTCATCGGGGATTTTACCAGATATAATTTCTTCTTTCCATTTTTTTAGCATTTCGCTTTTTCTCTGATTCCCAGTCATCATTTTGCTATCTGAAGAATCGTTTTTTTTAGGATCCGCCCAGAGATTGGAAATCAGGTCAAGATAATCCAGGACAATTTCCTTCTCTCCACGTTCAAGAAGTTCTCTGGCCAAAACATACGATGGTCCAAAAGAACTCAATTGCGGAGATGTGGGACATTCTCCGGATTTTATTAAATACTCTTTTGCTAGTTTTATATCATCCTCCATTAGTGCTATACGACCCAATAGTGTATTGGCATTATGGATTGTATTCCCATAATTAAAGGACAAAGTATCGACATTATTTATGAGCAATTCGTTTGCCATTTGTTTTGCCTTTTTATAATCGCCTGCACCCATTGCAGCAAATACAATGTCTTCTTTTAACGTGCCCAGGTAAAAATTATATTCTTGTTTAATACTATCATTACTATCAGTTAATTTTATACTTTCCAAAGTTTTTAGCGATTCCGTTAGATATTGCAGAGCATTTTTAAATAAAATTTTTCGCTCACTTTCATTTTCCAGTTGTCTGGCGTTGTACCTTTCACCTGCAAAGTGCATATTAATGAGATCAATCCAAATAAAATTTTGCGGGCGTTTCTTTTGAGCTGCAAGAAAAAATGAAACATCTTTTTCAGAAATAAATTTAAAACGAAATGTTGGATCTTCACTTTCCAGTTTTTGCTCCAGTTCTTTTAAATCATCATCGTTAATACGTAATGTAGTGTCATTAGCGGCAGGCACATTATTCATTTCCTGACTTGCCAGGCTAAAACAGAGTAGAGAGAAAAAAATGATGGTTATAACTTTCATGGCTGTTGATTTTTTGATTTATTTAAAGGTACAAAATATATTCTTTAAGTCAATAATATAAACTTGCGCAAAAAAAATGTAACCTCTAAATTTCAAGGATGTTAGCCTGCTTTCTTGTTTCCCCGGCTTGTTATAGTTCCATAATTGTAATCCTTATATGCCTTGCATTAAATATTGTTAATCCTGTGGCTATTTGTAACTTGTTGTATTTGAAAAATTTAGCAATGATGAATTCTATAATCACTTTTTACAAAGAAAAAATCTCGTGTACTATCAGTTTCTTTATTAATTAGGTAAGATATGAAAATCTATTGTTTTGAAATATAGGTTTTTATTTTTAACTTTCAGTCAAAATATTTGACCCACTTTAATGGATTCTATGAGCGATCTTTCTGCATCGGAACGAGAGTTAATTGATAAACTAAATGAGTTTATTCAAAATAATCTTGAAAATGAACATTACGGTGTCTCTGAACTGGCTGATGATTTGGGAATGGGTCGATCTAATTTGCTCAAAAAAGTAAAAGCAATTACAAAAATTACGGCTAGCCAGTACATCAGGCAATTTCGGTTAAAGAGAGCAATGGAGATTCTTCAGCAAACTTCACTGACTGTATCAGAAGTTTCTTACAAAACGGGATTTAACAGTCCATCCTACTTTGTTAAATGTTTTCATGATTTTTTTGGCTATTCTCCCGGTGCAGTTAAAAACCGTAACGAAAATGAAGAGCAACCCCCGGTAAAGTCAAATAAAAAGCAGTTTTCAATAATATTTTCTGCTGTGTTTTTTCTGGTTGTAATTGCCGTAGTTCTTATTATTGTTGTGAAACCCTTTTCAAGCCATCAAGAAAAATTGGAAAAAAAAATTGCGGTCCTTCCTTTTATAGATGACAGTCCGGACGAAAACAATACATATATTATTAATGGATTAATGGAGGAGATACTGGACAAATTACAGAATATTGGAGACTTAAAAGTAAAATCGAGAACCGATACTGAAAAATACAGGGATACAAAAAAAAGCATTACTGAAATTGCCAAAGAACTAAATGTTAATTATATCATCGAAGGCAGCGGACAGGTAATTGGTGACCAAATAAAATTAAGTGTTCAGTTAATTGAATGCTCGTCCGGCGTGCATATGTTGTCACATATTTATACAAAAGATTTAAATGATATTTTTACACTTCAGGAAGAGGTCGCTCTTGCAATTGTATCGGAATTAAAAGCCAGTTTAACACCAAAAGAAGAACAGCAAATTGAAAAACAACTTTCTGAAAGCCATGCAGCCTATCACCTGTATTTAAAAGGTATGGATCACATTAAAACGGCCTTAAATTACAGAAGCCACAGTAACTTGTCCATTGAGCAAAACGAATATAAAAATGCGAATAAATGCTTTAAACAGGCAATTGAAATAGATTCAACTTTTGTTGAAGCTTATATCCAACTATCACATTACTATATTGACGTAATTTACCCCTCGGCCTCCTTGAAACCACATCTCCAGTATAGTTACCTGGATTCGGGTTTGACATATGCAAGTAAAGCATTAAAATATGATCCTGAAAGCGGGTGGGCAACATCATTGATGGAAAGTGCTTATCGCCAAATGGGGATGGAAAAAGAAGCCGAAATATGGGAGAAAAAAAATGATCAACTCCGACAGGATTTAAATTTTGAAAAATACAAAATAAATCAGCAACGAATGGATAGAGCTGATAAAAAAGAAGATAACTACAATAAAATTAAATACTTTTATAAATACCTGGAAACCAAGCCAAAAGACCTTGAGGCAGAGATATATTTGCTCCAAAATGTTTATGAAACATTTGATGCAACAGGCTACCCTGGACTTGCAAAATCTGTTGCACAGGAAATACTTACCAGAAACAATGACTCCACAGGATACTGGCAAAAACTTGACCGATTAAATTTTTTATACGGAAATAAAAATAGTCTGAAACCCGATTTTAACGCAAATGACAAGGATTCAACTCTCATAAATTCAATTAAACGTACCTATTGGATTCAACCCTGGATAGAGAAGCCTGATTTTTTTTTTAGAATGATGCAAAAAACATTAAATACATATGGAGATCCTGATAATACACTTTTTGTAAACTATAATAACGGTTATATTCTTATGCAAAGCAATTATAAACATGCGATTAAATATACATCTGACTATATAAAAAAATTTACTGAACAAATAGAAATAAATCATCCAAATGCACAGAAATATTATTCTCATCTCTATCTGGCCTATGCTTATGCCATGCGAGGTGAAAAAGAAATGGCATTAGAATATCTGAAACAAACTCAAAACAGGGAAACAGGTTTGCCATACATGGCTATAAGATTATTAAAAATCAATCCGATATGGGATGATTTTAGAGGTGACCCAGAATTTCAGAAAATACTTGCTAATCTGGAAGCTAAATATGAAAAAGAACACAAGCAAATAGGAGAGTTACTGAGAGATTTAGGGAAATTATAATAATGTGTCTCCGTGGCTTAAATCCTGTAATTCTTTGTGTCCCATCTCTATCGTTCTAATACCCACTTTCGATTAATAAATGATATCTTTCTGTTGATTGATGTCGATTGATGAAGTACTAAATTCCGCATTTTTGATATCCATTCCGCATTTTTGATATGCTTTTCCTGAAAAATTAAATCATTGGTTACCCATTCAATATGTATTTAAACTCCTTTTATAGTAACTTTATTACAATATTACAATTGAATTTCGCAAAAGTTAATTGAGATAAGCTGATAAAAAACCAATAACTATGGTAAAGCTCACCACACTTTTAAGCGTAATTTTGTTGAGCCTGTATTCATTCACACATGCCCAGGAAACAAAAGTAAGTTTCAGCATCACGCTCAACGGAAACTTTGAACCTGATTCCATCTATTTTCTTTTTCATCCCACGGTTGAAATTGAAGCAGGTAAGAAATATCCGAATCCCCAAAAAACATTGACAATTTCTGAAAAGACAGGTAAAGTGGAAATTGAGCCGGGCATTTATACAATGACGGTATTAGCCCAGAGATATTTTCGGTTAAAAACCCCCATTATTATTCCTGATAATCAAGAAGATAAAAATATGCACGTGATCTTAAATCCGGAAATAATCGGATGGTGGGGGATTACCAGTACTGATCAAATCAAACAGGTTACAATTCAAGGTGATTTCAATCATTTTGGGCCGGATAATGAAATCCCCCTGGTTAAAGAAAATAATGTCTGGATACTTAAAAAAGTACCAGACGTTCTGAAAAAAAACATGCGATACAGATTTCATGTTGACGGACATGGGGTAATTGATTTGCTAAATAAACATGTAAAACCGGATCTTAACTGGTTAGACTTACGAAATATCTATCAGGGAAATTCGGAACTCATTTTTGATCCTTCGTTGTACACAACAGATATAAAAATGTCGCAATTGCAGGTATCATGGAAAGAAACACAGAATGATTTCATAAAAATGGTTAACGAATGGAATCCATTCCGAACCGAGTTAAACAAAAAATTTAAAAGTATTTTTAGTTTGCCACCAGACCAGCAAAAAATAAAAGTTGATTCCATTTTTAATGAGCTCACCTCAATGGTAAATAAATATGATTCAACGATTAATCAGTTTTTAATTGAGAAATATATAATTTTAAACAGTTTAAAGTTTATGTCATTAAAACCTCCCAGACAAACCCAAGAGCAAACCAGGGAAGAATTTGAAGGTCAACAAAAAGAATTTTTATTAATCTCCACTTTTAAACAATATTTCAAAGAGAACTTAAATTTACTTCAACAACTTGATCCGAATTCATTTCTACTTAGTGGCGATTTTTTCATAAATATAAAAATGATGCAACAATTTGTGGAAAGTTCCCCGCAGCTATCAAAGGAATTCAATTTGTCCGAAAATTATTTTGACAATTTTATTGGGGATTTTATTGAGAATTCTCCTAATAAAAAATTGTGCTGCAAATTATTATTTGAACAAGCAAATATGGCAATGCGCAATGATCAGGAAAAGGCAAACCTCATTTTAATGAAACTTCAAAACGAATACCCTTATGAAAAATATGGTTATGAAGGCAAGGTGAACATGTTGCTTGCTAAAATGAATATTAAACTGGGAAAACCGGCACCTGATTTTACGGCTGATTTGTTAAATGGCGGTACAGTCAGCCTGAAAGATTATGCCGGAAAATTTGTGTTTATCGATTTTTGGGGTTCGTGGTGCGCGCCCTGCCGAAAAGAAATTCCGAATCTGATAAAGTTGTACGATTCAACCAGCAGGGATAAACTTGAAATCATCGGTTTAGCCCAGGATAAAGAACCTGATCTCAGAAAATATATTGCCGATAATAACATTGGATATCCAAATGCGCTTGCTTCCAAAAATTTATTGGCGAAATACGGAATAACCAAATATCCAACTTCTTTACTGATTAATCCGGATGGGAAAATAACCAGAATAGATGTTCGAGGGGAAGATGCAATGAACTTGATGAGAGATGAAATAAATAACTATTTCAAATAAGGAATTAATTAAACATTGTGACAGTTCAAAAATAATATTATTTCAGTAATGATTTAATCCAAATATTATGAACAAATATTGTTTAATAACAGGCGCAGCCAGTGGCATTGGATACGAGTTTGCAAAGCTCTTTTTAAAAGATTCACACAATCTGGTATTAATCGATAAAAATTATGAAAAACTCCATGAGATAAAACAAGATTTTAATGCACATTATCAATCTGATGTTGTAATAAGGAGTTTTGATTTAAGTCAACCAGATATTGCCAAAATAATCTACGAGGAAATTATAAAGCTACATATTCAGATAGACGTTTTGATTAATAATGCCGGCTTCGGCATCCATGGATATTTTTATAGTATAAACTGGAAAAATCAGTTTGATTTGATTCAGCTCACGGTTGTTACCAATACCCATTTAACCAAACTTTTTCTGGCTGATATGCTGGAACGAAACTCGGGCAAAATATTAAATGTTTCTTCCATCGCTGCCTTTCAACCCGGACCTTTGATGTCTGTTTATTATGCTGCAAAATCATACCTATTGTCATTTAGCCTTGCAATTGCTGATGAGTTAAAAGGAACCAATGTAACAGTTACCGCACTTTGTCCGGGAATGACAAAAACCAGTTTCCAAAAAACAAACGGAAATGAAAATCCCAAATACGGAATTTTATGTTCGTCTGCAAGTAACGTTGCCAAAATTGGTTACCGTGCCTTAAAAAAGGGAAAATCAGTTGTCATTCCGTGTTTATATAATCGCGTAATTGCAAATATACACCGATTTGTTCCACTTACAATTGCTACAAAGCTATCACGCGCACTACAGGAAAAAAACAGAAATTCCCAAAAACTGAGCAATGAAAAAATCGACATTCGAACAAATACTTATTATGTAATTAGCCAATATCTGACTTTTATGAAGACAAATATTATTGCTGCAATTTTGTTACTTAAAATAAAAAATAATGGACCAAAACAAATCTGAAAAACAGGAACTTTTAGACAAGTTAAATCTACTGTTAAAAAAACAATCAGATTTTCAGCAGGAAATCAGGGAATTGGAAAAACAGGTTACTCGTTTATGCACTAATTCACCTGAATCAAAACCGGAAACCTTAATTGCCGACAACGTTGCAGCTCAGCCTTTAAAACCTGTTGAAACGCCTCAAAAAGTCCATCCACTTTTAATTGAACAAAAAACAATACCGCAAAAATCATTCGTTGCTGAAAAGAAGAAAAGTGGACTTAACATTGAGATGGAAAAATTTATTGGGGAAAACCTGATAAGTAAAATTGGAATTGGGGTATTGATTATCGGGGTTGGAATTGGGGTAAAATATGCCATTGACAATAATTTAATTTCTCCTGTAATGCGCATTGTACTTGGATATCTTGTTGGTTTCGTGTTAAGCTTTTTCGCAATCAAGCTAAGGAAAAAATATTACAATTTCAGTGCTGTATTGTTTAGCGGAGCAATGGCCATCCATTATTTTATAACCTATGCCGCCTTTAGTTATTACAATTTATACCCACACGCTGTGGCATTTGTTTTAATGGTTTTAATTACGGTGTTAACAGTTTGGTTGGCTCTATTCTATAACCGACAGGTAATTGCTCATTTCGGACTGGTTGGTGCATACATCATTCCATTCATACTAAAAGATCCATCTTCCAGTGTTTTAATCCTGCTTTCTTACATGTCTATTATAAATCTGGGGATATTGTATATCTCTGCAAATAAGCGTTGGAAGCTACTAAATTATTTGGCATTTTTTGCTACCTGGATAATTTATATAACCTGGTTTGCTTCAAAAAATTATGACAATCAACTGGGAATTGCACTAACTTTTTCAACACTGTTTTTTGCCATATTTTACATGATCCTCCTTTCCTATAAGTTAGTCCTCAAAGAAAAACTGAAGGTTGATGATATTATTTTCTTAATACTAAATTCGGCGATGTTCTATATTCTCGGAGTTATCGCATTGGATATTAGTAATCTTGGCAACAGTTATTCCGGATTGTTTACCACAATTAATGCTTTAATACATGCATCTGCTGCATACTTAATTTATCGTAATGAAAAAATAGACAAGAACCTGTTTATCTGGACTTCAGGTATTGTTGTTGTATTCTTCACAATTGCAATTCCGATTCAGTTTAAAAATTACACAACTGCCATTTTGTGGTCGGTTGAAGCTTTCATCTTTTTTTGGTATGGCAGAACCAAAGACAGCAAGTTATATGAAATTGCTTCATACGTTGTTGTTCTCATGTTATTTTTAGTTCAAATCAGCAACTGGGCTTCTGTTTCTTATAATTTCTACCGGGGGGACATTGTATCGCTTTATTCTCCCTTATTTAATCTTGAATTTTTATCATCTGTTATTTTAATTTCTTCCATCGCGGGGATGCTTTATATTCAGAAAAAAAACAAAAAAGAAGAAAAAGAAATTTTTGAGCTGCGTAAAATATTTAATGTGGTTATTCCGGCGTTATTAGTTTTAGTGGTATATTTTTCTTTCTTTACCGAGATAAGCTTGTACTGGAATAATATTCAGGTAAAAGCATGCTTTGAACAAAACAGCGAAGGAATCTGGGTAAAACAATTTGACAGTTTGAATCCGGATGTTTTTCGGTTTAGAAATATCTGGCTGTTAAATTACAGTTTTCTGTTTGCATCTGTTCTTGGTTATATCAATTACAGGTGGTTTAAAAATTTCTATTTTAATGTGGCTATACTAATAGTAATTTCTATGCTGATACTTTCTTTTATAGGAGGATTGGAATCATTAGCTGAGTTGAGAAATAACTATTTAAATCCTGCTCTCCACCCCGAATTTAAAGTAACATTGTTTCATTTGATTATCAGGTATGTTGTTTACCTGTTTTTTGCTTTAATGTTCTACTCAATTTACCGGTTTGTAATACCGGTTTTCAAGGAGCCCATATATAAATCGGTCTTCGAAATTGTTTTGAGTATCATGCTTGTTATTGTATTTAGCAGCGAACTAATCAATATTTTAAATCTTACGGGGTCCACAGAAATTTACCGGCATGGATTGAGCATTCTGTGGGGAGTATTTTCATTTCTTTTGGTTGGTTATGGGATTTGGAAAAATAAAATGTACTTGCGTGCAACGGCAATGGTGTTATTCGGTGTAACATTGTTAAAACTTTTCTTCTATGATTTATCCAACCTGACAACGATGCAAAAAACCACGGTTTTTGTTTTGGTTGGAGCGTTGCTGCTCATTGTTTCATTTTTATATAATAAGCATAAAAACATCATTTTCGAAGAAAACTAATTTATAAACTTTAAAAATGGAGGAATCAAATTATGATTGAACATGTACACAAACACATTACGGCCGAATTGCAGCAAAATACCAAAACCGACATTATTTTTATTTTATCTGCAATTGTTTTAAACCTGATTATTCTGGCCGTTAATTCAGGCTTTGTTAATAAATCGCGCGGAGATCAAACTTACCTGTTAATAATGTTTTTGTTTGTCGCTTTACTCATTTTGCTTAACCTGGTTGTTATTTTCGGATTGAAGAAAGGAAAACAAACCCGCGCCAAGCTGATTAATGGTTTGATAAAAATGTACCAGGACCAGAATGTAGATAAATATTATGATTCAAGTTTATTGGGTAATTATAATACCCGGTACAATTTATTTATGATGGTGGTAGTTCTAACCGGACTGGTCTCTATAGTTGTACCTTTTATTATGAGATAAAATACTTACAAGATTGTATAATTTATGTCTAAAAAAATTTTAGTGCCAATACAATTTAGTTCTTTTTAACAGTAATATTAGACTTCTATGTTAATATCAAATTAATAACCTAAAAATCAGTTAAAATGAAAACTACAATTCTTATCACATTATTATTTTTCTCACTTGCCGTTTCTTCACAAATTAAATGGGTAACCGATTTTAATACTGGGAAATCGTTATGCAAAGAATCAGGAAAGCTAATGGTAATCGATTTCTGGGCAGATTGGTGCCAACCATGTAAAATTATGGAGAAAGAATTATGGGAAAATTCCGCGAATAAAATAAATGCTCAAAATTTTGTAGCCGTAAAAATTGATATAATGAAAGATAGGAATACTGCTGGAATTTTTAATGTTCAGGGAATCCCAATGGTTGTAATTGCCATGGCCGATGGAAATGTCTTATGGCAAAGAATCGGGTACAGGGATAAAGAGGAATTTATCAAAGTGCTGAATGCAATTCCGAATGATGTTTCTGACTTATACAAATTTTTTTACGACATTAATGCCTTGGGCAAAGACAGTAAATGTGCCTATAATATTGCCGTTCAGTTTCAACGTCTTGCTCTGGAAACAGAGCATAATGAACTAAGAGACGAATTGATAAGCAGGGATAAGGAATTCTTTAAAAAATCAAAAAAATATAATACTGCACCTGGCTTAGAACAAGACATTGAGATACATTTAATGTTAAATGACGTCTGCAAAGGAAAACCTGAGAAAGCTCTAAAGAAATTTAATAAATCCTTTGGGAGTGCTGAAAAATGCACCAACAAAGAACTGGCACATTTTTTCCTTGCAAATTGCTATAAAACATTGGGAGATACAGAAAATTTCGACAAAGAAGTCGCCATGATTTCCAATGAAGAATTTAAAAAGCAGTTAAAATAGCGCAAAACCTTTTCTGTGTAATATTCGTAACATTCTAATAACCAAAAATTAACAACAATGAAAATAAGTTACTTTCCACAAAGATTTATCATATTTTTGTTGCTGATTTTTAGTTTTTCTTTGTCTGAAGGGCAGGACAAAGCGCTTTTAAAACAATATACTTGGAAACAATTTGAAATCATACCATCATGGGGAATAAGTTATCAAACTGATAATTTTATACTTTCTCCTGTTCCCCAAATAAGATCCAACGCTGATAAGCCATCCCTTAAAAAGATTAAAGCACTGAAGGACACCCTAAAAATAACAAGTGATAATTCATATTTTAAAAAAATTGGTTTAATGTATTATGCCCTGAATAAAAAGGATTCGGGAAGATACTATCTGAATCAGGCAGTAACCATATATAACAGTGAGCTAAATAATAATCCGGCAGACACTGCTCTTTTACATGAAATTTGCTCCATAAATTATTTGCTGGGAAATGTATATCAGGCAATGGAATTTGCCGATAGTTTATTAAAAATAAATCCGGATGATTCAAAAGCAATTTTTAAAAATATTATGATGCATTCTGATGTTGGCGATTATGTTGGCGCAAAATTGTATTGTGAAAAAGCTATTAAAAGATTTCCGGAGAATCCTGCAACTTATTTGTTAAAAACATCAGTAATCTGCACAGAAGCGTCTGTTAATTTTAATGAACAAACAAATGAAAGTTTTAACGGATTTAATTTTGATAGTTCATTTTTAGAAAACGCGGCCAGTAATTACAGGAATAATTCGGAAATCCAGTTAGTAACACTTTCCTGCGAATTGATGCTTCTGTATTATTCAGTTGTTATGCCAATTAATTTAAATCCTCCCAAATCATATAAAAATTTTAAAATACAACTTACTAAAAACAACTCAGCGAAATTGGAATCATTTAAAAACCAGTATCTCAACATGATTGAGGACAGGAAATACAATAACCATTATTCAATATATTATTCGCTGGGAATAATTCATTTTTTAAAAGGCAATTATCCAACAGCTATAGATTATTTTAATACTTCGGCTGAATTGTGCGGGTCGAGGAATGATGAAAATGTATTAAGTTGTTATGACAATTTAAGAAACTGCTATTTTTTAATGGGTGTTAGCCCCAATTATTATATATAAATAAAACTATAGAAATGAAAACTATGTTAGTTTATTCCATTTTTTTGCTGTCAGTTGCAAAGTTATCAATTGCTCAAGAACCTGATAATATCAGACCTCGATACGGGGATGTAAAAAAATCACAAAAGTTCATTGACATTGATAATGAATTCATTGAGACAATGGAAAAACAATTTGGTTCAAGAGATATTGCAGCAAAAGAAGCGTTAATCATAGGTTGGGAATTCTTTTCTCATCGTGATTATGAAACCGCTATGCTAAGGTTCAATCAAGCATGGCTTCTAGATAGCACATTAACAGAGGTAAATTGTGGTTTTGGTGCTATTCTAACTGCAAGAAAAGAGTATTATGAAGCTCTAAACTACCTTTTAATCTGCTACAATTTAAATCCGCAAGATGAAGAAGTTATAAAACACTTAGTAATATGTTATTTTAATCATGCTTACTTTCTTAAGAAAAGTGGTCAAAATGACAAATGGCTTAATGAACTTAATTCAGCAAAATTTTATTTAAAAAAGTGTATTTTAATAAATCCTGAAAATGCATACGCGTATGGACAACTAGCACTAGCTTATTATCATGAAAATAAATTAGATAGCGCTAAGTATTATGGGATATTAGCTAATAAGAAAGATCCTAATATACTTCATCCTGGATTTAAAAAAGAAATAGGAATCAATTAAGAATAACTGGGGCTAAAAAATAGGAGTCTGAGCAGTCTGCAAGACCCAGCGATGAGTTCCCGATAGCTATCGGGATTGAACTACAACCCGGTTTATTTTACAGGATCTTTTTCTATGTACTTAACGACGGTTTTATGTTTGGTTCGTGTTGAATATTAGGGAATTATAGAAGAAAAAATATAACACAATAAGAAGTATAAAAATCAAATATAGAAATTTTGACGAAATAAGTTTTAAACACGGTACACAAAATTAAATGAAGGAATTGACAATGATTTTAATTTTATTGGAAGAATTGAAAGGAAAGTATTTAATTGGAGCTATCCCGAAGGTATCCGCAAATATCAATTTTCAAATTTTTCTGCAAACGTATAAAATCAACCCGTAAAACAAGAAATATTACCTGATCAGAAGTTTTATTGTATCCAAAGTATAGTATTGTATGTAATTTTTCCGTAACTTTTTATTTAAAAAAGGACAGAAATTAATAACTAACATTTTTAAAATGAGAGTAAATTGGTGCTTTGTTCTAATAGTCTCTTTTATAGGAACAATTTTGAAGGCCAATGCACAAGATGTAGTCTATAAAAAAAATGGCGAAGTAATTCAGGTTTATAATCTTTCTTCAGCAGGGAAAAGCCGATCGTATAACCTTCCGGGCGATGCAGAAGGAACTGTTCGGTTTATTAGTATAAACGCCATTGACAGTATTCTTTTTGCCAACGGAACAAAGGCTGTTTTTCAACCTCTTCTTCCGGAACCAATGATTCAGAAAAATGGAAATATACAGTTTAAACAGAATTCTTTGGGTTTAGATGTTGCTGCTATCACTTTTTACAAAAATATTAAATTGTCTTATAAATATTTGTTGGGAGATGGCACCCTTGGGATCTATACTGCCTTTTCAAAAAATCTGGAACCTTTTAACCTGCATATTTATGAACAGTATGATAATGAAATGTATTCTGGCAATTTAATGAGATACCTGCGCTGGAATGGCAGTGCAGGTATTGATGCCTATATTTTTGACCCGGGGCCTTTCAGGATATCCGGCGGTTTGCACTGGCTTACAGGAAAATATACTATCCAAAAGTACCGGGATTTAAACCAGGAGCCATGGTATATTGTGACGAAAGACACCAATAATTCAATGAATAGCATATTATTGTCTTCGATGTTTATCTGGCAACCGGCCAAATTCTATCAGTTTAGTATTGGGATGGATATTCCGCTATATTCCAATCCAAAGTTTCGTTCAAGTTTTTTTGTAATTGAAGCATCACTTATTTTTTAAACCTGAATAAAATGAAAACCAAAGAGAAAAGATTTTTAGAAGCCTGGAAAAAATTTCCCAGTCTTTTGACCATCCAGAAATGGAATGTGACCCGGTATATTGCAGTATTTTTAGCTGCTGCCACGCTCAACCTCACCCAAGGTTGCTATTACTTTAAAGTGAATGCCAAAAGCAATCCTTCTGCTGAAACAATTTCGAGTCTCGAAAGTCAGGGTAAGAATTTTTATCTTCATTTTAATGAAAAGGTACTGAGATTGGCGAATGTTGAAATTCGGGATAGCACTTTGTTGGGAGAAATCGGGGAAATAGGTGATAACTATATTAATTATCAGGTCAAACCCAACAAGCCCAACCGGTATTATAAAAAATTAAGTAATAGGCAGACTTATTTGCTAAACGAGGTACACATTTACACAAATGAATATGCTGATCTTGGAAATAAAATGGTTTCCATTCCTGTAAGTTCAGTCAGTAAAGTGGAGATATACGACAAGGACACCGCAACCACAACAGGTTCCTGGGTGTTGGGAGTTTTGGGTGCAGGAGCAATAGCATTTGTGATTTTGGTAATTCTCGTTTTAATTTTTAAAGAATCGTGCCCGTTTATATATACGTATGATGGTGATTCGTACCACTTTGCAGGCGAAATATTCAGTGGTGCAATTCAGCCCGGCCTGGAAAGGCATGATTATTTGGCATTGCCCGGTTTTAAACCGGTTGAAGGGCAGTATCTCATGAAAGTTACAAACGAAGTTAAGGAAATTCAGCACATTAATCTGTTGGAACTTGCAGTGTTTGACCATCCTGATAATGTGAATGTTTTAATGGACAAATACGGTCAGGTGCAGACCTTTTCCGAACCTGTTCTTCCCGTAAAGGCAGAAGCATTTGACGGTCAGGATGTTTTATTACTGATTAGCGAAAAGGATGAAAATGCGTTTATTTTTAATGACATATCAGTTTCAGATCATCATTTTGCAGGAGTTGTTCTCACTTTTGCCAAACCCGAAAATGCCACCAATGGAAAATTAATGATTCGCGCTAAAAACTCAGTGTGGGTTGAGCATGTGTTCTCCAGTTTCCACGATATGTTTGGTGGCAGGTACTACAAATTTGACCGGAAAGAAGCGAAAAAACCATCTCAAGAACTTCGCGATTTGATGTTCAACCAGGGATTTCCTCTGGCAGTGTATCTGGAAAATGAGGGTGAATGGGAATTGCAGGATTTTTATGAAATTGCCGGTCCAATGGCCATGAAAAATGATATTCTGGCCATTAACCTGAAAGATATAAAAAGTGATATCGTAAAAATTAAACTCGAAACAGGGTTGATGTTCTGGGAAATGGATTATGCAGCCATGGATTTTACGGAAAATATTCCGCTGGAAGTAAAAACCGTATCGGCATTGGAAGCCATTGATGAAAATGGCCTCGATGTTGTTAACGCCATAAAAAGTGATGACCTTCAGTATTATTCACAACCCGAAATTGGGAATGAAGCCACGCTTACTTTCCCCGTGCCTGAGTTTACTGCTGAAAACCGTACGATTATCCTTCACAGTAAAGGGTATTACAAAATCATCAGGGAACAGGAAGGCCGCGCTGACTGGAAAACACTAAAATCTTTCCGTGACCCGGGAAGAATGGCTCAGTATTCAAGGGAACTGTACGAAGAATTTATTTCACTTTCGCAGAAAATGAACTCCAATGAATAATCAACCATTGGATGGAATAAAACCCTGCACAATTATAAACGGAAACAAAGCAGCGTGGGTTAGCAAAAGATTATTTCTCAACATTTTCCTGCATGCTTTAAAGACGAAAAATAATCCATTAACCATAATCCGGAACCTCAAAAAGTTTGCTGAAAAACGAACAAAAATTCAGGGGTATTCAAAAATTACCCGTTTTGTACAGAATGGCCAAAAATATCACTTTGCAGACCAGATTCCGGGTTTTCCCTCCGGCACATTCAACCGTTTTTTAGAGGCTGAATTGAAAAGAGTAGAAGGCAACAGGGAGCGAAAAATAATGATGAATACCGTTATTTATTCTATAACCAGCCGATGTCCATTAAAGTGTACGCATTGTTTTGAGTGGGATAATCTCAGCTCTCAGGAACATTTAAAACCAGACCAACTGATCACAATATTGGAAAAATTGAAATCTCTTGGGCTCACACATATCCAGTTTGGAGGAGGGGAACCACTGGCCAGGTTTGACGATCTTTTGGTCCTGATTAAAAAATCAAAAACAAATATGGATTGCTGGTTGCTGACATCGGGGTTTGGATTGACCCTGGAAAAAGCATTGGATCTGAAAAAGGCAGGACTTACGGGAGCAAGCATCAGTTTAGATCATTGGGAAGAAACGGCGCACAATTCTTTTCGCCACCATGGAAAATCTTTTTATTGGGTGAAAGAAGCAGTTCAAAACTGCCACCGGGCCGGAATTATTGTATCTCTGGCTCTTTGTGCCACAAAAGAATTTACAACTCAGGAAAATATTCTGAAATATTATGAACTGGCCAAAGCTTGGAATGTGGGTTTCATAAAAATTTTGGAAGCGAGGAAAGTTGGACGTTTCACCGGAAAGGATGTTTCCCTGAATCCTGAACAAATAAAAATGCTTACAAATTTCTATTTGAAATCATACAACGATGATGAATTCAGAACCTGGCCCATTGTAATGTTTCCGGGTTTCGATCAACGACAAGTGGGGTGCCTGGGAGCCGGAAACCGATACTTGTACATCGATTCGAAGGGTGAAATTCATGCCTGCCCTTTTTGTCAAAAACCGGTAGGAAATGCGTTAGATATTTCTTTTAACAATGCCATCCAAAAACTCAGAAATAATGGATGTCAGAAATTTCCTTTGAGTTCTTTTTAACCTAAAATTCAAAAACGGTGAAAAATAGCGCTGCAATGACAAACTTGCAAATTTCCTTTGTAATTAGCACATATTAAAAATTAAAGTATCATATACAAAATAAAAACAAAATATTTTGGATGAATTACAAAAATTCCCGATTAAAAACGATTCAACCTGTTTAAGTTGGCGTATGATACCGAAATTTACAGGTTTTATAGTATTTCAGATAATTAATCCTTAACTTTTTTTTTAATTAAATGATGTAAAAGTGAAAAATCATACAGGAATTGCTGGTTTCATACTTTTAGTATTTGGTGCTCTTATTCTTGATACGCCTATAATTGCTCTTGTGGCAATTCCATTATTTCTGGGTGGTGTAATATTATTAGCATTATTCTATGACAAAATTTTAAAAAAACATAACAGATTGGGATTGTTTGGAATTATAATTATCTGCGGAGCATTGGCTTATACAGCTGTTGAATTTAATCAGTTTCTTGTGCATATTAGCAGAGACGGGTATAACGGCATATTGCTTTTGGGATGGGTGAAAATAATATTAGTATTGGTACTGAATTTATTAGCTTCATTTTTTATTTATCTCGCACTAAAACAAGACGACTTAAAATTTAAAAATAATAAATACTTTGGATGGTGGTTTTCAGCAACATTTGTAATTCCGTTTGTATTAATTTTCAAACTATTTGCATTTTGGAAAGGATTATGGTTAGGAGGATAATCTAACGGTGAATAATACGTCAGGTTAAGAAGTAAAATTTTATAGTTATCTTCAAATTTAAAAATGTTGAATTATTTAAATTTAAACAATCAACTCAACATACACTCTGGCACAAATCTGGCGCACAAACAAAAAGACCAGTTTATCTTATTGATATGCAAACTTTTAGAAACAATCTATTTGGTTGAAAATATTTTTTAAGAGTCAACTGCTCTGCCAACTGAGCTACAAGCCGTTTTATACAAAAATAGTAAAAACAATCACAAAAATTTTCTTCCATTTTAAGGCAAATGTGTCTGATTTGTTGTACCTTGATTCCAAATAAGACAAAACAGTATTTTGTCAGTTTCAGACGAAATCATTAAATTATTGATTATGAATATTCATGCAGCCAGGGCACAGGAAAATAAAAACCATGTGGTTTCTAATGATGTTGCTCAAAACAAAAATACCAGCCAAACAGCAAAAGTTGGTGAAACTCCGCCTCAGTTTGTGGATAACCGGCCGGAAATCACCACACAAATGAAACTGCAAACAATGGCACGAAACAGTCTGCAGGCAAATCAGACGTTTCAACTGCAGGCGATAATGAACAACAGAGCAAAAAATTCCATACAAGAACAAGGAATTGAGGAAGAAGAACTACTGCAAGGTAAATTCAAAACTGTTCAAAAGCAATCTGTTGAAGAGGAAGAGTTATTGCAGGGAAAATTTCATGCCGTGCAAAAACAGGAAATTGAAGAGGAGGAACTGCTCCAGGGAAAATTTGATCCGGTTCAGAAGCAGGAAAACGATACGGGTCTCCCCGACCATTTAAAATCGGGAATTGAAAATCTATCCGGTTATTCCATGGATGATGTTCAGGTGCATTACAATTCGGATAAACCTGAAGGTTTGCAAGCCCATGCTTACGCGCAGGGTACTGATATTCACCTGGCGCCTGGGCAGGAAAAACACTTGCCCCACGAAGCCTGGCATGTGGTGCAACAAAAACAGGGCCGCGTAAAACCAACCAAACAATTGCAGGATAAAGTAAATGTAAACGATGATAAAGGTTTGGAAAAGGAAGCGGATGTGATGGGAGGAAAAGCTTTGCAAAGAAAAGTTATTGATTTAAAGAAATCAGGCCCAAAAAATAAAACATCCAGTCCTCACACGGCCCAACTGGTTATTCAGCGATTAAGTTTAAATAATACGAATTGGAGCCAGGTGACAACGATTGCTGCAAGTGCCGGAGGAGTCGGTGGAGTACTTTTTATGTCGGATGCAAGTTCAACACTGGTTGTAAAACCCAATGTTGAAAAAGACGAAGAAATGATTGCCTCCCATCTCCACGGGGCGATGTCGCAGCCACCAAGAGACAATAAGTTAGACGCCACGAGATGGCATATAGCCTCTTTAACAAGACGGTTTGCCACTGCTGCCGATGTTCACGACATCCAGAATCAAATACCGGGGCCTGTGCTTGCTAATGCCCTGACAAATGCCAAGGCTGCCAACCTGCTTGGACAAATTGCAGTTAATACTACCATGATTCAGGAAAAGGTTGGTAACAATGCAGAAACCTTTGAAGACTTACTGGAAGCCCAGAAAAATGCAAAAAACATTATTCCGGGAGCAGATCGGGTTGGAAAAAACAGAAAAGACAAGTTACGGTCAGAAAGCCCGCTTAAACCGCTTACCAAAAGTCCATCGTTTGCCATAGCGCTTGGTCAACTGGCTGCAACAGACATTTTTTTGGGAAATTTCGACCGCCTGGTGTGGGCTGCCAATATTGGAAATATGATGTTGGATCCCAATTCAAAAACTATTTTCCCTATTGATAATGTAGATAATGCAAGTACAGTGCGATTTACACCACACCCTGGAAATCCGGCAATAACACTTCAAAACTGGCGTGATAACAAATATGTTCGCTGGCTGACAGGAAGAAGCTGGAATTTACTGGCAAATGATATTTGGGGAGGCCCGCTTGTTATGCAAAACCTGTTAAATGATATTCTTGGGCACACCGATGCCACAGAAACTGCTAGTGTTCAGGCAAAATTAAACAAACATTTAGATGAAATTAAACTGAATTTTATTGATGGACTAAAACAAGGACGTGCTGATATAATTTCTGCCGGTCCTTTACCGGTTTCGCCATCATGGAGTGCAGCCGCAAGAAACCTTTACAATCAGCGATTAAATGATTTATAAAACGATTACTCTCAAAAATCTGACCTGCCGGGATTGACTGGCATAAAAACGAATAATATAAAAAATGAGTAAACATATTATCTTCCAATTTATTAATGACTCGTCTGCAATATATAAAGGTTACATGGTATTGCTTTTCTTCTTTCTTATTCAGAAAACATTTTCTGCAAACGAAAACCTGATTTTCCCTCCGGCAAATCTTCCGGTAGAAGTTTCGGTTGATTTGTACATCAACAAAATATACAACATCAACACCGTGGACGAAACTTACCAGATTGACGGCTACCTGGAATACTCCTGGGTTGATGAACGTTTGAAACTAAGTGGTGCAAATTCTGCTTCCGGCCCCCGCTTGTATGAAAATGACAGGGCCAGGGATTTTATCAATTCAGAAATCTGGTTCCCGACCATTGAAATAATGAACGTGCAGGGTGAAATTGAAAAACCGGGCATCAGCATTGAAATTCATCCGGACGGTACCATTATTTATGACGAAAGATTTTTTGGAACATTTAGTACCTACATGAATTTCAGAAATTTCCCTTTTGATACACAAAATTTTAAAGTTCGTGTTGAGGCCTTTTCGTACGACAACAACATCCTGGTTTTTGCCAATCCGATATTGTTTTTTGAAACGGAAAGTAATTCGTTTACCGAAAAATGGAATATTACAGATATGACTGCTGAAATTTCAGCCCATCCTTACCCTGAAAGTAATATTGAGAATCCTTTTTATTCGAGGGCTGAATTCGTTATTAGTGCCAAAAGATTAACCGGCTATTACCTTTGGCAGGTGTTATTTCCGTTGTTCATTATTATCATGGCTTCATTTGTTATTTTTTGGATCAGGGATTTTGGTACTCAAATCGGTATAGGCTTTACCCTTATGTTAACAGTAGTGGCTTTTAACTTCTATTCCGCTTCCATTTTGCCGGAGCTTCCTTACCAGACCTTTATCGAAACCATCATTATAGTTGGTTATGTTTTTATATTTCTTGGAATTTTGGCTGTTATTATTAATTACAGACTTTACAGTGAAAAAGGAAACGAAGCAAATAATATTCTGATGCGGATTTTAAGATACCTTTTCCCGCTCACCTTTTTTATTGCCTGGTTTGTGTTGTTTATGCTGTTCAAAATCGATTAATTTTCTGGTGAATGTCGAACATTATTCTTTTTTAAAAACCGAAAATTCTTTCTCAAAATGTTGAATGGCATAAATTATCATGTCCATAATATCGCTCAATTGGTCAGTATATAGGGTGGTTTCAAGAGACATCGCCAAAACGTATTTGTAGTAAATCTGGCTCCAGGCCACATTGGTATTAAAATGACCCAGCGGCAACTGACGATTCACATTTTGAATTAAGGTTTTTAGCTCACCCGGGCATGGTGAAGGGATAATAAAAGGATATTCATAATAAAACTGGATAAAAAAAGAACCTTCCAGTTCGTTGCTTAACGGCATAACGCTAATCACCAAAGTTTGATCTTCTTCCCGGTTATTCATAAATTTTACCGAAAGCATGTCCCATGAGCCGGTCTCACTTTTAGGCAAGATTGTACTTTTATATTCAATCTCCTCCAAACTGGTCTGAATTCCGCGAAGTCGTTTCAAATCGTCCATATTCTTTTGAATTTATAGTTCTCGTTGCTGAAAAGCATTCAATAAAATACTGATCTGCTTTTGCGGATCCCCGTTTTTCGAAAAAAGTTTCCCCTCATTTACTCCCGAAGCTTTGAGATACCGTTTTACTTTATCAAAATCCTTTTTATCTTTTGCCGGATCTTTGTAGGACAAATCTACGATTAATCGAATTAAATATTTCACTTGTTTCACCCTAAAATCATTTTTGGCATAGCTCGATTTTGAAGTGTCCGGATGAAGAAGCTTCCCTTTCTTTAAAATATCATCCTTATTCAGCGTTGCCTTTGCTTCTTTTTTGGCTTTTGAATTCCTGGCCTTTTGTTTTGCCAATCTGGCCACAGGCAAAGCGAGGTCGGTTGCCGCAGCTGCACCTTTAACAACTCCGCCACCCATTGCGCCAACTCCTGTTAAAGTAGCAATTGCGCCTGCAATTTTTGCCATTTCGGTGGCAATGTGAATTCCCTGCCTCACAACTCTTTTCTTGTTTGCATCCCTCAATTCGGTAGCCAGGGTAAATTCGGCAACATCTTCCCTCGAAACATCTTGTGTATACGTTTCAAGTTCTGCAATTTCCCCCTTCAGTCTTTTAATTTCTTTTTTCAGTTTCTTTTTATCGGTTTTCTTTCCGGGGTTGGCTAACTCATTCTCGTATTTTTCTACAATTCTCTTTTTGTTCGCAATTACTGCATCATATTTTCTGTAATTCGATGAAGCTTCCTTCATTTTGGTTTTTTCTTCTTTACTGTTGTTTGTCAGCAGATTTCGCTGCTCATTCATTTCTTTCCGGCTGATATTTGAAACAATCAGGTAATAGGCTTCCATGATAATATTTACCCCTGAAATTGCAATGTCCAAACCGGGAACGGCAGCCATTAACTGGCCTGAAGCAGAACCATTTACCAGTTCCATAAAAGCTTTTACAGATAAAACAATACTTTTTGCTGTTTCCATGGCGTGAATGGCAATTTCTCCGGCAGCTTTTGCTTTTTCGGGTGTTGAATAATCCTGATGTTCGTTGATTAATTCAACCAGTTTGCGCATTCCGACAAAAGCCTCTTTAATGCCGGAGAAAGCAGCGCCATAACCTTCGAAAGCAGAACCAAACGCACTTGCAACAGTAGAATCTTTTGAGCCGGAAGCTGTATGAACCAATTTTGAAATGGCTTCGCCCGTCTTCATTCCGCCTTGTTCAATTTCCAATGCTTTTTCGATTAAATCGGCGGTGGTGGCCTCCGGATCACCTAAGCTAACAAAACCATTTGCCATGGCCAGCAATCCCGTAATGCCGGTGATGGAATCTCCCACAATTCCCATGTTGCCAGCATGCATTTTATCATCTTTTGATGCACCAGATCCACCACCGGTATTCGTAAAAACAGTTTTGTCATTTAATGCATCAGCAACTCCGGTAATTCCTTCATTTCCGATTAATGTGGCCGGAACTTTGGTAATCTCATCCACCACCGTATTTGCCGTTCCAAAACCTTTTACAAATTTTCCTTTTTTTGTTTCAGGCTTTACATCCTCGAAAACATCCTCTCTGATATAAAAACCCGGAGCCACCGGTTTGCCCTCCAGGCTGACTACCTTAAACCAGTTGTAAATATGTTCACCTTCTGCGTCTTCATCTTTGTAAATTTCCTGGTTTGGTCCGCGCCGTGACCTGACTTTACTTCCCGTTTCAATTATCAACTCCTGCCCGTGGTGGATTTCCAGTTCTTCATCACTGGCATGCAAACTTTTTTTGTTCATTTTCACCAGATGAGACACCCCGGTAACAATGATGTTTTTTTCAACCCGCTGAATTACAGGATTTACCTGTTGGCTATTATCCGCCATTTCACGGAGTTTTCTTTGGATAACAGTTCCCGGGCGATTATCAACAAATTGAAACATTGACTCACTGCTGCCGTTTTTCCTGGAAGCCACCTGCACAAACTGTGGGCTTTTGTTTTCCTGTGTTTTTTCAGCGTGAGTTGTCATATATTTTCTTTAATCAATTAAGGTTGGTTTTTCAGTTTAAACTTGTTTTTAATTATTGATGTTTTGAAAATAATTCCCAGAACAATTCCGATAAAAGCTGCCTGAATCAGAATCCAGAAATGCGATTCTCCCTGGTTGCCGGCACCAATGGAATCCAGGTTTGGTTCCAAAAACAGTCCCAACAATAATGATATTAAGGCTATAATAACTGAAAGCCAAAATGTTGCAATCAGAATAACCTGAATGGTTTCGCCTCCAAGTTTAAACCTGTACAGATAATTTCGCAAGAAATTAATGAATACTGCCATTAATCCAAAAAGTAACGTAATTCCAAACAGAATTCTGGAATAAACATACCACCTGCAAATTAAATCCCAGCATAATTCCATATTTTCAAGAATCGTTTTATCATCGCCAAAATAAGGTACATTTTTAGCGTATTTCAACTCAGATATTTCTGCAAGCCGGTAATCTGCTGCAAAAATTTCAAAATAACTTAATTCAGCATTAATCCTTTTATAATGCTGAAAGTGCAACCAAACTTCTTTCCAATTATCAATTCTCATCACTTCTGAACTGTTTTCAAGCGTCATGTTTTTTAATGAATCGTACAAACAGGGACAAAACTTCTGAGCTTTCCCACTTTCGGTTTTGGTAACAACAGAATCAATTACTATAAAAGAAATTCCCAGAATATCCCACAGTTCAGAATAACCATCGTCGTAACCCAGTCCGCGAATGGCGACACCGCCCAGGTTATTCTCCAGCACCCAGTTATATTTCTGGTATAACGTGTTGCTGTTTTCAAACCAAACCTGTTTTTTGTTGATTTTCCCCTTTTGCCAGGTTGAAAGTTCGCTAATGTTTAAAAAGGCTGCAACCTGGCTGGAATCAATCCCCTCCTCCACAGTCCGCTCTAACTTTTGATTGTTTTTATACCTTTCAATAATATCATTGTATTTTAACTGTCTCCCGGCATTTCCTCTAACCGTAATCCCTGCAAAATCTTCCACATTCCATTCAATTCCAAAATAAGAAAGAGTTACAATCAGTTTCGAATTGGGGATTTTCCCATTGCTGTAAAAATTGATGGTGGACTCAATTGTACGCTGTCCGTATTTATCGCTGTTGTATAACGGACTGGGCGTTAGGGCTATGTTGTTGTTTAAACTGGTAAGCTCATTCGTAAGCACAAAATAGAAATCAACCAGCGGGTTCAGTTCCAAAAAGTTATAGGCCGTTATTTTCGATAAACTTTCTTCGTCTTTAACAGCAGGAACTGAAATGTTTAATTGAATGGCCCTGTTTTTACTATTCAGAAATTGGCGAACATCGCGAATAAAATGCACAAAAACCTGGCTGTCAGAGGCTCTTATAAAATCGAAATAAATGTTCACACCGGTCAGACTATGATTTGAAATCAACACATCCAGTTCATTAATAAATGTTTTTTGGGCTGCCGCAGTATTTAAAAACTGATTGATTACAGCAGGCAGTTTACTATATACAGTAAGGTGCACATCGCAATTTCTTCTGTGTGCCAGTTGAATAACTCCGCCTGTTTTTTGAAACTCTGACATGTCCTGCGGGTTTCTGATTCTGCCATTGGCCCCAATTTCGTAACCAAATAAATTGATTGCCGATAAATAACTGTAGTTGTAATTTAGGTATTCTGTTTTGTTCCATGGGTTATGCCATCCGATTACATTGGTTTTGGTAGTTAAACTTTTTCTGGTCTTTTTCCCTTTGTTCCCTAAACTATCGGGGTCATCCTTTTCAAAATCATTTGAAAACTGAATTTCCCGTATTTCCCTTAAAAAATCATTGTTCCGGTTCAGTAATTCCTGTTTTGCCTTAATTTCCTTGTCTTTAATGGCAATTTCTTCAACAACAGCTACAAGTTGCATTTTCAACGAATCAATAACTTCCTTTGAAGCTTTTTTATCCAGTTTATAATTGGCAACAATGGCGTCGATGCTTTTGCTAATTGATGCACTGTTTGTATTAATTGTATCCAATTGATCCGTAATATCCATAACCGTAGCAGAATCAACTTTCAGTTTCCCTTTTTCTACCAGATTCTGCATAAAATGATAAATCCGCTCTTTTTCATTCCGGTTTCGGTTACTTCTGAATTTTATGGGTTGAATAATTTTTTGTATAAAGGTCAAATCGCCTTTTTCAAAAGTCAGGGTAGTATCAATCACCACTGTTACAGGAAAAATTGAATCCTGGGCAGTTGATGCCATTTCGAACTGAAAGGTAACAATAAACAAAAGGATTGCCCACCTTATTTTATAAACTGATTTTTTTATACCTGCCCGGTTATTCACTTGATTTCAGTTTTAATAAATACTAATTTCATTTTCACACCCATTCCACATGTATTGGTTTTTTCATCCACGGAAGTTTTATCAGTGAAATATTCCAGGGAATGGATTTTACCAGAATATCCACCCCCTTTTTTTCTACTTCCAGATAAACTTCCTCGTGTTTAAATCTCAAAATTCCTTCACGTTGCAAAAAAGTTTCCTGAATTCCTTCCGGAGTTGAGGATTTTACTTTCTCCCAATTATTTATCAGCCCAAACAATAAACTTTTGGCCATATTTTTTTCATCTTCCGTCAATTCGATAAACGGATCCAAATGCTCCTCCGGCTCCATTCCGGTGAGTATTTTATTAAGAACCAGTTCGTATTCAGGAAAGTCGGTTTCGTTAAAAACCAGATACTGAAGAATATAAACTGCCCTGTTTTTGAATTCAGAATTTACAAACTCACCATTTTTCACAAAAGAAAAATGCTCGAAAAGGCGGGTTAAAAACGGCCAGAAAAGAATAACCCCGGCGTTGTAAACTTTTACTCCAATGTCCTGGTTTTCATCCGAAAATATAGTTTCCATTTTTTTATTACGTTCTTTTAAATGATCTGGAAACCCGGCTTTTAAATTCAGCAAACGGGCCAATTCAGAAGGAAAAATTACCTTTTGTTTTAACTTCGTCTGCTGAACCGTATAGTAAACCGATTTTAATATTTCACCCCAGTTTACCCTGGAATATTTAGTTTTTATAAACTTCAGAAATTCAGCGTGAAACTGGCTTCCGGAACGCTTTAAATCCTCTTTGTAAAAATCAAGTGAAAAAGCATAAACTGCTTCTCTCCATTGAGTTGGCGTTACATTTTTAACATAAAGCCAGGGCGCGAGTTGTAAATACGATTTAACTTGTCCTGCAATTTCGGAACTTTCTTTTAACCAATGATTTAAAATCTGATCATCAGTAAATTTGTAAAGAACTTTGAAAAACAATTCCTTGTTTTCAGATGCTTTTTCTGCAAAGTCTTCAATATCACTACCGTTGGATTGGCTATTTTGGTTTCCCGATTTTTCGCTGAAATCATCTTTAAATTCTGATTTGTCTATTTTGTTTTTAAGAACTTCTTCCCATTTTGTTTTCAATTCCCGGTTGCCGGCAATTAGCCTCTCAGTTTCAAACCATGCAGATTTCGGGATTCGGTTAACCAGCTTTTCCAAAAACCGGAATTCCTTTTCTGCCTGCAAAAAAAGTTCTTCAAATTCATCTGAACTTTCCACTGCCAGTGAACGAAGTTTATTCATCAATTCGGGGAATGACAACTGACCTGCCCACCACGGTAAAAATCCATGTTGCACATAAAACTCCAAAATCCCGAAGTGATGCTCCAATTCCTTAACCTGATTCTGTTTTTCTGTTTCATTTTTCCCGTTTATATCCGGGTTAAGTTCATCCGGGGATTTCCACAGTCCAACCAGTTCCCTGAGCTCTTTTGAACCTGAATCCTGCATTTTTCCGATCACTTGATAAAACAATTCCGGTTCATTTATCGCATTTAATTTTTGGAGCAGATGGCTCAAAAAAGACTTTGCAAAAGTTGTTGAAGTCAACTTTTTTTCTTCCGCATAAGCCAAAATCCCAAAACCTGCAACTAACGATCTCCAAAATTCCGGTTTTAGTTTACCGGAAAAAGTTCCCGGAGCAAATGAACTGAGCTGTTGCAGCCAGGTTTTAAACTTTTTGTTTTCAAAAGAAATTTCGGTCAAAATTTGGTTATCAATATCTTCAGAAACTAACCTTTCAAAAAATGCTTTATCATTTTTCAGTAAAAACAAAAAAGAATCAATTGGCTGTAAAGCCGGTTCCTTTAATTTTTCCAACCTTTCTTTTAAGGTCAGGTTGGGTTGGAAAATTATTTCAGAAATTAAATCTGCATTCTGCTGAAATTTTTTGAATTCAGAAAGCGGCAATAGCGTTTTGCTGATAAAATTCCATTGTTCCTGAGACAAATAAAACTTAAAAAAAGTAAAAATAAGTTCCTGATTATCAGTATATTTCCGGATGGTTTCCTGAAAAAGTTGCTGGTTTACGTGGGCATAAAAGGCAATTTTTTGGATAATTTCTTTTACAGCTTTTTCTGAAAACGGAACTCCGGTCTCGGAAAAAGGCAGTCTTTTTACAAGTAAATCAAGATTTTGCTCCAGCGCATTTTTTATCCGGTTTTTATCCAAATCATTCTCAAATAGCCGGGGCAGATTTTCAGGGGTCCGGGAATCTTCGGCAAACTCATCAAACAAAAATTCCAATGCAGTCAACCTGAAAACAGAAGGTAAACTTTTACCACCGCTTTCTGCCATTGCCTGCATAAATATTTCATTTTTAACCGGTATTTCATTCAAACGCCCGCTAATTTTGAAATCGAATTGGTGCGTTATTTCTTCCAATATTTTCAACAAATCAGCGTACTCTTCCCTGAAAAAATGAATAAAATATTCTTCCAAATCATCCGGTATGGTGATTTGAATTAATGATTTTAACCGGGCAATTAAGCTTTTGGAATCTTCATGTTTTCTGACTGCATTGGCTAAAAAATCGTCGCGCTGCTGAATTAACTCCAGAAAAATTTGTTGCACTTCTCTCAGGCTTAAACGGCTAAATGGTTTAGGAAGAAGTCCTTTTACCAGAAAATATTGAATAATCTTTCTTTTATAGACTTTGGAATATTCAGCCAAAACAAAGGGGTCAGGTTTTAAAACATTCAAATCCGGGTTGGACTGTTCCCCGTTTTTTGAAAGGATTTTTTGAATATTTGAAATTTCAGGAAATTGTTTTTCGTTGTCCAATGCCCGAAGCATCTTTTTCGGTCTAATGCTTTTTTCCGACTGAATAAAATCCTGAAATTCAGAACTACTTTCTATTTCAGATAAATCAAGTCCTGCACTGTAAATCAGAAATAAAATAAATTCCTCGTTCTCCAGTTTCCGTGCAGCATTTTCGTGCAAATACAAAATTGTTTCAATAACGAAATTATTTACTTGTTTTCCTGTTTCCCCCGAAAACTCCACATTAAATTTTCCGGCAATGTTTTTAGTGAATGACTCAATTAACTGATAAAGTGTTTTATTTTTTTCAGAAATAAACAATTCAAAAAGAAATGATGCTCCCGTTTGGTTGAGTTGCCTAATGAGTTGCTTTCTTTTTCCCTGATTCTGAATGGCAAGTAAAATCTCCTTCTTTAATAAATCAAGATTCCATGAATTGAGGTTTTCACCGCCGGTATTCAGCAAATTAACTAACTGTTCAACTTTTAACGGTTGATTTTCAGCTGCATTCGTGAACTTGCTTGTTCCGTTCTGAATTTGTTGCAGCGATTTTTCCACAATCACTGCAACCGGACCGGTTCCCATTTTCCTGTTTATTGCCTCTTCAATTTGGGTGATGTCCGGATTAAAAAGATCAATAAACCAATTTAAAACATTCGCCGAAAATTTCTCTTTGCTGAAAGTTAAACTTGTTTCATTCAACGTAAAATTCAAAATGAAACCATTCATCATTTTTATAAACTCCAAATCACTGAGCTGATTCAGATTTAACTCTTTTTTCAGGTTCAGCAGGAATTTTCTGAATTCAAAAATCCATTTATTGTTGACCGGATCCTGTGCAGTCAGCAGCTCATCAAATGTTTCGTTGCCGAGATTATTTACAATTCGCTGAATGCCCTGTTCCCGGTTTCGGTGCCTGAATAGAATTTCGGATAAACCCGCCTGATTCCGATGCAAAATCCGTTTGACCAGTTCGTCAAATGTTAAAGACTTTTCCATTGCAAACGGGAAATAGCCTTTGAGGAGAAATATTTCCAGCGACTGAATCAAAAAGTTATCTGGTTTTTGTCCGTCGGGTGCAATGCTTTTGCCGTTTAATTCCTGACCGAAATTAAAAGTTAACGCTTTCTCCAACGATTCCCGGATTCTTGCTGCCAGATTTACCGGCAATTCTTTTTCTGCAATTGTTCCAATGTTTATTTCCAGTTTCGACAACTCAATCCGAACCTCGGAAGGTATTTTTTTCGAAACCGCTTTTTCCAATTCGGGTAAAATTTGCGATACAAAAATGGACTCAATCAACTCATTCCCGCGTTTAGCAGCCGCTTTGTTCCCATATTCAAAATTGAATGAGGAAGAATGAATGATATTTTGAGCCACAGTCATAAATCCCTGATTTGTTTTAGTTTGATAATTTCCTTATAAACTTCAAAGGCGGCCTTTTTTAATTCTTGTGAAGGTTCTTCTGAAATTTTTTGCCCGGCTTTAAAATTTTCCCATTTATGGTATTTTTCTTCAAATGCCTTCATTTCATTTACATTCAGCCACAAAATTTCATTGCTTAAATGTGCCGGAATTCTTTCAAAAAAAACATCGGTAATATAATCCCTGAATCGCTCCTCCTGGAAACGTGCAGGCCAGTCGGGCAGTAACAATGAAACATTCAGGTCGAAAAAATCCTCACCAATAATTTCACCTGAAAAAAGTTTTCGCTGAAAAACGAGCCTGCGTTGCCCAAAATTTCGGTTTCTGACTTCCATACTTCCTTTCAAGCGGATTTTTTCCACCTCCTGAAGACGCCTTCTGCCATTCGTTTCATTTGTGCTGTCAAAAAGTTGAATCAGACTTTTTACCTGTTTAAACAGTTCACTAAAATTTTCAGCTTTTGAATCAATTGAAGCAACAATAAGTCCCTTGTCATTTTTAAAAACCCATTTTCGACCTTCCGGATGCCAGTACTTTTCTGATATCCCATTTTTTAAAAATAATGCTACCCTGGTATTTCTCTCCGTCTCCGTCAGGCACCACGATTCATTTTCAAAGGTTTGAACCAAAGGATTGCCGTATTCATCCAAAAAACAAAACCCATAATAACTTGTTTGAATGAAATCGCTTAAAAGAATGTGATCAACCATATAAAAGCCTTCCGATTGAAAGTTCTTTTCAGCAAAAAAATCAACTATCCCGAAAATGTTTTGAACGGCTTCTTCTTCGCCCGAACATTCAAACAAACTCACCCATTTGTTCGGTTCTTTTTGAAAAATGACACGAACATTATCGCCGGAGGATTCAGGTTTGGACAGCAGGTAATTTTCAAAATTCAGGGTTTCTTTAAACAATGTCTTGAAGCCAATCTCTCCAAACATGGCATTCGGAATATTTCCAATTCCGGTTTTGGTTTTCCATTTGGTTATTTCACCTGCACGAAGTGGCCTGTAAGCTGTTTCAAGTTCCTTTTTAAATTGAAATGTTTCTTCTTTGTGCTTCGATAAACCCGAATTTAATCCGGTAAAATCCGGGATCAGCGATTTATTTTTTTTGGGTGGAATTCCGGTTTTTGCCCGGATAACCTGTTCCAAACCCGAAGGATTTCTTGTCACTTCTTCATTTTGAACAGACAGTGATTCTCCTTTTGTTTTGTAATAATTCAGATTTTCCAACTGCAATAAAAACTCAGACTTTTGCCTGAGCAAAATCCGGTTGAATTCATTTTCCGTTTTTATCAGGTTTAAACGCTTTGAAATTTGCCAGGGCACTGCGTTTAAATCTTCTCCAAAACGTGCCAGCAGGTGATCGTATATTCTTTTCTTCCGGTCGTAAAAAACATTTTCCTGCTCATATTCCGATTCGGGAAACAACTGATTTTCTGACAGTAATTCCTCCACACGAGGCACTGAAGATAACCGCTGGGAAAAGTATGTTTTCTGCCGGCCGTTTTCAAAATCGATATTAAAAAACTCATTCAGATTTCCGAGTTGCGAAAGATGGTTGGCCAGATGTTGTTCTGCCAGCATTAGATATGTTTTTAGCTGATTTGCTTTGGCATGCCGCTCAATGGGTTCGTGTTTTGAAATTCCTTCCTCCCCAATTCCGTAAATGATTGGAAAATGATTTTGTACAGAAAAATACCGGCTCAGGTTTTGAAACTTTCCGTTTAGTTTTTTGTGAAAAAAATCATTTTGGGAAATCTCCAAAGAATATCCTCTGAACTTTTTCGCCCAGATTTCCATAAACAAATGATTGATATTCTGCTTATTTAAAGAAGGATGTCTTTTTTGATTTACAAACACATGCAAGTTGGAATAGATGCTTTCAAATCGTTTTTCAGGATTGTTCTCTGAATCGTCATCCAAAAGCAGATGAAAAAATTTACCTTTTCCCACAGGAAGTTTCGGAAGCTTTTTCCCCTCAAAATCAATACAATTAACTTTGGATTTATTTACTCCTTCCACTTTGGAGAATAACTTTTGAAGTTCATCCACCTGAATAATTTTTAGCCGTTTATCCGGAATTTCGCCTTTAATAAATCCTTTTTTTAACCGGGGCCCGCTAAAAATTTCTTCCATACTCATTTCAGCTTCAATCATTTCGGTGTAGCTTGAAGATTGTACCGGGCTATAAATAAACTCAAACAATTTCAGAAAAACATTGGCCAGGGTTTCATCCAAATTTGCATGTTCGTTAATGTGTAAATCGAATTCAATCTGAATAAACTGCGGCTCCAGCAATTTTACTGCTTCAAATTTTTCTCCCAGGTTCCGGTTTTCGTTTAAAAAACTGTTGACTTCGTCTAAAAATGATTCCTTTTTTTCAGGATTAGCTTTTAATGTATTCAGAAAACTTAACCGGGGTAAAATTTCAATTTCATTTAAACCTCGCACTTCTTCCTGAAAACCTTTGTTTCCATTGGTTGTAATCCACACATTTTGAATTTCGTCGAAATGATCGATTACCATTTTTTTGTAATCCTGAATGGTAACCGGGTGTGAACTTAAAATAGCAGAAGGAGAGAAAAAAGCATTGCTTTTTGCATTAACCGGTAATTTTTCGCCTGGAATTAAAAGGTCATTTACCGGCAACGACGTTCGGTAAGCAATATCAGTAAGGGCATAACATAACTGTTCCAGTATAGTAACGCCCGGGTCGTGTGAATTGTAATCAGTCCAGACATCACCACTCAGTTTCTGAATGTATTCCAGGCCCTTTTCGCGCAGTTCCGTAAAATCCAGACTTACGCTTTCAACTTCATTTCCTGAGAAACTGGCAGATTTTTTCATTGTTCGTTTTTCTATTTTATTAAAAAGCTGTCGTTCCAAAGAACAGACACTTTATAGCGTATTTTTTTTCCCTCTCCGTAGTGGCTTTTTGTTTTTAATTGCAGATTATACCGGAACGGATCTTTGGGCTCCCTGAATGTTTTCCACCATTTGGCCAGGTCGAAAAACTTTTTCTCGACTTCTTCAGGTTGCTCTGTAATTTGGGATGGTTTGGAAACCCAACGGATATCCATTTTATTCCAGTTTTTCCCGAAACAGGCGCTTGTTTTTGTAATTTTTGGTTTCGAATTTCCATAAGTACTAATGGCAATGGCATGAATTAAAGCATATTTTCCATCACCCTGTTCTCCTTCTGCATAAGCCATAATTTCAAAAGCGTTGCTTCCGGTTAATGGCTTGTCAGTAAAAATGTTATGCCAATATCCATCTGCGTCGAGTTCGCCTTCACGGTAATTTCCAACACGTCCTTCGGAGGCAACAAAACCTTTTACATCAAGTTTTTGATCCGGAGTGCTGGTTCCCAACCCCACTTTTCCTTCATTTTTCTGAATAAAAACCGCCGGTTCTAATTTTTCTTCCTGTGTATTATTTTGTTCATGTTCTTTTGTTTTTTGAATATAAATTCCGCCGTCTTTCTTTTTCGAGATAAACAATGTCCACATGGCTTCCGAATCATCTTTATCTTCAAAAAAGTTTAGCAGCTTTTCTTTGCCGTTATCCGATGGATAAATCATTATCCCATCCTCGGTAATATCCAGTTTATCTTCCGAAATATTGAACGTTGAATCAATCAACTTCTCAAATGCACTTTCGGATGGCAGATTACCTTTTTTAAAGAAGGATTTCAGTTGTTTCCTGTCGGTTATATTTTTTTGGTTTCTCATTGCCTTTTATTAATAATAATTGCCTGAATTATCGCTGATTACAAAGTCTGCTCCGATTGATAAGTCGCCAATGCCTGAAACTTCAGGTGATAATGTATCTTCATTATAAAGGATTTCAATTTGGTGCTCCGGTGCTGACGTCAAAATTGCATAAGCCGAAATGGTTCGCAATTCGTTAATTTTCTGAATTTTAGCCGTGTCGATAATTTTGTAATTTCCCTGCACTTCAACAAGTTGCAAAACCGAAAACTCAGTAACAAAATCAACATAAGGTCTGCTTTCTATAAAATTCAGGATTTCTGATTTGGAGAAAGATTCATCAAAACCCTTTTCTATCATTTCAGTTTCAATGCCAGGTGATAAAAAAGCGATTAACTCATTGTTTAGCAAATTTTTGAAATAGCCGCTTTTATGAACATCGTTAAATTTTACACTGCATCTTACTTTTAATTGTTCGTAAACCGGATTTGATACTTCGATGTTCAAATAAGGTGAAACAAATTGTGAAATGTATTCTTTAATTTCAAGAAGGGTGTTAAAATCAATTCTCATTTGTTGAAATTTTGTATCCTCATTTAGATTGATTTTGGGTACCAATACAATCTGCATATTACTCCCTTTTACCAATTCCTTCGGGTGGCTGTTTCTGCCATAAACCCGTACTTTTTCAATTTGCCTGAACCGGTCAAGGATGATACGTTCCACATCCCAGTTTGTAACTACTCTGTTTTTATGGCGGAGTTGTTCACTAATGCGGGTGTAAAATGAATCCTCATTTTCTGTTGTTTCATTTAATGTAAATGCAAACGGACCTGTAATTTCAAGAACACCTTTTTTTGTATCGAAACCAATTTTTTTGATTTTAAGGGCATTTCCGGTTGTTAAAAGCAATTCGTCAACTTCATCGGTTGAAGTAAGTGCAACGGCTTGTGTAAACACATTTTTAATTCTCGAATTTAACGTTTCCATTCCATCATATACTGCTCTTATCCAGAACTTTCCTGCCGGAAGGCGGGTGTTGTTAAATTGAACGGATTCAGGTATCCTGACATTAATTACTCCCGACCGAATCAAACCCTTTGTGCCATCTTCCAGCACCAGTCCGTCAAGTGGCTCCCATTCGTTGTTCAGCAAATACTGCCATTCAACTTTGGGTATATTTATAACCGTATGCTCATAAACAGCCGGAACCAACTCAAAACCAATACTTACAATGTTCCCTGCATTAACCTGTTTAAGTCCGATACAGAGGTTCCCTTTGTGGTTAATCTGAGGAAGAAGGAAACTCCGGCTTCTGACCGGCCCGGGAAAAACCTGAACGTGCCCGAAAGGATAAATGTGTATTAATTTGATATCGCTGGTAGAATCTTCCTGTTTACGAAGCATCACTTCTCTGGACGTATTTTCATAATTAACCGACAGACGCTCAATTACAGGAGTAAAAGGTTGATTGGGGAGATCAATGTTTTTTTTCCTGAATCTGCTCATCTTCATAGCAGCCTTCGCATAAATTTCAGAAAAAATCTGATGCCCGAATGCCATTTCAGGACCTTTTAAAACGATATACAACGAGGTGGCATTTTCGTCCAATCCATTTGCTGACAGTTGCGCCTGGTTTTTAAATTTAAAATTTTCGAGGTTAACAATTATTTCTTTTTCATTCGAAAGGTAATCGCCACTGGTTTCAAAAAGCTCAATGACTTGTTGATTCTGACTTTCAGCGGCACTCAGGCTATTTTTATTTTGTGTAACCAGTACTTTAAATTCAGCATTTTCAGGCGGTTTTGGATAAGCCCTGAAATAACCTCTAAAACCGCCTCTTTCCTGTGGAAGTCCAAGCCAGCTTATGTTAAATTCCAAATGGCTTAAATTGTTTTGCAGGATTACCGAATTTTGAATGCGTAAAAATGAACCAACTACCGGTAACGGACCAAACGGGGTAAAAGGAATGGACGTATCAAGATTTCCTGCTGAATTGGATAAAGTTAAATTTCTCACATCCAAAACTGTAGCCTTGATGTTGATTTCTTCTATAATGATATTTTTTAAAATCTTGAAGGGATGGTATTGGGCATCGTTATTCAGATTTAACCGGACACACGGCCAGTTCGTTTTATAATCTCCCTCATGAATTTCCTTATCGAATGGAACGAGTGAATCGGTTTGTTCATTTAGTTGAATATCAATGCGGAGTGTATGGTCTTCAGAATTTATTCTGGGTTTTGAATGTTCAATTTGTTTCCAGCCCTCTTTGTCGGTAATAAAAATCAGAAATGAATCGGAAAAAAATTTGGACACAACTCTTTTTCTGAGTTTTTCTTTATCGGAAGTTGAACTGTTTTGCTGTTCAATTTCCTGGTACAATAAATTGTCAAACAACGATTTGGATTCATTATAGGAATCCGGCGTTATTTTAAAAATCAAGTGAATGGTTTGTTTCCCTTTTTCGAGGATTAACGACGGCGAACTAATTAAAAACCCAATGTCGCTAAACTTCACATTGTTTTCTGAAAGCAGGTGGTTTGGTTTTACTTCACCAAACGTTGCCGGAAAATCTTCGGGTTGGTTTAATCCTGAATTTAAACTGCTTAATTGTGTTGGTAAAATATCGTTTTCATAAAGAATATCAATAGAAAAATCTTCGTCAACTATACGGTTTCCAAACGGGAAATAGTTGCTTTTAAAGAGCGTTTTAATTTCGGCAATTTCGGCTTTGTTAATCTGAGAATTTGACGAAGCTTTAAAAACAAGTTGCTTTTCTCCTTCAAAACCAAAATGAAAAACATCACCCTGGTTTATTTCCAGCTTTTCGAGTTCCGGCAGTAAATGAAGCGCAATAATCGCCGAATGGGATTGCAGTTTTTTTCTTTTTTGCTGCAGGATGTCGAGGTAGTAATAATCCAGGTGTTTTTTGGTAATGGTATTAATATCGAGTTGTAAATTCCCATATAATTTTAAAAATGCCAGAAGCAAACCAACATGCGGATGATGGCTGGATTTGAACAATTCTTCTTCAAAATGTTTTGCTGCCTTTTCCCTGATGAAAACCAGGTTGCCAAAAATATTATCATAATTCTCCTTCAAAACCTGAATTTCACTGGTGCTGTTTTGATCTAAAATTTTTTGGATAGCTGAATGCAGAATCTTTTCCATTTCATTAAAAAGAATCCCGTCGTAGTTCGATTGCTTAAGCATTTCAGCCCAATTTGCAATAACCGAGTGAATTTGACTGGTTGCATTTTTTATGCTCTCCATCTCACCTGAATCTTCATTACGGGAGTTCAATTCATAAAATTCTTTTTTGAATTTTCCGGTATCGGTTGAAGCAATAGATGCCAGAATAAAAGCCGAATCGTTAAGTAAAAACGATTTCCAGTTATCCACTACTTTATTATGATAATTGTAAAAATTCAGATTTTGGGAAAAGTTTAGCGTAAACTGCACCAAACCCAGCATCGATCTTTCATCGATTGAAATTGATTCGGGATTTAACGCAATATTTTTCCTTAATTTCCGGCTTGTTCCTTTATTCATACAATTACACTATTTTCAATCTGTTGACGCTTCTAAAGATTTGTACCTTCCTTAAAATAAAACGGATATACCATATTATTTCTCGTATTTGTGATAATCACCGTATAAAAAATGTTGATGTGAATCAATCCTTTCTCATAAGTTTCATCCTTAATTTCAATCTGTTCAACTTTTATTCTTGGTTCGTTATAAAGCAGGGCATCGTAAACAGCATCTTTTAACATACTTATTTGTGTAGGATTGTTCGATTCGAAAACGAACTTTCTGATGGAGCAACCGAAGCCAGGAAACATCACACGCTCGCCAGGAATGGTTCCCAGTATCAACCGAATGCTCTCCCGGATATCTTCTTCATCTTCAACCGTTTCCAAAGTTCCCCTGTCGTAATTAAAAGCCGGGGGAAATGCCCAGCCGCGCCCTAAAAATGAATCGTATTCCTTCTTCATAAATTATCCTCCAATCATTACAGTGGGACAACCCAAAACAATACTTCCCCCGTGTGCCGTGGTATCGCCCATTCTGGCTGCCGGTTTGCCGCCAATCATGACGGTTGCCGAACCCTTCACAATGGAATCGGGCGGGCCTACACAAACGAGGCTGTCGCCCATAACGGCAGCAGGCATTTTTCCAATCAAAACAGTTGGAACTCCGGGCCCGATAATCGGTCCGCCAACATGCGGAATCGGTGGTAAACCCGGTGTTTGCATCGGGCAGGTGTGCATATCTGTTAATCTGGCTGCTAATCCCATATACTTTTTTTTAATTTATCATTACCATGGCGCCTTTTACGGTGGTTTGTCCCGAAGCTGAAATTTCAGCAGATGCATTTCCTTTTCCAGTAAAGCTGGTTTGGGCGCTCATATCAATACTTAAACCTTCTGCTTTTAAATCGGAGGTTGCCTTGAGTGAAATATTCGAGGTGGCTTCAATATTCACATTCTTTTTCGATTTAATATTGATATCGCCGGGACTGTCCAATGTGATGCCTTTGTCATCCATCAATACCGAATTTTTGTTAAGGTCGGCCACTTTTATGTTTTTATTTTTATCATCCAGTGTAAACGAATTTCCTCCGGGAGTTTCAATCACCAAAATTTTATCCTCATCATCAAACCGGATATTTATTCCTGATTTGGTGAAAATGGATTTATACTGATTTTTTTCATCGGGAGTTTCCTTTGGTTTGTTTTTACTGCTGTATAAAGAACCTGTAATAACCGGATACCGCGGATCATTATTGATGAAAGTCAGCATCACTTCGTCATTGATTTCAGGGAAAAAAAAGAAGCCGGCTTCGGCCGAGGCATAAGGAAATGCAATACGCGCCCAAATTCCATCGTCCTGCCCGGTGCCGGTAAACGATGGCAAAGTAACCAGCACACGGTAATTTCCGTCTTTGTCTTCGTGTATCTTTTTAACTTTTGCAATCTGAACGCCATTTGCAGCCGGAATTAAACCGGACGCAAAATTATCTGCTACATCGGGCAACGAAGCGTGCCATTGCGGAAACCTACCAATATTTAAGGTTGTAAGCCATTCACCCGCCTCCACAAAATGACTGACTTTTGAAACAAAGGCATTCCCGTTAAACCTCGTACTAAAACCTGCCAGGGAAATGAGATCTCCGGCCAGAATTCCTGAGGTGCCGGGAATGGTTATTTTTCCATGAATTTTACTCAGGGCTGCTTTATCTGCCAGTGTTTCTCCCCAAACTTTCAGTTCATCAGAGGTAAGCGGCCCGGAAGAATAATGGTTTGATTTTCCATTGACTCCTGCTGCCGACAATTTTTTGGCTGAAATATTTCCCTGCGAAGTTCCTTCAGAAAGGGAAACCGATTCCTTAACTTCCTTTTGCTCCTTGATGTCCCATGCAGTTAACTCAAAAGATTCCGGTATATTTTCACTGTCAAGATTCAGATCAACATCAATAATGTACTGGGATGCATTGATTTCAAAAGCGGGAGAAGCGCTGAAATCGACTTTTTTTACGATGAGCTTGTTTTTATCTGTCAGCACAATCATGTTGTTCGACTCTGCCCTGACAACCACAAAATCCCAGTCGATGCAATTGTATTGCATTAAAGTAATCTGCGAATTTGTAGATGCTATATCAGTTGAAAGACCGTAATTCCCCGCAATGCTTGTTATTGCATCCGAATCTTTTTGATCGGTAAAAAGTGCATTAAACCGTCCTTTCGTCATTTTAACAGCCTTATCTTTGCAGGTTACCAAAAGTTGCGAAGTGCCGTTTTTTACCGTCAGCCCCTGCGACACAATTATTCCTTCAAATACCGTGTCTTTTTTGTCGTTATAACCCAGCGCGATTTTTATTTGATTTCCCGGAACAAAATCATCTCCTTCACTATTTTCAAAAGGTTCGTTTGCAAGTCCGATTGCACCGCCATCAACCATTAATATAGTAGCCGAACTTATGCGGTTAACCTCCATTTGTACAGAGATTTCCTGAATCTCGACCACATCTTTTATTTTAGAGCCGTTGATAAATATATCAAAACTCACTACGCCGTCCTGCTGTTTTAATACTTCTGCCATAAACTTTAAATTACCGGAGGAAAAGTGATAATATCTCCGGGTTTTAAATCTCTAAAATGGGTTAATTCGTTATGCTGAGCCACTTTTATGTAGTAGCTGCTGTCTCCGTAAATCCGGTAGCACATTAGTGGCAGATTGTCTCCGTCCAGAACCGTTCTCACATGCGTTAAGTCAGCAGAGCTTTTCTTTTCCTCCAGTGCTTTTTTCTTTGCGCTGATGGATGCAATTATTACTACTGTTGCTTCAGCTCTCAACGGCGTGCCGTCCATATCGAGCATGGTGTAATTTATATTCCATGATTTTAATCTTCCCTGAAACAAAGACTGAGTTCCCCAATACACTTTTAAATAGTTGGGTTCATGAATATCTCCGTTGTAGGAATAGATTAAATCTTTAACCTTTTTTATTTGATCATCAACCTTTTCATCGGTGATTACACCCGTTCCGTCAAAAAAAAGACCAAGCTCAAACATGCCGGCGATTCCGCCTTTGTACTTTACAGTTTGGGCGCTGGACCCGTTTACTGTGTCGGACACACTGTATTGCTGCTCGTTTTTAAACTTATAGTTTTCCGGATTTACCAAAAGGTTATATTCACCAAGCTGGCTCGAAAAATCGGGATCCTTGTAGGCCACAATCTTCATTTTTGTTAGTTCGCCCATATTTGCAGTTTACCTTACTGTTTTGTTTTCTATTTTTTGCATTATCCTTTCGAAACAATCTTTCTCAATCTCTTTTTTGAACTGCTCCAGAAATTGGGAAAGGTCTTCTTTTTCAGATGAGAACTCCCCAATTGAAGAATTTTCACTGGACACAATTCCCCTGACGATAAGCTCTTTAACTATTAATGTCATGTATTAATCTTTTCTGAAAAGTCTGTACTTTAATGTCAGCGATTCAATAGCTAACTGATTACTTGTGCTGTTAAGCGCTGATAATTCCCAGGAAATCGGGAATGCCTGAACGATGGACCACGAAGCCAAAGGTTCGCCATTTGCACCCAAAAGAGATAATTTCAAATCTTTTGGTTCAAACTTAAAGTCTTCAAGGGCATCCCGACACCATTTATCCAGATCGGAATTCAACATCAGACATCGCTTTAACACCAGATTATCATATTTCGCGGGTGTAGGAAGATGATGAACAAAGTTGTTGTCACCACCTTCCTTCATGGGTACGGTATCTATGGTTACCTTCAAACCTGAAACTTCCTGAAAACTACTGTCCGTTTCATCCAATCCATCAAATCTGACGGAAAAATAAAATGCCGTAGGAGGAGTATAATCAGGAATGAAGAAACTGTCTTTTCCCATTTAAATTACCCGTTAGCTATGGTTAAACCTTCGTGCATAATTTCAATGCTTTCAACGGCCACTTCATTGGCATCCGACTTCAAATCGGTTGAACTGATTTTAGTTGGCCAGGCATTGTTCAGCGTCCAGGTCATGGTTGGGCTTCCGCTCTCATCCAATAGTTTGATTACAACGTTTTGCCGTTCTATCGTATTCATTTTTATTTTGTTGTACCAGTCCCAGAAACCGTTGTCGTTGGCAAATACACCTTTTTTCATGGTTACATTGCTGTTTTTCACTATTCCCGGCATGTTTATTTCTGAAAAAACCGGGCTGTTGCCATGCCTGTATGAAATGGGCTGCGCTTCAATGTCCAGCCCGCTGACTTCCTGAAAAGGAATATTTGTTGTACTTCCCCAATCTACCATAAAATAAAATTTTGGTAAGGGCCAGTTATTGTCTTGTTTTTCTCCTGCCATGATGTTATAATTTTAAAATTTATAAAAGCTTGTTTTAATTATGATTTTTGCATTTGCTGTTCAAATGTTACTACTATGAATTCTGCCGGTCTGACGATGGCCAGTTTAACGGTTATCAGCATTTTACCTTCCAGGATATCAAGGCTTGTCATGGTTGCACCCAACCCCACCTGTACATCGAAAGCATCATCGGGAGATGCACCGGCCAGTGCGCCTTGTTTCCATTTTTCTGTAAGAAAATTAATGATCATACTTTTTACAGTAACCCATGTATTGGCATCATTCGGTTCAAATACGTAGGAACGCAGCGCCATTTTTATGGATTGTTCCAGCATAATCATGGTGCGCCTTACGTTGATGTATTTCCAGTCGAGGCTGTTGCCGTCCAAAGTCCGCCCCCCCCAAACCAGTGTACCAACCCCCGGAAAGGTTCGGATGGCATTTATTGATTTGCCGGAAACTGCATTCACGTTTAAATCTTCCTGTTGATCGTGCGTAATATTCACAGCCGGTTTAATAACGCTGTTCAGACTTACATTTGCCGGTGATTTCCAAACTCCCCGGTTATTGTCAACCATGGTGTAAATTCCGGCCATTGCTGCCGAAACCGGAAGCAGGTTAATAACCGCCCTGATTTCATCTAACAGATTTACGTATGTTGGACTTGTGGCAACTAAGCCGAGATGAAGATTCCGCTCGTTGTTTTTTACCGTTTTCTGAATGGCTTCTTTTTCTTCATCAGTTGTTTCTTCGGTAATCTCCGGCGGAGCCTGTTCTTTAAATTTGGTTACAAGTTCTTTTGCAGGTTTTTCCGGTAAAATTGCTGAAAGGTCAACGCCTGAATCAAGGTTTTTAAACGTGACTTCATCTTTCTGAACAATACTGGTATGCAACCAGGGATAATAGGCAGCGGCGTAACTCAGGTATTCGGTTCCGATTTTTTCCCTGAAAAGATTGACATTGTCTTCATCGTCTCTGCTTTTGTATCCATCGTACAAATCCATAATAGCAATGCGGTTTTGCATTTTGGCGCATTGTGCCAGTACCTGTTTGTAAATCTCGTAACAATCGTCACCCAATGCCACGGCATCCGGAATGACAATCATGGTTGGCTCCTGCTCCTTCAGCAATGTTTGCAGCCCGCCTTCAATGGGTTTGTCATTTTCATCTGTACTGGTTCCCAACAGCTCATCTTTGCTAATTTTCTGTTCATCTTTGCCTTTGTATGTGCCAACCGAAACGATGTAACAGGTGCCGCCACCATTGGCATAAAAAAGTTTGATGCTGTTAAAAAGGAAAAGCTGGTTGTCGGCTTTGTATTCAATCGCCCTTTCTTCGTCGTTAATGGAGATTGAATTGGCAGGCTTGGATCCGTCCGCAACCGGTTCCAACGTAAACTTTGGGCTGAATGCTCCTCCAAAAAGAAGGAGATACTCTGCAAATGAAGTAATTCTGGTGGGTTTGTTCACCAGCGACTTTCCATTTCTGGAAGCTTTTTCGGTGTACCCGATAAAAGCCGGGATTGCTGTCGCAACCTCAACAACGGAGCCTGGAAAAGCATTAACCTCTTCGATATAGACTCCGGGTGTCATTAATTTTTGTGCCATAATTTTTAATTATTAATTGTTTATATAAAAATGTGAGAATAAAAAGTCTCATTTGTTTTGGCTTCATCACGATACAGTTGCTCAGAAGAAGCTTTCGCCAGATTTTTCAAAACTATCTTGCTTTTACCGTTGCCAGCGCTATAGTTATCAACCAGTTGATAATATTCATCAGATTGTTCTGCAAGCGGAATCTTGTTTTTCGATTCGAAAACAAGTGCCTCTAAATCTGGGTGTATTTGTTGCATTTGCGGTGAATTAAAAGACTGTTCTTTCCCCTTACTGATAATGCTCAGGTTTTTAAATTTATTATACACCGGACTTACCAGGAAATACTTCCAAATGGTTTTTCTGTTGCTGAAATTTATGGCATAATCAACTTTCCCCTTTTCTTTAAACTGATTAAAAAGTTCACCTGCGAAAAGCTCAACAACTCCAAAAGGTTTTCTCCAGACTGCTTTTGGGTAATGGTAAAACTTTTTCACTTCTTTACCGGATGGATAAAAAAGTATCAATCCCTGCGGTAAGTTGGAAATGTTAAAAGTGGCGGAGTTTGGTGTTGAAGGTGCAATATTTTCAGAAGTTATTTCATTTCCGGCAGAATCGGTAAAACGATAATTTTCGTCCGCATTAAAATCAGGAATGGAAAATCGTTCATGAACTACCTGCACCAGGTCATTTTCACCGGCAAATTCTCCTGAATGTAAAACAAATCCATTGTTTCCTTCACTTTTAACCTCCGACAAATTATTAAAACAGAACAGTTTGTCAGCCAGATTGTAAAGAGGCAGGTCTGTATAGTTGAGATAATAAGTATCTGCACAGTTTAAAAAAAGCGAAAATGACCCGGCATGATTTTCCGATTTCAGCAATTCAGGATCGGACGTTAGCAAATGAAAACCACCGGGAAAAGATTTTATTATTATTCCAAGGTTGTTTAATAACCGTTGGGAGCCGTCAGCCAGTGAAACTTCAATCGATTTGAACAGGGTATCACTGAAATACTGATGCCTGAAAAATAGCGTAAGTATGTGAGTAAATGTTTGTTTCATTTTTACTGGTTAAGTTCTGTTTTCGGTTTCCTTAACAGCCGGAATTATTTTCTTCAATGGCACATCGTCAAATACAAGCATGCCAACCTTGTATAAAACTGAAGGCATAAGTTTACTTCCAATAGCCGACCACAGGTGGCTTAATTCTGCGTAATCCAGTTTGCACAATTCGAAAGTTAATCTGTTTTTAGCGGAGTCTGAATTATTGGATGGGTCTAATGCAACTCTTTTATTGATTTGAAAAAAACGAATCAGTGACGAAAGATAACTTAACCCTTCTGTATAAATAGCGCTGTCGAAATTGGCGCAAAAAAGCAACTGCATATTTAAATGCAGGGAAGGACTTTTTTGTGCAAATGAACCACTATCGGGACCAACAGACCGATTCAGGCTGTTTTTTAAAGCAGCTTCTTCCTCTAAACCAATCAGGAAAAAAACGATTTTCCCATCTACATTCTGTGCCGAAGAGCCATCTGCCTTAACAATATTAGACAGAACAACTTTATTCTCAGAAATAGAAAATTCATTTCTGAAATGTTCGTTCAATAAATCCCGAATTAATACCAAGGCAACATCAATCATCGCAATTGCTTAAAAATTTCCAACTAAAGTCAATAAAGAGAATATGAATTTTTGTCAATTTAATGGTTTATTCTCCTGAAAACTAATCTCTTAAAACTATAACTAACGTTTGAAAAAATAAATTTCCCAAACAATTTACAACAAAAAAATAAAATAGTAATATATCTTTTAATATTATTTCGTATTTTCACATAAATATTTTTTGAAACATATCTTACGCGTCGGTTTTTGTTCTTAATTTTTAAAATATTTTGCATCATGGGAAACTCTATTTTAATCTCAAAAAGCATGTTGCCGGCCATATACAATGGAGAAATTATTGTCGGCAACTTCTTCATTTATCTTCTCTTATTAGGATTTATAATTTTCCCTTTGGTGGTTTTTTTCATCACCCGATATTTCAAAAAGAAAATGGCATTGAATCAGGAAAATCTGTTCGGAAAAATTCGGTTACTCGAAGAACAAAACAAGTTCCTGATCAAAGAACAAAATGCCCGCTCATCGGAATTAACAGTTCTGAAGGGACAAATAGCAGAAGTTGAAAATAAACTGAACCAGTGGATTGCGGAAAAGTCAGATTTGGAAAAGGAAATTAAATCAATTAAAGATCAGCTTCAACATTCCCGTAAAAATAACGATATCATTATCGAATATTATATGAATGAAAATTCGGGTAATTGAGTTTTTTAATTAGGCACTTTGCTAATATGGTTGATAATTCAAGAATGGGGTTTTCCGAAGGAATCCATTCGGGAAAACCCCTTTACTCTCTGTATTCCACAAATCCGTTCACTAAAGTGAACAGCCTGCCCCGGCTAACCGGGGGCAATTGATACATCAATTCTAATTTTGCAGGTTATTTATTGCCGTCTGCTTTTCCCGAAGGGATGGCTATGCCAAGCTGACGGTTTTATAAGTGACTTTTGAGCAAGGCTTTAGCCACATTTCAATTTGTATCTGTTAAGTGCCTAATTCAATGAGTTTTTTTGTCTTTGATTAAAGAATACTTTTCCCCTCTTTAATTCTTTCCATTTTCAGCCCGGCCTGAATATCTTTTAACCGGATAATATGGTCCTTTCTGCCCAGGCACTTCAAAATACTGTAATGCAAAATATTAACAATAGAAGCGGCGCTTAGCTCATGTTGTTCAGCCAGACTTTCCAAATCCACATCCCTGTCGTATTCAAACTGACTGGTTTTGGACTTTTCCCATAAAATATACCTTTGGTGTGAATCTGGCATTTCAAAATCGAGAACAAGTTGGAAACGTCTGAAAAAGGCATCATCAATGTTCTTTTTAAAATTCGAGCTTAATATAACCAGCCCGTCAAAGTCTTCCATCCGCTGCAATAAAAACGAAACTTCCTGGTTAGCATAACGATCATGTGAGTCAGAGGTATTACTTCTTTTGCCAAAAAGCGCATCGGCTTCATCAAAAAAAAGAATCCAGTTTTTTGATTCGGCCTGATCGAATACACCTGACAGGTTTTTTTCGGTTTCGCCAATATATTTTGAAACAACCATCGACAAATCCACACGGTAAACATCCATCCCGCAATATTTTCCCAGCAAACTCGCAGTTAATGTTTTTCCCGTTCCGGGTGGCCCGGTGAACAATACCTTAAACCCGGGTTTTATTTTTTTCCCGAATTGAAATTTATTTTTTAAACTTCTTCCGTGTCGAACATAATCTTTGATTTCTTCCAGGCCCTGCATTAAATGATCGGACACTACCAAATCGTCCCATTCCTGACTGGTTTCAATTCTTTTTGCCGGAAAATGAGGATTGAAATCAGGTTTATATTTTTCACCAGTTGTAATCAGAAACAGATATTCGGGGGATATTTTTAATAGTCCGTTAAGCAATGGTTCGTTCATTGAGGCACTCTCCAGTGAAAGAATTCCTTCGCAGTGAAAAAAATGTTCTTTGCCAAATAACCGCAACAACTCAAACCTTTTTTCCAGATTGGCGCCCGCAAGCAAAAAAATGGCTGTTTCGCCGGTGGGAAGATATCCTTTTATATTATTGTACCTGATTCCGCCAAATTCAGTAAACGGAATATCATAAAGGGCATTTTTGGTGTGTAACAAATCTAAAAGAGAAGGTTTTACGTGCGGTATTAATGCCAGAATTAAAACCAACCTTTCTTCCAGAATCATTGAATGTTTTTGAATCAGCCTGGCGTAAGGAGAATCCTGATTTTCAACAGATGGCAATTGGATTTTTTCTATTTCATCTTCAGGAAGCGACTGCTCAAAGGTAATTTTACCTCTGAGCAGAATTAACTTTTGAAACCACTCAAGTTCCTGTTCTATTGTTTTGGCATTGGCCGAATGAAAACTCATCTGAAAAAAGTTAAGTATTACAATCTGCTATATAAACATTCAAATGGAATAATGTTCAACAATAAAACACACTTTCCTTATTAAATTCAGGTGGCCGAAGCTTTATTATGGATGAACTAAAGCCTGATTATTTCCGGCGGACTCAACCAGCTTTCGTTGTTCAGGCGGTCGAGCACCGAAATGCGTACTTCGTATTTTTTACGCTTTTGATTTATCCGTTCAAATTTGTACTTATCCATATCCTTGTCCAGAATCGCATGAATGAATTCCGGATTTTCAGGATTCAGTTTTACACCATCCTCATTCAAATACAAAATCAACCGGTAAGGTTTATCCAGTTCAAATTCTGTTTCATTAACTTTCCACCGAACAGTTCTTCCACGCTGCCTGAACCGGGCCACCGGCTGTGGCGGCTGGTGGTCGAGCCAAGGCATGGGTGGAACAAGTGCCGGCAGTTTATATAAATCCGACATCAAACTGTCCTGGAAGCCCATTAAATCGCGATTAAAATGTTTGCTGCTGTAAAATGCCGAACCGTCAATTCCGGGAATTTCGCGTAACAACCTGATTTGTTTGGGCAGTTCGCCGGGTTCTGTCCATTCTTTTACTTCCGAAGCCGGGTCGCTTTTATACACACCGTGCCCGATATACATTCCGCGGTCATAAGTATGAAGCTTCCACCAGTTGGCCAGCTTTTCAAAATCAGCCAGTGGATGGCCAATCTGCCAGTAGAGTTGCGGCAAAGTGTAGTCAATCCAGCCGTTCTCTTGCCATTTGATGATGTTAGCGTAAAGGTGGTCGTAATTGGTGGCGCCGGCTCGCGAGTCGGAACCGCGCGGGTCGTCGGTAATGTTGCGCCACACGCCAAACGGACTGATGCCAAATTTCACCCAGGGTTTGGTGGCCTTGATGGTGTCGTTCAGCATTTTTATGATAATGTCCACATTTTCGCGGCGCCAGTCGGCCTTGTCTTCCGGGAAAAATCCGCGGTTGTAAAATGCAAACGAAGCCGTGTCGGGAAAATCTTCCTGCAACGGGTAAGGATAAAAATAGTCGTCGAAATGAATGGCATCCACATCGTAACGCGAAACAATATCTTTTACCACCTGCGCAGCAAATTCGCGCGTTTGCGGCAATCCCGGGTCGAAATAGAGGCTGTTGCCGTATTTCAAAATCCACCCGGGGTGCTGAAAAGCGATGTGGTTTCCGGCCAGCGGTTGCTGGTGGTTCAGCGCCACCCGAAACGGATTGAGCCATGCGTGCAATTCCATGCCGCGCTTGTGGCACTCTTCTATCCAAAACTGCAGCGGGTCGTAAAACGGTTCGGGCGCCTGTCCCGGCGTGCCGGTGAGGTAACGCGACCACGGTTCAAGTTTCGACGGAAAAAATGCATCAGCCGTTGGCCGCACCTGCAAAATGATGACATTCATGCCCAGTTGTTCGTGCATATTCAAAATGTCAATCACCTCCTGTTGCTGTTGTTCCGTGGTAAGTCCCGGTTTCGATGGCCAGTCGATGTTGGCCACCGTAGCCACCCAAACGGCACGGAATTCGAATTTAGGGGGAAATGTTTGAGCCGAAACAAATAACCCTGTTGTTATTATGAAAAACAGACTTAAAAAATACCTCATATTTTTATCTTAAATGGTTCAACTCCTGGTCAACCCGCTCCTTCAGGTAAACCTTTATTAGCGACTGATAAGGCACATCCCTTTTCCGGGCAAGCATTTTAATTTCATCCAGAATGTATTCCGGTAAACGTAAAGAAATTGTTTTGCCCGAAGGTTTCAGGTTCGGAAAAACCATTCTTTCAGATTTTTCCCAAGCCAAATATTCCGATGAATCATTTTCAGCCCAAAACTCCCGTTCTTCATCTTCATTTTTAAATTCCGGAATTCTCTTCAGTTTTTTCATTTCAGGTACAAATATATGCATTAAGGTACAATGTGCTTTTGTTAAACCGGGTATTTTACACCGTGGCTTTAGCCCGGTGAACAAGGGTAATTATAGAAAAACGGCTTCAGCCATTAAAAGGATTAAATGCTAAAGCCTTAAAAGAGGCGAATCAAGTCAGTCACCGGGCTAAAGCTCCGGTGTAAAAAAGTTTATACTTTGTGCAGCAACAAACAGCTTGGATTTTGTTAAAGCTATTTCCTTTTGGTGAAGAAAATTTTAACGTACCCAATTGAAAGTGCTTTGTAAAATACCAATGCAATTTTATTTGGTTGAAATTATAATTCCTAATTTTGGTAAAAATTAAACTATGATACTCATTGCAGACAGCGGCTCCACCAAAACAAGCTGGTGTTTTTCGGAAAAAGGAAAAAAACCGGAACAATTTAACACCGGCGGGGTAAATCCGTTTTTTCGTACAACTGAAAACATTGTAACCGAGTGGAAAGAAACCCCGCTGGCCAATCTGTCCGGTAAAGTTGACCGCGTGTTTTTTTACGGGGCCGGCGTTGTGAACGAAGAAAAAGCATCGGTCATAAAAAAAGCGCTGGATGTGTTTTTCCCGGATGCCGAAAAAGAAGTACACAGCGATTTGCTGGCGGCAGCTCACGCCACGCTGGGCAACAAGAGCGGCATTGCCTGCATTTTGGGAACCGGCTCCAACTCGTGCCTGTACGACAGTAAAAAAATTACCGCCCATGTTCCGCCGCTGGGATTTATTCTGGGAGACGAAGGCAGCGGCGCGGTTTTGGGCCGGCAACTGGTGGGCGATTACCTCAAAAAAACAATGCCCGCGGAATTGCAGCACCTGTTTCAGCAAAAATATCATCTGGAATATGCCGAATTTTTAAACCGCGTTTACCGCCAGGAAAAACCCAACCAGTTTCTGGCCGGTTTTGTGCCCTTTTTAAGCGAAAACATTCAAAATGAATATTGCAAAAGCTTGTTAGAAAATGCTTTCGAATCTTTTATTGCGCGCAATGTGGCGCAATACCCCGGTTACGAAAATCACTCCATCTGTTTTGTAGGTTCAGTGGCTTTCTATTTTCAGGAACAGTTAAAAAACGTACTTTTGAAGCGGAATCTGGTTCCGGGGACTATTTTGAAGGAACCTTTGTTAAAACTGATGGAGTTTCACCTGCAAAATGATAACCATGAGTAGCATAACCGAATCGAGTTCGTCTTACGATAACCTCGAAAAAATGAGCATTCGCGAATTGCTGGAAGGCATCCACAACGAAGACAAAAAGGTGTTGCCGGCGGTGGAAAAAACCATTCCGCAAATTGAAAAGCTGGTTTCCGAAATTGTTCCGCGCGTAAAAAAAGGTGGCCGCCTTTTTTATGTGGGCGCCGGCACCAGCGGGCGTTTAGGGATATTGGATGCTTCTGAAATTCCACCAACTTTTGGCGTAGGTTACGATTTGGTTATCGGGTTGATTGCCGGCGGCGACCAGGCCATACGCAAAGCAGTGGAATCGGCCGAAGACGATGAAAACCTGTCGTGGCTGGAACTGCAAAAATTCAATATAAACGAACTGGATACGGTGGTTGGCATTGCCGCCTCGGGCCGAACGCCGTTTGTAATTGGTGCGGTAAAAAATGCCCGCGAACACGGCATTCTCACTGGCTGCATTACCAGCAATCCGGATTCTGCTCTGGCACAAAACGTGGATTTTCCCATCGAAGCCATTGTGGGACCTGAGTTTGTTACCGGCAGCACCCGCATGAAGTCGGGAACCGCGCAAAAACTTATCCTGAACATGATTACCACCACGCTGATGATTCAGATGGGCCGGGTAAAAGGCAACAAAATGGTTAACATGCAGTTAGCCAACAAAAAACTGGTGGAACGCGGCACCCGCATGATTATGGATGAACTGGGCTACCCGGAAGAACAGGCACGCAGGCTACTTCTGCTGCACGGTTCGGTGCAGAAAGTTTTGGAAGAGGCAGACGAAAGAAATAGTTGACCGTTCTGCTACAGGAAAAAAATATTTTTATCTTTGCTCACCAATAAGCGTTCAGAAATATAAAACGAATAAAAAATATTGAAGATAATCATCAGGCCTGCTTTTCTGGCAGGTTTATGGTTTATTAGGTTTAGTTGGTTTAGGTTTAAAAGGCTGTCGTAGGGCAGCCTTTTCTTTTAAACGACAATCAGAATTATGATAATTAAAATCAGAAGCATAAATAAAATAAACTGGTTGCGTACAAACAATCCCAGCAAAATAAGGATTTCCACCTCATCGTTTACTGCGGTGTACAATTCAATATCCCCATTGTCTTTGGAAAGAAATTCATTGGAGGTGTAAGTAATCATTTCTGCGCCGTTAAACTTCCACGACCAGCGCGACTGCCAGAAGTTCTGGATTTCCAGCTCAAACCGTTTGCCGTTTATAACCACATCGCTGCGGGGGTTAAACAGATTAATCATCACCATGCCCAGCAACGACTGGTCGTTGGCATCGTATATCTCCAGTTTCGACAGGAAAAACTCGCGGTTCAGGACAAACAGTTTCCCGTTAATCATGGCCTGTGCCCTGGAACTCACCATGTTTTCCCACCGGATGCTCCCGATAAGCTCCTCGCCATGCCTGATTTCCAGCTTAGGTCCAAAAACTTCTTTTGTCCACTGCAGTTTATCCATTACACTCCTTTCAAATGAAATTGCAAGTTAGAAAATTCTGATGAAACCCGAAGGTGAAAAAAAGTTAAGGGATTACAGAATCCATTTTAATTTAAGCATTTGTTTTTTTGTCGTCGTATAGAAGTTTCTCTGTTTAACCTAATTTAAACCCATTCCAAATTGCTGATTTTAACATTTCTTCAAATTTCGTGATTACCATTTGTTCTAAAAAGAAATATTTTTACCGTTGATAACAATCCCGGGCATTGCCCCTGATAAATAAACATTACATGAAAACAATTTTTAAAACAATCGCATTTTTTATTGCCATAGTTTTTTCATGCACAGTACAGGCCCAACGCATCACCGAAATTGGACTTACCGGCGGGGGCATCCGTTTTTACCCTGAACCGCAACATTTGGGTTCCAGTTTGAATAACCAGATGGATAACGGCTGGGGCTGGTCTGCCGGAGTTTTTTTCGAAGACCACTGGAAATCCAAGATTCACCAGGTTGTGGAGCTGAATTACTACAACCTTTCCGGCGATGTATTTTTGCAAAAAAACCCGTTGGGGCCGGGTGGTCAGGGCGGTGAACAACCTGTTTACGGAAACTTTGACAATACGTCGTTTAACCATCTTGCTGTTTCGGGCGGTATCAAATATTTTTTAACCCCAAAACTGTTTGCTTATCCTGCTTTTGAAGCTGCCCGTGCCCTGAATGCAGACGTAGATGTCAATAAAACCACGTTCAACCTAAAACTGGGAGCCGGAATTGATTTGCGCGGAGTGGATATTATGCTGGAATATGCCTACGGATTGAAATACCAGAGAACGATTTACGACCCGGCTGTTCCGTTTGTAAGCACGTACCGCAATAAATTTTTGCAGTTAAAAGTACAGGTTCCTATATACAGGTTCAGATGAAATTAAAACTTTAAAACGTATGATTGCCCGTTTGTTTGCCACAATAAATAAAATCTCCCGCAGATATCGCAGATAAACGCTGATTATTAATATATTTCTGCGAAAATCAGCGGAATCAGCGGGGAATTTACTTTTTAGATGTATGTAAATATTCTTAAAAAAAACGAAATGAAGCCGTTTAATTGGACACTCGCACTCATTTTTTTCCTGGCCGCATTTTCAGGTTGTATCCGCGATGTGGCCCTCAACGAAACCAACAGGGAACGGCAACCGGTTTTAAACGGAATTCTGGACGCAGCAAAAGATACACTGATTGTGCATTTTTCCTGGTCGAAACCCATCCAGGGTGAACAATCTTTTGAACACGAAAAAGAAGCCCGGATACAACTTTTTGAGGACGGAAAATTTGCCGGTGAATTCACCTGGAAAGACAGCAGTGTTTATTATTTACCGTTTCAGATTACTCCCGGCAAAACCTATAAAATTGAAGCTACGGCCGGAAGCAAAACCGTTTGGGCGGAAACCACAGTCCCGCAACCGGTAAATGCAACTATTGAACAGGAAAATCCCGAAGGTTATGGAAACAACTACGTTGCGATATTAACCGACAACCCGGAGAAAAACAACTTCTACTGGATTTCGGCCACCGGTTACGAAGGGGTGGATGAAAACCGTAAAAAAAATATCGCCTGCCTGATTTATTCCAATTTTGAATATGCCGACGATTTTAACCGATACATCAGCGAAAACGGCGTTTTTAAATTTGAGTACGATTATTATTTACGGTTTCCCGACAACCAGTTGCCCCAAAACCAGATTGAGATTCTGTTCAGGCCACAATGTATCAGTATGCCGATGGAAGTATTTCTGCTTTCAACCGATTATCATCTCGACAAGTACATGAAATCAAGTCTGTTAACAGAGCGTATGGAAATATACGCCGAAGATATGCCATTTATCTACGCACCGTTTCCCATCTATTCCAACATCCATGGCGGCACAGGGATTTTCGGCTCTTTTACCAGTGTTTCAAAAGAATTTTCAAGAGAATAAGCTATGGGTAATAATCCTTACAATAGTTCGTTTGAAAAAAGAAAAGCCATGAGGTTTTCCATCATACAGATTTTGCCGTTTTTTGTCATTTCCTGTGTATCGGAAGTGGATATTTCGTTAAACGAACCGAAAAAAGAAATTACTCTAAATTGTATTCTCACTCCGAATGCTGACACGATTACAACTTGGCTATCTCATACAATACCTGCTTTATCTTCTGCCGGTTTCGAACCTATTAACAATGCCCATATAATTTTATACGAACAGGGAAATCCGGTGGGACAATTCCGGCAAACCGACTCCACGGCCTGGGTTTTGCCTTACAAAATTAAACCCGGAGAAAAGTATAAAATTGAAGTTACAACCAACAATACAACAGTTTGGGCTGAAACCATTATACCTCATTTATTGTCGGCTGAAATAGAATCTATTGATGGTCCTGGAGCCAATCTGTATTATCAGGTTTTTTTCTTAGACAGACCTGATATTGAAAACTTTTACTGGTTTGGAGTCAAAGGATATTCATGGCATGACGGAAAAACTTATCGTGAAATTTCTCCATCCATCTTTTCAAATTATAGTTTAGGCGATGATTTTAATCGTTTGCCTGAAAACTATCATGATTTTATGTTTATATATGATTTTTATATCCGAATTAAGGATAGCAATTTGCCCTCAGACACTATTAATTTTCAATTTTATCCTTCGGGTATCCACATAAAAGACGGACCCCAAAAAGTTTTCATCCTTTCTGTAGATTATCACCTTGATAAATACATGAAATCAAGCTTACTCATGAAAGAAAACGATTTATGGGCAGAAGATGTTCCTATTGTTTACGCCCCGTTTCCCATCTATTCCAACATCCATGGCGGTACCGGAATTTTCGGTTCGTTTACCAGTGTTTCAAAAGAATTTTCAAGGGATTAAAATGGCTGTCAAAAAACACATAAAACGCATTCTTGCTGTTTTTGTCATTCTGGCAATTTCCTTTCATTCGTTTGCACAGCCAACCGTAACCGTCAGCGGGTATGTTTCCGACGCAGCTACCGGCGAACGGCTTGCCGGCGCTACCGTTTTTCTTCCCGAACATAAAAAAGGCACGGCCTGCAACGATTACGGGTTTTTCAGCCTCGGCGTTCCTCCCGGAAAAGTAACGCTTGTGTTCCGTTTTGTGGGTTTTGAACCGCTGCATAAAACGCTGAATGTTCAAACCGACAAGCTGCTCAACATAAAGCTCGAAACCCGGAACATCGTAAAGGAGGTGGAAGTGAAAGCCACGCCCAAAGAAGACTTTTTGCTTTCGCCGGCCATGGGCACACACCGGCTGAACGCACAGCAGGTGGAGCGCATTCCAGCGGTTTTGGGCGAACCCGATTTACTGAAAGCCATACAATTATTGCCCGGAGTTTCGTTTGCCACCGAAGGTTCCACCGGGTTCAGCGTGCGCGGCGGCAGTCCCGACCAAACGTTAATCCACCTCGACGGCGTGCCGGTGTATAACGTAAACCACCTGTGGGGATTTATGTCGGCCTTTAACAACGACGCTATTAAAGACACCCGGCTTTACAAGGGCAACCTGCCTGCGCGGTTTGGCGGGCGGCTGGGCTCGGTGCTCGATATAAGCATGAAAGAGGGTAACCTGCACAAACAAACCGGTACGTTTTCGCTCAGTCCCATTGCCGGGCGCTTTACCCTGGAAGGACCGGTAGTAAGCGAAAAAGTTTCGTTTATGGTTTCGGCTCGGAAAACCTGGCTCGATGCCCTGTTACTGGCCGCCCAAAAACTGGAAGGACAGGGCGAACAGGTGTTAACCTACGGATTTTGGGACATCAACGCCAAAACCAACTGGGTGGTTAATCCGCGCAACCGGGTTTACCTCAGCTTTTACACCGGCCGCGATGCCTACAACATGGAAGACGGTGGCACCCGCCTGAAAGACTACACCCGGTTCAGTTACAACTGGCAAAACCTGACCTCAGTTTTGCGCTGGAACCGCATTTTTTCGCCCGTGCTGTTTGCCAATTTTTCGGCATACAACAGCCGGTTCAGGCAAATGTACCTGAATGAGTTCGACCGAAAAGGCGGCGAAGTTTATAAAGGGTACAACAACCTGAACGACTGGACCACAAAGGCTGATTTCGACTGGTACCCCGCAGCGGAAAAAACGTTCCGGTTGGGCTACGAGTTCTCCATACAGCAGTTCAGTCCCGAAATTATTTCCTACCGGTCCGATTCCTCCTCTTTTAAACTGAACACCGACGTTTTTACCCGGAATTTTATTGCCGAAATTTATGCCGAAACTGAACTAAACATAACGGACAAAACAAAAGGCGCCATCGGTTTTCGTGCAGGTAACCTGTCAACCGGTGGAAAAAACTACTGGAGCGTGCGGCCAAGGGCGTCGGTGCGGTACCTCTTTTCGGAGCAGGTTTCAGGCAAAGTTTCGTGGTCGCGCATGAAACAGTTTTTGCATCAGTTGCAGAACACCACGCTGGGCATCCCCACCGAACTCTGGGTTTCTTCCACCAAAAAAATCAAACCCGGCACTTCCGATTTATTTTCGGCAGGCGTATTTTGGAATCCAAAAAACTACCAGTTTTCAACCGAAGTGTTTTACACCAACATGAAAGACGTGGTGCAGTACAGGGAAGGAACCCTGGCCGCGAAAGAACGCGGCGATAGTTGGGAAGACTACGTGGAACAGGGCCGGGGAACATCTTACGGACTGGAACTGATGGCTGAAAAAACTACAGGCAGCTTAACCGGCTGGATTACTTACACGCTTTCCAAAAGCACCCGCCAATTCACTGAAATCAATTTTGGGCGGACATTTCCTTATACCTACGACCGCCGCCATCAGCTTAACATAAATGCAAACTGGAACCTGGGCGAAAAACAGAAAAAAGGTAAAACCATTACCAAAGATTTTTCAGCCACCTTCAGTTATGCTTCGGGTAAATACATTACACTGGCCGAACAGGAATACCAGGCCATTCCGCTGCCGTTGATGGAAGGCTCGCGTTACAATGCCGAATGGTTTGCACGACGCAGTTTAATCAATTCAGTGAACAATTACCAGATGCCCGATTTTCATCACCTCAACCTTTCTTACCGCATTGAGCGGCAAAATGCCAGGAAGAGTTATATCTGGAATTTTTCGGTTTACAATGTTTACAACCGCCTCAATCCGTGGTATTACTACAAAAAAGGCGACCAGATGAAACAGATAACACTGTTCCCGGTAATTCCGTCGATTTCGTTTACGTACAGGTGGTAAAAAAATGAATCTCGAATTATTCTTTTCAAAATACAACCTGGATATGTACCTTTTAAAATACCGGAAAAATCATACCTTTGAAACAGGATTAAAAGTGAACAAATATGAATCTTCTATCGGTTTTACGGGAAGAGAAACATAGTGGCCTGAAAGGAGGCATCTATCATAAAACACAAATAAAACTGGCATACAATACCAACCGCATTGAAGGCAGTCAGTTATCAGAAGAACAAACAAGATATATTTACGAAACAAATACTGTTTTTTTAGAAGAAGGTGAAACAACAGCCAATGTAGATGATATTATCGAAACGGTAAATCACTTTTCCTGTTTTGATTATATGCTTGACATTGCAGAAGAGCCTTTATCGGAAGAACACATCAAAAAATTTCATTACCTGCTGAAAATAAATACATCCGATTCCAAAAAATCATGGTTTCGTATTGGCGATTACAAACTGAGACCAAACATTGTTGGGGGAACAGAAACATCCCTGCCTTCGGAAGTGCCGTCTGATATGAAAATTTTAATTGAATCGTACCGCAAAAAACAAAATATCACAGTAAACGATATCATCGATTTTCATTTTCGGTTTGAACAGATTCATCCGTTCCAGGATGGGAATGGCCGCGTAGGCAGATTAATTCTGTTTAAAGAGTGTTTAGCAAACCATATCGTGCCATTTATCATAGAAGATGAACACAAATTTTTCTATTACAGAGGGTTGGCAGAATACCCAAAAGTGAAGGGTTATTTAATTGATACTTGCCTTAGCGCTCAGGATAGTTACCGGAAAATTATCGATTACTTTTTTCCAAAATCGAATAATGTGTAAAAAAATTACCGGCCCCTTTCGAAGCCGGTACATTTTTTATGGCGTATTTTTCTGAAAAGTCATAGCATCACTTCAAGTGATACCATGACCTGCATATAATTATTCAGGCAGTAAAACGCTGTCAATTACATGAATGACACCGTTTTTGCCTTCGATGTCGGCAGCCACCACTTTGCTGTCGTTGATTTTTACCCCCGATGAAAGGTCAATTTTGATTTTTTGCCCGTTCAGTGTGGCCACCGAAGTATTCGACAAATCGGTTGACATTACTTTTCCGGAAACCACGTGGTAAGTCAGAATCGGGGTCAGTTGTTCTGCGGTCAGGTCTTTTACACCTGAAACTCCAAGCTGACTGAACAGGCTTTTAAAAGCGTCGTTGGTAGGTGCAAAAACCGTAAACGGTCCTTCGGCGCTCAGCGCATCAACCAAACCGGCTTTGGATACCGCTTCCACCAGAATGGAAAAATCGGGATTGCTCACTGCAATTTCAACAACTGTTGAGCTGGTACTTTTTGAATCGTCGGCTCCGAAAAGGTCTGCATCCAGCATCCAGCTTTCCATAGCCATTGTTTTTTCTGCGGTATTCAATACCAATTCTGCATTATTGAATTCTGAAGCAGTTACTGAGGTTACTCCAACTGTCAGTGCTACTGCCATTGCGATGTTTCTCATTTTTGTTTTCATGTTTCTCATTTTTAATTGATTATTAATATTTCGATTTTAAAATTTATTAAGGATTAGGGAATTAAAACCTGGTCAATCACGTGAATTACACCGTTTGAGCCTTGAATATCGGCTGCAATCACTTCGCTTTCATTGATTTTCACTCCGGCAGACAGGTCAACCGAAAGGTTTTGTCCGTTCAGTGTGCCCACTTCTCCGCTTGAAAGTTCCGTCGAAACAACATTTCCGGGTACCACATGGTACGTTAAAATCGGAATCAGTTGTTCGGCGGTTAAATCATCGATTCCAGAAATTCCAAGCTGAGCAAACAGTGCATCGAACGCGACGTTGGTGGGTGCAAAAACGGTAAATGGTCCTTCAGCGCTTAGCGCGTCAACCAAACCTGCTTTTACAACCGCCTGAACCAGCGTGGTAAAGTTTTCGTTGGCTAGTGCAATGTTCACAACAGTGGGCGGCAGAATCACCTTGTCCACCACGTGAATTACCCCGTTTTCAGCTTCAACATCGGGTGTGGTTACCGAAACACTGCCGTTGATGGAAACCGTGTTTCCAACGGTAACATACATCGAAACCGGGCTGCTGTCGAAACTGGCCAGTGTGGGAACGTAGCCCGTGCTTAAATCGGTTGACATCACTTTGGCGCCGATTACATGGTAAGTCAAAATCTGAGTCAAATCAGCTACCGGAACGTCATCAAGAGATGAAAGTCCAAGGTCGCTTAAAAGCGCTGCAAAAGCGGCATCGGTGGGAGCAAAAACTGTCAGGTTGTTTTCGGTACTTAAAAATTCGGCAAGCCCTGCTTTCTGAGCTGCTTCAATTAAAATACTGAAGTTTCCTGCATCAGCAGCCACTTCAACAATGTTTTTCGACTCCATTACCGGAGTTTCGTCGTCGCTGCATGCTGTAAAAAGTAAACTTGCTGCAATCATTAAAGCCGGAATAATTTTCAATTTTGTTTTCATTTTTTTCAATTTTAATTTTCAATTTGTTTTCTGTTTCTGAACTGTTTTTTGTTTTCATTTTGTCTAATACAAACATATAAAAAATTAAACAGCATTTTTGTTTATTTATTTTCGAAATTAATTTTACAAAATCTGAAAAACATGACTTATAATATTGATTTATTGACAATTAAAATAAAAGTTAAAATTTGTTAATATCAATTCATTGGATGCTTCAGTACGTAAAGGGAAACTGAAGACACCTATGCCAATAGAAAAAACCAGTTTAACCCGATTTTTAAAAAACAAAAATCTAAAACACAAAACCATATTTCCAGAGATTAACCTTGGTAACCTGCCGAAACCCCCCTATATCAAAACCTTATTATCTTATTACCTTATTGAGAAATTTCTGCTCGGTATTGCCAAGCATCAGTTTCAACCATTCCTGGCTGTAAATAATTTGATTTGGATTTACCTGTTTTAATCAGTTCTAAAATAAGGCAATAAGGTCAGGTTTGTCGGGAACTGACTGGTTACTAAGGTTATAGGATTAGAAATAGGGTTTATAAATATCTGTATTAAAACCTGGAATGTATATCTACCGCTCCTGCCATACGCAGGCTGGGACTGCGCTGATTTTCGCAGAAAGCCATAAAAATCAGTGTTTATCTGCGAATTGAAAATCGACGAAGTCAAATCTGCGAGAAAGTTGTAAAAATCATTGAATGATTGCACAATTTGCGGTAGGAGAATCATAAAAACTTATTCATTCAGAACAAAAAAACAATCCGTTTTCAGGTAAGAATAACTTTACATATCCACACTGAAAACATGATTTTTCTTAACATTCCTTAAAAACCGGCTGATTTCTAAGGTGCAATCTTTTAAATCGGCTAATTTTGCCCCTCGATTTTAAAACAATTTTCAACATGGCAGAAAAAGAGGAAAAGCTATTTACTGATTTCCCGCCCGTTTCAACCGAAGCGTGGGAAGCCAAAATAAATGCCGATTTAAAAGGCAAAGATTATGAAAGGGCGCTGGTTTGGAGAACGTATGAAGGGATTAATGTTCGTCCATACTACCGCCGCGAAAACCTCGAAGGACTCGATTACCTGAATTCACTTCCCGGGGAATTTCCGTTTGTGCGTGGCAATAAAAAAACCGGCAACGACTGGTTCATCCGGCAGGATATTTTTGTAAAGGATTTTGCCGAAGCCAACAAAAAAGCGCTGACCATCCTGGGTAAAGGGGTCAACTCCCTTGGGTTTTATTTCGATTGTAACACCAAAGTCACCAAAGACGATTTGGCGGTGCTTCTGAAAGACATTTGTCTGGAAGCGGCAGAAATCAATTTTGTATGTCCATGCGACAACTGCAACTGCGCCCTGCCTTTTGCAGAATATGTTTTGGCAGGAAATGAAGACAAAACCCAAATCATCGGTTCATCGCCGCTCGACCCCATTGGTTCGTTTGTACTGAAAGGGAAACTGAAACCGAACGCTTTTGAAGAATTAAAAGAAGCCATCGAAAAAACGGCTGAATTGCCTTATTTCAGGGTGATTGGCGTTCACGGAAAGTTTTTTGCCAACAGCGGCGTTTCCATTGTTCAGGAGCTTGCTTTTGCGCTGGCCCAGGGAGTGGAATACCTGACCCGGCTCACCGACGCAGGGCTGAGCACCGATGAAGTGGCTCAAAACATAAAATTCAATTTTGGCATTGGCAACAACTATTTTATGGAAATTGCCAAACTGCGGGCGGCCCGTTTACTTTGGGCGCAGATTGTAAAGGCATTCGACCCAAAAAACAACGAATCGGCCAAACTGATTGCCCACAGCGAAACCAACGCCTACAACAAAACATTTTACGACCCCTACGTGAATATGCTGCGCACCCAAACCGAAGCCATGTCGGCTGTGCTTGGAGGCGCCGATTCCATTACCGTGCTGCCGTTTAATGCCATTTTTGGTGACACCACCGAATTTTCGGAGCGCATTGCCCGCAACCAGCAGATTTTGCTGAAGGAAGAGGCGCACCTCGATAAAATTGCCGACCCCGGCGCCGGTTCATATTACATTGAAAACCTCACTTCTTCGCTGGCTGAACACGCCTGGAGCTTGTTCCTGCAGGTTCAGGACAAAGGTGGTTTTGTTCAGGCATTTAAAGACGGATTCATTCAGAATGAAATAAAAGCGATGGCTGCCAAACGGGATACCAACGTTGCACTTCGGCGCGAAAACCTGCTGGGCGTTAACCAGTTTCCAAATTTTTCGGAAACGGCCAAAGAAGAGTTCCCGGAATGGGTTTTCCAGGCCAGCGACCTCACCGAAAAAGATGCAGAAGTGGAAACATTAAAACCTTACCGCGCTGCCCAGCCGTTTGAAGCATTGCGCTATAAAACTGATTTGTACACCAAAAACAAAAAACGTCCTGTAGCTTTTATGCTACCCATGGGTAACCTCACGTTCAGGAAAGCGCGTGCACAGTTCAGTACCAACTTTTTTGCCGTAGCCGGTTTCGAAGTCATCGACAACAATGGTTTCAAAACTGCAAAAGAAGGTTTAGAAGCAGCCAAAGCAAAAAATGCCGACATCGTGGTTTTGTGCAGCTCCGACGAAGAATACGCTGACCTGGCCCCACAAGTAGCAGAACTGCTCGACAAAGAAATCCTGGTAATTGCCGGAGCTCCCGAATGCAAACCGGAACTGGAAGCAAAGGGAATTTCGAATTTCATTCACATGAAGAGCAATATTCTGGAAGAGTTGAAAGGGTATCAGGAAAAACTGGGGATTAAATAATTCTGAAATGCAATCAGAAGCTGTCATTTCGAATCTGAGGCACGAAGATGAGAAATCTACTGTTTTGAGTTAGAGATTTCTCCTCGCAAACTCGTCGAAATGACAACAAAAACAAAAAAATAAAATGAGGAAAAAGAATAGTTATGAAACCTGATTTCAAAAACATCGACATAAAAAATTTCCGGGCAAAACAAACATCCGGAAATGTCACAGACAATACAAAGAACTGGCTCACTCCGGAGCAGATTCCGGTAAAACCGGTTTACACCAAAGAAGATTTGGAAGGTTTGGAGCACCTGGATTATGCTGCCGGAGTGCCGCCATTTCTGCGGGGGCCCTACTCGGCCATGTTCGCCATGCGCCCGTGGACTATTCGTCAGTATGCCGGATTTTCAACCGCTGAGGAATCGAACGCATTTTACCGCCGCAACCTGGCCGCTGGTCAGAAAGGGCTGTCGGTAGCGTTCGACCTGGCAACGCACCGCGGTTACGACTCCGACCACCCACGTGTGGTGGGAGACGTGGGAAAAGCCGGTGTGGCCATCGACTCCATCCTCGACATGAAAATTCTGTTCGACGAAATTCCGCTCGACAAAATGTCGGTTTCCATGACCATGAACGGCGCCGTACTGCCCGTAATGGCTTTTTACATTGTTACCGGTCTGGAGCAGGGCGCCACACTCGAACAACTTTCAGGAACCATTCAAAATGATATTCTGAAAGAATTTATGGTGCGGAACACATACATTTACCCGCCGGAGTTCTCCATGAAAATCATTGCCGACATTTTTGAGTTCACTTCGCGGCACATGCCGAAGTTCAACTCCATTTCCATTTCGGGTTATCACATGCAGGAAGCCGGGGCCACTGCCGACATTGAAATGGCTTATACACTGGCTGACGGGCTGGATTACCTGCGCACAGGAATCAAAGCCGGCCTCGACATCGACGCATTTGCACCGCGGTTGTCGTTTTTCTGGGCCATTGGCATGAACCATTTTATGGAAATTGCAAAAATGCGTGCGGCACGGATGCTTTGGGCAAAAATCGTAAAAGAATTCGGTCCGAAAAACCCGAAGTCGATGGCACTGCGTACGCACTCGCAAACGTCGGGCTGGTCGCTAACAGAACAAGACCCGTTCAACAACGTGGGACGTACCGCCATTGAAGCGATGGCGGCTGTGCTTGGCCACACCCAGAGTTTGCACACCAACGCGCTGGACGAAGCCATTGCCCTGCCCACCGACTTCTCGGCACGAATTGCCCGCAACACCCAGTTGCACCTGCAAATGGAAACGGAAATCTGCCGCTCGCTCGACCCATGGGCTGGTTCCTACTACGTGGAATCACTTACAAACGAGTTGGCACGAAAAGGATGGGAACTTATTCAGGAAGTGGAAAAACTGGGCGGAATGGCCAAAGCCATCGAAACCGGTGTACCGAAAATGCGTATCGAGGAAGCAGCGGCTCGTGCGCAGGGAAGAATCGACGGAGGTTCGCAGACTATTGTGGGAATCAACAAATACCGGCTCGACAAGGAAGACCCCATCGACATTCTCGACATCGACAACACGGCAGTGCGCCTGTCGCAAATTGAGCGACTGAAAAAACTGCGTGCTGAACGGAACGAAGAAGAAGTGCAGTCTGCCCTGACAGCCATTACCGAAACCGCCGAAACCGGAAAAGGAAATTTACTGGAACTGGCGATTGATGCAGCAAAAAAACGTGCATCTTTGGGTGAGATTTCAGATGCCTGCGAAAAAGTGGCAGGACGGTATAAAGCAGTAATCAGAACAATTGAAGGCGTGTATAAATCGGAAGCAAAGGATAAATCGGAATTTAAAGAGGCGCAGGGACTGGCACAACAATTTGCCGAACTGCAGGGCCGCCAGCCGCGCATTATGGTAGCAAAAATGGGGCAGGACGGTCACGACCGGGGCGCCAAAGTGGTAGCCACCGGTTATGCCGACCTCGGTTTCGACGTGGATGTGGGTCCGCTGTTTCAGACTCCGGAAGAAGCTGCCAAACAGGCCGTTGAAAACGATGTGCATGTGCTGGGCGTTTCGTCTTTGGCAGCCGGTCATAAAACACTGGTACCAGCCGTTATCGAAGAGCTGAAAAAACTGGGCCGCGACGACATCATGGTTATCGTGGGCGGAGTAATTCCTTCGCAGGATTACCAGTACCTGTATGACGCCGGCGCTGTGGCCATTTTCGGCCCGGGAACCAGTGTTGCCGCCGCCGGAAAGAAAATTCTGGAAATTTTGATTGAGGCGTATAAAGAATAAAAAGTCTCTCCCCTGCCCTCTCCCAGGGAGAGGGAGAAAGAGAAAAAAGCAATTGCTAAAATACGAAGCCGGTTCTGAGAGGGGCCGGCTTTTTCCTGTTTTCATCGCTGGGACACCCTACAAATTTTCGACTTCTGAGTTCTTTATTAAAAAATGACTGAAATATGATAAAAATTTGAGTTAACCTCCTGAGAATTGAATATTTGGAAATGAAATCTAATTTAAAGAAAATCACAAAATTCACTTGGGACACCCATTTTTATCATCAAAAAATCATAACTATCAGATTTTTAACTATTTGAATTTTCAACATAACAAAAGTGTCGAAAACAGGGGAGAAAGGAAAAAAGAGTAATCGCTAAAATATGACGCCGGTTCTGGGAGGGGCCGGCTTTTTTCGGGTGCGGCGGTTTCCGAACCACCGATTTAATTATTCATAAATAAAAACACAAACTCTGCAAAAAACTATTAATCTTCAATAGATTATCCACAGTAATACATATTTTAAATCAGCGAATCGCCCGAATGGATGCCTTCGGCAGAATTTGCTGAAACCGAATTTCAAAGACCTTTCCCAGTAACAATTTCTTTCAACGGGATTTCTCCATAAACCACTTCGAGGTTCACTTCGTCGTTTTTAAATTCAACGGTTCCGAAACCGTTTTCAGTGGAAATAAAACTTTTAAAATCGCCAACCTTTGAATCAACATAAAGCACCTGGTCAACCGCATCGTAACGAATTCCGGTTAATCCCTGCAGCAAACCGTAGCTGGCCATGGCACGGGCATACCAGTGGCCGCATTCGTATTCGTTAAACGGATTACGTACCCGGCCATCGTAACGTTTTCGCACTTCCCGCACGATTTCCAGTCCTTTTTCCACTTCCCCTTCCAGCATTAAGTGGGAGGCCACCTGGTATTCAATTCCGGTCCATACTTCATTGCTGTAAACAAATGGTAAGGTTAATTCTCCTCCGTTTGGCCAGGTGCAAAGCAGCAAACCGCCGTCTTTACCCAGCCCGTATGCCGGGCGCTGCGGGTTCACGTGGTCGGACAAATCGGTTTTCAGGTTGTATTTATGTACGGCATTCAGATGGCTTTTTACTTTTCCGGGTTCAATAAAATCCTCCAGCCCGCACACCTTTCCAATCCAGACACCCAAAATTCCATCCGACAAACAACCGTTTCCGTACTGATATTTCGGGCCTTCCTTTTGCAGCAATTCGATGGCCTCCGGCGAATAATTCATGTTGATTCCAACTTTTGATGCTTCAACCGGATCGGCAGCTTCAAGTCCTTCAATTGTAATTTTCTGAATAAAGTATTCGCCGTTAAACAAATCATTTTCAAGGTACAATTTTCCTTTAGCCAACAAATTTTTATATTTCGACACATCATCGCCTGCGGTTTCACCCATTTCAATAATTGCAGCCAGTGCGCCCAGGTAAAAGCTGGTGCACATTCCATTGGGGCCCCAAAATTCGATGTCGTACGTATTGTGGTGCGGTTCTTCCAAAATACCTTTTCCTTTTGGGTCCCAGGTCGCAATACAGTATTCGAGGCTTTGTTTCACGCTGGGATACAACGATTTCATCCATTCGGTATTACCCGAAATACGCCAGTCGCGGTACATTTTCATGATTCCGCCCAACTGTCCATCGGCAGCAGCATGAAAACCATGACTGGTAACCGGAAGAACAGGTAAACTGCTCCTGAAATTCTGATGCCCCTCTTCATTCTGGCTTGCAATAAATTCGGTTTCGCGCAACGTACGTTCCAGTGCCGGGAACAAATGCGGAATAGCCTGCGCATAATTCCATACATGGGTGCACGAGCCGTAACAACAACCGCTGTCATCGTGACAACCCTCCCATGCCCAGAGTTTGCCGTCTTTTTGCCGCAAAACTGTTGGCGACTTCAAAATAGTGAGGTTTGCAGCAACTGCTTCAATAACTTCGGGTGGCAAACCTGAACTGAAAAATGCATCTGAAAAAAGAGTGGTTTTCGACTTTAAATCATTGTAATTCTGTGTCCAGAAATTTACGACTTCACCAATATTTTTAAACCTCCCGGAGTACCAGGGTTCGTAGTAAATGTGGCTTAAATCGGCACAGCAGCCATCGCCTGGAGCACAAGTAGCCAAATCTTTTTCCAGTTGTTCCTGCGAAACCGGGCCCAAACCGGCCCTAAGCATGGAATGTGGTGCATACCAGGCCATCATTAACCGAATGGTTTTTTCTTCTCCGGGTTTTAATTTGAACGGAACATAAAGCGATGCACCGGGAGAATTCAGCGTAGTAGTATCTTCCCGAAAGGTAAATTCCGAAAGGTCTTTCCATATTACTGTGCGCGAATCGAACCAGCCGCCACGAAACCAGCACAAATCAACAACGGCACCCGGTTCGTCGGTAAAAATGGCAAAATCGCCTTTAAAATGGGGTTTGTCGGGGTGACATTCCTGGCTTAATAAAAAACCGTTTGGTATTCCTGAAATGGAATGTCCCCTTTCATAATGTCCTCCCCATTCGCTGGGAATTTCAATACGCATCAGGTTTTCGGCATGGTATGAAAACGCAGCTTCCAGTTCTTTTCCTGAAGTATTTTTAAAAGAATATTCCAGTCCGCCAACCGGCAGGCTCGAGTTATCTTCATCGGTTGGTATAAACGGGCTCCACCCGGTAACTGAAACCTCTACCGGTATATCGCTGTCTTCCAGCTTAATATTTCCGAATGGAAACCGGGCTTCGAACGTAGCTTTTTCAAAACGGGGAAATCCGTACGATTTTTCACCGGCTCCGTTTCCAGTGCGGGGATTACCAAAAATCTTCCACGCGGGAACAGGGCCTTCAAGCACTTTAGTGCCATTTTCAATACCTTTTACAGAAATAGCAGCCATTAAAAATGGCTCGTTGTAAACATCAGGGTGATTGCGCACCGAAACATGTGAAACGGCTCCTGAGCCTTCAAGGCAGAACATTCCCGCTCCTATTCCGCCAATGGGAAATGCCAGCCGGTTCAGATAATCGCCTTCATAAACAGAATTAAAATTTCGCTGTTCCTGTTTCATTGTTGAATTCTGGCATGAAACCAAACAAAGCAGGAAAATCATTTCGAAAAACAGTTTTGAATTCATGGTAAATTGGTTTAGTTGAATATTGTTTTAAATGTTGTTCATTCCTTCAAAAACTCCCCAATCACTTCACCCCATATGTCGTAACCTTTTTTGTTCATGTGGAGGTTATCGTCCAGAAAAACATCGGTATGGACCTGGCCATTTTCATCGAGCATGGCATTCCACACATCGGCAAACTCCAGGTTGTTGGATTTTTTAGCCAACCTTTCCAGTTTTTTGTTCAGCTTCTCATATTTTTTGTGCAGGTTCCAGCGAGCTACGCTGGGTTTTGCCGAAATCAGCACCACTTTGGTTTCCGGTAAATCCTGCTGAATACGATCAACCAGCAATTTGGCTTCCTTTAAAATCTTTCCCGGTTTTTTATCACTCGCAATATCGTTGTCGCCTTCATAAATAAACAGGTAATCCGGCTTGTATTTCGGAATCAGTTCCTCGTAATAATAAATCAAATCGCTGAAATGCGAACCGCCAAAGCCATTGTTAATCACATTGTATTCAGGAAAATAATCCGCCACATCTTTCCACATCCGCACGCTGGAACTTCCGGTGAAAAGCGCAAGTTTTTTACCGGCTTCAAACTGATACTCTTTTTGAACCAATTCTTCAATTTGCGATTTAAACCGGTTGGGGTCCTGGGCATTTGCAAAACAAATTGCAAAAAGCAAAAAGATGGTAAAAATTGTTTTGAATTTTTTCATAAATCTCATTGTATTACATTTAATTACAGTCGGTATTTTCTGAATTCTGTATCAGGTATTTCAGGTAATTTACTCACAGGCTTGTCCAGGTAAAAATAAGCGGTTGACGACCAGTCGTCGGAGCGATAAAAATTGACCCAGCCATTCATTACGTTCTGGTGTTTCAAATCAATAGGGGGGTCAGCATCCATCAAACCTACAAACACCTGCCCTTCCTGAATAGAAACAGGAATTAACCGCGCTCGGTTATCAATCATTTCAATCACTTTATCTTTCATATTTCCGCCCATAGCCTGAATTTCAATCCGAATATCAGACTTAAAAAACACCGGATCGGGAACATGATACCGATAAAAAGTCCAGTGATCATTTTCTGTGTCGGCTACGGGGCAACCGGTATAACGGTTTATAAAAGCGCCCTGTCCCCATGCCGTTCCAATATAATCTTCGGTTCCGGTGCCCACAAGTGTCGGGAATTCGCCATCGCCATCAAGGTACATTTTTACTTCTCCTTCGCCCCACCATGATTTCTGATAATCCGGATTGGCTATTACGCCAAAATGAACTCCCAGAAATCTTCCTTTTCCTTCAACCGTTGGCAAAATGGTGTAATCCACTCCTGGTGTTGTTGCTGTATCGCGGTTCCAGAAACAGTGAAAATAGAGGTTGTTTTCATTCCAATTGTTCAGTTTAACAAAATTTATATCATAAAAAAGCATATCCAAATCCGTGTCGCCCTCGTTGGTGACTGCCACTTTTGCACCTGTTTTATAGGGCATGGGTATGAAACAGTTAAATGAACGTCCTTCGGCACTGGAAAACAATTCACTTTCGTGGGGCACCATTCTTCCCAATCCATTTCCGAAAAAATCACCAAACGGAGCCGAAACAGCCGGTTTTTCTTCGCCGTCCCAAAACATTTCAATCTTTAGCGAACGCAGCATTTGTGGTGAACGGTCCTGAATTGTGAACCACATGCGAGTGATTATTCCTGCTCCGTCAACATCCATCAAAACCTTTGTTTCCCCGGCCTTCAGGAAATCATACGGATGTCCTTTGGCGCCTTTGTTTTCCTGTCCTCCGGTTCCTTTTTCTGAAGTCGGATTTTCAAAACTGTTCCATCGCGGCTCCAAATTCTGAAATTCAAATAAAGGGGCATGGAGGAGTTCGCCGGCAGTTTTGGTGTTTTCAGTTTTGCACGAAGCCAAAACAAAAAAGAGGATTAAAGTTACAACCGGAAATGAATTATATCGTTTCATTGCTTCATGTATTTTTCAAGAATTCAATCAAATATAAAACATTGAACGTAAACCGGAAAAGCAAAAAAGCTGAATTCATCTTCAAACTATTTTTTCAAATCAGCATAGCTAATAAGCTTTATACCTTTTTTCTGAATGGTTTGTTTTACTTTTTCGCTGGTTAACACACGGGTGACCCATTCGCGATCGAGGCCAACATTTTCGTAACCTTTATGTCCCACAGTTTTCATCTCATCTGTATCTTTTGCCGGATGCTCCACGAACAAGTATTTGCCGGGCGTAAGCTTTTCCAGGTTTTCACAAAATTTATCGATGCGCTGTTCCATGGGCACATCCCTACCCCATCCCGGGAAACGCTGCAATCCTTCCGTATTTACTTCCAGCTTGTACTCTTTGGCCAGCTTACTGACAAGGTCGCCAATTTTCGGGTCGAGGCTGGTAAAACCCATGTGGCTTGAAAGATGCGAAATATGTGGTAAATGTTTCAGCGAAAGTTCGATTTGAGCGCGTAGTTCCTGTTCCACTTCGTCCAGTTTCCAATCTGATTCGGAAATGGAAGAACCGGGTGGAAAGTTGGGATTTTTCCATACCATTGGGAAGAAATAACCATCCTTATCAACAAGGCTTGGGCAATGTGTGAGCGGGCGCCACTTTACACTGCTCCATTCGCTGGTGAGCGTTAAATGAATTCCCACATCGTAACCCGGGTTTTCGTTCAGTAGTTTTACTGCCTCGGGAAACCATGCGCAGGGCGGCATTAACTCCACCGAACGGGCAATTCCGTTTTGGTACGACTCGATACAACCCACATTCGCTGCGTGAAAAGAACCGATGTCATCGGCTCGCACGAGGAGATAAATGGAGGTGTCATTCTGAGAAAAAAGAAATTTTGAGAAAATGCTTAGCACAAATAAAAAGTACATTTTTTTCATCGAAATATAAATTGAAATTTAGGCAAGTAAATCTAAAAACTTAACCGGTGTTAAAATTTGTTTGACGGTATTTACAAAATCAGATTTGTTCCTCGTTATTATTGTATTTATTTCGCTGAATTCAGCAGCAGAAATCTGAACAGCATCTTCAAAATCAAAAATTTTCAAAGACAAAGCATTTAAAATAACTTCCTTATCAACTCCAATTACATCAACTACCTTTATCAGGCTATTTATAAATTGAATTGCTTCGCAATGTCTTTTTTCTTTTTTGGAAATGAAGTAAATATCAGTTACAGTGGTTGCTGTAATACTTCCGGTAATTTTCTTTTCATCAATTAATTCGAATAGCTTAAATGCATCATTGAAAAAGGGATTTCGCTTTAAAGCGATATCAAGAATTATATTTGTATCAAAGAGAATTCTCTTCATTTGTATTTTTCTGAAAGATAATCGTACTTTGAATTTTCAACATCTTCATTTTTTAAAAATCCAGCCCATTTATTTACAAAATCTACAGCTTTTAATTCTTTCTCCTTTTTCCTGTTTTTCGGCAAAATAATTATATCAACTTCTTTATCATATAGCGCAGGACTAACCGGAATTAATATTTTCCCTGTTCTGGAAATTTTTGTTTTATATCTGTACGCTTTCATTTTTTTCTTAAAAATACGAAAAATAAACTAATCCCAAATTTCGGCAAAAATATAAGACATTACCCATACCACGCCCGTTTCCTGCCCTCAATTTTATTTAACACATCAATGGTAATGTTCACATCGTTTACAATCTGGAAGTCGAACATGCCCACGCAAATAAAATCGGCGCCATTTTGGAATGCCCAATTAAAGCCGTCCTCGGGTGAAATGGCGCCGGCGGCAAGCACTTTGAATCCCATAACAGGCACCTTTGCACGTTCCACAAATTCCACAGTCTTGTCGGGGAACAGGCAGAAGATATTATCGTGGAAGCGGTTATGGTCGAGGTACTTTTTGCCATCCACCTCAAACGGGACACGGTTTTCCAAGGGGTGTGCCGACCAGTACCGGTCGTGGTGCATGGTTTGCATATAATAATCGGGGATGATACCCTGCTCCTCGCATGCAATCAAAGCATCTACGGTATGGCAACCCAGACCAGCAGTTATTCCATTCGAACGGATACGGCTGAGCATTTTATCTATGACGTCTATCTTATTGTCGCGTACCAGCCAGTCGCACCAGTTGCCCTGCACCTGAATCATGTCCATTCCCGAATCGATAGCTTTGTTAATGTTCACAAAATAATCGTTATTTTCCATGTCGGGATGAACCTGAACAATCACTTTGATACTACTGCCGGTCATTTTCCGGTATTTCGCCATGGTTTCGATGGTGGGAAAACCGATGTTGATGGTGTCTATCCCGGCTTTTTCGGCAAGCATGAGCGTTTCAAAAATTTTTCTTTCGGTGTTGTATGCTCTGAACAACGATGGCACGTAAATAAGGTCTCGTGCGTGCGCCCAGCCGCCAATGAGGTTGCCTCCCAATACCAGGCGGCTGATGGTGTGGTTGCCGATTTTTCCTTTGGGCAGTTCGCCTTTCAGTTCGCTGATGTCGGCGCCCCCAATCTGTATGGTTGCCCCCGACAAGGTGTCCACTCCGTACTCCTGACTTTCACGAAAAGCGCCCCAGCCAATAATTCCCAAAGCAGGCAGGGTAGCCAGATTTTTCAAAGCTTCGCGGCGGGAAGTGACAGCTTCATTTTCATTAATTTCCGGCTCAGTTTCCAATTTCTTTTTTGGCAAGAAATACTGAAGGGCATAAATTCCGTACCCTCTTTCTTTAATTAGAAGCAACAACAGTAATGCAGCGGCTTCAATAAAATTTTTATTTACAATGTAGTAATTTCCCTCAACCGGCGCCAGCATGGAACCGCCAAAAGGCGGATAAGCAAAATAGTACAAAGCCAGCAGCAAAATACCTGAAACCGATGCTGTACGGATAAAAATACCCAGAAAAAGGGCCAGGCCGATTAACAGCAAAGCCGCAATATTGATGGGATCGATTATTTTCATCATCCCTTCGGACGCTGACATCCAGTGGTAAAATCCGGCAAACGGCCCGGTGGCATTTGCCAGGTAGCCTGCCGCCGACCAATTTGCAACCCAAAGTTTTACAAGGCCTTCGTATAAAAAATGCCAGCCAATGGCCACACGAAACAGGGTGATGATGAGTTTTTTCAGGTTTTGGATATTCATGGTTCTTAATTTTTAATCCCGGGAAAAAGCAAAAATATCATTTAAATTTTTCGAAATGTATTTTATACAGCATGTAAATCCTGCACAGTTGCTATTTAGATTAATTTTTGATAATCAGATAGTACATTGTCCTGTATTCCGCACCATCAATGGTGAAATTTCCATTTTGAACAGGTACTTTCCGATCAGTAACTAAACCATCGTGATCAAGAACCACGACTTCAAAACTTTTCAGTTTTTTGGCCGAAATTTTCGCCTTCACCGGTTCCAGAAACAATGGCTTGTCCCCTTCACTTTTCAGAACTGTTTCTCCGTCAGAATATTCGTATTCCATCCCGATATTCCGGGCACGGGCAACAGCAGTAACCAGGATCTTGTCCGAACTTTGCAAATCTCCTGTTTCAGAAAGATCGGTAATGAAAATAACTGCAAACGGATTTTCCGTCTCAATTTCCCAATCGCCAAGAGTAACTTTCTCAATTGGTGCAAAACCAATAATTCCTTTTGTACCTTTTGTATTCACCGAAACAAAATGCTTTTCTCCATAATTCCATTTCAATTCTCCTGTAACAGAAGTTATGCTTTTGCTATTTTTTTCCCAAAACTGCAAAATATCCGGCATTTCTGTTTCCAGGTAACTGCTGGAAAACTGAATAGGGAAACGCCATACAGCCAGCATTTCAGGCGGTACCGTTCCCGAAAAATTTTTATCGTCGTAACCTTGTTGTACCAACTCGTTAAAACCCAGTTTTCCTTCAGCCAGCGAAGGAACATGCACATTTCGTGTGGCAATAACCGGGCTCTCGGTTACATCACCCCTGTAAATCATGCGGGCAAGTGCCGGATAAAGCCCCATGTGCAACGGACTGGTAGCATTATACACTCCATGTCCTTCCGACTGCAAATACCTTGAAAACCGTGGGATATCGGTGGCAAATGAAAAAGATGCATCCCAACCCTGCAAACCCATGCCGTAAACGGCAATAAGCGGGGCGGCTTCGGCGGTCCATTCGTTGGGTACCAGGCTCATCCATTCCGAAAAAGAGAACGGACGATTTAATACATCCTGTAATCCGGTGCTTAACAAACCTGAGCCGGGGTGGGAAATCAGCGGGGTGTTATTCACCTTACCTTCCGTCATGCGATGGCCTCCTGCACCACCTCCAAAATAGTTGTGGCGATCAATCATTCCTATTTCATAATCGGCATGAAGGTTATATAAATGCGAAATGCCGGAACCTGCCTGCCAGCATGAGGCAACCAGAACGCCCTTGTATCCGGTTTCGCGTACAGCTTTTTCAAAATTTCTGTAGAATTCCACCTGTTTTTCATACAAAAACCGCATTTTATCGAGGATATGGGTGGCCATGGGCCGATTTTCCTTCAGTGCCGTTTCATAATCCCAGCTAAATAAACCGTGGTTGGGATTGGGAAAAATGTTTTCCTGAGCAAGTGATTCCCCTTCGGGAATGTTTTCAGCTCCCCAGGCTTTTTCAAGGGCGGTCTGACTTTCGTATTTTTCTTTCAGCCATTGTGAAAACTGCCTGCAAAGTAAAGCACGATATGTGGACGCCTGTTCCAGTGACCTTCCGATAGCACCCCAGAAAATATTGTCTTCATTTTGAAACTCGATAAACGCCAGCGCCGGGTCGTCGGCATAACGAAGTCCGGTGTGCGGATTAATATGATTAAGCATATTTACTGTAAGTTCGATGCTGAGTTGTTGCAAATCGGGAGCAAAATTAACGAGGCTGGCTGTGGAACCATTCAGGTGAGACCACGGATATTTCAGATTTTTTATTTCGGAATATGCCAGCAACCGGCTGCTGTCGCCCGGCATTACGCGGTGCCCGTAAATATGCGACCAGCCATAGTAAATGCCTTTTTCACGCAGCTTAGCCTGAAAATAGTCGAACCGTTCAAACTTTTCAGGGTCGAATTCGGTGGATTTGTTGTTGTGGTAGGCATACCACGAAAATTTGTGAAACCGAACGGCATTCATCCCGTATTTTGCCACAAAGTTGACAAAACTATCGGCTTTTTCCGCCTCAACATAAGGCAAACGACTGCAAATGTTGGTACCCCAGAATTTCACATTTTCATCGTTTTCAAAAACCAGTTTATCCTCTTTATTCTGTACAAACCCATGTTTGCCTGCCGGAGCATCAAGCCAGTTTTCCATTCCGATAATTCCCGGTTCTACTGTATTTGTGGGAACAAACGGAAACCAGCCTTCGGTATTGTTTGAAAAGGATTGTCCGAATATGTTAACTGGAAAGGCAAACAAATAAACAAATAAAAAGCATGCTGCCATCTTCGTAAGATTTTTTTGTTCTCTTTTCATCGTAAATTACCTTTTTCTTATTCTTACTTATTGGTTAAATCTCAATATCATCGTTTCTCCTTCAATAACCGCTTTTTCGTTTTCGAAATCCCAGATTTTTACCGAAAGATTTTGAGGGTTTTGAATTGAAATTTTATTTAATGAAAGAATTCCGTGAACCACATCAATTTTTGCCTCTTTTTCACTAATTGTTATTTCTCCCCAGGCCGAACCGGTGGACCAAAACGAACGGAAATCCGATCTGTTGATTTTCGGTGCGAAAGCCAGTTCTTTATTCACGCCATCGTAATCGAACCCTGAAAGCGCCAGCAGAACAGACCATGCCGACAAAGCCCTCGCGTAATGCACCCCCGACTCAAGGTGTTCAAACGGATTCCGCTTTATTCCGTTGTACCGGTTTTGAATTGCTTCTGTAACACGCAGGCCTTCTTCCACTTTTCCCGAATAAATGAGCGATGCCGCCACCTGGTATTCCACGCCGGTCCAGATTTCTTCGGCATACACAAACGGCAACACGGGTCGGTCGCCTTTGGGCCAGGTACAGAGCACCATCCCCGCCTCATCATTCAATCCGTAAACACGCTGCACATTATTAAATTCCCTCAGGTTGGGTATAAAATTGTGCTCGTAAATCGCCATCAGCGCTTTGTCTGTTTTTTCCTGTTCTGCAATATAACCGAGGCCTGAAACAAACGCGAGATATTGTCCCAGTAGCTGATCGGCCAGGCAGCCATTACCGTACTGGTACTTTGGAATTCTCCTTCCGTTTTCATCGGGAGGCGAGAGGTGGTCTTCACTATACAATTCCGGATCATTTACCACAATCTGGATAAAATAATCGCCGTTCCAAAGCGAATCTGCCAAAAGCGTGGACCCTTTCCGGTAAACTTCGAGGTATTCTTTTGCCTTTTCTTTTTCACCCATCGCCAGAGCCATTTCATGTCCGGCTTTTAGCGCAGCGAGATACAGCGAGGTAGTCATCGAACTGGGACCATAAAAGTCAATGTCGTACGTATTGTGTTGTCTGCCGGAAAGCAGCCCGGTTTTTTGCGGGTCCCAGGCAGCCTGTTTATTCCCTGTTTTTTCACGAGTGGGTTCACCGCTTCCGTACCAGGCGAATTCGAGCGCTTTCTGTATTTTAGGCCACAGTTTTGCCAGCCACTGGTTGTCACCGCTAAACTTCCATTCACGATAAGCCCTGATGATGGTTCCCATCTGCCCATCGGCAGCAGCAGGTCCGTTAAACCAGTATTCACCGGCAGGAATTACGGAACGGTGAGTTTGAAAGCCATCGTCAAACGTATTGTGCAGAAATTCGATTTCCCGCATTTTCCTTTCCAGCGAAGGGAACAGCGACGCCAGTGCCTGCTCGTAATTCCAGACATGCGTGCATGTTCCGGGGCAGCACCAACCGTTGTCGAGCACTCCCTCGTAACCGTGAACTTCGCCGTCGGCTGTAACCTGTATCAGCGGACTTGCAAAGGTTGCCACCTGCGTGTTTAATGCTTCAATTACATAATCCGGATACGAGGAGTTACCGATAATCCGGGCAAATGTCGCAGCTTTTTCGGTAAGAATCTTTTCTTTCGCTATAAATTGGTTCAAAACATCTAATTCACTTGTAAACTTATTGGCGTAACTGTTCTTAAAAACTTTTCCCACGGCTTCCGGAATTCCAAAAACCTCTCCTGATGTGGTAATTCGTTCCGGGAAAAACCAGGTCATGTAAAACGGAACTGAAACCTCTTCTCCCGGTTTTAGCTTAAACGGGACCAACACCGTTGCCATCCGGTGGGTCGATTCATTGTAGGAGGTCGGTTTGTAGGTGGTAACCCATTTCTCTTTTTTTATTTCGATTTGCCCGTCATCGCTGAAATCGTCCCAAAAAATGTGCGTTTCGTCACGCCAGGTTCCCGGAAACCAGTGGGTTTGAATCTGTACATCAGCAGCCGTTGTTCCCATAAAAAATGAACCACGGAAATTCACCGGTACATCTTCTCCTTCTGATGTAAACCGAATTCCCTCTGCACCTTTTTCAGTAACAAATTCATTTATAATTCGATCTGCTTCCAACGGATTTTCCATCGAGAGTGCAATGGATGCATCGATGATTTGGTTTGTCGGATTTTTAATTATCCATCTGAATTTCGATACCGGAAAATTACTTGCCTCAAAATCAAGGGGAATAATTGGATTCACAATTTCCAGCGAAACATCAACCGGAATGGCATCGTCCCCGAAATTCCAAAAAAGATGCGGATAGTTATTTACTAACCTGGCTTCACTCATCCGGGGCAATCCCCAGGCATAAACATGTGTGATATTTTGGTAAGGGGGCAGAAGTTCCCTTTCAAGCAGGGTAGATCGTGGTTCTTTGCCGGGTTCCTTTACCCAAAGCGAGAAGAATGTTTTTTCCAGCCGTCGTTGTCGATTGGGCCGGTTAAAAACCTCAACATGTTCGATGTTTCCCCTTCCTCCAACAAGAATGTTCCCGGTGCTCACACCGCCAACCGGAATACGCAGGGTTTGCAGTTCAGAACCTGTAAAAGTTGATTTTTCAGGCAACTGAGCGCCAGCCAAAAAGGAAAAAATTAATACAATTGCTACTAAAAGAGTATGCTTCATTTAATAAAAAATTGCCTGGTTAACTTCTAATCGGATTCATAAATATGCAACACCCAGTCGCTGTATTCCAGCGTTCCGGGGTACATACCAGGTGCGGTAAACTGTACTTTTTGTCCTCCCTGAACCTGCCGCTTTGATGTTGATTCTCCTGTGGAGGGATTGTACCAGTATGCGGTGAATTGTTTGCCGGTAGCCGCCTGCCCCATGTCAAGGTGCATCATGCCTCCGTAACGGAGATACACCACGTATTCTTTACCGGGATTTGCAAGGCAAAAAGGTTGGGGAGAATCACTTACCATATCCGGATAAGGTTTCATCTCCCACCATTTTACATTTTTAAATAAGGTTGCCAAATGCTGCATGGAAACAGCACCTTCATAATCAAACGATTCCATTTCTGCGCCCACTTCTATAGGCCAGGGACCACCTCCGCGTGAAGGCGCTTCAGGAACGCTGGCAAGCCAAACATGCCCGCCGCCATAAGTATGACCTGCCGCTCCGGAAAGCACAGCACCCCAGGCAGCCAGACGAACATCTTTCCCTGTGGGGTTTCCTTCAATAAACTCATACCATGGTTCGGTAACCACGATGGGTTTGGCTGGTTTCCGTTTATATTCATTTTCGATGATAACCGGTATCATTTCGTTGGCATATTTCCCGTGCCCCGACTGGCTTTGATTATAATCGAGCCAGGGTTCATTGTGTAACACTTCCCCGGTTGACCATTGCGGCGCTTCAGCACCTCCGTCCCAGAATGGCGGTGTATTGTGCAAACTGACAATGCGGTTCCAGGGGTCTTCATTTTTTACCATTTCGCCCAACTCCTTCCAGAAACCGAGATTAAAACCTGCATTGTTGTGCATGTTGTATTCTCCTGCAAGCACCCAGATAACATTATACGCGCCAAAGCGATGAATAAGATAACGCCACCAGCGTTTCATTTTTTCAGCGCCTATTTTTTTATCCAGTTCAGGGCGACTCCACCATCCGTGGATCCAAACTGTTATACCCATTGAATTGGCATAGGCGATCATCTGTTCCACTTTCCTCGCGTGATCGGTATCGAGAACAGAATATGATTCATCCAGAAGAGAACTTTCCCTTCCCCAGCCGTTGCCGGGAACAAACAACTGTCCCACGTTAAAACCTTTTTCAGCGCGGTTATCCACCATTTTTTGAAAAGTTTTAAAATGAATTCTCCTGTTTGTCCAGTTCCACCAGGTATCGCCTATCCATAAAAATGGCTCTCCGTTGTCGTACTCAAAATAATGTCCGGCATTTTTACCGTCTTCTCTGACACGAATAAAACCATTTCTTACCGGATTGGATTTCAATTCCTTTTCACTCCATTCAACAACTTTAATTTCCCCGGTAATGCCGTTTAACCCGTCGTCAGTTGAAAATGAAGTGTATTTCCAGGTTCCTGTGTGCGGTGCAGCGAAATTCACTTTCCATTCATTTCCGCCATTCCAGAATCCCGCAATTTCGATTGTTTTATCTTTGGCTTCGCCATCGGTACCTGTAAAAGTAACCCTCAGTAAATCTCCTGATTTTTGGATTGGTATTTCTGCATAAGGGTTTGAATATTTTCCATTTGCAGTGAAAACAATTGGATAAACTTCCCACCTATGAACTTGTTGACTTTTTGCATTAAACATTATTGCAACCAGAAAGAATAACAATCCGGCAATTTTTCCCAAATACTTCATTTTCATTTATTTTAAAGTAATTTCTTATGATTCCAGCACATCCAGCCAGTTTTGAATAACCTGCCGGGCCTTGTCGTCCAATTCACTCAGCTCATCAAGTGAAATAATCCCGTCTGCCACCTGCCCTGAAATAATCATCAGATATTTTGAGCCCGACATGTTATCGTATCTGCGGGCCAGGTGCTTGTCGTGTGAAATCAGTTTTTTATAAATTGAAATGTAGGCTTCCCGGTTGTCCAGCTTTCCCGATTTCCATTTTTCAATTACAGCATCTGCTTTTTCGATGCCGTTTTGATATTCCCGCTGCAGACCTTTTTCGATGATTTCGCGGGCAATTTTTTTCTGCGATTTTGGTAATTCGTATGGCATAGTTTCAGTTTCTAAAAGGTTTATCTCTTTCCAAATCAATAATTCCGCCTTCGTAACCGCACTCGCCCATGCGGGGAGAATTCACTACCGGCATTTGAGCATAATCGTTAAAATCTTCGCATTCTTCAGCATGTTTTTCAGAACAGGATTCGCAGAAAAATGCATCTTTGTCGTACCAGCAAACGGTACAAATATTCACAGCAGGGACTTTTTTACAGGAAGAGCACATAATTCTCAGCGGTTCGTTCCGCGAAAGCAAAATTATCTTTTCTTTCAGGTTTAACAGATAGTGCTTTCGTGCTTTCAGAAATACACGGGTTGTGGTACCGAAATCGTAATCGTGGTATATTTTAGTCCGGGGCTGAAAAACATCTTCTACTGCGTGGTTCATTTTGACCTTAAAATTTATATGTCCAAATGCGCTCAGATGTCCACAGCAGTCGAGCCAGATATCGCGCAAAAACCTGTCGATTATTTTCATTTGAGCTTCACCCTTTACCAAAAGATGCAGAAACATTTCACCCGCTTCCACTTCCACATGCACATAAGTGGAAACCGTTTTCCCGGCAGATTCCTTTTCCAATATTGTGAGGTGTTTTGCCAAATGGGTGCCCATTTCTTTTTGCGAAAACATTTTCCCGCAATACAGGCATTTTCCTTCCGATTTTAATTCCATTACCATTTTTTCAAGTATTTTTTACTTTTGAATATGAACAGACTGAATTTTCCCAAATATTTATTTTTATTCTTGAAAGTTTATATTCCGCTATTTAAAATGCTCTCACATAAATCTCCTTAAAACCTATTTTCACCTGGTCATTTGTATGAATTTGCAGGGCGATAAAACCCTTTTTGCCAACCTTTTTTTCGCGATGATTTTGTTCATTCAAAATTCCATCGCCATTAAAATCAGTAATTAGTGTACCGTTGAGCCATGCTTCTATTTTCATTCCATCCGCCTTAATTCTCATACTGTTCCAGACATCCGATTCACCGGCAAAAAAGATAATGGCCGGATTTAAAGCCATTTCAGGATTGACCCAGCTACCGTCCCTTATATCGGGAAATATCCAGCGCTGGTTGCCGCGTGTTTCGTCCCACATCATGCCGGTGCGCCACGGCCCGGGCGGATGAATATCGATTTGCGGCCCGTTCAGCCAGAAAGTATCATCGTCGTAACGGCTGCGGACCTGAATGCCGCTGTTGCCGGTAGTATTTCCAAATGCCTGAAACTGAAATATCAGCTCAAAATCAGAAAATTCTTCATCCGTCATCAGCCATACATAATCGTGCAGACTGTCGCCAATTGAGTTGGCAACAATTTTGCCTTCATTAACCTTCCAGAATTCTTTGTCAATATCTTCCGGCTTTGCCTTCACTGTCCAGCCATCCAGACTTTTTCCGTTGAAAAGCGATTTCCATTCCGAATTCTGCAATCCGGTTCCTGAATTATTACCTGCATAAAACGGAATATTAGCCACGCCAATATTTCCCTGCCCGTCGTAAACATAAACGAACAGGCGGTAGTTTTTTTCTGTTTCTGCAGGGACCCTGAATTGAACAGCGTTATTCTGACTGGCTTGAATAAAGCCTTTTACCGGTTCGGGCTTCTTTTCTCCCTGTCCGGCATAGGCGCCAAATTCTGTAGGCTCGGGCAGTAATTCCCACTCAAAACGTATTCCATCGTTGTCCGGATCAGTTACCTGAACAAGTGCCGTATTGATGCTACCCGGTTCCAGTTCAATGTTGTCAATTGCATTCTGCCCGTTAATTCTCAGGGCATCAATTTGCGGTGCCCGGTTTTGGGCCCAGTTGCCGGTCCACATAAACTGCATGGTTTCCACTGTTTCTGTTTTCAAATTATTGTGAAACATGTTGAACCAGGTATGGGTGCGTTCCTGCCGGTTGCTGGTCCATAAAAAAACGTACGAACCCAGGCACAACGGGTCGCCCAGAATCACTTTTTCATACCTGTCGCGATAGGCATGAGCTTTTTCGGTGCTGGTTTCTTCAATCACCACACCGGTTTTGGTTCGCGGCACTTCCCACCAGCCCGATGGCCCCCACTCGGTTACCACGTATGGTTTATCCCAATCATATTCCCGTAACCATTCCGGCACCTTTAAAACAGCAGCGTAGGCATTCACTCCCAGAAGGTCGAGGTTTGGGCAGCGTTCCTTAATGTCTTTTATCTTCTCAAGCTTGCCATAACCAACCACAGTCATAACCGGATGATTGGGGTCAATCTTCTTAATCATTCCGGCAATATCGTTAACGGCATCCCACATTTTCAGATTGTAATCCAGATCTCCCGGAATGTGGTCCAGTTCGTTGCCTATGGCCCACATCAATACAGCCGGATGGTCTTTATTTTCCTCCACAATTTTTTTCACCCTTTCGAACTGGTTTTGTACCGCTTCCTCGTCGTTGTAATCAAATCCGCTGCGTTCAGCCGCCACTGGCAGATTTACAAGCACAGAGAATCCCAACCGGTGGGCCTCATCGAGCAAACCTGGCGAAGTTCGGAGTGAATTGGCACCTGCATTTTTCAACTCTTCCAGAAAATCCCAGCCCACAGCGCCTTTAATAAAGTAAGGTTCCCCGTTTTTATACAGTTGAAACTTCCCTTCTTCTTTTTTTATTTCAACTTTAACCGGAGGAAATAAATCCCGGGCTCCGGCTACAAATATCATAACCGTTACAAAAAACAAAAAGAATACTTTTTTCATTCTGCCAAACTCATTATTAATTCACTTTAATATCTTCGCCCATTTCGGCCAAAGCCCATTCAATCGCCCAACCCGTAAATGAAGCGTAATTGAAGTCTTTGAATTTCCGGGGTGAGTCCGGACCGCCATACAAAGTTTCCAGTTTTTTATACATCACCGGAATCAGCGGGCGGGCAGCTTCCCCAACCAATAAAATACTGCGGGCAGCCTGCAGCGCCACCCACGGACGTTCGTCCATTACATTCCGGCCAAGGGTTTCCACCGCTTCGGCAGAAGAAACAAAAATGCAAAGTGCTTCGGCAGCAGCAATTTGAACGGAAGGAGACGGATCTTCGAGTAATCCGGTTAAAGCTTCTTTAGCTTTGCTGCTTAACTGTTCCAACTGCATCAGGCCCACAACGGCCCAGTAACGTACGCCGCTGTCGTTATCATTCAGTTTTTCCAGCAGTTCCGGTTCTCCCGAAATACTAACCAATTCCGCAGCTTCCAGAATTTTTTCCACATCGTAATCACCGCTTTCCCGGGCATATTCGTAAGGCGATGACCCTTTGGAACGAATCATATATTCCGCTTCGGGCAACAAACCCAAATCACAGGTCTCCACCATCCAGTCGTGCAATTTGCTTTTCAGCTTGTTTTTAACTTCTACAAAAGCCGGGTCATTGGCCAGGTTGTTCAGTTCCTGCGGATCGGATTGCCAGTCGTACAGCTCTTCCACCGGTTTTTTGTTCCAGAGCTTTTCCTGTTCAGCATTGGTATAACCGGCAAGGTGTAAGCGACGCAATTCGCGAAAGGCCTCTTTTTCATCCGAAAAAATAAAACCGGGCTGAATATATGGCAGATGCGGCATAAAATTTCGCACATAAAAATAACGTCCGTCGGTTACTGAGCGCGACATCTCGAACATGTCGTCGGCGCGGTCGCGTGCGCCAAAAGCATACTCCCGTTCCGGTTCTGCATTTTCGCCCATAATAGGTCTTCCTTCAAAATAACCGGGAATTTCAGCACCGGCAAGGTTCAGCACAGTGGCTGGTAAATCGATAAAACTAACCATTTGGGTAATATTTCCACCTTTTGAGTATCCGGGAACAAGGTGCTTATACTTTTCAGGAACATGCACCACCATGGGTACATGCATGCCGGTTTTGTACAACCAGCGCTTGTACCGGGGCATGCCAAAACCATGGTCGGCAATAAAAAACACAATCGTTTCCTCCATCAATCCGTCGTTTCTCAATGAATCGAGCACCATGCCCACATTGTGGTCGAGCACAGTTAAAATATCGTAATAATTCGCCCATATTTCACGGGTTTTTGGACTGTCGGGGTAATACGGCGGCATTGGAACTTGTGCAGGATCGTGAAACAATTCTTTGGGAAGATTTTCCACGAACCGTTCGTAATTTTGCAGGTTGTTCACACTTCCCTCGTGCGACGGACCGATATTCATAAAACTGTAAAAAGGTTGCCCGGTTGCCCGGTTGCGCCAGGGTGTGTATTCCGACGACCAGTGCTCCCACATTCCTTCGGGGTCGAAATTGTAATCGGTTTTGTCGCGGTTCGAAGTAAAATATCCGTTTTCGCGAAGCAGTTCGGGTAGCGTTTTCAATTTTTCAGGAAAAGGGATTTCGCTTCGTAAATGCTGTGTACCTAGCGAAGTGGCGTACAATCCGCTGGCCAGTGCCGAACGCGAAGGAGCACAAATTGGTGCTGTAGTCAGCGCGAAATCATACACCATACCTCCTTCGGCCATTTTATCGATGTTGGGTGTTGTGGCATAATCATTTCCGTAGCAACCCAACTCCGGACTAATATCTTCAGCAATCAGTATCAGAATATTTGGCCTGGTGCTGTTTTCGTTCTTTTGTATTGAGGTGCAACCGGAGAACATAAACTGGAATCCGGCTAATAATACTATGCAGACTGATATTTTTTTTGAAATCATAGGTAATTAATTCAGGTATTATTCAAATATTTTTTCATCAATGGTACAGTTAAAATTGGCAGCAATGGCTTTTAACTGTTCATCGGAAAGAGTTTGCTTTACGCCGCCGGCTGCCATCACGCGCAGGCAAATTTCAGCGGCTTTTTCAGCAACGTCTATTCTTCCGAAAGCCTCATCAAGGTTGCGTCCGCACCCGCATATTCCGTGATATTGCCACACTGCCAGGTTTCTGCGAGCCATCGCGTCGGCTGTGGCTTTTCCCAAATCCATGCTTCCGGCCATTACCCAGGGAATAAACTCCACACCCTGTGGAAACACTACAATACATTCGGCATGACTTTGCCATAAAAGTCTGGTCAGACTTTTTGTGTCGAGACTGGCAACTGCATAAGTCAGTGCAATAACGCTGTTTGGGTGGGTGTGGATAAAAGCAAACATTTTATTGTCCGATTTTTCCTTAATGCGGCAATGTGACAATAAATGTGATGGAAGTTCTGAAGTAGGCGCCCCCTGGGGTTTATACCCCCAAAGTAACCGGTAAGCCTCTCCTTTTTTATCGGTTTCAATCACCCCTACATTTTTTTCAGGAAACAATTCAATGTTCCGCAAAAACCTTCCGGTACCCGTAACCAGAAAACGGTCTCCCCCAATTTCGGGCATAGGCACCGGCAGTTTTATCCAATCCGAAATAGGTTCGTAATCGTTAAAATATTCGTAATACTCCTCTTTTAACCGGAGACTTATGTTTCCACCGTTGGATTCTGCCCATCCCCTTCGGGCCATATCGCCACTGGTCTTTTTAATTTCGTCTATTAGTTTTTGCATAATCTGATAATCAATTCACCTTTGCTCTTTTACTTTTATTATTATCGCTAAAAAAAGTTATGCCATCCATTTCCGTTGCCGTTCCTGTGTTGAATTCAGCGCAACAAGTGCCGTATTTACATTGTCCACTACCTGGAAATCGTACATCCCAACACAAATAAAATCGGCCCCATTCCGAAATGCATAACCAAAGGCTTCCTCAGGCCGCAATGCACCGGCTGCAAGTATTTTGAATGCAATCCATGGCTGTGGAAGCGATTCCATAAACCGGATAGTATCCTCAGGTTTAAAACAATACATGTTATCATGCCACTCGGAATGTTTGGCCGACCAATAATTGTGATGATGCAGTGTCTTCATCCAGAAATCGGTTTCCAAACCCAGCTCCACACAACGCATGATGGTTTCGATGCGGTGTGCGCCAATTCCCACCGGCAGGCCGGCATCACGCACAAGGTCCATAGCGCTAACAATTTCGTCAATGCGGTTGTGCGCAATGTAATGGTCGGCTGTTTCGCCCTGAATATAACAGGCGGTTGCTCCGTCGTCGATGGCTTGTTTTACAATGTCGATATATTCGCTGTAGGGTTTTGGAGAAGGAGTCCCGGTGCCGTCGTAATTTAGTCCGGCGCAATCTGCAATAAACTGCATTTTTCCATAACCTTTCTTCCAGTATTCATTAATTACCGGTCCGATGACGGTACTGGAAAGCAACGTATCCACCCCACACTGCTCGGCCACCCGGAAGGTTTCAAAAATTTTCTGCTTGGTATGGTACGCCCGAACCAGGGATGAAACGTAAATCAAATCGCGGGAATGTGCCCAACCGCTGAGCAGGTTTCCTCCCAGAATCATTTTACTGAACACTTTATCTTTTATCTTTCCTTTGGGAAGTTCACCTGCTAACTGGTCAATTCCCTTTACTTCAAATTTTTTGATGCTGGCGCCTGAAATCGCATCAGCCAGACCCTGTTCCTCACCGCTGTAGATCTTCAGTTTCGAAGCCACACCAAATGAAAATGCGCCAAGAATGGGTAAGGTAGCCAAGTGCCGGATGACTTCGCGTCGTTTTATGCCGTTTATGTCGGGTTCAGCAGAAGCAGGTTGTTCCTTCCGCTCCGGTTGATTCACAAGTTGCAGTCTTTTACTGAAATAAGAACCGATGAGTCCATCGAGCCCCAGAAATTTTCCAGTCCTGAAAAATGAAAGAACAACCAGCGTCACCAGCTCAATAAAATCCTTGCTGACAAACAGGTAACTGCCCTCGAAACCAGCGCCGGTATTTGAAACGAATGGAGGATTGGCCAGGTAATAAATGCCGAGTAAGGCAATTCCCCCAAATTGTGCAACGCGGGTAAAAAGCCCCAGAAACAAACCCAGTCCGATTAAAATAAGCCCCCAGATATTCAGAAAATTAACAATGGAAAGAACGGCATCATTTTGTGCCATTCCCGTAAAAAACCCGGATAAAAAACCAGTGGAATTCAACAGGTATCCGGCAGCGCTCCAGCCGGGGGTGAGCAGTTTTACAATTCCCTCATACAAAAAATGCCACCCGATAACCACACGCAAAACCACCAGCAAATACATGTGTATCGGTTTTAGTTTAAGCTGATTGATATTCATAATTCTACATTTCACTTTTAATAATTTTTCCAATTGTTGCTAACCTCAAACAAATTTCTAAAATTAATCAATTTCAGATATTACAGAATAACTTCCCTGTCTTGCTTTATAGATGTGGCGACCACTTGAGTACCCCAAATAATCCGTTTCCGGTCCTTCTAAAAACATCACTTTCCCGTTTTCTTTTCCAGGTACATGAATAATTGCTTCAGAATTTACAGGTACTTTAATATCCATCCGGATTTCATTTCCCACTTTTTCCCAGGACGATTCTATTGTTCCGTAAGGAGATTCCTGGCCTGCTTGAACCCACTGCACATCGTTGTTCACCGATGGCCGGATTATTATATTCCGGTAACCCGGATTTTTCTCATCCACATTTATACCCGCCAGCCCTTTGTAAAAATAATCGCCGATTGAGCCAAACATTATGTGGTTGCGCGACTGTGAACCGTCCCAGTTCTGATAGAGGGTGGTGGCACCAAATTCTTCTATCCAGTAGCCCCAGCCGGGAAACGTTTTTTTACTGGCCATTTCAAAAAGAACCTGTTCCTGGTCATATTTCATAAGGGCATTAATCACTGCTTTTGTTCCCACAACCCCGGCATCAATATGCCCGTTTTTCAGCTCTATTTCTTTCAAAAAGTTCTGAAGGACCCTGACCTGTTCTTTTTCCGGAACCAAACCGAAATAAAGCGCCATTCCCATTGGGGTTTGCCCTCCGTGCAGGTAAATTCCTGTTTCAGGATTGAAATATTTTTCGTTAAAAGCTTTTTTGATATCGGCTGACAGCCGAAGGTAATATGCTGCATCTTCAGTTTTGCCGGTTATGTTTGCCATTTCAGCTAAAACACCGGCAAACCTGAAGTAGAACGCCGATGAAAGGTAATCGCCAAAAGTGAGGTTTTCAAGCTGTTTGTGGTCGTCGATGCCAAAATCGAGCAGATGGTTTTTTGAATGGGCCGTGAGGTAATCGATGTATTTTTTAAAACCATCATAATACCTTTTGATAATGGAGGTATCGCCGGTTGATAAATACATCTGCCAGGGAATTTCAATAAATGCCCCTTCCCATTGCGGACCATAACCCCGCGGCCTTGTTTCTTCATTTTTACCAAACGTATATCCCCAGCCGCTTGTTGGAATAATGCCGGGCAACTGCCCGTTGGGTTGCTGCTCGTCGGAGAAATCGTCAATCCATTTCAGGTACGCGCGAATCATGTCGAAGTTGTACAATCCCGCCTCTGCTACCAAAAGTGCGTCGCCTGTCCATCCCATCTTTTCGCGGTGGGGGCAATCGGTTGGATAACCATGGTAATTTCCTAAAAATGACCATTTCAGGTTTTGATGAATTTTATTGAACAACTCATTGGAGCATTCAAAGAAGCCGGCCTCTTTTAAATCGGAGTAAACCACATCACCCTGAATTTCGATCAGTTCAATCTCAGGTGTTGAAAGCGTCACTTCAATGTACTTAAATCCGTGGTACGCAAAAACAGAATGCCACTGTTCAACGCCATTTCCGTTTAGAATATACCGTCCGGTTTGGGTGTTTCCTGTCCAAATGAAGCGTTGCAACTCCACCTGGTCAAGCGAGCCATCTTCAAAAATTCGTTCCCCGTATCGCAGTTTTACCATGCTGCCTGCCGGGCCTTTTACTTTAATCCTTGCCCAGCCGGTAATGTTTTGCCCCAGATCAACCATCGAAACCGTATCGTTCAGTTTCCAGGTATCCACCGGATTAATTGAACCGGTTATGCGGATGGGAGGCATCAGTTGCGCTGAAAATTTTCCCCCGGGGCCTTCCACTTCCAGTGCATTTTGCCAGCCGGAATCATCGTAACCGGCCTGGTTCCAGTTTCCCAATTCCAACCGAGCATCATAGGTTTCGCCATTGTGTATTCCGTCAAAAACTATAGGACCTGTGGAAAATTTCCAGGTTTCATCACTGGCAACAACTTTTTCCTTTCCGTTTTTGTGTTTTAAAACCAGTTGTGTAATCAGTTTGGGTGAACCGCGCCACGGGGCCTTGTCGAAGTCCCAAGCTTCGCGGGTATGCTGGTTGTACCATCCGTTTCCCAAAACCACGCCAATGGCGTTGTCGCCCTTTTGTAAATAATCTGTCACATCATAGGTTACATATTTTACTCTTCTATCGTAATGGGTTTTCACAGGATCGAGTACATGATCGCCCACTTTTTTACCGTTGATAAATGCTTCGTAATAGCCTAATCCGCTGACGTGCAGACGGGCTGAAACGTTATTTTCCGACAGGGTAAACTCTTTTCTGAAATAAGGTGCCTGCAACACCGGTGGAACAGAATCTGTTTCTTCAACTGCCGAAATCCAGGTTGCCTTCCAGTCGCTGGTATTCAGCAAACCCATTTCCCAACGGTTTACATTGCTGAATTTTTCCGGTTTGTCGTACTGATCCCAAACACGGACTCTCCAGAAATAGGATTTACCTGATTCCAGTGGCCGGCCCTTATAGGGAATATGAACTGTTTGTCCGGCAGAGACTTTCCCGCTGTTCCAGCAATCGGCCTTTTCCGGAGAAAGCAATTTTTCATCGCTTGCAACCAGAATCTGGTAAGCTGTTTGCCTGAACTCCTGGTTATCCGGGTTTATTTTCCAGCTAAAGCGGGGGGTTGGGTTTTCAATTGCCAGGGGTGAATCCAGATGATCGATCTTTAAATCATATAGAAAGCCAGTCTTTTTATTTGAAGCATTCATTCCAATAATCAAGAAAGTTGAAATGATTCCCAGAAAAACGACTGGCATGGTTTGTTTTAAAGCAGAGATTTTGTTTTGCATGTGTATTATTTCTTTATTTTTCAACAGATTACAGTTCACACTTTAAAAAATTATTAATAATCTCAAATAGTTTCCGCACCATTTCAATTCTAAAAACAATCTCCAAAACTTTCTATATTACTGCGCATGATCCGGAAACAGTTCCCTGTTGTATTTTCTCAGAAAATATACCGGAGTGCAACTCCAGGCATGGCAATAACTGTTCATCATATACGAACCGTAAGGAGATAAAAAATCGTCGTCCGGGTCATATACTTCCCAGAATGTATCGGCACCTTTTTTTGCCATTCCGCCCCAGTAATCTTTAATTAATATTTTAACTTCGTCATACATGCCACAGGTGATCAACGCCTCTGCCAAATAATGACAGAGGTATGGAGATACAGGTAATATCACTTGTTTTTCTTCATCTAATTTTTTCAGAAGAATTCTCCCTTCTTCCGGCGAAACCGTACCCGATAAAATCATCCATACCTGTGATGCGTAAGAAATTTGCCGGGAGGGACCACTGATAAAAAGCATTTTCCCCGTATCGTAATAATTTTCTATAGCTGCTTTTTTCATTTTATCTATTGTTTCCTGAAGCTGGGGCAGTTCGTGTTGCCGGTTCAGAAGTTGGGCCAGCTTCAGGGTTTTGGTTAACGAGTAAATGACTATTCCATGTAATGCCGTTATTTTATCCAGTTTATCATTCCAGTCAATAAAATACCACCATTCAGACGAGGGAATAAAAATGCCTTTTTCAGAAATATTTGGAAGTACATTCAACACCTGGTATTTTGCCACAATCCACAAATCTTCAAGTGTGCCGATATCATGGCCAGCCTCGTAATAATCGGTCAGAACAGTATTGTACAAAAGTGAGTAATCAATGGGGAAATGTTTCTGCGGGTGAGGTTGGGGTCTTTCGAAAAGCGTTCCGTAAACCAGACCGTTTTCGGCGGCAGTTGCGGCGTAGAGATAAAGTCCGCGTTTTACCAAATCTAAATTCCCGAATGAATAGTAATTGGCAAGCGCCTGCAATTTCAGGTCGCCAACCCAAATCCTCCGGTCGCGTTTGGGGCCATCCTCAAAAACGGTTTGCATGCACTCCTCCAGGGTTTTAATCGAAATTTCCAAAATGTTTTGAAACTCTGAATCTTTGAGGGTTGTTTCATTAAATAAATCAGCTCCTGCCGAAGTAGTTGAAAAACATTTCACATCGCTGACAAAAAAATCCATATCGCCTGCCGAAGCCAGTATTTCAAATTTTATAAACCGGAAAGCATACCTGTTTGGCAGTAAAACGGTATCGGGCATCGTGTGCAGGGTAACGATTTCTTCCTGCAACCACGCCTTTGAAAGCGAGCCTTCGTAGCTTTCGAATGAGGCCTTCATTTCCGCCGGCACTTCCGCAAACTTTATTTTCAACTGAACAGGTGCATGGGCCGGGACATTTGATTGAATTGTAAACTGAACATGGCCGGTTACGTGTTCCCCAAAATCGAGAACCAGGTCATCCGGGTTCGATTTTAACCCTGACTGGTAGAACTCAGGTGGCTCGGAAACCTTAACCGTTTTTACATGCTGGTAAGAATTCTTATCGTCAATCAGCCTTACCATCTGCAAAGGAACCTTTGTTTTTACCTGCAATTCAGGCAAATACTCCATGCTTTTTTTCAGCCAGACCTCCCGGTAATTTTCATAAACATCCTGAGCGTTTAAATTTAAAAATCCCAAATACAGAATTATTGCAGCCAAAAGGTATTTCCTGATTATATGATTGCTTTCTGAACTGAATTTCAATAATGTAATTCTCATTTCCATTTGTAATAACAAAATTTAAGTTGGTTACTTTAGCGAATTAACCGGTGGTTTTTTTGATTATCCCGGTAATATAAATTTTTCAAGTTCAGTAATATTTCCTTCGTAAATCGTTTTCACCCGTTCATTAAGCATCCGGACCTTTTCCAGTGACTGGTCATAATTTTCAACAATTTCCATAACACGTCCGGCAATTTGGCTACCGGTGGTCTGTTCAATTTCAAAAATCCAGCCGCCGAGTTTCAGGTCGTAATACATTTGTCCCTTAATCGTGTCTGATGGTTGGCGCACATAAATTGCCGGGGTACCGTTCACCAGCGAAATGATGGGAGAATGACATTCCATACTGATTACAGCCGCCGCCTTTGAATACAGCGAGGCAGCATCATCGGGTTGCCAGTAGGGGTGCATTTCAACGTAAGGTTTTATGTTTTCGGGAAGCGGATTGTAAAGCAAAGGTTCAAAGAGTTCGGTTTGGTATTGCATTTCAGGAACAAGCACCACTTTGTTACCTGTTTCAGACACCCACCTGACAATTACCTGCCGGAGTTTTTCGTGGTCCTTTTCGGCATAGCGCTCATTGTCCGTAATTACCTGCTGAATTTTTTCAAAACTCCAGTTATTGTAAGCATGTATGCGGTGATAAGGCGTGAACCGTGACCGGGGCGCCACACAAATAAACTTCCGCTCTTCAAGCTTTCGGGTTTTCATGAAATTAGCGGCGGAAACGTCATTCCGGATTGGCATAAAAAAGGTGGCATCGGGTGCAAAATCCTTTGCGGGTTTTGTTATCCCGGCATTCTCCAGCATTTTCAACGAAGCGGTTTCGCGGGTAAAAATAAAGGACGCATCATTTAGCAAATCTTTTAGTTGTGGCCCGATATTCTCCACAGTCACTCCAAAAGCGCCAAACGGTTTTCCGGTGATTTTGCGCCAGGCTTCCAGCTTCTGTTGACCAACAATGCCCGGACCGGAACCATGCAACATAAAATCATTGTCTTTGAAAGCCTTTTCAATTTCGGCAGAATCGGGCAAACCCTTTTCATTAAGCCTGCCAAAAACAATTTCGAGCGACGGAAAATTCCGCCTGAGCATGGCTTCTTCGGTTAAACTGATATCGTTTGGCCAAAGGGTTATTTTAGCTTCCGGCAGGTAAGTATTTAGCAAATGAATCATGCCCGGAGTATGCGCAATATCGCCGATATTTACGGTTTGCCACCCCGAAACCAGCAGAATTTTTGGCTTGCTGCTGTTTTCTGCTGCGCGACTGAATTGTGCCGATAAAATCGCGCCTGCTGAAATTATTCCTGTTTTTTTCACCCAATCTCTTCTGTTCATTTTATTTTTATTTTTAAATACAGGTCATCTATTAAATTCAGTGAGTATTTTTGAGTTGGTCAATTTCAGTTTCTGACTTTCCTGAGCATTGGGATTCCCCCCACCGATAAAGCTGTTAATAATTAAGTCTGTCACATTCAGACATTCAATTCCGTGACTAAAAAAAGGTGGCAGGCCAGGTCCCCAGGATAATTTAAAATCAAGGATGGCTAATCCATTCACATTTTGTGCATAAATGCCCGGAATATCGTGCTCAAACATTTGCATAGCTTTTGGCGAGGCAGGGCGCAAATCGAAGTTTCCGCCATAATTCAGCGTTTCTTTTCCTTTACGGATGCGAAGCTGCACATCGTTGAACTGAATACTTTCCATCGGGCTTTCCTTTTGTCCGTAAATCAGAATTCCATGTTCGCCAATGGCGTTGATATTATTAAACTGCACATTTTTAATTTGCCCGGATGTGTGTCCTTCGAATCTGGAAACGGATGACAGATGAATGGGTTCGCCATTGCCCCACCACTGTTCGTTATAAAGCCGTGTTTCAATAATGATGTCGGAAAAAATCAGGTCTTCAATGTTACTTGCATCGTGGGCAAAAATGCCAATTCCGCGGTTTGAATCGTGGATTATAATGTTTGAAAAGGTGCAACGACGAATGGGGTGTTGCCCATAACCAATGCGAATTCCCGCCGAGCTTGATTTCAACACGCAATTGGTTACCGTCATGTTTTCGCCATAAATAGTTTTATTGCCGTATTTGAATGGCTTCTGTTCTGTTGTATTCAGCCCGGGTGTTTCCTCATCTTTTGGGAAACCGGTAAGTACAATAGCATCATCACCTGCTGAAATATTACAGTTTGAAATGCGGATATTTCGCGAAATGGTGCAATGAATTCCGTCGCTGTTGGGAACAAGCGGATTGTTTTTTATGGTAATTCCGTCTATCAAAACACCGTCGCAGAAACCAAAACGGGTTGCCCAAATGGGCGTGTCTTTGATGGTAATGCCTGTAACTGAAACATTGGTGCAGTGAAAAAACACAATGGTCATGCCAGGAGCCCGGGTTCGTTTTACAGGCCCATCGGTAAAAAACTCACCTTCCGGCATATAGTTTTCCTTTTGGCGGGTGCGGCTTTTATCGAATTCCTCGTAAATATGATTTTTCGAAAAATCATAAAAACTGTCGCCGCTGCCATCTATAGTTCCTGTTCCCGAAATAGCAACATTTATCGCATCTTCGCAATAGATTATTCCGGGGGAACGGCCTTGCCTGGAATAATCGTTCAGGTTGGTGCTTCCTTTCAAAACAGAACCATTTTCAAGATAAAGGTTGACGTTGGTTTTCAGATAAACCGTGCCTGTAATAAAAGTTCCGGCCGGGACAATTACCCGTCCGCCTCCTGCTTCTGAACATTCATCAATTGCTCTTTGAATAGCTGCAGTTGAAAGTTGACCTTCTATCGCTCCAAAATCAAGTATATTGTATTCTTTTGCCTGAAGCTTGATAAAAACCGAAAAAAAGATGATGAGCCAGAGAATTCTATTTTTCATAGCGATTGTTTTTAACGGTTTTAGTGAATTTACCTCATTTTTTATGAGATTTACTCTACAATTCATGAATTTTGTTTATTCCGGTTTTCAGGTTAAATTTTTTTCCCTGCCAGACAAGTGTTGCATCAATTTTTTCAGGAATAGTAATTTCCCCTTCAATATTGGACCCGTTTTTCTTTATTTCAAACTCAATGTTTCCCAGATGGTGCGGATAAACTGCATGAATCCGGTCGAGTTCCCCGAAATTGGGCGCAATTTCAACATTCCTGTGCCCGGCTTCAACGGGTGTAATTCCGCAAACAGTCCGAAAGAAATAGTAGTTGGGTGAGCTGCTCCATGGATGACATTCTGAGCGCTGGTTTTCTTCACCCCATTCAAGTGGTACTTCGGCAAATGTTGTCATTCCGCGGTCTTTCATCAGTTGCCACTCCGAAAGTTCTGAAATAAAATATTCCTGCAAGCCGGTTTTATTCATCGCTTCGAAAAAATACAAATGCAGAAACAAATCAACCTGCCCGAACCAGTCTTTCGGTTCAAGCAATTTTTTCATGAGTTGCCGCGCCTCCTCACCGGTAACAGCTTCTGCCAAAATGGCCAACACATTGGTAATCTGGCTGATTTGTTTACTTTCCGGAGATTCGGTGAAAAACCCATCTTCATTTTTGCATAACCGGTTCACTGCCCGGCTGATTTCACCGGCCCGGTTCCTATAATTCCCGGCCTGTTCCGTTTTTCCAAGAAATTCGAAAATATTGGCGGCATGGCGCGATGTGTAGGCATATTGCAGGGAATAGAGCGTATTATTTCCCTCGTAAATGGTTGGCGATTCACCGTTTTTGTAATGTCGCGGCCAGGCCAGGGCACCCCACCATTCCATTTTTCCCATCAAATTGTTGGGCAACATTTTCTGTTCAAACCAAAACAATACATTCTGAATACCCAGTTCAAACTGCGAAATAAACTCCCTGTCATCCTTCCACATCATGTAATCGTGTACCTGGTCAATCCACATAAGAGAATAGGAAGGAATAATGAGGTGAAAAGCGTTGGGATAACAGGCGAAGGTCAACCCTTCAGGGATGCGTGACTGATCGAACTGTACCAGTGCGTTCCGGGTAAGCCGGTCATCGCCGGAAAGGGTGAAAAGTGTCAGGTTATGCACACGCGAATCGCCGGTGTATTGCATCTGCTCGTAGTAGGCATCCGACAATAAATAATCCTGGGCACACAACGAAACCGACCGCCATCCGGCATTCATAATCCAGTCGGTCAACTCATTCCCTGCACTGAATTCCGCTTTTAAATCCAGCGGTGCCCGGCATTCCACATGATAATATTTTTCAAGGGTTAATGCTTCATCTTCGGTTTCAATATCAAGCTGAATGTATCTGAATGTGCGGATATAACTTGGTTTGAACAACCGGTTTTTCCCGCCGTCCGGAATAAACACATCTTTCAGCCCAACCATATATTTTCCATCAATTTCGTTTCGGTTTCCCTTTGGCGCCTTGTTTTCTATAATCAGATTTTCGGCATACATGGCCTGAATTTTCGCATTTCTCCCACCACTGACCAGCATTTCCGGGTAGCCCATAGTGAGTATTTCATTGTCGATAAGGATACTTGACTTGCTATTGGGCGGAATAACAAGCGGTTTTGTACCGTGTATAAATCCTTCATCCTTTTCAATTCCCTCAACTCTCCGTATGGTTTGAAATTTCATGGGCGTTTCTTTTAAAACCGGAACCTGTCTGGGAACCAGAAGTTTTCCACCAGAATAGAGGATTCCGCCGGCGTGTTGGGTGCCGCGACTGCCTGCAACATCGGCCCATTTGGCAGGCAACCATGCTGAATCATTGTAATCCGTAGTTTCCCATCCCCAGGGATATTGATTTCCGTTTATGCTGTCCGTTGGATTTCCGACATACAATCCAAAATCAATGGTGCTTCGGTCAAACATCCAGTCAATAATTTTCGGATAAAAAGCCTGGTTGTGCAAACATTTCCAACTGCCTCCATGTGTGTTCACAACATTCTCAATTTCCGAGTTTCCCTGAAGGATAAAGGATGTCATTTGGGAAATAAATGAAAAGGAACGTTTTGGCCCCCAGTTTATCACTTCTACAGCAACTACATTTTTACCAGGCATAAGGTACTCAGCAATATCAACGGTTTCGTAGAACCAATGAGCCAAATCTCCTCTTGCCGGACCACGCAACACATATTTCCCGTTTACAAAAAGCCGGTAATGATTGTCGGCCGAAATATGAATAATAAAACGACCCGGTTTTTCCCCCAGTTCAAAATTTTTGCGAAATAAAACCGCGGCATGAGACTGAGGTTCCACTTGCGGATGCATTATCCAGTGTGCGGTCCATTTCTGAGGTTGAACAGCCCCCAATAATTGAGGGATAAAAAAAAGAAACCAAAGGATTCGTTTCATTGTTGTTTTTTTTCAGTATTTCAATTCATTCCATCCTTCAACATGGTAATGGTGTTCGCCGGCCACATTGCCCGAGGGCATCAGTTTTCCACGCCACCACCGCTGTTCATCAGGCATGGACTCTATCTTTTTACCATCAATCTGACTGACAGAACTCAGGTTGTACCCAACGCTGAAATTTCGCAGAAATGCGGCAAAAGGCTGTTCCCTGCCATCGTTGATGTTCCAGATGCCGGCGCTTACCACCAGGCGGTCGGATTCCGGATCAAAAAATTTAAATCCTCCGGTATTGTTTTCGAAATCGCTTTTAATATTCAACCTTACCTTATGCCAAACATCGGTTTTATTGTCAAGGCTGAAAATGAACGGTCCCGCTCCGTCTGAGCGGCTATAGGTGCTGCCCAGGTTCACCCAGGCTTTGTTTGCAAAATAGAGCAGGTTCAAAAGACGAGTCGATTTTCGATATCCTTCCACCCAGATGTACAAACCGTTAAACCCGCTGAAATCGCAGTATTTCCCGTCGAGAAAATATTCAAACTGAATAAAAGGATTTTTACCCCGTTCAAGTTCAACAGCCTGAAAAATACGATTGATATCCTGTGGCAACCGGTCCTGCCCCGGTTTGTGAAAGCCCCGTTTTTTGGTTTTCAGGTAAAGAGCAGGAACTCCGTCCGGTTTTCTGACTTCACAAATATTGGATGGGTTTTCGTCTTCATGATACACAAACCGGCGTCCCCAACCGGATAAATCGTCTGCAAAATTTCCGTTTATAAATTGCCTGTTGGCAGGCAGTTCCCATTTGTTACCAAACCAGAGCGGGTATTTTTCCGAATCGAAGACTGGAAGTTTTTCAGGATACGGAAATTCCTCGAGGGTTACGGTTTTATAGGTAGCTGATATTTTATCACCTTTTACATCCACTATACAAATTCCCTGCGCCGGACCACCGTAAAAATCTTCTTCACCAAATGCGCGGGGACGATAACCGGCAGCCGGCAGGTTGATGCAGTTAATACCCCGGACTGAAACAGCCGTTTTCAGCGACGATTTTACCGGAATGTGCACATGTCCGCTGAATATAGTTTTTACATTCCCGTGTTTGGTAAGAATGTCGAAAAGCAGACTTTTTACATAAGCCGTTTCGCAGTAATTTACCAGCGGATTGATGCCGACAGGATGCATGGGAATGTGTTGCAGGAAAATCGTTGGCCTATCTTTATGATTTTCCAGGTCGCGCTCCAGCCAGTCGAAATAATGGGGGTGGTTTTCCCAGAACATCTGGCGGAGTGGGTCGGGCCATACCACAAAATGCCACTTGCCGAGATTGAATGAGTAAAGTAGTAGTTCCATGCCGTTAATGGCTTTTTGGGCGGCAAAATAGTTATTAAACCCGCTCAGGTTGTATCCCGGTTCAAAAGAAGTCTGGTAGCGCGATTCGTGATTGCCCATTTCATATAGCACCGGCATTTTCAGTCTTTCGAAAAAATGCGCCATTTGCGCAAAATGGTGTTCCTCGCCCTGGTGGTCAACAATGTCGCCAAGCATGAGGCAGAAAGTCGGTTTTGCTTTCAGGTTGTTGGTCAGCCGGATGCTCTCTTCAATAAACGCATTGTGAATCTTCATGCGGCAAAGGTTGTCTTCGGGATTGGAAGCATCGCCGCCCTGTGTGTCGGCCATAATGATGAATGTGAAATCATCGCCAGGGATTTTTATTCCCACATCAGCCGGATTGAGTTCCCCTATTTCTTTATCGAGCAGAAAATTGGCTTTCACCTGTGCTTTGCCAATCTGTCCTTTCACCTCCTGTTTTTCTAATATTTCAGACAGGCTGAATGCAAAAACACCAGCCTGGTCAATCACGGTAATCGCCGTTTTTCCCTCAAACCGATCGAGCCACAGCACCAGCACATCCACATCGCCAAGTGCGGTGGAAATGATTGGGGCTTCTATACTTCCGGTAAAATGGTCTTCTCCTTGTTCAAAAAAATACGATTTGGTTTGCAGAATATTTCCATTTTCGATGCTGATTTCCGGTTTGAGCTGCTGCCCGTACCGGTCGTCCGAATGAAATTCCAGGCGCACAATAATTTGGCTTTCTTTGGTCACAGCTTCCTGCAATGTTTCCGGCTGACGGTATTTGAATTTCGGAAAATTCTGTTCAGGTCCGGCTGCGCTCATCAATGGCTGAGCAACCACCGGTGCCACGCCAAGACCGAGATTTTGTATAAATTTCCTTCTTTTCATGGATTTTTAATTTGATACTCCCTGTAAACCGCATCCCAGGGCTCCCTCACAGGTCGCGAAAACATTTCGTTTGCTTCCGGAACATTTGTCACCCTTTCTGTAACCGGGTCCCATTCCAAATCCTTTTCCAACATCATGGCAATATTTCCCAGATGGGCAATGGTAATAGAACGATGTGCCACTTCAACAGGGGCAATAGGTTCTTCGCGCGAAATTACACAGTCGATAAAATTCCGAAAATGGTTATCGCTTTTGTAAAGCTGAATTTCATTGGGGCCAAAAACTGCATCTTTCAGCGACTCTGGCTCTACTGTATGTTTTTCCCTGCTTGACCAGAGTTTTCCTTCTGTGCCGATAAATGTCACGCCAAAATCTTCACCGCTTTTCACAATCATCTCCACCCCGTTTTCATAAAGACATTCAAAATAAAAATCGGTAGCCGTGTTGTAATGCGGATGGTCGGCCCAGGTTGATTTTGCATTCTGTATTTTCACCGGCCCGGTGAGTTCGGTGTCCATTCCCCAGTGGGCAATATCGGGGTGATGTCCGCCCCAGTCGGTCAACTGGCCTCCGGAATAATCGAGTATCCAACGGAAATTGACGTGTGTGCGGCAGGGAGCGTATTGGACAAAAGGCGCCGGACCAAGCCAGAGGTCGTAATTAAATCCTTCGGGAACCGGTTCTATTTCTGTCAGATGAGCTTTCTGCCCAAAATCGGGTGTTCCTGCCGGCAGACCGCAAATCACCGTTTTAAGCTTGCCAATCCGTCCATTTCGAACCAATTCACAGATTCGTCTGAAATTGGAATTGGAACGCTGCTGGCTACCTGTTTGAAAAACAATATTATGATGTTTTACGGCATCGCTCATGGCACGGCCTTCGGCAATGGTGAGTGAAAGGGGTTTCTGGCAGTAAATGTCTTTTTTGGCTGCTGCTGCCATCAAAACCGGAATGGCGTGCCAGTGGTCGGGAGTGGCAATTTCCACGGCATCGATGTCTTTCCGGGCGATCACTTCGCGAAAATCCTCCTCATCGGTGCAGACGCGGTAACGGCGATCGTATTTTTTGCTGTAGTAACCATTTACCACATCGCGGATGTATTCACGTCCGGCCACACGTCCGTCCCAGTAGCCTGCGCTTTTTTTGTTCACATCGCAAATTAGGGTGACCACCACCCGGTCGTCGGCCAGAAAATCCATGACATCATTACCTGCCTGATTCCCGGCGCCGATAAAAGCCAGATTAATTTTATCTGAAGGCGCTGTTTGTCCGCCTTTACCCACACAGGCAGCGGGAATGATGGTGGGTACTGAAATAATTGCAGATGCTGCAATTCCGGCTTTTTTAATAAAAATTCTGCGTTTCATCATTTGGTCTGACAAAATATTAAGGTTTAATTTCTTTGTAAATATAATAGTTAAAGCCAAAAACCAGTTTTAAATCTATTCCCTGTATTTTTCCAAAAATTCTCAGGAAAAGGAAAACCTTTTATTTATGATGTATAAGAACCTGAATACCCTGTATTAATTAAAAAGACCCTCCGAAAAGGGTCTTTTTCACTAACTAAACTAAACTATTAATAACCGGTGTTCTGGTTTAAATTTGGATTTTCCACCACTTCTTTTTCAGGCAAGGGAAAATATACATGGTGATCTTCGAATTTAAAATTCAAATCGCGAGACTGGAAATCCCATGTTTTCAGATCGATTTCGCCCGCAATATGACGACGGCGTAAATCCCACCATCGGTGGCCTTCTTCAAATGCCAATTCGAGACGACGTTCTTCAAAAATCCATTCCAACACTGTAGCAGCATTTGTCTCATTTACATCACGGTTTGCCGGAATAAGCGAAGGTTCGCCTTCTTCAACCGAATTTCTCGCACGTTCACGAACCTGATTGATTAATGCAATGGCTTCAGAAAGGTTTCCTCCCGAACGTACAATTGATTCAGCTTTTAATAAGAGCACATCGGCAAAACGCAAAATTCTTGGATTGTTTACACTTACCTCATTATTGGCTCCATTGCCACCGGTTGCATAAGCTGTATTTCTGCTGTATTTTTTTACGTTAATTAATACCGCCGGATCGGGGTTAAGAGTATATTGTATCCGTGGGTCTCCAACTTCATATGCCTCCCTGATTGATGACGTAGCTGTGAAGTATGAATTCCCAATCCAGGTGGGCCGTTGTGTAAACATACCGTAGTAAGAACCAATCTCCCCAATAACTGCGAATGCATCGTTACCGCCGGCACCACCCACAAAAGGGTTAACATTGCCTGGTGATGTATTTGCCTGGTATTCGAAAAGTGATTCTGAATTGTTCTCAAAATTCACATTAAAGTTGTTGTTATAATTAGGGGTAAGACTTAAGCCAGTCAGCGAATTGAATTCAGTTATTGCAGCAGAAAAATCTGCAGTTGTTTTATTAACAGTTCCCCTGAATACCAAACATTTGCCTTTTAACCCCCGTGCTGAATTTTTAGTTACACGGCCTTTGTAGGCAGCTGCCCAACTTTCTGGCAGCAACGATTTTGCCTGTTCCAAATCTTCAATGGCCTGATCGAGAAGTTGAGTTCCCGTTGAATTGGGAGGATAAGCGTCTGCAATTTTTGCAATACGTTGATTTACCAAAGGAGCAGACCCAAAAACGTTCCAAAGATTAAAATACATGTAAGCTCTCAGAAATAGTGCTTCGCCTTTGTGATAATCGGCCAGTTCAGGCTGTTTCTGATAAGCGAAATCTTTGTTTTCTTCCACCTTTTCCAGCAAGGTATTTGCCCTTGCAATCAACTGATAGGCAAAATCGTAATAAAGGCTCAATTGACCATTACTTCCGTTCAACCCAGAAAAATTTTCATGGGCATAGTTGGCGAGGGTGGTCAAGTCGTCGCTGGGGAGCAATGTTACCGGCAAAACATGGTTGTTTTGGCCCCCTCTGAATGCATAAAAGAATGCCAGTTTCTGGTAAATTCCAAATACGGCTTCTTCCATTTGCTGTTCATTTTGGAAATAGGTGCTTTCGGTGTTCCCAATGGGCAGCAGTTCAATGGTTTCCTCATTGCAGGAAAACAGTGTGACGATCAACGTCATCAAAATGCAGAGTGATATTTTTACGTATTTCATAATTCCTATCATTTATTGTTAAAAACTTAAGTTAGCCCCTATGCTGAATGTAATTGGCGTGGTAATATTTTCCGGGTCTAAATCGGAATAGGGAGTAATCACAAACAGGTTTGAACCAGCGGCATAGCAACGCAGGTTTTTCAATCCAAGTTTTTGGACGAACGAACCACTGAAATTATAACCCAACTGGAAATTCTGGAAACGGAGAAATCCGGCATTTTCGACGTGACGATCTGAAATACGGTTATTTCCTGAAGGGTCGTTCTGAACAGCTCGCGGAATGGAAGTGTTGGTATTGCTGGAAGTCCACCGGTCAGTATAGTCAACAAGAAAATTACCTCCAAAACCGCTGATGCTTTGTTTTCCGAGGGTGTTGATTTTCTGAACGTCACCCACACCGCGGAAATTCAGATTGATGTCCCAGTTTTTATAATCGGCTCCGATATTAAAACCATAATAGAATCCGGGAATTGTTTTCCCAAGGAAAGTCTGATCATAGGCGTCAATTTTACCGTCAGGTTCTTTGTGTACATAAGTGCCTTCCGGATCGTCGGCTTTAGGAGCGCCGTTCAGGTCAACAAAAATCACATCGCCAGGAGACTTTTGTGCATCCCTTCCGGCATCAGAAATTTTCGACTTGTAATCGGCCACCTCCTGTGTTGTCTGGAATAAACCGTTGGTTTTATAACCGTAAATGTAATTCAGGGAATACCCTTCCTCGATGCGCAGGTTTCCACTGGTACTGGGCTGCCCATTGTAGAGTTTTTTCACTTCGTTTTTTACTGTAGTAAGGTTGGCCGTAATGTTGTAGCCCAATTCACCAACTTTATCGGTGTAGGACGCCTGGAACTCGAATCCCTGATTTTCGACCTGGGCAAGGTTGACAACCGGATTGTTTAATGCCCCAATAACTTTTGGGATACTGATGGTTTGTAAAATACCATCAGTAAACCGGTTATAATATTCAGCTGTAAATGTCATTTTATTATCCAACAGAATAGCATCAAAGCCGAAGTTGCTGGTAGAAACAGTTTCCCAGCTCATATCTTCAATGGGAAAATCTCCTAATGCAGAAGCCGGATAAATCGTTCCGTTTCCGACACCAAGTGTTCCGCTGGTTCCGAATGCAGCTTTTGGGTTCATGTTGACCAGCGACAGGAAAGCGTAGTCACGGGTTTCCTGGTTCCCAGACCGGCCCCATCCAGCCCTGATTTTTAAATCATTCAGCCAGGTTGCTCCTTCCATGAATTTTTCGGAAGAAATTCGCCATGCAGCAGCAAACGAAGGAAAGGTACCCCATTTATATCCCGGTCCGAATTTGGATGTGCCATCGTGGCGAACTGTGGCGTCGAAATAATACCTGCTGTTAAAATTATAACTGAAACGGCCCATATAACCTTGCAACCCCGACTGGCTTCTTTCATAATGAAGACCTTTGTTGGCATTGTCCCAGCCTTCTTCAATACGGCGCTGTTCCCAACTTGTAATGGGTGAAGCAGTATTGATTCCCATTTGGGTTACATTCCAGTTGACTCTTTGATCCATGACATTCAGTATGACATCTACATTATTGTTGCCAAAACTGTTGTTATATCCAATTAAGAATTCCTTTATAATATTGATGTTATCGTTAATCCGGCGGCCATAGGTGTTGCCGGTAGCCAGCGGGTAAGCTGTTCCGCGGGCAACTTCAAACAATCCGCGATCGGTTTCCTGATAAACTTCTCGGTAATTAACATAGTAGTCGAAACTGAAAGTTCCTTTTATCCTCAATCCTTTCAGGGGGGACAACTCGGCATAAACTGTTCCCATGTTGCGTAAAAGATCGCGAGCTGTTTTCTGGTATTCCTGAAGTGCAAGGAAGTTGGATTGCGTGGCCGCACCATAGCCATACGATTTAAAGCTGTTGTTAAACGTGCGTCCGGGAAGGGCATATCCCTTCGGACCGTTTTCATCGTAAATGGGTTGCCACGGGACCTGAAACTGGGTTGTAATGCTGGCTCCGGGTTTTTCTTCGTAGTTGGTATATACAAACCTGTACGATTCGCCAATTTTCAACCATTTTGCCAACTGATGATCGCTGTTAAAAAACAGGGAGTAGCGGTCGAATTCGTTATACTGAAAAGCATTTTTCTGGTTTGCATAACCGGCCCCGGCAGCATAAGTCGATGTCTGGTTTCCACCAGAAACAGAAACATTATAATCCTGTACCGGTGCATTTTCCACAAGAGCGGCCTTCACCCAGTCTTTCGTATAATCGGGACTATTACCCAGATAGTTGGGTGACGATGAATCGAACAGAGAATAATACTGGTCGGTAACATAAGCCGGGTTGGCATTTTTTGCTTCCATACTCCAGTCAACATATTCCTGGATACTGGCCATTTCATAACGTTTCCAGTAGTTCTGAATGCCGTAACTGGCCGACATGTCGATCCGCGCTTTCCCTTCTTTTCCCCGTTTTGTGGTAATCAGAATTACCCCGTTGGATGCCCTGACTCCGTATATGGCAGTGGCTGAAGCATCTTTCAGAACTGAAATTGATTCGATGTCGTTCGGGTTGATCATAGTAAATACGTTTACGTTTCCCCTTTGATCCTGATCGCGGGCGGCAGTTGAGGAAGCGCCACCTTCGGTTAGCGGGATTCCGTCAATCACATACAATGGATCATTAAAACCAAGAGTACCAACTCCCCTGATCCGGATTTCGGGCCGGGCGGTGGGATTACTACCCGGGTTGCTGATAAACACACCAGCCATTTTTCCCTGCATGGCCAACTGAGGCGAAAGGGTGTTCTGCTTTGCGATGTCCTCAGCGTTGATTTGCGAAACAGCGCCTGTAAGGTCCTTCTTTTCACGGGTACCATACCCGATCACAATCACTTCCCCAACACCTATGGTTTCTTCTTCCAACACAACATTAATAGTTGTTCGGTTTTCTACAGAAATTTCCTGAGTTCTCATTCCAATAAACGAAAAAACAAGAATATCATCCGGCTGCACGTTCAGCGAATAATTTCCATTCACATCGGTTATGGTGCCGGTTGTAGTTCCTTTTATCACAACAGAAACTCCAGGCAGAGGCTCTCCATTCTGAATTGTAATCCTCCCCCTGATGATATTCTGCAGCATCAGCAATTCGGATGATTCACCCGTGTTGAAAAGGGCAATCTGCCTTCCAACAGTTTTGTAGTTAATTTTCGTGCCATTAAATACATTATCAAGCACTTCGAATACCGTTTTATCCGTTAGATCAACGGATATTCTTTCTTTGAGATTTACATTCTCGTTGTAAAAAAACCGGAATTCGCTTTGATTTTCAACCTGCTGCAATACTTCAGCAATTTCTGCATTGGCAAGCTGCAACGAAAGCTTTTTTGATTGTGCATAAGAATCGTTTGCCAAAAGTGAGGCAACCGAAACGAACAGCAATAATAACGTTACTTTCATTTTTTTAATAAATTGATGACAAGGGATTTTCCCAAGCCAGGTTCTAATTTTTTTCATAATTTTGTTTTTGAAGTTTGACTGATACTTTTTATTAAGAAATTGGTCATTTTAAAGGTGGAAATGGCGGTTTCCACCTTTTCCTTTTTAGGAAGTGTCGTAAAAGTTCATTTTAGTTTTCATTGGTTTACACATTTTAGTTTAATAAAAATTTATGGAGATCGAATGGAAAGAACCCGGGTATCCTTATCAAAGGAATATTCAACTGGCGTGGTTACCTGAATCAGTTCAAGTACTTCACTGAAACTTTCAAATTCTATTGTAGCTGTAAATTTCAGGTTTTTTACAGATTCATCATGAAGCTTTAGGTCAATATCAACATTATACCATCGCTCCAGGCGGGAAATCATCATACCGAGAGGAGTATTCCTGAAAATAAGTTGCCCGTCTTTCCAGGCTGTAAACAAGTCGGTTTCAACAACCCTCCTTCTAAACTTCTCTGAATCGAATATTACCTGAGTTCCCGGCACCAATTCGGCCTTTTTGCCATACTTGTTGGTAAATATAACTGAGCCAGCAACAAGGGTTGCTTCAAATGATTCATTCTCATAAGCTTTTACATTGAACTCGGTGCCCAAAACTTCAACCTCACCATAACTTGTTTTTACAATAAATGCTGAAGAATTTGGTGTTACTTCGAAGTAGGCCTCCCCCTGAAGTTCCACAATTCGTTGTTTGGAAAACCGGCTGGGGTAATTAAAAGTTGAACCGGAATTGACCCAAACCCCGGAGCCGTCAGGAAGGATGAAATGTGTTTTTCCGCCATAGGGTACAGAAATATTATGTGTTGTAATAAAAAGTTCTCTGGTCTGGAAAAAAAATAAACCTGAAATGATTAGGCCAATAATTAAAATTGCAGCTACCGCAGTTAATCGCTGATAAAATCTTATTTTTCGGGTTTGTACCGGCTCATTTAGGGCAATCTGGTGATGAATGGAATGAAGCAACTGAATATTTGGGTTAACCTTTGATTCACTTTGCAGGCTTTTTTTCCATTCACTACGCAGCAATCCATTTAAATAGATATCATTTCCCGGTTTTTGAATAAAGTCTTTTACCTTTTCATATTCCTCAGCAGAACAATCTCCGGCAATATATTTCTCAAAATGTTTATGCATGAATTAATTCTATGAGTATAATACGTAAAAAGAATAGCGAACCCTTGCCCGGATGAAAAAAATTTACAAAAAAAGTGCACAGTAAAGTAAAACAATGAGGTCCATTTCTTTTAAGTGTTTGTGCAGGAATCTGTTTGCGTGCAACATGTGATCTTCGACCGTTTTTATTGAAATGCCCAGTTTTTCGGCAATTTCTTTATACGATAAACCGTCTTCACGGCAAAGTTTAAAAATCTCTTTTCGTCTTTCCGGAAGTTGTTCAATAACCCGGTCTGCTTTTTCTTTCAAATCTTTATATTCCACCGACTCTTCAAACGAATCGAACTTGTTTACAACAAGCTGTTTCACACGGGTTTCAAATTCCTGAAATTTGATTTTCTCTCTGAAATAGGAAACAACTGCATTTTTTGTGATTGTAAAAATATAGGCATTGAATGTATCCACATTTTTGATGTTCCCCCGCTTTAACCAAATCTTTACAAAAATTTCTTGAAGAATGTCATTGATATCGTCATCAACTTTCAAAAAACTTTTCGAAAAGGCATACAATTTAGGATAATAGATATGATAAATTTCATCGAGCGCTTTTTTATCGTCCCGAATCAATCTTATTACAATTCTATTTAATCCTTCTTGGCTATTCATTTACATTAACTATCACAGTTGCCCGGAAAAAATATTTAACCACGTCAGATTTTTAACATCAAACTCGTTTGGCTACTTTTGAGTTACAACAAAAAAACTTACACATAGGTAAAAGTAATAATTTTAGCGGACTGCAGCAATTCTGGGATTTTCTAATCTTGTGAAAACCCAGACAACAATGAAAGCGATTAAAAGAATAATTAATACCTTGCATTCCGTCTAATTGCATATTACAATTTATCTATGATTGTTTCAATTGTTATTCCGGTTTTTAATGAGTCAAAGAAAATTACTGTTGATCTGGAGGCTGCCCGGTCCTTTTTAAAACAACATGATATTGAAGGTGAGATTATTGTAGTGGATGATGGAAGCACTGACCAAACTAAGGATATGATAAGGCGGTATATTAAAAAATCAACAGAAAACATTTTTCTCATCAGCTACAAACCGAATAAAGGAAAGGGTTTTGCCGTAAAAAGCGGAATTTTAAAAGCTCGGGGCGATATTATATTATTCATCGACAGCGGGAATTGTGTTCCGTACGATGATATTCTGCCGGCAATCCGAATGATTGAAGAAGGGAAAACCGATATCGCCCATGGTTCCCGGTTTTTGGGAAAAAGTATGGTTATGCAGTCCCGTAATTTAAACCGAAGAATCATATCCTGGTCGTTTCGTGAATTCATTCGCCGGTATGCACACCTGCCTAATCATATAACCGATTCCCAGTGCGGATTAAAAGTTTACCGGGGGGAAGTTGCAAAAACCCTCTATTCTGAACTGATTACTGATGGGTTTTTATTTGATGTTGAAGTTATCCTGAGAGCTAATAAAAATGGTTACTCAATTATCGAATTTCCGATTCACTGGACACCGGATGCCGACAGTCGGCTGAATCCTTTTAAAATGGCTTACAAGATATGGCCGGAATTGCGAAAAATAAAAAGAATAATGAGTTCATAGAGGTTGAGCTTTTATGTACCTGTCCCAATAATCCTTTCTTAAGTATATTGAAACATTGGTTCCCGGCCTCAAGGATATTTCCTCTTTAACAGGAATATACAAAAAACGTTTGCCCGGCTCAGGAATTTCGAATAACTTTTTGGTGAGTTGATTGCTGTTTGCCCGGTCACAAATTATCAGGGGAGCTGCGGGCACATTCATATCCACCTCGTTCCACCAGCCTGTGTTCGAAAAAGTTCTGAAATACCAGGGCAACGGCCAGTAACCGTTATCAGACACAATAACCTCAATTAAAATATTCTTTCCTTCGGGAGCCGAGCCTGCAATTCTTTCAACTTCCTGAAGAATTTGTAAAACATTACCATCGGGATGTGAATAAACATAAGGATTGCATGGCTGGTCGTAAAATTTAAAATTGTCGGTATAAACCTGCCAGCCTAAATGAATTGCAATCATCCCTGATATCACCACGTATAATGTTCTCATCCATTTGGTTCTTATTTTTTCGAACAACGTGCAAAAAAACCAGGCAGCCATAAAAACAACAGGAGTGTAAAAAGCCAGAATATTCCATGGAGTTTTATATGGAATAGCTGAAAATACTACAGCCATTACAAGGGCTGTGATGGCAACAAACAGAACAACAGGCCTGTTTCTGATTTGTGCCGGTGGTTGAAAAAACACAAGGATCATCCCCAAAAAACCGGCTGCAAAAAGCCATATATCGCCTCTAAAAAACAAGGTATCACAGGAATCAAAAAATACAGCATCGAAATAGTAATACCAGGGATGCACATGAACTGCCTCTCCGGATGCTCTGTTGAAATAATTACTGTAGGTTATTACAGAATCGGCAATCCCCCGGGGATTTTGAAAAAAAGAGGAAAATAATAAAACTGCGACTGCGGCTGCAGGAATTATAAACAGAGACAAATTGGTAAATCCAATGGAATTCCATCTCTTTTTTATTAAAGAAATAGATTGTACATAGCGGTAGTTTACAATAAGAAACGCAACTAATTGACTGCCAACCAAAATAATCCATGTTTCTTTTGTTGAAAACATCAGGCCGGCAAAGATCCCTGCCAAAACTATCCAACCCGGTTTGCCTGAGCGGGAATATCTGAAAAGTGTTATGATAAGTCCCGCATTGAAAAGAATCAAAAGCATTTCGTGAATATAATAACGGCTGTAAAAAAACAGTGCAGGAGACAGGGCCATCAGGAGGGAGGACACAAGTACAATTGGCCATCCGGTGTACTTTATAAGAAGTCCCAGCAGCAGTATCAACATCACCCCTGCCAGGGCAGGAACAATCCTGAGTGTTTTTTCATCCAGTGATACCAGATCGTTTTGAGTTTTTAGCCAGGCAGGAATTATGCTTAGATAATACAACGTGGGACCATGATATTCATTTTTATCATAAAAGAAAGTTCCATTTTCAAGCAAATCAGCCAGTTTGAAAGCATTAACTGCTTCATCGTTGTGCATCGGACGGTCAGCAAGGGAGATAAACCGTATCAGTATGGCCAAAATGACAACAATTGTTACGATTACTCTGTTTTTCATAACCGGGCTCAGTTTACAGCTTTTCCATATACTTCAACTTCAATATAGTGGTTAAATTCATTATCTGTGTTTCCGTTGCTATGTAATCTTACATACTTACCTGTAATTCCTTTAGCATCAATAAGTTTTCCTTCGTGTGTTTCCACATAGTTCATATCTTCTCCCACACCCAGACCCAGTGTATTGTGAGAATCGTTGTTGAATATGGTTTGTACATCCATAATAAAGTCAGGATCGTCGGAAACCTGCACAACAATTGAATGATAGACCCTTGCCGACATATGGAAATGCCATATGGTCACGGCATAGATGGTATATAGATCTTCGAGATCGATGGTAATATATTGATGGCCTGGACTCAGTTCAACGAATGAATAACTGGTAGCTTCGTTATAACCATCAGTAATTCTCCACAATTCCCCTTTTCGTGGTTCATACGAACTGTAAACCGGTTTGTTCAGAGCTACATTTTCAGTACCGGCAGGAGCCAGGAAAGACGGGCGTTCTCTTCCCAATGGTTCTTCAAGATTTTCGACATTAAAATTTGACGGGGTTCCAACAAACATGGGCTGTGGAAGGCTAATTTTCAGTGGTTCCATTTGAGCAAATAAAGGAATGCTGAAAAATAACAATATTGGAAAAATATAAAACTTCAATTTATACATAAAAATTAAGGTTTTTGTCTTTATAAAAGTATTGCAATATGTCTAAAAATCATAAATCATTCCGTCCATTTCCGGATCTCGTCATTGTCTGAATATTCCATAACGCGTTTCAACTGCTCAATTGTATGTTCCCTGTCTTGCTTTATAAGCTCAGGCGTCATATTGAGGATAGCCGCTTCCAGTTCAGCACGGGGATTTTCGTCATCTGCCATCTGATCAGCCAGCAACCGGAGCGATTCGTTTGAATGAATTTTCCCAAAAGCTGAAATCACAAGCTTTTTTTCATTCACATTTGGTGCGTGTATCATGGCGAATGACAATTCCTGTGCTTTTTTCTCATCAGAAAAACTTTCGTCATTCGAAATAATTCGGGTGAAACCTCTCAATGCCAGCGTTTTAATGCGAAGATCATCTGATTTGCCAATAATTTCTTTTAATTCAGCCGCAGGGCCTGCATTCGGCCATTCCAACAGGGCTCTGATGGCGCTGAGCTGCAAATCAGTATCTTCAGAACCGAGATACGTCTGCAAAACATTCAGATCGTCCGGATTTTTCAAACTGCCCAAAACAGAGATCAAAATGGCCTTCTTATCCGTTTCAGGAGTTTTATTTAACCAGGTAACTATTTCATTGGTAATTGGTTTCTCCGGTCCTTCCTTTGTTGAAACCAAAACAACAGCTCTTTCCAGTTCCTGTCGTTCCCTGCTGTTCCCTGTTTTCAAAAGCAAATTTATCATTTCACCAAGATGATCAGAAGTGCCCACCTTCGCCAGCGTTCGGTATGATTCCAATCTTACATCCTGATTCTCATTGTTGGCAGTACGAACCAGAACCTGCCCGGCAGAAGAAATATCTCTTTCCCCAATTGCTTTAATGTATTCAACCAATAGAGATTCATTTTCAGAACCTGCAGCTTTTTGAAGAATAAATGAATCGATGTCCTGTCCCGGTAACCGGTAAATTCCCTCTCTTGCAAGCTCCTGTTCCTTTCCACTTCTGACCGATGCCAGTTCTGCCAGTAACGGAATATTTTCAACTCCTGCAATTTTTGACAGAGAGGAAATGGCTGATTCCCTGTATAAAGGTTCTTCATGATCCAGAAACTGCAAGACTTCATTAAATATGCTTTTGTCATTTCTATCCGATAAAACTACCATCATTCGTGCTTTTTCGTTATCAGGAATACCGGGAAGCTGCAAAAATTCCTGGCCGGAAAGATAAGATTCGGGAAGAGTTCTTACCAGATCAACCAGTCGTGGTTTGAATTCGTCCGGGGCACTTATCAGTTCCTCTTTGAGAATGTCAACCGCATTTCCTGAGGTGGTATTCATTTTCCCCTTAATGGCAGCAAGAGCAATCATTTCAGGCGGATTTACAGCAAGTACCGTATAATATAATTCATTGGCACGGCCTGACTGATTATCTGAAACCAGTTGTTCCGCATTCTCCAGCAGCGCCTCCATCAATGGAAATTGATCTTTTAACCCGGCTGATTTTAAAGCTTTTGTCAACACATCGGAAGCCTTTGAAGTACCAATCTTTCCCAATGCAGAGACAGCCGCTCCTGAAATAACCGGATCTTCATCGCCTATGAATTTGGAAATGAATGAAACAGAACTTTCGTCCTTTCGCAATCCCAGAGCACTGATAATTCCGGGTTTTATCTTCGGAGATGCCTTCGAAAAGGAGTTCCTGAGTAACTTGTTTACAGATTCTCCGGGAATTCCCTGCAAAGTCATCAGAGCCAATTCGGCAGACGGATCGATTGTCAGCAATTCAGCAAGGTAATTCATTGCAGCAGGTGTACCGGCTTTTTTCAGTTCATTCATAAAATAACGTTTACCTGCAAAATTCTTTTCTGATAAAAAGAATTCGTTTAACATCGGTCCGGCTTGTTTCTGATATTTTTTATTTGAAAAAATCTCCTGAATAAGTGATCCTGATTCATCGCTCTGAAAATCAACACGTTCAATGCTTTCCAACGTTCTCAGCATTTCAGCAGTTCGTTGAGGTATATTTTCATTCTGATTGGCCTGTCCAGCCACAGAGAAAATAAGTACGAGGAATAAACTGATAAGTAATCGTTTGTTTTTTAATATGAACTGATACATTGTTTGATATTTTTATGATCCGTTATCATAAATGCCATGGACTTCTCATTGGTCTGGAAAGCATTTTATTGGCGGCATCATTGTTAATAAATTTTTCGTTTTCATTGTCCCAGTACAATTTCTGTCCAAGTTTCATGGCTATGTAAGCCTGTTGGCAAACTATCTCCGATTTCACTGCCGACTCAATGGTGCTGACAGGTTTTGAACCGGTGCGGATACCATCCAGAAAATTACGCCGGTGGTCGTTGCTGAAGGGTAATTTTATTTCATTCGGTCCGATTTCGGTATTCATAAGTGATTTTGGATAGGTATCCATAAAACCTCTGGCGACATAAAGCCAGCCTTCAGTTCCTTCAAACAATACACCCATTGAAGTTGGGACATTAAACTGCGGAATTTTTCTTCTTGCCGTTCCATGATCGAGATGCAACAATTTTACACCATTGGCATAAGTATGCTCAACTTCGAAAGTATGGTACGTATCGAACAATCCTGCCGGAATTGTTCCGGTACCTTCCACGTCGATCGGGCCTGAGTTGTCGGCATCGAGTGCCCACTGAGCTATGTCAACATGGTGTATTCCCCATGCTCCGCTGATGCATCCGAGCGAATAATCGTCGATCAGGGTGAATTGCCTGGTGCAGCGCAGTTCAGAATAAGGAGCGAGAGGAGCGGGTCCAAGCCACATGTTGTAATCAAACCCTTCCGGTACCGGTTCTTCAGCCGGGGCCGGAGTCGGAGTAAAACTGGCTGAACCGATTACGATCCGTTTCATTTCACCCAGTCTGCCATTTCTGACCATTTCGGTAATTAACCGGAACCGGGTATCCGATCGTTGCTGGGTCCCGAGCTGAAAACAGATGTTGTATCTTTCAACTGCCTTTTTTAATATCTGGCACTCCTCCACTGTGAGGGCAAGAGGTTTTTCAAAGTACATCGCCTTTCCCTGTCTGGCAGCCTCTAACCCAACCAGGGCATGCCAATGGTCCGGCGTGGCCATTACGATGGCATCCACATCTTTCCGGGCAAGCAGTTCGCGGTAATCGTTGTAGGTCGTACATTCATCGTTCCCATAACGGCTGTCAACATTCACTTTCGCCTCGTCGCGCTGAATTTTTTTAACATCGCAAACTGCCACAACGCGAACATCGTCGTATCCAAGAAACGACTTTAAATGACCGGAACCCATACTACCAACACCAATAAACCCCAAATTGATCCTGTCGCTGGGCATAATCCGGTTATTACCCGGAATAACACTTGCTGGCACTACGGAAGGTAAACTGATAAGTCCGATGGCACCGGCAATACTGCTCTTTACAAATTGCCTCCTGTTAAAATTTGTTGTCATATTGTTTTATTTTTAGTCAAACGATCAGGTCTGTTTTTTCTGCATTCAAAATCAAACCTTTAAATACTTATTTGGCAAGTTCAATGGATTTCCTGTTAAAATAATCAATGGATTCTTTAATCTCCGGAAGCGAATGATCCCAGTTCCAGGAATATTCCAGACCAAACATCACCGGTTTGATGTTTTCTTTTTTCAGGTGTTCAAAAATGGCATCAAGCTTTATTACACCGGTGCCCCAGGGGACATCATGTCCCTCAGAATTGATTGCGCTTTGGTCGTGAACCTGCATGGTAATTACCCGGTGGCCCAGGGTTTTTATTGCTTCAAGAGGATTGATCCCTTCCTTGGCCCAGTGCCCGAAATCGCAGGCAGCACCAATCAGCGGGCTGCGGTCTTTGGTGAGTTCAATAATTTTTTCAGGATACATATATACCGGGGATAATCTTTTTCCATGATTGTGTATGGCCAGTTTAATGTTGTACATTTCGCAATACCTTTCAATCAGGTCCAAATCTTCAATCTTTGGTTCAGAGATAAAAGTTTCTATTCCCATTTTACGACCAAATTCAAATATCTTCTTCACCGTATCTTCATCACCCGGAATATCAAAAATGTAGTAGGTAAGCATTGACAAACCTTCTGAAATGAGCTTATTTCTTATTTTTATGAGTTCTTCATCAGAAAGGTGATAATCAAAATTTTTGGGAATGTCAGCGCTAACCGGCTGCACATTTAGCCCACCCACATATTGAAGACCAAGCTCTCTGGTTTTCTCAACCGTTTCAAAAAATGTATTGTTTTTAAAAGTGTATGCCTCAATACCAAATTTCCAACCGAGGTTCTCCTGCGCCCTGATTGCAGGAGTAAGCCTGCTGTCGGGAATGGCCGAAGCTTCGGTATCGCCAAGCGCAAACTGAATTCCATCGAGATAAAACTGAAGCATCAGAGGGTCCCAGAAGACAGACGGGTGATGCCCGATGGTAGTATAGAAAACACGACCGCGTCCGTATTGCCGGACCCAGGCTACAGCATAATCCCCGTCTTCCCGAATAACATTTCCAAATGCACGTCCCTGCTGCATGTCGGTCTTAACGGTGTCAATACTCTGCAAAACGCGCACCCTGTCTCTGGAATACGGATCGGTGTAACGAAAAAATTCGTCCTTGTAATCATAGTCCTTTCCCTTAAATACGCGGTTTACCGGATGTGATGGATCATCCAGTTTTACAAACACATGTTCCTTGTTTTCACGATGATTTGCACCCCTTGCTCCCAACATCAAACCAAACTCAGGCCAATCCTCATGTGCACCGGGCCAGTAGGCGAAAGCCACCGAAGCCCCGTGCAGTCCAAGTAATCCGCCACCGGCATACACAAAATCGAGCAGGTTCTGCCGAAGCTCCTTATCTTTGAACAGGTTTCCCACAGTGTTATTAAAAAATACCGCGTCAAATGTTTGCAGGGTCTCCCGGCGAAACATGTTGGTATCGTTGCTGATTACCGTTTCATATGCTCCGGTCTTTTCTCCCATGCGTGCAAATGCATAATTCGAATGTGGGATCGATGGATGCCCTCCGTAATTCACATTTAAATCAAAAACCAGCAAGCGCCTGGTTTTCTTAGGTTGTATTGCAGCCTTAGCCGGTATTGCCTGTTCAATTAATTTACGTTCTTCTTCCTTACCGGCAAGTAACTCCTCTACCACCCTTTCCCTGACCACATCACCTTCTTTTTCCGCAACTTTTGTGGTGTACCCTGTTTGTGCATAAACCTGTTGAAATGGGATTGTTATCAAAAGGAACATGGAAATGAGTAAAAATTGACCTGGATTTGTTTTCATATTTTACTATTAGAAATTTAGCATCAATAATACGCAAAAAATAGAATAATCCCCTGCTCAGAAAAATTCTAAAATCAATAAAAGGGGAGTTTTTTAGCACTTTCCTTTTTTGTCACATAAAAGTTAAAAATGCTACTTTTGTGATTTTATCGAAAAGAACAAGAATGGACAACATGTTTACAAAAACCAGCTACCGCCTGCAATCGGTAAAAACCGGAAAAGTTTTCGACGACAACGGCTGGACGCTGGATGCACCGATTGAAACCGAACCGACACTTATTCGGGCTATTTATGAAAAACAGCAACTCGATGTAAAAGACAATTCGTGGGGCTTGTACAAATTTGCCGACTGGCTGCCTATCGGCAGAACTCTGAAAGGTTCATCGGCTCCGGTAACTTTCAAAAGCGAAGGACTGGCCAAAGAACTTGGATTAAAAAATCTGTGGATAACCTTTAGCGGCTACTGGCCGGAAAAAGGCGCCAACATGACCACCTGCAGCTTTAAGGAAACCGAAGCCTATTCGGTTTGCGGACGAATGACCCCCGAAATGGACAAAATACTGGTAGTTGCCTCCGCCGGAAATACCTCACGTTCTTTTGCCAAAGTGTGTTCAGAAAATAATATTCAGTTACTCATTTGTGTTCCCGAAGACAACATCAATGCACTTTGGTTTGACGAGCCGTTGAACGATTGCGTGAAACTGATTTGCAGCCGCTCAGGCAGCGATTATTTCGATGCCATACATTTATCGAATATCGTGGCCGGCATGGAAGGATTTATTGCCGAGGGGGGGGCGAAAAACGTGGCCCGGCGCGACGGGATGGCCACCACTGTATTTTCAGCAGTAACCACCATCGGTCAAATTCCGGAATATTATTTTCAGGCTGTGGGCAGCGGAACCGGGGCCATTGCAGCCTGGGAGGCCAATCTGCGCTTTATTGCCGACGGCCGGTTTGGAACGAATAAAATGAAACTGATGGTTTCGCAAAACGCACCGTTTGTGCCCATTTTTGATGCATGGAAAGCCGGATCGCGCGCCATGCTGCCGTTTGATGAAACACTTGCCCGCAAGCAGGTGGAAGAAATTGATGCCAAAGTACTTTCGAACCGGAAACCACCTTACCCTATTGCCGGCGGCCTTTTTGATGCACTGACCGATTCGGGAGGCGATGTGCTCGTTGCAACCAACGCACAGGCAAGAGCCGCCGCAAAACTGTTCGAACAAACCGAAGGAAATGATATTCACCCGGCATCTGCTGTGGCTACTGCTACTCTCATTGAGGCGGTAAAAAACAACAGCATCGATAAAAAAGCTCTGATTATGCTCAACATAACCGGTGGCGGAGAAAACAAGTTTAAGGCTGAAAAAGAACTGTTTTACCTGAAACCAGATTTGATTTTTGATTTCAATCCCGACGTTGAAATGGTACAAAAAAAGGTTTCGGCACTTTTTGAAAAAACACTTCAGGCCCCAAAGCTTTAAAAATTGCATCAGGTTACCCTGATATTTGAATAAAATTCAACCCAGGCTTATAGATGTAACATATAAATCTGGCGTCATAAATAACAGATAAATCTATACAATAAAAATATCCAGCTATGGTCAACCAACAGAAAATACTTCATTCTTTTCTTTTTCTCTTATCCATCGTGTTTGCTTCCTGCAATCAATACACCGACTATTCCAATACTCCCTGGGAAGAACAGGAAAACCCGCCGTGGGAAAATCCACAGGTAAACGAAATCAACCGGGAAATGCCACGGGCAAGTTTCTTCCCGTTTGCAAATGTGGAACAGTCCCGTTCAGAGGATAAATGGAATTCACCTATGATCCAATCGTTGAACGGAATGTGGAAATTCAATCTGGCACAAAATCCTTCGGAGCGTCCTTACTGGTTTTTTAAGGATGATTTTGACACCCGGAACTGGGATGAAATAAAAGTCCCGTCTAACTGGGAACGGGAAGGGTACGATTATCCCATTTATGTGAACGTAAAATATCCGCACGAGAAAACCCCGCCAATAATTCAGGCACATTACAACCCGGTAGGTTCTTACAAGAGAACCTTCGAAATTCCTTCAAACTGGAAAGAAAAAGAAGTAATTCTCCATTTTGGCGCAGCCAGTTCCATGCTCAATGTTTGGGTAAACGAAGAATTTGTTGGGTACAGCGAAGACAGTAAAACACCGGCAGAATTCAACATTACCAAATACCTGAAATCAGGTACAAACACGCTGGCAGTGGAAATATTTCGCTGGTGCGACGGGTCTTACCTCGAAGACCAGGACTTTTGGCGCATGAGCGGAATGACACGCGATGTGTACCTGCTTGCCCGCGGTCAGCAACAAATCCAGAATTTCAGGGTAATTTCCGGCCTGGACGAAACCTATACCGATGGAATTTTTTCTGTGGATGTGGATGTGATGAATTTGGGTGAAAATGCCGGTTCAGCCGAAATTGAAGTGGCTCTCAACGACAACGGAACCGAAATTGCATTTTTTTCGCAAAAAGTGAATAACGGCAAACAAAACCTTCCATTTCAGGCACAGCTTCCGGATGTAAAAAAATGGTCGGCGGAATACCCAAATCTTTATGAACTGGTCATTACATTAAAAAACGCAAATGGAATTGTGGAAGTCATTCGGCAGGAAGTTGGTTTCCGCACAGTGGAAATTAAAGATGCCACTTTGCAAATAAACGGCCGGTATGTTTACCTGAAAGGGGCCAATCTGCACGAACACCACGATGTTACCGGCCATGTGGTGGACAAGGAAACCATGCTGAAAGACATTTACACCATGAAAGCGCACAACCTGAATGCCGTTCGCACATCGCATTATCCGCAGCCCGAACTTTGGTACGAACTGTGCAACAAATATGGCCTTTACGTAATTGACGAGGCCAACATCGAGTCGCACGGGATGGGTTACGGCGAAGAATCACTGGCCAAAGACCCGCTGTGGAAAGAAGCTCATTTGTTTCGTACCCGCAACATGTATGAACGAGACAAAAACCAACCAAGCATTATCATCTGGTCGCTGGGCAACGAAGCCGGAAACGGGGTGAATTTTATGGCCACTTACGACTACCTTAAATCAGCAGATCAGACCCGTCCGGTGCAGTATGAACAGGCACACGGCGGCGAAAACACCGACATTACCTGTCCCATGTACATGCGCATCGAAGGAATGGAAAAGTATGCACAGGGCAATCCCACCAAACCGCTCATTCAGTGTGAATATGCACACGCCATGGGAAACAGCGTGGGAAACCTGCAGGATTACTGGGATGTGATTGAAAAATACGATGTATTGCAGGGTGGTTTCATTTGGGACTGGGTTGACCAGGGTTTGCTTACCACCAACGAAGACGGCGAAGAATTCTGGGCTTACGGCGGCGATTTTGGTCCCGAAGATGTGCCCTCCGATGGCAACTTCTGTAACAACGGGCTGGTGAATCCCGATCGGGGCGTAAAACCGCATTTGCTGGAAGTGAAAAAAGTTTACCAGTACATTGGATTTGAACCGGCAGACTTGAAAACCGGCGTTATTAACATTAAAAATAAATATGCTTTCCGCAACCTTTCCGACTTTAATTTTTCCTGGGAAATTACAGGCGACGGAAAAGTGGTTAAATCGGGAACACTGGACAAAATTGAAGCACTGCCGGGGGAAGTTGTTCCGGCAAAAATAGATGTATCGTTGAATGCAGAACCCGGTGTGGAATATTTCCTGAACCTGAAAGCTGCACTCAGAAACCGCGATGGTTTGCTTGAACCCGGGACCGAAATGGCTGCCGAACAGTTTAAATTGCCGGCATTTATTCCTGGTAAAAAAATCAATCTGGCAAACTTCCCCGCAATTACAGTGGATGAAAACGATAATTCCATAACCGTTTCAGGCGAAGGTTTTTCAGTTGAATTCGACAAAATTTCCGGTGTTATGAAAAGTTACAAAAAAGGCGAAACCGAATTCCTGGAAAGCGGTCCGGTGCCTAATTTCTGGCGCGCTCCCATCGACAACGACTTTGGAAACAACCTGCATAAACGCAGCCGGGTTTGGCGCGAGGCCGGGAAAAACCGGCAGGTGACCGCTGTTTCCATCAATCGGATAGCCAACAACCTGGCCGAAGTGATATTCAATTTTAACCTGGTGAACGAAGCCGGAGAAAAAATTGCTGATTACCGTTCAGTTTATGCGGTTTACGGCTCGGGCGATGTGGTGGTGGATAACCATTTTAAAATGACAAAAGACGACCTGCCCGAGATTGTACGCATGGGCATGAACCTGATAATGCCGCGCCGGTTCGACCAGATTGCCTGGCTTGGCCGCGGACCGCACGAAAGTTATTGGGACCGCAAAACCAGTGCGTTTGTTGGCTTATACGAAGGCAGCGTAGCCGACCAGTACTGGGCCTATTTACGCCCGCAGGAAAACGGCAATAAAACCGATGTGCGCTGGCTTGCCATAACCGACTCAAACGGAAACGGACTTTTCTTTGAGGGAATGCCGCATTTGGAAGTAGGTGCACACCACAACCTGCAGGAAGATTTTGAATCGGTTATACGGAGTTTTGAAAATCAGCCCGGTAAAACGCCGGTAGTAAACCGCCACACCACCGATGTAAAACCGCGCGACCTGACTTCGGTGAATGTAGATTACAAACAAATGGGTGTTGGCGGCGACAACAGTTGGGGCGCCCGAACCCACGACCAGTATCGTTTAACTGAAAAAGAATACCAGTACAGTTTCAGAATGAAAGCCATAACAAGCGGCGAAAAACCCACTGAAATGGCAAAACAGGAATTGTAGAAACTTTTTTGAGTATGACATTAGCGTAAAAATGCAGCAGAATTGAAAAACTGCATTTTTGCGCTTTTGCGTTTAAACCCATATTTAACCTGAATTCCCACGGACCTCATTTCCGAGTGAACCCCCTCGGAATCGTACAGCAATACTTGGATACAGACATTGCCTTTTATCTTACCTTCATTCTGGGGAAAGTGTTGGTAAAAGAGGTACTTTCCAATCATCTTTTAATATGAATAGGTACTGACGCCAACAAGATTTCTTAAAAAATCTTATACCTTCTTAATTAGAGGTATATTGTTTTACTTTTGATTTTTTGCTTTTTCATCTTTTGAATAAGAGATAATTCTCTAATTTTGAAGGTAAAAATCACTTAACTCATATTAACAATGAAACCAAAAGTATTTTTATCACACAATAAAAAAGACAAAGACTTTATTGAAAAAATTGCAAATGATTTAAGAAGTTGTGGAATTGATGTATGGTATGACGAATGGGAAATACCACCAGGTGAATCATTGAGAAAAAAAATTTTTGATGAAGGCATTACAAATTGTGATTTATTTTTTGTTTACTTAACAAATAATTCAATTGAATCAGTTTGGGTTCAAAAAGAATTAGATGCTGCATTCGTTCAAGAGATGGAATTAAATAGTAGTTTTCTATTATTATATGTTGATGAAGATTTAACAAGAGAAAAATTAAGTCTTGACCTAAAAGCACTAAGTATTCCGAAATTTAATTCATCTGATTATATTATTCCTTTTGGAAAACTACTTTCCAAAACTTGGAATGAATTTATGAATAAAAGACTTAAAAAATTACAAAAAGAAAATGACTTTAGATATCTTGAATTAGAAAACAAGTTCTTAATGTTAAAACAAAATTCGAGTTTAGATTTTGAAAAGATTCAAAAACATTTAAGTACAGTTGTTTACAAATTTTATAGTTATGAATTTACATTGTTAAAACTTTTTGTTTCATTAAAAAATCAATTTGCGAGTGGGTGCGGACAGTACATCATCCAAGAACATGCATATCAATTTGCTTTATCCGCGGAGGAAGAAGACGAGTATTTAATTACTTCTTATAAAAATGAAATTGATAAACAGTTTGATATTCATGAATTTACAGGTGAATTAATTTTAAATGGATTGATTGAAATGAATCTTTCAGACCAACATGGAAGACTTTATTTTCTTACTAAACAAGGTATAGAGTTTCTTCAAAAAATTTAGTATTTACTCTTCCCATCCCCGTACTTCTTACGCTGCCTTCATGCCCGTAAAAGTTCAGCCCATAAACAGCGTATCAAACGCATCGGTGCAGTCGATACGATGTGCCATGCGGTCTTCGTCCCTTTCGGCCATACTTGCCAGTTTTCCTTGCAGGTATACTTTGGCCAGTGGTGTTTGTATTCCACTTAATTTGCGACGGAACTGAACAACAATCCAGATGAATCACAATTTCATCTACATAAAAAACAACCCGGAATATTCCCGCACCTGGTTTACTATTTCCTCATTCGAATTTAAACCCTCTGAGGATCATCTCCATACCCCATTTTAAAGTGGATTCAGCTTCTTCGCCTGTTAAATCACAAACGTCTTTGCAAACAATTAACGAGTCAATACCGCTGAGCACAGACGCAATATTTATCAGGTTATTCATATCCTCTTCGCTCAATTTATTTTTGAAAGGTTCAAGTGCCAATCGGTAGGATATTGTCCTTCTTGCACCCCTGAGCTTTTCTTTTGAAGCGACAGATTCTGTTAATACAGCGCCAAGATATCTTCTGAAAGCTACTTCATTTTCGCAAGCGAGCTGTGTATAGTACTTTTGCAGATACAAAATTCTGTCGGGCAACGTCATTATTTTGACGTTTTCAAAGAGTTCGCCGGGGGTTTTATGAAAAAAATCCAGCGAGGCTTCTGTCAACAGCATTTCAATACTGGAAAAATACCTGTAAATGGTGGCCCTGGAAAAATGCGTTTCTTTGGCTACATCTTCCAGCGTTATTTTCTCTTCTTTTTTCATCAAACGTTTGGCCGCGTTTATAATTTCGGAACGCGTTTGAAGCTTTTGATTTATCCTGCCGGAATCAATTTTATTTTTTTTCATAAGACAAATTTCTCATAAAATTTGGACTTTTCAAAATTGGAACATATATTTGTGAGACGATTGTCTTATAAAAAATATAAACAATGAAAAACGACAAAAAATTATGGGTACTTGGGCACCATATAAGTCCTCAAAAAATTTCAGGAAATTATGATATGGTGATTGGAGAAACTCCTCCGAATGTTCCGGGGCCGCCACCCCACTTTCATACAAAATATAATGAACTGTTTTTGGTATTGGAAGGAGAAATGGAATTTGTAACAGATGGGAAAGTCAAACGTGTAAAAAAGAATGAATCGATTGACCTTCCACCCAATGTATTGCACACCTTTAAAAATGCCGGTTCCTCAACCTGTAAATGGGTAAATATTCACAGTCCCAAAGGATTTTTATCCTTTTTTGAAGATATGGGGGTTTCGGCATCAGAGCCGGAAGCCATGAACAAATCTGCAGATGAAGCCATTATACAGAAGGTTATTCATGAGGCTGCAAATTATGATATGCATATAAAACTTTAAAATCACAATTATGAACATAGTAATTATTGGTGCTACAGGCACAATTGGCAAGGAAATTACACGGTTAAGCAAAGAAGCGGGAAACACGGTAATCGCAGCATCGCGAAGTGGAGAATACCAGGTAAATATGGATGACCCGCAATCCATTGAAGAGTTTTTAGAAAAAATCCCAATGGTGGATGCGATTATTTCTGCTGCCGGAAATGCAAGTTTTGGACCGTTGCATGAAATGTCGGACGAACAAATTGAACTCGGTCTCAAAAGCAAACTAATGGGACAAGTCAACCTGGTTCGAAAAGGATTGAAGAAACTAAATCCCGGTGGAATTATTATTCTTACAGGAGGTATTTTTGCCCATAAACCCTGGCCGCAAACATCAAATATTGCCATGGTAAATGCAGGTCTGGAAGGTTTTGTGCGGGCTGCTGCCCTTGAATTGCAGGACGGGAAAAGAGTGGCAATCATTCATCCTCCGCTTGTAAGGGAAACGGCAAAGGCGATGGGAATGGAAACAGAACCCTGGCCATCTGCCACCAAAGTTGCTGAAACATATATGAAAACACTGGCAAGCGAATCTGGTGAAATACCAATTTTTGTAGCAGGGTATAAACCGGATTAATGGAATCATCGCCTGGAAAAGAGGGCAAACCAGAAGAGAATCCTTTTCCCCGTCAGTTTGGTTTTGTATTTTTCAGTTATCTTTAAACCGAATTCAAAACCATAATCGATGAAAACCATCTTTTCCATTTTTGCAGTTGCCTTTCTTTTGTCCTGTTCTTCCCCTTCTTCAGAAGAATTCAGCCTGAAAAGTATTCAGGTGAAAAATCCGGAAATCAGCACCTTTCAAAACGGTCACGGTTTTGAACAGCAGGTTTTACAAATTAAACCCACTGCTGAAAACCAAAGCCTGGTGATTTGGGAAGGTGCAAACGCAGAATTATGGGCCGAGCCCAAATACCTGGTTTGCGAAATTTGGCACCCAAATGATTTCAGCGCGGTACTAAATGTAGAATTTTTCAGGAATGAAATCAGGGCAGGAAACATTGTGGCCCAAAGTGGCGATTTGGCTGGTAATGCCAAAGAAACGCCGCGCATGGCAGCCAAAATTGGCGTGCTGCCCCACCTGAAAACCAAAATGATTTTCCCGCTGGAACATCTCGACGGACAGGAAATTTTTATGCCCCGCTTTCCCCGCCAGTTAAAGGGAACCGTGCTGGGCAGCCGTTTGAAACCCGAAGACATTTCCAAAGTGGCCATCCGTTTTGCGCCATTTCATGAACCTTATTTTTTGCCTGAATTTGAAGTGGCTGCTGTTTACCTCACCAAAGAGTTGCCCGAACCGTTTCCTGCACCTGAAAGTCCTGTGGTGGACCAGTTCGGACAATGGACAGCCAAAGAGTGGCCGGGAAAAACAACCGGCGAAGAAGATTTAAAAACCCTGCTGGAGTCGCAACTGGAAAATGCTGCCTCGGCTGCATTACCCGAAAAATGGAGCAAATATGGCGGATGGAAAAACAAGCAGTTTGAAGCCACCGGTTTTTTCCGCACCCACCACGACGGTAACCGCTGGTGGCTGGTGGATCCGGAAGGATACGCCTTTGTTTCGGTGGGCGTTGACTGCATCCGCGACAATGCCACAGGCGTGATTTCGGGCCAGGAAGATTTGCTGGAATGGATTCCCGACAAAAACGACCCGGTTTTTAAAGACGCTTTTTCAGGACGCGGCGAAATGGTGTTGCTGGACTATTACAAAACCAACCTGATGCGGGTTTTCGGCGAAAGCTGGCGTGAAAAATGGGAAACCATCACCTCAGGACAGATTCGCGAATTCAGGCTGAATACCATTGCCAACTGGTCGGACATCGAATACGCCCGGAAAGCACAAATTCCTTATGTTTTGCCACTCAGCGGATTCCCTTCAACCGAAGTGAAACTGTTTCGCGATTTCCCCGATGTGTTTGCCGCCGAATACCTTGAAAACGCCAAACGGTTTGGCAGCCAGTTGGAAGATTTCAAAGGCGATCCGTACCTCATCGGATATTTTTTGCGCAACGAACCTCACTGGGCTTTTGGCGCCCACGACATTGCCTTTGAAATGTTTGCAACAACGCAGCTTTCGGAATCGAAACATACTTTTGCCCGCTGGCTTTCCACGCAATATCCCAACATTGGTGAATTTAACCAGAAATGGAACCTTGAACTGGAAAGTTTTGAAGCGCTGACACGCCAGACTTTTGATGAATATCCTTCGGAAAAAGCAAAAGCAGATTTCTGGCAGTTTTCTGAAATTCTGGTAAAACAATATGTGGGTGTCCCGTGCGACGAAGTGGAAAAAGTGGACCCTGACCACCTGAACCTGGGTATGCGTTATGCCTGGATAAGCTCCGACCTGTTGTACAAAGCCGGCGACCGGTTCGATGTGTTTTCCATTAACGGATATGGCAACCCGGCACCGCCCGAAACTGCCGAAATTGCGCGCATCAGCGGCAAACCGGTGATGATTGGCGAGTTTCATTTTGGCGCCACCGACCGCGGATTGCCGGCCACCGGAATTCAGGGCGCCCTAACCCAGGAAGAGCGTGGAAAAGCCTACCGTTACTACCTGGAACAAGGTTTGGCCCGCCCGGAACTGATTGGCATTCACTACTTCCAGTGGCTCGACCAACCCGTTTTCGGCCGGTTCGACGGTGAAAACTACAACATCGGATTTATGGATATTTGCAACCGGCCATACAAGGAACTAACAGAAGCAGCCATTAAAAGCCATTCAAAAATATATGAAGTGGCCAGCGGCGAACTTCCTCCATTTCGTGAAGTCATCGAACGAATTCCTTCTATCCATTATTAAAGATGACAAAAATGCTTTTTGTAAACTTGCTTATTGCCGTTTTGCTGAGTTCATGCGCTGAAAATAAGGACTGCAATCAGCAGGAAAATCCGGTGGAAATTACCTTGCTTCCGGAAACTACCTATCAGGAAATTCACAATTTTGGAGCATCTGATGCCTGGAGCTGCCAGTTTGTTGGAAACTGGCCCGATGAACAGAAAAACCGGATTGCAGACCTGCTGTTCAGCCTTGAAACGGATGAAACCGGTTCGCCCAAAGGTATTGGACTGAGTTGCTGGAGGTTTAATATTGGCGCCGGAAGTGCGAGACAGGGAAACGAATCGGGAATTGACGACCCGTGGCGCAGGGCTGAAAGTTTTTTTCAGGAAAACGGCAGTTACAACTGGGACAAACAAGCTGGCCAACGCTGGTTTTTGCAGGCTGCCAAAAAACGTGGGGTGGAAACATTTATCGGGTTTGTGAACAGCCCGCCGGTTGCCCTCACCAAAAATGGCAAAGCCCATTCCAATGGCGGAAATTCAATGAACTTAACGCCGGAAAACCTGCCCAAATTCAGTAATTATTTGGTGGAAGTTACCCAAAATATTCAGCAAAAAGAAGGGGTACTTTTCGATTACCTTTCGCCGGTAAACGAGCCGCAATGGGACTGGAAAGGCGGCCAGGAAGGTTCACCCTGGAAAAATGCAGAAATTGCACAATTGTGCCGGATTTTGGGAAACGATTTAAAAAACGTCGGTCTTCCCACGCAGGTTGAAATAACAGAGGCCGGGCAACTCAATCATCTATACGAAGCTGCCAACGATGCCGAACGGGGAAATCAAATCAGGGAATTCTTTTCACCTTCTTCCGTAAATTATGTGGGAGATGCTCCCAATATGGCACATAAAATTGCCGGCCACAGCTATTTTACCACCACCAACGATCAGGTGCTTAAAGAAGTGAGGAACCACCTGAAAGAGGAAATCTTCCGGGTGGATCCGGACCTGGAATTCTGGATGACCGAGTTTTGCATTTTGGGCGATAACGACGGATTCAGGGGAAATGGCCGGGATTTAGGCATGGAAACCGCCCTGTTTGTAGCTAATGTCATTCATGCCGATTTGATGATTGCCGGTGCGAGCGCCTGGCACTGGTGGCTCGCTGTTAGTCCGTACGATTACAAAGACGGGCTGGTTTACATAGATAAAAGTGAAACCGGAGGAAACATTTATGAATCGAAACTGTTATGGGCGCTGGGTAATTTTTCAAGGTTTATCCGGCCCGGAGCAACACCAATATTGACTTTCGCGGGCGAAAATCCAGCGCTGACAACTTCATCATATAAAAACGAAAACGGACAATTGGTGATAGTCGTTTTAAACAAACACGAATTTGCGCAGGAGCTAAAAATTAACCTTGACGGGGATTACAGTTCGAAAGTCAAAGTGTACGAAACTTCGGAAGAAAATGACCTGAAATTCAGGGGTGTATTCGACAGGAACGAATCGCTGAAAATTGCCGGAAAAAGTGTGACTACGATTGTGATTTGAATTTTTTATGCTTTTTTTTCATTTCAGAATGGCTTATCAAATTATAAGAACTTTTGCTTTCTTCGAGCGAAGTAAGAAGCTCATCCTTTTCAGTTTTCGACAAATTTCCCCACAATTGCCCTTCCCTTGCAGAAGTTCGGTTTTTTAACAACTCATAAAAGTCAAGCAGTAAATCATCATTTTCAATACTGTCGATAAGGTGATGAAAACTCCTTTTTAATTCCAATGTATCCATAATTTACATCTTTCCCCAAATTTAGCAAATTTTAAAACACCAGAAATTTTAAAGTTTTACCTTTGCCCAAAATTGCCGTTTATGGAATTTAAAAACTTCACATACCTTATGCTGATGCTGGGTTCGCTGGCCGTTCCGCTGGCATTTAGTTTCGAAAAACAGGTACGCTTTTACACCAAACTAAAATATTTGTTGCCCGCCGTTTTGTTTTCAGGCGCCATTTTTATTTTATGGGACATCCGTTTTGAAGAAATTGGAATCTGGAGTTTTAATCCCGAATATCTTCTGGGGATTTACATCCTGAATTTACCGCTGGAAGAATGGCTTTTCTTTTTGGTGATTCCTTACTGTTGTGTTTTTATATACGAAATACTGGTAATAAAACTTCCGCAGTTTGAAAAGCCTAACCTGTTTTTGGCTGTCAGCCTGGTGTTTTTGGTGGCGTTTGCCCTGATTGCTTACTTTTTTCGGCAGAAACTTTATACGTTTTTCAACTTTTTCCTGCTTACCATTTATTTTGGCTACACCATTTTTCGCAACCGGTTTAAAAAACACTATACCAAATTCTACCTTACGTGGATTATTTCACTGGTTCCGTTCCTTATTGTAAATGGATTTTTAACTGCTTTGCCGGTAGTGGAATACAACGACGCACACAACCTGGGAATAAGAATCTTCACCATTCCGGCAGAAGACTTCTTTTATTTTTTCCTGCTGTTGTTAATGAACCTTACCATTTACGAATACATGAAAAATCAACGGTTTTTTAGATTTTAGAACTATGAATTTCCTATATCAAACCGGTATATTTATTTACGTAATTTCAGTAAAAGTTGCATCTTTTTTTAATGCAAAAGCCAGGCAATTTGTAAACGGCCGGAAAAACTGGCAGAAAAAACTGGCGGAAAAAATTGAAACAAACGCACGCTACATTTGGGTGCATTGTGCATCGCTGGGCGAGTTTGAGCAGGGTCGGCCGCTGATTGAAAAAATCAGAAAACAATTTCCCGAATACCGCATTCTGCTCACCTTTTTTTCACCATCGGGTTACGAAATCAGAAAAAATTACGAGCTCGCCAACATTGTGATGTACCTCCCGGTTGACACACCCAGAAATGCAAAAAAGTTTCTTCAACTGGTTCAGCCCGAAAAAGCGTTCTTTATTAAATACGAATACTGGCATTTTTACATCGGTGAACTGAAAAAAAGAAACATTCCGCTCTACATCGTTTCAGCCATTTTCAGGGAAAATCAGCACTTTTTCAAAAACAATATGCTGGGCAAATGGTACCGGAACATGCTCTATAAAGTTGAATACTTTTTTGTGCAAAACGAAAAATCGGCCCAATTGCTGCAATCAATCGGACTGAATAATTTCACCGTTTCAGGAGACACCCGTTTCGACCGGGTTGCAACCATTGCCAAAAGTGCAAAAGAAATTCCATTTGTTGAAAAGTTTAAGGACAGTCAGCCGCTGCTGGTTGCCGGAAGTACCTGGAAGCCCGATGAGGAGTTGCTTGCAGCGTTTATTAACAACCACCCCAATCTGAAGGTGGTGTTTGCACCACACGAAGTTACACAGGCAAATATGAACAGGCTGGAGCAATTGTTGAAAACCTCACACATCAGGTTCAGTAAAGCAGAAGAAAATGAAGTTGTCCGCTTTCAGGTGTTGATAATTGATTCCATTGGGTTGTTGTCGTCACTTTACCGGTACGGAAACCTGGCATACATTGGCGGAGGATTTGGCGTGGGAATTCACAACATCCTGGAAGCCGCCACATTCGGGCTTCCGGTAATTTTTGGCCCCAATTACGAAAAATTTAAGGAAGCGGTTGACCTGAAAAATTTGGGCGGGTCATTTCCTGTTCAGAATATTCAGCAGTTTGAATCCACCCTGAATGATTTTTTGGCAGATAACTCCAAACTGGCAGAAGCATCAGCGGTTTGCAAAAATTATGTAGAAAAAAACGTAGGATCAACCAATTTTATCATAAAAAAAGTTTTTAACAATTGACTCCTTTTTGCACGCATTTTGTTATTAATCCCCTTCCTGAAAATTTGGTTTTTTTCAAACGAAAATTCGATAAAAAAATATCCGTTAAAAACAAACAAAGTTGTTGTTTTTGGTGAACTTTTTTCAGAAAGTAACAGGTTAAAATATTTACTATCAAGTCAATAACAGTTTAAAGTTGATAACTTTTCGTTATTTTATCCTTAAAAGTATTCCAAAATTTTGCTTTCTGTCCTATCTTGCGTAGCACAATTTCAGAACAAAATTTACTCATTTTAAAAATAAATTAAAATACATTAAATATTAACTGGACACTATGGCATTTGAAGAAGTATCAGTAAAATCAACCGCGACCGGGAAAAAAATTTATTCGCAGGAAGAAGCGGTAAAAGCCTCCCTGGTCTATTTCAAGGGAGACGATTTGGCAGCACGGGTTTGGGTAAACAAATATGCCCTGAAAGATTCTTTCGGGAATATTTTCGAACGCACCCCCGATGACATGCACCGCAGGCTGGCCAAAGAAATTGCACGAATTGAAAAGCGGTACCCTAACCCGCTTACAGAAGATGAGATTTTTAATGTTCTGAAAGAATTCAGGTACATTGTACCGCAGGGAGGACCCATGACAGGCATTGGCAACGATTACCAGATTGCCTCGCTTTCGAACTGTTTCGTTGTTGGCAACGACGGTAATTCCGACTCTTACGGCGGAATAATGAAAATTGACCAGGAGCAGGTTCAACTCATGAAACGCCGCGGAGGTGTGGGGCACGACTTGTCGCACATCAGACCCAAAGGCTCTCCGGTAAAAAATTCGGCGCTTACCTCTACCGGCATTGTGCCTTTTATGGAACGTTACTCCAACTCAACCCGCGAAGTGGCACAGGACGGCCGCCGCGGTGCGCTTATGCTTTCGGTTTCCATTAAACATCCCGATTCGGAAAGTTTCATCGATGCCAAACTGGAACAGGGAAAAGTAACCGGGGCCAATGTATCGGTTAAAATTGAAGACGAATTTATGAAAGCCGTTGAGGCAGGTGTAAATTATGAACAATCTTACCCAATTCATTCCAAAAAACCTGTTTACAAAAAAGAAATTGATGCCGGAAAACTCTGGGAAAAGATTGTTAAAAATGCCTGGCAATCGGCCGAACCAGGAATACTTTTCTGGGATACCATTATTAAAGAATCGGTACCCGACTGCTATGCCGATTTGGGTTACCGTACCGTGTCCACCAACCCGTGCGGCGAAATTCCGCTTTGTCCTTACGACAGTTGCCGGCTGCTGGCCATCAACCTCTATTCGTATGTTGAAAACCCATTTACGAAGCAGGCAAAATTCAACTTCGGGCTGTTTAAAGAGCACATTCATTATGCCCAGCGCATTATGGACGACATTATCGATCTGGAACTGGAAAAAATAGATGCCATCCTCGACAAAGTGAATGCCGACCCGGAAGAAGAAGAGATAAAAGCAGTGGAGAAAAAACTGTGGGAAAATATTAAAAGAAAAGCAAAAGAAGGCAGACGCACCGGAATTGGAATTACTGCCGAAGGCGATATGCTGGCGGCACTCGGTCTGGAATACGGCAGCGATATTGCCACCGATTTTTCGGAGGAAATCCACAAAACCGTAGCGATGGAATCGTACCGCTCATCCGTTTTTCTGGCAAAAGAACGCGGTCCGTTCTCCATTTACGATACCGAAAGGGAAAAAGACAATCCGTTCATCAACCGGTTAAAAAATGCCGATTCTTCCCTGTATGAAGAGATGACAAAATATGGTCGCCGCAACATTGCGCTGCTTACCATAGCGCCAACCGGCACCACCAGTTTGATGACCCAGACAACCTCGGGAATTGAGCCGGTATTCCTTCCGGTTTACAAACGGCGCCGCAAAGTCAATCCAAACGACAAAGATGTTCGTGTTGATTTTGTGGACGAAGTTGGCGACCACTGGGAAGAATTCATTGTATTCCACCACAAATTTAAAACATGGATGGAAGCCAACGGACACGACACCAACCGGGAATATACCCAGGAAGAACTCGATGAAATCGTAAAAGAATCGCCATACTACAAAGCTACTTCAAACGATGTGGACTGGTTGTCGAAAGTGCGGATGCAGGGCCGGATTCAGAAATGGGTGGATCATTCCATCAGTGTTACCATTAACCTGCCGTCGAATGCAACGGAAGAGCTGGTTGGCCAGCTTTACTTTGAAGCCTGGAAAAGCGGTTGTAAAGGCGTTACTGTTTATCGCGACGGATCACGTTCAGGAGTTCTCATTAACAACAACGGAACCGAAAAGAAAAAAACCGGGTTCCCGACCAAACGGCCGGAAATACTTGAAGCCGATGTGGTCAGATTCCAGAATAACAAGGAAAAATGGATTGCTTTTATCGGGTTGATGGACAACAAACCTTACGAAATTTTCACCGGTTTACTGGACGACGAAGATGGTATTTTATTGCCGCGTTCCGTTACCGTTGGTTATATTCTTAAAAGTTACGACAGCGACGGAAACTCCCGTTACGATTTCCAGTATGTGAACAAGCGTGGCTACAAAACCACCATCGAAGGACTTTCCTATAAATTTAATCCTGTATTCTGGAATTATGCGAAACTCATTTCCGGAACTTTGCGGCACGGAATGCCTATTCATAAAGTGGTGGAACTGGTTACCAGTCTGCAACTCGACAACGAAACCATAAACTCGTGGAAAGCCGGTGTGGCAAGGGCACTGAAAAAATACATTCCCGACGGAACCCTGGCCGAGGATGCACTGTGCGAAGAATGTGGGTCAGACGAAGTGGTTTACCAGGAAGGTTGTCTCACCTGCCTGTCGTGTGGTTCATCAAAATGCGGATAATCCAATTGGCTTTTCTGAGGAGATACCAACTATAGTCAGAAAAATAATAAACCAGGGTTGAATTTCAATCCTGGTTTTTATTCTTTAAATATCGATTATTGTTTTAATTTCTTTTAAGCCTCAACCATTTTTTTGTAATCATCAGCCGACATCAGATCGTCTAACTCAGAAGTATTACTCATTTTAATTTTTATCATCCAGCCTTTGCCATAGGGATCTTTATTAACGAGTTCCGGTTCGTCGGCAAGCGCTTCGTTCACTTCGGTAACCTCGCCGCCCACGGGCATAAATAAATCGGAAACCGTTTTTACAGCTTCAACCGTTCCAAAGGTTTCCCCTTTGTCCAGTTCTTCGCCTTCAGTTTCAATCTCAACGAAAACCACATCGCCCAATTCTCCCTGGGCAAAATCGGTAATTCCAACTGTGGCTGTATCGCCCTCAACACGAACCCATTCATGGTCTTCGGTGTATTTCAATTCTGCTGGTATTTTCATTGCTTCAATTTTTAAGTTTTGGTCAAAATTAATACTTTTTACCGAAACGAAAGTTTTAATTACAACTCAAATCCCTGATTTATGTCGTATTTTTTATTGTCAGCCCCGGATAATACTATTCATTTTGTAATATTGCAAAACGAATTGAACATCAGAATTCGCCGGATATAATATCCAAAACTGTTTCAAGAAAAAGTAACATGTATTCAGAAAATATCACAACAATAAAAGCTTTGGGAAAAGCGGCAAAAAAGCTCATCGCCAGGTTTCCCGATCAGCGGGTTTTTGCTTTTTACGGGAAAATGGGCGCCGGAAAAACTACTTTTATTCAGGCTGTTTGCAAGGAGTTGGGAACGCCCGACAATGTAACCAGCCCCACTTTCGCCATTATTAATGAATACAAAACCGAAGCCGGAGATTCCATTTTTCATTTTGATTTTTACCGCATTAAAGACCTGGAGGAAGCGTTTGACCTGGGCTACGAAGATTATTTTTACAGCGGAAATTACTGTCTGATTGAATGGCCGGAGAAAATTGAAGCGCTGCTCCCCCAAAATGTTGTGGAAGTAAAAATTGAGGTGCAGGAAAACGAAGACCGGCATATTTCGGCAAAATTTTGAAAATTACACATAAGAACGTAACTTGCTGAACCATTTAATCGCTTAAACTGATTGCGCATGACAACCCGTGAAGGAACAAAAGAGAACATGTCGGTATCGAAAACCATGCTGATGCCGCAGGAGGAGATGCTTGAGATTCAAAACAAAGGGCAAAAAATGAAAATTGGAATTCCATCAGACCTTGAGCAGGTGGAATTCAGGGTACCCCTGACCCCGCAGGCAGTTGATCTGCTCACCTCTTACGGACACGAAATTCTTTTGGAAAAAAATGCCGGTAAAATGGCCAGTTATTCCGACAAGGATTACCGGGCGGCAGGCGCTCAGATTGTGGAAAAAAAAGAAGAGATTTTCCAGTGCGACATCGTTTTGCGTGTTGCACCATTCAACGACGAAGAAATTGACCAGTTGCGCGGAAACCAGGCCATTTTGTCGAACATGCAGATTCAGGCCCATTGCAGCGAGTCCATTCAAAAACTGATGCAAAAGCGGGTAACCACCATCGCTTACGAAAACATTGAAAACGAACATGGATTTGCACCTTTCGTGCACCAGATGAGTCAGATAGCCGGAGCTACATCGATTACACTGGCCAGCGAATACCTGAGCAACACGCGGAACGGGAAGGGTGTGCTTTTTGGGGAAGTTACAGGTATCACACCCGCCGAACTGGTTATTATCGGAACCAGCACTGCTGCGGAGTATGCTGCCCGGGGTGCACTCAGTCTCGGCATTCTGGTGAAAGTTTTCGACACTTCGGTGTACGACCTCAGTAAACTGGAAGAACGGCTGGGCCAGCGCATTTTCACTTCGGTTTTTTACCCGAAAGTGCTGCGAAAAGCGCTCATTTCGGCCGATGCAGTTATTGGCGCCATGCAGTTTAACACTACTCCGAAATTCAAAGTTTCTGAAGATCTGGTGAAACAGATGAAAGAAGGTTCGGTAATTATCGATTTGAACGCAAGCCAGGGAGGGTGTTTCGAAACCACACGATGTACCGACCTGAATAATCCGACCTACGTAAAACATGGCATAGTGCACTATTGTGTGCCCAATTCACCGGCTATTGTGGCCCGAACAGCTTCCATTTCGCTGAGCAACATCCTGATACCGATTTTGCTTTCCATTGGCGACAGCGGCGGAGTGGACAATTATATTAAAAACTCACGCGGTTTCCGAAAAGGAGTTTACATTTATCACGGTATTTTAACCAATCACGAAATCGGGCGGTTGTTTAATCTGCCTTCAAAAGATATTGATTTGCTGCTGGCGGTATTTTAATAAATGAATAGAATATAAATGCCTGGCATTAAAAATAAACCGTACCCTTTTACCGACGATTTGAAACTGAATCTTCAGTCGGCTGCCGGCATTTCACTGGGCCTGTTTATATTCCTTTTGTTTTTTCAACCCCTCGATCCTCCGGTTGATGAATTCAACAGAAAACTTTTAATCCTTGCCGGTTTCGGGGTCATTCACTTTTTGCTGCTGGCTGTTTGCCGGATTGTTATTCCATCTGTTTTACCCGGTTGGTTTCAACCTGAAAAATGGACAGTAAAAAAGGAAGTTTTTCTACATCTGATTTTTCTGGTTTTTAATTCGGTGGCCTTTTCGTTTTACGCACGTTACGTGGGAAAAATCGGGATAAACTTTCATATTGCAGTGAACATTGTTTTAATTTCTGCGGCTTCGGTTGCTGTGCTGGTCATTGTCAACGAATACAAATTCCTGAAAAACAAGCTTCAGTCATTTATGGCGCAAAACAAAAATTCCGACATAAATGAACCTGATGTTGACGCATTAAACGGAATTGAATTTGAATCGGAAAACCAGTCGGAGCGGTTTTTTCTTTTCCCGGAACAAATTATTCTCATTAAATCGGCAGGCAATTACATCGAAATTATTTACAAACAAAATGAAAAAGTGAGCCGGAGAATGATTCGGAATACACTGGCTTATGCAGAACAACTTTTGTCACAATACCCGTTCCTCATCCGGTGCCATCGCTCATCGGTTGTTAACATCAACTGCATTCAGAAAGTAAACAAAACCGCCGAGGGCCTGAAACTTGATTTGCTCGATTATTCGCGGGCTGTAAATGTGTCGCGACAGTATGTGCTAAAAGTGAGAGAAGCGCTCGAAAAGCCGCAGTGACGGATGCCATTCGTCCCTTTCCAGTCGCATTCAACCCCAAAAAACATTAATAATCATACTTTTCATCCACCAGTCACTTAAATTTTACTGTTACCTGAAAGCGTAATAACTTCGAATAAATAAAAAATTACAATGAGATGAAAATCCTGCTTGTTTATCCGGAGTATCCCGACACTTTCTGGAGTTTTAAATATGCCCTGAAATTTGTGTCGAAAAAAGCAGCCAACCCACCGCTTGGCTTGTTAACGATTGCATCTTTACTTCCCGGCGATTGGGAGAAAAAACTCATCGACCTGAATGTGAAAACGTTGAAAACGAAGGACATTCTTTGGGCCGATTATATTTTTGTGGGCGCCATGTCGGCCCAGATTAAATCGACCTTTGATGTTATCAGTCGCTGCAAGTCGCTTGGGAAAAAAATTGTAGCAGGCGGACCGTTGTTCACTGAAGATTCTGAAAAATTTGAATCAGTGGACCACCTGGTGTTAAACGAGGCGGAGATTACCCTTCCCCTGTTTCTGGCAGATTTACAAAAAGGTATTCCCAAAAGAATTTATCAAACGAATGAGTTTGCCGACATTACCCAGTCTCCGCCACCCGATTACTCTCTCATCCGGTTTGCCGATTACTCATCCAAAAGCATTCAGTATTCCCGCGGGTGTCCGTTCAATTGCGAATTTTGCGATATTACAGCCATGCTGGGGCATAAAATGCGCACAAAAACAACCACTCAGGTATTAACAGAACTTGAGCTACTTTATCAGCAAGGCTGGCGCGGCGACATCTTTTTTGTGGACGACAATTTTATCGGCAAAAAACAGGAACTGAAAAAAGACCTTTTACCAGCTCTGATAAATTGGAGACAACTTCATGGAAATCCGTTTTCTTTTACCACCGAAGCTTCGGTAAACCTTTCCGACGACCCGGAGTTGATGGAACTGATGACAAAAGCCGGTTTCTCTTCCGTTTTTGTGGGAATTGAAACGCCGCAGGAATCGAGCCTGGTGGAATGCAACAAGGTTCAAAACCGGAACCGGAGCCTGGCAGACAGTGTAAAAACCATTCAGAAAAACGGCATGGAAGTTTTGGGCGGTTTTATCGTTGGATTCGATAACGATTCACCTAATATTTTTCAGCAACAAATTGATTTCATTCAAAATACCGGAATTGTTTCTGCCATGATTGGACTGCTGAATGCCCCGACCAAATCGAGGCTTTATCAGCGTTTACAAAAAGAAGGCAGGATTTTAAGCAAAATGAGCGGCGACAACACCGATGCCACTGCCAACTTCATTCCTAAAATGGGCATTGAAAAACTGGTTGCCGGCTATGGCGAAGTTATCCGCGGAATTTACGACGGAGAGCCTTTTTATCAGCGGGTTAAACACTTTCTGAAAGATTTTCAGCCGCAGGTGAAAAACAAAACCAAAATCACGTTCAATAAATTTTTGGCAGTGATTAAATCCATGTTTATCATCGGGGTGTTCGACAGTTCGCGGAAGCATTACTGGAAACTTTTCTTCTGGAGTTTGTTCCGTAAACCGAAAGTTTTTCCGCTGGCCATCACCTACACCATTTATGGCTACCACTACCGGCGGGTTTTCAAAAAGATGAATTTCTTTTAATGCTTTATTTAATCTTCTGTTTTAACCAGAATCATCATTGAAACAGCTCCAAGATTCACCTCGTTTGAAACCACTTCGCCCTGGTTTTCCAACAAAAATTCATCTCCTTTAACCACAATTCTGAAATGGCCTTCGGGCAGCGGGTGCAAAACATCCTTTTGGCTCCCGTTAAACAGCATGACGATATTTTTCCAGGAATCGCCAACTGCATCGCCTTCGATGCAATAACTCACCGTACCAATTTTATACTCGGTACAAAAATGAATGTTTTTTTGTATTCGTCTGGCATCGGTCAACCGGAATGCCGGATGGTTTTTGCGCAACTGAATCAGGTTTTGGTAGTATTCAAAAACATCGTGGTACTCTTTTTTGCGACTCCAGTCGATTTGATTGACCGAATCGGGCGATTTGTAGGAATTGGGATTTCCGTCTTTAGTCCGGCAAAATTCCACGCCCGAGTGCAAAAACGGAATGCCCTGCGAAGTAAGCACCAGCGCACCGGCCAGTTTTACCATTTTCCGCATTTCCTCGTCAGTGGCTTTCGGACAACTTGAATTCAACTTATCCCAAAGCGTGTAATTGTCGTGGCACGAGGCGTAATTCACACATTGATCGGGTTGTGTTGCCCAGGGTTGTTTGGAGGTTTCCACATAATCATACACAATTTCAGGATGATTTACAGCCGCTACTGCTCCAAACTTCACTGCTTCCTCCCGGAGATCGAGACCGCTCACAAAACCTTTGGTTTTTTTGCTGCTGTGGTTTCCCTTCAGCGCATCGCGGAAATCGTCGTTAAACGCGGCTATGCCTGGCAACTGGTGAAGATTTCGTTTCACCGCCCGCTGATCCTCGGGCATAGGACTTTGATCGGCGGTCCAGCCTTCGCCGTAAAGCAACAATTCCGGCAACTCTTTGCGGATGGCCTTCATGGTTTCCAGGTCGTAAATGCCCATCAGGTCGAACCGGAACCCATCGATGTGAAACTCTTCGGCCCAGTATTTGAGCGAGTCGATGATGTATTTCCGCACCATGGTCCTTTCGGTTGCAAGCTCGTTTCCGCAACCCGAGGCATTGGCAAACGAACCATCGGGTTTTTGCCGGTAAAAATAACCCGGAACCATTTGATTAAAAACCGATTCTTTGGCAAAATAGGTATGGTTGTAAACCACGTCGAGCACCACGCCAATTCCGGCAGCATGCAGCGCCTGCACCAGCCTTTTAAACTCTTTTATTCTGATGGTTCCGTTATGCGGATTGGTGGCATAGGAACCTTCCAGTGCGTTGTAATGCAGTGGGTCGTACCCCCAGTTGTATTTTTCCAGCGGCTTTTCCTCATCCACCGTAAAAAAGTCATTCACCGGAAGCAGGTGTATATGGGTAATTCCAAGGTCTTTAAGATGCGACAGGCCGGTGGTCATGCCTTCCGGCGACTGCGTATTTTCTTCTGTAAAACCTAAAAATTTCCCTTTGTGTTCAATCCCTGACGATTCGGAAATGGAAAAATCGCGTACATGGGTTTCGTAAATCACGGCATCGGTAAAGTGCTTTAGTTCAGGCCTTTTATCGTTTTCCCAGCCTTCGGGGTCGGTTTTTGCCGGATTAAAAATCATTCCCCGCAAACCATTTACACCTACACACCGGACATAAATATCAGGCGTTTCCTCCAGCCATTCACCGTCATCAATTCGGAATGTGTAAAATTTACCTTCGTAATCACCCGAAAGAATCGTTGCCCAGGTACCGTCGCCACTGGTCTGAAGCTGTGTTTTATGAAAAGCCTCGCCGGTTTTTCCGTCTTTGTAAAGCCTGAACTCCACCATTTTTGCAGTTGGAGCCCATATTTTCACTATCGTTTTTTCCGGTGTCCAGAAAACGCCCAAATCATCTCCGGCGTAACAGGGGTAAGTTGAAAAATCAATATGGTTAAATTTCCAGTCTCTCATTATACATTAAATAACGTTTTGCGAAGAAGCACTTTCCGGCTGCCCAGCTTTTTTCCGTTCACTTCCGAAACCACCACTTTTACACGGGGCAGTTTTTTCAGGGTTCTGTCGAATCCGTAAAACCGGTTTAAATCGATATTCAGTCTGTGATTCTGGCCCTGCATCAGGAATAACGGGTAATAGTGATTGTTATTGGTGCCTTTCAGTTTAAATTTCCGGCAGTACCACATTCCGCTGAAAACCAGCAATGGCGTACCAATATCCACATCGGTTTTTCCGGTGTTGGTTACGGTAAGTTCAAGATAGTCGGGGTAATACATCCGGTCTTTTGTCAGCTCCACATTTACTTTTGGTTTGTTAAAAAAGGGAATTTTGAAGCCGGGTTTGCTTTTTCCTGAATTTGCCCAAAAAAAGGCAACAATTCCTGCAACAACCAAAACAAGCGCAAACCAAATCAGTTTGTGCCCTTCGGGGCCAACTTCGTTTTGTGCCATTGCCGAAACCGAAAATGTCAGTAAAAAAAATAGTATCAAAACCTGCTTCATGCGAAAAATTTGCTGCAAAAGTAGCACAATTTTCGGGTTGGATGTATTAACGCTGGTCTTCGCATCATTTCAAAAAAGAGATTTAAATTTCAAACAACTGGGCTTAATTCCTGTTTTAACGTGCATTTTTGTAATTTTGACGAAAATAACAGGCTATGTATATTGTACACGTTTTTGTTCATGTAGAGAGAGAATATGTTGAGGATTTTAAGCAGGCCACCGTTGAAAACGCACGCCAGAGTTTGACAGAGCCGGGAATAACACGATTCGATATAATTCAGCAACAGGACGATCCAAGCCGTTTTGTTTTGGTTGAAGTTTACCGCACGTATGAAGATCCGGCCCGGCATAAAGAAACCGACCATTACCAGCGCTGGCGCGACGAAGTAGCCCACATGATGGCTGAACCGCGCACTTCCGTAAAGTATTTTAATGTATTTCCGGTAGATGAGGGATGGGAATAAGTTTTGAATATGCCACGGCAACGCAGATTGTTTTCGGGAACGGAACGGTTTCCAAAGTTCCGCTATTGCTTCAGGGAATGGGGAATACTATTCTTTTGGTTACCGGAAAAAACCCCGGGCGTGCAAAGTTTTTAACCGAAAACCTGGAAACAGAAGGTTTCAGTGTATTTCATTTTCAGGTTGAAAAAGAACCTGACACGGGAATGATTTCCAGCGGGGTGAAACTGGCACGCGAAAAAGATTGCGACGCAATTGTGGGTTTCGGTGGCGGAAGCGTTATCGACAGCGCCAAAGCCATTGCCGCTCTGGTTCCCAACAAAGGCGAGCTGCCGGATTACCTGGAAGTGATTGGAAAAGGCAAAAAGCCGGAAGAAAAACCGCTGCCGTTTATTGCCATTCCAACTACCGCCGGCACCGGTGCCGAGGTAACCAAAAATTCAGTAATTCATTCGCCCGAACACCATGTAAAAGTAAGTTTGCGCAGTCCGCTCATGTTCCCCGATGTGGCTGTGGTTGACCCGGAACTCACCCTTTCCATGCCACCTGAAATTACGGCCACTACCGGAATGGACGCCCTCACCCACCTGCTCGAAACGTTTGTTTCCAACCAGGCCAATCCGTTTATTGATATGCTTTGCCGCGAGGGAATGCACCGGATTTCTGCTTCGTTAAAAAAGGCTTATGACAATGGCCGCGACCTGAAAGCCCGCGAAGACATGGCATTTGCGGCCATGCTTGGCGGAATGGCGCTGGCCAATGTAAAACTGGGCGCCGTGCATGGTTTTGCCGGGCCTATGGGAGGAATGTTTCCGGTTCCGCACGGTGCGGTGTGTGCTGCGTTACTGCCGCCTGTAATGGAAGTCAACATAAAGGCTTTGGAAGAACAAAACCAAAATCAATGGCTTGAAAAATATAACGAGGTGGCCCGAATTTTAACCGGTAATCCTGAAGCAAAAGCAACTGATGGCATTCAGTGGGCAAAAAATATGGTGGATATTCTGAAAATACCCCATCTTTCCGCATTCGGACTTTCAGTTGCCGATTTTCCGGTTCTGGTTGAAAAAGCCAAAAAAGCCAGCAGCATGAAAGGGAATCCGGTTTTGCTCAGCGATGAACAACTGACGACAATTTTAAAGGATTTGAATATCAGCAGCTAAAACAAATCAAAAAATAGGAGACAAGGTATATGACTAAGGAAATTACGTTAAAGGAACTGAACACTGACCTTTTTATTGCCGAAAAGGTGGATGAAATAAAAAGTATTGTAGGCAACGGAATGGCCATCAATGCTCTATCGGGAGGAGTTGATTCTTCTGTGGTTACCATGCTGGGGCATAAGGCTTTGGGGAAACAGCTCAGGACAGTTTTTGTTGAAAACGGCCTGATGCGCCAAGGTGAAGCGGAACAGGTTGTGGGCTTTTTTAAAAAACTTGGCGTAACGGTGGAAGTGATTGATGCCCGGAAAGAGTTTTTTGATGCCCTGAGCGGAATTACGAACCCCGAAGAAAAACGGGAGGCCATAACACAGACCTTTTACCGCAAAGTTTTTGGCCGTATCGTGAAGGAAAGCGGCGCAAAATACCTGCTGCAGGGAACAATACTTACCGATATTGATGAAACGGTTGCAGGCATAAAACGGCAGCACAACGTGTTTGAGCAGCTTGGGATTGATCCGCTGGCCACATTTGGGTACAAAATAATTGAACCTTTGGTGCAACTTCGGAAAGAAGGAGTCCGAAAAACAGGCAAAGCTCTTGGACTTCCTGTGGCGTTATTTGACCGTATTCCATTTCCGGGCCCTGCATTCGCTGCCCGCATCATTGGGGAGGTAACACCTGAAAAGGTTGAAACCGTAAGAAAAGCGACCGTTATTGTGGAGCGACTGCTGAAGAATTCAGGAGCATTTCAGTATCTCGCCATTTTGCATGAAGACCGGGTAACCGGAATGCGCGACGGAAAACGTGATTTTGGGTTGCAGATTGAAATTCGATGCTGGGACAGCACCGATGCCCGGCATGCAACGCCAACACGGCTGCCATTTGAAATCCTGGAGCAATTGGGCAGTGAAATAGCGCAAAATGTGCCCGGCGTAGTGAGCGTAACCTATAACATCACATCAAAACCACCGTCAACCATTGAGGCAATATAGTTTATTGATTCTGAATAAACTTTATCTTTGTAAAAATTAGAGACGAATATGATTGGAAGATTTTTTCATACGCCACCGACCAAAAGGTTTCACATTACACCGAGGTACTGGGACCCCGACAAGGATGATCGGGATGAAAGGGAACGCCGGATTAAAGAGGAACTGGGTATTGTTGATGAAAAAAAAATCGACGGCAGGCCATACAGACCCAATGTAAAAGGGCAGTTCAGGCGCGCACAGGAAGGCTTTTCCCGCACATCCGAAAAAGCCCGCAGAGCATCCAACACCCGGCTTATCATCCTTATCATGATTCTTGCACTTATTTTTTACCTGTTTTTTTATTCAGATTTTACATTTTAGTGAGCGATATTATTCAATTACTACCCGACTCGGTAGCCAACCAGATTGCTGCCGGTGAAGTGATACAGCGACCCGCTTCTGTTGTGAAGGAGCTGGTGGAAAATGCGCTGGATGCCGGAGCGGATGAAATTATTATCCACATAAAAGATGCGGGGAAAACCCTCATTCAAATAACCGACAATGGCTGCGGCATGTCGCCTACCGATGCGCGAATGGCTTTTGAACGCCACGCCACCTCAAAAATCAATTCAGCCAACGACCTGTTTTGTATCCGGACTATGGGTTTTCGTGGCGAGGCGCTGGCTTCCATTGCTGCTATTGCCGATGTGGAGCTGCGCACCAAACGCATGGAAGACGAAGTGGGCACCCTGATTCACATCATCGGTTCGGAAGTGAAAACCCAGGAGGCGGTGGCCTGTTCAAACGGAACAACCATAACCGTAAAAAACCTGTTTTACAATGTTCCCGCCCGGCGCAAATTTCTGAAAGCAAATACAACAGAACTTAAGCATATTATTAACGAAATTCAACGGGTTGCCCTCCCAAATCCCGGTATCCGGTTTTCGTTTTTTCACAATAATTCAGCACTTTACGAATTGGGAAAAAGCAATTTCCGACGCCGGATTGTGGATGTTTTCGGAAAAAGCATTAACCATAGTCTGGTACCCGTTGAGGAAGAAACCAGCCTGGTGAATATTACGGGGTACGTGGGCCAGCCTAAATATGCCCGGAAAACAATGGGCGAGCAATTCTTTTTTGTGAATAAAAGGTATATGCGGCACCCTTATTTTCATAAAGCGGTGATGCAGGCTTACGAAAAGCTGCTTCCTCCCGATGCGTTTCCATCCTATTTTCTTTTTCTGGAAATTGATCCGGCGGCCATCGACATCAACGTACATCCCACAAAAACCGAAATAAAGTTTGAAGACGACCGGGCCATCTGGCAGGTAATCTTTGCGGCTGTGCGCGAATCGCTGGGAAAACACAACGTGGTGCCATCTATCGATTTCGACCAGAGTGGAAGCATTGATATTCCGTTACGCAGCAAGGATAAGGGGGAAATCCGGTATCCTGAAATAAAAGTCAACCCGGAATACAATCCGTTTGAACAGGAAAAAACCCCATTGGTGAAGGTGCCTAAAACAACCGGAACTGAAAAGAGCAATATGAGCCGTTGGGAAGATTTGTATAAGGGAACGCAGCTTATTTTAAAACCGGAAAAAGAATCGCATGCCGAAAAAGAGCCGGAAATTTTCAGTCAAACGTCTGAATCCTTTACCCAAAAAAAGGTTTTGCAACTGAAACAGAAATACATTCTTTCGCCGGTAAAATCGGGTTTAATGGTCATTGATCAGAAACGGGCGCACGAACGTATTCTTTTCGAGAAGTTTATGGAGGTGCTTAAATCGGATTCGGTAGCCAGCCAGCAGCAACTGTTTCCGCAAACCATTGAACTGGATGCAGGCGATGCCGAACTGCTGAAAAATATTTTGGACGATTTGCTGTCGCTGGGTTTCGATATCAGGGAATTTGGAAAAAATACCTTTATTATTAACGGAACTCCGGGAGTACTCGATGTTTCTTCCCCTGAAATTATTGTGGAAAAACTGCTGGAGGAATACAAGAATTCGCCGGTTGATGCCCGTGCCAAAGCCAAGGAGCAGGTGGCCATTTCGCTGGCAAAAGCCTCGGCACTCGATTATGGCACAGAGCTGAAACAGAAAGAAATTGACCACCTCATTGACAACCTGTTTGCCTGCGCAACGCCCAATTATTCGCCCGAGGGAAAAAAAGTATTAAACATTATTCCGCTTGAAGACATTGAAAAATTTTTTAATAAATGACAATATGTCGTTATATTGCCGGTTGAAAAATAATGGTCTGGCTCTTGTAAACGAAGAAGCCAAATTAGTGTTTGTAATAATTAACCAAGTTTGTTGCCATTGAAGAGGATTTTGTATTCCAATTCAGGGCTTCTCCCAAAGGGATGCCTTTGGCACAGCTTCCAACTTTAAAAAAGATGAACTACCGTCCTTTGATGAACGCAATTCCGCCGGTTGTAAAAAACCTGATCATTATAAATGTGCTTATGTTGCTGGCTACCTGGGTACTGCAAACCCGGGGTGTGAATTTGGTTGAATTTTTTGGGATGCATTATCCCGGATCCGATAAATTCAGATTGCACCAGATTGTAACCCACATGTTTATGCACGGCGGACTAATGCATCTTTTTTTCAACATGTTTGCATTATGGATGTTTGGCCGTGTGCTGGAAAGCGTTTGGGGTTCGCGCCGGTTTTTAATTTATTATTTTGTAACCGGTTTGGGCGCCGTTGCCCTGCACATGTTTGTCAATCACCTCGAACTTTCTTCCATACAGAATGCCGTTGAAGCATTCAGAAATACGCCGTCACCCGAGCTGCTCGATCAGTTTGTAAAGAAAAACCTGCCCAATGCGTCGGTGCAGGTACGCGATTTCATCAACTCCTGGTATAACGAACCGGCCAATTCGGCTTATGCTTCCGAAGGGCTGAGCCTGATGGAACGAATTCTTCGTTTGAAAATGGACATTCCGACTGTGGGCGCGTCGGGAGCAGTTTTTGGCGTGTTGCTTGCTTTTGGGGTGCTTTTTCCCAATACCCAGTTAATGCTGCTGTTCCCTCCCATTCCTATTAAAGCCAAATATTTTGTTATCGGTTACGGGTTAATTGAATTGTATCTCGGTTTTTCACAACCCGGCAGCAATGTGGCACACTTTGCCCATTTAGGGGGTATGCTGTTTGGTTACCTGCTCATTAAATACTGGAACAAAAACACCAAACATTTTTATTGATGGATATTTGGAGTGACATAAAACGAACGTTCAAACAGGGTTCTGCTTTAACCCGGCTTATATACATTAATCTGGGCGTTTTTTTGCTGATTAAGCTGCTTGCTGTATTTTTTTACCTGGCCGGGCAACCTTTTTACCTGGTGGAATGGCTTTCGGTTCCTTCGAATCCTGAGCTGCTGCTGCGCCGGTTCTGGACTCCCTTTTCCTATATGTTCCTTCATGCCGGATTCCTGCACCTGCTTTTTAATATTTTGGGTTTATACTGGTTTGGAAAGCTTTTTCTTTATCAATTTGAAGGCGACAAACTGCTTGGCGTTTACCTGATGGGCGGACTGGCCGGCGCTTTACTCTATGTGCTGGCATTCAATATTTTTCCGGCGTTTGTTTCGGTAAATGCCATTTTACTGGGAGCATCGGCATCGGTGTTTGCCATTCTGGTTGCCATTGCCGTTTACGATCCGCAGCGCGAAATCCACCTCTTTTTTATCGGGCGCTTTCCGCTGAAATACATTGCGGCTTTTTACGTGGTTTTATCTGTAATCGGCATTTCTGCATCCAACCCGGGCGGAAATCTGGCCCACCTGGGTGGCGCTGCATGGGGTTGGTTTTATATAGCTCAACTGCGTCGGGGCAAAGACTGGGGCTCAGGATTGGTGGCTTTTATTGATAAAGTGGGTGAATGGTTCAAACCAAAAGAAAAAATGAAAGTGACCTTTAAACAACAGGCCCCGCCGCGCGATGATTACGAATACAACCGCCAGCAAAATCTGCAACAGGAAGAGATTAACCGGATTCTGGATAAAATTGCCCAATCGGGCTACGAAAGCCTCACCAAAAAGGAGAAAGAGATCCTGTTTAAGCAGGGGAAATGACGATTCCCTCAGGCATGTAATATCAGCAGCGGAGTGCGGCTGTGGAAAACCATTTTTCGGGCAACGCTGGGATTGAACAACCGCGAAATCATATTCCGCTTATGGGTAGTGAGTGAAATAAGGTCGATTTGTTCCTCTGAAATGAATTTATCGAGCGTTTCGGGCAGGCTTTCACCAACAATCAGTTGACAATCAAAATCTTTCTTTTCATACCTTTCCTTCAACACTTCTTTCATACCTTCCAGACGGGCTTTATCCCATTCCCCACCTTCTTCTTTTCCCACATGAACGCAGTAAATTTTAACTTCAAACGGCTTCATAATACCAATCAGCTTGTCAATAGCCGAAAAATCCTTTTCGTCGAAATTGGTGGCATAAACAACCCGGTTAAATTCCATTATTTCCTTCTCCGGCGATTCTTCCGGAATAACCAGCACCGGAACTTTGGCATTGTAAATCACATCGGCAGTTACGCTTCCCATTATTAAACCTGCTTCTCCTCCCGTACCCATTACAATCAGCCGGGAATTGTTTTCGTGGGCGTACGCAAGAATGTCTTCATCGGCATATCCAGGTTTGATAATAAAGTCGCTTTTAACCGTTTTCCATTTCTCTTTGCCTATTTCTGACGAAAGTTTACGGATAAACTCCCCGAAGTTTTCGTTGGCATTTTTTTCCGCATTATCCATCCGTTCAAGCAAAGTGGAATCATACACATAAACATCGGCGTAAGGCACCGAATGTACTACCGGATTGATGTAGCAGTGCATAAATACCAGTTTTACATCAAGCTTTGCCGCTATATTAAATGCCAGCTTGCAGGTTTTGTATGAAACCGGCGAAAAATCAACAGGTACAAGAATGTGGTCTTCCTTTTTATCCTGTTTTTTCAGCGATTCGGCCCTTTTCCCCAAAAATTCATCCAGAACAGGAACAGCCTTCCGGATATCTCTTTCCAGAATTTTTACTTTCACCGAAGTAGCTGCATCTTCCATCAGATTGATGTCTTCAAGGTCGCATTCTATATCCTGTTCTTCCAGGCGCATTTTCAGCATCTGCGCTTTGGAATAAGGCAATACTACAATTGTAACCAATTTATCTTCCATGATTTCCAGATTTTAAATGAACATTATTTCTGTTAACTTATTCGATGAAGGGAGAAAGAGGTTACAGTTTTCCGCGGAAAAATTGATGCGGATGGTACAATCTTAATAAGGAATAAGGTAAATAAGGTTTTTTAACTCGGTCGGTTCTGCATTATGCTACTAAGGTTAAGAAAATAAAAACAAGGTTTTTGCTCGTTTCCCAGAAAAAATTGCTGAATAAAAAAAGATATCAAAAATGCAAAAACCTTATTTCCCGTATTCAACCTACTGAGGTTATCGAGAATAAAAATAAGGTTTTGTTTGTTTCTTAAAAAATTACAAATTTTAAAAGGCATCAATAATCCTAAAACCTTATTTCCTGTATTCCACCTTAGTAGCAAATATCCGGATAAATCCCCCAACCTTATTTACCTTATTTATAAACTGCACCTTCCCCTCCCCTGATGTTTCAGATTTCAAATCATTTGGGAAAATCACACTTTTTTAAACCTTCTTGTTTATCGTATCCTGGTAATGTTTCAGGAACTTCTCATATTCTTCGGCAAAACTGAATTTCCTATGATGCTCAGGTTGATTGAGGATGTATTTACACACTCTGTCAACATCTTTTTTTGAAACAGAAAACGCTGATGCAGACTGTTGCCATCTGAAATTACCGGTGGCCAGATTGTTTTCATTAATAAAAGCTTCAGAGCCGTCGGCAACAACAGTAGCCAGTTCTTCATCAGAAATGGAGGGTGAGCGGGAAATCAGGAAATGAACATGTTCTGGATTGGCATAAATGGCATATAGCCGGGAACCATTGTTTTTAATTATTCCGGTAATGTATTTTTCAATTCGTTCCCGGCTTTTTTCCGGAATAATGCGTTGTCGTCCGAAAGTGGTAAAAACATAATGGATGTACAGGTTGTCGTATTCAATTTTCATTTTGATAAGGTAAATAAGGTTTATTCATTGATTGTAAATGCTTTAATCTACTAAGGTTAAAAGAATAAAAATAAGGTTTTTGTTTGTTTCCCAAAAAAATTTGTTGAATAAAAAAAGATATCAAAAATGCAAAAACCATATTTCCCGTATTCAACCTTAGTAGTAGCAGAAAAACAGATAAGCCCATAATCCCCCAACCTTATTTACCTTATTTATAAACTGCACCTTCCCCTCCCCTGATGTTTCAGATTTCAAATCATTTGGGAAAATCACACTTTTTTAAACCTTCTTGTTTATCGTATCCTGGTAATGTTTCAGGAACTTCTCATATTCTTCGGCAAAACTGAATTTCCTATGATGCTCAGGTTGATTGAGGATGTATTTACACACTCTGTCAACATCTTTTTTTGAAACAGAAAACGCTGATGCAGACTGTTGCCATCTGAAATTACCGGTGGCCAGATTGTTTTCATTAATAAAAGCTTCAGAGCCGTCGGCAACAACAGTAGCCAGTTCTTCATCAGAAATGGAGGGTGAGCGGGAAATCAGGAAATGAACATGTTCTGGATTGGCATAAATGGCATATAGCCGGGAACCATTGTTTTTAATTATTCCGGTAATGTATTTTTCAATTCGTTCCCGGCTTTTTTCCGGAATAATGCGTTGTCGTCCGAAAGTGGTAAAAACATAATGGATGTACAGGTTGTCGTATTCAATTTTCATTTTGATAAGGTAAATAAGGTTTATTCATTGATTGTAAATGCTTTAATCCACTAAGGTTAAAAGAATAGAAATAAGGTTTTTGTTTGTTTCCCAAAAAAATGATGAAGTCCGTATAAAATGTAATTTTTTTCCCGATATGATGTGGACGAAGCCGGGGTGGTAAAACAACAAACTACAACTGAGCAGGTGATCTGAAGTCACCGGCTCAGCCCAAAAAGAACCCTTAGGGAACTGCATAACCCTAAGGGATTGACCTGTGATTGGATGTTGTGTAAAGGAGGGGTGGCTGAAGTCCGTGTAAAATGTAATTTTTTCCCGACATGATGTGGACGAAGCCGGGGTGGTAAAACAACAAACAGCAACTGAGCAGGTGAGCCGAAGTAACCGGGTCAGCCTAAAAAGAAACCCTTAGGGAACTGCGTAACCCTAAGGGATTGACCTGTGATTGGATGTTGTGTAAAGGAGGCCCGCCCGGATGACCCGTCGGGGAATACAGCCGGGCAGGCTCCGGTCGGACGGGGGGTGGCTGAAGTCCGTGTAAAATGTAATTTTTTCCCGACATGATGTGGACGAAGACGGGGTGGTAGAACAGACTACAACTGAGCAGGTGATCCGAAGTCACAGGGTCAGCCTAAAAAGAACCCTTAGGGAACTGCATAACCCTAAGGGATTGACCTGTGATTGGATGTTGTGTAAAGGAGGCCCGCCCGGATGACTCGTCTTGGAATACTGCCGGGCAGGTTCCGGTCGGACGGGGGGTGGCTGAAGTCCGTGTAAAATGTAATTTTTTTCCCGACATGATGTGGACGAAGCCGGGGTGGTAAAACAGACTACAACGGAGCAGGTGATCCGAAGTCACCGGGTCAGCCTAAAAAGAACCCTTAGGGAACTTCGTAACCCTAAGGGATTGGCGAAAAAAAAGGGGTGAATCGATTTGCACCGATCCACCCCTGAAGCGTATTAATGAACACTTCCCCCGGGATCAGATCCCGAAAGATTCTTTAATGACATCCAATGCATCGAGTTTCTCCCATGTAAACAGTTCCACCTCCTTAACGGCAGGCGTGGTTTCGTATGGCGACTCGTATTTTTTAATCACCGTTTTCGGCTGCCGGCCCATGTGCCCGTATGCCGCCGTTTCCAGATAAATCGGGTTGCGCAGTTTCAGCCGTTCTTCAATGGCTGCCGGACGCAAATCGAAAAGCTCCTGAATTTTTTGTGCAATTTCCCCGTCGGTAAAGGGAACGTTCTTCCGGCCAAAGGAGTTTACAAAAACGCCTACCGGGCGGGCCACGCCAATGGCGTATGCCAGTTGCACCAGAATTTCGTCGGCCACGCCGGCTGCCACCAGGTTTTTGGCAATGTGCCGGGCTGCATACGCTGCCGAGCGGTCAACCTTCGACGGGTCTTTGCCCGAGAAAGCGCCGCCGCCGTGTGCCCCGCGGCCTCCGTAGGTATCCACAATAATTTTACGTCCGGTAAGGCCGGTGTCGCCGTGTGGACCGCCAATCACAAACTTGCCGGTGGGATTGACGTGGTAAATAATGTCGTCGCCAAAAAGTTTCTGCACCCGTTCAGGCAGTTTGGCCTTCACGCGTGGAATGAGAATGTTGATTACGTCTTCCCTGATTTTTGCCAGCATGGGTTCATCGGCATCAAACTCGTCGTGCTGGGTGGAAACCACAATGGTATGCACCTTTAGCGGAGTGTTGTCGTCAGCATACTCAATGGTAACCTGCGATTTGGAATCGGGACGCAGGTAGGTCATTTGTTTTTCCCCGCGGCGGATGGCTGCCAGTTCCTTCAAAATTTCGTGCGACAGTTCCAGCGCCAGCGGCATGTAGTTATCTGTGTCTTTGCAGGCATAACCGAACATCATTCCCTGGTCGCCGGCGCCCTGTTCCTTTTTGTCTTCCCGGTCAACCCCGCGGTTAATGTCGGGGCTTTGTTCATGAATGGCCACCAGCACGCCGCACGAGTCGCCCTCGAACCGGTAAGCGCCTTTGGTATAACCAATTTTATTGATAACGCGGCGCGTCACCTCCTGCACATCCACATAGGTTTTCGATTTTACCTCGCCGGCAACAACCACCTGTCCGGTGGTTACCAGCGTTTCAATGGCCACTTTCGAGTTGCTGTCAAAGGCCAGAAACTCATCCAGCAGGGCATCCGAAATCTGATCGGAAACCTTGTCGGGATGGCCTTCTGAAACAGATTCACTTGTAAATAAATAACTCATAATCCCAAAATTTTAGCCGAAATGATTTCAGCAAGTTAAACATTCATTTTCTGGCTGCGGGATGTATCGGATTGAATAAGCTGAAAAAAAAGCACGATTGCTTTAGCATTTTTTTTCTGTGGTTGCAATCAATCTCAAATCTTTCCACGTAGCAGCAGCAAATGTAATATTCTTTATCCGAATAAAAAAAGAGGAGAACGACAAATTCCATATTTTGCATTAGAGTCCAAAGCATATATTCATTTTACACCGTGGCTTGAGCCCGGTGGTTATCTTTTCCAATAAATTTAGCGGCTTTAGCATTTAATTTTTTTAACGGCTGAAACCTTTTGGTTTTGGGCTTTTTCGGTTCACCTAAAGCCACGGTGTAAAAATTGTTTGTTCGATGGGTTATCTGTTTGAAAATGAGGTGCAGCACACCGGAATATTCAAGAATATTTTTTGCAGTTTCCTCTTTTGGTAAAATGGATCTTTTACACCGTGGCTTGA
>JAWLCW010000001.1:0-626309 GCA_041686935.1 Mariniphaga sp. | reverse complement strand
TCAATACCATTACAAACGAAATTTACAATGCAGGAAAACTTCCGAAAACAGGCCAGGTAACCACAACCGCCGTTAAATGGGGAAATGAGGTTTTTGTACCATCCGGCGAAATCCGTCCGGGAGTGCGCACACCCGGCACCCTTAAAATAACAGTAAACAAAGAAAACAGGCATCTTGGATACCTTGATGTCGTCGTTATTGCGCTCTATTTTCTTATTTTGTCATGGATGGGTTGGTTTTTCTCCAAACGGCAAAAAAACACCGACGATTATTTCAAAGGAGGAGGAAGAGTTCCTTGGTGGGCTGCAGGATTGAGTATTTTCGGAACAGCTCTTAGTGCCATCACATTTATGGCTATACCTGCTAAAACATTCGCTACCGACTGGTCTTATTTTATGCTGAACATGACCATTATTATGGTTGCACCTGTCATTGTTTTCGTATTTATACCCTTTTACAGGAAAATGAATATTACAACAGCTTATGAGTATCTGGAGGCAAGATTCAATATTGTTGTGCGTTTAATCGGAAGTCTTTCCTTCATTTTATTCCAGGTTGGACGAATGGGAGTCGTGATGTTCCTTCCTTCAATTGCACTAAACGTGGTTACTGGCATTGATATTTTCGTTTGCATTGGCCTTATGGGAATTATAAGTCTGATTTATACCATGATGGGCGGTATCGAAGCCGTTATCTGGACCGATGTGATGCAGGTAATCGTGTTACTCGGTGGGGCTTTGTTGTCACTTGTACTTATTATCATTGCCGTAGATGGAGGATTTGTTTCCATCGTCGAAACGGCTATAGGAAACCACAAATTCAATGTCATCGATTTAACGTGGTCACTCAGACAACCAACGGTTTGGGTGATGCTTATGGGAGGTATTTTTGCCAATATTACCACTTACGGTACTGACCAAACCATGGTGCAGCGTTACCTTACTACAAAATCGGAAAAGGCGGCAAAAAAAAGTGTGTGGACAAATGCCCTATTAACTATCCCCGCAACATTGATTTTTTTCTTTGTAGGGACAGCATTATTTGCCTTTTATAAATATTTTCCAAATGAACTTAATCCTACATTTCAAAATAATGATGCCATATTCCCGTGGTACATTGCTTCACAACTTCCGGCAGGAATTTCGGGATTGCTGATTGCCGGAATTTTTGCCGCTGCAATGAGCAGCCTCAGTAGTAGTATGAACTCGGCAGCAACTGCATATGCAACCGATATCCATTTTAGATTTAACTGGGGCAAAAAAGTTGGCGGATTAAGAATTGCACGGATTGCAACACTTATTATTGGATTGATTGGAATTCTCTTTGCTCTCTTTATGGCAACAATGGATATAAAATCATTATGGGATGAATTTCAGAAAATACTTGGATTAATAATAGGTAGTCTTGGAGGAGTATTTTTGTTGGGAATTTTATCTAAAAGGGCTAATTCATCAGGAGCCATTTTCGGTATAATTTGTAGCATAGCGGTTCAAATCATGGTAGTTGCTTATGAAGCAGTACACCACTTAATGTATTCTGCAACAGGAGTTATTTCATGTTTTCTGTTTGGATATATTGGAAGTATCCTCTTTGGCCAGCAAAAAAAAGAAAAACAATTTTAATTGATTTTTACGGTGAATATAATTATAATTCATTGATATTTAAAATCTTAACAATTAGTGGATAAAAGAGCAGATGCTGACCCCTATATTCGATTAGCTCAACCTCAGATTGGAGCGACGGAGATAGCCATTTTTGGGTTAAGAAATATTATTCGTGCAGGCTGAATAATCAGTTGCATGAGTTGAAGCATTTGGTGACTTAACCAACCATTACATGAGACCCGTAGGTGTGATATGTGCTCCGGTGGGCTTAAAGTTTTCGCCATGCGTTTGCTCGACTGGGTATAGTTTTTTTTAATCTGTCAATCTATTTTTTAAATCCATTCTTTCGTGTAATATTCTAATAACTTCGATTTCATCTTCTGAAATCAAATGATAAAATATAATGTGTTTCCCAGATTTGAGTCCGAGCAAATTTTTTCTTATTTCTGTATATTCTTTTCCAAGGTTTGGGTTTTCTCCAATTTTTTCACAAGCAAATTTTAATGTCGCATAATACTTGTCTGCTTGATTTCCAGACCATTGTTCGAAAGTATAATCCCAAATGTCATTTAAGTCGTCAATGGCTTCCTGCCTTAAGATAACTTTAGCCATTATTTCTTTTTTCTACTTTTAATTTTTTTAAATTTTCGTCAAAGTCAAAGTTTTCTACCCTTGGACTGTTTAAACCTTCTTGAATTGCATTTTTTAAGGCAATTACTTTAATTTCTTCATTTTCTAACAATCGAAGTCCTGCACGAATGACTTCACTTACATTCTTATATCGACCAGCAGATACTTGAGTTTGCACGAATTGGTCAAAATAATCTCCGAGTGATATTGATGTATTTTTCATATTAAACAATTTTATTCAAAGTTACCAATTTTTGGTAAAAAAACAAAAATAACTTGCTTCTCAAAATTACACCCAATGATTGGCAGTATGATTATTAAAGGTTGCGTGCGATTTCCTGTGCGAAGGACACGGGAAACGGGCGTGAAAAATAAAAGTGAAAATTATTAGGGTATCTTATAGAAGTTGTTTAAAGTTAACGTAGTAAAATCACGCAGAATGCCATTAAATTAAATTCAGTGCTTTCCAATGTATAGCTTAACTGCTCACCGGCCATCTGCCCTAATACCAACTGGTTTTTTATCAATAATATCAAAATCAATTGATTAAATGTCCCCGTAATTTTTGGTATTTACTATCTGTTATACCATTTTTAAACAAAAGTCTTTAACATGCATTCGTTTAATTCCCTTATGCGTTGATATATCCGTCAATTCATCCATTGTTACAACATATTTTGGAAAGTTATCCTGTATTTCAAGTAAATTTCCATATTCCCGGTTTATAGTTCCCTCATTTGTTAACATGTAAGCAACTTGAACATAAATCTTTTCTCCAGACTTTTGTGCGATAAAATCAATCTCTTTTTTCCCTTCCAGGCCAACTGTTACCGAATATCCGGCCATTCGTAAGTGCAGATAAACAACGTTTTCCAAAATTTTATGTATGTCACTTATTTTATAACCAACAATTGCATTACGAATACCAATATCTTCAAAAAAATACTTTTCACCTATTTCGAATACTTTTTTACCCTCAATTCCGGTTCGTTTTACTTTGAAAATCAAAAATGATGTTTCAAGATATCCAAGATAGTCTATAACAACCTGGGTTGAAATATTTATTTTTTGAGATTTTAAATAATCACTGATTTTCTTCGAGGAAACGATACTGCCCATATTATCCGCTAAAAAAGCAACCAAATTTTCCAGAAACTTTACATTTCTAACCTTAAACCGGGTAACAACATCTTTGAGCAATATAGTGTTATAAATGCTTGTTAAATATTCGAATGCAACTTGTATTTCAGTATTCAAATTTATCAGGTATGGTAATCCGCCAAATTTAAGATAGTTCTGAAATGAAGCCACTGATTCCTGTAAATTATGAAACACTAAAAACTCTGTATAGCTCAGACCAAAAACCTTTATTTCAATATATCTGCCACTTAAAAATGTAGCGAGTTCACTTGAAAGCAAATTAGCATTGCTTCCTGTGCAATAGATATCGTAATTCCCTCTGGTAACAAGGTCTCTTAATGTAATTTCAAATGATTCAATATCTTGTATTTCATCAATAAAGAGCGCTACTTTGCCGTTCTCTTTTACATTTTCTTTCAAATAGAGAAACAAGTCATTTGAATTCGTTATTTGTGAGAACTCATGTTGTTCTTTATTGATATAAATAATTTGAGTATCAGGACTCTGTTTTTTAATGAGGTCTCTCAATTGCATTAGCAGATAGCTTTTTCCAACTCTCCGCTGCCCAATTAATACCTTTATCAATGATTTACCAATAAATGGTTTTAATCTGTCAATATAAAGAGGTCTTTCGATGTATTCAGTCATTTCACCTATATTTTAAACTTCACACAAATATAGGAAATTATTCAATTATAATTGAATGTTTTGCTAATAAATATATTTTCTTCAATTATGTTTTTCAGCATTTTAGAATAATTCTAAATGAACAAGGGCTACCCACCGGCAGCCCTTTTCAATAATCAATAAACATAGTTATGAATTAGATTCATGTGGAGCAGTGATGCTCCCCTACGTTATCAACTCAAAGATACAGCAAAATACTTTAAGCAGCAAAACCTATAAAAAATTACTGTTATTTTATTTAAAAATATTTGTTTTTGTTTGTTTTTCTTTACTTTTCTATATAGTTTTATACTATCAATAATCAATTAAACATTTAATTCTTTTTCAGTCATGGACCAGTTAGAAAGATTTCACGAAACTTTAATTCCAATCCAGACTTGCAGCTTCGCAATCATTTTAAAACACCGGAATCTGACAAAAGGCCAGGTGCAGCAGATGTTGGATATTAATAGTCTGACTTACGGCTATAACAACCTGTTCTGGGTAAAGCAATCCGGGGTCAACAAACAGCACACCTTTTTCGCAGCCAAGCTGAGAAGGGAAGGCGCTGAAAGTTTCTGCAAATCTTTTAACGGGGAAATCTTTGAAAGCTGGAAAAGTGTAGATGAATTTTAATAATCAATAAACAGTTATGAAGAAATCAGTACACGTTTTGATTTACAAAGGTTTCAGATTTGAAACATGGTGGCACAAAGCACCGGGCGGGAAAAAACCTGTCCGGGCAATCTATTTAATGACAGAGTGTGTCAGTGGAGTATTTACAAAGAAAATGGGTTTGAAGTATTGGATGGATAAACTGATACTCGACCACAAAAAAGACCAGGCCAGAAAGGCACGAACAGAGTTCTTGAAATCCCTTTCCAATGAGGAACTGGTAAAGCACCAGAATTTTGCGTATGCAAGGCTCAAAACTTCTATGTCGGGCAATTACTATTCAATTTACTGGAAGGACCCGGAAAGTCCGACCGGTGTGGACTTGGTTGGAAGTTGCCCTGAGTGGGAGTGGGAAGCAATCAGCAGAAAGCACGGAGTAACCCATCACTATTTATCACCAACAGAAAAAGTATGATGGAAACGAAATTAAGGGAAGTCGTTGAATCCTGCCTGTTAGAGGGTGCAACCTCAGACCGGGACCTGTTTCAGGCACTAAAATTGAAGGGAGTTTCGGACAGGCAGGCAAAACGGCTTGTAAGAGCAAAAAATCAGGAAATGTTTGAACACTATAATCAATATTAGCTATGGAAGGTTTTGAAATTATAGACAGTTATACCCGAAAGCAGGCAATAGCTGATGGGTTTCAGGTAAGGATACCAGACGATTTGCGAAATGAGGCCGGAATCCGGTATCCGGTTTTTGTTACCCGTAATGTTTGGGAAAAATACCTGAAAGTGCCGGTGGAAATGTCCAGATATCAGGATTTGGAGGGCAGGATTTGGGACATGCTGAATCAGTTCCGCAGGAAAGCTATGGACAATCCGAAATCCTTTTTGGAGTTTGAAACCATTTTTCAATTGCCGGACAACGGTGATTGGGAAAAGCATGAAAAGCTGCTGGAAGCCGGGAAGAGAACATTCAGGGTGGTGACTTTAAATTCAGTGATTGGGCCACTGGACATTGATGATGAACGTCCGGCGATAACGATTATGAAACCGGGGGAAGATTAGGCTATGAAAGGAAATTTTGCAGTAATCGGCTTTGAGGATGAAAGTTTTTATTCCGTTATTGCCATAAAATTATTCGAGGGAAGCTGGAAGCAATGTTCCAGCTTTCTTCATAAAAAGGACACACTCAAAGTTTGGGATATAGCTGAGAACTTTGAAGGCAGTGAGGTCAATGCGGACTATGTGCAGGGGTTTGGATTTTGGGATGGTGAATGAAGCCCGTTAATACTTTTGTCCGAGTCATTAAAAAGGGTTACCCCAAGGGTTGCCCTTTTTTTTGCAACGTGGAACAAATATTTTGCTAAATTAGCCAGTCAATTTAAAAACTCAAAGATTCAAATTTGTATGATAATATGTTCAAAACCGACAGCACCCAAGACTTTAAGGACTTTATGAGATAGGAAAAATATTGGATGTCAATCCAAAGGATTTACTAAAAAAAGAAAATTTGAATGACGAAAGAATATCAAATAGAAGAAAATCTGATTGAGCAACTTAAAGAGTTAAAATACACTCATCGACCTGATATTGTTGATAGGAAAACACTTGAGCAGAATTTTAAAGCCAAATTTGAAACGCTAAACCGTGTGAGACTTTCGGAAAGTGAGTTTTTACGTTTGCGGGAAGAAATCATTAAACCTGATGTTTTCGCTGCTTCAAAAATGTTGCGGGAAAGGCAATATTTTCAGCGGGAAGATGGAACTCCTTTACATTACACCCTTGTAAACATCAAAGATTGGTGTAAAAATGAATATGAAGTTATTAATCAGTTACGCATTAATACCGAAAATAGCAATCAACGCTATGACATCATTTTGCTTATAAATGGCTTGCCGGTTGTTCAAATTGAATTAAAGAAACTGGATATCTCGCCACGTAAAGCCATGCAGCAAATCGTGGACTATAAAAACGAACCTGGCAGCGGTTACGGAAATACATTGATGTGTTTCATGCAGTTATTCATCGTTAGTAACCGGACTAACACCTTCTATTTTGCCAATAACAAAAACCAACATTTTCAATTCAATGCTGATGAACAATTCTTACCGATTTACAAACTGGCAGATGAAAAAAACAACAAAATAACCCACCTTGAACCATTTACTAAAAAATTCTTGTCAAAATGTACTTTGGGTGAAATGATTAGCAAGTACATGGTGCTGGTGGAAAGCGAGCAAAAAATACTTGTGATGCGCCCTTATCAAATATATGCGGTTAAGGCGATTGTAGATTGCATTCACCAAAACAGGGGAAACGGTTACATCTGGCACACTACCGGAAGCGGTAAAACATTAACCTCTTTCAAAGCATCAACCTTGCTGAAAGACAATCCTGATATTGAAAAATGTTTGTTTGTGGTTGACCGTAAAGACCTTGATCGGCAAACCCGTGAAGAATTCAATAAATTTCAGGAAGGCAGCGTGGAAGAAAATACCAATACTGAAACGCTGGTAAGGCGTTTACTTTCTACCGACTATGCCGACAAAGTTATTGTTACTACCATTCAAAAATTGGGATTGGCTTTGGATGGCACATATAAGAAGAATTTTAAGGAACGTTTGGAGCCATTGAGTAACAAACGGGTAGTTTTTATTTTTGACGAGTGCCACCGTTCACAGTTTGGTGAAAACCATAAAGCAATAAAAGAGTTCTTTCCAAATGCTCAGCTCTTTGGTTTTACAGGAACACCCATTTTTGACGAAAATGCAACTTATAAAATCAGGGAAGACCAATATGAAACTTACCAGACAACAGAATCGGTTTTTGAAAAGGAATTACATGCCTACACGATAACCCATGCGATAGAAGACCGCAACGTGCTAAAATTTCATATCGACTATTTTAAGGGCGAAGGCTCAGCGAATGCTAAACCCGGAGACGCTCTTGCTCAGCAAGCAGTAGCAGAAGCCGTTATTGAAAAACACAATTCAGCTACAAACAATCGAAAATTCAACGCATTATTTGCAACAGTTTCTATTAATAATGCTATTGAATATTACAGGCTTTTCAAAGCAATACAGGAGAAGAAATTGACAGAAAATCCTGAATATAAGCCACTCAATATTGCTTGTGTTTTTTCACCTCCTGCCCAATTAATTGCCAAAAATGGAGACCAGCAAAGTCAAAAAAATGCGGCTGATATCAGACAACTTCAGGAAGATTTACCCCAGGAACAAGAAGACAACAAACAAAATCCTGAAGAAAAGAAAGCAGCCTTAATGGAAATTATTGCAGACTACAACAAGCAATTCAGCACAAATCATACTATCAACGAATTCGATTTGTATTATCAGGATATCCAGAGACGGATCAAAGACCAGAAATACAGCAGCAAAGACTATCCACATAAAAACAAGATTGACATAACCATTGTGGTGAATATGTTGCTAACAGGTTTTGATTCCAAATACCTCAACACCTTGTATGTGGACAAAAATTTAGAATATCATGGTTTGATACAGGCGCTTTCACGCACCAATCGAATACTGAATGACACAAAACCTTACGGTAACATCTTAGATTTTCGTTCACAGCAGGGCGCAGTAAACCAAGCTATTACTTTGTTTTCAGGTGAGAACAGCGATAAAGCTAAAGAAATCTGGATGGTTGACCCTGCTCCGGTAGTGATTGACCAATACCAAAAAGCGGTAGAAGCATTAGGTGAATTTATGCACGAACATAATCTGGCAATCGAACCACAGGAAGTGTATAACCTGCGCGGTGATGCAGCAAAGGTTGCTTTTGTAAAGAATTTTAAAGAAGTACAACGACTAAAAACACAGCTCGACCAATATACCGATATGGACGAAGACCAACAAGTTAAAATTGAATCCATTCTACCAAAAGAAAAATTACAGGAGTTCAGAAGTTCGTACATAGAAACTGCAAAGCAATTACGGGAAATTCAGCAAAAATCGGGTGATGATGCACCGGACGATATACAACAACTGGATTTTGAATTTGTGTTGTTTGCATCTGCGGTAATTGATTACGATTACATTATGAACCTGATAGCCGACAGCACACAGAAGAAACCTTCCAAACAGAAAATGACCAAGGTACAGGTGATTAGTTTGCTGAAATCGAACTCAAACCTGATGGAGGAAGAAGAAGATTTAACAGACTACATAAATCTGGTGGACTGGAGTGTAGGACAAACCGCAGAGGAGCTAAAACAAAACTTTGAAACCTTTAAGGTAGAGAAATATGATAAGGAATTGTCTGTTATTGCCAATACGCACGGTTTGCAGGCAACAGCATTAAAAAGCTTTGTTGAGAAAATAATGGGCCGGATGATTTTTGACGGTGAAAAACTCACCGACCTGCTCGAACCTCTGGAACTGAGTTGGAAAGAACGCAGAAAAAAGGAACTGGCCCTAATGGAAGATTTGGTTCCTCAATTAAAAAAGTTAGCTCAGGGTCGGGAAATATCAGGATTGGCAGCTTATGAATAAGGAAATTGTATTATATCAATCAAACAACCTGGTTCAGATGGAAGGGAAAGAAGTGGACTTTTAATTAAACTATGCACTTTGTGAAATATGAACAATAAACCCATGATATCACAATCCCATATTGTAAATTGGATTTTTACAATCCGGGGTGTGCAGGTAATGATTGATTACCATTTAGCAGAACTGTATAACGTAGAAACAAAACGATTGAATGAACAAGTTAAAAGAAATGTAAAACGTTTTCCCGAATCTTTTATGTTTCAATTAAATACGGCAGAGTGGAATAGTTTGCAGTCGCAAATTGCGACCGCAAAAAATGATGACAACCTGCAGTCGCAAATTGCGACCGCAAAAAGAAGAACCTTGCCTTATGTTTTTACAGAGCAGGGGGTAGCAATGCTGTCTGCCGTACTCAATAGCGACACTGCCATTAACGTAAGTATTCAGGTAATGGATGCTTTCGTAAAAATACGTTATATGCTTTTAGAAAATTCGATGATTAACCACAGGGTTGACAAAATTGAATTAAGACTACTCGAAGCTGACCGCAAGTTTGAGCAGGTATTCAAAGCATTAGAGAGCAAAAATGTTATCCCCGCTCAAGGCGTGTTTTTCGATGGGCAAATATTTGATGCCTACAAACTGGCCTCTAAAATCATCCGTTCGGCCAAACAAAGTATTGTATTGATTGATAACTACATTGATGAAAATACACTAACCCATTTGAGCAAAAAAAACAAAGCGGTAAAAGTACTGCTGCTTACTAAAGCAATTAGCAGGCAATTGGCTTTGGATGTAAAAAAAGTAAACCAACAATATGCTGATTTTGAAGTAAAACAGTTTAGCAAAAGCCACGATCGTTTTCTGATTATAGACCAATCGGAAATCTATCATCTGGGTGCATCTTTGAAAGACCTGGGCAAAAAATGGTTTGCCTTCTCAAAACTGGATAAATACTCAGTGGAAAACATTTTAAAGGCAATAGCTGATGAGTAAGGGAAAGAAGTTAATACCCGAATTGCGTTTCCCTGAGTTTGAGAAGGAGGGGGAATGGAAAATTGAACCACTTGGAAAGTTGAGTCAGCAAATTGTTGAAAAGACCAGGGGCCGCAAGTACAAATTGATGAGTATAACTTCTGGAATTGGGTTAGTCTCTCAGATAGAAAAATTCGGTAGGGAGATTGCTGGTAACTCATACAAGAATTATTATGTGTTAAAGAAAGGGGATTTTGCATATAATAAAAGCTCTACAAAACTTTATGCAGAGGGAGAAATAGCAATGTTTGAAGATAAACAGATAGGAGCTGTTCCGAATAGCATTTTTACTTGCTTCCGGTTTGACCAAAAGAAAATATACCCAATTTTCGCTAAATATCCCTTTGTAAATAACCTGCACGGAAATTGGCTAAGAAAGTTCATAGCCGTGGGTGCAAGAGCACATGGTGCGTTACAAGTAAATAGTAAAGATTTATTTTCTGTTCCTTTTCCTTACCCTTCATTACCGGAACAACAAAAAATCGCCTCCTGCCTTTCGTCTTTAGATGAAAAGATAGCCGTCCACAACGATAAGCTGGAAGCGCTCAAAGACCACAAAAAAGGACTGATGCAAAACCTTTTCCCGCAAGACGGTGAAACGGTGCCTAAGCTTCGCTTTCCGGAGTTTGAGGAGGATGGGGAGTGGGTGGAGAAGGAACTAAATGATTTTTGTTTTAATATTTCATCAGGCAAGGACAGGAATATAGATGACGGTGAATTTGATTTGTATGGCTCAACCGGAATAATTGGAAGAACTGAAAACGCAAGTTATGAAGGTGATTTTATTTTAGTTGCAAGAGTCGGTGCTAATGCAGGATTATTAAATAGAGCTAAAGGAAAGTTTGGAGTTACTGATAATACACTTGTAGTAAATCTTAGAGAGACCGACCATATAGATTTTTTCTTTTTCTTACTTGAAAAGATTGGATTGAACAACCTAGTTTTTGGTTCAGGTCAACCTTTGATTACAGGGCGTCAATTAAAAGGCCTTAAATTTCTAATCCCAAAATCGGATAAAGAACAACAAAAAATCGCTTCCTGTCTTTCGGCTTTGGATGAGTTAATCACAGCACAGTCTGAGAAAATAGAGCAATTGCAAAAACATAAAAAAGGGTTGATGCAAGGGTTGTTTCCGAAAATTGATAAATAGTGTATGGCAAAAATAAGTAAATACAAAACGTATAATGGTTTAGTCACTAGGTTTAGAAGTGAATTGAACGATTCTAATTTCATTTTACTTTTTGCACATAATGGTGTAGGTAAAACAAGAGCCAGTATGGAATTTAAGGATAAAGGAAAACGTATTAACAATGGTACTGGTGATACACTTTATTTTAATGCATTTACAGAAGACCTTTTTGTTTGGGATAATGATTTAAATGGAGATTCTGATAGACATTTAGCACTAAATTCCTCTTCCAATTTTTTCAGTGGTTTTCAGGCACTTGCATTAGAAGAAAAGATATTTAGCTATCTGGAACGATATACAACTTTTGATTTTAGGTTTGATTATGACAATTGGAAAGTTAGTTTTTCACAAAACACAAAAAACCCTCAATATCATCCCAACAATGGTAACCCCGAATATATTACTGAACACAACATTAAAATTTCTCGTGGTGAAGAAAATATTTTTAAGTGGTGTTTCTTCCTAACACTATGTGAACTGGCAATAGAAGACATAGAACGAACGGGACCTTATAATTGGGTTAAATATATCTATATAGACGACCCGGTTTCATCGCTTGATGACAATAACGCTATAGCTATTGCAACCGACTTAATAACTTTAATGAAAAAATCAGAGGGAAGGATTAAAACCATAATTAGTTCCCATCATAGCCTGTTTTATAATGTATTATGGAATGAATTGCGAAGTGAAAAACCCAAAAGATACTTTCTCTATAAAAATGGGCAGGATGGGCACACCTTACAAAATACTGATGATACACCATATTTCCATCATGTGGCTCTATTGTCCGAATTGCGAAAGGCGACTGAAAAAAATAAAGTCTATTCCTATCATTTCAATGCTTTGAGAACAATATTAGAAAAAACAGCCAGTTTTTTTGGTCAGAAGGATATTCGGTTTTGTCTCGAAGGTATTGAAGACGAAACTCTTTACAACAGAGCGTTAAACTTATTAAGTCACGGTAAATATTCAATATATCAACCAGTGGAACTAGCTGATGATAATAAAAAGCTTTTTAAAAAGATATTGGACGATTTCTTGGGGAAATACGAATTTGATATTCCCCAATTAACAACATAATAGATTATGACACAAAAAGAACAAGATAAATTAGGAAAGACCCTTTGGGCAATAGCAGACCAACTACGTGGAGCAATGAATGCAGATGATTTTCGTGATTATATGCTTTCGTTCCTTTTTTTAAAATATTTATCGACCAATTACGAAGAGTCTGCAAAAAAAGAATTGGGAAAAGATTACCCGGATGACACGCCACCGGATGTAATGTCTAAACTCAAGGTAAAACCACCCTTAGAGAAATGGTATAAAGAAAACCCAGATGATGTTGATGATTTTGAAAAGCAAATGCGCAGAAAGGTGCATTATGTGGTTAAGCCGGAATTTTTGTGGAATAACATCACCGAACTTGCCCGTACACAAGATGGGGAATTGCTCAAAACCCTGGAGAAAGGATTTAAATACATAGAAAATGAATCCTTTGATAATTCTTTTCAGGGTTTGTTTTCGGAAATTAACCTGAACTCAGAAAAGCTGGGAAAAACGTCCTCAGAAAGAAATAAAAAACTCTGCACCATCATTCAAAAAATTGCGGAAGGAATAGCTGATTTTTCAACAGATTCAGATACACTTGGTGATGCATACGAATACCTGATTGGTCAGTTTGCCGCAGGTTCGGGCAAAAAAGCTGGCGAGTTTTACACTCCACAACAAATTTCAACCATCCTTTCTTTAATTGTTATTTTAGATAGTCAAGACCCATCAACTGGTCCTAAGCCAAAATTGGATAAGGTGCTCGATATTACTTGTGGTTCGGGTTCATTGCTCTTGAATGTACGCACGCGCATCAAAGAAAATGGCGGTAGTATTGGCAAAATTTACGGACAGGAAAAGAACATAACCACGTACAACCTGGCCCGCATGAACATGCTTTTACACGGCATGAAAGATACTGAATTTGAAATATTTCATGGTGACACTTTGCTGAACCAGTGGGATTTGCTCAATGAAATGAATCCATCGAAAAAAATTGAGTACGATGCCGTTGTTTCCAATCCGCCGTTTAGTTTACGCTGGGAGCCAAACGATACTTTGGCCGAAGATTTTCGTTTTAAAAGTTATGGTTTAGCGCCCAAATCAGCAGCGGACTTTGCTTTTTTGTTACACGGTTTTCACTTTCTTGGAAAAGAAGGTACAATGGCTATTATATTGCCGCACGGTGTTTTGTTCCGTGGCGGTGCTGAAGAACGCATTCGTACCAAACTTTTAAAAGACAATCATATTGACACAGTAATTGGCTTGCCTTCAAATTTGTTCTATTCAACTGGTATTCCGGTTTGTATATTGGTGCTGAAAAAATGTAAAAAGCAAGATGATGTTTTGTTTATCAATGCCAGTGAGCATTATCAAAAAGGCAAACGGCAAAACACACTGGGTGAAAAACACATCAAAAAGATTGTAGAAACTTATAAGGACAGAAAAGATACAGACCGTTATTCCCGGAAGGTCTCGATGGAAGAGATTGAAAAGAATGGATACAATCTGAACATTTCGAGATATGTAAGTACGGCAGAAGATGAAATAGAAATTGATTTAAATGAAGTAAATGAAAAATTGACTTCAATCAATGAACGGATTGAAAAGAAAACTAAGGAGCATAACGAGTACTTAAAAGAACTGGGATTGAAAACAATATAAACGGAATGAAATTCCACACTTCAAGGCTCTATTGCCAAGTCGGACCAGCCAACCCTCGTAGCAAAACCCAGTACTAGATTTGACTCTGTCCATAGACCTTTTAGGTTATTCTCATAGAAGATTTTTCTTTTAAAAACACTTCGTTTTTATATATTTTTTTCTTTCAAAATGTTTGTTTTTCTATACAAACATTGATAGATTTAAACTATCAATAATCAATTACAAAACAAACAGTTATGAAAGTTAAAAGATCAGAATTAGTCAGAACCGCCCAAATTTTCCTGAACAATGCCATTGAAGTTTTAGAGGTAGCCTGCGAAGGCGACAGCAACGCAGATGCTTACATGATTGCCCAACTGAAAATCTTAGCCAGTTCAAACCATGGCTATTTGTCCAGCGATTTAAACCTTGACGAACTCGCCGAAAGGTATGAGAATACTGAGCAGCACACTTCCATCGATTCCAGTGTCGAAGTAGATGCAGACTGGTACAATGAATTGGATGAAAGGATTTAATCAGAGGAAAGGATTGAATCATGTTTGTAATTAAAAAAATTGAGGTTTATGACATTGATACACTGGCCGGTGAGATTGCCAGTAAAATGCCAGACATTGAAATCGACCCTTACCGGATTGATGAGTACGGGGACTTTGACGAAACCTTTGAAATTGACATAGAAGTTGATTTTAATGGAATTACCTTAACGATTTTAGGTACAGCGAGGGTACATGGGTATTCAATCGTAACAACCCATTCAGACCCATACCTTGAACCCGATCACGACTTCAAACAGGTAAACGAGGTACATGAGTTTGATTATTTCATTGATGGCGAGGAAGTCGATTTTGATGAAAGGTTTGATTTGGAGAACGAAATAAACAAATTGATATGAAAAAGTTTTTTAGAGCATACAAGAAATTGCAGGCAAAATACCCTGATGCAATTTTGTTGTTTCGCTGGGGAAACCACTATCACTCATTTGGGAATAGCGCCAGAGTTATCAGCATGGTTTCTAAGAGTCCCGGACAATCCGAAATGATAAACGACGAAAATGTTTTCATTCATGAATTCCATGAATGTGCATTGGATAGAATTTTACCAAAGTGCATAAAGACCGGATACAGGGTTGCTATTGCAGATCATTCAAAAGAGGGCTAATCACCCTCTTTTTTTTATCCATTTTTATAGTTAATACCCGGTAAAAATAGCCAGTTCATTTCGGCTAAAACACACATAGGAAAACCCATAAATAATACGAAAAATTATATGGCTTTTTCTTTGAAAATGTTTGTTTTTCTTTACTTTTCTGCATAGTTTTATACTATTAATAATCAAATAAACAAACAGTTATGAGTATGACAAAAGAAAAAAAAGAATTAGCCCGGAAAATGATTGAGGGCAGTCGCAGCTTTGGATTAGGACAAGTAGCCTTTGAGGTAAAAGGTGAAAACGACGATTTTCGTATAAATGTCTGGACACCCAACAACACCACGGATGCTTTTCACGCAACTGAATTAATTCCTGCCTTGGAGCATTATTTCAGTTGCTATGTAAGCTACAATGCTGAAAAGAAACGGTGTGAACTCAGCGTATTTTAATTCAATAATCAATAATCAAATAAACAGAGTTATGAAGTATTTTAAAGGAATCAAAGATTTGAATGAGTTGCGAAGGGTTTACCGAACCCTCGCACTCAAATATCACCCCGACAAAGGCGGTGATACTGCGATAATGCAGGAAATCAATGACGAGTACGACAGGCTGAGTAAAAACCTTATCGAAAACAATCCTGAATTCTCAGAAGGCCGGAAAGTTTATGAAAGCGAGGTTTCAGAAGACCTGAAAGAGAAAGTTTCTCAGGTGGTTATTCTCCCGGGCGTTTCGGTTGAAATTATCGGAAGCTGGATTTGGGTAACCGGCGATACCAAACCGGTTAAAGACAAGCTGAAAGAAGCCGGTTTTAAGTTTTCCAGGAAAAAGGCAGCATGGTACTGGCATCGGGGATATTACCGGAAACTGAGTAAAAAGCATTTTGACCTTGAAGATATCCGCAGCATGTGGGGTTCTGAAAAGGTAGAGAAAGAGGAAGAATCGTTTAACCCTGCATTAGCCTATTAGTTATGGAAAAGAATTTATTCAACAATATGGTTTGCGAAGTGAGGGTTGACCTGTACCAGCGGGTTCCCTCCTCAAAACTGCCAAAGGTAGTTTCCTCGAAAGATGCTTACGACCTTGTTTGTCCAGGCTGGGAAGAAATCAATTACAGGGAGCGGTTTAAAGTGATGTTCCTGAACCGGGGAAACAAAGTTTTAGGAGTCCGTGAAATTTCAGTCGGTGGCATATCGGGAACTGTAATTGATGTGCGAAACATTCTGCAGGCTGCTTTGGGTGTATCTGCAAGTTCAATGATTTTAATGCATAACCACCCATCAGGAACGTTACAGGCCAGTGATGCTGATATTCGGATTACCAGAAAAATCAAGGATGCCGCAATGATTATGGACATATCCGTTCTGGATCACCTGATTTTTACTGAGGACAGATATTTGTCATTTGCAGATGAAGGATTGCTATGATAAAAAAGAAAACTCATAAGCTCTTGTCTTTCTGTATTGGTTCTAAAACAGAGGAAGCAAGGGCTTTACTTAAAGAGATAATTGATGAAAAAATCAGTGATGGTAAATATCAGGGCCAATGTGAAACGTTGGATTTCCTTGGTATTTCACCTGCTGATTGGAGTGACATAAAAAAGAAGAAAAAATGAAAGAAAAAGTTCAGTCAGCGCCGGGGGCTATTGTTGTGGATCACCAGTATAGGAAATTCGTAACCTTTGCTGATGATAGTTCACAGGCCGAAATATTCTCCAAACTTTATCAGTCGGTTGGATTCAAAACTACAGTAAGACAAGCCACTGGTTTTGGTTTTGCTGTTTATGCAAACTGGAGGTAGGCATGATATTTCAAAGATTGTCAGTTATTTGTGTATCAAGTTATCTGTTTACCTCCTGGTTTCTCAGTACGACTGCAAAGGGAGAGGGAAAATCAAATATTGAACTAAAAAATAAGAAAGATGAAAAAGAAGTCGCATAGGCTAAAAGGAAATATAAAAACAAACGAGGTATGGCTGGACGGCGAATATCTTGATCCGCAACCGAGCCAGAAAATCAGGAATCATTCACCCGATGGATTTAGCTGGGGATATGGAGGAAGTGGCCCGGCACAGTTAGCATTGGCTGTGGTATTGAAACTAACAGGAAAGACCGACAGCTATCAGAAATTTAAGTGGGACGTGATATCAGGATTGCCATTAGGAAGTGATTTTGAAATTGAGTTTAATCTTTAAATTAGAGCAATGAGTAAAAAACAGTATATCGTGGTTCAGGATATTTTCAGTCCCTTTCAACCAGAATTGCATAAAGACCTGACCAAATTTTGTGTGGCAACCGGTGCCAGTTATGACTACCTGAAACAAGAGCGGTTGCCGCTTGTATATAAAAAACGTTGGGTGATAAGTCGTTTGGAAGTGGAGGATTCTTAACCATTAAACGAAAATTCAGGAGTTAATCAAACCAATCCCCCTACTCTATTTCAAATATCGAATTCTAAAAGAATTAAACAAAGTTCTGCTGGAAAATTCCGGTGGGATTTTTTTATTGGCCCACAATCGTTCAATTATTGACGGATAAAACCTGTTATTTTCTTTAAAAAAATTTATAAACCTGTTCATTTGTTGCAAAATGTTTAATTAATAATATTTTTCAATGAATGAACAACTTTTAGCATCACTGAGAACCAAGTTTGACGGGGTTCAGGATGCAATCCTAAAAAGGGTTGCTGAAAAGTTTGGCCAAAATCTCAGCAAAACTTCAACAGAGGATGACATTCAAGGGGTTGTGGACGAAGTAACGTTTCAGGATGTTTTGGAATCCTATGGAGATTCGCGGGCTACGGAAGCATCACGCACCGCCGTGAATAACTTCAAAAAGAAACAAGGGATTCAGAACAGGCAAGAACCGGAACAGCCACAAAACCAGGACGATGATTCGTTTCCTTCCGATGCTCCCAAGTGGGCGCAAAGCCTTATCCGACAAAATCAGGAACTTTCAAAAAAACTGGAAGGGCTTGAAAAAGAGGGTAAAAGAAAAACTTTAGTCGAAAGAGTACATGAGAAATTGAACAAAGGGGACAAAAAGGTTCCATTTTCTTTTTGGAAAAACCGGAATATTCAGGTTGAGAACGAAGATGAAATTGACTCCATCGTGGACCAGATTCGCGAAGACTTTTCGGCTGTAAGGAAGGAACTCATTGCAGAGGGACTGTCCGATGATCCAAAAGTTTCTTTGGGGGGCATTTCCACACAGGTTGAAAAGGACATTGAAAAATGGGCAAGTAAAGAGTAAGCAACATGGGTTTAAAACTTAAAAGAGAATTTGGCGTGGATCAGATTCCGGTTTTTCAAAAGGAATTTGAGGTAGCGCAGGGCGGCTTTAAGCTGGAAATAACCGGTTTGCCGCCTGACGAGCTTGTTACTCCGGGAACGCCTGTTTGGTTCGACGAGGTAACAAGAAAGGTTACTGTTCTGAAAACCGCCGTACTCTATGAAAATTCTGCTGATGATGCCACTGCATATAAAGTGAAAAAAGGCCACTTTTTGACTGTTGGTGAAGATTTGGGAGCAGAGATTGGCGGTGCTGCTTATGCCATCACTGAGATTGACAACTCCAATTCTGAATATGATGTAATCACCATTGGAACCACTTTGGGAGTTGCATTATCTGTTGGTGACGTATTGTTTAAAAGTTCGGCCAATGGTGCTTCGGCTGGTGCATTGCACCTGGAACCGAAAGGACTGTTGTTCGACAATGCGAAGATTGAGGACAATGCGAGTTGCGGTGTTGTGTTGAGAGGAACCGTTTACAAAAGGCGTGTTGCCAATGGTGTTCACCCTGCGGTTATAGATGCGCTGCCGTTGATTGTATTCTCTGAAAGCTATTAATAGTAAAAAATATAAGTTATGGCAGAAGATAAAAGAATAAAATCGATATTCGGGGATTATGCACAAAACTTGCAGATGATTATTGATCGTCGGGCAGACAGGTTTGCGCCTACGTGGTTCCAGAAATATTTCACCTTCACTCCACCTACCATTGAGTTGACATACATGACAGCAGTTGGTGCAAGCCGGATTGAAGCTGCTGCATCAATCGTTGACCGGGATTCCGATGCTCCGTTGAGAGGACGTCCGAGCCTTGATAAATATTCCGGTGAGGTTCCTGCAATTAAGCAGGCATTTAAACTGAAAGAGTCGGATATCAGGACTTGGCTGGCCCTTCAGAGAATGCGGGTAACCGGAGATTCTGCAAAGAACCAGATTTTAGACCTCATTTGGGGTGATACCAAAAAGTCTGGTGATGCTGCAATGAAGAAAATCGACCTGATGTGTCTGGAGGCTGTTTCTACCGGAAAAATCACAGTTTCAGCAACAAATAACCCTGATGGTGTTATTTACGACGAAATTGATTTGTTCCTTCCGGAAGATCAGAAAGACACGGTTGATACGCTTTGGAGTGACAAAACCAACGCCACTCCGATTGACGACATTCGGGATGTTGTAAAAGTGTTGCAGTCCAAAGGAATCAGCACATCAAAAATGTTGATGTCTTTACCTGTATTTTGGGCGTTGCAGTCCTCGGCACAGATAAAGGAGTACATGTATGGCGTGGACTACAAAGGTGTACCAACCGAGGAATCAATCAATCAGTATTTGATTGCAAACAAAATGCCGATCATTGAAATTGTTGATGAATCGATTGGCGTTGAGAAAGATGGGAAAATCACTCCCATCAAACCATTCGACGAGAATGTAGTTTCCTTTGTTCCAACTGGCCATCTTGGGATTATTCACAACGCATATTCCATTGAGCAATTGCGTCCGGTGGACGGAATAGCTTACGGAACATTTAATCGTGCCTTGATCAGCAAGTGGTCACAAACCCGTCCGTTTGCTGAGTTCACTCAGGTCGAATTGAATGCATTTCCCGGGCTGGAAGTGATTGATTCTATGTACCTGCTGACAGTATTGTCATAGCGGGAATAAATAAAGTTTGTTTTGTCGATATTAGGATAAAGGGAGCGCTAGTATTTACTGCAAGTTGCTCCCTTCTTTTAAGGTAGGAGAAAATGACAAATCTCGAAGCAATAAAAGCCGACGTGGTTCATCCACTACCTGACAACTCATTCAAAAAGGTTTTACTTGACCGGGGACTGTTGGATTCAGAACAGTACAACCCGAATAATGTTAAACCTTTTGAGTTGGCAAAAGCGGATGCGCTGCTTATCGTGGTAGCAAGTCCGAATATTTCTGAGGGTGGATATTCCATTTCAGTTTCCGAAAAGGAACGGCTGGAAAAGATTGCTTCCGGGTTGTATAAAAAACACGGTGTAAACGACCCCAACAGAGCGGTCGTGTCGAGTATAAGTCCATGGTAAAACAGTATCCGGATCATATCGAAGTCAGAATAACAGGGGAACCTTATCAGGATGAAAACCTGAACTGGGTGAAACCTGAACCCGTCCTTTTTGAAAGTGACTGCCGGGCAGAACCAGCCGGTAAAAACGCAATTATCAGGCGGGCCGATGGTTCAGATGCATCCTATGATTTCAATGTGTTTATGCCAAAAACGTCCACCAACTTACCGGAAGGAGCATTTTTCCATTTGGTCAGAGAGGACGGGACAGAAGCAAAAGGATACGTGAAACGGGCACATAACGGACAGCTAAATTCAAGGCTATGGGTTTAAGGCCAAAATTCAAAACCAGCGATATAGACAGCCACACATTGGAGCAGTATGAGGAACTTGAAAACAGCCTCATTGAAACGCTTCAATTTGTGGGTGAAGGCTTTGTTGCAGATGCAAGGGAGTTTACAAAATCGCAGGGCGGGTTTGGCGACATTACCGGGAACCTAAGAAGTTCCATCGGGTATTTCATTACAAAAAACGGTCGGGTAATCGTGGAAGATGTAAAGAAATCCGAAAAAGGGACTGACAGGAAAACAGGGGTGTCCGTTGCAAAGTCATTTATAGGAAATATCAAACAGGGAGACGGACTGAGGCTTTACGGGGTGGCCGCGATGGAATATGCCAGAGAAGTTGAGAACAGGGGGAAGAATGTGATTTCCCGGCAAGCGGATACGGCAATCATTGAGTTAAAGGAAATTCTGACTGAATTGTAATGACAGGTTTTGAGGCCATAGAAAAAGTGAAGCAGGAACTGGATAAGGCTGAATTGTCCCTTGCCGGTGGCATTTACCAGTTCTCAAAACCGCTGACAAAAACAGAAGATGAATTCATTGAAATCAATGCTTTGCCTTTGGCCGAAGATATTTTGCAAAAGACAAACGTCAATGTAAACATATTTGTCCGGGACGTTTACGAAAGTACACCTGACAACAAACGGCTAAAGGAGCTTACAGGTGAAATTATGGCAATCCTACCTATAACCCGGAGCCAGGAAAACATTCATATTTTTCTGCAGGATTCCGGGGTAATCTCTGACATCGGCAACAACAGACATTACGTGAATTTAAGACTACGTGTAATAATGTTGAATGAATAAATTTTGAGAAATGGCAGAGAAAAGAACATTCGGATTGAAATCGGTAAAGATGGGTCCGGTTGATGGAACACCTGAGCTTTTAGGTGACGGCAATACCCTTGAAGGAACCGCTTCATTTACCAAAGCAGAGGATGAAGAAAAACCGTTCTATGCTGAAGAGCACGACGATCCGATTGAAACCATAAAGAAAAAGGGAATTTCAACTTTGGAGTTTGCGATTGTTGATTTCACCCCTTCAACACTTGTTAGAGTTTTGGGTGGTGAGGTTAATGGCACAACCGGGGAATGGGATGCACCTGAATCAGCCCCGGAGATTGAGCAACGTTTTGAGGTTGTTACTAAAAAAAATGTAACACTCACGCTGAAACGTGCATCAGTGAACGCTTCCGTCGAATGGCCCTTGACGAGAGAAGACATTGGGAGAGTCAAAATCAAGGCGACAGTATTGGCTCCGACAGACGGTTCAAAACCATATTCAATCGGTAGTGTAGAGTAATGGCCGGGATTGAGGAAAAAGCAATTAACACGCTTTTGCATAAAGGCGTGAAGTTTTGGGTTAGGACCAGGATTTTGGGGTTTACCGTGAAAATACCTTTCACGATAAAACCCCTCTATCTTGGTACAATCTTAAAACTGTCCAAGCAACGGCTATTGATGGACCCGGTTGCCGAGGACGGTGAATTGGTTTGGGAAGTATTTGAGAAAGCAGATAACGTAAAAGCATTCGCAAGGTGCATTGCAATTGCCGTTCTGAACAGTCCAACCAAAATGCTTTTTTTTGAGTATCCGCTTTACAGGTTTTTTCTGGCGAACCTTTCTGTTCAGCATGCAAGTGATTTGATGACAATTGTGGTCAGTCAAATAAATGCGCGTGGTTTTTTTTTCACTACGGCATTGGTGAAGGGAATTCAGATAGTAAACAGGACAGAAAAGAAAGATCAAGATACTTCCCGGAAAAAACAATCTGGGGAACCATCGGGAAAATCTCAAAAGAGTTAGGCTATTCACCGGAGTATATCCTATGGGACGTGAGTTGGATAAACCTCATGCTACTTATAGGTGATTTACCTCAGTACAAAAGCATCGGCAAAGAAGAAGTTAAGGAAGGTGACGAACTTGAAACGGTAGATGATTTCAAAAACTTTTTAGAGTAATGGCAGCGAGAAGTTCTGGCGGAGGATTATATTTTGATGCAGGCGTTGACATTTCCAAACTAAAAGCTGGATTTGCCAAAGGAAGGCAGGAGGCCAGAAACTTTTCCAATGGAGTTGTCAGGGAAGGTAAAAGAGTGGATCAGGCTTTTAACCAATCTTCAAAAGGCGTCAATGTGATGAACACGTCCCTTGGGAACGTGAAAAATACATTGCTGCCTTTGGTTGGTGTAGCGGGTGGTGCGGGGTTGATGTTTATGCTGGCTAATCAGGTTAGGCGGACAGGCCGGGAAACTTACAATTTCAGCAAGGATTTTGAAATGGCCATGAAAGAAGTTTCCACCATTTCATCGGCTGTTCGTGCTGACTTTAAAGGCATCAGTGACGAGATTATCAACATGGCGGCACATAGCCCGGACGATGCAATTCAACTGGCTAATGCATACTATCAAATTGTTTCTGCCGGGTACGACGGAGCAAAAGGGTTGGAGCTTTTAAGGGTTTCAAGTCAGGCAGCAACGGCAGGTATTACCGACACTAAAACAGCAGCAGACGGAATCACGACTGTTTTAAACGCCTGGGGAAAATCCTTTGACCAGGCGGAGTCAGTTGCAGATGCCATGTTCAAGACGGTGGAAAAGGGTAAAACCACTTTCCCTGAACTGGCATCCAATATTGCACAGGTCGCCCCGGTAGCAGCAACACTAAAAATCCCATTCGAGGAGATTATGGCTCTCATTGCTTCCATTACAAAGCAAGGGACTACAACCTCAATGGCATTTACCCAGATCAGATCAGCATTGGTTGGTTTGTCAAAACAAATGGGTGGAGAAATCTTCCAACAGGGCAAATCATTGCAGGAAGTTTTCGAGGATATTGCCCAGGGTGCAAATTACAGTATCGAGGAATTGACGAAACTTACAGGCCGGGTGGAAGGTGCAAGTGCGATTCTTGCCACAACAGGTGAAAAGTTTGCCAGCGCAAAGGACGACCTGAATGAGTTGGCCGGTGCAGCCGGGTCAATGACATCGGCTTATGATGAAATGATGGAAGCCGTTGAAAACAGATGGGCGCTTGTACATAACAAGTGGAACAGGCAACTGAAAAGTCTTGGGAATAATCTAAAACTCGCATCCGGTGGGTTGGCTGACTTTTTCGATGACCTTTTAACCAACCGGGAAGCTGACATCATTGATCCGGCGGTCAGCAATCAACTCAAACAGTTCAGGGCAGAGTTGTCTGGTATTGAAGACATCGAGGAACGCAGGGCAGCTATTCAGAATAAAATTCTGGAGATACGAAAGAAGCAGCTTGGAACTGGCAGGGAAATGAACCAACTGGAAAACCAACAGGCTGGTTCTTTAAGAAAAGTTGCGGAATTGTTCAGTATGGGGACCGGCTTGAGTGGTATCTTTAAAAACTATGTTGGCGTTGATGTTACTCCGGGTTATAATGCTTACAAAGAACTGGAAATCGTAAAAGAGCAGTTTGACATTAACCGAAAGCTTGAAAAAGAGCTGATGGCAATGTTTAAAAGTTCTTTTGAGGAATCCGAAATAAGCACCGAACAGACTGTCCCGACGAAAGAAAAAATCAAAACACTTTCTGACTACCAAAAGGAAATTGAAAAATTAAAGGAAAAGCTTGGAACCGGACCAATCGAGCAGGACGTTCAGCTTATCCTTCAAATTGCCAATCTTAACGAAAAGGCAGACGAAATTAAAGACAATGTCAGGGAAAAGCTAAAAGAAGCACTCGGGGACGACATCGAAATAAAGCCAATGGAAAGCATATCTGCTGCCATCGAAAAAACTTCTGATTCTCTGGTTAACGTGGATAAGGAAACAGGCAAAGTTTTGAAAGGTTCATCTGCCTTAACTGCCGAACAGGAAGCTCAACTGAAAATATTAGGTCAGCAATATGAACAATTGGCCAGACAGGAAGAATTGGTGGAGTCACTGGTTGACGGGTTTGGTGATGCCAGTACGCTGTTGGGAGCCGTTTCTTATGCACTCGGAGAGGTTGACATGGAGCTTGGCCGGTCGGTCGGGAAAATGGCAGATTTGGCCTACAATGCTTCAAATCTGATTGGGCAGCTTGCCAGTCAAAACTATGTTGGAGCAATTGCAACGGGAATCGGAATGTTGGGGAATGTCTTTGGAATATTCAACCGGCAGGACGATCCGGTTAACAGAAACCTTGAAAACATCAACCGGACACTTGAACGCCAGTCTGCTTTGCTGGCAAATTTAAGCGGCACGAACTGGTTTGAACTGGCGACCAAACAGGCCGATGATTACAGGGCTTCAATTGAGGCAGGAACGGAAGCTTTGCGTCAAATGAATATTCTCACAAACGAGGAATATGCCGAACGTCAGGCATACTTTAGACAGCTTCAAAAAGAGTTTCCGAATTTTTACGGAAATATGACATGGGAAACTTACAGGGAAAATCTTTTTGGGGAATCAAGAAATTGGGGTATTGAGGAATTCATTGAGGCATACACAAACGGAACGGCACATCTGAATGAAGAAGCGCAGGAGATTCTGGAACAAATCCTGAAAGAGAGAACTGCCCTGCTTGGATTGCTGGAAGAACAGTTTCAGAAGTCACTTGGATTTGGCACAAATACCGTGGCGGATTCCATTGTTTCCGGGATTGAAGAAGGATTGAGACTTTCTGAAGATGGACTTGGAAGCTGGACAGACACATTCGGGTCATTCCTTAAAAAAGCATTGCGCCAAAACCTGTTAAGTGTACTGAATGAACAACTGCTGGTGAATTTCATGTCAGAGTTTAATGAGGCAATGAAGGATGGTGATCTGGATGGTGACGTAGATACCCTTAGAGATTTATTCATAGAGGCAGTTGGGCAGGCAGAGCATTTATGGGAAACCATTTCCCCAATACTTGATGAATTTTCAGGTGGATACGACAAACAGGGACTGACGGGCGCCATTCAGGGAATAACCGAGGAAACAGCGAGCCTGATAGCAGGCCAGTTCACTGCCATGCGATTTGACCTGAAAGACATAAGTACAAGCCTCAATGAAATGATTGACTACTCCATGGACAGCTTAAACTTTCTGGAAGATATTGCTGAAAACACAAGTGAAAATTACAGACTGAAAGCAATCGAGGAAAAGCTAACTGAAATGAACGGCTATTTGAGGGATGCAGTATGACAGTAAACGGGATTGACATATCAACATTTGGGTTCCGGCTTTTGAAGATTGACGGGCTGTTCAGTTTGCCAACCAGAAAGCGCACCCTGAAATATACCTGTTTTGATAAAACGGATATTGTTTTTGATCCCCGGTCAGTAACTGTTGAGATAGCCGGAAAATTTCAGGATACAGTCAGTATGATTGCCGGAGTTAATGGTATAAAAACGGAATTGCTGAAAGGCAAAATTCCTTTTACGTTCCCCAATCACGGTGTAAGCTTCGAAGGCTGGTGTGACGGGGGGATGAAGGTAGATGCAGGAAGAAACTTCGCACATTGTACAATTGAAATCAGTTACAATGCACTGGAAAATTGACGACATACTATTTTCTGACTATGGAGTTATTGTCGAATCTTCGGCGGGAGTTCTGGACCTGCCGAAACTTGACGTTGATTCGCATGACTGGATTGATACCGATGGGCTGGAAGTCAGAGAGGACGTCAAAAAGAAAAAATCTGAAATCATACTTCGCTGCTGGATTCGCGGAAATTCATTTGGTGATTTTAGAACCAAAGTTGACACATTTTTCGGTGCTTTGGTTAGTCCTGATTTAAGGGTTCTCAAATCTGATTACATTCCTGATGGCATTGAGGTATATTCAGACAGACGGATCAGGGTGTCCCGGTTGACCGGTTGGAATAAAGAAAAGCAGATCGGCACGTTCAATCTTCGTCTGACTGTACCGGGTGATCCTGACTATTATTTACTGGATATAAAACGGGAGTACAACGACAATGTAATTGCAACGGTCAAGACAGATAACCTTAAAATCCATAAAACCTTGCAGGGAGAGGTTTACGCTGCATGTACTTTCGAGACGGGGAAAAAGCTGGATATTCAGTTTTTCGACCATATCCGAATAATGACCAACGGAAACAATCCGGACATCTTCCATATTGAAACCGAACCGATTTTTAAGAAGTTTGCAAACAACAGATATGTTTACAATGTCCGGTTTGAGCATCAGATAAACTGGCTTCTACATGTAAGTTTTCTAAATGACAGAAAAGAAGGGGACTTTTATTTTCATGCAAATGTTCAGGAGATAGTTGAACTCATTGTTTCCAACCACAACCGGGAATGGTGGGATAATTTTTTAGCCGGAGCTATTGCAGAAACTGAACGACGGTATCATAAATTCAATGGAGAAAACTGCTCGGGCGTTCTGAAAAGGATATGCTCAGAATACAATCTTGAATATGAATTCGCGTACGTTGGCCCTTCAAGGTACAGGATAAACGTTCAGGAAAAGGTTGCGAACGATACTGGTGTGACTTTGGAGTACGGTGAGGGCAAAGGTCTTTATGAGTTAAGCCGGGATAGGGCTTTAACGGATGAACTTTGCACGATTCTTTACGCCTTTGGTTCCAGCAAGAATTTAAAGCCAACTTACCGGCAGGGAATCGGCAGGCTGTCTTTTAACGGCAACCCGGTAAAAAACAACAATAGTTTAAGCACAGGCTGGGGGCCGAGAGAGAAGGTTGAATACTTCGATGATATTTATCCGCGAAGAACAGGCTTTGTTTCTTCTTACACACAAATATTGCCGGAGGATTTACTTGAGTCTCAAAAATACGCTTACCCGGAAGGCATTTACAAACTGGCAGATTCCTCTTTGGATTTTGATTTAAACGAATACCTTCTTAACGGGTTGACTGCAAAAATCAGGATGAAAACCGGTGATTTAGCCGGTTACGAATTTGAGATTGCAAGGTACGATCACACAGAAAAAGAAATTTATATCATTCCGTTTAAGGACGAAAGAGGAATGATTTTCCCGAATGAAACCCTTACCATATCAGTAAATGATGAATACACTTTAATCGACATTGATCAACCGGCAAACTACGTTACAGAGGCAGAAAATGAACTTGCACAGGCCGCCGCAGACTACATGGCAAAATACAGTATTCTCCGGTTTATTTACCGGTGCAAGGTTGATCCCAGATTCTTAAAGGAAAATGACATTGGTGGCTTTGAGATCGGGGACAGAATTTATGTTGTTGATTCGGACTATGGTATAAACGGAGAGTTCAGAATAAGCCGTTTGACTTACGATGTAGTCAATGAAACGTATGATTTTGAACTGTCCGACCTGGCCCATTTGACCAAAAAGCAAAAAAATGAGTTGCGTTTAAAATCGGTTGAAAGAGCCGTTTCGGATATAGGTATTGATAAGGTTCCGTCGATGCGAAAAAACAAAAGGACTGTCGGGGAACTGAAAAACAAGTTGGTTGATCCGGTCGATGATCAGTTGAATACCGATCGGAACATCAGGGATGAAAGCATTGATCCGCGGATGCTGGCTTACGACGCAGGAGTGCCTCAAATCAGCCTTAAAAATGCGCTGGTTGAATGTAATGTTAATGGGGACGAAGATGCGTTGAGGGTTGGTACCGGACAACTGGTAATGCACAACTTTAAAGACAAAACCCTTCCCCGCTGGGAGATAAAAAAACTCCGGGAACTGGAAATTGAGTACAATCCGACCAGAGTATGGGAAATTCAGGAAACAATATTCCAGCTTCCAACAAAAGGCGGTTACTGGCTTTATGCAAAACTAAACATGGAAGAAGAAAGCAATGAATGTGAGATTGAAGCTTTTGAGGAGCATAAAGAGGTAAAAGAATTGGTTGACATTGGTTTTATCCGTTACAAACTCGGATATATTTCAGATGCAACTTCTCTCCGGACAGCATCAATGCTATGGGGCAATGTAAAGTACAACACAACAGGAAATTCCCGGTACAGTATCGTAGGTGACGGAACACCAATTAACCCAACGCAGCTTGAAAACGACAAAGAAAATCCCGGTGCATTAAAATACTATGGTACAAACCAGCTTGAAAAAAGAGGTTTTTATCCTGTCCCGGAAGTTTCGTTTGAGGCGTTAAACGCACGGGGAGACGTTGGCCCGGGACCAAATCAGTTGGCAGTTGGTGACCATGACCATGAAATCGGAGATATGGTAGTGGTTTTTGAAAACGGTTTAATATAATTTTTTAGAAATGAGTTTAGTAACAAGAATTACAGATTTAGCAGTCAGGGTTGCCACCGAGTTTAAGACAGTTAAAAGCAAAATGTCAGGCAATAACTTCGGTGATTTGAGTGGTTTGGCAACGTCGGTGAAAACATCTTTACTGGCTGCAATCAATGAGTTGGCAGGAGAAATTGACAATAAGCAGAGCGACCTCGGATATATCCCGGAAGATTCTGCAAACAAAGGACAGGCAAACGGTTATGCACCGCTCGATAGCGCCTCGAAAATTCCGGCAATTCATCTTCCTTCCTATGTTGATGACTTAGAGGAATACGATGATTTGGCAAGTTTTCCGGCAACCGGGGAAGGCGACAAAATTTACATTGCTAAAGACACGAATAAGATTTACAGGTGGAGCGGTTCCGGTTATGTTGAGATTTCATCAAGTCTTGCGCTCGGTGAAACAAGTTCAACTGCCTATCGGGGTGACCGGGGAAAAACCGCTTATGATCACAGTCAGGCAACCGGGAATCCTCACGGAACAACGTTTTCGCAAATCATTTCCAAACCGACAACTATTTCCGGGTATGGGATTATTGACGCTTACACGAAAACAGAGATTGGCGACAATGAACACAATTTTGTGGTTGATTTTGAAGGAGCATTGTAATGAGTTTAGTTAGCAGGATAATAGATTTAGCTGTAAGGATTGGTCAGGAGTTTCAGAATTTAAGGAATGAAATAAAGGAGTACTCCGAAGGTAGCGGTATTGACATCACAAATGAAGTTATCAGTATTGATATTAATGGACTCAGTCAGTTGCTTATTCCTGCTTCTGGTGATTTTGTTGCACTGTATGATATTTCAACTGGCAGTATAAAAAAGGTTTCGTTAGCCAATGTAAGCGACTTGTCAATTTTCAATGCCAGCAAACTCAGGGGCAAGATGATTACAACAGCAACTCCGGCTGATGGCAATGCTATTATTTTTAATTCATCTACAAATCAATGGGAGTACGGTTCATCCGTTGGACAGAAAGGTGAAGATGGAGAAGATGGGCGTGAAGTCGAGCTGCGAAATACCGGCACCTATATCCAATGGAGATATGCAGGCGCAGTTTCATGGACCAATCTGATTGCACTCTCAACATTAAAAGGAGATCCCGGGCAGCCGGGCTTAGACGGTAATTCCGCTTACATCTACATTGGTTATGCAAGTGATGATTCAGGAGCGGATTTCACCATGACATTTGACCCTAATCTGGACTACATAGCAATTTTGACAACCGATACCGAAATACTTAATCCTGATTCAACTGATTTTGAGGGATTGTGGAAAAAATACAAAGGAGAAGATGGGGGCTCAGGAGGAATTTCATCATTTGATGAAATGAAAGCAGGCAGACCGGTTGACTATGGTCCTATTTATAATCATTATGCAGTTACAGACGAGAGGAATATTGCCAATGAAGGGTGGCGTCTTCCTACACGTGATGAAATGGAAGCATTAGGGAATTATTTAGGTGGAAGTAGTGTTGCAGGGGGAAAACTCAAAGAAGTTGGTTTGGAGTATTGGGAGACTCCAAATATAGGTGCAACCAACGAGGCAGGATTTAATGCAAGAGGTGCCGGGGGCAGGGCCGGATTAGGTGGAAGTTTTAATTTATTCAAACAACTTACAAGAATATGGGCTTCTGGTATCAGATATGGGGGCGCTGAATTTATGCGAATAATGTCTGATTCGGCAGGACTTTTTTATGGAAACACAAATCGTTGGTATGGTTCTACGGTTAGATTAGTAAACGACTCAACAAATTTATCTAATGGTGAAACTGGCACGTATATCGGGAATGATGGCAAGAGTTACCCGACCATTTGTATAGGACCATTGGAATGGCTTGCCTGGAACTTGAATGAAACAAAATACAGAAACGGGGATTGGATACACGGATTTGATGGTGGCGTATATACGCCAATTTCCAATTCTGACTGGATGGCACTGACAACAGGTGCTATGTGCTACTATGAGGACGATGAATCGTTAGTCGGCGGAGAAACGAAATTGTCAGATTTCATTCGGATTATTAGTGAAGAATTCTTAGTTAAAAATGAGTGGCAAATTTTTGAATACAGGGATATTCAGGCAGGAGTAGCAGATACTTTTGTTTTGGACATCTTGGCTGATACTCAATATACGATTGATTCAATAGTGTTAAAAGTTGACAACGGAACTCTAACAGGAATTGACGTAAAAATTAACGGAACGGCTGTTTCCGGCCTTTCGTCAATTACTGCTTCCGAAACAGCAACCCGGATTAACGCCACAGCAGCAAACTCAGTTTCTCCCGGAGATACAATAACCTTGGACATATCAGCAGAATATACCGGCACACCTACAAAATTAATTGGGAAGTTAAGCTACATGTGTGGTTAGAATAAAAAAATTGAAAATGAATGTTTTAAGCAAACTCATGAATGAATTAACTGATTTAGGCACATTGAAATTTATTCTCGGCATATCTGGGGTTGTAATTGGCTTTCTTTTAACCGTTGTCGGGTATTTTATTAAGTTGAAAAGCGGTTACGACAAAAAGGAAAGGGAGCAGATTGCCGAAAAGATAAACGACCTTGCCTGTCAACAAAAAGAAGCTATTGATAAACTTTCCTCAGTAGTAGAAACAGTTTCCATCACCGTGAATAACCTTAGAACGATAGTGGAGGTTATCAAGGAACAGCAGGCAGAAGCCAATCCGAGAACAGAGCGCAGACTAAATAACCACTCAAAGGAAATCCAGGATATGAAAACAAGGGTCGCCAAAATTGAAACCTATTACCAATTAAACCATTCGGGTAATGCTGAAAATTGAGTATAGAGTGAAGTACGGTGGAAGGTGGTATGATGCTAAAAAGTGCCAGCATCCGGATATTGTTGAGCCATACTTTCTGATTGCAGGCCACCTTATCCTGAATAGTGATCTTGAAGAAATAAAAGTAGAACGAATAAAAATTGAAAAATGAGAAAGCATACGGAGCTACTTACTATTCCGGCGGCGATTGTGTTGTTATGGATTTACAACCTGATTGCTGAACATGCCGGGTTGTTTACGTTCACATGGGAGCAGACTGGGAAGGTATTTGCAGCCTTTGTGATATACCTTATTGCAATTGGCTTTGTCCGGATCACCCATCTATGGGTATGGCCTATGCTGTACAGGTATTTTGATCCTTCATTTAAAGAAAACAGAAGATGGAAACTATTATCAGAAAAGGAGCGATTCTCCTATTCATTTTTATTGCATTTGGTTTTATTGATACTGTTCGGCCTGATTGTAAACGGGCTGTAAAAACGGAGAAAAAGGAAACCCGGAGCGACACTGCAAACAAACTGATTAAGTCTGCTGACCGATGGATGCATGTCCGGGAGCTAACCGGAAATAATGATCATCCAATGATTACGGTTGCGATGAACCTTTGCGGTTTGGACGGAGATAAAGGCTATCCATGGTGTGCGGCAGCACAGGCAGAAATCCACCACAAAGCAGAAATTGAAGCGCCAAAGTCAGCGAGAGTTGTAGATTGGTTTGACCGGAATGTAGTTTGGGAAAAACAATTCGGAGAGGTTCCACAGTTTGAAAAGCGGGGCATGGTTGGCGGTTTGTATTACCGGCACCTGGGAAGGCTTGGTCATATTTTCCTGATAGTTGGTGAGGATAAAAACAATTATTACACACTTGAAGGAAATACAAACATTGCGGGAAGCCGGGAAGGTGATGGATTTTACCGGAAAATTCGGAGCAAAGAAAGTGTAGCTGCATTGGCTGATTATTGTCTGGAGGGAACCTTGTTTAATGAAAAATACAATAAATAACTAAAGGGAATTTTGTGAAGCTATGAAGATTAAAAATAGTATTCTTTCAGTTGTTTTCTTGGTGCTGTTTATTTCGCTGATTGTTAACCTGATTCAATACACTAATTTTCGGAAAAACCCGGTGGTTGAAACAGTTATTGAGCGGGATACGGTTGTGGAACTGGATACTGTTTTTATTCCTGATTCCGGAGAAATGATTTTTCCGGAACCAGTTCCAGTCGCATGTGACACCATTGAAAACATCACCACATACCGGGACACATTTGAAACAAGTTTCGGATGGATAACGACAAATGAAAGAGTTTTTGGAGAGTTACTTTCCAAAGGTATCGAATATAAATTCAATATTCCTGAATATTACAAAACCCGGACAATCACAAATACAGTTACCCGGACAGTAAGAAATGATTTGTTTTTTGCCACAGGTGGAATAATGGCCGATTTTTCCGGAGGTATTACCCCGGCAATCGGTGGAACGTACATTTGGAATAGCCATAGAAATATTGTAAGTTTAAACGTCGGATTGAACAGGCAAATTTCGGTCAGTGCCGGGTTCGTTCTTTGGAGATAAATGCAAGAAAGTTTGACTAATAGTTTGACAAAGAAAAAGAGCTACAAATTTGACCTTTGTAACTCTTTCATTTTCAGTTGTCCTGCCAGGGCTCGAACCTGGACTCTTCTGATCCAGAGTCAGACGTGTTGCCAATTACACCACAGGACAATTTTTCAACATTTATTCTACGCTTTTAAACTGGCCCGGAGTCATCCGCCGGCTGGCGGACAATTACACCACAGGACAATTTTCGGGTGCAAAAATAATATAATTGAATCAAAGGGAAATACTCTTTTTCAAAAATCTTTAGCCTCTGGCGGTTTTGTATTATTACTATTTCCCCCTGTTTTATTGCCAAAACCGGCAGCTTCTCCTTCTTCGCGCATTTGCGCATAAAGTTTGTTTGCAAAAATGAAATCATTGAGCCTCTCATTTCCCGAGTGTAGAATTTCCTTGTTCGTTCCATTCCATGCCACTTCGCCCTGTGAAATAAACAGCACTGACTCGCCAATCTCAATCACCGAATTCATATCGTGGGTGTTTATTATGGTTGTCATCTGAAATTCTTTGGTAAGGTCTTGAATAAGTTTATCAATAACTGTGGCTGTTTCAGGGTCGAGGCCTGAGTTTGGCTCGTCGCAAAAAAGGTATCTAGGATTGAGTGCAATGGCCCTGGCAATGGCTACCCTTTTTTTCATCCCTCCGCTTATTTCGCTGGGAAAGAGTTTGAATGCAGGTGGTTCAATATTCACATGGTCGAGACAAAATTCCACACGTTTTTGCTTTTCTTTTGGGGTGAAATTAGAAAACATATCGAGTGGAAACCGAACATTGGCAGCCACTGATAGACTGTCGAAAAGCGCACCACCCTGAAAAACCATTCCAATTTCACGCCGTATTTTTTTTCTCTCTCTGTTGTGCATTTTTACCAGGTTTCGGTCGTCGTACCAAATTTCGCCTTCATCAATTTCATACAAACCTAAAATTGATTTTAGCATAACGGTTTTCCCTGATCCGCTCCGGCCAATTATCAGGTTGGTCATTCCGGGAGAGAAGCGTGCCGAAATATTTTTTAGCACCGGAACTTCATCAAATGATTTGTATATATTTTTTATCTCAATCATGTAAGCAAAAGTCGGGTTAAAATTAAATCGAACAATAAAATAAGAATGTTGGTATTTACTACAGCTTTTGTGCTGGCTGAACCTACTTCGAGCGCCCCACCCTGCACATGGTAACCGTAGTATGCCGGTACCGATGCCACTAAAAATCCAAAGAACAGTGATTTAATAAGCGAAAAGGTAACGTAGTACGGATAAAACAACCACTGAATACCTGCAATGTAATCGGGAATTGAAATAACTCCCGCCAATGGCCCGGTTACCAAACCTCCCAGCAAACCGAAAAACACGCTTATAATAAAAAGAAACGGAAAAATAAATACAACGGCCACAACTTTGGGTAAAATGAGATAGCTTGCTGAATTTACACCCATAATTTCAAGGGAATCAATTTGTTCTGTAACCCGCATGGTGCCAATTTCGGAAGTAATGTTGGAACCTATTTTACCGGCCATAATCAGCGCTATCATGGTAGATGAGAACTCAAGAATCAGCGTGTCTCGTGTTCCCAGACCAATAAGTGTTCGCGGGTAAATGGGATTCGACATGCTGTAGGCAAACTGGATGGTCATAATACCACCGATGAATATGGAAATAATAATAACAATCCACACTGAATTAACGCCCAGGCTGTCAATTTCGTGAAACAACTGCCTAAAGTACATTTTGTGTTTCTCGGGCCGCCGAAATACACGGTGCATCATCTGGAAATATCTTCCTACATGAAAAAAGAATTTCATCTCATTATATTTTTCAATTCACTTTTCAGGTTTTCCTATTTAAAGAATTGGGATAAATTTACAACAATAATAACTGAAACAAAACTTTCAACAGTTATTTGGTTGCAGGTAACCTGTTCTTTAAAACAACGTATTTTAAATTGATTAGCAAGAAAATTGTAATTTTGCCACAATTGAAAAAAAAATCTGATGAAAAATAATTATTGTGTAATCATGGCCGGAGGAGTTGGCAGCCGTTTTTGGCCGCTAAGCCGGCAGGCCAGACCCAAACAGTTTCTTGACATTTTAGGAACAGGCCGAACCCTTATACAGCAAACATTCGACAGGTTTACATCTTTTATTCCGGTTGAAAATATTTTGGTGGTTACCAGCGTGAGGTATAAAGAACTGGTAATGGAACAATTGCCTGAGTTAAAGGAAGATCAGGTGCTTTTGGAACCATTACGCCGCAATACCGCACCCTGTATTGCCTATGCTTCCTATAAAATAAAAACCCAAAATCCCAATGCAAACCTGATTGTTGCTCCCTCCGATCATTTAATTTTAAAGGAAGAAGAATTTACGCGACAATTAAAAAACGGGCTGGAGTTTGTTGAAAAGAACAATGCATTGTTAACCCTGGGAATTAAGCCCAGCCGGCCCGAAACAGGATACGGATACATTCAGGTAAAAAACAAAGAGGAATTCAACCAGCTTGATAATTTGTATAAAGTGAAAACTTTTACCGAAAAGCCAAATCTCGAAATGGCAAAAATATTTCTTGAAAGTGGTGAATTTTTCTGGAACTCCGGTATTTTCATCTGGTCTCTCTCTTCAATTCTTAAAGCTTTCGACAAATACCTTAAGGATGTTTCAACGTTGTTTGCAAAAGGAATTAAGCTTTACAACACCGAAAATGAAGTTCATTTTATAAATAAAACCTATTCGGAATGTCAGGGCATTTCCATCGACTTTGGAATTATGGAAAAAGCTCAAAATGTATTTGTGCTTACTGCCGATTTTGGCTGGAGCGACCTGGGAACCTGGGGATCGCTTTACGACAATAAGCAAAAAGACCCCGATGGAAATGTGATTTTGGGGGAAAACGTGTTAACCTACGACACCCGCAATTGTATTGTTAACCTGAGCAAGGAAAAAGTTGCTGTGCTGCAGGGCCTTGATGGTTACATTGTTGCCGAATCGAACGATACGCTGATGATTTGCCTGAAAGAGGACGAACAGCAGATTAAACAGTTTGTTACCGATGTACGCATAAAAAAAGGCGATTCGCTGGTGTAAAACAGAGGGGGCCGGTAAATTCCGGCCCCCTCTGTTTGTTAATCTTTATTCTCTGCAGGAAGATTTCCTGTCCATTTTTTAATCCGGTAATTTATACGGATAGTAAGCATATACATTACGGGAGTTAAAAGCAGAGTAAGAAATGTAGCAAATGTGAGCCCGAAAATAACGGTCCACGACATAGGCCCCCAAAATGCAACACTTTCACCTCCTAACGAAATCTGCGGATCAAACCGGGTGTATAAGGTAAAAAAGTTAAAATTCAGCCCTACGGCAAGTGGAATCAATCCAAGCACAGTAGTAATTGCGGTTAGCAAAACAGGGCGGAGACGGGTTTTCCCTGCTTCCACAAGCGCTTCACGTTGCAATTTGCGTGGAAGGAATGCACCCTCGGGCAATCCCAGTTCTTCGCGTTTACGCTGCCTTACCAAATCGATATAGTCGATAAGTACAATACCATTGTTTACCACAATTCCGGCCAGCGAAATAATACCCACACCGGTCATTATAATTACAAACTCCATGTTAAAAATTCCAAGCCCCAGAAATACCCCGATGGTACTGAAAATTACTGTGGCAACTATAATTAGCGGGCGGATAAACGAATTAAACTGGGTTACCAGTATAATCATAATCAGGGCAACAGATACCAGCAAAGCAAAAAATAAAAATTCGCTGCTTTCTTCCTGTTCCTGCTGTTCCCCGGTAAAAGAATAAGTATATCCTTCGGGCATATTGTAATTCTCCACAATTTGCCTGATTCGCTGAATAATCTGATTGGCATTGTAGCCCTCAACAACATTCGATGAAATGGTAATGGTTCTTTTATTGTTGATCCTTGTGATTTTATCGTATGTTGATGAATACTCATAGCTTGCCACTGCTGAAATTGGGATGGTATTATCGTTTACATAAACCTTCTGGTTCATTAGGGTGGAAACATCATTCCGGTATGGTTCGTCAAGCCTTATAAAAATGTCGTATTCCTCTTCTCCGTCTTTGAACTTCCCTGCATCGTAACCATAAAGAGCGTTTCGCAATGCCATGGCAATTTGTTGGGTGGAAAGTTCAAACAATCGGGCTTTTTTCCTGTCAACCTGAACCAGCATTTCCGGCTGATTCACATTGATATTCATTCGTAATTCATCTATGCCGGGAATATTATCATCTTTAATTAAACGCACAAAGTCGTCTGTAATTTGTACCAACTGCTCAAACTCATCGCCCGAAATGTCAATGTTGATGGGAGGACCGGTTGGCGGACCGTTATCATCTTTATCCACATAAATTTTTGCACCCACAAACCCATGCAGATTTTCAGTAATTTCCTGCATTATTTTAGCCGTACTTATACCCTCCCGGAATTTATACTCGAGAAACGAAATAGAGGTAAGCGATTTGTTGGGACTTACATCGCTTTCAAATGCACCTCCCTTACCTACTCCAACATTTGTAGTAACCGATTTAACAATGTGATTTACCGGACGGATGGTTTCCTTAATGATTTTATCAACTTCGGTGGAAACCTGATCGGTGCGGTCAAGTGAAGTACCAACCGGAAGTTCAGTAGTTACATATATGGTTTGCGGATCGGTATCCGGAAAAAATACCACACGCGGACTGCTGTAATAGAAGTAAAAAATCATAGAGAAAATCAAAAGGAAAACCGTTCCGCCAAAATAGGCCAATGGCCAGTAACCGGTTAATGCATGACGAAGCTGGCGGGTATAGACATTTTCGAGCCAGACCAAAAACCGGGTCTGAAACCATCTGGCGAGCGGACGAAGCAACACAAGGTTAAGCAACATGAACAGAACAACGGTCATCAGAATATTTCCGAGAAGCCAGATTCGTGCCACATAAAACAACACAGCAAAAATTAACAAGATACCAGCCCTTTTCACAGATTTCTTCCAGTTTAACCGAACCTTTATGTCATCAATTTTCATAAATGAAGAAACAAATGCCGGATTTAATATCAGCGCAACAAAAAGTGAAGATGCCAGTACCACAATCAGCGTTTTTGGCAACACGCTCATAAACTGCCCCACAATTCCTTCCCACATCAGTAATGGGAAAAATGCAGCAAGTGTGGTAAGTGTTGAGGTAATAATCGGATAAGCAATTTCGCTTACTCCTTTTTTTGTCGCGCCCATCAGGGAATATCCTGAATTAAATAAACGGTAAACGTTTTCCACAACCACGATGGCATTATCAACCAGCATTCCCAAAGCCAGGATAAGCGAATACAACACCATGTTGTTAAGTGTTACGCCCGATTGCTGCAATATAATAAATGAGAGAAACATGGACATGGGAATAGCCAAACCCGAAAACAGAGCATTCCTGAACCCCAAAAACATAAACAACACAAATACCACCAGAATCATCCCGAGAATAATACTGTTTTCGAGATTCTGTATTTCGTCCCGAATATAGAATGATAAATCATCTGTTATAACCACCTCAAGGTTGGGCGGAAGGTATCCCTTCTCTTTTTGCTCTTCTATGGCACGTTTTACTTTTTCCGACGCCTCCAGAATATTTTCTCCGGCTTTTTTTGTTACAGAAAGGGTAACAACCGGCTTATCGTTTAACCGGGCAATGGTTGTCTGCTCTTTGTAGCCATCAACAACTACTGCCACATCGCGAATGTAAACCGGTTTTCCATTGTTTACCTTTATGATGGTATTGGCAATCTGACTTACATCCTTAAAGTCGGCAACAGTGCGGATAATGCGCCGTGTGGCATCGGCAGTAAATTCGCCCGCACCTATGGTAATATTTTCAAACTGAACGGCCAAAGCAATATCTTCGAAAGTAAGACCCACAGCGTCGAGTTTATGCGGATCAACATTAATCTGAATTTCCCGTTCTTCCACTCCCCTTATGTTTACCTCAGAAATTTCCCGCAAACTTTCAAATTCATCCTGAAGAATTTCGGCAAACCGTTTTAAATCGCGCATGCTGAAATCGCCGGAAAGGTTGACGTTCATAATTGGAAATTCGGAGAAATTGATGTCCATAACCAGCGGGTCGGATTGCAGGTCTCCGGGCAATTCCGATTTGGCTTTGTCCACACGGTCTTTGGTATCTTGTAAAGCTTTCTGGGTTTCAATGTTTGTATTAAATTCAACCCAAATGGTGCTCACATCCTGGTAAGAACCAGACGACACTTTCTTAATTCCCTGCATTCCCTTTAGTTCCTTTTCAATAGGCCTGGTTATCAGGTTTTCAATTTCTACCGGCGAGTTTCCCGGGTATATTGTTTGTACAAAAATAAAGGGAATAACAACCTCGGGCATTAATTCGCGGGGCATCCTGTTGTAGGAAAACAATCCGAAAAAAATGATCAGGCCGGTAAGGATATAAACAGTTGTTTTATTCTTTAGTGCCAGGTAAGTTGGTTTAAACTTACGGTGAATATGCTGGTAGTTGGGTTCTTTTTCCTTAACCATTTTTCAGTGATTATTATTTTTAGTGATTTGAAATTAAAATACAACCGAAGTTCCGTCAGCTACCTGTCCGTAACCTTCCGAAATAATTTTCATTCCCGAGGCAAGGCCGTTCAATATTTCTGTGCGGTTATTATTGGTCATTCCGGTTTCAACATACACCTTTTTAGCCCGTGTAGTTCCCTGCTCATTTTCAACGGTGAACGTGTATTTTCCGCGAAAGTCTTCCTTTATAAAAATTGAAGGAACCACAATGGCATCGTTTGCCAGGTAATCTCTAATCCGGATTACAGAAACCAGGTTAGGTTTAATCATCCGGTCAGGATTTTGCAAGTCGATGCGAATTCTGAATGTCCGGTTATTCGGATCGATGGTGTTCCCAATTCTTCGGATGGGTGCTGTTATTTCACGGCTCAGTGCCGGAAAGGTAATTTTCACAGAATCGCCCTGTGAAACTTTGGTAAGATACGATTCGGAAACATCGGCATAAATTTTTACAGTTCCAATGTTTAACACTTTGGCAAAAGGCACCTGCGGACTTCCCATTTCCCCTTTTTTCTGAAAAACAATGTCAACCACCCCGTCAAGCGGCGATTTAATCTCCGACATTTTTAACTGTGCTTTCATCCCGTCAATTCTTTTTTCAAGGCTTTCCTTGTTGGTTTTTGCCTGGAGAAACTGCATTTCCGAACCGATATTCTGATCCCAGAGATTTTTCTGCCGCTGAAAGTTGGTTTCGGCCAGTTCCAGTTGTATTTTCATTTCATCCAGACTGCGCTCTAACGCATCGGTGTTTAACCTGCCCAAAATCTGTCCCTTTGAAACCTGCTGGCCTTCGGTTACCAAAACCGATTCAATAATGCCGGCAGCCTCCGGACTAACATTAATATCCAGGTCGGCTTCAACCGTTCCGGTCACTTCAACAAAATGCTCAAACCGCTGGCTTGCAATTTCAGAAACCGATATTTTAACCAATTCGTCGGTTTTTGTACCCGCCAGCTCTTTTTCAAGGGCATTTATTTTGGATTGAAGATCGTTCATCTCCTGCCTGAATTTCTGAAGTTCCTTGCGTTTGCTTTCTTCGTCGCTGACAGTGGTGCTGCTGCACGATGCTAAAAGAACTGCTGCTGCGATAAGTGTTGTTATCCGTTTCATTTTATTTTAATTTTTCTAAATTGTTTATAATGTTCCCATTGCTTTTTTCAATTTTATATCGGCTTGCAAGAGTTGCAAAACCGAAGCCACATAAGCGCCATGTGTTTGAATATACTGGGTTTCGAGCTGCGAAAGTTCGGTGCTGCTTGTTAACCCGTTGTTGAATTTAATTTTCGATTTTTCCAGAATCTTCGCTGCCAGAGTTCGATTCTCCAAATCATTCTCATATTTTTCTGCTGCTGATTCCATTTCGGCTATGGCAGTTAAATAATCCTTTTGTAAAGTTGTTTCAGCCAGATATCGTTCATTGGTTGCCTTTTCGAGGTTTATTTGTGCCTGCTGAACTTTCAGTATTTTTTGGCCGGAGTTGAAAACCGGAATTGAAAGTTGCAATCCGACCAACGATGATGGAAACCACGGTACACTTGATTTAAAAAGATTGGCGCTGTTCCCAAAAGCTGTTTTAGAGTAGCTGTAAAATCCGCTGAGCCTGGGCAAAAATGTCATTCTCTCCAATTTTACCAGTTTTTCTGAAACCTGAAAGTTGGTAGTTGCCAGCCTGTAATCAATGTGGTTTGAAATATCAAGACTGGCTGATGTGTTGGATTGTACAAGAGGCTGCACAATTGAATCAAGTTCATCAGACAATTCTATCTCATCATCCATTTTGTAACCCATGGCATATTTTAAAACAACTTTGGCTATGGTAATTTCACGTTCAGCCTTTAAAACTTCATTTTCGGCATTTTTTACCAGAATCAGCATTTGGTCAACATCCATTTCCTCACGAAAACCATTTTCGTAATAGGCTTTTGTTTCAACATAAAGCTTTTGTACATTTTCAAGGTTTTCCTCCATTACCCTTTTGTTTTGCTCACCGATTAATACAAGATAATATGCTTGCGTTACAGCATCCCGAATTTCAATTTCAGTTTTTTCGTGAGCGTGTTTCGATAAATTCAGGTATATTTTTGAAGAACCAACTCCTACAATGTAAGAACCATCGAATATTAGCTGTGAAACGGTGAATCCATAATCGGAACTGTAATCCTGCCCAAATTTTACAGGTATATATGTTCCGGGGTCTTCACCGAAAAATTCACCGGGAATAAGCGAAACCGGCAGATCGAGAAATTTATTGTAATTTGCTGTGCCTGATACCTGAGGCAACCCAATGGCAATGGTTTTCCAAACCTCTTTTTGAGCTAAAGTAATGTCGCTGCGTGTGTTTTTTAAAACATAGGAGTTTTCCATGGCATAGCGACGGGCTTCCTCCAGCGAAAAAATGTGGTTTTGGGCTACTGCCCCGGTAGTTGTAAATACCAAAATAAGCAGCCAGATTTGCTGTTTCATCCTGAATGTCATCTGAATTCTGTTTAATTGTTTTCTGTTTTCATCAAATCGAAGTCTGAAAAATTGCTATAATATAAAAGTGTAAATTATCTTTTATTCATTACAATAACACTCAGACTATTTTTTTGATTGCAAAATGTGGAACAAAACTAAATAGCCAGATAAAAAAAATTTACAGATAATCGGTAAACAGCGAAATGAGCTTAATAAATGCAGATAAAACAAAGGTAAAAACCCAATATAAAAGGATAAATTTTTGGGATTTTTACCGGTAAAAAAACTGAACTGACTTTTTAATCGGTTTTTGGCAGTAAAGCTTCGGCGATAATCAAATCTTGTGGAAAGGTAATTTTTATGTTCTCATAGTTTCCTTTCACCAAATGAATCGGAAGACCGGAACTTTCCAACACTGAGGCATCGTCGGTAAACACCGGGGAGTAATTTTGCAGGTAAGCATTTTTAATAAGTGGAATGCGAAAAGTTTGCGGCGTTTGAACCAGAAAAAACCGGTTTCGGTCCACCGCCCTGGTCTGCCCTTTATAAACTTCACGAACAGATTCCGACGGTGCAGTTACAGGCAACGCATTGCCTTTTTTCAGCGCTGTTTGAAAACAATTCTCAATGGTTTTCAGTGAAACCAGTGGACGAACCCCGTCATGAATAAATACAATACCTTCGCCATTTATTTTTTCCAGGCCGTTTTTTACCGAATGAAACCTGGTTTCACCACCTTTTACAATGATATGTTTTATGCTGAAATGGTAATTTTTGCAAAGACTTTCCCACGTTCCAATCTCCTTTTCAGGCAATACCAAAATAAATTCAAAATTTGGATCGGCTTTTATAAAAGCCTGAAAGGTATGCATCAAAAGCGGTTTTCCGTTTAATACCATAAACTGTTTCGGAACTGGTGAGTTCATTCGGTTACCGCTTCCTCCGGCTACAATTAATGCCACTTTTTTTGTCATCGTTTCCTGAAAAAATGAGTTACTTTGGCATAAAAATAACTCAATTTGAGCAACAGATGGAAGATGTATTAAAATTTCTCAGCCAATTGTCAAGGAATAACACGCGGGATTGGTTCGATGAAAATAAACAGTGGTACAAAAAAAGCAGGGAAAAAATGCTTTTTATTACAGATTTGTTCATCAATGAAATCAGAAAATTCGATGCGGAAATACCGGTAATGGACCCAAAAGACTGCATGTTTCGGATATTTCGCGATGTCAGATTCTCGGGCGACAAAAGACCATACAAAACCAATTTTGGAAGTTTTATTGCAAAAGGAGGTCGGAAAAGCCGGTATGCAGGCTATTATTTTCATGTGGAACCGGGTGAAAGTTTTATTGGCGGCGGAGTTTATATGCCCGATAAGGAGCCGCTAAAAGCTATTCGTCAATATATTTCAAGGTTCCCCGATGAATTTCTTGAAATAATCAATCATCCTGATTTTAAAGCGATTTATCCGGAATTGTACAACCACCAGCTAAAAACAGCACCAAAGGATTTTCCAAAGGATCACCCTTATATTCATTTACTCAGATATAAATCTTTTGTTTTTTCTGCACCCATAACCAATGAGGAATTGATAAACGGAAAATTTATTGCCAAAACTGTAAATGCTTTTAACCAACTGCATAAAATAAATGCCTGGTTAAACGATGCACTGAAAGATTTTTCTGATTAAAACATTTGCATATTGAGATGAACTTTTTTAACTTTACTTCATCTTAGATAGATGACCCATATTTTTTTATCTTCCCGATGAAAAAATAGCCCCGGCAAAAGTTTTTGCCGGGGTTTATTTTTAAATAAGTTTCCTATTTTTGCCGCCATAAAAATTTTAAAACCAAAAATATGAAACGAGTTCTACTGTCCTTAGTTTTTGTTACAGCTCTTTTTACCGCCAAATCACAAAATGTTCAGCTTCATTACGACCTGGGTGAAGGAAGAAACTTTTTTACAACAACTGTTGAAATGTTCAGACCCGACAGTTGGGGAAGCACCTTTTTCTTTATTGATATGGATTACAGTTCCGACACAAGGAATGTTACCAACGGAGTTTCGCTGGCATACTGGGAAATTGCCCGCAGTTTTAAATGGAAAGAAACCCAGAAATTCCAGCCTCGTATTGAATTCAACTCCGGTGTATTTAAACTGGATGGAGAAGGCCCATGGATTCCCATTGAAAACGTTTTGCTGGCCGGTGTGGAAAGAACTTTTGCTTCAGCCGATTTTTCAAAAATTTTAACCCTGCAGGCCAATTACAAACGCATTAAAGACAAGGAAGATGCTTCGTTTCAGCTTACCGCTGTGTGGACCATTCAAATGCTGGAAGGAAAACTGACCTTCACCGGTTTTGCCGATTTCTGGAAAGAAGAAATGTTTTGGGGAACCAACTACCGCTTCCTGTCTGAACCACAATTGTGGTACAACGCCACTAAAAATTTATCGTTCGGTACCGAAATTGAATTAAGCAACAACTTTGTTGCCGATGAATTTAAAGTGATGCCAACTTTGGGTGTAAAATATACCTTCTAAAAACCTGAGTTATGTTCGAAAAATATTTCAAACTAAAAGAAAACAAAACTTCGGTGAGAACCGAAATACTGGCCGGGATAACCACGTTTATGACGATGGCATACATTCTGGCAGTGAATCCTGATATTCTGAGTGTTACGGGCATGGATAAAAATGCCCTGTTTTCGGCTACTGCAATTTCTGCGTTTGTGGCTACAATGGTTATGGCACTTGTGGCCAAACTGCCCTTTGCACTGGCTCCCGGTATGGGCTTAAATGCATTTTTTGCCTTTACCGTCGTGCTTGGAATGGGGCATTCGTGGCAGTTTGCATTAACCGCCGTTTTTCTTGAAGGGATTATTTTCCTCTTACTTACTGCTTTCAATATCCGCGAACTTATTATAAATGCGATTCCACTTTCAGTAAAACACGCTGTTTCTGCCGGTATTGGTTTGTTTATTGCTTTTATTGGTTTGCAAAATGCAGGCGTAATTGTAAATAACGATGCCACACTTGTTGGACTGGGCGATATGGGTTCACCTGCTGTACTGATAGCAATTGGTGGAATTGTTGTGACTGCAGTTTTACTTGCATTGAAGGTAAAAGGCGCCCTGCTTATTGGAATTTTTGTAGCAACTGTTGTCGGGTTACCGCTTGGCGTTACCCAAATGCCGGAAGGTAATTTGGTGGGTGCGCCGCCGTCACTTTCTCCTATTTTTTTCAAGTTTGAATTTGCTGAAATTTTTACGCTCGATATGGTGATTGTATTGTTCACTTTCCTTTTTGTGGATATGTTCGATACCGTTGGAACGCTGGTGGGTGTGTCAGACAAAGCCGGAATGTTAACCAAAGAGGGGAAAGTTCCCCGTGCAAAACAGGCACTGTTTGCCGACTCAATTGGTACAACTGTGGGAGCAATGTTGGGAACCAGCACAGTTACTACTTATGTTGAAAGTGCCTCTGGTGTGGCCGAAGGTGGAAAAACAGGGCTTACTTCACTTACTACCGCTGGCTTGTTCCTGGTTGCGCTGTTTTTTGCCCCGCTGTTTACCATGGTTCCGGCCGCTGCAACAACAGCAGCACTGGTTTTGGTTGGCTTTTTTATGATGTCGCCCATTCTGAAAATCAATTTCGATGATTTTACAGAAGCCATTCCGGCGTTCATCACCATCATTATTATGCCACTTACTTACAGCATTGCCGAAGGGATTGTGTTTGGAATGCTTTCGTATGTTTTCCTGAAATTGCTAACCGGAAAAGTGAAAGATATTTCAGTAGTCATGATTGTTTTGGCAGCTCTGTTTATATTGAAGTTTTTTATATAAATATTGTCTTAAGAAATTAAAAAACGGGGACGGTAAAAAGTTTTCAAATTGCAGTTCCTGTTTTTTTTGAACTCAACTAAAGCATTTTGTACCATGAAATAGTTGAAAATCACGTTCAAGATTTGTCGATAAATGCAAAAGTTAATTTGCTGTCTCTGCAATTAATTGTTAATCTGTTTTTTGATATTGAATACGTTTCAGCCAAAACCAGACTGTTAATAAAAAGATCTTCCCAATCCATACGAATATCAGGTTGGCAATACATCTCCGTTCCCTGTCCAATATTTGAAATTTTGATTGAATTGTGGTCTGCTATTTCATAATCGGCATAAGAATAATTGCATAAATTGAATAATTTAATTTTTCCGTTTTCCTGAAATACGATTTCAAAATCATCAATACCTGAGGGAAAATCTGAAGTTACACCAGATTTATCGGTTATTCTTGTCAGTTTCCATTGGGTATCGGCAATTGATTCAATATTAAAGTCGTCTTCTGATTTATCGCACGATATGATCAAACCTGCCAGGAATAAAATGATGATTGTGTTAATTGATGTTTTCATGTTGATATTTTTCAGCTTTATCTTCAAGATGCTTTTATGTTAGTTAGTTCCATTGCCCTAATCAATATTTTCATTTACCAGAACAAAAATGTAATCATGTGATTCCACTGGATTTTGTTTAAACATCTCTTGCAGGTTAAAATTTCTTATTTCAAAATTCCATCTGCTTGTAGTAGTATATAAATTTTCTGAGTACCCAATTACTTTATCTGGTGAAAATTTCATTTCAATTTCATCACCATTTAATGATTGTACTTTAATACTATCAAAAATTTCTGTAATCAAATCATACGGATTTTTATTTAAATCACTGGTTATGTAAAGACCGTGTTCTTCATCTTGCTTCAAATCAAATGTGGTTTCTACATAACTGCCACCAAAATCGGATAAACGATATAATGTGGATCCGTGTAAATACATTGCTTTTGGAAAAACTGAAACAGCTAAATCAATATCTGTTTCATTTTTTAATTTAACCTGCAACTGATATGAGGTTTTTTCTTTGCATGAAAACAAAATACAAATAATAGCAATAGATAAAAGTATTTGTTTCATTATGAATTGTTTCATTTTACCCTTGCAAAATGGTAATTAAACCTATCACAGCACGGAGAACTTAAATGCAGGGTATCGTTTCCCGTGTAATGTACATACTTTTCGGTATCGGTAAAAAACGTACCAGACTGTTCATCTTTTTCAAAATCAACTTTTAGCCGTAAATCGTTTGGGTTCCAAAGTGCTGGTACAATTTTGCCGTATTCCAGCAGGTTATTGTCTTTTACAAAACCATAAATTCCCACTTTTTTAATGACCAGGTAATCAAAATCGGGGTCATAACCTGAACCGTGAATTCCGCCGGAAATATCGAATAACTTCCAGGTGCCGTAAATTTTTAAATCCTGCTCAGAGAATATTTCGGTATCAAAATATCTGGTTGATTCCACTTCATCAAGTACATGTGGACGTTCAATGGTTTCTTCGTCGCAGGCCGTGAGCAAACCTGTCAGAATTAAAAGGATGAAAATGTATTTTGATGTTTTCATATTGCTCAGAATTGATTGTGGTATTCTTCGCTTACCTTATAAATTTTCAAATTGTTTTCATCTACCGAAATGATTTCCCATTTGTAATCGGCTGTTCCACCCCAGTAATCAACGGTTATTATTAGGATTGAATCTTGCCGCTGCCATGTTCCTTCAAAATCGGCGTAGGCAATGGGAGGAGTTCCGCACCATCCGGCATTTTTTCGTTCGATAAAAACCTGATTTGGTTTAAATTCAAATCCGTAGTCGTTATTTTTCAGGGAATCAGCTTTTGTAAATTCCATGATGGTATCATTTACCACCTGGTTTGTCCAGCTACCCATTAATTCATCTGAATTCTGTATCAATAATTCCAGTTCCTTTTCACATGAAAACAAGAGAACAGGGAATAAAAACAAAATTAGTTTTTTCATCATCCAAATATTTACGGTTACTTTTTTATGATGTTTTTAAAACACAATGGGTTGCGTTGAAATTGAAATATTTAACCAGTTTAATTCATGAACTTTGTGAATTCTTTGTGTCTTTGAGCTTTTGTGACAATTATAATTTAGCCACAAAGACACGTAAACTCTAAGCTACACTAAGTTATTATTATTCATGACTAATTCAAATTAAAACCATCGGTAAGAAGTACCTTCCAATGGATTTTTATTTTCCCAGTCTTTATCTTTAAAATTTATCCACCATTCTTTATAAAAGTCCCTGACGATAAGTATTTCATTTCCATTTAACCCCTTGTATTTTTCACTGTCACTATTTGCTGTATCGATTAAAAATGGGTCAAGAGAGCCATATCCGGAACCATTTCGTATTCCTTCCACCGTCCATAATAAACATTCACCCAAAATAAAATATTCCCGTCCTTCGGGAAATGGCTGGCGTGACGAGATTGGATTAATTGGGAATGCCACAATATGAGAGGTGTCTTTTGAAAAACTGATAAGCGACTGAATATGATTTTGAGAAAAATCTGGCATCAAAAGCCATAAATTCTCATCATTATTTCCTTTCTCATATTTATCGTATTTCCCACTTTTGAGTTGATTAACAAAGATTTCAACATCAGGGTCGTTCAAATCAAAGTCATCTTTCTCGCATCCAATGGTTAAAAAGAGGCAGGCAGAGATAATCAAAACAATTCGGCTTTTCATCATCCAACGATTTCTGGTTACTTCTGCAAGATGCTTTTAAGACACAATGGGTTGCGTTCATTTGAGGTTTTTTTTCCAATAATGTTGTGAACAGTTTATTTAATTAACCCATATCAAAAATCCGATTATGGCAATTAAAGTGCATAAAAGAAAAATCCCATAAATAATTTGCATACGTTTCTGCTCCATTTTAGCTCGTTCACTGTTGTACTTTTTAATTTCACTCAGTTCTTTTTTAGATACGGATATGAGATTTAGTGAATTCTCATTGGATTTTGAGTAAATCGGCTGCCGGTTTTTTCCTTTAAACTTTTGTCGGTTCGACGGACGCAACTCCCGGTTTTGTTTTATCCGACTATTCATATCCTGTATGTGCCCGGCTCCGAAACCCATTACAATTTAGTTTATTGGTTTATACTTTTCGTTTGTTTCTACTCCCAATGATACTCATGCACGTTTACATATTTCAGCACATCATCATCGGGAGTTAAAATATCAATAACCCGTTTAACTTCAATTCCGGCAGAATCAGTCGAAAGAATAATTTCAGACTGAGGCGGATTGGTATATATACATGCATAACACCCCAAAACAGCAGTTACACCAGCACATTTGGCGTTTAGCCGTTCAATTAACAAATCTACATTTTCCCGATGTCCCCACTGGTCATTTTCTTTTTTTTCCGGATGTAAATCCATTGTAAGTTCATCGATTACGTTTTTTATTGAATCTGTTCTGAAATAAACCAAAGCTTCTGCAAAAAATACACAATCCGGACTTTCGTGTTCTTTATCCTTATTGCAGGAAATGAAGATCAAGGAAATAGTGAAAAATATTATCAGGTTTTTTGTTTTCATTGTTAAATTTCTTCTTTCCTTTCAATTCCAACAAAATACAAGTCAAATCCGCCTTTCCCGCCCGGCCGGTTCGAAGAAAATATCATCATGTCGTTGTCAAACTGCCATTTATCGGATCGCACAATTGGCCTGAATTCATCATATTCCGAATTGATACCACTTCCAAAATTGACGGGTTCGCTCCAGTTTCCGTTTTCAAAAACGGAATAATAGATGTCGTACCCGCCAAATCCGCCCGCACGGTTCGAGGCAAAAACCAGCATGTTGTTTGTAATCGAAGGGCATTTGTCATCAAATTCCGAAGAAAGAACAGCATCTTTTTCAGCGGGAGCTGAACTTTTTTCAGATAGAATTTCAACAATTTCTTTGCTGTTATCAGTTTTTATTTTCCAGATGTCAAATTTACCGGCTCTGTTTGACGTAAAATAAAGTTCAGAGTTATCATTATTGAAGGTGGGATAAGCATCATCAAAATCTGAGTTTAAAAATTCAACGGCAATGGGGTCTTCATAATTTTCATTTTCAAGATTCTGTGTAAAAAATATATCCTGATTTCCGTTTGAATTGTTTGAATAGAGGAAAATGTAGCTTTCAAATCTCCCGTTCATATTTGTTCCGCCACTGGTTCTTTCCATGGGAATAAGGCAGGGACCAAACTCGTCGAAAGATGAATTGATTTTGGTTAGCGCCTTATTGATATTTGCATTTTCAATATAAACCGAAAGATTGGTGCGGGTTTCTTCATAAATATCAAGTTTGCCGGTTTTTTTCGAAAATTCCACTGCCATCAGTTTGTAAACAATATCGTAATTTGCTCCATTACTGTTTCTGTTCGAAGAAAAACAGAACGGAAATGTATCCCAAAAAATGGGGATGTCGGAATTGTAATCATCGAACTCAGTATTAAACTCCTCTAAGTTTACCGGCGAAGTTGGAAAGTGGCCAATTTTATATCTTTTCCCCGGATTTAAGTTGAGTAAATCACAGGACGAAATTATAATTGTGGCGATTAAAAGGAAAGCAGCTTGTTTAATCAAAATATTGTTTTTCATGTGGAATAGTTTATTTAGTATTCGTATAAAATCTGGTTCCCTGAGTTTGTTATATTTAACAAGAGTTTATTCCCTTTGACTTGTAAATCTTTAACATCAAACGTTATTTCTTTCCCAATGTAAGCATCACACATTTCCCGATTTTTTAATGACAATCTTAAATTTCTTTGCGGCGGATTGGAATAAAGAATAACTCCCGAATCAATTAACTTCACTTCCCATGAACTTCCGCTGCATCCACTTGAAGCAAAATTTATTTTTAAACAATCATCATTTAATTCAGCACTAATTATCGTAAGCTGGTCATTTGGCGCAGTGCTGTACTTGTTTTTACTTACAATAACAGATTGGTCGCAAACTGTAGAGAAGTTATCGGTTTCTTTGTCACAGGAAGTAATTGACAGTCCGATAATAATTGTTCCAATTATTAATTTTATGGCTTTCATAATTCTGTTTACCGGAAGATGCAAATGTTTACTGTTTAGTTGCGTCAAAATGTACTACAAAAGTTTTGTAAAAGTTTTCAAGCGATATTTCAATGCGAAATCCTGTACGAAAAGCGGCATCACCCACCTGGAATTTGCACTTTAATGGTAACTGGCAATTTTAACATAAATTTTCATTTGCAATCCAAATATTTAAAACACCTGTGTCATCTTTTAACTTTACCCAACCTAATTCTTTAATAATCTCAATATTATTATCGCAATCTTCATTTACAATTGCAATTTTTAGAAATTCATTTTTCTGCTCCAATATTTTAATGAGTTTGTTTGAACAGTCTTTTTTATTTATGAAGTCAAAATCCGAATCATCAGCCGGCAGATTATATATTTTTCTAAAGTCTGTTGATATTAACTCGAATAATGATAGAAACTCTCCATAATTGGTTTTTAAATCATTTATGTATTTCATTTTGGAATAAAAACTTTCATCTAATTGCTTTTTGCAGACCCAAGCATATTTTTTACTGTTATGGTCATAAACAATTTTTAGAAACTTTTCATTTTCATCAACTACTAGATATCGAAAATTTGAAATCAATGTATCTTCGGACGGATGGTAACCAAAATTACTAATAGGTTGACTATTGTCTCTTAAATTTAATATATTGGTTTTCAAAAAGTCATCGTTATAAATATCAACTGTTATATTTCTTTTTACACCCGAATTAATAGTTAGAATTCCAATTGTTCTTTTTAAAAATTCTCTGGGTAAATTATTATTAATGAAGAATTTTTCATAAGGAACATTAGCAAATATTGTTGAATATGTAATAAAAAAAAGCGTAAAAAAAATAAATCTGTTTTTCATTCAAGTTTTAAAATATGAAGATTTTGAATTTTTCAATCTTTTTTAAGATACGGGTTATATGCTATTTCCCAAAGATTTCCGTCAGGGTCTGCAATGTAGCTGCTGTACCCACCCCAAAAGACTTTCTGAGGTTCTTTCACTATTTTAACTCCTTTGTTTTTTAATGATTCTATTAAATCATCAACTTCTTTTTCACTCCAAACATTATATGAAATAGTAAAACCTTTGAACCCGTCACCAGTTGAATCAACAGTTGCATCTTTGGCTAATTCTTCCCTTGAGTACAGAGCAATATGAATCCCGTTTAATGTATACAATATTAAATTCTCATTGCTCAATTCAGAACGTTTCCAATCAAATTTATTCTCATAGAAATCTATGGAAGTTTTTAAATCATTTACTCCCAGCGTAAAAAAGGTAATTCTTTGTTCCATTTTTATTTTGTTAAAAATATTATTTCTATCGCCCATGCAAATTACAACATTACGCTGAATTTAAAAATGGGAATAACTATTTTTGAAATACTTTTTACCAACTGGCAATTGATTGCATGTAAATAATTTATTGCCACACGTGTTCAATTTCTTTTTTTAAAATTCAAATTGCTTAAACAACAGTTACGTGCACTGCAATCAGCCATTTCCCATTAATTTTTTTCATTACGAGTAAATTTCGTCCGGTAACCGTAACACCACTATTTGTTGCCTGATACTTACAAAGCAAAGTAGCCATGTTGCAAGATAAATTCATGGAAAGGATTTCAATTTTATCTATCCGTCCGCCACTGTTTATTCCATTTTGAAAGTTTGCAATAACATTTTTGCGTCCATCTAATTCAAGCCCGTTAACATGGCTTGAAATATAGATAGCATCTTCAGTATAAAGTGATATAAGATTGCTGGCATCTTTACTGTTATAAGCTTTTACCCATTCGTCTGTTTGAACGGAAAATTCTTTTTTCAATAGCATTGAATCGGTTAATTCTGATTCCTGAGCCGATAATACTGAAATAACAAGCAACAAGATAAGGTGAATTTGAATCTTTATAATTGTGTTCATAATGATTAAGTTAATAGAGTTTTTTTAAATAATAGTTCATTTTTTTGAGTGAATACAATCAGCCTTTTATATCTTCATCCAATATGGATACAAATTACAACATTGCGTTGAAATTTAAAATGATAACACCCATTTATTAATTTAACAAATATTGAATAAAATGCGGTTGAACAATGCTGCAGTTTTCGGTGTGTGGTTTTTGATACTTTGTGCTATAACGACTTAGGTTTTCAGGAATAGTTTCGCAAATTAGGAGTTGGTTTTTTTTCAGAACTCCGAAATTCTGTATCAACCTACCAGTCATCTGAAATTTTTGTGCTAATTTTGCCAGCGCATGGGTTGTTAGCTCAGTTGGTTTAGAGCATTACCTTGACAGGGTAGGGGTCACTGGTTCGAATCCAGTACAACCCACAAAAATTGAGAGAATGTTTTGATTTATATATTTTAGTTTTAATCGTATTAGGCCATTTAAACGCTGACAGGTCTTAAAGACGCTGTCAGGTTTTCAATACCAGACCTTTCAGCGTTTATAAAACCTGAAGGCGTCTAATTTATAAAGCAACAAATATCCTTGAGATATCATCATGAACTCTGCAAATATTATTTCAAAACAGTCACTGAGACTATCTCAAGAGTTCTCGCTGATGTTATTTGAGTGCTCATCCAGTTTTATTATGCATGATGAGCCGAATGACAATAAATTTCCAAAACTCAAATCATAAAACTCAAATAAATTTCAATTTTCAAATACTTCAAATTCCAAAATTTTCTATTTCTCATGTTTCGAAAATTGTTTTTTACTTTTTGGTGTTTATTTGGAATTGTCTTTTTTGTGATTTGGTATTAATATTATTGTTAACTTATTTTTTCGCCAACTTTTCCACCTCCCTGAACACCCTGAAAAAATTACCGCCCCACACTTTTATGATTTCCTCTTCGTAGTAGCCGCGTTTCACCATTTCGCGGGTGATATTGGGAAACTGGCTCACATCTTCGCAGTCGGCCAGTCCGCCACCACCGTCAAAATCGCTGCCAATGCCCACGTAATCAATTCCCACCAGGTTTTTTACATGGTCAATATGGTCCACCAAATCGGCAACGGTTGGCAGGTCCTTTGGATATTTTTCACCGGTTTCGCGCCATTTTTGCCTGAATGCGGTTTTTTCCTCATCGGTCATCGATTCAAATTCGGTATTGTAAATTTTTCGTAACTCCTGCATTTTATTATAGCGAACCGTTGTGGTATCGGGGTCTTTTACGTAGTCATCGAGCAGGCAGATTTGAATAACGCCGCCATTTTTTGCCAGCGCTTTAATCATGTCGTCTGTCATGTTTCGCGGATGCCGGGCAATGGCGCGCACACTGGAGTGGGATGCAATTACAGGCGCTTTGCTGCGTTTAATAACATCGTAAAATGCCTTATCGGAAATATGCGAAACGTCAACCATAATTCCCAGGCGGTTCATTTCGGCAACCACTTGTTCTCCAAACTGGCTCAGCCCGTTATGCTCCGGACCGGCTGCATCGGTCGAAGAATCGCAAATATCATTGTTTCTGGAATGGCTGAGGGTAATGTAGCGCACTCCCCTGTCGTAGAATTCTTTTACCCGCCTGATGTCTGTTCCAAGCGGAAATCCGTTTTCCATACCAATATAAATGGCCCTTTTTCCGAGTGTTTTTAGTCGCTCAGCATCGGCAGAATGAGTTGCAACTTCAGCCAGATGGCTGTATTTTTTGCAAACCGCCCAGGTTGAATCAATCATCTGGTGAGCTCTGTGGTAAGCTTCTTCCGTATTTTCAGCAGTCGGTTCACGCTGGCCGGTAAAAGCAGCAAAAAAGATGGCATCCAGCCCACCTTCCTGCATCCGTACAAAATCCACCCGGCTGCGCGGTGCATCATTTTTCTTCCCTATGTCAAAACCTTCACTCAGCATTAGCATAGGTGTATCAACGTGGGTGTCAACCGTCAACGCCTTTTGATGAATTTCCATTACCATTTTTTCTGAAATCTCATTTTTTTGCGGGAAATCGATAAAACAAACTGTTGTTAACAGGAATAGAAAACTTTTTATAACCATTTGCCAATTGATTGAAAAATTAGATCGGTGCAATAATAGTAAAAAGGAAACTTATTCCGGTTTTCAGTTGCATTATTCTTGACATTCTGTCCGTTTTTAAAATGCGGATTCAGGGTTTTTCCTATTTTTGGAAGCATGACGGGTAATTCACTAAAATACAGGTTTCCATGGTGGCTCATATTGCCTTTACTGGCAATTGTTACTTTCATGTTAACCGAAACAGCATCAAAACATCCGGCAGTGGTGGAAAAATTTTATACCGGAAGAATATACCCGATAACAGCAACAGTTCTGTCGGCATTGAGTTCCCTGTTTCCTTTTTCGCTGGGAGACCTGTTTTATGGCGTTCTGGTTTTATTCCCCTTCCTGCTTCTGTTTTTGGCGCTGAACAAAAAACTTTCGTGGAAACGATCGGGTAAAATTCTATTGAACTGCCTGGCTGCTGTTTATATTTCTTTCTATTTTCTGTGGGGATTCAATTATTTCCGGTATAATCTGAATGAGCGACTATCTATTCCGGAACAAAAAACAGACTCCGAATTTTTTATTCAGGTATTTGAAAGTCTGGTTGAGCAGGCAAATGCATCCCGAACAGATTTTGAATTGGTGGACAAAACCGAAATGGACGCTTTGATAGAAGTTTCGTATCAAAAACTGGCCCCTGAGTTGCAACTTCATTATCCTTCGGGAAAAAGAAGGGCAAAACAAATTACACTCAGCAGGTTTTTTGCACGGGCTGGCATTTCAGGGTATTACGGCCCGTTTTTTAACGAAGTGCACATTAACCGGTTCAACCTCCCGGTGGAATATCCATTTATACTGGCACACGAAAAAGCTCACCAGTTTGGAATCACAAGCGAGGCCGAAGCCAACTTTTATGCCTGGCTGGTGTGTACAAAAAGCGATTCGAAACATTTGCAGTACTCGGCATCCCTTGCTGTTCTCAGGTATTTTATGTTTCATGGTTTTCGGATGGAACAGTATCCGGAAATTATTGGAAAACTGGATGAAAATGTAGTGGCAGATATCAGAAAAATTCAGGAACACTGGATGGGTTTACGAAATGAAAAAATTGACCGGGCTGCTTCCAGGGTAAACGATGCCTACCTGAAAACAAATAAAATAGAAGATGGAATAAGGGATTACACGGGTGTGGTAAAACACATTATCGATTATTCTGCCAACTCCCGGAGATAGTTTTCAGATAATACCCGGAAAAGTTAATTCTTTGTTTCCCTGAAAAAGTTTTTTTTCGCAGCTAAAACAAAACTGTCTGAGCATCGTACAAGAAACCAATATTAAAAATTTCTTAAAACCTTAAAAACAAAAAATTATGCCCGACAGTGTTTATAAAATTATTGAAGTAGTGGGAAGCAGTCCCGAATCGTGGGAAAAAGCTGCCCAAAATGCCATTGCCCGTGTAAATGAAACAATACGCGACTTGCGCATAGCAGAAGTTTGCCAAATGGACATGCACCTGCATGAAGGCAAAATTCAGTATTACCGTGTAAAACTGAAAGTTTCTTTCAAATACCACGGCAATGAATAGTATTTAACACAAATGAAAAGACAAAAAAGGTGTTCTCCCGGAGCACCTTTTTGTTTGGCTGATGTAATAAATTTGAACCAACCTGAATTGAAATACTTTTAAATGCTTATATTTAAAGTCTTTGGAAAAATTACTCAAAAAAATTAAATTGATATGAAAAGAAGAAAATTTATCAGAAACAGCGCTATCGGAACACTGGCGCTTACCATTCCTGCCATCCGCAGTTTTGGGAGCAATTTTTCACCCAACTATGAAATTCCGCGCAGGGTACTTGGAAAAACAGGTGAAAAACTTTCCATTATTGGGTTTGGCGCCATAATGCTGAACGACAATCCGCAGGATTTTGCCAACGAACTTGTGGCCAAATCTTACGAGTTGGGTGTAAATTATTACGATGTGGCGCCTTCGTACGGAAATGCTGAAGAGCGCCTCGGACCTGCCTTAAAACCTTACCGGAAGAATTGTTTCCTGGCCTGCAAAACAGGCAAACGCGACGCCGAAGGTGCACAACAGGAGTTGGAGAACTCACTCCGGCTGATGCAAACAGACCATTTCGACTTGTACCAGCTTCATGCATTAAGTTCTGTTGAACAGGTGGAACAGGCATTTGCGCCGGGCGGTGCCATGGAAACTTTTGTAAAAGCCAAAAAAGACGGAAAAGTAAAATACCTCGGATTTTCAGCCCACTCGGTTGATGCCGCCATGCTGGCCATGAAAAATTATGCTTTCGATTCCATATTGTTCCCCATAAATTTTGCCTGCTGGAATGGTGGCAATTTTGGCCCGCAGGTTTATGCCGAAGCTGAAAAGCAGGGAATGGGAATTCTTGCTCTCAAAGCAATGGCCTTAACCCGCCTTGGTGAAGGCGAAGAGAAATTTTACAAAAATGTTTGGTACAAGCCAATTTTAGATGAGGAAATTATGAAAATGGCTTTGAAATATACCTTGTCGAAAAATATTACAGCAACGGTACCTCCGGGGAAAAATACGCTCTTCCTGAAAGCGCTGGAATTTATGGATGGTTTTGGTGAAATTACCGCTCAGGAAACACAAAAGCTTGAAGAGCTTTCGCAGGTTACCGAACCTATTTTTATGCATGCATAACCAAGGAGGAGTCAGAAATTTTACCGGCATAATAAAGGCCTGTCAACCAATTGGCAGGCCTTTGTAATCAGTAATACTTTTTTACCTCAGTTCGAGTGTGGTTGTTCCAATGTTTTGCCCGTCGGCAAAAAGGTCGAAGGTGTAAGTACCTGCCATCAGATTGGGCTCGTTGGTGTTGTCCCAGAAAATGGCCACCGGCAAATCGTGTCCTTCGTAAACCACTTCGCGCATGGCAGAATATTGAATACGAAGATCTTCAAACTGAAAAAGGTTATCGGCCGATTTACTCATCAGAAGCTGGTCGGGGCGCATAATACGCACATACAAACTCTTTGTTCCTCTTCGTGCAGTAATATTTTCATTAATAATAAAATAAATTCGGAAGCGTTCTGTCCTGTTGGCAAAACGGGTTTCTTTATTTCGGGAGTTAAGTGCTTCGGCCATCAGTTCGCGAACCTGCAAAACGGCAGCACGCTGAAGGTTTCTTTCCAGGCGATCTCTTTCATCACTGAGTTGCTGTCTTTCAGTTTCCACCCGTTTATATTGTTCTTTTACTTCCAGATTTTCAGCTAACAGTTCCTGGTTTCGGCGGTTTAAAGAATCGATTTGAACCACAAAATCGCGCATAATGCTGCGTAGAGTTGTTACCTGATTTTGATATGAATTGATTTTTTCGAGACTGATTTTTTTTGTTTGTTCAATTTCCAGGAGCAAATCTTTTACTTTTGCCTGGGCCACAAAAAGCTGCTGGTTAATGGTATCGTTCTCTGTTTCAAGCGAATCGTAACGTACAACCAGTTCGTTTAATTCCAGTTGAATGGATTCTTTTTCGGCATTCAGTTCTTTAACAATTGTTTGGTGTTCCCTGCCTTGCAAATAATACAAAACTCCTACTGCAACAAGGATCACAGCAAGGGAAATCACAATAATGTTATTTCGCCTGTCTTTTGCCTTTATCTTTTTTTGAAAATCCTGTTCATTCATTTTTGTAATTTTCCTTTCTAATTGAACGCTACAAATTTATAAATCTTTTGCAATGGTATTGAAAAAAAAGAAATTACCCTTAATGGTGATTGGTATGTTCGATTAAAAGGCAGGAAAAGGGGTTTTTATTAATTGCTTAAAAATAAGGGCTGTTTCAGCGGTTCAGCCCTTTTCAATTTTTTACCTTTTTTTCTTCATTGTAACCGTTATAAAGTCGCGGTGCGCTTTTATAAGATTAATGGCATGAAGAAGCATATTTTTGGTTTCGGAAATGGTATTAAAGAAAAGAACCGAATTCCTGGTATTTATTTCTCTTGCTTTTATTCGTTTTATCTGGGCAATTTCCATTTTCTCCAGTTTTACCAGAATTTCATCGCGCTGTTTAATCAAATCGGTTATCAGGCTGAACTTATTTCCATTCACCAGGTCAACTGAGAAGTTAAAAAATTTGTTAATCTCGGTTTTAAGACTTTTAAATTCATCAACCTGCGATTTAATAAAAGGTCTGTGGTTGTTATCTAAATGCTCATACAAAGGTTCAACCAGAAAATTTAGTGAGTGGGCCATTTCACGCTGGTAATCAACAACCTGCACATAAAAGTGTCCTGAATCCACTTCTTCCTCAATTTTTGAAATGGTACTTAATACTTTATTCTTTTGTTTTTTCGACTTTTTATTCAGATTTTCTTTCAGGCTTAATGATTCTTTTAATTGTGTCCGATCTTCATTCAGGAAGTTCGTAATGCTTTCGGAATATATATTTTTGGCCAATGTCAAAGACTTTACTACCTGTTTCATGCATTTTTCCAATACCTTTTCCGTTTCATCTTTTTCGGTAATGGTTTCTTCCTCCTCCATCAAATCAATTCCGTTTCGTTTTTTGAAAAGCATATGGGTACGGATAACCATAAACACCGCAACACCCACAAAAACGAATATCATAAACATACCGCCGATTGATATTATCCATGCTACAATTGCAGCTACTGAAAAAGCAATAATAGCGGTTAAAAACCATCCTCCGATTACCGCAAAAACCCCTGATATGCGATAAACCGCGCTTTCGCGTCCCCACGCTCTGTCTGAAAGTGAGGTTCCCATAGCAACCATAAAAGTTACATAAGTTGTTGAAAGAGGTAGTTTTAGTGAAGTACCAATGGCTATTAGAATACTGGCTACCAGCAAATTTACCGATGCTCTGATTTTGTCGAATGCAGGAGCGTCGGGATTTGCTGATTCGCCGGTATTAACCGGAGCAAATCTGGAATCAACTTTCTTTATAAAAGATTCAGGAAAAATCTTTTCGATATTGTTATGCAACCAGGAAGATTTTCTGACGATTACTCTTGCAACCATATTCGAATTAAAACGCTCTGCACCTTCGGCTTGTCTCGATAAATCGACCGAAGTATTTACAACAGATTGTGCTTTTTTCGAAAAAATAAGAGTAATAATCATTACAAGCCCTGCAATAAGAAGCATAAAGGTGGGAGTGCTTACCTTGCCTGCCAGCATTTCCATGGTGAAGGCATCAGGCGCAACACCACCGGAACCCGCCCACGCTTTAAAAGAACTGAACCCTGCCAGCGGAACGCCTATGAAATTTACAAGGTCATTGCCGGCAAAGGCCATTGCCAGGGCAAAAGTGCCAATCAATACGGTTAGTTTCAGTACTTTTATATTGAAAAGCCACTTCAAAAGCTGAATGATTATAACCCAGGATATAAAACTGTAAAGAAGCAAAACTCCGGTGTGAGTCATCACCCATTCGCCCAGTCTTTCTCCGGTTGAAACTTTTATTTCGGCAAAAGCTGAACCGTCAATCCCTTTAATAAGAATGAAATATGTGATGGCTGTAACGGCAAAACCGCCAAAAAGGGAGCCAAAATATTGCATGTTTTTCCGGTAGTTGAACGTAAATATCAATCGGGTTATATACTGCACAAAAGCCCCAATGGTAAATGCAATTAACACCGAAAGCAAAATACCTGTTATAATAGCCAGGGCTTTTTCAGAATTTATATAATTTGACAATTCGCCAAGTGTGCCACCTAATTGTTTTATTTTTACCAGCGAAACGGCCACCGCCGATCCCAACAACTCAAAAACAATGGAAACCGTTGTTGATGTGGGCATCCCGAATGTGTTGAACATGTCGAGGAGGATAACATCCGTAATCATCACTGCCAGAAAAATGACTATGATTTCGGAGAAAACAAACATGTCAGGATGAAAAATACCTTTTCTTGCAACTTCCATCATTCCGCTTGAAAAAGTGGCTCCAATCAAAACGCCTAACCCTGCCATCAGGAATATGAGCCATTTGGGGGCGGCTTTCGAACCAAAAGCGGAGTTTAGAAAATTTACTGCATCGTTACTTACACCAACAACTAAATCGGATATAGCGAGTGCGAAGAGGATTACAACAATGATAAGGTAAATATTTTCCATTATCTATACTTTACGGGCGGCAAATATATACGCGAATTAATTGTTAACAGGCAACTAAAATATTAAAAAAATATTAAGGAACCATCAATTTTTTATTAACGCTGTTGACAAATTATCTGCCTCGTAAAAAAATGCGTCATCTTGCAGCCTAATAATTAATGAATTAAAATAATAATACCTGAAAACAAAAATGTATTATCTAATTTTAAGGCGCAAAAAAACAGTATAAAATGAAAACTTATTCATCGCGTCAGCTTACTATTTACATTTCTTTACTTCTTACTTCATTAGCAACACTTTTGCTGTTGTTCACATGGTGGTTATCTCCCGGCGTTCTTGTTTTACTTGGATTTGTTGTTCTGTTTTTCCTGGCATCTTATTTTTATGTCATGTTTGTGATCAACAAATATATCTCAGATAAAATTCGTCCGGTATATAAAACCATCAAAGACCTTCCTCTTAGCGGGAAAAAACTGGCAGAAAAATCTTCAGATTCTACCAACCTGCTTTCAAATGTAAAATTTGAGGTGGAAGAGTGGGCCAAAGCGCAAATGAAAGAAATTGAGCGACTCAAAGAACTAGAACGTTACAGGAAGGAGTTTGTGGGAAATGTATCGCACGAATTAAAAACGCCTATATTCAATATTCAGGGTTACATCCTCACCCTGCTTGAAGGCGGTCTTGAAGATCCTAAAATTAACATGCTTTACCTGAAACGTACGGAAAAAAGCATAGACCGAATGATTTCAATCGTGGAAGATCTGGAATCGATTACCAAACTCGAATCGGGAGAATTAAAGCTGAATTTGACGAAATTCGATGTGGTAAAAGCAGTGAAAGACGTTTTTGAGATGGAATACTGGCAAGCCAAAGAGAGAAATATTACACTGGAAATTGTAAATACTCCCCCCAAACCCGTTTATGTGAAAGCCGACCGGAACCGGATTCTGGAAGTATTGACCAACCTGATAGTGAATGGTATAAAATATGGTAAAAAGGAAGGGTTTGTGCAGGTTTCGTTCTACGATTTGGAAGACAACATGATGGTTGAAGTGACGGACAATGGTATCGGTATCGAGAAAAAACATGTTCACCGCGTTTTCGAGAGATTTTACCGGGTTGATAAATCGCGGTCGCGTGAACAGGGCGGGACAGGACTGGGTTTATCCATCGTAAAACACATTATTGAAGCACACAATCAGTCAATTAATGTCAGAAGTGTGGTCGATCAGGGCAGTACTTTTAATTTTACTCTTGAAAAAGCCAAATAATAACAATAACTTTGTGTTGTTTGTATTTTACCGGTTAGTTGAAAATATCGTTTACCTTTGTTGTTTATAACAATTAAATCCAATGAGCGAAAATAAATTTAAAATTCTGCTGGTTGATGACGAAATCGACATCCTGGAATTCATCAGCTATAACCTTGAAAAAGAAGGTTACGCGGTTTTTACCGCCCAAAATGGCGTTGAAGCGATTAAACAGGCAGAGAAACACGAGCCACATCTGATTATTCTGGATGTGATGATGCCCGAAATGGATGGTATTGCTGCCTGCGAAGAGATTCGGAAAATTCCCGCGTTGAATAATACGGTAATTGCCTTTTTAACTGCCCGTGGTGAAGATTATTCCCAGATAGCCGGATTTGAAGCAGGTGCAGACGATTACATTACCAAACCGGTAAGGCCAAAAGTTTTAATCAGCCGGGTGAAGGCACTTCTTAAACGTACTGGTGAAAAAAGCAGCCCGGTTGCGGTTTATTCCGAAGATGCCACCACAGTTTCAATCGGGAGTTTGGTTATTGATAAAGAACGCTACCTGATTCGAATGGATGACAAGGAAATGGTTTTGCCACGCAAAGAATTTGAGCTGCTTTCACTACTGGTTTCAAAACCCGGAAAAGTATTTACCCGCGAAGAAATATATTCTACCGTTTGGGGCGAAAACGTAGTGGTTGGCGACCGTACTATCGATGTTCATATTCGCAAGCTGCGCGAAAAAATTGGCAACGAACACATAAAAACCTTAAAAGGTATCGGATATAAGTTTGTAGAATAATCAAACGAAATAAATGACCAGATAAAGTATGGTAAATCCCAGAGCATAACCTGCTTCGAGATGCCAGAGTTTGTTTTTTTCCAAAACCAACCTGGCAGTGGCAAGTAATCCCGATGCAACAATAACTGTTACAATTGCCCACACCGGATTATTTCCTGTCCGGAAAGAAAGTGCTAAAAGCGCTCCGGTTAATCCACCCATTGCTGCCATGTGGCTGCTTATTTTCCACCTGAGAGACAATACCAGCAGTACAACAATTACTAAAACTGAAGCAACCAGAAAAATCTTGAATACCGGATAGGCATTTATCTTGCTTAAAAGGATATATCCCAAATAGTAAAACAAGGAAGACAAAAACAATGGCAAAGCCCGCTGACTGCTTGTATCGAAAGTAAAATCAAATTTCGGATTCAAAGTTAGTAAAGCCATGGCAAGAAGTGGGAGCACCCCGGTTGAGAAAAGGACAATAATCAGAACAATCCGTTTGGCTTCCCACGATAAAAGGGTAAAGTAAAAACCGGAATAAAAAAATAAAATAAAACCCAGCGTTGGAATTAGGGCCGGGTGGAGGATTATGGAAATTATCCGGGCAAATTTTTTAACCATTTTACAGCTCTTTGCGTAACCGGGCCACCGGAATACCCAACTGTTCCCGGTATTTTGCTACGGTTCGGCGGGCAATATTGTACGATTTGTCTTTTAAAATCTGTGTCAGTTTTTCGTCGGTTAGCGGTTTAAGTTTGTCTTCATTATCAATACAATCCTGAAGAATTTTTTTGATTTCGCGGGTGGAAACTTCCTCACCGTCATCTTTTTGAAGTCCTTCGGAAAAGAAATATTTCAACGGAAAAATTCCAAAATGGGTTTGAATATACTTGCTGTTGGAAACCCGTGAAATGGTTGATATATCGAGTCCGGTTTTTTCGGCAATATCTTTCAGTATCATTGGCCGTAAATTAGTCTCGTCGCCATCTTTAAAATATTCTTTTTGAAAATTAATGATTTCAGCCATGGTCACCAGCAAGGTATGATTCCGCTGCCTGATGGCATCAATGAACCATTTGGCCGAGTCAACCTTCTGTTTTACAAATAAAAGCGCATCTTTCTGATTTTTATTTTTTTGTTTGTTTTCCCTAACCAGTGCATGCAGCATTTCAAGATAGGTGTCATTTATTTTTAAATCGGGCACATTTTGCTGATTGAGAGAAAGATTGAGCTCTCCGTCCAGATTATCGAGGATAAAATCGGGAACGATATGCTGGTTTGCCTTGTTTAACGGATTGCTGTATGAACTTCCCGGTTTTGGATTCAGCCTCAGCACCAGGTCTATTCCCTCCTTGAGATCTTCATCGGAAAGGTCGAGTTTCTTTTTAATTTTTTCGTAGTGTTTTCGGGTAAACTCATCAAAAAAATCTTTTATAATAATTTTAGCGAGCTTATGGTTGTTTCCCTCTTTCCGGTTTAACTGTAAAAGCAGGCATTCTCTCAAATCGCGTGCTCCTACTCCCGGAGGATCGAATTGTTGTATAATGTGCAAAATTTCTTCCAGCTTCTCTTCGGGCACTTCCATATTCATGTTAAAAGCCAAATCATCGCTAATGGAAAGCAAATCGCGCCGCAGGTAGCCGTCATCATCAATATTTCCGATTATATATTCAGCCAGTTGCCGGTCCTCTTCCTTCAGGTTAGTCATTCCCAACTGGTCATAAAGGCTTTCATGGAATGTAATTCCTACAGAAAAGGGAATATCGATGTACTTTTCATCTTTTGAATAGTTGTTGGTATTTGTTTTATAGGCAGGAATTTCATCATCATCGGTCAGGTAATCGTCAAACGAAAATTCATCATTGTCCGCATCAGTTTCCTGTTCCGAATCGTTATTATCGGTTTCTTCGTTTGTTTCCTGATTATCTGATTCCAGTTCGAGCACCGGATTTTCTTCCAGTTCTTTTTTTATGCGTTGTTCGAGTTGCATAGTAGGGATTTCCAAAAGCTTAATCACCTGAATTTGTTGAGGCGACAGCTTTTGAAGAAGCTTTTGCTGTAATGTTAGTCTTTGCTCCATTTCCCTAAATTAAACATCGTAAATTTACTATTTTTTCAATGGAGTTCAAACGCTCTATATCAGAATTCTGCATTTTTGGGTGTCCGGGGGAAGGCAATTACATCGCGGATATTCCCCATGCCGGTAACAAACTGTATAAAACGCTCAAAACCCAGCCCAAATCCGCTATGAGGCACACTGCCAAAACGGCGTGTATCCATGTACCACCACATTTCTTCGGTGGGAATATCCATCTCTTTCATGCGGGATTCCAACTTTTCCAAAATCTCTTCGCGTTGCGAACCGCCAATTATTTCACCTATTTGCGGAAATAATACATCCATTGCACGAACGGTTTTACCATCGTCATTCTGCTTCATATAAAACGCTTTAATTTCGCGCGGATAATCGGTTAAAATCACCGGGCATTTAAAATGTTTTTCCACCAGGTAACGTTCGTGTTCACTTTGCAGATCCACACCCCAGTCAACCGGAAACTGAAATTTATTCTTTTTAAAAGGTTTTGAATTTTTCAGGATTTCAATCGCTTCTGTATAAGTAAGCCGCACAAAATCACTGTTCAGCACAAACTGCAGTTTCTCTGTCAAATCCATTGATCGCTGGTCCTGCGGTTTGTTTTTTTCTTCCTCTTTCAGTCGCCCGGCCAAAAAATGCAGATCGTCGCTGCAGTTTTCCAGTGCATAACGTATGAGGTATTTCAGGAACTCTTCGGCCAAATCCATATTGTCTTTCAGGTCATAAAAAGCCATTTCGGGTTCAATCATCCAAAACTCGGCAAGGTGGCGTGTAGTATTTGAATTTTCAGCCCGAAATGTTGGCCCGAAAGTATAAATCTCACCAAGCGCCAAAGCACCCAGTTCGCCTTCCAACTGTCCGGAAACGGTAAGGTTGGTGGGTCTTCCGAAAAAATCTTTGCTGTAATCGGGATTACCGTTTTCAGTGAGGGGCGGATTAACAGCATCGAGTGTAGTAACCCTGAACATTTGTCCGGCACCCTCTGCATCGCTGGCGGTTACAATGGGCGTGTGCAGGTAGTAAAATCCTTTTTCGTTAAAATAGTTGTGCACAGCAAAAGCCATGGCATGCCGAATACGAAAAACAGCGCCGAAAGTATTGGTGCGAAAACGGAGATGGGCATTTTCGCGTAAAAACTCCAGCGTATGTTTTTTGGGCTGAATCGGGTATTTTTCGGGATCGGCTTTCCCAAGCAGCTCAATTTCTTCGGCCATCAGTTCCACTTTTTGACCGGTTCCCTGCGATTCTGAAAGAACTCCCTTAACGGAAAGGCCTGCACCGGTATTTATTTCGCGAAGTAAATTTTCATCGAAACGACTGGTATCGGCAACAATCTGCAAATTATGAATAGTTGAACCGTCATTCAATGCAATAAAGGTTACATTTTTACTTCCGCGTTTTGTCCGCACCCATCCTTTTACCAGTGTTTGGACGCCAGGTTCACCTTTTGCCAGAATTTCTTTTACTTTCAGTCGTACCATAATTCCAATGCTTTGTTTGTGCTGCTTAAACTTATATAGAAATTAAGTTTACAAAAGTAAATTTTTATAAGGATTTTCGGACTTGAAGGGTTTAATTTTTCTTTTTTTGAAGAAATGTTAAAATGCAAAAAGCCATCCACCAGGTGGCGGATGGCTTTTGCCAAGTTGATTGATTTTTATTTTTAATAGATGTCAGCTATTCTGCCGAACCGGGAACCGGAATTTTGGCATTTTGGATAAAACCAATATCACCCATAATGTAGGTATCCGGTCCGATTTTCATATCTGAGTTCATCATTTCTTCGTAAGTCACTTCTTTTCCGGTATAGGCTGAAACCCTTCCCATAATGGCTACCATATTGGAAATTGCTGTTTGCTCGGCCTCGTTGAACGGAATGTTCTGGCGGATACAGGTTACCAGGTTGATGTGTTCCTGAACGTAAGGACTTGTTTCTGAACCTTCGGCCTGAAACAGCACGTTTCCGGCAGCATCCACAATCTGGTTTTTCCCTCCTGAAGTTTTGGCAATTCCTTTTGTTCCGTGGAAAACTTCATAAACTCCGTTGGCACATCCGTTAATCTGGCGGCACATGCTATGCACCTGGCGGCCATCTTCGTAAACGTAATCAACGCTGAAATTATCGTACTGGTCGCCGGTTACCCTGCGCTGGCGTGAACCAAAACCAACCGCTTTAACGGGATGTTCTCCGATAAACCAACTGGCAACGTCAATGTTGTGAACGTGCTGTTCTACAATGTGGTCTCCTGAAAGCCAGCACCAGTTTACCCAGTCGCGAATCATCCATTCCATTTCACTCCAGCTTGCATTTTTATCGCGGTGCCACAATTTGCTTTGGTTCCAGTAAACATTGGCCGATACGATATGCCCGATGGCATTATTGTTAATTTCATTCCAAAGATTAACATAACTATGTTGGTGCCTTCTTTGGGTTCCGGTTACAATTTTCAACCCCAGCGATTCAGCCATTTTTGCAGAAGCAATTACCTGGCGAATACCAACCGGATCAACAGCCAGTGGTTTCTCCATAAACACATGTTTCCGTGCTTTTACAGCGGCTTCGAAATGTTCGGGTCTGAATTTCGGTGGAGTGGCTAAAATGACAATATCCACACCCGAATCGATTACTTTTTCGAAATTGTCGAACCCCACAAAGCAATTCTCCTGTGGAACTTCGATTCCTTTTTCGGTTTTAATTTTTTCGCGGCAGTTGTCAACCCTGTCCTGGAACACATCGCCAAGCGCGGTAATGGTCAGATTGGGTCCGGCATTGAGAAAGTCCAGTGCAGCGCCTGAGCCGCGTCCGCCACATCCGATTACACCGGCTTTGAGAACCGGTCCGTCGGGAGCTGTTTGGAGCATTGGTGGAAGATTATAGTCTCTTTTCATAAAATCGTATGCTCCGGCGGAACCCGTTGTTCCTCCACCTCCGGCACACGATGAAAATGTTCCTACTCCCATGGCACTTGCAGCCCCAACAGCAGCAGCGCCGGTCAAAAATTTCCTTCTTGAAAAATTATTACTACTCATAATTCGATATTTTTAGTTGAATTTAGGACTCTAAATTAATTATTTTTTCCTGTATTTTCATCATATTCACAAACTACCCTAAAACCAATGTAATTGCAATCGGATAACCACCACATACTTTTGGGCATTTGCGGGTCGGTGCGAAGCCATTCTTCAGTACGCGTATAATCGCGTGAAGCACTCCTAACCTCTCCCACCGGGCTTCGGAACGATCCGCCTTTCACTACCCTTTCTTCACCGGCAGCCGGACCTTTGGGATCAATCACTCCATCAGGTAGATTTTCAAATGCGTCTTCTGCATACCAGTCTGAACAATATTCCATGACATTACCCAACATGTTTTTTAGTCCGTAGGAATTCGCCTCCACTAAATCGGGTTCTTCGGTTCTGCCTCTGCTGTTTCCTGCATATATCACATATTGGTTAATAAGGTCACTTCCTTTTCCAAACAGTTTTCCAAAAAAGCCCTGTTGCCCGAAATCTTTGGGTTGACCTTCAAAAAAGAATGGAGTATCAGTTCCCCCACGCGCTGCATATTCCCATTCAGCTTCGGTTGGCAGACGGTAAGTTTTTCCGGTAACCTGCGAAAGCCATCTGCAATACGTTTCAGCTGCATGGAACGACATGGTAATTGCAGGCCTGTTACCCATACCCCAGTTTTGATCGGGTTGTCCGTATGGTGGAGTGGGGCCGGAAATGGCATCCACATCGCCAGTTGTTCGTGCACCTTCAGTATCTGTTGACCTTCCTTCGGCAGCGGTAGCTCCGTAAAATGCCAGGTACTCATTCCATGTTACCTCTATCTCAGCCATAAAAAACGAACCGATTTTTACTTCTTTCTGCGGCCCTTCATCCGGGTTACGCATTTGCTCGTTTTCAGGGCTGCCAATTTTAAACGATCCTCCCGGAATCGCCTTCATGTTAAAGGAAACGGTTGTGCCTGGAATAGTCTCGGTAAAATCTTCGAGTGTTGAAACGGTTGCCGGTTCTGCATATAATTCACGCGCTGCTGACGATGTCATTCCAAAATCAACATTGGCTGCGTGCAGGGCATTGGGATCATAGTGTCCCACATGAAGGTGGCAATTGATGCACCTTAATTTATCTTCATTTTGAGTATAATAAAGGTGCGCATCCTGACCTTCCTTGGTAAGTGTAAGCGGGAAAAGGTTTTGATGGCAATGCACACACGATTCCTGAAATACATGCCTTTCTGCATATTCCAGTGTCGATTTAAGCTCCCAGTTGTAATCAGCGCTGTCTTTAAACACCAGTCCGTAAACATCCCGAACGGCAGCAACCATTTTTTCCTTCAGGTAACCTTGTCCCTTCGGAGGAAGGTGGCACTCTACACAGCCAACATGTATTCCGGAACTGGTAATATAATGAGATGAAAGACGCCATGATTCGGTGGCATGAGGATGCACATGGCACCATTCACACGATTCGTTGGTGGAAGTATATTCCAAAGCTTTATGAGTATAAATGGTAAAAAGCAGTCCCAACACAAAACCAAGAAAAAGGACCAGGAGCAGCTTCTTTCTCAGAAAAAATATCAATCTCTTCAACATTCTGTAAGGTTTTAGAAAAAAACAGAAAGATTTTTTCAATAATTGCCCAAAAATAATAATTTATCGAAGGTTTAAAGATCAAATTACAATTATTGAGCTTATTTAGAACCAATCAACTATTTATCCTGTAATACAAGTTGTTCATTACTATTTGAGACGAATAATTCTATGGCTGCACCTATTCCGATATGGATTTCTTTTTATGTTGTACAACACTTTGCTTAATTTTTCAAAGTTTCAGACCAACGAAAAAATTCAATACAAAACAAAGTTTTTCAAAATTTTGCAGGTTTACCAAAAGTAATTATATTTGCAGCCGCGTTCTGAGAAAATAGCAAACAATATTTAAAATATATTGCGTTGTGAAGTCCCGAGGTTTCGGGAGCAACTCGTTGGACGTGAGTTGAAAATTTGAAATAAAATATAAAAATATATTGCGGGGTGGAGCAGTTGGTAGCTCGTTGGGCTCATAACCCAAAGGTCGTAGGTTCAAGTCCTGCCCCCGCTACTCGTTAAAAGTCAGTGTTTTGCACTGACTTTTTTTTATGTTGTTTTTTTACCTGAACATGATTGCCACACCAAACGAGAGCCGGTTGAGATCCTGTTTGTGCTCCCATTCATCAAACTTATTGGTTTCGTATTCCTTTCGTGCAACTGATTTTGTTTTCTGATGCCGGTATGCTGTCGTAAACATCAAATCACTGTTTTCATTTAACGGCACCTTAACACCAATTTCGGGGTGAAGCATTATTCCCCCGTAATGGCGGAGACTGGCGTCATTAATATGGTAAGGTGTCCAGTTTAGGTAGAGGTCGTCATAATGCTTCGCTTAGAAATTGCCAAACGCATAACCTCCCTTCATGGTCATAAACGGAGAAATCTTATTGTCTCACAGGGTGTAGCGCAATTCAGCAAATAGCGGGAAAAGATTGTGATCGAAAATTTCAAAACCAACTCCTGCACCAGCAGCCCAATGTTCGTTAAACATATACCCGTTGGTTATGGCGATGGAAGGTGCTACGGCCAAACTGTTACTGGCATAGGGATAACTTAAAATGGGTGCAATTAAGGATGAAGAAGGATACGGATAGTAATTAGCAATTCTCTGAATGGACTGATTGTTTCCCAGCATGAGGCTAACCTGCATAATGCTGTAAAATCCTTTTTCCATTCTTATGTCGAAAAATGTATGGATTTCATTTTTATCCGGGTTGGTGGAATTCTCCTTGTTGATTTGAGCGAAACTGATCAGAAAAAGGATGAATGACAGACTGATTATTGCAATTTTTTTCATAGAAAATAATTTATTGGATGAGATGAATATTTTCCAAATCGGTGATATCATAAAAGAACAAGCCATTTATGCTGGCTACAGTTAAAAGATTTCCATCTTTATAACAACACACTCCCGAAATTCCGGGAAAATAGAATGGATAGGTGATTGGATAGTCTTCATGATAAATGTCAAACTGAATAGCTTTCTTTTTGAAAACACGACTTTGAACCAAAAGAACTTTTCCCTGTTCATTGTAGCAGTATAAATAGTTAAACTAAAAAAATTAAAATGATACATAAAATAATTACCCCGAGGCTAACAACAGCTTTCCTGTTACTTTTTCTGTTTTTTTCATACACGGTTGAAAGTCAAAACAAAAGCGACCTGGTAGTTTACGAAAACGCTGAGGAGATGGTGGCTGCCGCCAAAAAAGTAATTACAGAAATTACGCCTGAAGATTTCAAAAATACTTACACCCGTAAAGATATTTTCATTATTGATGTACGGACATCTGATGAAAACAAGGCAGGCGCAGTTCCCGGTGCGGTGAATATTCCGCGCGGGGTGCTGGAATTCAGAATAGGAATGGAAGAAGTCTGGGAAACAGCCGGGAAAAGTTCACCCAAAAAAACCGATCCCATTTTTGTTTACTGCAGCACAGGCGGGCGCGGTTCATTGTCGGCAAAAGCACTGATGCAACTCGGATATAAAAATGTTCAATCGCTGCAAGGGGGCTGGAATGCCTGGAGCGAAGTATATCCCGAAATAAAGGAATAATTTCTTACCGTCCCTCCTTTTTTACTTTTTCCAATCCGTTCATTTCTGGCAATCATCGGACTGGTATTTTTATCATACAGAGAAAAATAGAAAAAGGAAAACACATTCGGCTATGCTTTCCTTTACTTTTAAAATTTTATTCTGAAACCGGGATTTAAAATTTCCTCCAGAAGGGAACGTTTTATTTGGTTATTTCAATCTGCGTATTCAAATCTATTTTCTGCACCAAATCCTTTTTAACGCCCAGTTGTTTCATCATCACATTGTAGTCGCTTACATCCAGTCCTTTTTGGGTAATAAAATCGGCCGGGAAAACCACAATCCGGAATACCTGGTCCAACGCCTCGGCCGGCCGTAAAGTATTAAAATCGATTGTTCCTTCCAGAAAAACCTGTACATCGGCAAAGGTGTAATCAAAATTATATTGAAGTACACCTTCATTTAAAACCACAGTTTGGGGCAACAACCGCCACACATCCAGCAGATTTCCCGAATTGCCTTCCACCACATCCCACAGAATATAAACCAACACCACATCGGTATCATAAACGGTAATGCTGGAAGGAAATTCAAAGTACAACATGTAATCGTTCTGGGAAGTAAAATCGCCTTCAATTTCGAAAACCGAACCTAAAAACGATTCACCGTCTAAACCATCCAACCCGTCTCTTCCGGGTGGGCCCGGTTCTCCTTCGCATGAGGCCAGAAAGACCATCGCGAATACTAAAATAATTCCTGTAATTGTTTTCATAGCTTATAATTTTAGAATTAAACCTGATTTATAATGCATAAATAAACAACATTGGTGCCAAGCAGAAAAAATCAAACATTTTTTTGAATGTGCGCAAGTTTCTATTTCCACAGGTGTCCAAAAACATTCATCGATTTTCAGACAGATTTCTTAAAGAAAATCAATAAATTCGGAGAATAAAAAATGAGAGTGGCAAAATGAAAGGCACTTAAAAATATAAAACAATGAAAATTGCACCAGAAGTAAAAATCAGCGACAACGGGTTTGTTTTCAACCAGAAAACCGGCGACTCGTTTAGCCTGAACCCATCGGGGCTTGAGCTGATAAGAATGATTGCAGAAGAAAAAGAGCTGGACGAAATAAAAGATGCTTTTTTAATGAAATACGATTTGGATGATTTGAGTTTCGAAAAAGATTTCTATGAATTCTGTACGTTATTAAAGCACCATCAAATTACAGTTCACAGTAATCCGCTGGAATTTAATTAAAAACCATGAAAAAGAAACACATTACACTGGCTGTTACCGGATTGAACAATACCGACAATCCTGGCCCGGGAGTTCCGTTCATTCGCGGGGTTAAAGATTCAAAAGAATTCGAAGTTCGTGTTATCGGGCTGGTTTACGAAAACCTGGAACCGGGGATTTATATGGAAAACCTTTGCGACCGCATTTTCCAGATTCCCTACCCTTCTTCGGGTTCCGATGAATTGATTGAACGCATTGAACACATTCACCAGCAGGAAAAAATCGACGTACTGGTTCCCAATTTCGATGCCGAGCTTTTTTCTTTTATGAAAAACGAAGAACGGCTGCAGAAACAAGGAATTCACACCTTTTTGCCCACCCTGCAGCAGTTTCAGGAACGCGAAAAACACCGTCTGCCCGAATTTGGTAAAAAATATGGTATAAGAGTTCCGCCCAGCATCAACCTCGGAAGTTTGGGACAAATCACCGAATTGGAAGATAAATTCGATTACCCGGTAATGGTGAAAGGCCAGTTTTACGATGCCTACCTTGCTGCCAATAAAGAGCAGGTGAGACAGGCTTTTATGAAAATTTCATCGAAATGGGGTTTGCCGGTTATTGCGCAGGAATTTGTTACGGGAACAGAGGTGAACATAGTGGCACTGGGTGACGGCCAAGGCAATACTGTGGCAGCCGTGCCCATGCGGAAACAGTACATCACCGACAAGGGGAAAGCCTGGGGTGGCATAACTCTGGCCGACGAAAAAATGATGGAGCTCACCCGGTCACTTTTTCAGAAATCAAAATGGAAGGGCGGCATGGAGCTTGAACTGATAAAAACAAATGCAGGCGAATATTACCTCATCGAAATCAATCCACGCATTCCCGCATGGGTGTATCTGGCTGTGGGCGCCGGACAAAACATTCCCGAAGCGCTGGTAAAACTGGCACTTGGTATGGAAGTGCAACCGATGCTGCATTACAAAATCGGAAAAATGTTTGTGCGCTATTCGTACGATATGATTGTGGATTTGGAAAAATTTGCTGCCATTTCAATGAACAAAGAAATTTAAAAATGGAAAAAATCAAATACGAAAAGCCGGTTATCAGTAAAATAACCGCCGGAATGCCAAGCAAATTCGGGCTTCCTGCCAAACAAAAGATTATTTCCGAAATTGACGGAATTCCGGTTTCAGCACTGATGCAAGAATATGGTTCGCCCGTTTTCGTTTTTTCTGAAAAAACCATCCGCGAAACATACAACGAAGCACGCCGGGCGTTTGAAACGCGCTACCCAAAGGTGCAGTTTGCCTGGTCGTACAAAACCAATTACCTCGATGCAGTGTGTAAAATCTTTCAGGATGAAGGCGCATGGGCTGAGGTGGTTTCAGGGTTTGAATTTGAAAAAGCGCTGGCACTGGGCGTGAATGGTTCGCAAATTCTGTTCAACGGTCCTGAAAAGTCGGCTAAAGATTTGGAACTGGCCATCAACCACAATGCCTGTATTCACATCGACCACTTTGATGAACTCTACCTGCTGATGGAAATTACCCGTAAGCTCGAAAAAACAGCACGGGTCGCCATTCGCATTAACATGGACACCGGCATTTATCCCATGTGGGACAGGTTTGGTTTTAACTACGAAAACGGCGAGGCATGGAATGCTATCAATCGGATTATGCTGGCCGAAAAGCTAGAATTGATTGGCCTGCACACGCACATCGGAACCTACATTATGGCAACTTCAGCTTACGGAATTGCGGCTTCCAAACTGGCCAACCTGATGGTAGCCACACACCGGAAATTTAATCACTGGCTGAAATACCTCGATTTGGGCGGTGGATTTGCCTCGAAAAACACGCTGAAAGGCGCTTACATGCCTGGTTCAGAAACCTGCCCGTCGTTCGACGAATATGCCGAAGCCATTACCAACGCGCTCATTTCGTCGGAGATTCCGCACGAAAATTTGCCGGCGCTTTTTCTGGAAACCGGCCGCGCACTGATTGACGATGCCGGGTATTTGCTCACCACCGTACTGGCCAACAAACGTTCTTCCATCGGACGGCGAAACATGGTGATTGATGCCGGGGTGAATCTACTTTTCACTTCGTTCTGGTACAACCTGGGCGTTTACCCCAGCAAACCGACTTCTGAATATGTGGAGGAAACCACCATTTACGGACCGCTGTGTATGAACATCGACGTGATTCGTGATGCCATCAATTTTCCGCACGTAAAAACCGGCGACCAGTTGGTTATTGAGCGCGTGGGAGCTTACAATGTAACCCAGTGGATGCAGTTCATCACCTACCGGCCCAATGTGGTGCTGATTGATTTGGAAGGGAAATCCCATGTCATCAGAAAAAAGGAAGATTTGGAAACGTTGAAGGAAAAGGAGGATAAATCAGAAAGTTAGTTAACGCTGTCAGGTGCTGCGCACGCTGACAGGTTAAAAATTGTTAGACTTGTCAGCGTCCGGCAGGACCTGACAACGTTGGTATAAAATGGAATTAATGAATAGAATCACAAACCCGGAGGGTTTACATGTTTATAGATAATGAACACATGGAAGACATACGACCCCTTGGGGTCGAACAAGAAACTTGACAGGCTTTTTCTATAAACATTTGATGCCGCTGGCATCAGAAGACTTTTTGTCAATGATTAGAGATTTATAATGGCGGAAAACCAAAATGTAATCACAGGGAAGGAAATCCTTCATTCAATCCTCAACAGCTACTCGCAGGTGTTTTTTTCCACCTCAAAAACGCTGGCGGTATTTCTGGTGGCCATCAGTTTTTTCGATTACGGCGCCGGTATTGGTGGTTTGGTAGCGGTGCTCATTGCCAACACACTGGCCTGGGCGCTGGGTTACAACGCGTATTATCTGCGTTCGGGACTTTACGGGTTCAACGCGCTGCTCGTTGGCTTGGGGGTGGGTTTGTTTTACCAGCCTTCGATTGAGGTGTATGTTTTAATTGCCATAACCGCGTTAACCTGCTTTTTCCTCACCGTTGTTTTTCAGGGCGTTTTGGGAAAATACGGCCTGCCATTTTTAAGTGTTCCTTTTTTACTCACCATCTGGTTGGTTGCACTGTCGGCCAATAATTTATCGGCGCTAAATCTTAGCGAACGAGGAATTTATACATACAACGAACTCTATTCTATTGGCGGGAATGTATTTGTAAATTTCTATGATTTCCTTGAAAAAAGCATCCCCTCTTCGTTTATCCGCATCTATTTCCATTCGTTGGGCGCCATCTTTTTTCAAACGCATTTGCTGGCCGGAATTATTATTTCCATAGGACTGCTCATCTATTCGCGAATAACTTTTGTGCTTTCCATTCTGGGCTATGCCGTAGCGTTTTTGTTTTACCTGTTTGTAGGCATCGAATTCGATTCGTTGGGATACACATTTATCGGGTTCAACTACATTCTGACAGCCATTGCACTGGGCGGGTATTATCTTGTTCCGGGAAGAGTGAGTTTCGGCTGGATTATTCTGCTCTTGCCGGCGGTGGTTTTAATTACCACCAGCACCCAGCAGCTTTTTGTATTGTTTCGCATTTCGCCTTATTCGCTGCCGTTCAACGTGATTGTTTTAACATTTTTGTATGCGCTGAAATTGCGTGAGAAACGTCCGCGGCATTTGATTGAAACGCCGGTGCAACTGGGAAAACCCGAAAAAAACCTGTACCTCTATTCTGGAAATATGAAGCGTTTCCCGGCGGCTTACCCGGTTTCGGCAGCTTTGCCGTTTTATGGTGAATGGACGGTAAGTCAGGCACACAACGGCGAACACACCCACAAAGGCGCCTGGCGTCATGCATTTGATTTCATCATTACCGGCCGCGACGGACAGCAGTTTAAAAATTCGGGTGATTTTGCCGAAGATTATTTCTGTTTCGGGAAAGCTGTTTTGGCGCCTGCCGAAGGCACTGTAGCCGAGGTGGTGAACAATGTTCCTGACAATGCCATCGGCGATGTAAATACGAAAGACAACTGGGGAAATACAGTCATTATCAAACACAACGATTATTTTTACTCCAAGCTCAGCCACTTGAAATTCCAGTCGGTGGAAGTAAAAACCGGAGATTCATTGAAAAAAGGCCAGTTGATTGGCCGCTGCGGAAACTCAGGACGTTCGCCTTATCCGCACCTGCATTTTCAGTTTCAGGCCAATCCGTATGTAGGTTCTGTTACCACTGACTACCCGTTTGGCCACTATTTGCTGAAGGAAAATTCCGGATATTCGCTAAAATCTTTCGATTTTCCTCAAAAAGACCAGGTTTTGGTCAACCCTTCCAAAAATGAAGTGCTGAACAACGCATTGCATTTCATTCCCGGACGACGGATAAATGTTTCGGTGGAAGTGGATTCAAAAAAAACAAAATGGAAAAAGCTGGCAGGCGAATATTCCTGGGTAGCCGAAACCGATGTTTACAATACCACATTCCTTCGTTGCGAAAAACACAACGGACGTGCTTATTTGTACAACCAGGGCGACATGCACTTTTTTACCAATTTCAACGGGAAAAAACATTCGCCACTGTTTTGGTTTTACGTTTCGCTATTTAAGGTTCCGGTAGGTTTCCAGGCTGGCAGCAGAATTAATGACACACTACCTGTTCACCTGCTTTTTGGCGGCATGCTGAAATTCCTGCAGGATTTTGTTGCTCCTTTGTTTCTCTTCCTGAAAGCAGAATACGAGCTTACGTTAAAAGAAGCCGTAGACATTCTCTCGTCGGATTCGGTAAAAATGGAAGCTGAAATCACAAAAAAAATTGCGGGCAGAAAGGTGAAAGCGTGTACAAGCAAAATTGAAATTACTCAACAGGGTGAATTTGAAATTTTGATAGATTTAAATGAGGCTAAGCTGAAAATGATATGCAGAAACGAATTGGATTGATAGTGGTGTTTACCTTGTTTTTGCTGGCGGTTCAGGCGCAGCAAAAACTGAATTATCCGGAAGTGGACAAAGTTTCGTATGAACTTTTTCTTCAGGGGAAATGGGTTGAATTGATTGATTATTCAAAAGAAGCCCGTCGGCAGGACATCGACTTTTTTTATCTGCAGGCCCGCACCGGTATTGCATATTACAACCTGAAAAAATACCGTACAGCCAGCGAATGGTTTTTGAAGGCCTGGGAAAATGACCAGTCGTTTGAGTGGCTGCAGGAATACTTGTATTACAGTCTGCTTTGGGGAGGACGAACATCTGAAGCCTACAAATCCGCAGGCAGTTTTTCTCCCGCCATGCAGGATAAAATCGGTTTTTCCGAAAAGAAAATTACCCGGGTTGGATTGGAAGCGGGTTACAGTTTTAATCCTGATTTTGAAACGTTAACTACAGCAACTCATGGACAGCAAGCCGGCGTGGGCGAAGATTACGGTGAAGCTTACTACCTGAAAAATTACCATTTTGAATCGTTCGACCTTAGCCACCGGATTACCCCGGGAATTAGTGTAAACCATAACCTGACATATGTTGGATTAAATCGCGAGCAACGAATCGACTGGAGGTCTGCGAATAGTTTTCCAATGAAAACCAATCAGTTTCAGTATTATTTGAATCCGCATTTTGTGTTGGGAAAAAAGCTGAATGTTTCTCCTTCCATCTCAGCCATCTGGGGTAATTATGAATTATTTTTGGGAGGTTTTACCGGAAATCAGATGAAGATGTTCTACAACTCTTCGGCAAATTTTTCCGACTTTGTTTTTTCCACATCGGCGTGGACGCATTTCGGAGGTTTTTCGCCCGGGGCAGAAATAAATCTGGCCAACATAACCGACCATAAATTTACACAACTTTCAGCCTGGCTCACGGTGTATCCGCTTTCAAACCTCAATTTTTATTTTACTCCGCGGGTATATTTTAAAAACAGCGACGAAAACGGTTTCGGATTCAACACATTTGGCATTTCAGGTGGAGCACAATTGGGACCAGTGCATTTTTACGGGCAGTACCTGAATGGTGAAATGGAAAATTTTATCGAATCGGGTGGCTATGTGGTGTCCAATTTTCCAGGCGTTTCGGAACAAAAATATTCGGGAAGCATCTATTTTTCCACTGGAAAAAAATATCAGCTTGTTTTGCGCTATCTTAGTCAGGACGTTTCTGAGACCTACAAGGTATACAACAACCTGGTGGAGAGCAACTCAGTGAGTTACAATTATATAAAACATACTTTAACAGCCGGGATATCATGGAATTTTTAAAAAGTAAAGTAATTTTACTCATACTAGTATTAGCGGCTTTTCCTGTTTTTGGTCAGGTAAACCAGGAAACACTGGAACAGGCTTTTGTCAGGAGCTACGAACTGGAAAAAAACAAGGATTTTGTGGCTGCTGCCGGAGAATTGAATAAAGTTTACGACCAGTCGTCGTACGAAATTAACCTGCGGATGGGCTGGCTGTATTACAATGCAGGTCGGTTCGATGAGTCAGTTACCTATTACTCTCGCGCACAACAACTAAAACCCTATTCCGAGGAAGCCCGTTTTGGGTTGATTCTGCCCAAAGCTGCACTGGGCCACTGGGACGAGGTGATTGAGCTCTACAACAAAATCCTCGAAATTCATCCCAACAATACCGTTGCTATGTTCCGGCTGGGGTTGATTTACTACGAACGCAAAAACTACGACAAAGCCCTGCCGCTGTTCAAAAAGGTGGTTGACTTGTACCCGTTTGATTACGACGGGCTGCTCATGCTGGCCTGGACTTCCTATTTCACAGGAAATTACAACCAGGCCAAAGTACTTTTTAACAAAGTCAAATTGTACAATCCCGGCGATGCGTCGGCAAACGAGGGATTGCAACTGATGAGGTAAAAAAACAAATTGTTATGAAACGAACATGAATTTTCATTCTTCAAATTCACAAACAAGAAGAATTAATCCCGATAATTATCGGGACATTGAGAGTTACATGGAATACAAATAAAATAATCAATTAAATGAGATGAAATCATTTTTCACCACTGCCATGCTCCTGTTCATTTTTACAATGGGCAACGCACAGATTTCCCTCGAAAAAAAATATGACTACTCCACTTCGGTGGTTGAGTTTGAAACCCTCGGGTACAAATATTACCTGATGGATGTACCCAACGGGCAATGCCGCATTTACAACACCGACCACTCACTGTTCAAAACCATCAACTGCAATGTGCCGGCAAATTTTTTTCTGTACGATATTAAATTCCTGTCGGAAAAACTGTTTGACAACGATGCCGGAATTGAACTGCTTTGCACGTTTTACAGGTACAACACTTCGCCGGAATATTACGAGTACGACAGTAAAATCATCAACGAAGACGGTTCGCAACTCACATTCATCGACGGTGCGCTCTACAACTACATCAGCAAAATCGGTGAGAACACGTACAAACTTTTTTCGTATTGCTACGATTTTTCTGTTTGGCCCGAAAAGGTGTGGACCAACATTTACAGCCTGCCCGGAACACCGGTTGTCAGCACTTTTATTGAAAATGAAAATCCGGAATTTAGTCTGAAGGCTTTCCCAAATCCCACAACCGGTCAGTTAAAAGTGGCTTACACATTGCCACCGGAAATACGGGAAGGAACACTTTTTCTTTTCGATAACAGCGGCAAGCAGGTGAATCGGTTTGCCATCGACAACCACACCGACCACCTTCTGTTAAATGTTTCGGATTACAAAAGCGGGATTTACCATTATTTTGTTGAATACGGCAACAAAAGAAGCCCTTCGCAAAAGCTGGTGGTGAATTAAATTAGCAGGAATTTGTAAATTTGAAGAAAAAAATGATGGGACACGATGCAATAAAACTGGAATTAATCGAATGGCTTACCAAACTCGATGATGATGAAACCATTGAATACCTGAAGCTTGTTAAAGATTCAGCATCATCTGAAGAGGATTGGTGGCATAATCTGACACCAGAGCAGAAACGGGGAATAGAACAAGGACTCAGGGATATTGATGAAGGCCGGGTAACTCCGCATGAAGAGGTAAAGGAAAAATATGGACTTTATTCTTGATAATCCGGCCTCAAATCGCCATATTGCTTCACAATTTCATCGAGAATTTCAGTCACTTCGGCATTGGTTTCGGCACGCAGCAACCTGATTTTCAGTTCGCGAAATTTAGGCAATCCCGGGAAATATTTGGCAAAATGACGGCGCATCATTAAAATGGCGGAGCGCTCATTGTCTTTCCATTCCAGATTGAGTTGCATTTGTTCCTTTACATTTTCAACCACTTCGGCAACAGTGGGAGAAGAAGGTGTTTCGCCGGTTTGCAGGTATTGCTTGACTTCCCTGAAAATCCAGGGGCGGCCAATTGCCGGACGGCCAATCATCAGCGCATCCACACCGGTTTGTTCCAGCAAAAGTTTTGCTTTTTCGCCGCTAGTTATATCGCCGTTCCCAATGATAGGAATTTGAATTTGAGGGTGGTTTTTTACTTCGCCGATTAAAGTCCAGTCAGCCATGCCGGTGTACAATTGTTCGCGGGTACGTCCGTGGATGGCCAGCGCAGTAATTCCTGCATCCTGAAGGCGCAGGGCTGCCTCCACAATTGGTTTGTCATTTTTATCCCAGCCAAGGCGGGTTTTGGCCGTTACCGGAACGTTTACTGCTTTTACAATTTCGGCAGCCATTTGCTGCATTTTGGGGAGGTCGCGTAACATGGCAGCCCCGGCGCCGTGCCGGATAATTTTTTTCATGGGGCAGCCGAAGTTGATGTCAATAAAATCGGGCTTCAGCTCTTCGGCTACCTTCGCAGCACGCACCATCGAATCAGTATTATGCCCGTAAATCTGAATGGCCACCGGACGGTCAAAATCAAACAAAACCATCTTCTGTTTCGACTTTTTCACATCGCGAACCAGTGCTTCCGACGAAACAAACTCGGTGTACATCACATCGGCACCGTATTTTTTGCACATCCACCGAAACGACTTGTAAGTCACGTCTTCCATGGGCGCCAAAAACAGCGGAGTTCCTTCCAGTATGAGATTTCCAATTTTCATCAAAGCAAATCTATAAAAAGGCTTGTTCAATCAAAATTTTTACTCCCATCCCAAACAAAATAATTCCTCCCAGAATAAGCGATTGCCTGCTTCTTTTTGCCGGAATATTTTTCCCGAACAGCATCCCCAACATGGAAGATATAAAAGTTACCGCACCAATAATAATAATCGGGAATAAAACAGGCATTTCGAGAAAACCGAAACTGAGACCCACCACCAACGCATCGATGCTTGTTGCTATGGAAAGACTTATGATTACCCGTTTCCTGAACGGATTGAATTTTTGCAGCATACCGGTGGGTTTCATACCTTCCACCATCATTTTAATACCGATAAAAGCCAGCAACCCAAAGGCAATCCAGTGGTCAACCGAACTGATATAATTGTGAATGGTTTTCCCTGCAAGCCATCCGATAACCGGAAAAAAGCCTGAAAAAAAGCCAAAGAGAAAGCAATGGGAACGGCCTGTCTGAAACGGATTTCCTGCTTCATCAATCCGCACGAAACCGATACTGCAAACGAATCGAAACTCAATCCGATACCAATAAACAGGAATGTTATAAAATGGGTAAAACTCATCTCAGACCAAAGATGCAAAAACACTGAATTCAGGCAAAGCCGGAAGTTTTAACATTTTATATTCAGCGAAGTACAAATCCTTCACTGATTAAATTTCGAATAAGTAATCACCAGTTTAATTCCGGTTTGGCTGTTGCTTCCTTTCAGAACAACCCGGTTGGCCTCGCTGTTTTTGCGGGCTGTTGTTAAAAAGAAACCGTAATTTTCAGCTTCTCCCTTAATTATTTGCTGAAGGTGCTGCGTAATGTTGAACCGGTAAGTGTAGTCGGAGCGAAGTGCTCCACCATAATATGACGGCAGAAAAGAATAATCTGCAGGCAGAAATTCTTTGCCTGTTTCATCAAGTACTGTAAAAAGCAGTTGCGAAGGCGCCCTAAATTTTTCCAATTCGCTGGCAATTGTATCAACCTGAAATACAAGTTCAGCTTTATTTATTGCCATATTAACGGAGTCTTTCCACGCAGAAAGTCCTTCAATATAAATTTTAGATCTCAAGCCTCCAGTGGCCTGCACATAAATTAAAGAATCAGTTCCGGAATCCACATTTAAGTTTGCCTCGAAAGGGGTACCTGTGTAATCGTGTTCAATGGAATTTACCCGCGCACTGAATTGAGTAATCACATAAGGATTCAGCAAAGTATCCGGTGTATCATCGTTTTTATTTTCGTCGTTATTGTAATAAACTACCAGTGCCGAACCCTGAAAAATACTGCTTGAGGCCGCTTCCAGAGTGAGAATTGAACCGCCCACAGAAGTCTGTTCTTCCGATTCGATGTAAAGCCCTTTAAAATATTCCAGAAAAACATCGTTATTAACCATTTGAAGAGAATCGGCATTTACCAGTTTTTGTCCCAGTGAAATATCAAGAGGTATGGTAATCAACTGATAAAATGTATCCTGACTTGCTGAATCGAGTCTTATAACCGGAGTATAATCCCTTTCGCCAAGCAATTGCATTGAAGCTTTTTCCTTCAGGTTTACATCCTGAAGATAATTTTGATCCACTTCAATCGGCGATTCCAGTTCATAAACCCTGAACTTTTGAGGTGTAACTGTATCTCCGTACATTAGCCGGTAATAAAGAAATAGTTTTACCGAATCGGCAACCGGATTTGTTCCAAAATCTGGATAATCCTGCAGCCTGAAATGGGCGGCAAAATTTATGGTAGTTTTTCCAAAAACGGGATCGAAAAAACTTCCCAGAAGACTTCTTGTTGGTTCATCTGTCCGAATTGGACCTTCAGTATAGGTAAACGAAGAAATACTGTTTTTATCCACCAGATTTTTCACCTCGATTAAATCTGTTGAAGGCAACAACTCCATCCCCAAATCATTGGTTTCGTTACATGCAGAAAAAAATGCAATAAAAGCGATTGCCAGAACAGCCAAATTATATTTTGAAGCAAATTTGAGATTCACTGAATTCTTTTTTTAGTTAATTGTTTTCCTGATTGGTAAAATAAATCACAAACGTATAAAAAATCGTTGAGGGAGATGAGTAATTGAATTTAATTTTAATCTTTTTACGATAAAATTTGATCTTTTAACAACTACCATACTTTTTCGTAAAAATCGTCGTAAGTTTCAATGAATTTTTCTTTGGGCTGATATTCGAGGAATGGTTTCCCTGAAGTCTGAATATACTTCTCCAGTTCGGGATTGATTTTTTCAGCACCCTGAATGATTGCATCGGAATAATTGATGGCCAGTTTGCTAAAATTAATGTAATCCGGATTTTCAAGCAGAATTACATCCTCAGGTGCCATTCCGTCGAGTAATACTTTATTTTTAATTTCCGGATTTAATGTTTTTTTAAATTCATCGTTATAAACTGAATAAACCACTTTCGATTGTCTGAACAGTGGATTATTGTAATAATACTTTTTGATAAACAGCGGAACCAGGCCGGTTAACCAGCCGTGACAATGAATTAAATCGGGGGCCCAACGAAGTTTTATCACTGTTTCCAGAACTCCCCTTGCAAAAAACAGGGCACGCTCGTCGTTGTCGGCAAACTCCTCTCCTTTTGAACTGGCAACAACCTGTTTCCGGTGAAAATAATCCTCGTTATCGATAAAATAAACCTGCATGCGCGCTGTTTGAATGGAAGCCACTTTAATAATTAACGGGTGGTCAGTATCGTCGATAACCAGATTCATCCCCGAAAGCCGAATAACTTCGTGCAGTTGATTCCGTCTTTCGTTTACACAACCATAACGCGGCATAAATGTACGGATTTCCCTCCCCTTCTCCTGAACTCCCTGCGGCAGATAGCGGGCAATTTCCGACATTTCTGATTCGGGTAAATAAGGGGTAATTTCCTGAGAAATATAAAGGATCTTTTTCTTTTCCATTGACCTGTAAGCGCGGTTTATAACAGACTGCAAAGGTAATAAAAATATCGCGAATATTCAATTTTAGTCATTTTCATTGTGTTAAGCTGACAATGATTGTATCACATTACCGAAATTTTAAGAATATTATTTATTTACTTTGCATCGTGAATTTTTTCAGCAATGATTCTGGTAAAAACAAAAATTGAACTTCAGGAGCATTTAAAGCAACCCCGTAGAATGGGAAGTGTAGGATTTGTGCCTACCATGGGGGCACTTCACCGCGGGCATATTTCGCTGGTTGAAAAAGCCAAAAAGGAAAATCAAACGGTAGTGGTTAGTATTTTTGTTAACCCAACCCAGTTTAACGACCCGAATGATTTGAAACGCTATCCGCGAAACCTGGAAGCCGATATAAAATTGCTGGAATCAACCGGTTATGATATTGTTTTTGCGCCGGAAGCCGAAGAAATTTACCCTGAACCCGACTCACGCATATTCGATTTTGGGCACCTGGAAAAGGTGATGGAAGGAAAACACCGTCCCGGTCATTTTAACGGTGTGGCGCAGGTAGTAAGCAAACTTTTTGAAATAGTGAAACCCGGCAAAGCCTATTTCGGGTTAAAAGATTTTCAGCAACTCGCTGTAATAAATAAAATGGTTAAAATGCTGGAAATGCCTGTGGAAATTGTCCCTTGCCCGATAATCAGGGAAGAAAGCGGCCTGGCTATGAGCTCGCGAAATGAATTGCTGTTGAAAGAAGAACGGGAAAATGCAGCCCTGATTTTTCGCACATTGTCGGAAGCCCAAAACCTCACCGGGCAATTTTCCGTAAGAGAGCTTGAAAATTGGGTAAAGGAAACCATCAACAAAAACCCGTTTTTAAACGTTGAATATTTTGAAATAGTTGATTTTGAAAATCTTCAGCCAATAAATAGCTGGAATGATAAAGGAAAGAAAGCAGGATGCATTGCCGTTTTTTGCGGCAAAGTCCGATTGATCGACAATATTGTTTTGAACTGAAAATCCGAGTTATGCAGATTGAAATTTGTAAATCGAAAATACATAAAGTTACCGTAACCGAGGCCAACCTGCAATATGTGGGCAGTATTACCATTGACGAAGATTTGATGGACGCTGCTAATTTGTTGGAAAATGAAAAAGTGCAGGTGGTGAATATCAATAACGGAGAACGACTTGAAACTTATGTGATTAAAGGCGAACGAGGTTTCGGAACCATTTGCCTTAACGGGCCTGCTGCCCGCAAAGCTGCCGTTGGCGATGTGGTAATCATCATTTCATACGCCCTGATGGATTTTGAAGAGGCCAAATCATTTAAACCATCCATCATTTTCCCTGATGTGGAAACCAACCGGCTGGTGTAAATTCAGACAAACTTTTCTCTTTTCTGCAAATTATAAAGCCCGTACAGAATAAAAACGACCATTCCTGCACCCAGAAAAATCCGGTTTTTGGTGATGAGGCCCTGCCAGATAACTTCATTAAAATTATTGGGAATCTGAAACGGATTTAAAAATACATTCCATTGGGTGCGCTCAACCGCTTCCTGTAACAGAATTAAGGCAACTCCAATTAGAACCATAATCACAGCGGTTCCGTTTCCATTCTTAATTACTGTGGAAAACATAAAAGCCATGGAACCCATAAAAACAATGGGGTACATTAGCTGGTACGACATTTCCAACACATTTACCCGGTAAAGAAGCACCGAGGCAACAACAGAAAACAACACAATCATCAGGAAAATAAGCACATAAATCATTAGTAGCCTTACCAGCCAAACTTTGTAGCGATAGTTGGGAATACCGAACAAAATTTCGAGCATTCGCGAATCGTCGTCGTTTTGGATACCAAAAACCGAAGGGTAAAAAATGAGCAGAATTCCGGGAAAGATCAACAGAGTATAAACAGTTCCGTCGGTAAGCGCCTGCCCGTTCCAAACGGTTTGAATGGCAAAAAACAGAAAAAAAGCAAACGCTGCCAGTAAAAACCAAACAAAACGGCCGGCAAAAATGATTTTCAGGTTGTAGCGAATCATTCTCACCGTGTTATTAAAGCTGTTTTTTATATCGAATTTTTGTTCCATTTTCTACACATTTTTAGCAAAGTCTTTCAACAGGCACAAATAGGCATCTTCAAGGTGCGGCGATGCAGGTATGGCATCTTCCGCTGGTTTTTCTTTTGAAAGTACACGAATTTTAATGTTTTCGCCCTGACGCATGTGGTGTACAATAAGTTGTTTGTTGGCAAAGTTGTCGAATTCTTTTGCGGGCAAAGTCATTTGCCAAACAAAACCTTCGCCCATTTTCAACATTTCGTTGGGGGCGCCGAAATATTTCAGATCGCCCCGGTTGATAACAGCCACCTGGTTACACGAACTGGAAATATCCTCGATAATGTGGGTAGAAAAAATGACAATCCGTTCCCGGCTGAGTTCAACAAGCAGGTTTCTGAACCGGATGCGCTCGCGCGGGTCGAGACCGGCAGTTGGTTCGTCAACTACCAAAATGCGCGGCAGGTTTAACAGGATTTGGGCAATACCAATCCGCTGTTTCATACCTCCGGAAAAAGAACCGATTTTGTCGTCTTTCCGGTCGAACATGTGCACACTTTTCAATACATATTCCATTCGTTCTGTTCGGGTTTTAACATCTTTAATCCCCTTCAGAATTGCCTGATAATCGAGGAATTCCCATGCCGACATATTCTCATACGTACCAAATGCCTGTGGAAGATAACCGATTAAGCCCTGCAGTTCTTCGCGATGCTTCTGGGTATCGAGCCCGTTAATCCAGATTTTACCATAGCTCTGTTCCAGAATTCCGCAGATAATCCGCATCATTGTCGATTTCCCGGCACCGTTGGGCCCAAGCAAACCGAACATACCGGTTTTAATTTCAAGCGAAACGCCATTCAGTGCGCGGAACGGAACTTTGTGTTTTCCTATTACCGGTATTTGACGCACCATCGTAAAATAACCGCGGCGAAATTTACTGAACCTACCTTCAATACGGGCAATATTCAATTTTTTATAGTGAATGTATTTGCCTGAACTATAAATTACCAAAAGCAGTGTCCAGATTATTCCCACAAAAATGACCATACCAATGTTGTCCCAGCGCCTGAAGAAAATAAACAGGAAAAAAGCGGGAACTCCCCAGTAAATTACGTTTTTAACAATCCGTTCTAATTTGAGGAAAGTTGGATTTGCCGTGGCCTCAAATTTATTTTTTAGTACCTGTGAAAAGGGTACAAAAAGAATAAAAAGAAAAAAGTAAATCGCATGAGACATCACCCACATCCAGGTGTTGCCGGAAAGGTAAAAGAAGGTAAAATAAACAAGAAATCCGAATAGTGGTATTTGCCAAATCAGGTCGTAAAAATCGTGTAACTTTTTATAATCTCTCAGCAATCCTGCCCGTTCCCTGATTTTTATTCCGGCTTTCCATTCGCGAACAAATCGACTGTCGCGGTCGTAAATTTTTACCAGTTTACGCACTACAATGCGAATTGGCTCTTTATCATCGATAACCTTTGAACTGGCCTGCCTGAGACTGGTCATTACAAATGCCGTTACTCCCGGAATGAGGATGGTAATGAGCATAAATCCAAGCAGTTTCCAAACGAATGTTTCTACTTCAAAATATATATAAGCAACGGCTGCTGCAAACAAAATCAGTTGCAGTGCTTTAATGCTCCAGTGTAACGATTTGAGCCAGTTAACGGCATTTTCCATTCCGAAATAGAGCGTTGGCACAAAAACCAGGGTAAGCAATGTGCTTACAGAAAGTCCGCCAATAACGGTTATAGCAAACGGAGCTCCAATGGCGCCAACATATTCCGATTGACCCATAGCCAGCGGCAACATGGCAACAATAGTTGTGATAGCTGTAATAAGAATCGGACGAACGCGTGAAAGTCCGGCGGTAATTAATGCCCGGGATTTCCGGTCTCCCCTCTTTCTCAAAATATTGGTAAAATCGATAAGAATAATCCCATTGTTTACCACCACCCCGAGCAAAATAAGAAAGCCGGTTAACGTATTGGCATTGAAAAGGCTGTTCCCGGTAATAATTAATGCGATAAAAGAACCGATTGCCGCCAGAGGAACTGAAAACATAAGAACTATGGGAGTGGTGAGCGATTCAAAAACGGAGGCCAGAATCATTAAGATGAGAATAAAAGCTGCAGCAATTAAAAAGTAAAATTCCGAAAACTGGTCTTCTTCATGAATTACCTCGATGGCAACCCCGGCAGGCATCTTATAACTTGCAATTACTTCATCAATCTCCAGACGATAGGCTTCCAACAGGTCTTTCGATTGTTCGGCCTCGGCGGCAAACCGGTAAAACAATTCAATCTGTTTTTCCTGGTTAACCCGTGTAATGCTGGCCACCCCGTCAGAATAAACCAAATCGGCAATATCCTGAAGTTCAAATGTAGCTCCCTGCCCGCCACTCACGGGCATTCGTCTTAAATCGTCGATGTTCTTTTCCCGCTTTTCCTCTTCATCCGTCAGTTTTTCCTTAATGATGATTTCATATTCTTCATTGCCCTGTTTGAAATTTACACCCGATGTAAATTCGCGGGTGAAAGATGCCAGTTCATTTGCTATATTATTTAAGTTTAACCCGAACTGGGTAAGTAAAAGCTGGTTAAAATAAAGGTGAAGTTCAGGCCGGTTACTGGCCACACTCACATTGGCGCTTCGTATCGATTCCAGGTTTTCGATGTAGTATTGTAAATCTTCAGCAACACCTTTCATTACATCAAAATCTTCTCCTTTAATCACAATACGTTCACGGTTTGTACCAATTCCCAGAAACCGGCTGAAATTTTCCATACCGGCACCTCCTCCGCCACCACCTCCGAAACGGGCACTGGAAGCAGGAGCTGTTAGGCTAATTTCGGCCTGAGCAATATTGGTAATTAAACCTTCAACCTGTGATTTAATTTCAGCAATGCTACGGTCGTTTAGTTTTTTATAATCTTCCTGCAAAACTACCGTTAAAATCGCATCTTCTTCCTGAATGTTGGCAATTACATCTTGTCTCTCTTCTATTCCTTCCAACCGGCTTTCCACCTCGGCCACCACCAGGTCGGTAGCTTCAAGGGTTGACCCGGTGGGCATGGTCACATAAATGGAAAAACGGCTCTCTTCTACTTCTTCCAGCGTGTTAACACTTATGGCAAGCACACTGAACACTGTAATAAAAAAGAGTACAATAGCTCCCACAACGGTTGCTGCCGGCGCACGCATGCTGGCTTTCAACAGCAATACATAAATTTGAATGATTCGGTTGTTGGTGGTAACTTTTTCGTAAAAAATATTGTGCGACGATTTTGTTTTAAGCAGATAGTGAGCTGCCATGGGAATAAGCAGCAAAGCCACAAACAGCGATACGGTGAGTGTGGAAATGATGGAAACTCCCACGTGGTTGCCCAGCAGTTTAATCATGTATTCCGAAGAAAAGAGGAACGGCAGGAAAACAGTCACAGTGGTTAGAGTTGCCGCCACAATCGATCGCCACACTTCAGTAGTTCCCTGCACCACAGCCTGGTCGGGACTGAACCGTTTGCCCGAAAGCCGGTAAATGTTTTCGAGCACCACCACGCTGTTGTCGAGCAACATACCAATGGCCAGCACCAAACCAACAAGTGTAAGGCTGTTAATGCTTACGTTAAAAGCATAAAACAAGTTGAAAGCCGTAAAAACCGAAACCGGAATAGCCAGTGCAATAATGGAAACAATGCGCAGATTTTTAAGGAAAATCCATAAAACAAAAATAGCCAGCAAACCGCCCACCAGTGCCAGGTTCATTATCTGATTGATGTTTTTTTCCATGGTTTCGGCCAGGTTGGTTTGCACCACCATTTCCACATCTTTGGGCGCCAGCTTTTCGTTGAGCTCAATAATGCGTTCCTGTACTTTTTTTGAAAGGTCAATAAGGTTAGCCTGCGAATCGCTTACCAGCATAATGGAAACGGCATCGAGTCCGTTCACACGACTGATGCTTTCTTCTTCTTTTACACCAAAATAAACATCGGCAACATCTTTCAGGTAAACCGGACCTTCGGCAACAATAATATTTTCAATATCGGTAACCTGGTCGTATTCTGCCGTAACATGAACAAAATACTGCATCTGGTTTTCGTGCAGGTACCCGGCAAATGTTCGGTTGGCCGAGTTGGATGCAACCGCATTCCTGATTTGTGAGGGCGTGATTCCATAAGCTTCACAGGCCGCTTTATCGTAAGTAATTTCTATGGATCGTTCCTTACCTCCAAAAACAGTAACCGACGCAATGCCATCAATATTTTCAAATTCGGCAGCAATCTCCTGATCGACAATGTTCCGTAAACGGTCGGTTCCACCACTGCCCCTTATCTGAATCTCCATAAACTGGTTGGAGAGTTGCTGTATATCTACCCGGTTAACCGATACAATAAAATTCTCGTCGAGATTATCGGCAGCCTGATTAATTTTTTCCTGCAACTTCAGAAAAGTATATTTAAAACTGACATTCTGGTTGAAGTTTACCTGAATGGATGCTGTACGGTTATTTAGCGAGGTTTCAATGCTTTCTATCCCTTCCATGGTTCCAATGGCTCCTTCAATTGGAATTACAGCCTGGTTTTCCATGTATGCCGGATCGACCTCTATGCGTGAATTAATCTGCACAAACAGCATGGGAAGTTCGGCATTTGGCATAAGTTCCACCGGCAGTTGTTTATAGGAAACATACCCCAAAAGGGTAAGCCCCGTAAACAACATACTGATGAGTACTTTTCTGTTTATTATAAACTTCATTCTATTTCTTTACAAACAAGGTTCGTATCCTGTCTAAAATATCATACACACAGGGAATAACCACCAGGGTTAAAAGCGTTGATGTAACCAGACCACCGATAACTGCCAGCGCCATTGGCGAACGCAATGATGCACTTTCACCAAATCCGAATGTAAGTGGCAATAAAGCCAAAACGGTAGTTAAGCTGGTCATAAAAATTGGCCTGATGCGTTGTTGCCCGGCATACAGAATGGCATCTTTCCGTTCCATTCCCTCACGAATCAACTGGTTTATCCGGTCAACCAGAATAATTGAATTGTTCACCGCAATACCTGCCAGCATAATTATTCCGATAAGCGCCATAATATTTAGTGTTTTCCCTAAAGCGAAAAAGATAAGAATGCTTCCTACTACGGCAAGCGGAATGGTGAGCAGGATGGTAAACGGATGGATAAGCGATTCAAACTGCGAAGCCATAACCATGTAAACCAGAATGACAGACAGAATGAGGGCAAACCCGAGACTGCTCATCGACTCCTGCCGTTTTTCCTCTTCGCCGGTTACCATAATGCGGTAATTAACCGGCAAATCAATTTCGGCTGTTTCCTGCCTGATTGTTGCCGCCAAATGGTCTAGTGCAACTCCTTTTTCAAGTTGAGCAGTAACCCGGCCGGTACGGTTCTGGTTTTTTCTGAAAATTTCTTTTGGAGAAGTGCCAAAAGAAATATCAGCAATTTCACTCAGTCTGAAAACCTGTCCGCCGGAGTTTATAGTGAGGTTGTAAATTTCGTTTAATCCTTTTTCCGGTACTTTTATAGTAATGTCGCGCATCTCACCGGCCTTCTCCATTTGCCCGGCATTTTTGCCTTCCAACTGGTCCTGAACCTGTGTTATAATTGTGTTGACATCCAGGTTGTACATCCCCGCCCTGATTCGGTCCACACGCACTTCTACCTCAGGGGCACCCTCTTCTGCAGAGGTCTGAACATTTAATAGGCCACTAATTCCAAGCATCCTCTCTTTTACCTGGCCCAGAATCACTTCAATTTCATCCAAATCCTCTCCTCTCACTTCAACAACCACAGGCGCCTCATCGGTTCCAAGAATTGATTTAAGTGCACTTTGTTCTTCTGTAAAACTGATTTCAAGCCCCGAAATATTCCGGGTAAGGTCATCCATTACAGCAATAACCTGATTTACGTTAATGGTAGCCTCTTCTTTTAAAACTACCTGTATCTGCGCCGTGTTTTCTCCCTGAAAAACTGCTGTAGCATCTCCCAGGATGCTGGTTGACGGACCCGAATGTGAATAAAGTTTGTCGAGGTTATCGCCAAGGTATTCGGTAAGAATGTTTTCAACACTATTTACTGTCGATTCGGTACGGGATAACTTTGTCCCTTCCTGAAGTTTCAGATTCATAGTAAATTCACGGGTTTCGGTTTTGGGCATAAACTCGGTTCCAATAAACGGAACCAGCAAAAATGAACCTATTACTAAAGCTGTGGTCAAAATAACAACAATCCACTTCAGCTTTAAAACTTTCTCAAGAAACCGCCCGTAACCACCTACCTGCAGGGAACGTTTTTTTGCCGGAGCTTTTTTATTCCTGTAAAACCGGTGATATAGCGCCGGGATTACAAAAATGGCCACGAACAAGGAAGAAACCAGTGAAAAGGCAACCGTCCAGGCCTGGTCTTTAAACAATTCGCCCGAAGCGCCGTGCAAATAAACAATGGGCAGAAAAACCACAATAGTTGTGAGTGTTGAAGCAGTAATTGCGCCACCCACCTCAGCAGTTCCGTGCACAGCGGCATCTTTTACACTCATGCCGTTTTCGTGGTTTCTGAAAATATTTTCGAGCACCACAATGGCGTTGTCAACCAACATTCCGGCGCCAAGGGCCAGCCCACCCAAAGTCATAATATTAATGGTGAGGTTATTGAAATACATCAGATTGAACGTGGCAATGATGGAAATGGGAATGGCAATGCTAACAATAAGCGTTGTTCCGATGCGGCGCAAAAAAAGAAACAGAATAAAAACCGCCAGCAAAATACCAAGCAGGGCTGTGTTTTGCACTTCGCCAATGGCACTGCTGATAAATTTTCCCTGGTTCGTAACCTGATGCAGCGTGTAACCGGGCAGCGCCCGCTGGATATTCACCAAAGCGTCGTTAATCTGGTCAACTGCTTTTACGGTGTTGAATTTGGTTTCTTTGTAAACAGCCAGTCCCACACATCGGTTGCCGTTAAAGTGAACAATATTTGCCGGCTCTTTATTTGCAAGGCTAACAGTGGCCACGTCGCGCAAAAAAACAGGCGCCATTTCAACCCGCGGTTGTCCTTCGGTTTCTGTTCTTACGGCTTTATAACCCACAATCAGGGTTTCAAAATCCTGCACTTCGTTTAAAAGGCGCACACCTTTTACAATGTACTGAAGTCCCATTTCACTTATTCTCCCGCCGGAAACATTCCGGTTAAAATTCTGGATGCGTGTGCTCACTTCGTCGAGGGTGAGGCCCTGTGCTTCGAGGCGGTAATGGTCGGTGTAAATGACCACTTCACTTTCCTCCTGACCCGAAAGTTCCACCTCGGCAACTCCTTCCAGCCGAATCAGTTCGTTTCGGATATAATTTTCCGCCACTTTCCTGATTTCATTCATATCGGTGATTTCGTTGTGCTCAACTGCAATAAGCATCACCGGGGCGGTATTTGGGTCGTGCTGCGTAATTCTCAAATCATCAATATCAGCATTCTGGGTAAGTGAATTCAGAGCTTTTTGCAGATCGAGAAAAGCCTCATCCATATCCTTGTTCCAGGAATATTCAACGGTTATTTGTGCAGTTCCCACACGTGTAATGGAAGAAACCTGAATCACATCGGACTGGCGGATAGCCAATGCTTCGATATTCTCCACAAACTGCTTTTCCATTTCCTCCGGCGGCCTTTCGCCCGATTTTATTTCCACAAAAATGCGGGGCGAATTGAGGTCGGGAAACAAGTCAACCCCCAGCCTGTCAAACGATATGTAACCCAGGAGAATAACTCCCAGAACAATCATCAGAATAGTTACCGGATAATCGACAGAAAATTGTGTTAACTTCTTCATTGTAAAGTTTTTCTAATAATTTACCGGAAAGGTTTCTACCGGATGATTTTAACCTTCGAATTGTCGCGCAATGTTTCGTATCCTCTGACAATAAGGCGGTCGTTTGGTGCAAGTCCTTCCACAACTTCCACAAAATTCTGATTCTCAATACCGGTGGTAATCCAGCGATTGTTGGCAGCAGAGTTTCGGCCCACAATAAATACATATTTACCCCGGTTTCCGGTCATAATAATGTCCTTTGGGATGACAATGGTACTGTCTTTCTGATCAGTAATGATATCGGTTTTTACAAACATTCCCGGTCTTAGTTTCATGTCGGGATTCGAAATTTCGATTTTGCCTGAAAATGTACGCGTTTCGGTACTGATTGCCGGAGATATTTCGGTTACTTTTCCAAAAAGGGTATCTTCGGGAAGCGTATAATTGGTAACCAGAACTTCCTGTCCCAATTTTATTTCCGAAATATTTTTTTCAGGAAGGTTCATGTTCATGTACATTTCATTGTAGCTCATTAGGGTAACCATTTGTGAACCACTTGCAACGCGTGTTCCGTTTGTGTAATTGGGCAGTTCAACAATCACACCGGTAAACGGTGCTTTTATGCTCATTTTAGTTAGTTGAATCTGGGTATTTTCGAAACTGTACTGCGCGTTGGTTTTTGAGACTTCGGAATTGCGCAACTCACGCAGGGTAACTCCTCCCTTTTCGTACAACGACTTTTGTTTTTCATATTCCTGCTGTGAAATTTCGAGGTTGAGTTTTACTGCTTCCAATGCCAGGTTATTTTCATATTCTTCGTTTTCGAACCTGATGATGGTTTGCCCGCGAGTTACCCTGTCGCCAAGCTTAAACGGCCTGCCGGTTGCCGGGTTGTTCTGCAAAAAATAATCACCAGCCATTTCGGAATTCAGCACTGCTTCGGCATTTGCCTTTACCGTACCGGTGGTGCTCACAAACTGCTGAATGCTCTGAAGTTTAATGTCTTCTACTGAAACAGGCACGGCCAAATCGGCACTTTCTGTTGTACCTTGCTGGTTGCATGCTGCTAATGCTGCAAAAATTATTACAAACGGAAGGAATTTTATTCTTTTCATTTTTACTGTTATTTTCTGATTATCTGTTATTGTTGTTTATGTATAGTTCTGCCGGTATAACCGGAACACCTTTTTCAAAATCATATAAACTTTGAATTTTCAGATTGAGCAATTCGATTTTATAATTTATAAGCGCCTGGGCATAGGCAATTTTACGTTCAGAAAGCTGGGTTTGATAAAGGTTGAGGTCCATGCCGGTCAGATCGCCGTTTTCGTACCTTTCAAGGTTAATTTCGTACGTCAGTTGTGCATTGGTTTCGCTTTGCTCGGCAATTCCAATCTGGTTAAGCTGGTTTTGCAGGTTTCTGAATGCCTGCCTGATGCCAATAATGATTTGGTTTTGCTCATCGGTAAAACTTAATTTTTGTGATTCTATAGCTGCTTCCTGTGCGGCTATTCGTGCTTTTTTCTCACCCCAGTCGAACAGTGGGATATTAAAACTAACCGCTACAGACGGGCTGTTTGTTGGTGCATCGAAAATCTTGTCGAGGTTCCTGTTATCACCCGAAATACCCAAACGCAGGTTTACATCGCCCCTGAATTCATTTTGGGCTTTTGTGCGGATGAGATCGAACTGGCTTGCTTCAATATCTATTTCCCTTTGGCGAAGTTCCATTCGCGATGCAAGACCGGTTTCAATGGCTTTATCCAAATCAACCTGAACCGGATTCATGGAAACATCGCCCAGAATAGAAAAGTCGGTATAAAGGTCCATTCCCAGATAAAGTTTTAACTGGTCTTTGGCATTCTCAAAGGCGACTTCTCTGTCTTGTACAGCCGATTTTGATGTTGCCAGGTTCAACTCAGCCTGATATAATTCCTCCATTGCAGCCAGCCCGGCATCCACTTTATTCCTGATAATATTGTGGCTGTTTTGCGTATTTTTAAGCTCTTCCCGGGCAATGTTCAGGTTCATCTGGGTCATGTACACATTGTAAAAAAACTGGGTTACGTTCCTTTCCATATTCAACAGTTGCATCGCATAAGCGAGATTGGCATTTTCGTAATTTAGCTCCAGTTCTTTTAGCTCCAGCCTTAGCCTGTTGTAGGTAAAAACCGGCTGATTAAAATTGAGGTAAAGGTTATTATAAAATACCTGGCTTTTAATGTCGCTTGCATCGGAGTAACTGCTTTGCCAGCCAAATTCATTGGTTAGTGAAAGCGTTCCATCGGTAACTAAAATAGGCTGCTGAACCCTGAATAAAGCACTGGTTTGAAAACTCTCATTGGTGTACCATTGTGATACCCTGTTGTCGAAACGCCTGTTTCGGCCATAACCCACCGGGGAAACATCAAGTGAAAACCTTGATTTTAGCGCAGCCCGCTGAGCCTCCAGGTTTTTCTGGAACCGCTCAAGATTTAAACGCGATTGCAGTAAATCGGGGCTGCTTGTTTCAGCAATCTGAAACGCCCTTTCCAGTGTCAAAAACTCCTGCGCTTTTCCTTCAGCTATTAAAAGCAGGACAAGCGAAACGAGAAGAAATGTTGTACGCATTTGGTTTAATTTTTTAAACAACTTCATATTTCTGTTATTTCAATAGTTACAATTTTACCAATCTTACGGCATCGGCAAATACCATTCGTGAATCTGATTTGTTGGTCAACTCAACAAGTGCGGTATCGGGCGAAAAATAAAATGAACCAAGGTGATTCCAGCCCTCCTCGGCATTTTGAATTGAAAGTGATTGTTCTTCACGTCCATCGTCGCTGTGAATAAAGAACTGGTATTCGCCAGTTTCACTATCTCCTCCTCCACGTCCAAATCTTCGTGGTTTGTAAAGATGGTAATACACATCGTAATAACCCGGTTCATCAATGGGAACATGCCATTTGGCCCTCATGGAACCATCGCCGGCTTTAATGTAATAAGCAGAACGAACATATTCGCCAAAAAAGTCTGAGTTTGTAACTGCTGTCCAGTTAGCTGGTGGTCGCCAGTAATTCATTCCAGAGTATTTTATGGTCCCTTCGGTTTCTTTAAGAAGCCATTTTTCAAGCAGGCTGATATCCTCGGTAACTGTTATTTCAAACTGAGGGTCTTCATTGTCCACAATAATCTCTCCGGGAAGCTGTTTTTGAACCGGAACGTCAGAAACCACCTCTCCCTCAAACGGCACTGCCCTTGGGTCTTCTTCAATACTGCGGAACCCCTCCATAATTATTTGCGGAATATTTTGCGATGTCATGGTGTTTATCATTACCATACGCGGTTCAGCACTGAGCATATAACTCACAGCTTTGGTTTGCTGCGGTTCAAGGTAAACCAGCTTGTTTATCATGTCGTCGGCGCTGGGGCCGCGGCCAAAACCTCTTCCCGGTCCGCCTCCTCCGCCAAGACGGAATGATAGCTTTACAATTCCTTCAGTATCTGAAAAATTGGTAATCTTTAAGGATACTTTTGTTTGCATCCGGTCACCGGTTTTAACCTTAACAGCTTCTAAAGGGGAAAACAGATATCCAGGGAGATTGGTGGCTTTAAACCAATCGTCCATCATAGGAATCAGTTCAATTCCAAACTGATCGTTTATACTTTGGTCGAATTGTTCGAATGTAATGTTTCTAAACCTGTACTCGCGCAAAATTTCACGGAGGTATTCCTCGAACTCCTCCTGGCCTGCTTTCCACTGTACCATCGAGAAAAGCACTTCTCCCTTTAGCTTTATCACATTGTCTATGATTCTTTTCTGTTTCGGGTCGGCCAGAATTTGCTCAAAGGTGCTGTCCTGCAGGGCAATATTAGCCAGTTCGTCATTACTCACTCCCTGCATGTTTCGCATCCATCCGGAACGCATGTCAGTTGATTGCCCTTTCAGGTAAGCTTCAAAAATGCGATTTGTAATCGGCCATTGGTCTGACCGTATATTGTTCTGGAAATTGTATAACATAGGGAAAATAAAATGTGGATTTGGTCTTTCCTGTACACTGAAACTGCCCCGCTGGCGCTGAAAATCAGGAATGTTTTCATTGGTGAAGATGCTAAAAATTTCAAAAAGTAATCGTACTTCTATGTCTTTGGCTGTCATGTTATTGTCGCCTCTGCGTCCCCAACGTTCCATTCTCTTTTTTGAACCTTCCAAATCGGCCTGACGTAACAAATAACCTTTCTCCGGAATTAACACCTGCTCAGGTTGAACATATTCCTGCCGGCTTGACCATATTCTGTTGTAGGATTTAAATTGAGCAGGAACTTCTACAAGAAACAAACGGTCAAAAGCATATTCGAGTTTATAGGTACGCTCGAAATCACCCATTCTTTCGTTTATCAACTGGGCAATTGTATCCCGTGCTTCGGGGAATTGGTCAGAAAAATAATCATGCCCTTTAATGTGCCAAATACCATATTCAAGACTGTCATTTTGAATGGATTTCTTTTCATACTGACCTAAAGCGAGTGAAATTTGGGTAAGCGGCACTTTACTGCTGAAATTAAACTGACCGGGTGATACTTCTGCTATTTCACCCTGAGAAATTGCCTGCAAGCCAGGCTGAGTCTTCACTTCAAGATCAAAATGAATAAATTCAGGATGATTCCAGCTTACGTCTTCGGTGCTGTACGTTACACCGGTTCGCGGATACCAGTTAACTTCAGGAGTAAGAAGAACATATTCCGGGGTTAAAAAGGCATAACGTTTATCCACATTCAAAACAAACTGACCATATTTTTCCTGCCTTTCTTCTTCGGGTATGTCGAGGTAGCATAACGTTTCATTTATCTTTCCCGAGTAGGAAATTTCCACATTCGCTTCCTGTAATGGCTGCAGATTAACACCTTCGGTTACAATTATGAGGTGCTGATTTCGAATAAAAGGTTTTTCTTGTCCGTTCAGTTTTAAACCAGTTACTTCAAGGCCGTCATTCAAACTAAAAATAAGATTTTGAAGAGGTTCGACCTGTTCATTTCTTAAGGTTAATACAGATGTAGATTCAATGATATTCCCTTTATGTTCAAGCAAAATGGACTGATTTACCGTAGAAGGCAGCTTTTCTTTAACCCAGGCATTATTCAATGCAATTGCTTCATTCCGCAGGGTTTCATTATTTTTAAACTGTGAAATGTGCATGTATGCCAGATAGCCTCCGGCAGCAAAAAAAATGATGGAAAAGATAAGTGAGAATATGGTCATAAAACCCGATTGGGGAAGACGTTTCAACAAATATATAGTAAGGAAAATGAAACTGATTCCCAAAAACAGATAGATGCCCCGGTGAATAAGAACACGTTCAAGATTTCCCATACCTGCAATATCGGAAACAAGCATGGGAATGTTAAATGCCATGTAATCGAAAATATAGTAATACCTTGCTTCAAGCAGAAAAAGCGTAATTCCTATATACCCCAGGATAAGTACAAAAGTGATGGCCTGGTTTCTTATAACACTCATTAACAGAAAAGATAAACCCATAATAAAAATAAGCGTGGGAACACTTATCAGAACAAGATAGATTCCGTAGGATGCCCAATTTACAGAAGTGCCCTGGGCAAGTATATTAAAAATAAGCGCCATAATAATGACAGCAATATTCAAAACCAGAAATACCTGCAGATTTCCCCAGGTTTTGCCGATTACATATTCGCCGTTGGTCATCGACCGCATATAAATAACTTCGGTGGTATCAAGTTTTTTGTCGCGCTTTAAAAAATCGGAGGCTAAAAATACTGCGATAATGGCTTGTGCCACATTCAATATCAGCAGGTTGAAATAAGGAATGGCTGCCGGAATACTCCGAATGGCCCATCCCTGGTCACCTCCGCCCTGAATGATCATACCAAAGTTCATGGCAAACAGAACCAGCAGAGACAGAACGCCAAAAATGCGAAAAAACCAGCTTCGTAACAATGTAGTACGTTCGTACTTGGAAATAGAAAATATATTGTGAAATGAAATCATTTTTTTGTTTTTCTGAATTATAAATTAGACCACTGATTCAATTTATTTTCCATAAAATGAACGTATGCATGTTCCAAATTTGGATCAATCTGCTTTCCGTAGTAACCGTTTATTTCAGGAGCAACCACCTGAACTTCCCATCCACCTTCGGTTGGAATAGTTGAAATTACAGGATATTTCTCGTTAATTTCCAAATACTCAGCTTCTGTTGCGTTTATAAGCCAAACATTTCCTTTTGCTTCTTCAACCAATTGCTCAGGCGAACCCGTAAATGCCAGTTCGCCCTGGCTAAGTAAAGCCATATTGTGGCAGGTACTTGAGATATCGCCTACAATGTGTGTGGATAGTATAATAATTACGTCGCGTGTACTGATATTTGAAAGCAGGTTTCTGAACCGAATTCTTTCTTCCGGATCGAGACCGGTGGTTGGTTCATCAACAATAATAATTTTCGGATCGTTTATCAAAGCCTGTGCAATTCCAAGCCTGCGTTTCATACCACCGGAAAGCTTGTTGGCATTGCGGTCGCGGGCTTCGTAAAGACCAACTTCCTCGAGCATTTGATCGACTGCGGTTTTACGGGCAGCGCTGTTTTTCATTCCGGCTAGCCTGGCCGTATAATCCAGAAATTCGTAGGTTTTCAATTTCGAAAAAAAACTAAAATCCTGAGGAAGATAACCGAGCATGGCCCTAATTTCCCTGCGGTTTTTGGCCAAATCCAAATCATTTACCATCACCTTGCCGCTTGAAGGTTTCATTAATGTAACCAATATTCGCATTAAGGTTGATTTACCCGCACCGTTTGGCCCAAGCAGTCCAAACATACCATTGGGAATTTCCAGGTTAAGATTTTTCAAGGCATAATTCCCGTTTCGGTAAACCTTATTCAGATTTTCAATTTTTATATGCACAGTTTTTTTCTTCTATTCATTAAACATTTCTTTTGACACACCGGTTGAAAAATTCTTGCCAAAAATTTATGTTTTGGACTTAACCTCTGTCAAATAGTTTAAATGTTCTCTATTTAAATTTTAATGGTTGAAATTCAGCAGATTTTCCATATTTGTATCGCTACCAAAACAATAATTACCGGGAAATGAAACAAAAAAGGCCCCGGTTTCCCGAAGCCTCAACAATCCATGTCTCAAAACTCTCCCTATTTTTGTACAGTAAAAGAATATTCTTCTGACTGATTGTTTAATACTACTTCGTAGGTACCTTTTTCAAGTTTTGAAAAATCAAGCACTTTTTGAATACACATTTCTTTGCCCAATTTTTTTCCTGTAACATAATTTCCATTCTTAAAAATGTTAACAAAAACATTTTTCTGAGCATTGTTCAGATAAGAAAGCTGTAATTTATTGTTTTCAAATTTGTAGTACGGACTGAACATTCTGATTTCTTCTCCAACTTTTATACTGGAATGATTTGAAAGGGTAATTTCCCTTGTCAGCGTGCAATTTCCGTGTTTCAGTCTCACCGTGTAATCTCCGTCTTCCAGTTCGTGCAAATCAAAAACCATACGGTGGTTTTGCACTATCTCGTCAGATTTTTTGTAATAAAGAACTTCCCCCTTCCTGTTCGTTAAAGTCAGTTCGAAATTTGCAGGAGACATGGTTTCAAATGCTACCAGAGCTTTTTCATTTTGCACCGGAATTACATTCATTGTTGGGAGTTGGGTGGCAAAACCTGTTGCTGCAACAAATACTGCCATTGCTGTTAATACCAAATTTTTTGTTTTCATGACTCAATTGTTTTTGTTTACATTGTTTGATATTAAGACATTGATTTGAGTGCCGAGGTTACGTCTTGAATACCATAAAACGACGAACAACAAAAAATTGAAGGTCAATGAAGCGGTTTTGGGGGTGAAATTCAGATGGCCGATTCAAATTGTTTCAGGAAACGAATATCGTTTTCAAAAAAGTGCCGGATGTCTTTGATGCCGTAACGCAGCATGGCAATGCGTTCGATGCCCATTCCAAATGCAAACCCGGTATATTTTTGGCTGTCGATATTGCAGGCTTCCAGTACGTTGGGATCGACCATGCCGCAACCCAGAATTTCGAGCCAGCCAGTGTATTTGCAAACATTGCAGCCTTTTCCGCCACATATAGAGCAGCTTACATCCATTTCGGCGCTGGGTTCTGTAAACGGGAAGTAGCTGGGACGCAACCTGATTTGTGTATCTTCTCCAAACAACTCTTTGGCAAAATAAAGCAGCGTTTGTTTCAGGTCGGCAAACGAAACATTTTCGTCCACATACAATCCCTCAACCTGGTGAAAAATGCAGTGTGACCGGGCTGAAATGGCTTCGTTCCGGAAAACTCTTCCGGGAAAAATGGCGCGGATGGGCGGCTGGGTATGTTCCATTACGCGAATTTGAACGCTGGACGTGTGGGTTCGCAGCAAAACGTCAGGGTCTTTTTCAATAAAAAAAGTGTCCTGCATATCGCGGGCCGGGTGTTCGGGCGGAAAGTTCAATGCCGAAAACACGTGCCAGTCGTCTTCAATTTCGGGGCCTTCGGCAACAGTAAATCCTAGCCTCCCAAAAATACTTATGATTTCATTTTTTACCAGTGAAAGCGGATGCCGCGTACCCAATTTTAAAGGCTCGCCGGGCATAGTGAGGTCTGTTCCGGTATTTTCTGAACCAGTTGATTCGAATGAATCGCGCAGGCTATTGATTTTTTCGAGGGCAAAGTTTTTCAGATCATTCAGCGCTTTGCCTACCTCTTTTTTCTGTTCGTTGGGTATGTTTTTAAAATCGGCAAAAAGCTGGTTTACACTTCCTTTTTTACTGATGTATTTAATACGCAACGCTTCCACCTCGTCCATCGACGAAGCTGTTGTGTTTTCAATTTCCTGGTGTAAAGCACTGATTTTATCCAGCATGGCAATTCAATCTTTAAATGAAGGGACAAAGATAATGATTTACTCAAAAAAATAGCGGCACCTTTTGAAAGATGCCGCCGGGAATTAAAAGCCAACGAAGCTTGATGGCTGAATATATATAGTACTAACTGAACGGTCTTACATTTCTGTTTTTCTGGCTTCAAGACAACAGAAATATTTTTATCAAAGAATATGCCAAATTATTTCAATTAAACATGCCGTTCAGCACATGGCGGCAAAACTATTTGAACCCGGCAATGGTTTGTTGTAACAAATGAATTACATTTTTCACATTCTGATTGAAGACTTTGAGCACCTCTTCCCAGGTAACGGGTTCCTCATCGGTTTTCCAGCAATCGTAGTCGGTGCTAAGAGCAATGGCTGCATAAGGTATTTGCAGTTCGTTGGCGAGAATACACTCGGGCGCCACCGACATGTTGATTACATCGGCACCCCAAAGCCGGAACATGTTCGACTCGGCTCGGGTTGAAAAACGCGGGCCTTCAATGGTAATTACCGTTCCTTTATGATGAAACGGAAGGTTTAATTTCCCGGAAGTATCAATCAGCCTTTGTCGCAACCCGGCATCGAAGGGATCGGCCATTGGGCTGTGCATCAGGTTGCCATCCTCAAATTTTTCATGAAAAGTAACTTCGCGGTGGCGGGTAAAATCGATAAACTGGTCGGGGATAACCAAATCGCCCCTTTTGATTTCTTCACGCAAACTTCCGCACGCAGTGGTGGCCAAAATGTGAGTGCATCCCAATTCCCTGATTGCCCAGATATTAGCCCTGTTGTTAACCTGCGAAGGTGGAATCTCATGGTTCCTGCCATGCCGGGAAAGGATGGCCACTTCAATTCCTTCTATTTTACCTGTTTTAAAAGCTGAAGAGTGACTTCCGTAAGGAGTTTCAACATTTATCTCTTTCGGATTTTTCAGGATATCCGGATTTTCGAGGCCCGAACCGCCGATAATTGCAATCTTCATTTTTATTTGTTTTTGGGAAAAAGTTTTAGAATGCTTTCTCTGTTTGCTTTGCAAATCCCGCGTTCGGTAATTAAACCGGTTACCAACCTTGCCGGGGTAACATCGAAGCCGTAATTTGCGGCCCGACTGTTTTCAGGAATTAATTTCACTTTTTGAATTGAGTTCCCGTTCCAGCCTTCTATTTTAGCCACTTCGTCTGAATCGCGTTCTTCGATTGGGATTTCAGTAATTCCGTCTTCCATTTGCCAGTCGAATGTAGAGGAAGGAAGTGCCACATAAAACGGGATGCTATTGTCTTTTGCTGCCAGCGCTTTGAGGTAAGTACCAATTTTATTGGCCACGTCACCCGTAATGGTGGTGCGGTCGCTGCCCACAATCACCAAATCGACCATTTTGTTCTGCATCAGGTGCCCGCCGGTGTTGTCGGCAATTACGGTGTGTGGAACACCTTCCTGCCCCAGCTCAAAAGCAGTTAGCCGGGCGCCCTGGTTGCGGGGTCGGGTTTCGTCCACCCACACATGAACCGGAATTCCTTTGTGATGGGCTTTGTAAATGGGAGCTGTTGCTGTTCCCCAGTCGATGCAGGCCAGCCAGCCGGCATTGCAATGTGTTAAAATATTTACCGGCTCTTGTTTTTGCTGATAAATTTTTTCGATGACTTCCAGCCCAAATTCCCCTATTTTTTCGCTGAAACTAATTTCACACGATTTCATCTCTTCAACTTTCGACAGTGAAATCTCTTTCAAATTTGCAGACAGAAGATTTTGAAGCATAAACTTCAGCATCTCGTCCACAGCATAAGCCAGGTTCACAGCAGTCGGACGTGCCAACTTCAATATTGTTGCTGTTTCGTTTAAATATTTCTCAGGATTGTTCCCACTAAAACAGAGCAAAGCCAGATACATTCCGTAAGCAGCAGTTACTCCAATTAACGGTGCTCCACGGACAGCCATATCGCGAATGGCATGAAAACAATCGTCGGGCGTTTTTAAATCGAGAATTTCGAACACGAAAGGAAGTTTTCGCTGGTCGATAATTTGCACAACCGATGGATTTTTTTCACTCAGCCAGATGGTATGATATGGTTTGTCGTTAATTTGCATGGAAATAAAAGCAAAAATAATATTTATATTCGTTGGCTTAAAATAAAAAGATGAAGCCAAGGCTCACAAATATCAAAAACATTGTTTTCGATTTGGGAAATGTTTTACTGAACCTCGATTTTGATGCGTCAATCCAGGCATTCAGAAAACTTGGGTTGAACTCGGAAGTGGTCAACCGCCAACAGGCTTATGCTGATCCCATTTTTTATGAACTGGAAACCGGCAAAACAATACCGGAAGAGTTCAGAAAGCAGGTGCGCCGAATTTTGAACAACCCTGAAGCTACCGACCAGCAAATTGACGATTCCTGGTGTGCGATGATACGTGATATTCCGGAGAAAAGGGTGGAAATGCTAAAAGTACTTGCCAAAAATTACGATGTATATTTGTTCAGCAATACGAATGCAATCCACATCGAACGCCTTCATAAAGAATTTCGAAATATCTACGGAATTGAATTTCCTTCCCTTTTTGTGAAAGATTTTTATTCGCATGAAATTCATGAACGCAAACCCGATTTGGCATCCTATCATAAAGTGATTGAATCTGCCGGAATTATTCCATCAGAAACTCTTTTTGTGGATGATTTGGAAAAAAATATTGCCGGCGCTGAAAAAGCTGGTCTGAAAACTTTTTGGTTGAAAGTAGGGATGGAAGTTTCGGAAGTATTTAGTTCAAAATCCTGATTTTCTTGAGCCTGATATCCTCCAACGGTCGCCACTGGCGGTCGGTTTCTACCTGAACAATTTGGTCTGCCACCTCCAATCCTGAAATTACTTCGCCAAAAATGGTGTAAGTGCCATCGAGGTGTGGGGCGCCGCCAATGGTTTTGTAAACCTGCCGTTGTTCCGGAGTAAACTTGTAGTCGTTTTCTTCTTCAATATCATCCAGTTCCTTGTCGAAATATTTTCGTCCGGTAATAATATAAAACTGCGATCCGTCGGCCCGCCGGCGCTGGTTTTGGGTATCTGGTTTCCGGGGCGAACCAATCATTCCCCGTTTGTGGTAAAGCCCCGGAACAATGTGAGCCGGCAATGTGTAACCCGGACCTTTCCAGCCCACCATATCGCCTTCTTCGGCATAGCGTGTATCGGCAGCACCGGTTTGAATGCCAAAATTGGAAATCACCCGGTGTATGAGCAGACTGTCGTAGTAGTTTTCTTTTACCAGTTTTATAAAGTTGTCACGGTATTCAGGCGTTTCGTTAAAAAGCCGGATGGTGATATTTCCCATGTCGGTTTCGAGCACCAGTCCTTTGATCCTCTGGTTTTCGGCCGATACAGCGGCACTGGCAACCGAACGCAAAGATTCCAGCGATTTGGGCGGTTCATTTTGCTTTTCCAGCAACCGGGCAATGTATTCAGACGGAATGGCAAAACTTTGCATTTCATAACTCACCACATCTGAAAAAGCAATTCCAATGGCTTTCTGGTTCGACACAAATACCGGTGCACCAAAATTGGCATTGCGGATGCGGTTGGTAATGCGGTAAAGCTTTGCTCCCTGAACGGTGGTTTGATTGAGCAACTGCCCGGTGAATAACTGAACCGTTTTTCGCGGCGAGGCGGAAATGTACATGGTTCTGGCAGTATTGGGCGCTGTTCCCTGGAAGAGTTCTACCGGATTACTTTTCAGACTGTCCGCTTTCAGTAAAATAATGTCGTTGATGCGATCTACGGCTATATACTTATCGCATCTGTATTTTTTATCGGTGTCGAGCGGTGAAAACACAATATTACTGGCCTGATTTACAAGAGAATACCGTGTGGTAATAATATCTTCGGTTACAAAAAAACCCTGACCCGATTCCAAAATCCGGTTTCCGTCAAAAGAATCGAATGAAACCACTGCCGCCAAAATTTTTTCCCATCCTGTTTCCGGGTCTTCAGCCCTGGCTTCCTGCTTTTGTTGTCCTTCATCGGCTTTTTCTTCACTCTTTTCCCTTGTTTTACAGGAAAAAAAAATCATCGAAAAAAGGATAAAAAGGACAAAAGTTTTCATTTTAATCATTCAAAACGGTTACAGTAATTTTAACATCGGTAAAAGGCCGGTTGTTTTCATCGGTTTTTAATGCAGCAATTTTGTCTATGGTTTCGAACCCTGAAATACATTCGCCAAAAATGGTGTATTGGCCATCCAAATCAGGATACCCGCCAATGGTGGTATAGGCTTCGCGTTGTTTTTCGGAGAATTCCAGAACACCGGTTTGCATGTTGTATTCAGTTTCGATTTGCTCCCGTACGCGGCCGGCAATTTCACGAAACTCCTCCACTTTTTTCTCCTCCCTCAATTCCTGAAGCTGTGCCCTGACTTCATCATTCAGGTACTTATTGACAATCCTGTTCCGGATAGGACGGTTCACTGCCATTTCCAAAGTGTCGAGTTCCCCTGAGGAATGAACCCTGCCTTTCACCACATAAAACTGCGAAATATCGGATTGCTGCCAGGGGTTTACATCGTCGGGCTGGCGCGGGGCACAAAGTGCACCTTTTTTGTGAAAATGGTGCGGCAGAATTTCATCGTCCACCGTATGGTCGGGATCGCCATAACCGATTCGCTTCCCCGGAGGAGCATTTTTTGAGCTCTTAGACCCACCCTGGATGAGAAAATTCTGAATGACACGATAAAACAAAGTTCCATCGTAATAACCTTCACGGGCCAGTTCGAGAAACGCATTGCGGTGTTTGGGCGTATCGTCGTAAAGCATAAATGTCATATCGCCCAGGTTGGTTGAAACTCTTACTTTTTCAGATTGTGAAAAACCTGATAATGAATAGAAAAAAACAAGTGGAATTAACCAAACACGAACCATTTTATTGCTTTATCAGTTCAATTTCCATTTTTACATCTTGCAGGGGGCGGGCATTTTTATCGGTTTCAAGTGCTGCAATTTTATCCACCACATCCATTCCCTCAACCACTTCGCCAAAAACAGTATAGTCGCCATCGAGAGATGGATAACCGCCAATAGTTGTGTAAATTTCACGTTGCTCATCAGAAAATCTGAAAATTAGATTCCTTGCGGCAATTAAGCTATCCACCCGGTCTCTTATTTCTGCAACCTTCAATGCAAATCCTTCCCGATCATTATTTTGCCTGAATACCTGGATTTCATCATCAACAGCCATGAGGTGATCTCTGACCAAATCATTTTTAATCTGCTGATTTTTAATTATTTCCATAGTGTCCAGTTCCCCATGAGAAAAAAAATCTCCCTGAACAATGTAAAACTGCGAAGCGCTCGAACGTTTTTCCAGGTTGATTAAACCGCCTTTCCGTGCAGCAGCAACTGCACCTCTCTTGTGATAATACTCCGGAATAAACTCGGCGGGTAATGTGTAATCGAGCGAACCACCACCCAAAGCCTGACCAGACTGTACATTTTTAGAATCGGGATCACCGCCCTGAATCATAAAGTTTTCAATTACCCGGTGAAAAAGCAAGCCGTCATAAAAACCTTCACCGGCCAGTTTTTCAAAATTCTTTTTGTGTTCCACCGTTTTTTCGTAGAGCTTTACTTTTATATTTCCGTAATCCGTTTTAATTACTATTTGAGCCTCATCGGCTTTTGGCTTTCCATTTCCACAAGAAAAAACTGCTGCCAGTAATATTCCGAAAACAGCTATTATCCATCTGTCCATAACGTTTCTCATTTTTGTTACGATTATAAAAAAATTTGCGTAAAGATAATAAGTTGATAAAAATCGCCGCTCTTATTGTAATAATTCCTTATAGTGTTGGTCAGATGAAAAAACTCATATATGAAACATTTTCAAATAAATTCGAAAATCCGGCTTGAACCTTTAGATATTTCAATGGCAGGTGTAATTTTTGAAACCATTGAACGCGATCGTGAATATTTGAAAAAATGGCTGCCATTTGTAAATTTCACTAAGGAAGTTTCAGATACGGAAGCATTCATTGATAGCTTAACTGCGCAAGCAGAAAAAAAGAAAGATATGGTTTATTCCATTTGGTATAAACTTGAATTTGCCGGTCTTATTGGTTTTAAGGACACTGATTGGATAAATCATAAAACTGAGTTGGGTTATTGGTTAGCCGAAAAAATGCAGGGAAAAGGCATAATAACATTAAGCGCTGAAAAATTAATTTATTATGCATTCAAAAAACTAAATATGAACCGGATACAAATTAAAGTAGCAAAAGGGAATAAAAAGAGTGCTGCTATCCCCGCCAGATTAGGTTTCAGTTATGAGGGTACAGAACGACAGGGCGAACTATGCCAAAACAGGTATTACGATTTGGATGTTTTCAGTTTGTTAAAATCAGATCGTTTAAGCACCAAATAGTTGTTTGCGCAAAAGTATGAATATCAGTATTTTAAATACAAAGGACCGTTAATTTGTGTTAACAAAAATTTGATATTTAAAGAAACTTCATATATTTGACCTTTAAATTCATTTGTTCGGTTTTTTTACAGCTACTGTAAAGGAAATTATAGTTGACAAATATTATGGAAGAAAAGAAAATCAGAAGAAACCTATACCGTGTATTACGAAAAACGGGGGTACAAAAGAATGATATTCAGCCCGAAGCTTCATTCGGGAAAGATTTGAATTTTGATTCGGTTGACTGGAAAATTTTTACATTTTACCTTGAAGGTATTTTTGATATTTCTGTTCGCGACGAAGAATTATCGAATTTCGGAAATGTAAACGACACTGTGAATTATTTAAAACAAACAGCTTAGTTTTTTTGGGTGATTATTAATTGTTAAATGAGAAGAGGGCAAATTTATTTGCTCTCTTTTTTTGTCTGGTCATTTATTGTATCTTTAAGAAATTAACAATAAATATTTATTAAATATGGATTCAGTGAATACACTCTGGGAAAAAATTAACGATGTAGTATTAACCTTTGGTCCCCGGCTTGTTGGGGCTATTATAACCCTCATAATTGGATGGTGGATAATAAGTATCGTTCAAAAAAGCCTGAGGAAAAAATTTGAAAAAAGAGACATGGAACCCTCCCTTCGGGGTTTTCTAAACAGCATGATTGGCATTCTGTTAAAGACACTACTTCTGATTAGCGTGGTTGGAATGATTGGAGTTCAGATGACCTCGTTTATTGCCATTTTGGGTGCTGCCGGTCTGGCGGTTGGTTTGGCCCTTTCGGGTACATTACAAAATTTTGCGGGCGGTGTAATTATTCTGCTTTTCAAACCCTTTAAAGTAGGTGATTACATTGAAGCACAGGGACATGCCGGCTCGGTAAACGAAATTCAGATTTTCAACACCATTCTGAAAACACCCGACAACAAAACCATCATCATTCCAAATGGAGGACTTTCAACCGGTTCAATGATAAATTATTCGACCGAACCCCGTCGTCGCGTTGACTTTGTGTTTGGCATTGGCTACGGTGACGATGTAGATAAAGCCAAACAGGTGCTGAAAAACCTGATTGACGGCGATGAACGCATTTTACAGGATCCGGCCCCTTTTATCGCGGTAAAAGAACTGGGCGACAGCTCTGTGGATCTGGTAGTTCGCGCCTGGGCAGAATCGTCCAACTATTGGGGCATTTATTTCGATATGCACGAAAAGGTATATAAAACATTTGCAAAAGAAGGTCTTAACATACCATTCCCGCAAATGGATGTGCACGTGCACAATTAGTCAACAATCAATCTATTTACAACAAAAGGATGGTAAATTTCAAATGCCATCCTTTTGTTGTTAAATATTCCCGTTCAGGCACTGAAATCGCCCGTTCGTCAAAAAATATTTTCCGTTTTATATTTTTATTCTGAATTTTGAGACTTTAGAAACCGTTGGAATTTATCCGGAAAAATTGGTAGAATGCAAAAAATAAAAGTATTCAGAAAAATAAACAAGGGATTCCTGCTAACCCGACTTAAAGTTTTGGCAGGAGCACTTGTTATCTCGCTCCTTTTCAGTCTTGTGCTGGTTGGTCAAATTTCTCATGAAGGGCTGCCAACCATGATTTTTCTTACCTGGCTGCAACTTGAAATTTTTATCTGGCTGGGCACTAAGTTTTTCAGCAACCTCGACGTTTCCACAAGACAATTTAAAAAGAAAACCACTTTACGATTGGTTTTCTTTTATTTAACCGTAATAATTATTGCTTCCGTAATCTTTTTAATGGTATTTATTATTCAGAACAGAATGAACGGGGTCAACCTGGAAAATGCTTTTTCAGCGTTCAAACAACAGGAATTTAAGGGGTTTATTACCGCTGCAATGATTGGTTTTGCAATCGGCACACTTTTTTTCTTTTATTCGCAGTGGTCTGATGCACTGAAACGCGAAGAAAAACTGGCCCAGGAAAAGCTGCTTTTTCAATACGAAACCCTGAAAAGCCAGGTGAACCCGCATTTTCTGTTCAACAGCCTGAATACGTTGTCGTCGCTGGTGCATAGCAATCCTTCACTGTCGGAAGAATTTATCCGCAAACTGTCAAATATTTACCGGTATATTCTGGAAAATCAGGAAAAAGATTTGGTTCCGCTAACCGATGAAATGCAGTTTGTACGTGAATATTTTTCGCTGCAAAAAATCAGGGACGAAGAAAAAATTGAACTGAAAGTAGAGCTGACAGAAACTGAAAACCTGCTGATACCACCGGTTTCGTTGCAGCTTTTAATCGAAAATGCACTGAAACACAATGCCACCACCCGGAAAAATCCACTGGTTGTTACTATTCACAACGAAGGGCTGGACAAGTTGGTGGTGCGGAATAATCTTCAGCCGAAATCGCAACTCAGCAACTCATCGAAAACCGGGTTGAAAAACCTGAATGAACGTTGTCGGCTGATATTGAAACGCGAAATTGAAATCAACCAAACCGATACAGAATTTGTAGTTAAGATACCAGCTAAAATTCAGAAAAATGAAGGTAGTAATTATTGAAGACGAACGGCTGGCTGCCGAAAAACTGGAATCGCTTTTAAAGCAGGTTAATGCTGAAATTGAAGTGGTTGGAAAACTGGAATCGGTAGAAGAATCGGCAAACTGGCTGGCTTCCAACCCTAAGCCCGACTTGATTTTTATGGACATCCAGCTCGATGACGGTATTTCCTTCGAGATTTTTGATGCCGTAAAAGTGGAAGCGCCGGTAATTTTCACCACGGCGTTCGACCAGTATGCCATTCGCGCATTTAAAGTGAACAGCGTGGATTATCTGCTGAAACCCATTGACCTTAATGCGCTGGAAACCGCAATAGAAAAGTACCGGAAAATTTTCAGGCCTGCCGGAATGGAAGAAAAGCTATCAAAAGTTTTTGAACAGTTGGCAAAACCATGGAAAACGAGGTTTTTCGTGAAAGTGGGCGTCCATTTTCAGTCGGTGCCGGTAGAAGAAATCTGTTGCTTTTTTGTGGAGGAACGGTGTTCGTTTTTGAAAACCCAAACCGGAAAAAACTATGCGCTCGATTATTCACTCGACCAACTTCAAAAACGGGTTGATCCGGAATTGTTTTTTCGAATCAACCGCAATTTTATGGTAAATATCAACTGCATAGCCGAAATCATCAGCTACTCCACCAACCGGCTAAAACTGAAACTGAAAAATTTTACAGATGATGGTCTCATCGTTAGTCGCGACAAAGTGCCGGAGTTCAAGCAGTGGCTGGACCGGTGAGTATTTGATGAATTTTTCTTAATTTTGAGAAAAATACAGATTATGACAGCACTTGAGTTAAAAAATATTCTCATACATAAAATTGCTGCTATCGATGATGTTTCTTTTTTAAAAGCGATTCAAACAATTATTGATGCGAAAACAGACCATAAGATTTTACCTCTTTCCAACGAACAACGAGATGAGATTATGGCATCCAAAAAAGAGATTGAAAAAGGCATCTGTGTTGATCATGAAAGTTTAGATGAAGAAATTAATGCATGGCTAAACGAAGAATAATTCAATCAATATTATTGTGTCAACCATATACCATTAAAAATTGTCATTTCGAATCTGAGGCACGAAGATGAGAAATCTCTGTATTCCAGCAGAATTCTCCCAAAGGTCGAAATGACATGATATGATTGACGCAACATTACATTATTAATTACGAAATCACTGAAAGAGAAATAGTAATTCATGCAATCTGGGACAGTCGTCGAAATCCAGATGACCTGAAAATAAAAGGATGACACGTCAATAAAAGCCATGCCTTCCTTTTCTATTCATTCTTTCAGCTCTAAACAAATTTAGTTTTTACTGATTATTGCAGCCCAACCACCGCCTGGAGCCATATCGATTTTTATTTTGGAGGATGCACTTACATTTTGTTTTTCCTGTTTAAAATCTGCTGCATGGCGGTCGGCATTTACACCGTCTTTCCAAACCTGAATCGTGAAATTTCCTTCGGACAGAAAGCTGAGATCGAGTTCCAGCGAGCGCGGCGACCAGTCGGTCATGGCACCCACATACCAGGTTTCGCCCTTGCGGCGGGCCATTAGAATGTAGTCGCCCACTTTGGCGCCGAGCACGCGGGTTTCATCCCAAACCGTTGGTACCTCTTTCAAAAACTCCATAGCTTCCGGTTCGCGGTAGTAGTTCGACGGATTATCGGAAAGCATTTGCAGCGGACTTTCAAACACCACATACATGGCCAGTTGGTGGCAGCGGGTTCCGGGCGCCATGGGTGTTTCAAAAATATCGCGGAAATTTTCCTTGGTGGCATTCAGCATAGCTCCGGGTGTGTAATCCATAGGGCCGGCAACCATACGAATGAACGGCAGGGTCACATTGAGTTCCGGATCGGGTAGTTCAGACCATTTGCAGTTTTCCATGCCTTTTACTCCTTCGTAGGAAATCACATTCGGATACATGCGGTCGAGGCCAGCCGGTTTGTAAGCACCATGGTAATCAACCAGCAATTTGCGATTGGCACATTCGCGGGCAATTTTTTCGTAGAAATTCACCATCCACTGGTCGTCGCGTTGCATAAAGTCGATTTTAATTCCCTTTACGCCCCAGGTTTCGAACTGGTCGAGCGCTTCGGTGAGTTTGTCGTCAAGCGCTTTCCATACCACCCAGAGAATCACACCAACTCCTTTATCTTTTCCGTAATCAACCAGTTCCTGCACATTAATTTCATCCTGCACTTTCATGATGTCTTCCAGGTGGTACCAGCCTTCGTCGAGAATAATATAATCAAGGTCGTAATCAGCGGCAAAATCGATATAATATTTGTAGGTAGCGTTGTTCACGCCCGATTTAAAATCCACACCGTAAATGTTCAGTGCATTCCACCAGTCCCAGGCCACTTTCCCGGGTTTAATCCAGCCGGTTTCTTCCAGCACATTTTCAGGTGCCAGTTTGTAAATCAATTCCGATTCCACCAGTTGCCGGTCGTCGTCCGAAATAATCATCGCACGCCAGGGAAAGCTTTTCGGACCTTCAAGTTCGGCAATGTAATCCGCATATTTTACCGGTGCCACATCGCGGTCGGTTCGTTGTTCTTCTTCCAAAACCACTCCGGCAAATTTACCTTCGAGCCGGAAAGGATTTTCGGCAGAACCTTTTAAAAACATCCCGGCATAATCGGTTATCAAGTCCGATTCTGAAATGTAAACTTTCACATTGTTGTTGCAGCTTACCAACAACCCGGTGGATGCAAAACGTTCGGTTGTAATTTCTGATAGTTTGACATCCAAATAAGAACGTTCCTGGTGCGAAAACATGCTTTCTTCTTCCGGAAACCAAACTTTCAGGTCGGTTGGAAACGTAAAGGTGGCCTGCTCATTCATCACTTTTAGCGGACCATTCTTAGTCACTTCCCAGCGATAAGCAACACCTTCGTCGTACGCCCTGAAATGCAGGTTGTAGTCTTTAAAAGAAAGAGTAAGCTGATTGTAATTATCCTGAATTTTTGCATTTTTTCGGGCTACTACCGGAATGATTTCTTCGTTTACCGAAATTGTTTTGTTTCTGCGAACTTTGGTATTTTTCCCCAAAACTTCATTTTCAAGCGTCAGTGAAATGGGCGAGGCGGCAATAATTTCTTTATCACCCAGAAAAACAGAGTAGCGAACATCTTCATCAACGGACACTTTAACCGTTAATCTTTCTGAAGGGGATTTAACGGAATAATCCTTTGCAATCAGCTGGTTCATAAAAAGAATAGATAAGAACAAAAGTGCATATTTTTTCATAATATTTTGTTTTTGGTTTATGGATTGCAAGTTAAGAAGAAATATGGAAAAAATGGATAGCATCGCCCGAAGCGATGCCATCCATTATCTTATCATCAGTTTTTTTGTTGTTCGGTTATTCTCCTGAAAAATATGTACAAAATAAATTCCGGGGGTATAATCTCCGGTTGAAATTTTTATTTGATTTTCTGATAAAACATCCAGTTGCTTCAGCAAAGTGCCGGCAACCGAATAAATTTCAATTTTTGAAATGGGCTTTTCAGAAGCGATTGTTACCTCAACGGTTGCCGGATTTGGATAGATGCGAATTTCATCCAATGCAGATTCAATCTCTGTGAGTTCGGTAACTACCTGTGTTTTTGCCAGTTTTCGGCTGGAATACAACCGGTATTCGCCGGGCTGCATGGAAAAACTATGTGCCGCTGTTTCCACTTCAATGGAATCCTGTGTAAAAAACTCGAACCACTTGCCGGTTTCAGGAAGAGTAACATTGGCTGTGGTTGATGTGATGCCAAAATTCCCAACGGCAAACACATGGTTGCCGCTGTGGCTTAAACGGTACCAGCGCACCTGTCCGCTCAGGTTGTAATCGAAACTTTCGGGTGTAAACTCTTCGTAATTTTGTTTCAGATAATTCAGTTGCGCCACTACCTGGAACAAATCTGTCCGGTTTGAATTTTCTAAATACTCCCACCGGGGCGGTTTCGGATCCAACCTGCAGTTGTTTCCAATTCCGTCCTCACATCTGTTTATTGACAGATCATAACCGCGTTCGCCAAACTGCCAAATCATTTTGGGACCGGGTAACGGCAGCAGAAACACCGAATTCAACTCAACTCTTTTTAATGCTGTAGGCAGTTGCCTGATGTTGTAATCGTCTTCAATAAAACCGGATTGCAGCAGACTAACCATAATTCGTTCCTCATCGTGGCTCTCGGCGTAGGTAATAAGGTTGGGTTCATTCCAGCCGCGGTGGTCGTAAACACCCGCACTTAAATCGGAAACTCCCGTGTTGCCACGAGCTGCTTCGCGGTATTGCCCATGCAAAATTCCCCACATTAAAATACCATAATCTGCCAGTTCCTTTTCTTCAGGATTATAGGAAAGGTGTTCAAAAATAACCAGTGCATCATCTTTTCGCTTCCAGATTTCATCGGCCATTCGCTTCAGATTGGCAATTCGGGCGGCATCGTATTCACTGCCCCAGCTGGACTCGCCAAAAGGAGTATTGGAAAATCCTTTGGTAAAATCGAACCGGAAGCCGTCCACTTTGTATTCGGTCATCCAGAAGCTGTTTACGCTGTCCACCAGTTCTTTTACCACATCGGCTTCGTGGTTAAAATCGTAGCCCCAGCGCAAATTGGGATTTTGGAAATTCGACTCCACATTGTACCATGGATTTTCAGGCGTGATAGTCCAGTTATCCATGTACATCTGCACCAACGGACTTTGCCCGTAGCTGTGGTTCAGCACCATATCGATAACCACGGCAATGCCGCGTTTGTGGCACTCGTCAATGAGTTTTTTTAGTTCGTTGCGCGGACCGTAATATTTGTCGGGTGCAAAATAAAACGAAGGATTGTAGCCCCAACTGCTGTTGCCTTCAAACTCATTTACCGGCATCAGTTCCAGTACGTTGATATTCAAATCCTCCAGGTAATCCAGCATTTCCCGAACGGCTTTAAAGGTGTGCTCTTCGGTAAAATCGCGGATGAGCAGTTCGTAAATCACCAGTTTTTCCTTATCCGGAATTTGAAAATCGGTTACTTCCCATTGATATTCCTCCTGACCGGGATGAAGCACTGAAACAATTCCTTCGGTTTTTCCAGCAGGATATGCCATAAGTCCGGGATACGTTTCTTCTTCAATATAATGGTCGTTCCATGGATCGAGAATTTTTTCGGTGTAAGGATCGGCCACGCGAATTTCGCCATCGATAAAATACTGAAAGGCGTATTCCTTATCCTTTTCAAGTCCGGGTATTTCGAGCCAGAAATGGTCCCCGTCTTTTTTCATCTGGTATTCGTTTTGGGGTTCCCAGTTGTTAAAATCGCCCAAAACAAACACAAATTCTTTAAACGGTGCATAAAATACCAGTACAGCTGAACTGTCCGAGGGGTAATTGATTCCTTTCCGGTAAGCTTCCGGCAGTGTTTCTTCGGTTACATCTTCGCGAACAAAAACCTGCACCGAATCCCTTTTTGTTTCCTCGCCGGCTGTGGCTTCGGCACTCAGCCAGTATGCTCCGCTTTCGGAAAAGGAGTGTGTGGTTGAAATGGTAGTCCCTGAATTTTGGGAAAGAATCGTTTCGTTTAGATAAAGTCTCAGGTCGGTATCCATTGATGACTGCGCAGAAATGTTCACCGGCTGATTTTTTGGCTGAATGGAACCGCGGGCTGGTTCGGTAATTTCAACCACCAGGCCTTCTTCGTAAACAGTCACAAACAGGTCGTTGGTTTGCTGCGACTGGTCTGCACACCGAAAAACAAACGACATGTTAATCACTTTTTCACCGCTGGCCACCGAATAAAACGAATTGATGTCGGGCGTAATTTCCAATTCGTAAATCCCGTTTCCCTTGTGGGTAAGTTTGGGTTGAACATCGTTTTCTCCCCAACTGTTTGGGCCGCCAACTATATTCTGCCAGTTCCCTTTTCCTTCAATACCCACCCCGGTATGGGCATACAAATCGCCTGTAAAATAACCCAACCGGGTCTCTTCAGACGAATTGAATGTGATGGTTACTTTTTGAGTGGCTACTGGTAAAGCAGGCTCAGTGGTTATTTGAGCTTTCAAAAACAAAGGAACCGTCAGCACCAAAACCAAAAAAACAACTTTCAGCTTATTCATAATCATTTACTTTTCTTATTAAGAAAAAGAGCCACCAGAAAGGTTTCCGATGGCTCTTTTCAGGTAAAATAACATTTAATCTTCTTCCTGAATTAATGATACTAAGGAAGCAGACCAATTATTCACTAATTTCTATCGTGTTGGTTCTCAAATTAACAACTACGTGATAGGTTCCCGAAGGTTTCAGGAATTCCCAGTTCGGGTCGCCGTGGCCTTCCATCACATCAATGTAATCTGTATCGTAATTTACCACCACATCGTAACCGTAGCTGGTTGGACCCCAGTCTTTCTGGGCGAATAATCTGAATGCACCTCCCTGGGTGAAATTCACATCGCCTTCCCACAATTTGTAGCTTTTATATTCCAGTGCAGTAACCGGTTCGTCCCAGCCCCAGCCGTGAGTTGCATCGCCGGTAAGGTACATACCCGGTTCATTCACTGCTTCCATTTCAATGGTACCGGCATCGGTATTCACCAGTATTTCGTACCACCCTGCTTCACCGGTAAAGTTGAAGTTCGGATCATCGTCGCCGGTTGCCGGTTCGAGTAAATCTTCAGGATAGCTGGTAAACTTATCGTACCCCCCCAGTGAAGCGCTCCATTCGGCCTGGCTAAAAAAGCGGAAGTTCGCACCGTTTGAAGCATCGAACCTCCAGATGGTAATGTACTGGAATGGTTCGCCGGTGGAAACGACCTCAACAGCTTTACTGGTATCCCAGCCTCCCACGCTGGCGCCAATCATATAAATGGGCGGGAACGATGCAGCGTAAAGTGTTACGGTCATATTTACCGGTTGCGAATACAACGAATATTTCGGGTTAACCGTGGCTTCCACCCGGAATTCAATTGCGGTGGGTTCATTTGGAGGTAATCCTTTCGTCATCAACCTTTCATTTAAGGTTGCATGGGTAATGCTCACCGAAAGCTCTGACGTTGATGCCAGTTGCGTTGCACTGGCAAAATTATTTCCGGTAGCATCCACCTGCAGGTTATAAACCGTTGCACTGGGGAAGCCAAAATCGGCTTCACTCCAGGTAAAAGTTATCGACTCTTCAGCAGCATTTACTCTTTGAAATACTACCTGAGTTCCTGAGGCCGGCTGACTTAGTGCAGGCGCATCGCCCGGCATAATCACCGGTTCTCTTTCCATATCTTCGCAGGCAAACAGCAGCGAAGCAGCCAGGAAAATAATCAGTATATTATGAATCTTTTTCATCTCTGTCTTTTTTTGAATTAAAAATTTTAATATCCCTGGTTCTGAGTCAGATTCGGATTTGCAATTACATCGGAAGCCGGTATCGGAAAAATATCGAATTTGGCATCGATTGATCTTCCGTTCTTCACAGCACCTTTCCATTCCCAGAGATAATCACCACCGCTGAATTTTCCAAACCGAATAAGGTCTGTACGGCGTTGTGCTTCCCAGTAAAGTTCGCGGGCACGCTCATCGAGTAAAAATTCAAGGGTCAGATCGCCGGTGCTGATATTTCCGCCGGCATCTCCATAAGCCCTTTCGCGTATCTGGTTCACATAGTTGAGTGCAGTTGCGGCATCGCCACCTGAACCGCCACGCAATACAGCTTCAGCATACATCAGGTAAACATCACCCAAACGGAACAGTGGAAAATCGGTGTCAACAAATTCAATATCCGAACCGTTTTGGCCGGTTGAAGTTACGTTTTTCCATTTTTTTACTGCGTAACCGTTGGTAAATTCAAACATGCTTTCAATTTCCAGCGTTTGCCCGTCGGTGTGGAACATGCCACGACCATCAGAGCTGTATTTTTCAACAGAATATGTATAGTCGGGAATGGCGAGATAAAGTTGAATCAGGTATTTTCCCGGTTCATCCACGGTTATATTTGCGCCGTCGTATTCCAGTGATCCGTCTGCGTCATTGTCGCCCATATTGATGTCCCAGGCATCGTTTGCGCGGAATTTAAAACTTCCGGTTCCCAACTCAGCCACTACACTCCATACTTTTGTTTCAGTGTCGAACTCCATTGGTGTGCTGTTGTCCCAACTCCCGGGAGTGGCATCGCCAATAAGCCCCCAGTCAGTTTTTACCATGGTGTAACTGAAGTTGTTCAGATTCACATTGATTCTGTACATTCCTGCTTCAGGAGCAATTAAGTTGGCGCCGTTTTGTTCCAGTGTGCCGTCGCTGTTGTCATCGCCCCAGTTTAGATCCCAGTTGGGTCCTGCGGTGAATTTAAATTCCGAATTATCTTCGGCAAAATAGATATAACCTTCGTAATTGTCATCAGCATTTTTCGATGCCAGCGTTGGAGCAGTATCGGGCGCCCATTCATTATCACTGTATCCGCTGTCGTCCTGGTAGCCGCCGGGCACATAAATCACCGGATAGTTGGCCGCACTTTTCAACGGAATCCGGGCGTTTTTCAACGTTTCCAGGTTCAGAAATTTTCCCACGAACTCTTTGGTAACACGGGTTCCGCCCCAGCCACCGTCAACACCAAATTCAGCCGGGTCCATACTTCCGCCCAGGCCTGCTTTTATGATGAAGGTAACTCCGCCATACGTTTTGATTCTGTTTCCATCCTGGATAATCGGGAAAATGATTTCGTTCGAATTGTGGTTATCGGCCAAAAACAGATGCTGGTATTCGGGTTCAAGGGAATAACCGGCATTCAGAATTTTATTACAGTAAGTTAAACACTCTGTATATTTTGCCTGGTTAACGTAAACTTCAGCATTCAGATACAATTTGGCCAAAAGAGTCCAGACTGCAGCCTGGTCTGCGCGGCCATATTCAACCTGACCGGGAGCAGTAAGTTGCGATTCAATGTCAAGCAATTCTGTTTCGATGTAGTTAAACAGATCGGCACGTGAAATCTGTTCCGGGAAGAAAGAGCCAACGGCATCTTCCTCGGTTACAAAAGGCACATTGGCAAACATATCGATGGCATGCCAGTAACTAAGCGCACGCAGGAAGCGGGCCTCTTTGCGATACAGTTCAATATCGGTACGATAGGAACCGTCAATTCCGCGTTCATCCAGTTTTTGGGGAGTGGTTTCGCGAATGAACTCGTTGGTGAGTGCAATCTGATAAAATACGCGGTAATACATGTTGGAAATAAACTCGTTGTTTGAGCTCCAATCCATTTCCTGATAGTCGCGCAGATTGCCATCGTTCCAGGCAATAACTGCTTCATCGGTTGGCAATTCCTGTGCATACCAGTAGGCACGCAAGTATTGTCCGAAGCCTTCATCGAGGCCGCTCAGGTCGTTCATTCCGGCAGGACCTTCCTGTCCGCTCACTGCCAAACCGGCATAAAGCTTGGCCAGTACACCCTTGTAATTTTCCGGATTGGCATAAACATCTCCGGAAGTAACCACATCTTTGTCGAGCGGTGTAGTGTCCAAATCGTTAATACACGACGAAAAAGCCACGAGAACAACCAGTCCAACCGCAATAAATATGTTATAAATTTTTGTTTTCATTATTCTGTTCTTTTACGGTTAAAAATTAATACTTACACCAAGCGTAAAGGTACGCGGACGTGGATAGATGTTGTTGTCAATACCTCCGCTCACTTCAGGGTCGAGCCCTTCGTAGTCGGTTATAACAAATACATTTTGCACGGTTGCATACAACCTCATTTTCATGCGTTCCTGGTAAAAATTGGTAAAAGTATGCCCCAGGCTGATGTTGTCGAGTCTCAGGAACGATGCATTCTGTATATAATAATCCGAGAAATACTTCGGATTTTCAAACTCAGAATCAAAAACAGCATTACTGATGTTATTCAGATAGCCGACAGAATTGTACAGGTTATTGAAAGTTGCTTGTCCTGACATGACGTTGTTATACACATAATTGTTCAGGCTCACCCTTCCGTTGAAGCCGAAATCCCAGTTTTTGTAATTCAATCCTGTAGAAAATCCCATAAATACATCTGCAGCGGGTTTTTTGTACCGGTATTTGTCGTCGTTGGTAATCACACCATCGCCGTTGCGGTCAACATACAATCCTTCAACCGGTTTGCCTTCAGGGGTATAAACCTGTTCGTAAACAAAGAAAGAATTGGCCGGGTAACCCACACTGTGAATTTGAATGTTGTTACCAACACCCCCTGAAATTCCTCCGGTTTCAACACCAATGTAGGTAGGATCGTCGATAGCAGTAAGCTTTGTAATTTTATTTTCGTTATACGAAGCATTGAATCCGATTTCCCAACTCAAATCCTTTTTTGAAACAGGAATGGCATTGATGCTAAATTCCAGTCCGCGGTTTTCCAGGTCTCCCACGTTGGTCAAAATCATGTTGGTAAGGTTTGTACCTGCCGGAACCGGAATAAAGTTGATCAAATCGTCGGTAACCCGGTAATAAGCATCAATGGCACCCGAAATGCGGTTATCCAGGAAGCCATAATCCAGCCCGATGTTGTAGGTGGTTGTTTCTTCCCATTTAATGTTGGCATCGTACCCTTCGGGCCTGATGGTTTGAATAAATGAATTTCCAAACTGATAACTTGCGGTGGGTTCGCCAAACGTATAACGGGCCATATATGGATAGTCGTTATCCGTAATATTCTGCTGACCGGTAATCCCATATCCCAGGCGCAGTTTTAAGTCGGAAAGCACGCGCGAATCGGCAAGAAAGGGTTCTTCAACAATTTGCCAGGCTAACGCAACCGAGGGGAACAAGCCCCAGCGGGTATCGGGCGAGAAACGCGACGAACCGTCGTTACGCAGTGTAAAAGTTGCCAGGTAGCGTTCTTTAAAGATATAATTGAGACGGCCAAAGAATGAAACCAGGTAATTTTCGGTTTCATAGTCCGTGTCAGAATATACATTATCACCTTTAACATTGGTGCTTCTCGATTCGCCGGCACGCCAGAAGTGCTGCCACGAATAACCTGCCATTGCATCAATGCGGCTGTCGATCGCGTCAATGTTCTTCACATAATTCAGATAAAAATCGAGCAATGTATTCCTTTTATCCTGTGAATATTTTGTGTCGGTACCGCCTCCTCTCAGTTTATCGTATGCCCATGGGGCGTACTCAGGAACTTTGGTGTAACCTTCACTATTCGAAATATCATAACCCAGGTTCAGGTTTGCCCTTAAGTCGGGCAGAAAGTGGAACCGGTAATCGAATTCGGCATTTCCAATGCTTCTTTTAACGGTTGACTGATCATCCTGAAGCTGGAGCTGAGCCACCGGGTTCATGTTGGCAATGGGAATCGGATCGCCATTCTGCTGTACCCAGGTAAAAAAGCCGCCGTAAGGACTTCCGTTGTAAACCGGTTGGGTGGGATCGAAACTGTATGCCGAACCAATGGCGCCACGGTTGGCAAACTGGTTGTTTATCAACATTCCTTTTACATTCAGATTCAGGCGCAGGTGGTCCTCAAAAAATGATGGATTTAAACCCAGTGAACCCGTTATCCTGTTCAGCCCGTCGGTTTTCAAAATACCTTCCTGATTTGAATAGCCAATGGATGCCCTGAACGGCATATCCTGGATATTCCCTGTAACGCTCAGATTATGATCGTGTCCGTATGCCGGGCGGTAAATTTCTTTTTGCCAGTCGGTATCGGCATTACCCAAAAGCCTGGTGGCATTGGGATTGTTCGCATACCGTTGCTGAACCAGCGAACGGAACTCATCGGTTGACAACGGATAAATTTTGTTGGCATGGGTTCCCACAGAGAAAAACTGATTGTAGGTAACTCCAAGTGGCATGCCTTTCCTTCCGCGCTTGGTTGTAATAATAATTACGCCGTTTGATGCGCGTGAACCGTAAATGGCAGTTGCAGAAGCATCTTTTAATACGGTGAAGGTTTCAATGTCGCTTGGATGAATAGTACTCAGCGGGTTTTTCATCCCCGTAATTCCGTCGTTGTCAACGGGAACGCCGTCAATCACAAAAAGCGGGTCATTGCTTGCAGAAAGTGATGAACCTCCGCGGATGCGAATGGTTGCACCTTCGCCTGGAGAACCACCACCAGATGTAATATTTACACCGGCAATTTTTCCGGTTACCAGTTCTTGTGGCGAAGTGATGGCTCCGGGGTTAAAATCTTCGGAACTAATGGCCTGTACCGAACCGGTGGCATCTTCTTTCCTAACCTGACCGTAACCAATAACTACAACTTCATCCAATCCAAAAACCGATGAAGTCATTTGAACATTAATTACGTTCTCAGAGCCAACGGTTATTTCCTGTCTCGCATATCCAACAAAAGAGAAATAGAGCGTTTGCCCTTCCTCCACATCCAACATATATTCTCCTTCGATGTTGGTAACAGTGCCTCTTGTTGTTCCACTTACTGCAATGGTAACCCCCGGCAAGGACTCACCACTTTCAGCATCTGAAACTTTCCCTGTAACTGTTTTTTGCTGCGCATAACCCGATAAAAAGGTTAACATGGCAACCCAAAACAGAAAAAACTTTAGGTTTTTACGTATGATACTCATTTTAAATGTTATTAATTAATAATTCTTAAACAGTTTAATTAACCAATAGTTAATTTTTAATTTGGCAATAAATCAATCAGTTACTTTCAGTTTTTGCCTGAGCAAAGCAAAAATCACGGTACGAATGTATATAATTTGTTAAGGATTTTAATCGTTTTTTAACATACCCAAAACCGCAAACGTTTGCGGTTACGTTTGCGCCGAATATGTTATACAACAGGTCGGAACAGGTGGGTAAATTCGTTTGGGTCAGAACATTTGGATGTGAACTTTCAAACTGAAATTAGTTTTGGTATTTTTGCCATCTAATTGAAAAACATGATAGCCAGAAAATCGAAAAATAAAACGAAACCTGAAAAATTTCCGACCAAACCATTTCTGAAGTGGGCCGGGGGAAAAGGACAGTTGCTGGAGGCTTTTCAACGGTTCTATCCCAATGAGCTCAGGGAAGGAAAAATTGAAACCTTTTGCGAGCCATTCGTTGGCGGTGGCGCTGTTTTTTTCGATGTGGTGCAAAAATACCCCGTTAAATCAGCCCTTTTGTGCGACAATAACGAGGATTTGATTCTGACATACCTGGTCATTCAAAAAGAAGTGCAAAACCTGATTGAAAAACTGGACAGGTTTCAAAACCAATACCTGAAGCTGAACGAAGAAAAACGCACGGAATACTATTACAAGGTGCGTCAGCAATTCAACACGCAAAAGAGATCGCTGGATTACAACAAGTTTTCAAAAAAGTGGATTGAACGGGCGGCACAAATCATTTTTCTGAACCGTACCTGTTTCAACGGGTTGTTCCGATTTAATTCCAAAGGAGAATTCAACGTTCCGCAGGGCAGGTATAAAAACCCAAAAATTCTGGATGCCGAAAATCTGCTGAAAGTATCTCAACTGCTTTCGGTTGCTGAAATCCAAAAAGCCGATTTCAAGGAAATTAAACACAGGGTGAACGAAAGCACTTTTGTTTATTACGATCCTCCGTACCGCCCGCTGAATCAAACTTCAAGTTTTACGGCATACAGCAAAGACAGTTTTGGCGACCCGGAACAAATTGCTTTGGCTACACTATTTTCAGAATTAAACCAGAAGGGCGTAAAACAGATGCTAAGCAATTCCGACCCCAAAAACCACAATCCGGAGGACCGTTTTTTTGACGATTTGTACAAAGATTTTCAGATTTTCAGGGTACCGGCCAGGCGGGCGATAAATTCTGCCGGAGACAAACGACAGGCGATTAATGAGATTGTGGTAACAAATTACTTCGTTTAAAAATCATTTTATTTTTAGTACATTTAAAACCGAAAATCAACTGTCATAAGGTGAATGAAAAAAGGTTTTGCCACCATAAAAGATATTGCCAGGGAGCTGAAGGTTTCTCCGTCAACGGTTTCGAGGGCACTAAAAGATCATCCCGACATTAGTGGGGAGACCAAACGCGCAGTGAATGAACTGGCCGAAAAACTGAACTACCAGCCCAATGCCGTGGCGCTCAGCCTCAAACAACAGCGAAGCAACACCATTGGCGTAATTATTCCCGAAATTGTACACTACTTTTTCTCATCGGTTATCAGCGGCATCGAGGATGTGGCCTACGACGCAGGATTCAACGTCATCATCTGCCAGTCGAACGAAATGGCCGACCGCGAAAAAGCCAATGTAAAAACCCTGCTGGCCAGTCAGGTTGACGGAATCCTGGTTTCGGTTTCAAAAGAGACAAAAGATTTCAGCCACCTGGAAAAAATCCGCAAAAACGAAGTCCCGCTGATTTTTTACGACCGTATTGTTCCCGGGTTCGTAGCCGACCAGGTGATTATCGACGATTTTGATGCAGCCTACCGCGCCACCCGTCACCTTGTTGATTCGGGCAGAAAGCGCATTGCCCACTTTGCCGGGCCTCAAAACCTGCTTATTGGTCAGCAACGTAAGGAGGGCTATAAAAAAGCACTGGAAGACGCCGGAATCCATTTAGGCGAAACCCTGGTTTACGATGCCGATAATTTTGAAAAAGCCCGGTTGGCAGTGCTGAAAATCCTGGAATCAGGAACCGAAATAGACGGCATTTTTGCAGTAAACGACCTCACCGCCATTGGCGCCATGCAAACCCTGCAAAAGCGAAGAATCAAAATTCCGAACGAAGTGGCCATTGTTGGCTTCTCCGACGGACGGTTTTCAGGAATTACCGACCCCACACTTACTTCGGTCGATCAGCACGGCTACGAAATGGGAACGGTGGCCACGCGCATGCTGCTGAAACGGATTCTTTCAAAAGAAGACTACCCCTGCGAAACCAAAGTGTTAAATGCCAATTTGATAGTAAGAGGTTCAAGCCAGATTTCTTAACCAGGACGTACGTCCCGATTTCTATCGGGAGTATTCACGCATTTTCGATTCAATGCGCGATTTTTAATCGCGCCTCCCAAATTTTTTCCCGCAAACGTTTGAAACAAGCCTTTCAGCCCAAAATGTTCCCATTTTCAGTAGTTTAGCGCAAAAATAAATTTGGAGATTCCATATTTTATCACTTATATTTGTTCCGGCAAAACATCATACGTTACTTCACAAATACAGAGCAGGCAAACATCCGTTTGCTGCAATTTTTTCATTGCAGTCAGTTATAACATAAAATTGTTGTTATGAGTAAGAAACCTGCTCTTAGCTTTTGGCAAATCTGGAACATGAGTTTCGGTTTTCTGGGCATCCAGTTTGGATTTGCCCTGCAAAATGCCAATGTCAGCCGCATTTTTGAAACCCTGGGCGCCGAGGTGGAAAACATTCCCATATTGTGGATTGCCGCTCCGGTAACCGGTCTGGTGGTGCAGCCAATCATCGGGCACATGAGCGACAAAACCTGGAACCGGCTGGGGCGCCGTCGTCCCTACTTTCTCTTCGGGGCCATTTTTGCTTCGATTGCGCTTATTATGATGCCCAATTCGCCTGCATTATGGGTGGCCGCCGGAATGCTTTGGGTGATGGATGCCTCTCTCAATGTGTCCATGGAGCCATTTCGCGCCTTTGTGGGCGACATGCTGCCCAACGAACAGCGCACCCGCGGTTTTGCCATGCAAAGTTTTTTCATCGGTACCGGCGCAGTTGTGGGCTCCATGCTGCCTTATGTAATGACCAACTGGCTGAATGTCCCCAACACAGCCCCGGAGGGTGTCATTCCACCTTCCGTGCGGTGGTCGTTCTACATTGGTGCACTGGCATTTTTTCTTGCCATATTATGGACCATTCTTTCCACCAAAGAATATCCGCCCGAAAAAATGCGGGAATACGAAAAAACAGAAAGGGAAACCAACAAGGTGGCCAGAGATTACAGGGAAGACCCGGTTCCCCGGCAGAAATTTACTTCGCTGGGCAGTATCTTTGGAATAACCGGACTGATTGTGGTTGTTTTAACCCGTTGGTTTGAACTGAAAAACGAACTCTACATTTTGGGCGGTCTGCTTATTGCCTTCTTTTTTCTGATGCTGCTGGTTTATGCCCTGAAATCGAAAAACCGGGAAAAAAATGCGCTGGTGGAAATTTTTTCCGACCTCATCCGAATGCCCGCCACCATGAAACAACTGGCTGTAGTTCAGTTTTTTTCGTGGATGGGTTTGTTTGCCTTGTGGATTTACACCACAGCCGGCGTTACCAGTCACATTTATTTAACCACCGACACAACTTCCCTGGAATACAACACCGGCGCCGACTGGGTAAATGTGTTGTTTGCCGTTTACAACGGAATGGCTGCCCTGGTGGCCTTTTCGCTGCCGGTGCTGGCCAAATACACCAGCCGCAGAATGACTCATGCAATATGCCTGACGTTTGGCGCCGTGGGAATGGCATCGGTTTACCTTATTGGAAATCCGAATATGCTCATTCTGCCCATGATTGGAATCGGTATTGCCTGGGCCAGTATTTTATCTATGCCATACGCCATTCTCACCGGCTCGCTTCCTTCGCATAAAATGGGCATTTACATGGGCATTTTCAACTTTTTTATTGTCATTCCGCAAATTCTGGCAGCTACCATTCTGGGGTTCCTGGTACAAACTGTTTTTGGAGGGAAGGCTATTCTGGCACTGGTTTTCGGTGGAGGATCGCTTTTGCTCGCAGCAGTTTCAGTGCTGTTTGTAAAAGATGTGGCAGCAGGTGAAAAATAACCGCATTTAAACCGTACAAGAAATGAAGAAATACATCATTCGTAACGAATGGAAAATCATAGAAGAAGGGTTTCGCCCGGAATATAACCGCATTTCCGAAAGCATTTTCAGCATTGGAAACGGACGAATGGGCCAGCGGGCCAGTTTCGAGGAAAAGTACTCGGGCGATTCACTTCAGGGCTCTTACATTGCCGGCATTTATTATCCCGACAAAACCCGCGTGGGATGGTGGAAAAACGGTTATCCGGAATACTTTGCCAAAATTATAAACTCCACCAACTGGATTGGCATTAACATTTGGGTGAACGGGCAGGAACTGGACCTGGCCAAAGCAAAAATTCTTGGCTTCCGCCGGGAACTCCAGATGCAACACGGACTGCTTTCACGCAGTTTTGAAGCAGAGCTGCCCAATGGAAACCGGGTTGCAGTAACTTCTCAGCGCTTTGTCAGTATCGACGATTCGGAACTGGGCGCCATCCGGTATTCGGTAAAAGCAATGAACTTTTCCGGTGAAATTACCGTTTCGCCTTACCTCGACGGCGATGTGAAAAACGAAGACGCCAACTACGATGAAAAATTCTGGGTTGAAATTCAAAAGGAAATCAGCAACAATGAGGGATACCTGACGCTGGAAACGTTGAAGACAAAATTTCAGACTACCACCGGAATGTGGTTTCAAATCCTGAAAAACAACCTGCCGGTTTCTGCTGAAATTTCCAACACTGAAAATGAAAAATACGTTGGAGCCACACAAATAATTAATATCGAAAAAGGCGACGAAATTTGTATTGAAAAACTGGCAGCAACAGTTTCGTCAATGAGCTACAAAAAATCCGGTTTGTTGAAAAAAGCCAAATCCGCTATTGCCCGGGCACAAAAAGCCGGATTCGATTCCCTGTTCGAAAATCACAAAAACAAATGGCTGAAAAAATGGGAAACCAGCGACATTAAAATTGAAGACGACGTAGCTGCGCAGCAAGGCATCCGGTTCAATATTTTTCAGTTGAACCAAACCTACACCGGCGAAGACGAACGCCTGAACATCGGCCCCAAAGGATTTACCGGCGAAAAATACGGCGGCGTAACCTATTGGGACACTGAAGCTTATTGTCTTCCATTTTATCTAAGTACAGCACCGGTTGAAGTTTCGCGCAACTTGCTGACCTACCGCCACAAACACCTGCAAAAAGCCATAGAAAATGCGCGAAAACTGGGATTCAACAGCAATGCGGCTTTGTATCCCATGGTAACCATAAACGGCGAAGAGTGCCACAACGAATGGGAAATTACGTTTGAAGAAATTCATCGGAACGGCGCCATCGCTTACGCCATATACAATTACGTAAACTATACCGGCGACAAGGAATACCTGGCGCCTTACGGCTTTGAAGTGTTGCTGGCCATCAGCCGGTTTTGGAACCAACGGGTTAACTGGTCGGATGAGAAGCAAAAGTTTGTGATGCTGGGCGTAACCGGCCCCAACGAATATGAAAACAACGTGAATAACAACTTCCACACCAATTATATGGCGGTGTGGACGCTGAAATACACGCTGGAAGTTATCGATTTTCTGAAAAAGGAATTCCCGTTTCTGTTCGATGAACTGCTGAAAAAATGGAAATTCAACGAGCTTTCGGAAACCGCCCGCTGGCAGGAAATCATTGATAAAATGTATTTCCCCTATGATGAGGAAAACCGGCTATTCATGCAAAACGACGGATTTAAAGACAAAGAGTTGATTCCGGTTTCAAAGCTTTCGAAAGAAAACCTGCCCATCAACCAGAAATGGTCGTGGGACCGCATTCTGCGTTCGTGCTACATTAAGCAGGCCGATACGCTGCAAAGTTTGTTCTGGTTCGAAAACGATTTTTCGGCAGAAGACTTAAAACGTCATTTCGATTTTTACGAGCCTCTAACTGTGCATGAATCGTCGCTTTCGCCGTGTGTGCACTCCATTCTGGCCGCCAAAATCGGTTACGAGGAAAAATCGTACGAAATGTACCTGCGTACGGCCCGGCTCGATTTGGACGACTACAACAATGACACCGATGACGGCCTGCACATTACCAGCATGGGCGGCACCTGGATGGCTTTTGTAATGGGCTTTGGAGGCGTTCGCGTGAAAAACGGACGGCTCACTTTCCATCCATTCCTTCCAAAAAAATGGAAAAGCTGGTCGTTCCGTATCAATTTTCGGGGCGCTCACCTGGAGGTGACCATGAATAAAGGACTTTTCACCGTTGTCAATCATTCGGAAACACCGGCGCAGGTGGAAGTTTGGAACAAGCAAGTCACAATAAACGGAAACAGTAAAAATGAATTCAAATAAATAGAAATGAAAAAAGTACTCATATCAACATTCATCATCCTCATCACCCTAAATGTATTTTCAGCAACCATTGATTTGCAGCGCGTGGAACCCATGTTCTGGTGGGCCGGCATGAAATCGCCCGATCTGCAACTGATGGTTTACGGCGAAAGCATCGCAACCACAGAAGTTTCACTGGAATATCCCGGCGTTACCTTGTATTCGGTTTCAAAAGTAGAAAATCCCAACTATCTGTTTATCGATTTAAAACTGGATAAAAATGTAAAACCGGGCAGTTTCGATATTCAGTTTAAAAAAGACGGCAAAAACGTTGAAAGTTATTCTTACGAGTTGAAAGCCCGTGAAACAGGCTCGGCTGAAAGAATGGGATTTAACACATCGGATGTGATTTACCTGATTACACCCGACCGGTTTGTAAACGGAAACCCGGACAACGACTGGGTGGAAGGGATGAAAGAAAAACCCAACCGCAACGACCGCGACGGAAGGCATGGCGGCGATATCCGCGGCATTATCAATTCGCTGGACTATTTGCAGGATTTGGGCTTCACGGCCGTGTGGCTCAATCCGGTGCTGGAAAACAGCATGACACAGGTTTCGTATCATGGCTATTCCACAACCGATTTTTACCGTGTTGACCCACGCTATGGTTCCAACGAAGAGTACCTGGAACTGAACGAAGAGCTGGACAAACGAGGCATGAAACTGATTATGGATATGATTTTCAACCATTGCGGTTCGGAACACTGGTGGATGGACGATTTGCCAATGCCCGACTGGATAAACCACTTTCCCGAATATAAAATTACATCGCACCGGCGCACGGTAAACCAGGATCCACACGCTTCGGAAGCCGACCGCAGCGCTATGGCTGACGGCTGGTTTGTGCCCACCATGCCCGACCTGAACCAGAAAAACCCGTTTATGGCTACCTACCTCATTCAGAACAGCATCTGGTGGATTGAGTATGCCGGACTGGAAGGCATCCGGCAGGATACCTGGCCATATCCCGATAAAGATATGATGGCTGTTTGGACCGAAAAAGTACTGGAAGAATACCCCAAATTCAACATTGTGGGCGAAGAGTGGAGCCTGAACCCGGCCATTGTTTCCTACTGGCAGAAAGGGAAAAACAACATCGACGGATACCACTGTTCCCTGCCCAGCCTGATGGATTTTCCGTTGCAGGATGCCGTAAGCCGCGGACTTCGCGAAGAAGAAACCTGGGGCTCGGGACTTGTGACCATGTATGAAAGTCTGGCCAACGATTTTTTGTATGCCGACCCGTGGAACCTGGTGATTTTCCCCGACAACCACGACATGTCGCGTATGTATATGCAACTGGGCGAAGATGTTGACCTGCTGAAAATGGCGATGGCGTATTTTCTGACCATGCGCGGAATTCCGCAGTTTTATTACGGCACCGAAGTTTTGATGACACATCCCGGCGACCACCACGGCGACATTCGTGCAGAGTTTCCCGGCGGCTGGGCCGACCATGAGGTAAATGCATTTACCGGAGAAGGCCTGACTGCCGCGCAGAAAGATATGCAGCAATACCTTTCAACGATTCAAAACTGGCGCAAAAACAAGAAAGTAATCCACCACGGCAAACTGATGCACTTTGTGCCCGAAGATGGCATTTACACATACTTCCGCTACAATGAAGATGAAGCGGTGATGGTTGTTCTGAATAAAAACAACGCAGAAAAAACGCTTTCAACCGAACGTTTTGGCGAAATTTTGAAAGGCTATTCTTCCGGCAGGGAGGTTATTTCCGGAACCACTATTTCAAACCTTTCGGAACTAAAAATTCCGGAAAAGGCGGCGATGATAATTGAATTGAAATAGATTAAAACCGATAATTTCTTTGGTTGACTGCAGGAAATAGCGCTAATTCCTACGGTCAATCGTAGAATTTCGCTTGAATTCCTACGGTATTGTTTCCAAAGTCATTGACTTTGAAAAAAAAAGTAATGATAAAAAGAACAATTGAAGACAATATCAAACAACAGCTTCACGGCAAACGAAAAATAATTGTGCTTTACGGAACACGGCAGGTAGGAAAAACTACACTGATAAATTCTATTATCAGTAGTTATCGTGGGAAAGTATTAAAAATAAATGCCGATGAACAACTTTACAACGAAGTGCTTTCATCCAGTGATTATTCAAAATTAAAAGGACTAACGAGGGCTATGACTTACTTTTTATTGACGAAACTCAGCGAATTCCGGATATTGGAATAAAACTTAAAATTCTGTACGACAGTCTTCCTGAATTATAAATTGTTGTAACCGGCTCATCTTCGCTCGACTTGGTAAATCGAGTAAATGAACCACTAACCGGAAGAATTATTGCCAATAATCTTTATCCAATTTCGATTTTGGAATGGCAAAATTTTTCAGGGTTAAATGATTTTAAAACGACTCAGCGATTGGAGGAATTAATTCTTTTTGGAATGTACCCTGAAGTATTTTCCTGGCAAAATTTCAATCAATAAAGAAAATATCTGAATGATTTATGTAGCTCTTATTTGTGCCAGGATATTCTATCGCTGGCTAATATTAAATATCCGGAAATGCTGAACCAGTTGTTACGATTGCTGGCATACCAGAACGGGCAATTGGTTTCATTGCAGGAACTGGCCTCCACACGGTAAATTCACAGAGACGCGCTAACCAATTATATTTATTTACTTGAAAAAAGTTTTGTGATTTTCAGGTTGTCCGGGTTTAGCAGAATTCAAGTGGGGGAATAAAAAATCCAGAGCTCCGGGTTCCTGAACTGACAACTATAAAGGATCAAGCTTTTACTGTGTTGATAATGAAAGCTTTATGAATTGGTTAAAGGAAGAACAAAAAATTGCTTAAAAAAAATCAGTATTTTTTTAAACCTTTTTTCAACTACTGCGTTCTAATGACATACTTAACCCAATTCACACAAAGGTTTGGTTTTTGGTTTAGTTTAGGTTTAGGTTGATAGAGGAAAGGTCGGTTGTTGAACCGGCCTTTTACTTTTTTACCGCTTCATTATTCCGTAGCAAATAATTTTAAGGATGGTATCCACACTGCGTTCAAGGTTTACAGTGCCATAATTTCCTGCTGAAAGCGGCATTTCCAACCCTTTAATGGCGGTAGTAATTCCAATGGCTGCCAGGTTAAAATCATAAATCTCAAATTCATTTTTGCGTACTCCCTCAATAAGAATACGTTTAATCATTCGGATTTCATCCTGCTCGTAACGGCGTTTCACCTCCTCAATAAACTCCACAGCAGTTACATCATTTTCAATGGCATGGTAAAAATTGGCCAGGTTGCGGAAGGTGGTCAGCTTGGTTAGAATATAATCGCGCAGTTTATCAACCGGGTCGGTATTCCTGTTAATAACAATTTCCAGTTCGTGCGCCAAAATTTCCACTTCTTTCATAATTACAGCCTGAAACAGATCCTCTTTACTTGAAAAGTAGTAGTAAAGCGAGCTTTTCCCTTTACGCACGGCATTGGCAATGTCGTCGAGCGTGGTTTTTTTGTAGCCGTATTTACTGAATATTTCGCGTGCAATTTTCAGGATGTTCTCCCTGTTAAGGTCTCTTTTAGTACCGTTCTCGATGTTGGTCTGCATTTTTAATTCCCTTTTAATGCTTTAAAAAAGTAAACAAATATAAATATTTATTTTACCAAATAAACTTTTTTATTTTTCGACTAAATAAGGCGATCAATGCCGGAGAACCTTAGAGGCCTTGTAAAAACTTGAAATTATACAACTTAACTTTCGAAATCATCTTTTTCATTATTATTTGCCAGTCTGAAATCAAGTTGTTTTTTTTCAAGGTTGGTTCGCCAGATTTTCACGGTAATATCATCACCCAACTGGTACTTTTTATGACTGTGCCTTCCAACGAGGGCATAATTTTTTTCATCGAAAATGTAAAAATCGTCGTCCAGTTCGCGGATGGGAATCATCCCTTCAATTTTGTTTTCCAGTTCTACATAAATTCCCCAGTCGGTTATACCGGAAATCACTCCCGGATAAACTTCACCCACATGGTCCTGCATAAATTCCACCTGTTTGTATTTTATGGAAGCACGTTCGGCATTGGCTGCACGGGTTTCCATGTCGGAAGAATGGCGACACAAGTCTTCATATTTTTGCTCGCTGGCTGAGCGCCCGTCTTCCAAATATTTTTCCAGCAGACGGTGTACCATCATGTCGGGGTAACGGCGAATGGGCGATGTAAAATGGGTGTAATAGTCGAATGCCAGTCCGTAATGTCCGATATTCCGGGTGGAATATTCGGCTTTGGCCATGGTACGGATAGCCAGCGTTTCAACTACATTCTGCTCCTTTTTGCCTTTTACGTGGTCGAGCAGGTTATTGATGGAACTGGAGATGGTTTTTACCGACTGAAGCTGAATGCCATAACCAAACCGGCTGATAAATGTGTTAAACGACTGCAACTTATCGGGATCAGGTTTGTCGTGAATACGGTAAACAAAAGTTTTCGGTTTTTTCTGTTTTGCTGGTTTGCCAACAAATTCAGCCACTTTTTTATTGGCCAGCAACATAAATTCCTCAATGAGTTGATTGGCTTCCTTTGCTTCTTTAAAGTAAACTGAAAGCGGTTTGCCGACTTCATCAATATTGAATTTAATCTCCACTCGTTCGAAGGCAATCGAACCGTTTTTGAACCTTTGACTGCGAAGTTTTTTGGCCAAATCGTTCAGCTTTAGAATTTCTTCGGCAAGTTCTCCTTTGCCGGTTTCAATAATTTCCTGTGCATCTTCGTAGGCAAACCTTTTGTTGGAATGGATTACCGTTTTTCCAAACCACTGTTTTACCACTTTGGCCTCATCAGTTAATTCAAAAATGGCCGAAAAACAAAGCTTATCTTCCTTCGGACGAAGCGAACATACTCCGTTGGAAAGACGCTCGGGCAACATGGGCACAACCCTATCAACAAGATAAACTGAAGTGGCCCGGTTTTGAGCTTCAGTTTCCATTATGGAATTGGGTGTAACGTAATGTGTCACATCAGCAATATGTACACCCACTTCCCAGTTCCCGTTATCCAGTTTTTGCAAAGAAAGTGCATCGTCAAAGTCTTTAGCATCTGCCGGGTCAATGGTAAAAGTAGTGACATCCCTAAAATCGCGGCGTTTTTTGTATTCCTCTTCCTGAATTTCGAATGGAATTTTTTCTGCCACTTTATCCACTTTTTCAGGGAATTTGTGTGGAAGTTCAAATTCAGCAAGAATAGCATGCATTTCGGCGTCGTTGTCGCCGGTATCGCCCAACACTTCTGTAATTTTCCCAAACGGACTGCGGGCTTTGGGCGGCCATTCAATAATTTCGGCAATTGCTTTTTGCCCGTCTTTGGCACCGTTCAGGTTCTCTTTGGCAATAAAAATATCGAAACCCACCTTTCCCGCAGGTAACAGAAAAGCAAAATTGCGGGACATCTGTACAGTTCCCACAAAAATGGTTTTAGCCCGCTCCACAATTTCAGTCACCTCGCCTTCCAGATCGTGTTTTTTGCGACGGGCATACAAATGTAACCGAACTTTGTCGCCATCCATGGCATTGTTCAGGTTGTGTGCTGAAACCAGAACAGGACGGTCCACCTCGTCACTGTTCACGTAAGCAAACCCCTGCCGCTGTAGTTCAACCACACCGCAAACGGTGCCTGTTTTGGCTTTCAGCCGGTACCGGCCACGCGAAACTTGTTCAAGGTATTCATCGTCTTTAAGCTCTTCCAGAACTACATTTATCAAATGACGGCCTTCAGAATCTTTCACTCCAAGCCATGATGAAATTTGCTTATAGTTGACAATCTTTCCCTGCTCTTCGTACAATGTCGAAAGAATGGCATTTTTTAGTTTTTTCTTATTGAAGGTAACTGAGTTTTTCAGCTTCCTGCGTTCTTTTTTCTTTTTTTTGGCCATTTGTTCTTCGTTAAAATCTTCGGCAAGTTAGTTTAATTATACGAGAATTAACAACTCCTAACATTCATTATTTGCAGGAATTTGTATGTTTGTGGGTCGTTTTTTTGAATAATGAGAATACTTGACAAATTACCATATTTCATTGTTGCAGGGTTTGCCTGGATTGTAATTGTTTCGTCGTGCGCCAACCAGGGAATGCCCACAGGCGGGCCGAAAGATACTATTCCTCCGGTGTTGGTTGGCACGCATCCAAATTACAAAGCCCTTAATTATAAAGGGAATGAAGTGCGTTTAACCTTCGACGAGTTTATTATTCCCGATCAGGTTTCGGAGATACTGGTCATTTCACCTCCGTTGGAAAAACGACCAACCATTCTTACCAAATCGAAAACATTGATAGTCCGGTTTAATGAAGACCTGCGTGACAGTGTAACCTATTCTCTTGATTTTAAAAATTCCATAGTTGACAACAACGAACGAAACCCTTTGGAAAACCTTCGTTTTTCATTTAGTACATACAATCAGCTTGATACTTTAAGGGTAGCAGGCAGAGTTATGAACGCGTTCAACCTGGAACCGGTAACAAGCACACTGGTTATGTTGCACAAAAACCTGCACGATTCTGCAATTTACACGCTCAGACCTGATTATGTGGCACGTACCGATGATGACGGGCTGTATTTATTCGACAATATTGCAGAAGGGAAATACCACATTTTTTCAATTAATGATGCAAATAATGATTTACGCTATAACGAAGGAGCAGAAGAAATTGCATTTCACGATACGCTGATTGTTCCCACGGCTCATTACCATGCTGAGGCCGATACCGTTGCTTCGGGGGCCGATTCCCTTCTTATTGCAGGCCATATACATTTTCTTCCCGAACCAATATATCTAAGGCATTTCACTGAAAAGATATTTGAGCAATACCTGAAAACATCAGTTAGAGATTCCCGCTACCAATGTACTTTTGTTTTCAATGAACCGGTTAGCGATACATTTCATATTCAACTTGTTGATACGATTGTGCCTGATTGGTTTGTGCTGGAACCCAACCTGGAATACGATTCACTTACATTATGGATTGCCGATACCCTTCTTGCTGCACAGGAAAATATACGCATGGAATTATCTTATTATCAGCTCGATACACTAAGTCAGCTTGTTTTGCAAAAAGATACGATTGACATGCAGTTTACTGAAAGGGAAGATGATTCCAGGCGCCGAAGAAGAACCAGAGACGAGGACGAAGAAGGACCTCCACAAGTTCCTCAGTTTAACTGGATTACCAATCTTAGCACTTCAGGATTCGATTTGAATAAAGATATTGTACTTGCTTCGCCTCAACCGGTAAAATATATCGATCCTTCAGCGTTTATTGTTTACCATTCAAATGATACACTTAAAAAACCCCTGCCGGTTCAGTTTACACAAGATACGATGGTTTGGCGTACCTACAGGCTTTCATACAATTGGCAAGGAGAAACAAGTTATACTCTTGAAATTGATTCCGCCGCCTGTGAAAATATTTACGGAATTACAAGTAGAAAACTGAATTCCACATTCAGAACCCGATCTGAAGATTATTACGGAACCATTAACCTTGCATTAACTGGTGTTGAAGGTCAGGTACTGGTTCAACTGCTTGAAAACAATGAGAGCGAAGGAGTTATTCAGGAAAAAACAGTTAATGAAAATCAAACGGTTGTGTTTGATTTTCTTGCACCTGAAAAATACCGGATAAAAGTAATATTCGATGAAAATGAAAACGGGAAATGGGATACCGGTAGCTTTCAGGATACCCGGCAGCCCGAAGGAGTGGCCTATATTAATGAAGTAATAAAAGTGCGGTCAAACTGGGACAATAATCTGAAATGGTACCTCGAACCAGATCCAACCTATACAAAAGACATCAGAGACAGGGAACTGGAAGAACAGTTGAGAAAAGAGGCCGAAGAAAAAGCCAGACAAGAAAGGGAGCAACAGTTTAATACAGGACAACAACAGGACAATATGTTTCAGCCAGGCGCGACCTCTCCCGGCTCCATGCAACCCATGAGACCATAAAAATATTTATACACAACATATCAAATAAGTCAGCAATTCCGTTTTATCAAAGTATAATTTTCTGTATGTTTGATTTCTGAAATATTTTGTGGTATTTTTATGTGCGTCAATTATTAATCAGGCTGCTATGCAAAAAACAAAGAATCCGCTTATCTTCATTGTTCAGGATAGCGTTATTTACAAAGATTTAATCGTTGGTTATCTTCAGCAAAAAAAGTTTACAAATCTGAAAACATTTAAAAACGGCGAAGAATGCCTGAAGTCTATCCACGAAAAACCCGATATAATCGTTTTGGATTATTCTTTTGAAGGAATTACGGGACTTGAACTTATGAAGAAAATTCAACTGGACCACCCGGAAATTGATTTTATCTTTTTAAGCGGACAAAATGATGTGGAAGTAGCTGTAAATATTATGAGAAAGGGTGCAGCCGATTATATTGTAAAAAATGAAAAAGCGCCCCAAAACCTGCTACATTCCATTGAATATTTAATTTCGACTACCCGCTCCTATAAAGTAAAAAAAGGATTCCAGATTGGCGTAGTTGGTTTCTTTATTATGCTGTTTTTAATTATTATGATTATTATTTTAATGACCATTTTCCTCGAAGATTTCAAATTATCGTAATCCAGTCTCGTATTACAAGCATATCGAGTTTTTTGTTTTACTGAAGACAATTTTTCCTGCTTTTCTGTTTTACCTTTATTTATTATCTTCCGCGCTTCAATTTTTAAAATGAATGGCAATGGGATTTGTATCGGTTATTAAAAAATACAACGCTACGTTTTGGGCAGCCAATGTTATCGAACTTTTTGAACGTTGGGCATGGTACGGTTTTTATATGGCATTTGCGCTTTACCTGGTAAATTCAAAAGACACCGGCGCACTGGGACTCACCCAGGCACAGAAGGGTATTATTATGGGAACCGGCTCAATGCTGCTCTATTTTTTACCGGTAATAACCGGCGCCATTGCCGATAAAGTAGGTTACAAACGCATTCTGTTCCTCTCATTCACGGTTTATATTACCGGTTTTTATATGATTGGAAGTTTTGAAACGTTCGGCTGGATGTTTTTTGCTTTTATCTGGACCTGCATTGGCGGTGCGCTGTTCAAGCCTATCATATCGGCTATGATTGCACGGAACACCACTGCTGAAACTTCATCAATAGGGTTTGGAATTTTTTACCTGATGGTTAACATTGGCGGGTTCATCGGGCCGTTTATTGCCGGTGTACTCATGCAGAAATCATGGGATTTTGTGTTCTACATGTCCATCATCACCATGGGAATCAATTATTTTATTACTGCATTTTTCTTCCGCGAACCTGTAGTTAAGGAAAAAGGAACCTCGCTGTTGAAAAGCATTGGAAATGCCTTTGTAAATATTGGTATTACGCTTCAAAACTGGAAGTATGTTTTATTTCTGATTATTATGATTCTTTTTTGGACTGCGTTTAACCAACTGTACTATTCCTTCCCTGTTTTTGTTGACCAGTGGGTTGATACTTCTGCTTTGTATGATGGTATTCATTCAATCTGGCCATGGCTGGCCGAGGCAATTGGAACACCTGAAGGAACCATAACGGCTGTAACCCTTGGGAGTATGGACGCCTTTTTCATTATTCTTTTTCAGTTAATTGTTTCAGCTTTTGTAATGCGTTTCCGTCCGCTGGCTGCCATGATGGGTGGAATATTGGTACTGGCAGGAGGACTGGGACTGATGTTCTCGAACCAAAACAGCTGGTTGATTCTGTTGGGAATACTGGTTTTTGCTTTAGGAGAAATGGCCAGTTCTCCAAAATTCACCGAATATGTAGGCCGCATTGCTCCCGAAGATCAAAAAGCATTATACATGGGAACCTCTTTCCTTCCCATTGCTGCCGGGCATCAGTTGGCCGGCTGGCTTTCAGGCGGCGTTTATGAACGCATTGCCGATGATATTTCTTTACTAAAACTGGAGGTGGCCAAACGTGGTTTATCCATCCCCGAAATTTCTGATACGTTCAGTAAAAATGATTTTATTGCTACAGCAGCAGAAAAAATGGGAATGACCACACCGGAACTTATTCAATTTTTATGGACAACTTATAACCCTTCAAATATCTGGTATGTATATTCCGGAGTTGCTGTTTCGGCAGTGATTTTACTTTGGATATACAACCAGTTTATTCTGGAGAAATAAGAAGATATCTCCAGGGTTTACTTACCCAGGGCTCTCCTGCATAATGAATACCTACTCGCGGGGAAGTGGTAAATTCCACTTGCTGTTCTGATTCTTCAACCCATATTCTGTTTGAAGTGAACAGGTTTTCGCCGTAAAATGATTTGTCCAAACGAAGTGCCTTGCCCACCCGTCCTGGACCATCGATATCTTGCAGTCCGCGAATCAACACTGCTGATGCATCGCCTTCCTCCCCGGTCACAATATTCAGCAACCAGTGAATTCCGTAAACAAGGTAAACGTAAACCAAACCGCCCTCGCGGAACATCACTTCGGTCCGCGATGTTTTGCCTTTGCTGGCGTGGCATGCACGATCACCATCGCCGCTGTATGCTTCCACCTCGGTGATGATGAAGCGATGCAAATAGCCATCATCAAACTTACGAACGAGAATTTTTCCCAGCAATTCAGGAGCAACCTCTAAAACATCACGCTGAAAAAAACCGGCCGGCAAACGCGATTTCATCCCCATTTTATTTTTCGGGTTGAATTTTTCGCTTCCGGAATTGCATAAAACCGTAACCAGCTATGGCCAAAATCAACAATATAGAACTGGCTAATGAAACTTTATTTCCCATGTAATACGATTTCGGCTCAAACTTGAATTCAACAGTATGCTGGCCAGCCGGAATAATCATGGCGCGCAAGACGTAATTCGACCTGAAATGGGGAACCGGTTCGCCATCAATGTAAGCATTCCATCCTTTATCGTAGTAGATGTCTGAAAAAACGGTAAACTGGTCGCTTGTGGCATTATAATTATATTTCAGGTAATTGGGCTGGTATTCAGTTAATTCAATTTTTCCAACCCTGTCTTTAGCCACAGTAATTCCTTGAACATGCTCAATAAATCGTTGGTCAACAACAGCCGTTTCCGCAGGGTCGAAACTTTCCATGGCTTTAATTTCATCGTCGGCATTTCCAACCATTTTAAAATCGGAAACAAACCAGGCATTTCCCAGCGGATGCGGATTACGCAGAGGCGCCTGATTCAGGTCGAAAATCAGGTAGCGGGTGTTGAGCATATTTATAACCGGCAACTGCCTGAAAAACGAATCGAGTGATGAACCTGCCTGCAATCCGTTTACCATGCGTTGCATTTCGGGCTGCAAATGATGTTCGATAATTTCCTGGTACCGGCGAAGTTTGGCTGCGTGGTATCCACCCACATTTTTATGATAGTATGACGCCCGTGCATCCTGAAACGGATTTTGCAAAGGCAAAACACGGTAATACAAATCGTTATCAGCCAAAATGGCCTGATCGGCTGGCATCATTGGAAACGGATCTTCAGCCTGGCGGGCTGGGACAAAGTGATCGTTGTTGAGGTAGCGTTTGTCCACCGTCCACAAATCAACTAAAATGAGAACTCCCAGAATGGCAATAAATGGCGTCGTTTTAATTCTTTTGATGTGCCATAAGTACAAAACTCCGGCAGCCATGGCAATAAACAAAAACGAACGGAAAGCATCTGCCCTGAACATGGACTTCCGGTCGGCAATCACACTTTCCATCAGCCAGTCGGGAAAACGCATGGCATCTGTGGCATTGGTAAAACTGCCCGAAATTCCCGGAAGAATGGCAAAAAGCAATGAAAGTCCGCCGGTAGCAATAACCGACCATTTCAACCCGTTCAGCCAGATTTTTTTATCCACTTTGCCGGCCAGAATATCGTTTAAGGCGATAATTCCCAGAAGCGGCATGGTAAATTCAGCAATTACCAGTGTCATGCTGGGCGCCCTGAATTTGTTGTAAAACGGCAGGTAGTCGAGCAGAAAACTGGTAAGCCACATGATGTTTCCGCCCCAGGACAATACAACAGAAACTATAGTGGCTGAAAGAAGCCACCACTTCATTCTTCCTTTCACCACAAACAAACCAAGCACAAAAAGGAAAACCACAATGGCGCCCACGTAAACCGGCCCCGAAGTTCCGGGCTGATCGCCATGATACATGCTAACCGCCTGAATGGTTTGCCGTGGGTTCTGAACTCCCTGACGTTGCAAAGCCCGGTAACTTTCAGAATCAATACCTGGATGGATTTGACTGCCCCCACCTTTAAAGTTTGGAATGAGCAGAGTCAGCGTTTCGTCTATTCCGTAGCTCCATTGCACCACGTAGTCTTTATCTAAACCACTGGTTCTGTTTTCGTCGTTTGATGTCAGTTCCGAAGGCCCGCGGATGGTATCTTTGGAGTATTCCCAGGTGGTATAAAGTCTCGAAAAATTCATACCCAAAGCGATAACAGCGCCTGCAAACAGAAATAAAACAGCCTTAAAAAACGATGGAAATGTTTTTTCACGAATGGCAAAAATCAATTCTACCAATCCTAAAATGGCAATCATCAAAAACCCATAGTAAGTAATCTGCAGGTGATTTGAAACCAGTTCCAGCGAAAATGCAACGGCAAACAACAAACTTCCGGCAAGATGTTTTCCACGAAAAGCCAACAAAACACCTGCAAGTACAGGCCCAAGCCACGCAATGGCATTGGCTTTTGTCATGTGACCGGCATTTAAAATAATCAGAAAATAAGATGTGAACGCAAATGCAACAGCTCCTGCAACACATAGCCAGCGGTTGATTTTCAGACTTGATAATAATATAAAAAACCCGATCATATACAAAATAAGAAATGAAGCAATGGAAAATATTTTCCTAATACTTCCGGTAATGTGGCTGCTTAAATTTCCCGGATAAAGCACTGATATCAAATACCCGGGCATTCCGCCAAACATGCTGTTGGTCCAGATTGCTTCTTCACCGGTTGCCTCCCGGTAATCAGCCAGTTCTTTCGACATGCCCTTAAAATGCATGATGTCGTCCATCTCAAGCGTTCTCCCTTCAAGAAGCGGAAACATGTAAGCGTAAGCCAAAACAATAAAAAACAGGATAATTCCGATATTGATAAAAATATTACGGAAGCCGGTTATCTTTGCCATAGTTATAATGAATTTCAAAAAGTTCTGAACAAAAATAAATATTTATTACGCTTAAGCTATATAAATGGGAATAATCATTAAACAAAGCATCAAAGGAAGCATTTGGTCTTATTTGGGTGTGGGTATAGGATTTATCACCACAGCTTATCTTTTTCCAAATTACCTGACTACTGATACCATTGGATTATTCAGTTTACTGCTGGCCTGGTCGGTGCTGTTTGCCCAGTTATCTTCCCTTGGTTTTCAGGGGATTACCGGTCGTCTTTTCCCCTGGTTCAGAAACAAGGAAAACAATCACAATGGGTACCTTTTTATCGCTTTTGCAGTAATGTTTCTGGGATTTTCCCTTTTTCTGATATTGTTTTGGTTTATGAATTCGTGGCTTGTAGAAAGCAATCTTGAAAAATCGAAACTGTTTGCCGATTACCTGTATTTGCTGATTCCCCTAACCTTTTTTACCCTGCTTTTCACTCAGCTCGATGTGTTTAATAAACTACTGTATGATGCCGTATTCGGTACATTTTTACAGGAATTTTTGCAACGATTGTTGATTTTACTGGCAACTCTACTTTTTGTTTTCCGGTTTATTAACATCCACCAGCTAATATTGGCTTATGCTGCTTTAGTAAGTGCCAAGGGAGTAATTATTTTTGTTTACCTCCTGATGAAAAAAGAAATTAGTTTCAGGCCGCAACTGCAATTCGTAAAACCCACTTTACGAAAAGAGATGATTAGTGTGGGATTATTCAGCATTTTAACCGGACTTGGAAGCAACATTGTTTTTAATATCGATAAAATTCTTATAAATCAAATGCTGGGGTTAAGCCAAACAGGCGTATATACAATTGCTTTCTTTTTTGGAACACTGGTAATCATTCCGTCGCGTACCTTGCTGCGCATTTCAGGCACCCTGATTGCAGATGCCTTTAAACGCAAAGATCTGGGCTACATTGCTGACATCTACCGCCGAAGTTGCCTGAACCAGTTTATCATTGGTGCTTTTTTATTCGGTGGTATCTGGATAAACATCGACAACATTCTGGTTATTCTCGGTCCCGACTACGAAGGGGCGAAATGGGTAGTTTTTTTTATCGGACTTGGTTACCTGGTTGACATGATGACCGGCGCAAATGCGCAAATTATCGCCTTTTCAAAACATTACAGGGTAGCCCTTTATTTTATTCTGATATTAATTATACTGGTGGTAGCAACCATGTTCATACTTGTTCCGTTGTGGGGCATAACCGGCGCCGCCGTCGCCATAGCTGCTTCCATAACGGCAAATAACTTTATGCGTTTTCTCTTTTTAAAACTGAAATATAACATGCAGCCTTTTGACAGAAAAATTCTGGTTGCCGGGTTTGTTTTTGTTTTTTCAGTTCTTGTTTCCAATTTAATACCCCAGGTTCAGCTTTTACCCGACATTTTTTTGCGAAGTACCTTGTTCACAATAATTTTTGCTGCGCTAACCGTGGGCTTAAAAATTTCGGAGGATGTGGAGCAGATGAAAATAAAATGGATAAATAAACTGCTCAAAAACTAAATCCTCTCAGCATAAACGGCATAATAACGAGGTGTTATATTCCTTAAAAAAGGCCGGAATCCAATCTTTTTGGTGGGTGATTTCCATTTTTCCCGATGTATGATTTTCCATCCGCTTTTTTCGAGCAGCCAGTCAAACTGCCAGTCTTCAAATTCATGGTAGTGGCAATCCCATGAATCTTTCGGATTCCGGTATGCAGTACTGAACCATAGCCGAAGTGGTACTGTGGCAATTAGTTTTTTCCCCGGCAGATTTTTCAGTAACGGAAACGGAGAAACCAGGTGTTCGAGAATCTCAAGTGCAGTAACAACCTCAGCATCATATTCTTTCACTATGCCCGGGTTAAGATCGAGATCCGATTTCCCGGTATTGAAAACCTGAAATCCTTCCTTTTTTAATACCTCAGTAAAAGGATTTTCTACACCAAGGTCAAGAATTTTTTCCCCGGCTGAAACGAAACGTGAAATGAATTCTTTCGTGTTTTTATACCGGAGTTCAGGAAATGAATTTTCGTACATTTTTTAATTTTTAGCTGATAAATTATTGTAGAGATTAACCAAATTACCGGAAGTAATATCCTGATTAAAAACCGTTCGAACAAAATTCCTTCCGTTTTCACCCATTTTTCTGGCCTCATCGGAATTTTGGCGCAGTTCAAAAACTTTTTCTGCAAAGTCTTTTTCATTTTCTGCCTCATGAACCAATCCTGCACCGGATTTTTCAACTACATTTTTTTGTGCCGTACAATCACTCACCAAAACAGGAACACCCAAAGACATGTATTGAAATATTTTATTGGCATAGGTAGTATCGTGATGTAAATTCCTGTGTAACGGAGAAATACAAACTTTGCTGGCCAGAATATAGGACGGAACTTTTTTCATATTCTGAAAACCCTCAAAACTAACATGTTCAATCAGATTTAAATCCATAACCAGCTTTTTTAACTGGTCGTCATATTTGCTTTTTCCGGCAATAACCAATAGAATTTCAGGTATTGAGTCTTTTAATAATCTCAATGCTTTAATAGCGGTTTCAAGCCCTCTCCTTTTTCCGGTTTCACCCAGGTAAAACAACACAAAATTCTTTTCAAACCTTTTTATTAAAGATTCGTCAATCTCATAATCCGTATAAAAGGAAGGATGAACCGTGTTGGGAAAAACTGCAATTTTTTCTTCCGATATTGAATAGCTATTTATCAGGTATTCTTTTGCCTCATTGGTAACCACTACCACTTTATCATACTTTTTCACCAGTTTTTCTTCCCATTTTTTCCATTTTTTCGGGCTGATGAGGATGTTTCCCGGAAATTTACGGACATGCTCGTAATATTTCATGATTTCCGGGCGGTTCTCATGCAAATCAAGAATTTTGTGAATGTTCTTATTTGGCAATACCCGCAAAACAGTTTTGGCAATTCGTATGTCGTGAACATGCACTGCATCAACCTTTTCCCGCAAAAATAAATCTTTTAGTTTTGGCTGAATAAACCATCTGTAAAACGGAAATGAGTATGCGAGGGATGATAAGCTGTAAATGAATTTCGGAACATTTAACCGATGCACCTGTATTCCGTTAATTGATTCTTTTTCAGGCTTATTCTCGTAATCAAAACAAAAAAGGAGTATCGAATAACCGGCATCAATCAACGAATTTGCTTCATTTTGCACCCTGGGGTCGGGTGGAAATTCCTCGTCAAGAATCATTGCAATGTTCATCGTCCAAATTTCATTTTTCCCGGCTAAAGTAATAATATTATCTTTTTGAATGAATTATTCAACAATACATAGCACTTTCAATTTTAGGAAAAACCGGAAAAACAGAATGAAAGATTAAGTATTATTGGCTAATCACACTAAATTTGCTGAATGTTGGTTTTATAAAAAATAAATTAAATCTGAAATGCAAACCATCCACATGTGCGACACCTACGGGCAGTACCTCACCATGAAAGAGGAGATTGATACTGCCATGCAGGAGGTGATAAAATCCACCCAATTTATAAAAAGCGGGAAAGTACTGGAATTTGAGGAGGAGTTGGCCAACTATCTTCAAACAAACGTAATTGCCTGTGCAAATGGCACCGATGCGCTTCAAATAGCGTTTATGGCGATTGGCCTGCAACCGGGCGACGAGGTGATTACCACGCCGTTTACTTTTATTGCTACGGTGGAAGTGCTGGCGTTGCTTGGTTTAAAACCGGTTTTTGCCGATGTGCATCCCGGCACATTCAACCTCGATGAAAATGAAGTAGAAAAAGCAATCACCCCAAAAACCAAAGCCATTCTTCCGGTACACCTGTTCGGGCAATGCGCACATCTGGAGCCAATGCTTGAACTGGCAAAAAAACACAACTTGTTTGTAGTTGAAGACGCCTGCCAGGCACTGGGTACCGATTATATTTTCAGCGACGGCACAACAAAAAAAGCCGGAACTGTGGGGCACATCGGGTGCAATTCATTTTTTCCGTCGAAAAACCTGGGGGCTTTTGGCGATGGCGGAGCAATTTTTACCGGCGACGAAAAGCTGGCTGCCATTATTCGCTCCATTGCCAACCACGGCATGAAAGCGAAATACCAGTACGAACGCATCGGTGTCAATTCGCGGCTCGACAGTATTCAGGCAGCGGTTCTGAGTGTGAAACTGAAATACTTCAACAAGCACATCAAAGCCCGGCGAAAGGTAGCGGCCTGGTACGACGACCATTTAAAAGGAATTGAAGAAATCCGGTTGCCGGAACGAATAGATTACAGCACTCACACGTTTCATCAATACACCATTCAAACCAATCGACGAAACGAATTACAGAAGTATCTGAAAGAAAAGAGAATTCCTTCGATGGTTTACTATCCGGGAGTGATTCATTTACAGGAAGCTTATCAGTTTCTGGGATACAAAAAAGGTGACTTCCCGGTAAGCGAAAACCTGGCCGAAACCGTACTTTCACTACCCATGCACACCGAGTTGACGGAGGAGCAGTTGGAATATATAACAAGTGCAATAAACGAGTTTTTCAACAAATAATCTTTGCGACTTGGCGTCTTTGCGAGAAAAAATTGCACGCAAAGGCGCGAAGACGCCAAGGGAAAAGTCAAACCAAATCATATTATTATGGATGAAAATTATTTAGCAAAAGTTATTGTAAACACATGTTATAATATTCATGTGGAACTCGGTCCCGGTTTGTTGGAATCGGTTTACGAAGAAATCCTTTATTATGAATTAACATCACAAGGATTAAAAGTTGACCGCCAAAAGGGAATCCCAGTAATTTGGAAAGATAAAAAGATGGATATTGGATTCAGGGCAGATTTAATTGTTGAAAATAAAGTAGTGGTTGAAATAAAATCTGTTGAAATGATTGCCCCTGTTCATCCAAAAATTCTTTTAACGTATCTTCGGCTGACAAAAAAGAAATTGGGTTTGCTGGTAAATTTTAACGAAGCATTGATTAAAGACGGTATCACACGAATTGTTAACGGATTATAAAAAAAATCTTTGCGCCTTCGCGTCTTGGCGAGAGAAATATCACGCAAAGGCGTAGAGACGCAAAGAAAAAAAACAACGATGAATACTACATTTATCCACAAAACAGCCGTGGTTGACGACGGCGCTCAAATTGGCAGCGGAACCAAAATCTGGCATTTCTGCCATGTGATGGGAACGGCACAAATTGGTAAAAACTGCGTGTTGGGGCAGAATGTTTTTGTTGGTAACAAAGCCGTTCTGGGCAACAATGTAAAAGTACAAAACAACGTGTCGGTTTACGAAGGCGTGGTTTGCGAAAACGATGTTTTTCTGGGACCATCCATGGTTTTTACCAATGTGGTAAATCCGCGCAGCGCCGTTAACCGAAAGGAAGAATTCAAAAAAACGCTGGTGAAAAAAGGCGCGACCATTGGCGCCAACGCCACAATCGTTTGTGGCACAACTCTGGGCGAGTATTGTTTTATCGGGGCCGGCGCGGTGGTCACTAAAGATGTAAAACCCTATGCGCTGATGGTTGGCGTTCCGGCACGGCAAAAAGGTTGGGTGAGCCGTTCGGGTGCTATTTTGGGCGACGACCTGGTTTGCCCCGAAACAGGAGAAAAGTATATCTTAGCCGATGGATTTTTGAAACTTTTATAACGTGGAAGAATTAACCGCAAAGTCGCAGAGGCGCAAAGAAAAAAATTAAAATTTCTGCGCCATTGCGCCTTAGCGGTGAAAAAAAGCAAAAATATGAAACGATTTGCACTGATAGGTTCGGCCGGATACATTGCCGACCGCCACATGAAAGCCATAAAGGAAACCGGAAACGAGCTGGTATGCGCTACCGACCGCTTTGACGTCATGGGCCGCATTGACAGCTATTTTCCGGATGCCGAGTTTTTTCTGGAAATTGAAAACATGGATAAATACATGGACGACATCCGGCGCGAAGGAAAGCCCATCGACTATGTTACCATTTGCACTCCCAACCACATGCACCCGTCGCACATCCGGTTTGCGCTGCGAAACGGCGCACATGCGATATGTGAAAAACCGCTGGTGGTTTTCCCCGAGGATATGCGCATTATCAAAGACATTGAAACTGAAACCGGGAAAAATGTATATACCGTTTTGCAATTGCGATATCATCCCACCATTCTGGCACTAAAAAAGGAAATTGACGAAGGTGGCAACAAAATATACGACATTGATTTGAGCTACATCACCACCCGCGGGAAATGGTACTTGAAAAGCTGGAAAGGCGATGTTTCCAAATCGGGCGGTGTGGCCACCAACATTGGCATTCATTTTTTCGATATGATTACCTGGATTTTCGGCGATGTAAACGAGAACATAGTTCACCACTATGGACCACACAAAGCCGCCGGTTTTCTTCAGCTTGAAAAAGCCCGGGTGCGCTGGTTTCTTAGCCTCGACTACAGCGACCTTCCGCCACAAGCCACCGAAAAGCGAATGCGCACCTATCGCTCCATCACCGTAAACGGAAAAGAAATTGAATTCAGCGGTGGGTTTACCGATTTACACACAGTAACCTACCAGAATATTTTAAACGGAAATGGTTTTGGAATAGATGATGCACGCGAAAGCATTCTGTTAACCGACTATGTGCGGAATGCCAAACCAATTGGATTAAAAGGCGATTACCATCCTTTTCTGAAAAAATAATTCAGACTGAATTTAGAACTGCAATCAGTTTTTTTGTAAGGTTTTCTCTGGAATAGTTCAAATAGCTTAAATCTGAATTTTTTTGAACGGCTGAAGTTTGTTTCTGATCGTAGTAATGAATAATCCCTTCTGACATTTTTTTGTGGTTTTTATAATTGAAAATCAAACCACTGTTGGTTTCAAGTATAATCTTTGCAGCATCTCCATTTTCCGGTCCAATAAAAAGAATGGGTTTCCGGCTTGCCAGATATTCAAACAGTTTTCCGGTTAAAATTCCCTCGTTATTTTTTACATCCGGAATAATTAGTAAAAGCAAATCGGATGAAAACAGATATTCTATGGCTTTTGAATGAGGCACATAACCTGTTATTTCAATCAGTTCATTTAAACCTGCATGACTGAATTGATCGGTTATTTCGGATGGAACTCTGCCAATGAACCTGATTTTTAACCTGGTTTTGATTTTCGCAGGCAACTCCGAAACTGCCCGAATCAAACCAGAAATATTGTATTCCTTTGATATGGTGCCTACATAAGAAATGTATAAAAATTCCGGATCGGGGTTGCTTTCAATATTTTGAAAATCATCTGTATCAAAACCATTGGAGATGACTTCGATTTTATCAAAAATCCCTTCTGCTTTTTTTGCAAACAGTTTTTTCAACTCTTCGCTTACTGTAATAATTTTATCTGATTTTTTCAGCACCTTTTTTTCCAGCCCTTTATGGATTTGCTTGGCAATTTTGGTTGGATACAACTGCTTAAAATAGTATATTTCAGTCCACGGATCGCGTAAATCTGCTATCCATTTTATTTCCAGCTCCTTTTTTAGTTTTAGCCCGATAAGTTGGGTGGAATGAGGCGGACTTGTGGTAATAACCGTATCAATCTGATAGGTCTGAATCAACTCTTTAGCTTTGGCAATTGCATATTTGTTCCATCCTTTTCGGGGGTCGGGAATAATAAAATTTCCCCGGATGAACCGGATAATTTTTTCTTTCAGATTAACTGTTTTCGTATTGGCAAAACCTCCGTATGGAACTTCCTTGTTTGATGAAACTTTTTTATAAAGGGAATACAGTTCTAACGATTTGGTATAAAAAACCTTTACAGACTTGGGGATGTCTTTTTCGAGCGTGTAATCGGTTTGCGGGTAAGTGGCATACTCAGGCTCAACAGTTAATACATAAGGTTCAACACCCTGTAGAGAAAGATATTTCACAAACTTTACCCACCGCTGAACGCCGGCACCCCCGCTTGGCGGCCAGTAATAGGTTATAATCAGAACTTTCTTCATAATATCACTGACATGTGAAAATTTCCCGTTTGCAAATTAAAACCGCGAAGGAGGAGGCAGAGAAAAAAATAAAACTCTGCCTCTTTAATCCCTCGCGGAAAAATTTTATTCTAAAGTTACAACTTTTCAAACAATCTTCGCATGTTTACTTTCTCTCCAATAATTTTCCCCAGTTCGGAGATAGTCACGCGCTCCTGTTCCATACTGTCGCGGTAACGAATGGTAACGGTGTTGTCTTCTGTGGTTTGATGATCTACAGTAACGCAGAATGGCGTTCCAATGGCGTCCTGGCGACGATAGCGTTTGCCAATGGAATCTTTTTCGTCGTACTGGCAATTGAAATCGAACTTCAGGTTGTTGATAATTTCCCGTGCTTTTTCGGGCAGGTCGTCTTTTTTTACCAGTGGCAAAACAGCCAGCTTAATCGGGGCAAGCACCGGCGGGAGTTTCAGTACCACGCGCGAATCTTTTTCCAGTTCTTCTTCGGAATAAGCGGCTGAAATAACCTGCAGAAACATACGGTCAACACCAATAGAAGTTTCTACCACGCAGGGAATGTAAGATTCATTCAGTTCAGGGTCGAAATAGCGTAATTTTTTACCCGAAAATTTTTCATGCTGGGCCAGGTCGAAATCGGTGCGGGAATGAATGCCTTCCACTTCTTTAAATCCGAACGGGAATTTATATTCCACATCCACTGCTGCATTGGCGTAGTGGGCCAGTTTTTCGTGTTCGTGGAACCGGTAATTTTCTTCGCCAAAGCCAAGCGCCTGATGCCATTTCATGCGAATGGTTTTCCACTTTTCGAACCAGTCCAGTTCGGTGCCGGGCCGCACAAAAAACTGCATTTCCATCTGTTCGAATTCGCGCATACGAAAAATAAACTGCCGGGCTACAATTTCATTCCGGAAGGCTTTTCCAATCTGGGCAATGCCAAACGGAATTTTCATGCGTCCGCTTTTTTGAACGTTTAAATAGTTCACGAAAATTCCCTGTGCTGTTTCGGGGCGCAGGAAAATTTTAATCGCACCCTCGGCAGTTGAACCCATTTCGGTAGAAAACATCAGGTTAAACTGGCGCACATCGGTCCAGTTGCGTGAACCCGAAACCGGACAAACAATTTCCTGGTCGATGATGATTTGTTTTAATTCTGCCAAATCATTGTCGTTGAGTGCTTTTGCGAACCTGGCATGCAATTCATCGTATTTTTGCTGGTTGGCCAATACCCTTTGATTGGTATCCCTGAACTGTTGTTCATCAAAAGCATCACCAAACCGTTTTTGCGCTTTGGCGATTTCCTTGTTGATTTTTTCTTCTATTTTGGCCAGTTGTTCTTCAATAAGCACATCAGCACGGTATCGTTTTTTTGAATCTTTGTTGTCGATAAGCGGATCGTTAAATGCATCCACATGCCCGGAAGCTTTCCAAATGGTGGGGTGCATAAATATAGCCGAATCGAGGCCCACCACGTTTTCGTGCAGCAGAACCATACTGTCCCACCAGTACTTTTTTATGTTGTTTTTCAGTTCAACACCGTACTGCCCGTAGTCGTAAACGGCGCTCAGCCCGTCGTAAATTTCGCTCGACTGAAACACGTATCCGTATTCTTTACAGTGTGCTACCAGTTTTTTAAAGATATCTTCCTGTGCCATGTATTTAATTTTCAGAATGAATTAAGCGACAAAAATAGAATTTAATTGGTTGTTGCGAAAAGGGCGCGTGCAAATCAGGACTGAAATGTTAATCCACTTCCTCAAAATCAACATATTCCCCTTCATCGCGGTTACGGATGTTGTTGCGTTTCTGGTCGTACTCAATGGTTACATCGCCCTCCCGTTTTCCTGAACGTTGCTGTTGTCGTTGCTTTTCCTGCATTTTCTGCTGCATTTCTTTAACCTTGTTTTCAACAATTAAAGGGAGCAAATAACGGGTAAATAGCCTGATGACAAAATAAATGATTGCAATAAAAATGATTGTCCGGAAAAGTCCGACAGGATTTAATATGATGAAAAGTTCCATACTTTTAAAATTACTCCGTATCAAATAATAAATTAATGCCAAAGGACAAATTTAATTGTTTTGATGCCATTGGCTGAACAATACCCAAAATATTGTTGCTTGTAAAATAAATCTGAAGTTTGTCAGTTGAATAAACTGCTCCAAACCCGGGCAGTATACTGTTCGAATTTATTAAGGATAAACTGCCATAAAAATCAAATTTTTTATGGAGGGTTGTGGTTAAAAAAACCGAAAAAATATTCAGCGGACGCAAACTGTATCGGGTAAACTGATTGTTGAATCCGGCTGTTAGTTTTTCAGAATACTTGTATTTTCCGGCAACATTAATTTTGAAAGGCAGGGTTGTTATATTTCGCAATGTAGCCTCTTCCACATCAATCAGGTACGAAACCGAATCAGACAGAGCAATAAGTGCCTCGCGTGGTTCCAGATAAAAACCGGCATCAGGGGTGTGTGACTGATAGAGTGATGTACCTGAATATCGGGCAGGACGATCAAACTCAACATCAAAAGATTTGTGTTTGAACCCGATTAACCCTGCATCGAGAATACTTACGGACAGTTCGGAAAACCGGTCGGGACGGTAAACCAATCCAAAATCAATGGCTACACCAAGATTCCGGGATTGGAAAAAGTAATCGCCCGGTGACACATTTGCCGAGAATGTAGAAAACTGATAGGTCGAATCGCGGCTGTGTGTAAAAGGTCCGCTCAATCTGAAATTTCCTTCTGATTTGAACAACAGTTCCTGTCTTTCTGTGTCAGACTCAACAGAAAAATTCAAATCTTCTGTTTCAAACTGAAATTTTCCGAATAATAATTTAGGTCGAATGCCAACATCCAAATATTCAAAAAAACGTTTTGAAATACCTGGAGCAACTTCTCTGTAATGTGTCAGAAAAAAAGTGCCTGAACCTAAATTTTCGTTAGTGCCATAAAAACTTTGGGTGCCATCGCGAATAAAACGAACAATTTCACGGTCAGCAACCCCTTCAGAAAAAGCCCGTTCCCTTACAGAAAGGCTTAGGGTGTAACCGGTGTATTTCAAGCTGGCAAAAAATACGGCAACTCCTGCTGATGCCCGCGCCTGTCCCTCATCTTCAAGTGAATTGTATAATTTATGAAAACTGTAATCAAAACCATTAAAAAACAGAGCGTTAAACGGCACATTTGCATTCCAGCTACCCGATATTCCGGATAGAAAAGGAACTCCAACCACCAGTTTACCGGATAAATTTTGAATGGCAGGATTATCAAGCGATGATTGGGAAACATGGGGCAAAAAATACAAAGAAGCTGCATCCTGTGCCTGCACACAAAAAGCTAACATCAGCAAGGTAATTGTTGTAACCACCTTCAATTTTAATATTGCACCAAATGTTGAATTCATAACTCCAGAACGTGCAAATTTAATTTTTATCATGAAAGCAGGAGTATAAAACCAAAAAAGACTGCCCCGGTAAGCCTTGACTTACAGAACAGTCCTTTTTTTTGATAAAGATGAATTTATATTGATGTATAACGTAAATCCGTCACGCAAATGTTACCTTCCCGCTACATCCCCGCCACTCGATTTTTCAATATTCTTAATTTCCGGGTTTCCGTAGTACCTGATGTCGGCGCCACTGCTGGCTTTGGCATAGATTTCACCTGAGGCATAAACCACAATGTCGGCGCCACTGCTGGCGCTTGCATGGCAAATTGTTGCCTGCAGTTCACGTGCAGCAATATCGGCACCGCTGCTGGCATCGGCCTTTACGGTTTTTGCCCTGCCGCTCATTTTAATGTCTGAGCCGCTGCTCGAATTCAGGGATACATCTTTATACACAATATCCAGGGCAACATCGCTTCCGCTGCTGGATTTTACCTCAAGACGGTCTCCCCGCAAAGTCCCCATCGATTTTACATCCGAACCGGCAGATGCATCAATACTTTTAAGATTTGGTGCTGAAACATAAACCTTAATCTGTTGCGACCGCCTCCAGTTAAACAATCCCGGCCAGCCGGTGCTTTTCTGGTAAATGTGCAGGGTACTTCCCCTCACCTCGGTTATTATTTTATCCATCATGTTTTCTTCAGCAACAATTTTGACTTCTTCTTCGTCGTTCATTGAAAGAAATAAATTAATCCCTGAAGACACTTTTACGGCATCAAAGTTTTTCACTTTGCGAAATTCGGTTTTGGGGCCATTAACGGCAAAAACCGTTGAACTCAGCCAGAATAGAGACACAAAAAGAAAAATAACACGTTTTGTTGTTTTCATTGTATGACGATATTTTTGATTCATTTTTATCAATTGCATTTAAAAGACGTTCCAAATTAAAGCAGGTTACATAAACATGCACTATTTTTTCGGTAAACGAATTCATTTTAAAGGTGAAAACAATTTATAACCAGTGGAGTTAATATATTTTAACGTAATGCTTATGAATGATTATCTACTGATATCGGGTAATATTTGCTAATTTTGGCACTTGAATTGAATGATTTATCTGATTGAAACTCATAAAAGTAAAAAAGGAGAAACAAAATATGAATTTGAAAAAATTTTGGATAGGCACATTAATCGTGATTGTTACAGGACTGGGTTTTTACAGTTTTACCCGCGACCAGAAGAATTTTGAAATTGCCAAAAACCTTGAAATATACTACAGTCTGTTCAGGGAGTTGAACATGTTTTATGTGGACGAAGTGAATCCGAACAAACTGGTGAAAACCAGTATTGACCAAATGCTGGAGTCGTTGGACCCTTATACCAACTTCATTTCGGAAGACCAGATGGAAGATTTCCGGTTTATGACTACTGGAGAATATGCCGGAATTGGAGCGCTCATTGGAAACCAGAAGGGAAAAATTGTTATTTCTGAACCTTACGAAGGGTTCCCGGCACAGAAATTTGGGCTTAAGGCCGGAGATATCATCCTTGAAGTGGAAGGAAAATCAACGGAAAATATGACCACCGAAGATGTAAGCAACCTATTAAAAGGCCCGGCAAAAAAACCGGTAAAAATAAAATTGCAACGCCCCGGAGAGAAAAAACCTTTTGAAGTGGATGTGATTCGCGAAAAAATTTCCATAGATGCAGTGCCCTATTACGGAATGATTGACAATAAAACAGCATACATCCGGTTATCAAATTTTACAGCAAACTGCAGCGAAGATGTGAAAAAAGCATTCCTTGAACTGAAAAAAGAAAAACCGGAGGCGCTTATCCTCGATATGCGCTCGAATCCCGGCGGATTGTTGCAGGAGTCGGTGAAAATTGTAAACCTGTTTGTGCCTAAAGGTTCTGAAATTGTAAGTACAAAGGGAAAAGTAAAACAGTGGGACAAAACCTACACAGCAACTTCAACACCTATTGATACCACTATTCGCATTGCCGTTTTAACCAACCGTGGCTCTGCTTCGGCTTCCGAAATTGTGGCCGGCGCCATTCAGGACCTCGACCGCGGCCTGGTAATTGGCGAGCGTACTTTTGGAAAAGGATTGGTTCAAACCACCCGCGACCTGAGCTACAACACCAAACTGAAAGTGACCACAGCCAAATATTACATTCCCAGCGGACGCTGCATTCAGGCTCTCGATTATTCGCACCGCAACGAAGACGGCAGCGTAGGTTATGTTCCCGACTCGCTTATTACTGAATTTTCAACCAAAAAAGGCCGGAAAGTTTACGACGGCGGCGGGGTTGTTCCCGATATCGTTCTGGAACCCGACCAACTGAGCAACCTGAGTATTGCCCTGATAACCCGGTTTCTGATTTTTGATTTCGCAACACAGTTTTCCAATCAAAACGAATCCATTGCCGGGCCGGAAGAATTTGAAATTACGAACGACATTTACGCTCAGTTTTCAGCCTTCGTTCAGAAAACCGATTTTGAGTATGAATCGCAGTCGGAAAAATTACTGGAAAACTTAATCGAAAAAGCGAAAGAAGAAAAATATTACGAACTGGCTTCTGATGAATTTGAACGAATCAAAGAGCGGCTTGAGCCTCAGCTCGATAAAGATTTGACAGTTTTCAGCAGCGAAATAAAAAGTCTGTTGAAAAGCGAAATTGTTTCGCGATATTACTACCAAAAAGGAGCTGTACGTGCATCCATCGGTGAAGACAATGTCATTCAAAAAGCCATCGATGAACTGGCTTCGCCCTTGACTTACAATTCCTACTTTGAACCGGGAATCATTATTACCATGAAACGACCGTAAAAAATTATTGCATTTTGGATAATGAAATTTGACGAACTGATTAACTTTCCGCTTCTGAAATCAGAGCACCTGGAAGTAACCGTTTCAAGCATATTGGTCGTTGTTTTAATACTTACCGCAACCATTGTGCTCTTGAGGGTTATCCGGGGGTTTTTTAAAAGATACATCAGTAGAAACGATGCAGAAAGGCGCTCTTACTGGTCGGTGTATCTGATTTTACGGTATGTGGTTTGGGTGGTTATCATTGTTGTTATCCTTGAAACTTCGGGTGTAAAAATTTCCATATTGCTTGCCAGTATTACTGCTCTGCTGGTGGGTGTGGGGTTCGGTATTCAGCAACTGTTCAGCGATATTGCCTCGGGAATCGTTTTGATTTTCGAACGGAACTTACAAATAAACGATATCATTCAGCTGGAAGACGAAACCGTTGGAAAAGTCATCCAAATTGGGTTGCGAACATCAAAACTGAAAACCCGCGACGATGTCATTCTGGTTGTTCCCAACAGCAAATTTGTAAACGATACCATCATCAACTGGAGCCAAATGGATTTCAAAACCCGGTTTTCGGTTGCAGTAGGTGTGGCGTATGGATCGGATACCCGGCTGGTTACGAAAATTTTACTCGATTGTGCCTCAAGAATCAAAAGCATATCTGCCCATCCCAAACCATTTGTCCGGTTTAGCGATTTTGGCGACTCCTCACTCGATTTTCAGGTGTTTTTCTGGGTAAAGGAACCGTTCTTGGTGGAATTTGCCAAAAGTGAACTCAGGTATGCCATCGACGATGAATTCAGGAAACATGACGTTCATATACCTTTCCCGCAACGCGATTTACACATTAAATCGAATGCCACTTTAACCCAGGTTAAACAAGAAATTAAATGAAACACGTTAAAAAATTCATATTCCCTTTTTTACTGCTTCTTGCTGCTGTATTTTCAAAATATTTCATCGAAAAATACGAACTTACAGGAAATGAGCATTTTGAAACATTCAATATGCTTGGCTCTGTGCTTTTAATCGTTAGTTTGGCATGGACACTCATCGTTGTTCTACGAATTATTAAATGGGTATTTCTTGAAAAATACGACACATCGCAGGCTGACAATTTGCGATCGCGTAAATTTCACACCCAATTCAATATCCTCGAGCGAATCCTCATTTTTTTGATTGTCATCATTGCCATCGGGTTAATTTTAATGCTTTTCGAAGACGTCAGACAAATTGGTGTTAGTGTATTTGCATCGGCAGGGGTATTGGGAATCATTATTGGGCTGGCAGCACAACGGGCTATTGCAGCGGTTTTGGCCGGATTGCAGATTGCCATTACCCAACCCATCCGGCTTGACGATGTGGTGATAATTGAAAACGAATGGGGCCGCATCGAGGAAATTGCCCTTACTTATGTTGTGGTGAGAATTTGGGACCAGCGCCGGTTAATCGTTCCTTCCACTTTTTTCTTCGAAAAACCTTTTCAAAACTGGACCCGCACCACTTCCGAAATTCTGGGAACGGTTTTTATTTATACCGATTACCATGTTTCGTTTGACGCATTACGTGAAGAACTCACCCGCCTGCTAAAAAGCACACCGCTCTGGGACGGAAAAGTGAACGTGCTGCAGGTAACCGACGCTAAGGAACGAAGCATTGAAGTCAGGGCGCTGATGAGCGCCAAAGACTCGGGTTCTGCATGGGATTTACGCGTGTTTGTCCGTGAAAAGCTGATTGAATTCCTGCAGAAAAAGTATCCTGAAAGCCTGCCTAAAACGCGGGTTTTTATTGAAGGGCAAGGAAAAATATTGAACAATGGAGGTAGCCAGGCTGATGATCCCAACAAAAAAGAATAAAAACTGGTTGCCTTTCAAAAGTTTCTTGTCTTGATACTCATCTTCTTAAAACTAAAAAATGAAAATTTACTTTGCTGGCTCAATCCGCGGAGGACGCGAAGATGCATCGCTTTATGCCGAAATAATTGAATACCTTAAGAATTACGGCGAAGTTTTAACCGAACACGTTGGAGATCCCACTCTCACCCATTTGGGAGATGATGGCCCCACCGACCGGTTCATTCACGACCGCGACCTGGATTGGCTGCTTTCTGCCGATGTGGTGGTAGCCGAAGTTACTGCCATTTCTATGGGTGTGGGTTACGAAATTGGCCGGGCCGTGGCTGCCGGAAAAAAAATGTTGTGCCTGTTCAGACCCGACACAGGAAAAAACCTTTCGGCTATGATTGCCGGCTGCCCTGATTTGACACTAGTTGAGTATCACAATCTATCTGAGGCAAAAAATACAATTTCAGTGTTTTTGAAATAAAAAAAATAAACCTTCCCTAAAACTTTGTTCTGTTTATTGCTTTTACGGTTATCACTTCAACACTCCAGAGCACCAAAAGGAAATATTTTTGTGCTAAATTTGAGGGAAATTAGATGAATCCATAGTGCAAAAAACGAAAATCATATCACATTTTCCAATGTCAGTGGTTTTAAAGGACCCGAATTATACCAAGATTTTTCTGTTACTTATTTTCATTGTTATCTCATTTTCAGGCTATTCTCAGATAAAAACCATCGGCACACCCAGCATCCACAATTACCAGAAATCGGTTTATCAGGCGGCCACACAAAACTGGGGAATTACTCAGGATCAAAACGGATTTATCTATTTTGCCAACAATGACGGAGTGCTTCGCTTCGATGGAATTCACTGGGACCTGATTAGAGTTTCAAAATCGTCACCTGTGAGATCAGTTTTTGCTGACAGTGACAATACTATATATGTGGGGCTGATAAATGATTTTGGAATAATTACGCAAAACGAACCGGATATGCCTGTTTTTCAAAGCCTTAAAAATTTATTGCCAGCCGAAATCCCTGATTTTGATGATATCTGGAGAATTCATCAGATACCGGAAGGAATTGTTTTTCAATGCTATGATTTTGTCTTCATTTTAAATGAAGGGCATATAAAAGTGATTAAACCACAGGAAAAATTTCATTTTTCTTTTAGCGTGAAAAACCGACTTTATTTGCATGAGCCAGCGTTAGGATTGTTTGAATATACAGAAGGTGAAGTAAAAAAACTTTACTGGTTCGAACCTCTTAAAAACAATGATATAACTACCATACTGAGCGCCGGAGCCAATCAGCTTTTAATCGGCACTGCCGGGAACGGATTATTTATAGCCAATGAAGAAAACCTGGAAAAATGGAATACTCCTGCGGGCAAGTTGGTTGAAGAGAATAAGCTGTATAGCGCCACAGGGTTCATGGACAGGTACATTGTTTTCGGAACGATTTTAAACGGTCTGGTTGTTTCCGATTTTGAGGGCAATATTATTCAGCAAGTCAGCCGCGAACACGGTTTGCAGAACAATACCATTCTGAGTGTTTTTGCTGATTATGCAAGCAATTTGTGGCTTGGGCTTGACAACGGAATTGATTACGTGCAATTGAATTCCCCGGTCAGTTTTATTACCGATTTTGAGAGACTGGGGACAGGATATTGCAGCCGTATTTTCGACGGAAACCTATACCTGGGTACCAACCAGGGATTATTCGTACGCCCTTACAGCAAATTCCCGCATACCAACGATCCGTTTGAACTGGTTCAAAACACAGCCGGACAGGTATGGTCGCTTGAAGAGTTTGACGGGCAGTTAATTTGCGGACACAACAATGGAACATTCTTAATCAAAGGTAAAGAAGCTTCGCTGGTTCATTCCGAGGAGGGGGCCTGGAAATACATACGCCTGAAAGACCATCCTGATCTTTTGCTGGGAGGCCACTATTCCGGACTTGTTCTGTTGAAAAAGGAAGGTAACGGATGGGTATTTCATAAAAAGCTGACAGGGTTCAGCGAATCGAGCCGGTTTATTCGCCAAAGTGAAGATGGAGATGTTTGGATTAGCCATGGAGGAAAAGGTGTTTTTAAGGTCATTCTATCGGAGGATGCTGACAGTATAACACAATTTAAAATATACACATCGGAGAACGGACTGCCTTCAAATGAAAGCAATATCCTTTTTGAACTGAATAGCCAAACCTATATTTCAACCATTGCCGGAATTTATGAATACGACAAGGAAACAGACACTTTTATTGATTCTGAAGAAACAAACCGTTTTTTTAATCTGGCAGGCCGAATCAAAACTCTTGAACCCGACAACGCAGGAAACCTGTGGTATATAGCCGAAAATGAATCGGGTGTAATGCGTCTGAATGAAGATTTTACCTACACAAAAATTACATCTCCTTTTAAACAACTCGAAGACAGATATGTAACTGAATTTGAATTTATTTATCCGTATCCGGAAAACGATGTAATTATTGGGATTGACAATGGGTTTGCACATTATACATCTGAATTTCCAAAATCATACACACAAACCTTTCCATCGTATATCACCCGGGTTGAAATTCCGTATATAGATTCCACCCTTTATTTCAACCGGGCAAAAAATGATTTTGAGTTTGAATTTCCGTTCAGAAAAAACACATTCAGGTTTCATTTTACCGCCACCTGGTTTGAAAATGCAGGAAAACTTGAATTCAGTCATTTTCTTGAAAACTATTCGGAAGAGTGGTCTGAATGGTCGCCGGAAAGCTATAAAGATTTTACCAACCTGTTTGAGGGAGAATATACCTTCATGCTCAAAGCCCGCAACATTTACGGAGTTGAGAGCGAAGTTTCCTCTTTTGAATTTACCATTGTGCCACCCTGGCTCCGTTCGCAAACAGCATATTACATCTACCTGGGACTGTTTCTGTTTCTTGCTTTTCTGACCATCCGGTTTATTCATCACCGGATTGAATTATCCAGAAGAAAAGAAAGACAAAAACACATGGCAGAGTTGCAAAAAAAAGAAGAACTATTTCAAAAGCAGGCGCTTATTGCGGAAAAGGAGATTATTAAACTACGCAATGAGAAATTGCAAAATGAAATGACTCACCGCGACAAGGAACTGGCTAACCAAACCATGGGCATTATTCAAAAAAACAAATTCCTCATGAAATTGAAAGAGGAATTGCAAACGCTGCAAAAAACCACCGACGACAGCCAGACAAAAACCAGAATGGCCATTCTCAATAAAAAGATTAACAAAGAAATTGACAACAAACAGCAAAATCAGATTTTTGAAACCTATTTCGACGAAGTTCACGATGATTTTTTTAACCGGTTAAAGCAAAAAAATCAGCAACTTTCGCCAAGGGATTTGCGGCTCTGCGCTTATATTCGAATGAATCTGACTTCAAAAGAAATTGCCGTTTTATTAAATATCAGCGAAAGAGGTGTAGAAATCAGTCGCTACCGGCTTCGTAAAAAAATGGACCTGCCACGCGAAGCCAACCTGTCCACATTCCTTTCAAATATTTAGTACTGCTTCTTCATTTGATGTAGTAGTCCCTTTTTAGTGTAGTAATATTTTCCAAAACACAAAACATTGAATGTGAGCTTATTAAATTGTAATTGATGTATTTTTGAAGTACCTGAATTTTCCTTTGGTAGTAAATATGTAGGGGTAAAAACTTTTGGGCTTACAAGACGAATAACAATCTTTGAATCGATTTTCAAAAAAATTCGATGAAAAATAACAGTTATCCTATGAAAAAAATTCTTTTGCTCTTATTCGTTACACAATTCACACTTGGTGTTTTTGCCCAGGAAATTCCGGTTACCGGAACAGTTACTGCGGCAGACGACGGGCAGCCGTTGCCGGGGGTGACAGTGGTAGTTAAAGGAACAGCAGATGGAACCATCACAAACTTTGACGGCGTTTACCAACTCACGGTTCCTTCAAATGCAACCCTCGTTTTCTCCTTTGTGGGAATGGAAACACAGGAAATTCCTGTAAACAATCGTTCTCAAATAGATGTGGTACTGCAAAGTGTCACTCTTGGTCTGGATGAAGTGGTAGTTATTGGCTACGGAACCCAAAGAAGAAAAGATGTTACCGGGGCCATTTCAATGGTTGACAGCCGAACCATTGATGAACTGAGACCCGTTAAGGTGGAACAGGCACTGCAGGGTACAACTGCGGGTGTAAATGTAACCACACAGTCAGGTGCACCGGGTGCCGGCATCGACATTCGCATTCGCGGTATTTCTACCAACGGTGATGCTTCTCCGGTAGCCATAATCGATGGATATCAGGGTGACCTGAATACACTGAATCCCAACGACATTGAATCTATTACGGTGTTAAAAGATGCACAGGCAGCCATTTACGGAACAGTTGGCGCCAATGGTATTATTTTGATAACCACCAAAAGCGGAAAACGCAATACAGACACCAAAGTAAGCATCAACAGCTCGATGGGTTTTCAGGAAACGACACGCAAACTACCGGTGCTCAATGCAACGGAATATGCTGTGCTGCTTAATGAAAGTTATGCCGCTTCGGGCCAAACGCCACCGTTTTCAAACATTTCGAACCTGGGCCGCGGAACAAACTGGCAAAATGAACTGTTTGAAACAGCGCCCATTTATACCAATAACATAAGTATTACCGGTGGTTCTGAAAATATGATTTACGCACTGAGCGCATCCGATTTAAACCAGGAAGGTATTATTGGCGGTGACAAATCCGGATTTAAACGGAATACAGCCAAACTAAATATGGGAGCCGACATTTCGGAGAAGATTAAATTCAATTCATCGATTATTTATACTTACATTACCCGGAAATCCATAAACGATTTTGGCCTGGCTTCAGTACTTTTTAATGCACTGAATATGCCGTCCACCATTCCGGCTTACGATGAAAACGGAGATTACGCATTGGCTCCTACAAATCTGGGTATTGAAATTATAAATCCGCTGGCTCAGGTTGCCAATACTTTTAACGACTACAATCTGAATAAATGGAATGGGAATTTCAGCCTGGATTTCGAAATTTCACCGAAAATTATAGCTACAACACGAATCGGTTTTAACACCGCAAACAGCCGTTCAAAATCATTCTCCAAAATTGTAAATTACGGAGGAAAAGTTTTTGATGTGAGCCGGAGCAGTGTGAGCCAAAGCCGGGATAATTTCAATGACTATACCTTTGATGCTTTTGCCACTTACGACAATACCTTTGCCGAAGCACACCACTTTACCTGGACACTGGGTACGACTGTTTTCAAAACATGGGGAAACAACCTGAGCGGAACAGGTTACGATATTCCCAACAACTCGTGGGAATTTGCCGACATCAGCCTGGCTAACGGAATCAGCGATACCAAATCAACCGGGTCGTGGACATACGACCAGCGCAGGTTGTCGTATTTCACCAGATTGCAATACGATTACAAAGGGAAATACCTTCTATCAGCCATGATCCGGAGGGATGCCTCTACCAAATTTGGCCCCGATAATACGGTAGCTTATTTCCCGTCAGCAACAATGGGGTGGATCATTTCTGATGAGAATTTTATGGAAAATGCAGATAAAATTGACCTGATTAAATTCCGTTTAAGCTATGGCTTTTTAGGTTCCGATAAAATTGGCGACTACCAGTATATTTCGCAACTGAACGGTGAAGGCACATACGTATTGAACGGAATGCTCGTTCAGGGAAAAGCAGTGGGCGCCAGTCCGAACCCCTCAGTAAAGTGGGAACAGTCGGAACAATTTGACGTGGGTGTTGACTTCAAGTTTTTAAACAATAAAATCGATGTCAATACAGATTATTTCATAAAAACAACAAACAACCTGCTGATTGGCAACATTCCGGTTTCGGGAATTCTTGGAGTAGCTGCACCCGGTGCTGCCGGACCCACAGTTAATGCAGGAACAGTGCGCAACAGCGGTTTTGAATTTGCAGTGGGATACCGCGACAATATTACAAGCGACCTCAATTTCCGCATAAACTATAATGTTACAACATTAAAAAATGAAGTGCTGGAAGTGAATAACGGTTCGGGGTTCGTTGAGGGTGGAAGTTTTGGCGTTGGCCAGCCATTGCCTGCACGCATGGAAGTTGGTTTGCCCATTGGTTACTTCTACGGGTACAAAACCGACGGGCTTTTCCAAAGCCAGGCCGAAGTGGATGCACATCCTTCGCAAACAGCGCTTGGTGCAAAAGCTGCCCCTGGTGATATCCGTTTTGTAGATGTAAATAACGATGGCGTTATCAACTCCGACGACAGAACAAATATCGGAAATCCGATTCCCGATGCAACTATGGGTTTGAATATTACCATCAATTTCAAAGGGTTCGATTTTGTAACCTATGCCTATGCTTCCATTGGAAACGACATGGTCAGGAACTACGAAAGAGTTCAGCCTAATGCCAACAAGTTAAGCACAAACTTAAACCGCTGGACCGGAACGGGAACAAGCAACACCGTGCCCCGCTTAACAACAGCGGCGACGGCAAATACCATTTTCTCCGATTATTTTGTAGAGGATGCTTCGTTTCTGCGCATTCAGAATATACAACTGGGTTACACGATTCCACGTAGTTTAACCGGAAAAATAGGTGTTGACCAACTTCGGCTTTTTTCCAGCATAAGCAACCTCTACACGTTTACAAATTATACGGGGTATGACCCGGCAGCATCAACCGGTGCACCGATTGGAAGTGGTTTCGATTCGGGATTCTACCCGGCGGCCAGAACCTATACCTTTGGTTTAAATCTTAACTTTTAATACTGAAATACAATGAACAAAACAATTTATAGAACAGTATTTCTGGTAGTTATTTCACTCACCGTGTTTACTTTTTCGTGTACCGACGATTTTGTTGAAATATCACCGGAATATTCCATCGACTCTGAAAACTTTTTTAATTCAGAAAGTGATTACTACGATGCACTTGTTGCCGCTTACGACATGCTGCAATCAACTTACGCAAATGTTATTGTTGGGGAAATTGCCTCCGACAACACATTATGCGGAGGTGAAAATCCAACTGATGTTATCGGCTGGCAACAGATTGACGACATGATTCACACGCCCACCAACAGCAATCTTCGCGATATCTGGAACTGGATGTTTGCCGGCGTGCAGCGCACCAATTATTTTATGGAATTCAAAGACAAAACCGACTTTAATGGAAAAGAAATGATGATTGGTGAAATCAGATTTTTAAGAGCCTATTACCACTTCGAACTGGTAAAATGGTTTGGCCCTATTCCGATAAAAGAAGATGAACGGTTTAAACTGGGCGATGAAACAACCATTCCCCGCTCCCCGGTTTCTGAAGTTTACAGCCATATTGAAGCGGACCTGATTTATGCTGCTTCAGTTTTACCTGTAACTCCCATCGAAACCGGCCGTGCTACCAGAGGCGCCGCTCAGGCACTGCTGGGTAAAGCCTATTTGTATCAGGATAAATTCCAGGATGCTGCAACGGTTTTGGAAAATTTAATCAACGATGGCAACTATTCACTGGTTTCCGACTTTTCAATCATTTTTGAACATGAGGGTGAAAACGGACCCGAATCGGTTTTTGAAGTTCAATATACCGATGTGGAAGGCGCCGGATTTGGCTGCCTGCAGTGCAGCGAAGGAAATGTGGCTGTAGGATTCAGCGGAGTAAGGGGTTATGAAGGACCGCTTTATTCTCCCGGTTTCAGTTTTAATGTTCCGGTTCAGGAAGCAGTTGACCAGTTCGAACCCGGCGATCTCCGAAAAGATGTCACCATTTTGGACATTGAAGCCTGGGCAGAACAAACCGGAGCAAGTTATACCACCGGAAATGAACATACCGGCTATTTCAACCGAAAATACATTCCGCGTAAAAGAAGACCGGAAGCACAAGCCGATTTGAACCTGACCAATCCAAATAACTACCGGGCCATCCGGTATGCCGATGTGCTGCTTATGGCTGCGGAAGCCAATAACAGAGGCGGAATTTCTGATACAAAAGCTCAGCAATACCTCAACCAGGTAAGAACAAGGGCTTTTAATGATGAAAACCGGGCTGTTACTTTAACCGGCGCTGCATTAACCGATGCCATTTTCCATGAACGCCGAGTGGAGCTTATGGGCGAAGGACATCGCTTTTTCGATTTGGTGAGAACCAATCAGGCCGCCGGAAAAATTGACGGTTTTGTAACAGGGAAGCATGAACTTTTTCCGGTTCCTTTAGAAGAAATCCAGTTTTCAACCGGAAACTGGCAACAAAATCCAAACTATTAAAAAAAATTCAACATGAAGATATTGAATAAAATAGCAGCATTAATCGTCTTTATCGCATTGGCAACAGCTTGCGAAACGGATAAAGACCTGTTGTATTCGCTGGACTATATTACCGCTCCGGAAAATGTTTCCGCGGTTTTTGATATTACCCAGGATAACACCGGACTGGTCTCCATTGTCCCGAATGCAGAAGGAGCCCAAAAATTCGAGATTCTGTTTGGCGATGGAAGCGAGCCAGCCGAAAGCAAACCGGGAGAAATTGTAACCCACATTTATGAGGAAGGCGTTTTTAACGTAACCATCACAGCGATTGGGATTACAGGACTTAAAACAGTACATACTCAAGACCTGAATGTGACGTTTAAAGCTCCGGAAAACCTGAGTGTTACCGTTGCAAACGATACACAAAACCCGAGGATTGTTACCGTCTCTGCAACCGCAGATTTTGTAACTGTTTTCGAAGTGTATTTTGGTGAAACAGAAGATGAAGAACCCGTGCTGATATTGCCCGGTGAAGTAGCCACATATACATATACCGAAGCGGGCAGTTACGAGGTAAAAGTGATTGCGAAAAGTGCCGGTTCTGCCACCTCGGAATACACTGAAACAGTTGTTGTTCCCGACGCTGCCGATCCGGTAAATCTGCCCGTTGGATTCGAATCGTTTACCGTAAATTATGCATTTGTCAATTTTGGAAATGCCTATTCTTCGGTTATTGATAATCCCGACAAATCAGACATCAATACGAGCAACCGGGTAGCTCAGACAGTTAAAATTTCAGGCGCCGAAATCTGGGCAGGTTCATTCCTCACCCTGGAAAATCCCATTGATTTTTCAACCAGAACAATTTTTAAGTTAAAATTATGGTCACCCAAAGCAGGCGCAACCGTAAAACTGAAAGTGGAAAACCTGACCAACGGTGAAATTGGTTATGAAATTGATGCACTGACAACCGTGGCAAACGAATGGGAAGAACTCTCGTTCGATTTTTCGGGCATCGATAAAAACCAGGAATACCAGAAAGTGGTTATTTTCTTCGATTTTGGAAATGTGGGCGACGATTCCACCTATTATTTCGACGACATTAGATTGGTTGCACCTCCTTCAGAAATTTCTCCGCTGGCAGGAACATGGAAGGTTGCACCCGAAGCCGGAGCAATCGGAGTGGGGCCTAATCAGGGTGATGTTTCATGGTGGGCCAACGGTGCCGATGATGTGAACGCAAGAGCCTGTTATTTCGATGATACTTACGTATTTGGCCTCGATGGTTCATTCAGCAATGTTTTGGGTGATGAAACCTGGATTGAAGGCTGGCAGGGAGGAACCGATGCATGTGGCGCACCTGTTGCACCGCACGACGGAACTGCAGTTGCCACCTACACCTATGACCAGGCAGCAGGTAAAGTTACCCTTAATGGAAAAGGAGCCTATCTGGGACTGGCAAAAGTATTTAATGGCGGTGAACTCGCCAATCCGGCCGATGCACCGAATTCCATTACTTATGAAGTAACCCTTTCGGACAATGATAACACTATGATTCTCGATATCAGTATTGGAGGCGGATGGTGGAGGTTTAAACTTGTAAAAGAGGGCGGTCCGGTTGTTTCACCGCTGGTTGGAACATGGCAGATGGCGCCCGAAGCCGGAGCTATTGGAGTAGGACCCGGTTTGGGCGACATATCGTGGTGGTCCAATAGTAATGACGATGTAGCAGGAAGAGCCTGTTTCTTCGATGATACCTATGTTTTTGGCGCAGACGGTTCGTTTGGTAATGTTCTGGGGTCTGAAACCTGGATTGAAGGGTGGCAGGGTGGCAGTGATGCTTGCGGCACACCGGTTGCACCTCACGATGGTACAGCCGATGCAACCTATACCTGGGACGCAGAAGCCGGCACACTAACCATAGATGGAAAGGGAGCTTATCTGGGAATACCAAAAGCATTTAACGGGGGAGAACTGGCCAATCCGGCCGATGCCCCGGATTCAATAACCTATAATATAACCCTTGCGGATAATGATACCACTATGATCCTCGATATTAGCATTGGAGGTGGATGGTGGAGGTTTAAACTCGTGAAAATTTAAATAATATAAAAAGGAAAAGTATCATGACAAAAATAAGTCAATATACAGTACTGCTTTTCGTTAGTGTTTTTCTAACGTTCACCAGTTGTCTGGAGGATAATTACAAACTGGGAGAGTTGATTGCTCCTTCCAATGTAACGCTTAGCTATGAAGTTGCCGGCGTTGACGCTGAAAATCCTTTCGGAGATGGAAGCGGTATAGTGAATTTTACGGCAACCGCTGAAAATGTGATAACCTTTAATTACGAATTCGGCGACGGCAAAGACAATAAAATTGCCCCCGACGGAAAAGTATCCCACCAGTTTTCAAGGGCGGGTATTAACACCTACAATGTGACGGTAATGGCTGTAGGTACTGGCGGTATTTTATCAAGCCAAACCGTTCAGGTTGAAGTATTCAGCAGTTTTACCGACGATGAAGCGGTTGAATTTTTAACCGGCGGAGGTGCCAAAACCTGGTACTGGGCTGCCGATCAGCCCGGGCATGCAGGCCTGGGGCCCAATTTTGTGGATGGCGCAAATCACACCTATGCCGCATGGTACGCAGCCGCCCCATACGAAAAATCGGAAACCTGCATGTACGATGACGAATTTGTATTCACAAAAGTAGATGGTGAATTAAAATTTGAGCGCATTAATCCGTCAGGCGGGGCATTTATACCGGGTACTTACGCAGGAAAATTAGGAATTCAGGGCGATATTTGCCACACCGGTGTTGTTGATATTTCAGGCGTGAAAAATGTATCATTTGCACCTGCATCTTCCATTGCGACGGAAGATGGCGGTTACCGGGGAACATCCATGAGTTTTTCTGACGGAGGCTTTTTGGGTTGGTATGTGGGTAAAAACGAATGTGAAATCATTCAGGTTACAGATAATATTTTAAGAGTTAGGGTTGAAGAAGATGAAACGTTTGCATGGTACTTCACTTTAACCAGCGTAGAACCCGGAAGCGGTGATGAACTGGATGTGACCTATTCTGACCTGGTTTGGGCCGATGAATTTGACACAGACGGAAGCCCTAATGCTTCAAGGTGGACATACGATTTGGGTACCGGTGACAACGGCTGGGGAAACGGTGAAGTTCAGTCTTATACTGACAATGCCGGAAATGTGAGCATTGCCGATGGAATCCTGAAAATAACAGCCAAAAAAGAGGGCTCTGGCTATACTTCGGCCCGGATAAAAACACAGGGTCTGTACGATTTCACTTACGGACGAGTGGATGTGAGGGCCAAACTTCCCGAAGGTGGCGGCACCTGGCCGGCCATCTGGTTGCTGGGGTCCAGCTTCTCAAGCATTGGCTGGCCTGCCTGCGGCGAGATTGACATTATGGAAGCCGTTGGAAACAATCCGGGTCATGTTCAGGCTGCCATCCATACACCTTCGAGTTATGGAAATACCGAAAATGTGGGCAGTACAACCGTTCCTGACGCTTCATCCGGTTTTCATGTGTACTCGGTAAACTGGTCGCCAGACCAGATTACATTTCTCGTTGATGATGAAATTTATTATACTTATAAACCCGAAACAAAGAATGACGACACCTGGCCGTTTAATGCACCTCATTTTATTATTTTGAATGTGGCCATGGGCGGAACCCTGGGTGGAAATATCGACCCAAACTTCACCGAATCATCCATGGAAATTGACTACGTAAGGGTGTATCAGTAAAATTGGTTTTAAATAATTTGTTTAGCAGAGTAAACAATTGAGGTTTTTACAGTTAGGGGAGTTGCAATAAACTCCCCTAACAAAATCCAATTCAAATACTTCACCAACAAAGGAAATATAATTTACAGGCAATACAGGTAATGATTTTAAAAAACATAACAATATCAGCCCTATTCATTGTAATAATCGGCTGCACTTCGGCATCAAGGAAATCAGAGAATTCAGGTTTAGAAAAATCAGCAACCGGTTACGAATTGGTTTGGTCCGATGAATTTAACTACTCTGGCCTTCCCGATTCCACCAAATGGGGATTCGCTACTCAGGGCAACGAAGCAGGCTGGGGAAATAATGAATTACAGTGGTACACAGAAGCAAACGAAGAAAATGCCCATGTGGAAAACAATGTGCTTAAAATAACTGCTCTCCGGAAAGATGTAGAAGGCAAACATTTTACTTCAGCACGACTGTTTTCCAAAGCCGACTGGAAATACGGCAAATTCGAGATTCGGGCAAAACTTCCGGAAGGCCGGGGTACCTGGCCTGCAATATGGATGATGCCGGGCGGATGGTCGTTCAACGACGGTGGCTGGCCGGGGGTAGGCGAAATAGACATCATGGAGCATGTAGGCTACGATTTTGGTGTGGTTCATGGTACTGTTCATACCGAAGCCTACAACCATTCCATTGGAACGCAGGTGGGCAAATCCCTCGTTGTGGAAAATGTTTCAACTGAATTTCATGTATATGCCATCGACTGGACCGAAAATGAAATTATCTGGTACATTGACGGGGAAGAGTATTTCCGGTTCGACAATCAAAATAAAACGTATAAGGAATGGCCGTTCGATAAAAGTTTTCACCTTATAATGAACATTGCCATTGGCGGAAACTGGGGCGGTCAAAAGGGAATAGACCCAAACCTTACTGAAGCAACTATGGAAATTGATTATGTACGGGTGTATAAAAAACTTCGACAGGAATAACTGACCAAATAGCAAACCAACCGGATCTGAAAGTATGGCCAAACCCGTTTCATGATAAAATCCGTATCACATCCGAAGAAGCAATTTACAGGCTTGAAGTTTTTGATTTGACTGGAAAACTGATAGTTGAAAAATCAATTCAAAATCAGAAAAGCTCAGTGTTAAACCTTGAAGGTTTGCCCGGCTCTGCAATTCTGAGGGCAACTTTCAAAAATGGAAACTCACAAAAAATGGTAGTGGTTAAGCAATAAAAGCAGCACTTACTAAATCACAGATTAAGAGGCTTTTATGGTCCTGAACTGTTATACTTACAGCAGCCGGAAAAAATGTGATTCAGAGCATTTACGGAGTTAGATTTTATTCAAAAAGTTATACAAATCTTCATCTGTTTGCAGGTTGAGTTTTTTTCTAAGCCGCGACCGGCTGATATACGCGCTGGATGGCTGGATGTTCAGAATGTCGGCAATTTCTTTGGAGTTGAGTCCGATTTTCAGGTAAGCGCACCATCGCAAATCGTTTCCCGACAATCCCGGAAATTTTTCCTTCAGTTTTTTGAAAAAATCCTGGTGCAGCTCGTCTATCTGAATTTCAAAAGTATTGTCTTCCACATTTAAATAAGAGTCCAGTGTGCGCGACATTTCAGCCAGTTTAAGTTTGGTGATGGAAGGATTTTTTTGAGCCTTTTCACATGTCTCTTTTAGCGAAAGTATCAGTCGGTTTTTTTCTTCATTGTCTCTGGCTTTGGTAGCCAGCTCAATGGTTTTACTTTTCAATTGTTGCTTTAACTGGTCGTACTCTGCCTGCAGCCGTTCCTGTTCAATTTGCTGAAGTTTCTGCCGGTGTTTTTCTGCCAGTTTACGCAAGGCGTTTTGCTCTTTTAGCAGCATTTTGTGCTTTTGTTTTTTCAGCGCTTTTATGTGCCGTGCCCGAATTACAAATATTATTGATAAAATGAACAGTACATAAAAAAGATATGCGTACCAGGTTCGGTACAAGGGTGGAGTGATGTTCAGTAAAACGGATTGTTCACCGGTCATTTCACCCTGAACCGATGCGCGGAACCGGATTTCGTGTTCGCCGGGTGAAAGGCCAACAAAATCGAATGTATTTTCCGGAATCCAGTCGCTCCATTCCGTTTCATCATTTAATTTGTATTGGTACAGAACGTTTTCCTGGTTGGGAACAATACATTCAATTCGAAAATTATTGAACGGAAAAGGAACTTCTGCACCGGGAGAAATTAACTTTTCTTCCCGGTTTCTGAAGGCTTTAATTTTTCGAATCGTCAGTGTGTAATCCTGAGGTTCGGAAAACTCATTGATCTGTAAATATTTTAGTGCAAAACCATTGTACACCGGGTAAAATTCATAATTGGAATTCAGTATAACAGACTTATAAATACCAGGCAGAACACCTTTCAATCCGGGAGTTTCCCTTGATTGCGGAACTTGCAGAAATTCTTTTTCGGTGGCGTTAAACGTGTATTGAAAATTATCGGTCAGCACCTGAATTCCATCTTCATTTTTAAAAAGGAAAGCATCGTTTCCTTCAAAATCTACTTCAGGAAAAATGATGCGCTCTGCCGGGTTCAACTCTTCGTTTAACACTGCCCTGATTAGTCCGAAGTTTGGAATGTTCACCCAAAGGATGTTCTCTTTTTCAATGAGCAGTTGATTACACGACCCCAGAATAAGTTCCATTTTTTTCAGGTAGCTCCATTGATTTTCTTGTTTCTGATAAATGGAAATGCCGTTGTAATTTCCAGTCAGCAAAAAATCTTTATATGGAAGAATGGTCCAAACACCTTCCTGCCCGTTAATCTTTTCCACTGAATTTTCTTTTACAACAAACAATCCTTTGTCGTGCCCCATAAACACGGTGTTGTCCACATTTTCCAGTGTCCACACCTGGCCTTCGGTTTCGGGAATAATCTGCACCTTAAAAAACTCCAGGTTGTTGTTCAGTCCTTCCCATTCCGAGCGGTAAAGTCCCTGGTTGGTGCCGAGATAAAAATCACCGTTTTTCAGCAAGGCAGTGTAACCGGTTCCAAAATCGCCCCGGTAATCAAAAAACCAGGTATAAGTATTTTGAAGGTCGAGCGAAGAAACGCCGTAATCCATTCCGAGCCATAATTTACCGGCCCGGCTGTAGTGCAAAGCCAGCACCGTATTGCTTGGCAAGCCTTTGTGCCGGTTGATGCGGTGGATTATTTTACCCTCAAAGTCAGCGATGTATAAACCTTTCAACACGGTTCCAAATGCGAGGTGTTTTTCGCCAATTTGCTCGAAACTAAAAACTTTGGCTGTTTCCAGATTGTCAGACAAATCATTTTCCAGCCTGCTCAACCGGCCTGAAACGAACTGGTAAAGTCCCCGGTTTCGGGTAACAACCACAAGTCCGTTTTCATTCTCATAAATGCCTGCTATTTCGAGGTGCAAATTATCAGGATAATTGAATACCTGCTGAAGCGAGTAATCATTAAAAGCATACAACCCATTTTCCTCGTCGGCAAGATACAGGGTGCCGTTTATTTGAAAACTACCTGTAAACCGCGATGGCGCTGCTGTTTTTACAAGCTGTTCGTTTTGGTAAATGTAAATATTATGAAATGAAACAAAAATGATGGCCTCACCGAGCTGGTAAACATCCCAGAATTCCTCGCTGATTTCCTGCACCACTTCCTGAAAAGGATAGAGAGAGCTGTAGTCGAAACCCTGAAACTTGTTCTTTTTCCAAACGCCAAAATCGTAATCGGAACCGGTGTAAATCATCGAATCGTTTACTACCAGTACCGAGCGGGTAAAACCGTTACTGCCTTTGAAACTGTTCCAGGTTTTTCCGTCGTATTCCAGCAACCCTTTGTCGGCGGCCATGTAAACCATACCATTTGGCGCAGTTTTTATTTCCCAAATTTTGCCTTTGTTTTGGTATTGAAGGGGTGTGAAATTTTCGAGCAGAGGTACACCTTTTTCAGGAATAATTTGAGCAAAAGTCACTAAAGTGCTCCACAAAAAAAGAATAAGATATACGGCTGTTTTTTTCAATCAATCGGTTTAAAGATGTTTATAACACCTTGCAATATAAGAAAAAAATGCCGTCAGTTTACGACTTGTATTTGGAGTTGTCTCAAAATTTTTCTGCCAGTAAAAAATGAATTTTAATCCATTAATATACCCCTCTGCAATTCTCCTTTAAAAAAACATTTAATCTGGCAACCTCCCGGGCTCCTGCCGGAATCTCATCCAGTTCCAGACCGGGGTACGACAGCCTGTCTTTCCAGTTTTGAATGGTAGCACTAAAAAACTGAGAGGCAGCTGAATCTGCTTCATAAACAATGATTTCATATTTTTCTCCCTTGTCGCCGCCAAACCGGGTGATAACCTGCCATTCACCGTTTCTTTTATACGAAGTATTTGTGTGGTCAGATTGCGGATAATACCTGTTGTCAGTTGGTTTTAACAGCACCCAGATATCTTTGTCATGAGATTCAGGATAAACGCCGTATGTCAAAATCCGGCAGTTGACAGAATCATTTTCGAGCGGCGACAAAACCTGGATGCGTTTTACAGGAAGCTCTGCCTCAGCCTTTTCCCCTAGTACCGGTTTTTCAATCTGACCCGGTAAGTTTGCACTCCCATAAGCATAAGCACCATAAAATATCTATAAAATACCCAATACAGCCATTGGGATTTTTATTTTGATATCAACTAAATTCAGGGATGTACCACTAATTTTTATGCTATCAACAACTGCAACAAGAATGAGAACAGCACCGATGATTATAATGATTAATTCTGATGACATTTTTTTGAAATTTTCAATGAATGGAATAAAACAAGCCTGAAAAGATGCAAGAAAAGAGTAAAAAGCCGCCAACGAATTGACGGCTTTTAAGAAATTACCAAACTTAATTGACTATGAGCTTATTAATTTGAATTTTTCCTTTTTCAGATTGAATTCTCATCAAATAGACTCCACGGTTCATTCCGCCGGTTTCAACAGAAGAAGTGTTCATGCCTGATTGAATCAATTTTCCGGTAATGTCGAAAACATCAACCTGCTTTGCAACAGCATTCAACTGAACCGACGTACCCAATTTTACCGGATTCGGATAAACAAGAAACTCATTGTTTACCGGAATTGAAACCGATGTCGGGAGTTTGTAAAAATAGAGGTTATCGAAATAAATGGTTGGTGTGCCATCACCGCCGTCAAACTTGAACTGGATAACATCAGCCAAATCAACGCCTTCAAATTCCGACAATGGAATATCGTAACTGACCCACTGTCCGGCAGTTATGGGCAGCGCATAGGATGTTTCAACCGGCCCGGTGCTGATGCTGAAGATGTTAACCGCAGTAGCATTTGCGGTCCACATGTCCACATGCAGTTTTTCCATTCCGGAAACATTCAGCGCGTTCGCAAACTGCATGCCCTGATAATTGAAACTGGCGTATTTCAACGTTTGATTTCCCTCAATTTCAACCATGGACCCTGCAGTTGTCTGGCCCCATCCCGGAAAGAAATCGGTACCTTCAACATTGGTGTAGGCGTTGCTGAAAACAGAAATTACATTTTCGGCATCCCTTGCAGGAGGTGTTGGCGCGGCTGTGGCAGGTTCATCAATTGGACCACCCTCAGCAGGATTAAAAGTAATGTTGTCGATATAAATAACATTGTCCTGTTCCCTGTCATTAAAGTCGGGGAAAATGGCAATTCTTTTCAAACCACCAATTTCAGCAGGCGGGTTTGGCGAATCTGAAAAATCGAAAGTCAGTTCTTCCCATTGGTTGACCACAGTGTTTGCCACCTTGATTTCACCAGCTGACCAGTCGTTTGGATTTGCACCCCCATCAAACTTAATTCCCACATCGCTGATAACTGATTTCCAAACCATTATCTTCACAATGCTGTTGGTTTCATCCCAATAGAACTCTCCCAAATCGCCTTCTTGTGAATCAAATCCTGCCCAGGCTGCACCTGTTTGCAGAGCAGTAAATTTGGCGACCTTTGCCGACGTGTTACCTCCGCTGGCATCGGGGTTGTCAATGATTTCAAGTGCCGGGTTGGAACTGTTCTCAAAAACACTCCAGGTCCAGTCGGCACCAAAACCGTCGGTCTCGAAATCAATCGGAGCATTTGGTCCGCCTTCCACAACAGTACCTTCACCTTTATAAAAATAAATGTTGTCAAGATAAATGGTTGGTGAGCCATCGTTACCGGTAACTTTCAACTGAATAATATCTGCCAAATCAACTCCGGTAAATGTCGATAACGGAATGTCGTAGCTCTCCCACTGGTTGGGTGTAACAGGCAGTGAATAGGCCATTTCAACCGGTCCGGTACTGATGCAGAAGATGTTCACTTCAGTTGCTTCAGCGGTCCACATGTCAACATGCAGTTTATCCATTCCCGATACATCCAGCGCACTTGCAAACTGAGTTCCCTGAAAATTTAAATTGGCATATTTTAGAGTTTGATTCCCCTCAATTTCCACTGTAGAAACAACGGTTGACTGACCCCAGCCGGGATTAAAATCAGTTCCTGTCACATCGGTGTAGGTATTACTGAAAACTGAAACCACGTTTGCGGCATCCCTTGCCGGAGGTACAGGTGCAGCAGTTGCCGGTTCGTCAGCAATAACTTCAGCAGGATTAAAAGTAATGTTGTCGAAATAGGAAATATTATCCTGACTTCTTCCGTCAAGATTGAAATCAGGGAACACCACAATTTGGTCATACTGACCTTCAGCTTCTGGTGGATTTGGATAGTCGGAAAAGTCAAAAGAGAGTTCTTCCCACTCATTAACCTTGGTGTTGGCTACTTTGAGTTCAACCTGTGCCCAGCCGCTGTTAGCAACCAACTTGATTCCTACATCACTAATTACAGATTTCCACACCATAATTTTAATGGTGGAGTTTGTTGTATTGAGTACAAATGGTCCCAAATCGGTTGTGCCATGAGCAGATTCGACTCCTGCCCAAGGATTTCCTGCCTGCAGCGCAGTAAATTTGGCAACCGAATCCGAAGTGTTGATATCACTTTTGTCCGGGTTGTCGATAACTTCCAATGCTGGATTGGTTTCATTCTCAAAAACGGTCCATGTCCAGTCGGCTCCGTGACCGTCCGATTCAAAATTAATCGGCGAATTTTGTGCAAAACTTACGGATGCAAAAAGCACCAATAAAATAAACGTAAAGTTTTTCATACTACTAAATTTTAAAGTGAATAAATAAAATAATGTATTCTTGTAAATACATGTAAAATAGACTTTTAAGCACTAAGTCTTTAATAAATTTTTAACCGCCATTTTAGGTGTTCTGTCGATATAAAATAATCCCCAGTGTTTTTCTGGTTCCAGAGGTTCCGGTGAACCTTTCCATGATTCGTCAAATGCTTCAAAGAAAAAGGTGAGGATGTTTTCTTTCTGCACCCAGTCCATTAGCATTTCGTAGTAGATTTTCTGATATTCTTCGTTTACATTCTCGGGGTTGATTCCCTTTCCGTTTGAGTTGGTTGCCCAGCCAGCTTCGGTAATAATCACCGCTTTTTCCGGAAATTTGCCGGCAACCGAGTAGTAGTTTTCTTTCGAATAATCCAGTGCTTCGTCAATGTGTTTGTATTCCCACACCGGATAAGTATGTATGGATATAAAATCCACTTCTTCAGCAAGTTTTCCCAACTTGTACAGCCAGGGCACGTAATTTTCGCAGAAAGTAACGGGTTGAACTGCATTTTTTCTTGCCTGTTTAACATATTCAAGCACTTTTTTCTCAGGAACATAGTGGTCGGTCCATTCAACGCAGGCTTCGTTACCAACCGAAAGTGAAAAGATGATGTCGGGGTATTGGTTGGCCAGTTCAATTAACCTCGATATTTTTTCACGGTTATTCAAACAGTTTTGCGTCAATACCTCTTCTGAATAGGTTCCGCCTCCCCAGGGGCAATTGAAATTATTCATTTCGGCATTGATGAACGCCCCTTGCATCACTTTAAAATCCAGTTTTTCATTTCTGATGACTTTCAGAACCGTTTCAGCATGGGGGTCGCAATCGTAAAGCCGCAGGTATTTCCAGTGTTTATGAATTAGCAACAGGTCTTCCCTTACCTCATCATAAGAAGGATTTTTCCCGCCCGGTTGCTGTCCCTGCCGGAAGCCCGAATAGCACAACGCTTTTCCCGGAATAATATTTAGCGCTTTAAATGTGTTCATTTAGAATTTCAGCTTTTCATTTTTGTCCCAAATTCCCCAGTAGGCGCCCACTTCGCCTTCGGCTCCAACTTTCCACGATTCGTCGAACGAGGAGAAATAGAAAACCTCAATGTTTTCATCAATCGCCCAAAGCTGGGTGTTGACGAAATATTTCAGCGCGTTGATGTGCGAGGGAACAGCATTCCCCAACGATTCTCCTCTGCCGGGCCATCCGGTTTCTGTGATAATCACCCTTTTTCCCTTTGCAGCGTCCACTGCTTGCTGATACATTTGCTGCATGTGCGGTAACGAATAGTTGTAATCAGTTCCTTCCCAGAATGGATAGCAATTACATAAAATCACGTCGCAGAGTTCGGTTATTTCGGGATGCTGCACAAATTCGTAGTAAGCATCTACGTAGCCAACCGGAATACCCGGAATTTCATTTTTTACGTGCCTGATAACATCTAGAAGTTCTTCTTTCGGCAAATCGTTTCTGTAAAGCACTTCGTTGCCCACAGCGGCAATATCCACAAAACCGTCTTTTGCCAGCTGAATCAGGTTTTCAATTTCCTGCCGGTTTTTTTCTTCGTCGGTTCCCAACCAGGCTCCAACCAGAGTTTTGATTCCCATTTCTTTGGCAATTTTGGGAATCAGTTCGTTTCCCTCGATACACGAAAATGAACGTACCCATTGGGTGTAGGGTTTTAAGAGCTGCATCCGGCGCCTGATTTGCCCTGCTGAAATGATATCGCCGGGCTTTTGCCCATCTTCGTACAAACTGAAGCAAAAACCGTGAACACCTCCATACAAAATTTCCAGAAAAAGATTTCTGATATCTTCATCTGATTTTTTTTCAAGAGGCTGTTTATCAAACTTTTTTGATTCCCTGAAGTTTAAAAATTGTTCTGGTCTGAATGACATATCTTTGATTATTAAAAATTTACACTACAATGATTCAATAGAAAGAGGCATTTTAAAGTTCTCCTCTTCGTCTAACCAATTCTTCTTTAATTTCCCTGGCTTTTTTCTCGGTGAGGTCGTAACCCCACATCACCCATATAGCCAGACCGGCGGTAAATGCAGGTACAATAATATCGGCAAGCCTCAGGTTTGTAATTGTATCGGCGGTTTGCTGGGCGGCAAGCTGGTCGAAACCTACCAGTTTCAGCACCAAACCGCCTAAAACAAGGGCTAGTCCCTGTCCCAGTTTCACCATCCACCAATAGATGGCTCCAAAGGTACCCTCCTTACGGGGCATACCATTGTTTAACTCGTCGAGGTCGCACACATCGGCGGTCATGCTCATCATCAGGGTAAACAACCCGCCAATTCCAAAAACCATAAGGGGTAGGGGCATAAACATCAGCCATGGATTTTCGGGATTGAAGCCCCACCATTTCAGAGCGTATCCAACCATGGAAAGGGCGGTAGCATAAATGAATGCTTTTCTTTTTCCCCATTTATTTGCCATCCAGGTAATTACCGGGATGATTAAAAATGCAGTGAACACAGCGCTGATTGTTGAGAACCAGGCCGGCCAGGTTCCGGCAAGACCGTAATCTCCGTTAAACATATAAAAAACAATGATGAAGTAACTGAATGAAGCTACCATTTGGAAGCCGTTGAAAACCAAAAACGTTGCTCCGCAAAGTCGCACGAACGAAACGTTTTTAAAAATCAGCACCATGTTGTGGAGCAAACTCTTTAAGCTTTTAAAAATATTTTTTATCGTGAGGTCGTCGCGGTTGGTGAGGTTAGCCTGGTCAATTTCTTTACAAAACAGGGCAGGCAGCATTCCCAGAATCATACAAATGGCACCCACAATTATGGCCAGTCTGCGAACGCCAATGGCCTGCGTTTCGAATAAATTGGGGTTGGCAATCAGCACCCAGAACCAGGGTACGATCATCCAGGCCACCTGTCCGAGTGTTTGCGAAAATCCCATCAGTCGGGTACGCTCATTGTAATCCGAAGTCATTTCGTAACCCAATCCGATAAGGGGAGTGGAAAACATGGTGTTTCCAAGCAGATACACCATGGAAAGAATCAGAAAATACCAGAAGTTATAGCTTTGAGAATTATCGGGATTCAGTTGCCACAAAACGGCAAACAAAACACCGCTGAGAATGGCGCCCACAAAAATATAGGGCTTTCGGCGGCCAAACCTCGATTTTGTATTATCGGTAATATAACCCATGATGGGGTCGGTTATGGCATCGAAAAACCGGGGTAAACCTCCAAGCAACCCTGCCAGAAAGGGGTCCATCCCAAAAGCAGTAAGTAAAAAGAAAGCGAAAACACCTAACGCACCGGGCAACAGGTTATTAACCAAATGACCGGCACCAAAAGCTGCTTTTTGTCCGAAGGGGACCCTGTCTTTTAGCGGTGTTACATACTTTGACATAATTTATTGATTTTAAGTTATAAATTGATTTTCAAAATTTTATGGTTCTTTTATCAGAATTGTTTGAATGGCTTTTCCATTAATGGCAAATTCAACCGATTTTTCGTTCAGGTTAAGTTGAATGCCTTTTGTTTCTTCCTCAGGATTGAAAGCAATTACGGCAATGCTTCCATCGGGATTACGTGCAGCCGTTACCATAAGGCTTTCACTTGTGTTTTCAATTCCTATTCTTACCGCGCCGGGCCTGACGTACCGGCTGAAATGTGCAAGCGTGTAATACAATGGCGTGAAGTACACTTCATCCTGCTCCGGGTCAACAATTACCGGCGCCACACACCAGTTTTTTGCCCAGTTGGGGCCGCCCTGTCTGTCGAGCACCATATTCCAGTCTATCCAGCCATCCACGCCATTGTTCAGGCAGCCTATAATATCGCGTGCATACCGGAACACCGGAACGTATTTAGGATGCAGGTGTTTTTGTTCTTCGGGTGCCCAGTCCCAGCCCCAGTCGGTTGCTTCTTTCGACCAGTACCAGGCATCGTCGTTCCACCGGGGAACCTGTGCATCTATACAGGCCTCGGTGTTAATCAGGTGCTTACCGGGCGCTTTGTTAACAGCATATTGCAACGCTTCGGGAAAATAGTCGTAGGTGCTGGCGTACCAGTGCACAGCCGTTCCGTCGAAATAATCCTTTGCCTCTTCGTCGCCAAACATCACATCCACCCAAATTTTCAACTGCTTATCGCGGTTTTGGTCGAAGCCGAAAATTTTCACATTGTGGCCATCAGCTTCCAATTTAGGCCCCAGATGGTTTTTTACGAATTCGGTCATTTCCTCCGGCGTATAATGCATACTCTCCCAGTTGCTGTCGTTTCCCAGCGGCTCGTTTTCTACCGTGAAACCCCAAATATCTATTCCTTGAGCTTGATATGCAACTAGGTATTTTGAGAAGAATAAAGCCCAGGTTTCGTAATATTCCGGCAACAGTTTTCCGCCGCGCCAGTCGTTGTTGTCTTTCATCCACGGCGGGGCCGTCCAGGGCGACGAGATGAGTTTGAAACCGTCTTTTGAAACAGCCATTGCATCTTTAATCATTGGTATGATGTCGTTCAAATCTTCTTCAATGGAGAAATGTTCCAGTTCTACATCACCTTCAACAGGAGCGTAAGAATAATTTCCCAACGAGAAATCGCTGGAGTTCATGTGTGTGCGGGTTAATGAGTACCTGGCGCCTGTTTCCCCAAAATAGGCTTCCAAAATTTTTTCGCGGTTTTCCTTGCTTACCTGATTGAGAAGATAAGCCGAAGCTTCGGTAAAAGAACCTCCGAATCCGGTTATGGTCTGGAATTCTTCACCGGGTAGAATGGAAATTTTCACACTTGTATCTGTTGCAGGAAACTCAACTAATTGGGTAAGCTGATTTCCATTTGCTGAAGTTTCAAATACTTCCACTTCTAGTTTTTTTGAATTCATACAACTGCTCATGAGAAATACGGTGAAAAAAAGAATTATCAGATTTGGTAAAATTGATTTCATAATCTATTGTTTTTGTTTTTCTCTTCGCTGCTCCAGTTCAGTTTCCATCTGAAGACACGTTTTATGGTCAATGGCATAGTACCAGAGCAGAATGGCGCACGACATATACAGAATTCCCGGAAATACGGATATCATCAGCTTAATGCCATTGATAGAGGAAGCCGTTTGCTCGACATTGGGAACAAATTGGAACAGGGCAAGCATCCAGCCGGCCAGTGCTCCGCCAATTCCCCAACCGGCTTTTTGTGCGAAAGTAGCTGCCGAGAACACCAGACCGGTTGCCCTCCGTTCAAATTTCCATTCAGAATAGTCTGCTGTGTCAGCAAGCATGGTCCAAAGCAGCGGAACAGCAGGTGCGTAAGTAAATTTGGCCAGAATGTTCAGGATGTAAACGGAATAGATGTTTTCATTTCCCGGAAGATATAAAAGAATAAAAAACAGGCCCGATAGAAGGGAACTTGCCATATAGACATTTCGTTTCCCGAACCTTTCCGACAGTGGTTTTGAGAAAGGAATTCCCAGAATTAAAGCCACAGTGCCAATGACGTTAAACAGTTGCACGCTTTCTTCATTCCCGATGTAATATTTGAAATAATAGGCAATGGAAAGGTTTTGCAGGGCAAACATCACAAACGAAATAATTCCCACAAAAAACAGAATGACCCAGGGCCGGTTTTTGAACAGATTTTTAATGTCCTGTTTCAGATTTTTCTGCTGTTTGGAAGGTGGCTGAATTCGTTCTCTCGTAGATTTGAAAGTAATCATAAACAGCACAAAACTGATTGCCGCAAACAGCATCAGCGTATATTGATATCCTTTGGCGTTGTCGCCTTTTCCAAAATAATTGGCCAGGTAAAGCGCGGTTCCGGTAACAATAAATTGTCCGATAAAAGCAAAAATGAAACGGTAGGAATTTAATCCGGCCCTTTCGTACGAGTTGGAAGTCATTACAGCTCCCAGCGAAGAATAGGGAAGGTTAATGGCCGTAAAAACAGTCATAAGCAGCAGATAGGTAACCCCGGCGTAAATCACTTTCCCGGTGTCGCCAATATCGGGTGTTGAAAAAGTAAGAACTGCTAAAATGCTGTATGGAAGCGCCATCCAAAGCAAATAGGGACGAAATTTTCCCCAGCGGGTGTTGGTGCGGTCGGCAATAATTCCCATCAGCGGGTCGCTGAACATATCCCAGAAACGGGCAATCAGCATAATCGTTCCAGCTGCCGCAGCAGAAATTCCAAAAGTATCGGTGTAAAAAATCAAAATCCAGAAACCGACCATGTCCCAAACAAAGTGCGACGCGGTATCGCCCAGGCCATAACCAATTTTTTCCTTTACTGATAATTTTCCGGTATTGTCGCTCATTTTCTATATGTTTTTTGATACAGATACTTCCAATTTTTCAATGGCTCCGGTTCTCCTGAATATCTCGCTGCTTATTTCCCGATTCAGGATTTTGCCTGCAATTTCTTCCTTGTTTCCATCGGTGTAATACACAGTTATGCTGTCTGTTTCGGAAAGTGAAAAGATAACAGGGGTTTGGCAACAGGTAAACGCCAGTTGCCCGTCTGAGAGCTTTATTTCTTTGAAATCGCCCTGATAATTCCGGTATTCAAAAATTTGTTCTTCATTGAGAAATTCCTGATTTCTGAGCAGCAATGGATTGAAACACAGTTTTCCCTCTTTTACAAAAATTCCCAGCTCGCCAAACCTGACCAAAATATCTTCCTTCACCTGGCCGGTCATGCCGGGTTGTTGAGCGCCCCTGTGCATAGGCGTATGCGAATACGGGTCAGTGGGAAATGCGCCATACAATTCAGGCGATTTATGTACACCAATCCCGGCTTCAATCTCGTAATAGTGGTCCAGCAAGCGGCCGGTGACTTTCTCATCTGCGTCTTCTTCAATGGCTTTCAAACAACATTCCTGCACAGCCAGATTCAGTTTCGAAACCATGTGCCAGTAAATGGACCCCAGTCCTTCGTAGGAATAAAACGTACCCGACCTACCGGTAAAAGCTTTGTGATTAAAGACTTCCTCAAAAATATCCAGCACCATCTCTCGGTCTTGCTGAACGAGTTCGCTATAAGTGCTCGCTGATAATTTGCTTAAGGCCGTTTTCAGGTCGCCCGCGTTTTTGAAATTTCCGTTGAAATGCAATCCGCCCTGAATGTCCAGGTCAACAATTTCTTTATTCCCATCGGAAACCAGTTTTTTAATCAATTCTGATTTCTGAGCGCTATCGGGCGGAATGTTGTTCTTTTCGAGGAAACGGGGCAAATTTTTGTTGGGATAGAGAATGTAGCTGTACTGGTCTTTGCGGAAAAGAGCGCTACTTTTTAGTGCATCCAGTACCTCAAGTGCTTGTTCAGAAGATAAATATCCCGAACTTAAAACGGCCACCTGCCCTTCGAGCATTTCCGAAAGGTGCGAAACAGAAACTTCGGTGTCTGTTGCAGTCATTAAATTATAGGCGTGGAAAAGATTATCGGTACGCTGGTTGGCTCGGATGGAATGTTCCAAAAAATTGAGGCAAACCCGGGTAAAAAATTTCAGCTCTGTTACTGAGATTTCTTCTTTTGTGCCTTCAAATCCGTTTTGGTAAATGTGTTTCCGGTACTCAGAAGCGGTCTGTCCGAGGTGGACCAGAATAATTTTCCGGTCTTTATCGCCAATTTTTTCTGTCAGCAGCGAACTGAATTCTGCCAACGTATTTTGAACGGACTGGTAAAATACATTCAATTCTGCTGAAATTGTTACATTCTCCATTTCGCACATTTCCAGTATGTCGCGGAAAAATTTAAAAAACCGGTGCAAATAGTAAAGCGTTACCATCGAAACTCCGTTTCCTACCAGTGCATTGTTGGCGTCGTTCCATTCCGGGCGCTGTGTGTTCATCCAGATGCCGCCTTCGGAAATAAAATTGGACATTTTTGAAAGCACAGTGGCCAACACTTTTTCAATGAAATTCACATGGTAGATTTCCTGGTTGTCAGTGGCAAGCAATGCGCCATCGGCCCCAATGGAATCGCGCTGTTTTCTAATGGAAGCATCCCATGCATGGTCAAATTCAATGGTGTCTTTCGGATTTTCTAGCAACTGGCTGTATGGTTTTATTCTATATGGAACAGCAGCGTAAACAAACCATTCTTTGTCGAAAAACGATTGTAAGGTGCCGGGGTAATATTTTTCAATGATTTCGAAAAACTTCTGTAAATAAATTATCTGGTGGTCGCCCCAATACCCGATATACGACCACGGATTTTCAGGTTCGATGGTTTCCCAGTCAAAACCGTCTTTGGTTACCCGGTATGGATTGTACCCATCGAACGTTGAGGCATTCAGAAACTTGAAAATCATACCGGTAATAAATTCGGGATATGAATGCGCCAATGCCTCCCAGTTTTGAAATATATCGCGCCAGTTTCCTTCATAATCCAGAATTTCGGAGCCATCGTTTTCATTTTGAATATTGATGGTAAAATAGTTCCAGGGGCGGCTCGGGTCGCCGTGCCTGCGGCTGAATTTCAGGGGCAGGTATTCTGCCGAAAGCCTTATTAAATCAGCATTTTCAAGGTTTGTTAAAAGCGTTTTTAATTCTGAAAGTCTAAATACAGTTGGAAGTTTTTCCGTGAAATCCCGGTTTTCGGCTACAACATTTTTATTGGCTTTGGCCAGGTATTCTAAAAAATCCGCTTTTTTAATCTGGTAGTTATCATCAAAAATTCCCCCACGCATAATGTTGAACAGCACGTTCGAAAAATGACGTGCGTCGTTCAGTTTGTCGGCCGTGAATTGCAATCCGTCGGAGCTTGCCACCAGTTGAATCAGTTTTTCTGTACCCGAATCAATATCGGTTTGAATTTGTGCGTCAAGGTTATTTTTTCCCTTTATGCTTTGACAAAGGCTTATGACTTGTGCATGATTCTGATTGACATTGGCAACGATTTTCCAGGTCTTTTCACTTTGAGACGGGAGGGAAATTTCTTTACAAACAAAAAAAGCTCCTTTTTCTCCCTTAATATCCACTTCATCAGCAATTTCCCTGTTTTTTCTGAAGTTATCAAGTTGCAGAGAGGAAAGCAGGTGTTTCGGGTTTTCCAGCCCCAACGACCAGGCGACATTGGCTTTCAACGCTTCGCTGGGTTCGGCTTTGTCAACAATAATAGCGCTGAGGGCATAAATTCCAACGCCTGATTCCGGCTCCAATTCGCTTCGTTTGTAGGCATCCACCAGGTTGCTGGTTGAACGCTGCAAATCGCTCGGAACGCCAAAAGGCATAATGTTCTGGATTCCATCCAGCAGCGTAATTTCGTAATCGTCGCCCGAAGTGTTTTTTAACCAGGCATTTCTGACAAACCCAAAAATCTTCGATGAATTCCACTGGTAGCTGAAGGTTAGACCTAAATCGTGGTTGATTTCTTCGAAAACAATTTTATTGCCGTAAATGCTTTTGTAAAGGTTCCGGCTGATTGAATATTTCCCGGTAAACCGTTCGGAAAAAGGTTCCCAAATATGAGTTTCGCTCCCTTGCCGGATACGAAAAATTGTTTTGCTTCCGGTAATATCGGCCGATTCAGTAATTTTATCGTCGGTATAATAAGGGAACAAAGCATATTCAGGATTTTTGCGCCCGGCAGACAATCCGCCGTTGCTTGAAATAAACATCCAGTGATTCGAGTCGCTGACGATGCTCATAAAAAAGGGACGCATTGCATCGTGGTTCGAAATTTTGAAATAGCTTTCATTTTTAAGTTCAACTACCTCCATTTCAACTTTTTTCTCTGCAACATGCTTTTCGCTTTCCGAATATACTTTGTTCATTGGTCGAAAAAATATGATTTTAAAGTGAATGCTATTCTTAATTCGTTTCCTGATAGACTTTTACATAGTCAATAATCATTTTTTGCGGGAAAGGGGTGTCGGCTGTGGGAAATCCCACGTAATTGCCGCCAACCGCCACATTCAGCAAAATGAAAAATGGCTGGTTGTACACCCATTCGCCAGGAACATCTTGGCGTTCGATGCGCTGATACAGGTAATCATCTACAAAAAAATCAATCCGGTCTTCGAACCATTCCACGGCGAAAATGTGAAATTCGGTATCGTAACGGCTGTTGGCCAGACCATACTTTTTAGTAATGGGATTTCCGCCTGAATATCCCGGGCCGTGAATGGTGCCATGAATGATGTGCGGCTCCTGTCCCCTTAGTTCCATGATGTCGATTTCGCCACACTGCGGCCAGCCAACGGTTTCGATGTTTTCGCCCAGCATCCAGAATGCGGGCCACAAACCGGGACCGTAAGGAGTTTTCATGCGAGCTTCGAAACGGCCGTACTTTTGTGTAAACAAACCCTGCGTTTTGATGCGCGCCGAAGTAAAGCGGTTACCGCTCTGAATGGCGGTAATCACCAGGTTCCCGTCGCCATCGAGCGAAACATTTTCGGGGCTGTTGGTGTAACTTTGCAATTCGGCATTACCCCAGCCGCCGTCGCCGGTGCCAATGTCGAACGTCCATTTTGTGGCATCGGGCAACTGTCCGGCAGGACCGTCAAAATTATCGCTCCAGGTTAACTGCCAGTTTCGTTCCTCCAGCTTTTGGAAGTCGTCCCGTTCGCACCCCGAAAAAAAGGCCATCAATGCCGCCAGAATGAATGGGATGCGGATTCTTTTGAATATTACTGTTGTATTCATTTGTATTATATTTTAATTTTTTCTGAAGTAAATGTTGTCCAGGTAGATGTCGCCATTCCCGTCGAATTTGAGTTGAATGACATCGGTTAAATCTACCGGAGAAAATGAGGACAACGGAATGTCGATGCTGGTCCAGCCTGAAGTTGGAACCGTTAAAGTATATCCGGTTTCAACAGGTCCCGGACTTATCAGATAAACACTGAGCGCAGTTGAGTTGGATGTCCAGAAATCGAGGTGCAAAAATTGCATTTCTGAAACATCCTGGCTGCTGCCCAATTCAATTCCCTGATAATTTAGACCGGCCATTTTCAGGGTGTTATTTCCCTGAACCTGCACTATCTCAGTAACGGTAGCCTGTCCCCAGCCCGGATTAACATTTGTTCCGGCAATTTGGGTGTAGGCATCGCTGAAAACACTGATTACATTGGCAGCGCTGTGTGTGGGTGCAGGTGCGGCTGTTGCCGGAACTGAAGGCGTAGTTGCTTCATTGTAAAAATAAATGTTGTCGGCGTAAAAATTTGCAATGTTGTTGTTTACATCCACAAAAATGATTTGGGCAAGATTTGTTCTTGAGCTCAAACCACTTAATTCTGAAAAGGGAATATCCAGACTCACCCATTGCTGCGACTGCGCCGGTGTAATGGTCTTCGTGACCGTTCCGCTAACCTCAGCACCAAAGTCCACTACTTCAATACTTAAAAGTGCGTTGGTTGTCAAAACATTCGGAATAAAAATATCTATATGTAAATGCGTCATTGCAGAAGCATTGATGGTTGGGGAGCTGAATTCGATGCCTACAAAATTGAAATCGGTGTAATGCAGCACATGGTCTCCGGTTACTTCAAAATCTGCAGAGCCCGTAGTTTGATAAGGCTGCCAGTATCCGTTGTAATAATTTACGGGGACATTGGGATAGGCATTACTGAAAATGGAAATGACATTCTCTGCCGGTTGTGTGGGGTCTGGAGCATGTTGATATTCACCCTGCGACTGAACAGTCAGAGAACCGCCAACTGTTTCACCTCCAACTGATGCGGTAATTGTGGCATCGCCCGGACCTCCCGTAACCATCACGTGGCCTGTTGCATCAACAGAAGCAACAGCCGGGTTGGATGATTCAAACTCAAAATAGGCAGGTGCAATATTTATTTCCTGGTTGATGCCCGTTGGCATGTTGAAAATTGAAGTCAATCCGCTGATTGTTTTGGAAACGCCTATAAATGCTGTTTCCACCTGGTTTTGGCCGCTCAGGATTCCAAACTGCGGATGGGCAATGGTTCCCAGCTTTTCAAACTTCAATTCATCAATCCAGAATGAATAACCTTTGCCATCAACGGGCCCAACAGAGTAGAAAAACATCCCGCGTTCGGCAGCTAATCTTGATGGGTCGGGAATGGGGATGATGTATTTTTTCCAGCTTGTACTCACACTCAATCCCGAAATAGTTACCTGGTATTTCGAGGGACCAAGGTCGTTTCCGAACCCAACCAGGTCGAGAACGGCAGATTGGGATGCTTTTGCCCAAAAAGTTAAAGCATTATAATCCGAAAGGTCTCTGCCCGCATCGGTGAAAAAAACACCACCGGCATAAGCTCCCTCCGGGTCTCCTGCGTTGGGCACATCAAACCGCATGGAAGCTTTTGAATTGTTCCAGGTTTCCCTGGTGTCCACATCGAAAGCGGTAGGCAGCGAGCCACCAAAAGCGGCATAATTCAATCCTGCACTGAAACCATCAATAAACACTTCCGGATTATCGGGAAATGTGACAGGTTTCAATTCGTCGAGTTCGCGCTCGCACCCCATCAACAGCATCATCACGATGCCGGCAGGGATATATTTTTTTAGTTTGACAAGAATATTTGTATTCATTTTATTGCGTTTTTTATTTACCAATATTTATGCGCACATAAGTTCTTATTTCCCATTCGTTGCCGTTGTCGAATCCGATAGCATCGGGGTCGGGAACCAATTCACCACCTTCACCGAGCTTCTGAATTGGCGAGTAGCGCGGAGAATATTTATCGAGAGTGCGGTATGTTGCCCTGATTCCAATGTTGGTATCCGGCAGGTCAAACCAGTCGGGTTTGCGTAATGAGGTTGATAGGTCGGCCATAAGCTGAAGCGGGAATGTCAGGTTATAATCCCGGTGGTAGTCATACGGACCCCAGTCGTTTATCCGTGCAAAAGAGATGAGTTTCAACTCCTTGTAAATCATGCGTAAATCCATTCCATAGCGGCGGATAAGCCGGTCGTCGCTGCCGTTGGCTTGTGCATCGCCGGCATATAAACTGGCAATAAACCCAAAATCGTGGTTTACTTTCGAAATGATTCTGGAGTGAACCTCCCATAAATCCTGGGCCGGTGCCGCGCCCGGGAATGCGAAAATGGTACGGCCGTCGGGTAAAATCCCTACGGCTGCATCCTGAGTGGTTGGCAGGTGCCGGTAAACAAAACCCAGGTTAAAAGCAAATTCGGCATCTTCCGACCGGTCACTGTCCCAGTCATACATCCAGGTGCCGGGTGTGGGGTCGAAAGTGAATAGAATTTCTGCGGCAACCTGTTCCCTGTTTCCACGAACCACAAACGGGTCGTCGAGAATATTGCGCGGCCTTCCGGGGGCAGGAACGCCAGCGGGAATAGGGCCTTCAATGGGTTTTTGCCACAAAAAGTTCGGAGCTATCTGCAAATCGCCAATCAAATAAGTAAACCCTGACAGAAAATTATATTGGTTTCCACTGCCGCTGTCATTCAATTTCCATCCGGTGAATGTGAGCGTTTGCTCGGCGCCGCCATTTGCCACAAGACCCATGGCTGCCGATTGTGCATACCAGTTGAACCGGCCACCTGCGTAAGTCAGTTTTATTTTCCCGCCGAAATTGTCCTGCGATTTTATTTCATCCTGATAAACGGTGTAATTTCCTTCTTCACCCCGAACGACCTGGAATTCTCTGCCATTGAGAGGTTGTCCGGCCCATATTCCGCCCAAATCAACACCAAGTTTTCCAAACTCCCTGTTCAGATGCAAAGTGAGCCGCCGGGTTTTGGGCTGCGGAATGGCGAACGAACTCTCTGTCAATCCGAGCTGGGCAAGGTCTTCATGAAAAATTCCGGTGAAGTTGAACTTTGCCAGGGTATTGCTGTATTTCAGCAGCAGCGCCGGGTTGGCTCCCCACCAAAGCTGCGGGCCAAATGCCAGTTTAAAGTCACTTAAAAACCTCTTTCCTTCCATTTCAAAACCTGAGGGCGCCACACCGTTATAAATGTCAATGTTGGGCCCGTAATTGGCTTCGGGATAAAGACCAAAAAAATCGCCTTCGTATCCCCAGTGGTAATGTCCGGTGCGGTAAAAACCATTCAGGTTAAACATTCTGTGGTTCCATTCATAGCTTGCCCTGTAAACCTGAACCCTGTTTACCGATTCAATATTCAGATTGCCGTCGTCGCTGGTCACTTCAACCGGCCGGCCCCTGTTTTCGTAAAAAATCTGGTCGATGGGATTTTGTGCCACATTTCCCAAAACGTTTACCTCTGCATTGGCCCTGAAATTTGCGGCAGGATTAGCCTCAACACCAAAATAAAACGACTGCATCTGGTCAAATCCCAGTTTATTCGGGTAAGTTGTGCTGCCCGGGGCTGCTTCCTCTGGTGTAGAGATTAAACTACCGCCTGTGTTAAATGTTGTAAATTGTGCGCTGAACCTGCTCAGGCTGATTTTTTTCAGTTTTTCGCCTTCCAGTGCGGCTTTATCGCCTCTGGCTTTTAAAACCGATTCCACTACAAGAATGTTGCTGAAGTGCTGCTGGATGGTTTGCAAAGTGGTTCCACCGGTATAGGGATTCAGGTCGTGTGCTTCCTTGAGCGCATAGTAGGCTGCCCTTGGAAATAACTGATAAAACCCTTTGGAATTTGTGGGTCCTTTAGCGCAGATACCAAACCACTCTTCGTTCATGTTGTTTTCGCCCGGAATGTGGTCAAAAGCGTATCCGCCGTTTTCCCACGATGCATTGGTGTCGTGCACATCCAGGTTTCTGGTTTGTCCGAATTTCCACCAGCCATCACTAAACTGGAAAGTAAAACCGCCCAGCGAATTGCCGGCTTTCCCGATGCCTGCGGCATTTTCGTAGATTTCTTTCCAGTTGGCTACATCATACATGGCCTGTTCCTGCTGGGCCTCCTCCATGGTAATGGCGTTGAAGGCATCAGAGCCGAATTCGGTAAGCAAAACGGGTTTTCCGTATTCGTTTTTTACCCTGTCGAACATATCGGTAAACGACATACCCCGGTAAACATTTATACCAAAAATATCCACGTCCTTACATTCCTCGGCAATAATATCCAGAAACAGTAAGTCACCGTTACAGATGGATACCGGGTGGCCCGGGTCAATGGTCTTCATCTCAATAGCTGCTTCATTAAAAAGCCTGTACATGTACCTGGCCCGTTGAGTAGATTCCCGGTCTTCAACCGGAATATCTTCAGTTTCGGCCCCACCCCAGAAAAGACCGTAGTTGTTTTCGTTACCCAGCAGGTACAACAAAAGCCCTGGCGTATTTTTATATTCCTCCGCCAGTTCTGTTACTTCCCTCAGAAGAAGCTCTTTTGTGCGGGGGTCGGAATATTCCGTATTGGCTACCCATGCTCCATCGAGCGTTAGTCCGTAGCGCCCGAAAGAGTGGTTGAGCATGGTGTAAATACCATACGTTTCATAGATATAGGTTATCCATTTGGGCTGGATACCCGTGTAAACACGAATGGCGTTTACATTCATGTTTTTCAGCAGCGACATTTCATCGTCGAGTGCCTTTTTAATAAAATCGTCGGGTTGATTCCATAAACTGTAGGAGAAATTGGTGCCAATGGGGAAATAATCCCAGTTCATGCCATTCACCATAAATGGAACTCCATCTACCTGAAGCCTCCATCCGTCTTCCTTTTCTACTACCGCCACCCTTTCGGCCTGAGCAAAAAGGGAGACAGAAAAGCACAGAAAAATTTGAAGTAAAAGAAATTGTTTCATCTGATATATGTTTTGAATTGATTTTATCATTCTGCCAAAGGACATTTCAATAAATTTAGGTCATTTAGTATTAAAAACTTTATAAACTTTATATATACAACCATTCCAAAATCATACATTCTGAAAAATAATATAAAATATAAGCTTTTGATTTACAATAATTTATATCAAATGAGGGGTTTCTGGTTATCGAATTATTTTTTTTTGAATGATTATACTTTGTATATATGCTTTGTAATAAATACAATATCAGACAGTTATTGTAATCTTATTTGTTGCAGGGATTAAATATTGAAACCAAAAAGGTAGAAAATATATTACTGAGCAACGTTAAAAAAAGCCAATCGAATTGTGGTAATGCCCACGAAGGTTAAACTTTTTTGTTTGATAGAAGTTTTTGCCTTCCAGGCTGGTTATTTTCGCCAAAACCGCACGTAAAACCTTGATTTGGAATAACCTGTTTAAGTTGTATGTAATCGAATTCTCACGCTGACATGGTTTTGATTTATTCAAACCGTAATTTTTTTGCAACAGTTCATTCATTTCATTTTCTGTTCTTTGTACAACCGAATTTTTATAATTATGGAAGTACGAGAATTGGAAGTTGCTGTTATTTCCGATCTGCACCTGGCCACCTATGCCTGCAAACCCAAAAAAGTACTGAAATACCTGAAATCCATATTGCCTGAAATCCTTGTTTTGAATGGCGACATCATTGATTCGTGGCGTTTCAGCCGGAATTATTTTCCTAAAAATCATTTAAAGGTGGTTCGGGAAATCATAAAAATGATGGAAAAAGGAGTGAAGGTTTATTACATCACGGGAAATCACGATGAGTTTCTGCGAAAATTTGCCCCTTCCACACTAGGTAACCTGAAAATTGTAAACCAACTTGAATTGGATTTGAAGGGAAGAAAAACCTGGATTCTTCACGGCGATATTTTCGATAGCACCGTTCATAATAAAAAAAGGCTGGCAAAACTTGGGGCTGTGTTAAAAGGATTTCTTTCTGCTGTAAACACGACTATAAACTACACACTTCTTTTTTTTCGGAAAGAATGAAATTATTTTGTATAAAAAGATTAAATACCGATTGCTGCGTGATAAAATGAACCTTTCGGCCGCCGAATCGAAGATTGTGGACGCTGCTGTGGCACAGGGTTACCAAACTGTGGTTTGTGGCCACACGCATGTTCCAAAGGAAAAAGAAACAACAGTGAATGGTAAAACGGTTCGGTACCTGAATTGTGGCGACTGGGTGGAACACTTTTCAGCAGCCGAATACAGCGAGGGAAGATGGAGTCTCTGCTATTTTAATGAAATTGCAGAAGAACTTCAACCTGATGAACTTGAAATTCCTGCAGACATCCAGTTGTACAGCATGTTTATCAGGAAATCTTCTTTTGCAAATCTGAAATGACTACTCACTCAACAGCGTCCACCCATCAATCCAGTTGTCTTCGCCAAAGGCGCCTTTAAAATTCACACGCCGGAACCAGGAATTGGGGTAGTCGCTTAAATTGCCGGTTATTTTGGGATTTGGTACAAAGTTCCCGGATTCCAGGTCGATTCCCGGGTCACCGGTTTCATTTTGAGCCCTAGAAAACCACGCTGACCATTGGCTTTCCATTTCAGAAGAATAGACTCCTTTCAACTTAAACGGTGGCCTGTTTTCTCCCGCAACCACATTGTAAAACAGGTTGTTGCGAATATCCAGCTTTCCGTTTTTCCACTGGCTGAAGCTATCGTTCCGTCCGTCGGTTACTTCCAGCACTATGCCGTTGGGATCGTTCATTAAAATAGAATTGGCAATAACACCGCCGGCAAACCGCTCGAAAACGGCCAGCGAACCGTTTCCGGTAAGGCCGTTTCCAATAAGCGTTGCATTGTAAATGTTGGGCAACGAGTGTGGAAACCCGATAACCGGGTTTTCCCCTCCGCCGGCTTCAATCAAATTATCACCCACAAAATCGGTTTCAATACCGAGCCAGAACTGGCCGTTTCCGCTCCAGCCGAGGTCGTAATCGAAAGCATCGTCGCTGCAACCTGAAACCACAATATTTCTCAGATTAACAGTTCCGCCAAATATTTCCACGCCATCGTCGGCATTGGAAATCACTTCCACAAATTCAATTACCGTTTTATTTCCAACCCCGCCCAGGGTAAGTCCGTTTATCTCATTTCCTTCTCCAATGTTGGTTCCTCCATGACGGATGGACACATAGCGCAAAATTCCCGAATCATCATCCTCGTCGCCACCGCCAAAAACAGCACGCTCTTCAAAATAAGGAATCCCTTCTACTTTGGTCTCTCCTCCCCTCACATTAATGGGGGCGTTTCCGAGTATTATAAGGCCACCCCAAAGGCCGCGGGCATCTTTTGGTACCGAGCCTTGCAAATCATCATTTTCCGAAGTAAAAATAATGGGCTCTTCTTTAGTGCCGTTGGCAATAATTTTTCCGCCGCGGGCCACAATCAGTGCGCTGGCATTTTCGGCCTGCCCGCTGCGAAACCGCACCACTGTGCCGGGTTCAATGGTAAGCACCTGATCGTCATTCACAAAAACCAATCCTTCCAGTATGTATTCGTTGTTTTTGGTCCAGGTTACCGTTCCCGTGCCTTCACCGTAGTCGCGAAAATAATTATTGCCGTCATCCACATAATAATCACTCTTGCGGCAACCCGCAAAAAGAAAGATTAAAATAATCCAGGCAACTATTTTGTTTGTCATTTTTCTGCTTTCTACATTTTTACTTCCAGGTCGAGAAAAATAAATCCACCGCCCGCCATATTGGCTGCCCACGGATACCAGTCGTGGTAATTTAAAGCCATGGTAATTTTGGAGAGGGGCCTGAACTGAATGCCAGCCACCAAAGCAGTGCCGTCGTTTGCAAGTCGCCAGGGCAATGTTTCGCCTTCCAGAATGTTCGATTCAATTTTATCGTAACGGGCAAAAAGCTGGTATTTTTCATTCAGGTTGTATTTCCCGTAAAACGACCAGGCGTAAATATCATTGCCGGCTTTCCATGCGTTGTTCTGCCGGTAAACAAACTCGGCTGCCAGATTCCACTTTTCACAAAAATCGTATGAGGTAAAAACCAGCCAGGTGGTTTCCGAAATTTCCTTGGGTGAAATATCGTAAACTACCCGCGAGGTAAAATTGCGTGGAAGCCTGAATGTGGAGCCCAGGCTGTATTTAAAAACATCGTCCATTTGCAGGCTGCTGTAACCTTCGCCGTTCATTATGGTAAAATCGGCATCGATGAGCTGATGGAATTTATAATGAAAATTCACACCCAAATCGGCAGAAGACCCCAGCCGGTGTTCATCAGCAATGGTTTTCATCAAATACCTGCGTTCCCAAATATCTTCCTGAAGTTTAAACTGTTTCAAACTGATTAGCCCGAATTCAATCTGAAGCTGATCCCGGCTATAGCGCAAAAAAGCATTTTTAAAATAGGCGTATCTTCTGATTCTTGAAATGGGCGACAAATCATCGGGGCTTCCCACATCAAGATTAATTTTTGCATCAAACTCAGGGCTGAACTGATATTCATAGCCCAAATATCCCCGAACCAGTTCAAAGGCTGCCTTGTCAACAGCACTTCCTGTAAACCCCCTGTGGAAATTGGCATATATGGTTGCAAAGGGTTTGCCTGAAGGTACAAATTCATTCTCCTGAGCAAATAAAAAGTACGGGAAAAGCAGAAAAAATAAAGAGAGTTCTTTTAATTTCATTTTACAAAAAATAATCTGGACCCGATGCAAATATATATTAATCACATTTAATATTTTAGTAATCGAATTGTAACAACTTTATTTTAACTATACCATTTATAAGAGGAAAAGCGCGGGAAACATCTTTAAAAGTTATTGATGTTCTTTTATTTAAGTGAAATTCATTTTGCGTTAACCGTTTTTTAATAACAAGTTGCAATTAATTTTACATTAACTTTGAGAATGCTTAATATAAAGGGAACTATGGAAGGGAATCAAAAAATACTGATTGTTGACGACGAAAAAGATTTATGCGAAATACTGCAGTTTAATCTCGAAAGCGAAGGTTATTCAATTGATGTGGCTTATTCAGGTGAGGATGCCCTTAAAAAACCACTTGAAAAGTTCGACTTAATTTTACTGGATGTGATGATGAGCGGAATGTCGGGCTTTAAAACGGCGAATATTATCCGAAAAGAAAAAAATCTGCAGATACCCATCATTTTTCTTACAGCAAAAGGAGAGGAAAACGATGTATTAACCGGCTTTAATGTTGGCGCCGACGACTATATTCCTAAACCATTTTCCATTAAAGAAGTGGTTGCCCGGATTAAAGCTATTTTAAAGCGGGGAGTAAAAATGACGTCAGAAAGCAACGAACTGACATTTAAAGAATTAAAAGTAAACCAAAAACAGAAGGAGATTTCAGTTGGCGGAGATACTGTAAGCCTGACCCGAAAAGAGTTTGAAATACTTGTTTTGCTTATGAACAATATAGACCAGTATATAAGTCGTGACGAAATTTTAAAACGCATTTGGGATGACGATGTGATTGTTACCGAGCGGAATGTGGATGTAAACATTGCCCGGTTAAGGAAAAAAATAGGAAAATACGGGATTAATATCAAAGGAAAATCGGGTTATGGCTATTGCTTTAAAAACAAATAATAAAAGAACGAAAAGTGATTAAGAAGTCATTCAGAGGCGAAATATTTTTCTATTTCATTGTTGTTTTTATCCTCTTTACAGCAGCTATTCTTACTTTTCAGTACCAGCGCGAAAAAAAATACCGCACTGCCCGGTTGGAAAACACCCTTGACAACATTACCGAAATTACTTATCGGTTTATTGAGCAAAACAACCTGATTGAAAAAAAAGAACTAAACCGTATCGGCGAAATACAGGCCTTGATTCCTCAGCCAAACATACGAATTACAGTTATTTCAGCTAACGGAGAAGTTCTTTTCGACAGTTCGGCAGATTTCAGGCAAATGGAGAACCACCTGAAACGACCCGAAATTGAAAAAGCCATTCAAAACCAAAAAGGCGCCAACATTCGCCACTCGGAAACTACCCTGGAAGATTACTATTATTATGCAAAAAAATACCCGCGTTATTTTATACGAACAGCAGTGGTTTACAATGTTCAGATTCAAAATTTTCTGGAAGCCGAAAGTATTTTTATATTTTTTATTATTGGGGTATTTGGAATTATTGGCACCATCCTTTTTTTGGTAACCGGAAAGATGGCTGATGCCATTACCAAATTAAAAGACTTTTCCATTAAAGCCGGAAAAAATGAACTGGTTGAACCCGATACGTCCTTTCCTGAGAATGAGTTGGGAATTATTGGAGGCCAGATTATTCGCATTTATCATAAATTAAAAAAGGCCAAAGATGAGCTGTCAAACGAAAGGGAAAAACTGCTAAACCACCTGAATGCATTAAACGAAGGAATCGCTTTCTTTTCTCCACAATTGAAAAAAACCCTTTCCAATCGTCATTTTATACAATATGTCAACATCATCTCAAAAAAACCGGTTCAAACCATCGAAGACATTTTTCAGATGGAGGAATTTAAAAAACTCAAAAAGTTTCTGAAAAAAAACCAGCAAAACCAGAAATTTGATAATTCTGAAACCCTGCCTCAATTGAACTATATTATTTCAGCCGGAGAGAAATATTTTAAAATTCAAAGTATTATCTTCCTTGACAACAGTTTTGAAGTGATGATTTCAGACATCACCAGGCTTGAAAAACGCCGGCTGATGAAACAACAACTCACATCCAATATTGCGCACGAACTAAAAACCCCGCTTGCTTCCATTAAAGGGTATCTTGAAACCATGCTGAACAACTGGCCTGTACCAGAGGAAAAACAAAAATATTTTCTTGAAAAAACTTTCCTGCAGTCTGAAAGGCTTACCGATTTAATTAATGATGTTTCACTACTAAATAATATTGAAGATGCCGGCGAACTGTTTCGGTTTAAAACCATCGAATTAAAAACAATTATTGACGAAGTGTATGAAAACTTTGCCAACCGGATGAATGAAAAAAATATCACTTTTATAAGCGAAGTAAAATCGGGCACTGTTATTACCGGAAACGACTCGCTGCTCTTTTCCGTTTTTCAGAATTTTGCGGAAAACTCCATCAATTACGGGGGCGAGGGCATCTCAATTTCTATCCGAAACTACCACGAAGACGATAAATACTACTATTTTTCCTATTCCGACACCGGCTCGGGAATTCCCGAAGAACACCTGCCCCGGATTTTTGAGCGTTTTTACCGTATAGACCACGGCCGCACCCGCGAAACAGGTGGTACCGGCCTGGGTTTGGCCATTGTTAAAAATGCCGTTCAGTTACACAAAGGCGAAATTTCGGTACGAAACCGGCCCGAAGGCGGAATAGAATTTTTGTTTTCGCTGGCTAAAAAGTAGGAAAATTATATCGGGGTTGGAAAATTAAAAATCAACCACCCCTGTCCAGCAATTGCAGGACTTTCACCTACTTGACAAAAAGGAGGGGAAATTCATCGCCCGTATTTTTAAATCTTTTTCAAAGGGATTCTTAAATTAACATTACCGGGGTTTTCCGGTAAAATCTTGATTTCAACATTTACAAACTTTCCTACATGTATGATTAACAAAGGCTTTAAAAAAAATTACAGTTTTATTAATGAAATGTAACAAGCGTTTAAACAATTATTAATCGCAGTGCAACAATTAGCATGTTTATTTGGGCCGAAATAAATAAACACTGCAATTGTTTAGCTCTTATGAAAAACTTGATTTTTAGTCTTTTATTCATTCTTTTTACACTTTTCAGTTTTGCGCAAAAAGGAGGTCTTAAAGGTACTGTCACCGACTCAAAAACGGGTGAATCGCTTGTTGGAACAACCATCATTGTACAGGGAACGACCACCGGAACAATTACCGATTTTGACGGTAATTTTAACCTCCCCGAATTAACGCCAGGCCCATACAATCTGGTAATTTCTTTTATCTCCTACGAATCGCAAATAATACGGGCAGAAATTGAAGCCGGCAAAGAAACGGTTTTAAATGTTCAGCTTGAACCTGCCACTGTAGATATTGGCGAAGTTCAGGTTGTGGCAACAAGAAGGACCGACACCGAGATGTCGATGCTTTCCAACCTGAAATCCCAAAACCTTATTGTAAGCGGGATTACTGCACAGCAAATTTCGAGAAGTCAGGACTCCGATGCTGCCGAAGTGGTGCGCCGGGTTCCGGGAATTACCATAACCGACGGACGTTTTGTAATTGTGCGCGGATTAATTGAGCGATACAACTCAGTAATGCTGAACAACGCTACTGCACCAAGTTTCGAGGCCGATAAACGCGCTTTTTCGTTCGATGCCATTCCAAGCGGATTGATTGACAATATTTTGATTTATAAAAGTCCGGCACCGGAATTGCCAGGTGATTTTGCCGGCGCTGCCATTGATGTACAAACCAAAAGCGCACCCGATATAAACACGTTCAGCCTTTCTTATGGCGCCAGGTATTCGGAAAATACAACCTTAAATCCCGATTTTCAGACACACCAGGGCAGCAAAACAGACTGGCTCGGGTTCGATAACGGCTACAGAAGTATTCCGGATGGAATTCCCACTGATTTGGAATTTAAAGAATTATATGTTTGGCCTAACGCAGAAGTTTATCTTGAACGCACTCAGGAAATTACCCGGCTTTCGAACCTGTTCCCCAACAACTGGGAAACAACCATGAAAACGCCGCTTCCCGATCAAAGCTTTTCCGCCAACCTGCAACGCCGTTTTGTGCTTGGAAAAATTTCAGTGGGAAATATAACTTCGCTAAACTACAACAGTTCATACAGTTATAATCAGGTTGAACGAAGGGAATTTCAGGGCTGGGACGAAGTTCAGAGTCGGATTGTTGAAAATTTTGATTTTAATGATTTACGTTCGAAACAGGAAAATAAAATCAGTTTTATTCACAACTGGAATTTCATTTACGGGAAAAACCAAAAACTCGAAGTCCGTAATTTTCTGAATCAGATTGGAACTCAAAATACATCCCAGCGCGACGGGGTAAACTATTATAATGTGGAAACGCTGCGTATGTTCGACCAGCGGTATGAAAGCCGGCTCATTTATTCAGGTCAGTTGGCCGGAAAACAAACCTTTAATCTGGATAAAACACATTTCGACTGGATGTTCGGATATTCCTATACGAGCAAAGACCAACCAGACAACAAAAGATTAATGTATGTGCAAAACACCAGAGAAGAAAGCGACCGTTTTGGAACGTATGCTTTAAGACTGCAAAACATCCCCAATGTTTACCTGGCGGGGCGGATGTGGATTGATATGGACGAAAATGTGTATAATTCCAAATTTGATTTTGATCACAACTTTACACTGTTTGGCTCCGAAAAATTCTGGCAGGTTAAATCGGGTTATTTTTATGAACTAAAAGAACGAACGCTGAACAGTCGTTTAATTGGTGTTGTAGCTGTAAGAAATCCACCGGACATTTTCTACGAGCCCATTTCAGATATTTTCAGCTCAGAAAATTTTTATTTCGACGAACGCATTCCTCCCCGCCAGCACGGACTTTCATACCGCGATAACACCCGGGCAAAAGACAGTTACGACGCAACCGATAATTTAATGGCCGGGTATCTCGCACTAAACATTCCGGTAACAAAAAAAATAAACCTGTATGGCGGCGCAAGGGTTGAAAAATTCGACCGGGTAATTACCAATTTTTTTGAAAAAACAGGTGATACCGAAAATATGGATATAACCCGCGACACGACAGATATTTTCCTTTCGGCCAACTTAAGCTGGAACATCAATGAAAAAAATCTTCTTCGGTTATCTTACGGACAAACAGTAAACCGTCCAGAATTTCGTGAAATCTCGAATTTCGACTACCAGGATTTTGAATTGTTTGCCGTAGTGCATGGAAACCCCGAACTTCAGAATGCCTATGTGAAAAACTACGATCTGCGTTATGAATGGTATCCCGATTTGGGGGAAATGATATCGCTGGCAGCATTTTACAAAGATTTTACAAACCCAATCGAGCTTTTTCAGATTCCGGCAGGTTCCACATTCGATTACAAACCATTCAACACCGAAAAAGCATACAGCGCCGGTCTTGAACTGGATGTAAGAAAACGCTTTATGAGTTTTGAAGACCACTATGGGTTTTTCAGGTTTATGAAAGACCTCACTGTTGTATTCAACACTTCATTGATAAAAAGTGAAATTAATACCGAAAAGCAGGGTTTCGCACGCGACAGTGTCCGCATTATGCAGGGGCAGTCTCCTTATATTGTCAACCTTGGTCTGTTTTACAACAACACTGAAACCAGGTGGACAGCCAGCATTAATTACAATAATGTTGGAAAACGAATAGCCTATGTAGGTACGCCCAATAATCCCCATACATGGGAATTATCGAGAAACTCACTTGACCTTACCCTCCAGAAAGGAATTGGCGAAAAGCTTCAGATTAAAGGAGGTGTAAAGGATATTTTGAACGAACCAATCCGAAATGTTCAATATCACGGTCCTGATGAAGATAAAATCGGTTATGCATTGAAATACATCCCAAACAGGCAATTTTCAATTAGCCTGACATGGATACTTTAATATTTTTTAATTTAAAAATGAAAACAATGAAAAAAAATTTACTCTTTCTCGTTGCCGGATTAATGATTGCAGCCGGAATATCGGCGCAATCAATTGATGACAACTTTTTTAAAAAAGTAAGCTATGTAGGCGCCTTCGACGGCGTTATTGACTGGACAGAAGGCTGGGCCGAATGGGACCCGGTAAATGCAGATTACCCGGAACCCACCGTTACAAAAGGTAACGGACAGTTCACACGTGCTGGTGGTACACACATCACAACCGACGAAACATGGTCGGGAGTTATAAAACTCGACGGCTGGGTATATGTTGATGGTGGCGCAACCCTTACCATCGAACCCGGAACCATTATCCGCGGAACTGAAAAAAGTGTGCTTTCAGTTGAACGCGGTGCAAAAATTATGGCTGTTGGTACTCCCGACAAACCCATTGTATTCACTTCGATGCAAGGCGCCGGGTTCCGCGGGACATCCGACTGGGCCGGTGTGGTAATCAACGGAAATGCTCCGAATAACCTTCCCGGTGGAGAAGGCATTGCAGAAGGCGGAATCGGTTCTCCCTACGGTGGAAACGACCCCGATGACAATTCCGGCGTTTTTGCGTATGCCCGTATCGAATTTCCCGGTTACGAAGTTGCTACCGACAGCGAAGTAAACGGATTGACCCTTAATTCGGTAGGAAATAAAACTCGCCTCGAATATATCCAGGTTTCCTACTCGGGCGACGATGGGTTTGAATGGTTTGGCGGAACAGTAAATGCCAGGTACCTCATTTCATACAAAACAGAAGACGACGATTTCGACACGGATAACGGTTTCAGCGGGATGGTACAGTTTGGTGTAATTTTGCGCGACCCGGAAATTGTGGACACCGACACCGCAAACGGTTTTGAATCGGACAACGACCGCGACGGCAGTCCAACCACTCCCATTACCAAAGCCATTTTCAGCAACATCAGCGGATTTGGCGCTGCCAAAGATCAGGCTACTTATAATGCACTACCTAAAAACCACCAGGACGGCGCTGCCATGCGTATCCGCAGAAACAGCCGCATTTCTTCCTACAACTCGCTTTGGCTGGGCTGGGGACGCGGACTGCGTTTCGAATCTTCAGGAACGCACGGTGCCGCTCAGTCGGGCGAAATGACTGTCCGAAATACATTTATTGGCGGAATTTTCGGCGAAAAATTTATGACAGATAACTCTGTGCTTTCAGCCGCCCAACTCGAAGAATGGTTCCTGGCAACAGAACGCAAAAACAGGGTACTCGAAAATATGGCCGATGCCATGATTGCAGACCCGTTTAACCCCGAAAGTCCAAACTTCCAGCCAATGGCGGGTTCACCGGTTTTCCAAGCTTCCTACTGGTACAAAGAAGATGAACCAAATTCCATCAATCATTCATTTTTTGAAAAAGTAAGTTATGTAGGCGCCTTCGACGGCGTTATTGACTGGACAGTAGGTTGGGCCGAATGGGACCCGGTAAATGCAGATTACCCGGAACCCACCGTTACAAAAGGTAACGGACAGTTCACACGTGCTGGTGGTACACACATCACAACCGACGAAACATGGTCGGGAGTTATAAAACTCGACGGCTGGGTATATGTTGATGGTGGCGCAACCCTTACCATCGAACCCGGAACCATTATCCGCGGAACTGAAAAAAGTGTGCTTTCAGTTGAACGCGGTGCAAAAATTATGGCTGTTGGTACTCCCGACAAACCCATTGTATTCACTTCGATGCAAGGCGCCGGGTTCCGCGGGACATCCGACTGGGCCGGTGTGGTAATCAACGGAAATGCTCCGAATAACCTTCCCGGTGGAGAAGGCATTGCAGAAGGCGGAATCGGTTCTCCCTACGGTGGAAACGACCCCGATGACAATTCCGGCGTTTTTGCGTATGCCCGTATCGAATTTCCCGGTTACGAAGTTGCTACCGACAGCGAAGTAAACGGATTGACCCTTAATTCGGTAGGAAATAAAACTCGCCTCGAATATATCCAGGTTTCCTACTCGGGCGACGATGGGTTTGAATGGTTTGGCGGAACAGTAAATGCCAGGTACCTCATTTCATACAAAACAGAAGACGACGATTTCGACACGGATAACGGTTTCAGCGGGATGGTACAGTTTGGTGTAATTTTGCGCGACCCGGAAATTGTGGACACCGACACCGCAAACGGTTTTGAATCGGACAACGACCGCGACGGCAGTCCAACCACTCCCATTACCAAAGCCATTTTCAGCAACATCAGCGGATTTGGCGCTGCCAAAGATCAGGCTACTTATAATGCACTACCTAAAAACCACCAGGACGGCGCTGCCATGCGTATCCGCAGAAACAGCCGCATTTCTTCCTACAACTCGCTTTGGCTGGGCTGGGGACGCGGACTGCGTTTCGAATCTTCAGGAACGCACGGTGCCGCTCAGTCGGGCGAAATGACTGTCCGAAATACATTTATTGGCGGAATTTTCGGCGAAAAATTTATGACAGATAACTCCGTATTATCAGCCGCACAGCTCGAAGAGTGGTTCCTGGCAACTGAACGTAAAAACAGGGTGCTTGGAAATATGACCGATGCCATGATTGCGGACCCGTTCAATCCCGAAAATCCAAACTTTCAGCCTCAGTCCGGTTCACCGGTTTTTAATGCGTCGTGCTGGATGACTACATCTTCATCGCAAATTAAAGCACGAAACAACCAGTTTGAGGTTAAAAACTATCCGAACCCGTTTAACGGTTCCACCAATATCGAACTCACTTTAACCAATGATGCTCCGGTAAAAATTATGGTATTCAATCTTGCAGGAACTTTGGTAAAAGAAGTTTACAACGGAAAACTTTTCCGGGGAACTCACCAGTTCAATTTCAATGCCCGCGAATTACCCAAGGGTATGTACTTTGGTAAAATTGCAGTTGAGAATGAAATACATACACTTAAAATGGTTGCCCAATAAAAAGTATGTGTTTTGAACATTAAAAAAGATATACGATGCAGTGTTTAAGTTGGTAATTTTACCAGCTTCAAGGCCTTGGGCGAAAGCCCGGGGCCTTTTTAAAACAACAAATGGCGGATAATCGTTAAATTTGACTTTGGAAAATACAGGTTTAAAATATCACTGGCAGACTTTATTTAATGGTACTTTTACCTGAACTTCCGTTAAAAAACAGTTATTTTGAAGATTAAGAATACTTTAAAAAATACAAATGAACAGAATTTTGTTGGTTTTAGGAATGGCCATATTGTTCCTTCAGGGAACAAACGCACAGGAAATCCAGGAAATTGATGGCCTTTATTACAAAAGCAATGAACTCTATTCCGGGTCGTACAGTACTTTGTACGATAATGGGCAGGTGAAGATGGAGATGAAAGTAAAAGAGGGAAAAAAGCACGGAAAAGTAAAAATTTATTTTGAAAACGGCCGGCTGAACGAAATCCGCTCCTATAAAAATAACCTGATGCACGGCAAATGGGAAATGTTCAACAGCGATAATGTCCTTGTTTCTGTGGCCCGTTACAAGAATGGTCAGAAACACGGCAAGTGGATTATCTGGAATGACCAGGGAAAACTGCTTTATGAACTCCAATACACCAACGGACAAAAAACCGGAACCTGGAAGAGTTACGACGGCGCCGGAAACCTTGTAAATGAAAGAAAATACTAACCACAAAAAATGTAACAAAACTGTAATATTTCCTTAACCGCCATTTAATGACCCAGGCGTACTTTTACACTGAATTATTTTAAATTCCTGTAAAATGAAAAAATTAATTATTGGCTTTTTATCAATTATGCTTGCAGTAGCAGTTACTGCAAATGAAAAAGAAGGAAAATCAGCCGTAAATTCCGATAACACTGCATCTGTTGCTCTCTCGGGAACCGTTTTCGATTCCACATCAGGAGAACTTTTAGTAGGCGTTGAAGTAAAAATAGAAGGTACCAAAACAAAAGCATACACCGATTTCGATGGCAAATTCACTTTCGACAACGTTAAGCCCGGTGAATACAAACTGGTTGCCAACTACATTTCATATAAAAGTTCTGTAGAAACTTTGCAATTAAATGGAAAAGAAAACCAGGTAAAAATTAAACTGGAAAACTCAAATTAGCTGTTCATATTCTTTTTCGCAGAAGAAATTCCCAAGCCGTTCCTGCACTTAAGGAGCGGTTTTTTTATTTCATTTTTTTACACAACCAAATAAAAATTTGCACTTCAAAATTTAATACATTTCCTGTCGGGCTTTCCGTTTTCAGTTTTAGGAATCTCTGAAACAAATAGAATTTCCCGGGGTTGTTCGTACCTGCCAAGGTTTTGCCGGCAAATTTCCTGTAACCTCTTTGCGTATTCATCGGATTTTTCCCCTTCCACTAACAACACCAATTGTTCTCCCAGCGATTCATGCGGCAGGGATGAAATCAAAAACGGCTCTGAAATAAACGGTTCCAGTTTTTTCTCTATTTGCTCGGGTGAAAATTTGATGCCGCCGGAAATAATTACATTGTCGCTGCGGCCCAGAATCCGGAAGGTTTTTTCATCTTTCAGTTCCGCTAAGTCGGTGGTTTGCAGTGGCTGTTCGGTCTGTCCGGGCATAAAAATCTGCAGGCAGCCTTCAGCAGATAAATTTACCTTGACTTTTTCCAGGCAATGATACCAGCCGTCAGCATCGGCACCGTTAATTTTTCGCAACGCAATGTGCGTGGCGGTTTCAGTCATGGCGTAACTGGAGTAACAAGCGGTTTTCAGATTTTGAAGCCGTTTTTCCAGAAAATAAGGAACAGCCGAACCGCCAATCAGCAGTTTTTCAATACTCTCCAGCAACTCTCCCGGTTTTGATTCTGCTTTCAAAATTTTGGCAACCTGGTTGGGAACCATTGCTGCAAACCGGAACCTTTCCATTTTCAAAAAAGCAAAATCGGTGGAAGGCTCTACTAAATGCAGGTTGAGTTCACCTAACAGAGCGCGGACTACCATCAGTTTTCCGGCAATGTATTTTATCGGAAGACAGTGTAAAATCCGGTCGTTTTTTTTAAGTTGAAAAGAATGAAGGGTTCGCTGTGCACTTTCGGCCACAAACTCTTTTTTTAACCGGATGATTTTGGGCGTACCGGTACTTCCCGAAGTTTTCACTTCAATAAAATCTTCCTTTAAATTCCATTCTTTCAGAAAACCGGCCAGTTCTTTTTCCGGTTCTGTGGTGTAATTTCTTTGGATAAATTCATCCACCAAAACTTTTTCACCCAACAGTTTGATATGTTCCGGAAACAAGTTCATGTCGTAAAAATTTTTTTAGGAAATTCAAAATTTTTCTCAGGATTAAACAACAATTCTTCGCCTCTGATTTCCAACGGAGATAAGATGTTGTTGGTAAACAGACCGCCTGTTCCCAGTCCCTGGTACCCTTGCGCATTTTTGTTAAAAGTCCACTGTGCAATGGCATTCAGCCCGATATTTGATTCCAGATAGGAAGTAACCCACCAGCCAATTGAACGCTTTTCTGCCAGTTCAATCCATTCGTTACAACCTGAAAACCCGCCGTGCAGACTGGGTTTTAAAACAAGGAACTGCGGTTGAATGGCATCGAGTAGTTTTTCTTTTTCATTGTTGGAATAAATACCAATCAGTTCTTCATCGAGCGCTACCGGAATGGGTGATTCTTTGCAAACCGCAGCCATCTCATTCCACTGTCCTGCAGTGATGGGTTGTTCAACGGAATGGATATCGAATGGTGCCAACCGCTGCAATTTTTCCAGCGCTTCATTTGGTTTGAAAGCGCCGTTGGCATCCACCCGTAAAGTAATCTGCCCTGCATCGTATTTTCCCCGAATGCTGCCGAGAATCTCCAGTTCCTTTTCGAAATTGAGACTGCCAATTTTTAGTTTGATACAGTGAAAACCGGCTTCAATTTTTTCCTGAATCTGCTGCAACATAAAATCTGCTTCACCCATCCAAACTAACCCGTTGATGGGGATTCCCTTTTTCCCTTCAGAAAAATCAGAAGAAAAAAGAATCTGGCGGCCTCCGTTTTGCAAATCCGGCAAGGCGGTTTCGAAGGCAAAACGAACAGAAGAAATATTTTGAGTTTCAATGGGATTTTCAACAAAATAAGCCGGATTGGTGCAAATTTTTTTCAGGAGCGTTTCCACTTCTTCTGGAGTTTCGGTGCTGAGGCCGGGCAACGGGGCACATTCTCCAATTCCGGTTTTGTCGTTTTCTTCTAAAAATAAGAACCAGACCGTTCGCATTCGGTATTCTCCATGCGAAGTTTTTGCAGGGCGTTTAAACTGCAGGTCGTATTTTTTGAAATGTGCTTTCATGGGGCTGAAATTATGAATCCGAAACAAAAAAGCAAAGTGAAAGCAAGGGTGGAAAGTGCCAGCCGTTTCAGAAACGGGTCGAGTTCTTTTTCATTCTGAATACGAAAAATCTTCCACAAATCGAGTACAAAAAACGGGAGTGTGACCAGGAACAGCAACTGCCAAATCGATTGAAAATATTTTAGTGTAAAAACAAGCGCAAAAATCCATCCGCCCAAAATCATCGACAAATGGTAAAAACGGGCCTTTTGTGCACCCATCCGCACCGGAATGGTAATTTTTCCGGAGTTGCGGTCGTTAACGATGTCGCGCATGTTATTCAGGTTCAGAACACCGGTACTGAAAAGCCCGATGGTAACAGCCAACAGAAAAATCTCAGCCGGTAAAAATCCGGCATTCAGGTAAAAAACCCCCGGCACAGGCAGCAATCCAAAAAACAGGAAAACGAACAAATCGCCCAGCCCAATATAGCCGTAGGATTTTTTACCGGCGGTGTAAAAATAGGCTGCAATCAGAGATAAAATTCCAAATCCAATGAATGTAAAAAAGGCAATTTTTGAAATGTGCCAGGTTCCCAGAAAAACCAGCAGAATTCCGGTTAGAAAACTGAGCCCGCCAACTACAATCATTCCGGTTTCCATCTCTATATGGCTGATTTCACCACTTTGTACGGTGCGGGTCGGGCCCAGACGGAATTGGTTGTCGGTGCCTTTCTGACTGTCACCGTAATCGTTGGCAAAATTGGAAAAAACCTGGATGAGCGTAGCGGTAACAATGGCCAGCACACTCACGGTTGCGTTGATGGCACCGTAAAACCACGCCAATCCGCATCCCATAAAAATTCCCGAAAGCGCCAAAGGAAGCGTCCGCGGACGGGCTGCATTTATCCAGGATTTAACTTCAGCCATAGCTATTGCATTTTAAAATATCTGGTTTTCAGCCAGCTTTTATACATCGGGTCAAGTAACGTAATATCATTGCTGCGAATATCGATTATTTCTTTGTTTTCCAGGGACTTTTTTATTCGAACGACATTTGCAGAGGTTCCCAGGTTGTAACTATCCATCGTTTCCTTTGAACTAAATTGTGTCACATCGTGGAGCAACGCTTTAAAAAAATTGACCTGGGAGTTGCTCAATTCTTCGGTTTTCGATTGAAAAAGTAAACTAAACTGATCGACAATCCCTTCATGTGCTTCATAAACCGTTTCTTCACTGCATTCATCTTTGGTTCGAAACCAGCACTGCTGGGCCAATTGCTGAACATAGTATGGATGACATTCGGCCAAATCTGCGATCAAAGCTGCATTTGACTTTGAAATTGATTTTTTTGTATCCTTAAACCGGCCTGTAATAAATTTAATCCAATCCTCTTTTTCTATTTTTTCAAGGAACATCAGGTCGCCAAACTTGTAAAAAGGCATGGAAGTATCAGTGAAAACATCCATCAACATGTGGCGTTTACTGCCATATAAGCAATAGGCGGTGTGCTGGTGTTTTTGCCAGTTGGCCCTCAGTTTTTTCTGAAAAGCTACCGGATTTTGAAATGTTGCAATATTTTGAAATTCATCGATGCATACCACAAACTTCCAACCCTTTGCAACGGCTATTTTTTCTACCATATTCAAAATGTCATCGGGCTGTTTTTTCACTTCATTCCAATCCAGACTAAGCGAAACTTCATTTTGATTGTCAGGACTAAAGGATAATTTGGGAAGAAACTTTCCCATGAACGTTTTTGCATTGTCAATCAGCATTTCAAGTTTTGTAGCCGAGGATTTTAGTACTTCTGTTGCAAGTGCCTGGTAAAACTGTTCTTCTGTTCGTACATTAAATGCATCAATAAAGCAAAACCTGAGATTTTTATCCGATTTTCCGGCTTCGAGTGCCGCTTTTTCAACCAATGAAGATTTTCCCCATCGCCGTGGTGAAATCAGCGCAGTATTAACCAACATCAAAAAATTATTGATGAGTCTGCTTTTTTCTTCTTCCCTGTTGGTGAAATTTTTTTTAATGGCCAACCTTCCAAAAACAAATGGCGTTTCCATGTTACAATTTTGTTACAAATATAGCTAACTAAGTTGTAAGTTACAAAATTGTAAGTTACAAAAATGTAACATTGTGTTTTGCATTTCAAAATGCACTCGTTTAGGGAAACTTTGGATACTTCTGAAAATCGGGTTTGCGTTTTTCGAGGAACGCATGTTTGCCTTCCTGTGCTTCTTCGGTGAGGTAATACAGAAGGGTAGCGTTCCCCGCAAATTCCTGAATTCCCACCTGTCCGTCGAGTTCGGCATTCAGTCCGAGTTTGAGCATGCGCAAGGCCAGCGGACTGTGTTCCTGCATTTTTTGTGCCCAGGCCACCACTTCGTCTTCCAGTTGGTCAAAAGGAACCACTTTGTTCACCAGTCCCATCTCAAGCGCTTCGGAAGCCGAGTACTGGCGGCACATGAACCAGATTTCGCGGGCTTTCTTTTGTCCCACAATGCTGGCCAGATAAGATGAACCAAGCCCGGCGTCGAAACTGCCTACTTTGGGGCCGGTTTGCCCGAAGATAGCATTTTCGCTGGCAATGCTGATGTCGCAAACCACATGCAGCACATGACCGCCACCAATAGCATAGCCATTTACCATGGCAATCACCGGTTTGGGCATACTGCGAATCTGGCGCTGTACCTCGAGAATATTCAGGCGCGGAATGCCGTCTTTATCGATGTAGCCACCGTGTCCTTTTACGTTTTGGTCGCCGCCCGAACAAAACGCCTTGTCGCCGGCGCCGGTGAGCACCACCACATTGATGCGCTGGTCTTCGCGGCAAATGCGCAAGGCATCGCTCATTTCATTCACCGTGGTTGGCCGGAACGCATTCCGGTACCGCTCGCGGTTAATGGTGATTTTTCCAATTCCGTCGAAATAATCGAAAAAAATGTCTTCATATTCTTTGATGGTTTCCCAGTTGCGTTTTTTGTCCATTATTTTTTTGTTAACGATTAAACAAGCATTGCAGTCCGTAAGTATTTTTATTTCACTAAAATTTTTTGTGATTCTTTGTGTCTTGGTGTCCTGGTGGCATAATATTTTCGGCCACTAAGGCTCAAAGACACAAAATTTCACGAAGGAGAAACATAGTTTAAACACGCATATAATTCTTCCTTATTTAGACCCGGATAATCCTTATAAAATTCCTGAAAATTCTATCCGTTTGACATTTTTTCGAGAATCAAATCAACCGGGATGCGGGTTCCTTTAATTACCGGTTTCCCTTACATAATTTCAGGATTAGCTTCAATATGTTTTTCCCATTTTCTCATGGCAGTAAATTTTACTCAAAAATATAGAAAAAGAGTTGTTGCTCCAATTTTTTCTAAATGGCAATTTTAACCTCCTTAAATAACTGGCGGAAAACTTTAGTATTCATTTCAGCTTCAGTAAAAACCTCAAGAACAGCCGCTTTTTCCTGTTCGGGTGACCAGAATTTTTTCAGTTGTTGTTCTAAATCAACCTCATTTTCAGCCCGGAAATAATCCAGACCGAAAGTTTTCGCCATTCCTTCGGCGCTGAATTTATTTTCTGTAAAAAAGAATTCGTTGAACGCCGGCGATTCTCCCGGGCCTTTTATCATGCTGAAAATGTTTCCGCCGCCGTTGTGAATGACAATGATGCGCAAATTATCGCCCAAGTATTTATTCCACAGCGCGTTGGAATCGTAGAAAAACGAAAGGTCGCCCAGAATGACAGTATTCAGTTTTTCCGAATAGGATGCAAATCCAACAGCTGTTGATAACGAACCATCAATTCCGCTGACGCCTCGGTTTCCAAAGTATTCCACGTTTTTGGCTTTTTCGCAAATAAGTGCATAACGCACCGGAGAGCTGTTTCCCAAATGAACCATTGAATTTTTTGGGATTTTCTTTTGAATGATATCAAAGACCTTCAGGTCACTGTAATCAACCTGCGTAATAAATTCTTCTCGAACCTTGTTCACCTGCTGCTCCTTCACTTTCCAGCGGTTGAAATACACTTTTTCTTTTGAAATCATCTGTTCAGAAAGCTGAGCAAAAAAATCAGCAGTTTCCATGTTTATCACCCGTGTGAGAGACTGATAGGTATCGTAATGCTGACCGGACAAACTCAGGTGCCAGTGATTTTCAGGTTTGTTTTTCCGCAGAAACTGTTTGAGCGGTTTGGAAACAAACGAACCGCCGAATGTAATGAGCAAATCGGGTCTGAAATCTTCCGGGTTTTCCGAAAGCAGGGAAGTCATCAGGATATCCACACTTCCCATAAACTGCGGTGAATTCAGATTGGCCAGGTGTTCTTTTAAAATCACAGCACCGGTCTTTTCCGAAAACTCAACCAGCATTTTTTCCAGTTGCGCATTGGGAAATTGCTGGCCCGCCAAAATCAATACTTTTTTAGCTTTATTGAAAATCGCAGCCAGTTTTTTCAATTCGTTTTCCGTCAATAACGGTTGTATTTCTGTGGATTCGATAATTTTTACAGATGGCATATCTTCATCCAGTAAATCGTGTAGTGGTTCTTCCAGCGGAATGTTGATGTGCACCGGGCCGGGTGTTCCTGTAACAGCAATATTCAGCGTTTCGTTGATGATTCGTCCGGCAAACCAAAGTTCCTTTTCCGATTCACCCATGGGCAGTGTGATTTCCTTTTTGCAGAAATCGCGGTAAATGTTGTTTTGACGGATGGTCTGATTTTCGCCCTGGTCAATCCAGTAAGCAGGCCGATCGGCAGTGAGCAGAATCAGTGGAATATTCTGATAAAAGGCTTCGGCAACAGCAGGTGCAAAATTGAGTGTAGCTGTTCCCGAACTGCAAACCAGCGCCACCGGTTTTTGTTTCGCCTGTGCAAGACCGAGAGCAAAATAACCGGCGCTGCGTTCGTCAACAACGCTGCGGCAGTTAAATTTTCCGCTGCCAACGAAAGTATGTACCAACGGGCCACTACGCGAACCAGGCGAAATGACAATGTCTTCAATCGCTTTGGCATGCATAATGGCCGCCAGCTGCTGAATATGTTTTTTGGTTGAAATCATCTGTTTTGTACTGTTTCAATGGCCGACAAAAGTGTGGTTGCCTTTTTATTGGTTTCCTCCCACTCGTCTTCCGGTACCGAGCGGGCTGTAATTCCGCCACCGGAATACAAAATATACTGTTGCGGCAAAATTTCCATACAACGCAAATTTACAAATAATCCCACATCGCCGTTCAACCGCCACGGACCCAAATAACCGGTGTAATAGCGGCGGTCGTGTTTTTCAATTTTGGGAATGAACTTCGCCGCTTTTGGCTTGGGATAGCCGCATACTGCCGGTGTGGGATGAAGTTCGGCAATAAAATCACCCAGATTGGCTTCCAGCTTTTTTGCTGCAAACCGGAAACTGGTTGAAAGGTGTGCAACCTTACCGCTCTCAAGTGTTTCAGGCCCTTGTGTGGTGTAGGGATGGATGTTGAATTTGTAAAACACATCGAGCAGGTACCTCGAAACAAATGCCTGCTCCTCAATTTCCTTGGTGTGCCAACTGTAATCGTTATCATCGCACCTTGATTGTGTTCCGGCCAGCGACACGGTTTCAAGCGTTTTTCCTTCGGAACGCAACAGAACTTCGGGCGTGGCTCCCATCCATAATCCGGCTTTCGGAAGCCCATCTCTGTTTGCCGGAAGGTTTACCAGGTAAACAAAAGCGTTTGGCGTTTGCTGCAATAACTGTATGTAAATTTCACCAACCGACTCGCCTTTTCGCGCAACAGGAATTAACCGCGATACAATAACTTTGGCCAGTTTGGTATTTTTTATTTCGCTTATGGTGTTCTCAATATCTTTCAAATAGTCAATATGAGAAATGAAAAAAGGGAAAACCGGTTTAATTTCAGCAACCGGCTCTTCAGGGATATTTTCACAGTTGATTTTTACAATTTCATTTATACCCTTTTTATAAATTCCGGGTTTTAAAAGTACCAGCGGAGCATTTTTGCTTATCTGGTAAGGCGCAAAAACAAACCCTTCCTGTCCGTTGAGTTTGTTGAATTGAGCGGGGTAAACTATTTTTTCCCTTTCGGCAACAATTATCTCAGGAGAATTGCTTCCCGGCACAGACCACATTGCAAAAGGACAGTTTTTTGCAATTAGTTTATCGATAAATACTGCGAAATCCTTCGTATCAGTCATTCCTTTTTACAATCATATTGGTAACACGGACGGTTGAAATCAGCCGTTCTTCTTCGTTTTTTACATCAACATTCCAGATGTGGGTCTTGTTTCCCTGGTGAATGATTTTTGCTTCGGCCAGCGCTTTGCCTTTTACCAAAACTCCGGTGTGGTTCCCGGAAACCTGTGTTCCCAAAACGTCAAATTCAGTCAAATTTACCAGCAGCATGCTGCCAAGTCCTGCCAGCGTTTCGGCAAGTGCCAGGTTGGCGCCGCCGTGCAAAATACCATCGGGGCGGCTGTTTTTTTCCGAGAGAAGCAAAAAACCTTCAACCAGCCCATTATCAATCCGGGTAACTTCAATCCCAAGATTTCCAATCAGGCTCTTTTTCATTCCCTGGTTGATGATTTCCAAAGGAGTGTTCAAATTCAGCAAACTAAAATCCATAACGGGCTATTAAAAAATGAACCCAAAATTAAGATTTCCTTTTTACTGTGCCAAAGTAAACCTGAAACTTACTCCAACATTGGTATTGGATGTTGGGAATGAAAGCGATGTGAACGGATTATTCAGTACCTTGTCGAAGAAAAGACGCATCTGGAACCTGTCGCTGAGCATATAATCGGCAGTGGTTTTAATGGTAAAAGCGCTTTGTCCGGCTGTAATCTGGTCATCGTCTTCCACAATTTTGCGCAATACGGTTTTATTCTTCCGATAGGACAAATCTGCCCGAAGATTGAGGTCGTTGGAGTAAGCCTGCTGCGAATTTTTGGTTTTGATTATTAAATCCATTTGTGTGAAACGATAACCCATCCCAACTGTATATTCATCACTTAACACTTCTGTAATCTGATTATTTGCAAAAGAAAGGGTTAAATTCCGCGATTTTTTGATTTCGCCGCGGGTAGTTAAATCACCATGCCACATGATATCCATATTGATTAGCGGGCTGAACGTTTCCATAATACTTACCGAGTTGAAATCGTATGGAGTTATAAAATTGTTTGCAATGTCGCGAACATAGCTGAACCCGTCGGCCTGCTCTTCATATCTCAGGTTGGTGATAAATGATCCCACATTGTAGCTGGAACGATAGGAGTGTGTAAAATTCAGAGAACGCATAATGCGGTTGAGTCCCGGAATTTTCGAAACCATACCCTCATATTGAACACGCCAGTTCGGGCGAATAAATTTAATGGATGGGAAAAGTCCAAGCGAAACGTTGTGCGGATCTTTATCCTGATAAGCAGCCAGGAAAGCAGGCACCAGCACTTCCACTGAGTTTGGCCCGTAACCGTCGGGGAAACCGGGATGCTCTGCATGAGGTGCATTCGGATCGTATCCAAAACCGTTATTGGGATCACGCCGGGCAGCCAGCCTGCGGGCAATAATCTGCCTGTATTCCTTGAAGTTCTCAAACGCCTCCGACTGGTGTACTTCACCTTTTCCCATTGCAAAAAAAGCAGTTCCCCAGGTTAGGGTTGACATACTAAAGTTTCCTGTTTCGGAAAAACTATTTGCCCTGAAATCGCCGGATGCCGGGTTGTAATTGTAAAATTCGCTGATGTTTTTCGAGAAGGAGCGATCGGCAGTTACATCAATGCGTAAATCGGGAAGTGGTTCAACGGTAGTCCTGATACTTATTCTTTCATTTTTGGTAAACAGGTACGGCATGTTAAGTGTGGAATCGGTAGTAACCCAACCATTTTCAGCGGCTCTCCGTGCAAAATTGTAATCCTGCCAACCTGCAAGGAAAGGAAATCCGGGTGCGAAACTCGTTCCCAAATCCCGTCCAAACATATTTACTTCGGGGTTGTAGGTTCCTGCACCAAAAAGACTCGGTTGCGGCAAATAACCGGGAAGAACTGTTCCTCCGTTGAGACTGTAGTTAACCGAAATGGTACGAATCCCAATAAGCATTCTGGTGGTAATGTCGAGAACATCTTTAAACAGGGTCTGGTCTCCCGGCACACCTGTAACTGTAACTTGTCCCTGGCCCGCGTCTGCAAGCGGAATAAATTCAACGCTGTTGGCATCAACAATATTTGTTCTGCCGCGAACTGTTTCACCGTTGGCACCGGTAACCACCACTCTTACTTTCCGGGTGTTCAGCTTATGATTGATGGTTTGCGGTTGATTTGCTGTCAGATTAACATTACCCGAGTACGATTGTTCTATCTTCCTTTGGGGTTGTTCCTGTTGCTGTTGTTGTCCTCTTGCACTACTTGTTTGCCTGTTCATACTATACCGGCTTCCACCGGTTCTTCTGAATTTCTGATTCAGTTCCTGGAAATAAGGCACTTTATTGTACAAACTTTGCAGGTTTACGTTACCTGTAAGCTGAATATTTCTTGAATTTTGAACACGATTTCCCAACCTGATGGTATCTGCAGTGATTGGTCCTGCCTGCCAGTCGTAGGTTCCCTGATACCTTACCGTAGAGGTAATAAAGTTTAACATTTGAATCCGGTTAATCGGAAGGGTATAGGAAATATTTACATTGTGGTTGTACAATGTTGGACGTCCCATGTTCCATAGGTTTGTCAGAATGGAGTCGCGGCGCATTTGGTAATCGTCCATATCCTTGTTTAAACGGCCCTCGGGTTCATCAATCCGGGAAGTACCGCGCGAAGAAAAGTCAAACTTCACAGAACGCGTTACATCGTACCTTAAATCGAAAAACTTGTTCCAAAGAAAATCCTTTTCATAGGTGGCGGGCAAAATGAACTGAGGATTAGTAATGTTTCGCGTTTGGTTTTCGTGATATCGCCGCGAAAGATCGGTCCGGTAAGAAATCTGGGTAGGCAACGGATAGAAATTAAAATCGCCCAGTAATTTTAACGGCCCTTTCTGCAGCAGATTTATTTTATTGAACGGCTCAACCAGGGTGGGGCGGGCGCTGTAATTGTATGAAAACATTCCCCGGTAGGTTTTATCCACATTAAATTCCGTGTTTACATTTCTTCTGAAAATTTCGTTGTAGGAATAGGAAACTGAAAAGTTTTCGGGGTCCCAGATATGAGCTTTGGTTTGTTCCCGCTGCGGCTCTACCCGAACGTTTGTAAAGTTTATGCTTTTCCGGGTAACCAAATCCTGGGCAATGTGTTTTATCGAGTCCCTAATTTGCTGTGATTCGGCCCGTTCGAGTGATTTATCCATTTCAATGTCGGGTTCCAGCGGGTTGTATTTGGGATTTCGCGCACTCCGGGAATATCCGTAATACATGGGTAACCGAACGCCTGCCTTTTCGGGAAAAAAGCGCCCCAAATCAATGGAAGCAGCCACATCAATTTCATTTAAATCTTCCAGTGCCCGGCTGTTTACATTCTGGCTTATACTTCCAAAGCCGGCAGAACGGGTTCGCCCGGCAACTGTAATGCTTCCCAAATCGGCCAGCCGGGTTGTGGCACGTGCATTGGCAGCCCAGCCTCCGCTTTGATCGAAATCAGAAAGCCTCATTTCGTTTACCCAAACTTCCACTGATTTGGGTCCGGTGTTGAGTTGGCCCCGTTTGTGCCGTATTCCCATCATAACTACCTGTACATTACCCAGATTAGGGCTTCCCTTCACCTTTACGCGGTTTTTGTCTTTATTCCAGCCACGATGAACGGTTTCATACACATCCTGAATCCCTAAAGTTGAACCTTCCCTTCTTATTTCAGCGTTCCGGTCGAGTTTAACGTTGGTGAAAATTTCGAGCGGAATATCGAGCCGGTTTTCATCGGGCCACACAATATACCGGTCACTTTCTATTTCTCCGTTGTACCGGCCTGGTGGTGTCAGTTTCAGCGGAACTTCATATTCGTAATAGTTGAAATTGTAGTCGGAACCCAATCGGATGAAAAAGTGCAGTTCATCGTCCCTGAGCGGATAATCGGGCATTTCCTCGGCGTGAACTTCCAGTTTCAGTCGTTTATATCTTCTGAAGTCCATGTAAAGCGGTTTGTAGGCTGCACGTGCATCGCCCTGTTCCAGTTCGGTAACCTTCAGCACCATCGACTGTTCGTTCAACTGCCTGAGCTGAGGGTTTTGAGGATCGATAACACGGCTGATTCCCGGGGGAAGAATGTAATTCACCGGCTGGCGGCTTCCGTTTTCTTCAATATTCACTGCCGAAACATCGAAGGTACCATTGGGCGAGTTGGCATCGGGTTCGCCAATATGTCTGGAGTAACGGCGCCAGTCTGCTCTCACCAAATCGAGCGTGGCAAACCGCAAAATTACCGGATCTTCAAATCCCCGCAGATACATCCTTAAAAACCGGATTGATTTATAATCCCGAATGTTTCCAACGACCTGATCAGGATCACGAACCGGAATTTTAAACTGGTACCATTTTACTTCGCCAATCTGACCGTTTTTCAATTGAACGCGGCTTTCCTTAACATCAGTTATGTAGTTGTGACCCAACTGCATATCTTCCTTTTTAATTTTTACCTGGTACTGGTAATAACGCTCTGTTTCGTTAAGTGTATTGTCGTTGTTGATGTCTTCCATATCGGGGATGGAAGAGGCCGCAGTGGGATAAGTTTCGGGTGACATTTCAGTTGTGGGTGAATTCCCGTCCGGGCCGTTAAAGTATTTGTACCGTTCAAGAATTCCAACCTGCTCGCGATCGAAATTTGAGCCTCGGTAATAATGAAAATTATCGGAAGAAGGGTCGTTGTAATATTTTTCAAAAACATCGTCATAAACCAAATCGCGCAGTTGGTTCAGGTACTCTTCGAAAAACAGCCGTTCATCCTCATCGTTCAATCCATCAATCCCAATATCCTGATACCTTCTGGATTCCGGGTTATTGTCGAATGCATTTACCAGCGACTGAAGCGTGGAAACCCGGCCCCAAACTGTAGTATCAACATTTGTAACAATTCCGGAGGTTGGCAATCCCTGTTCAAACGATTTCCGCCCGTCGCGCAAAATGTCTTCAGAAATATCACCCAGGTTAAAAAAAAGTTCTCCGCCGTTATGCATTCCCAGCGTATCGTAAACAAAAGGATCCATCATCCAGAATTCGATAAACTCGATGTTGGCCGTTTCAAAATCGCTGGTCTCAATCCGCCGCATGATTCCGCCCCACCGGGTATCAGGAGATGCCAGTGTACCATCCGGATTTACGCCTGCCGAATAAGATGTAGGATATGTGTCGTAATTGTATGGCCCGCGTTCTTCAGGATAAAATGCCACATCAAAAACAGGAATATTGGTAGGTTGACCAACCGGCGATTCCTTTGCCGGGAAAATTTCTTTTTCAAAAACTTCGCGAACAAAATGATTTGACTGCATGTCGGGATCGTTTCTGATATGATCCGGAGTCAGGCTGTTGTTTCTTAAAAATAAAGGATCGATAATGTAAAAAGCCAGCCTGGCCCTGTTAAATCCGTATTCAAGGCGGTTGGTAAGGTTTCCTTCGGGGAAAAGATTATTCTGGTGCTGCGGTGTGCTCGCCAAAGTCCATGATTGCCTCGCTTTCAGGTCGATGGTTGTTTTTGTTCCCTCAAAATCATCAATATAAGCATTCCCGCTTTTTTCAATTACCCTTGAATGGCCCGGAATCAACCGGGCGACTTCAGCCTCTACGTCAATGGTTGAAGGGGTGTTGGTACTGTAAAACGGAAGGGCATCAACAGCTTTGGTCAGGAATTTACTTTGGGTGGAATAGCGGGCATCAAATCCTACCATTAGATTGGAAATGGGGTCTTCGCCGTAGTCCACTTTTTGTGTTAATGGCCGTTCCTGCATATAAAGGGCAGTTGCGCCGATGTTAAAGTTGTCGGAGAAAGCATAGTTTGCATGGGTACCAAGCAACGTTTTCCGCTGCATGGTAAACAGGTCTTCGCTTTCGGTAGAAACCTGAATTGGGGTTCCGGCTTCCAAAAGTGCCTGATTGATAATTCTGACCCGCCCGAGTGTATAGTCCACAGTGTAATCCACATTTTCCATGAGCTCACGTCCTCCGGCCGTAACCCTCACAGAGCCCTGTGCCAGATTAAGCGTATTTAAGGAAATATCTGATCCCGAAGCACCTTTGTAACTTCCAACCAGCCTGAATTTGTTGTGTTCGGCATCCTGTTCGGCATAAACCTGGGTGGAATCGTAAAGCGACTGGAAGGTATATTTTTCGATTAAACCCGGGTCCTGAATGGAATCGGCCAAATGCCGGCCAAAAGGCTCCAGCACCGGAAATATTATCCTGCCCCGGTTTGAATTGACCGTAATTCCCTCAATGTAATCAAACCTGCCGTCTTTGTATGGGTCGAGTTGTTTATTCAATTTGTCGAGGTTCATCACCTCAAGTAAAATACGTCCGTTAAGCCGGCCTTCGGGAAGGTAATTGATGAATGTTCCGGTAGAATCGTTTTGATAAACAATATCGAGTACAAAATCCTCACGGGATAACTGATAGGCATCCAGATTGTAAATGTTTTTCATCATCAAATCCCAGGTAGGCAGGCCGGGCGACAGGCTGGTACCTTTCAGCAGCTTCAGCACCAGTGTTCTTGGAGCTTCTATCCCATCGGTAGAAAACTCCCCCACCTGGAAAACCTTTCCCCCTGAAGTATAACTGTAAGCCACTGCGAGTACTTCGTCTGAATTAAGGGCTGTGTTGAGCGAAATGTATCCAAGTCGTTCATTTACGTTATATTCTGAGGGGGTCAGCTTGCGGGCCTGTTCAATTTTTTCGAAATCCTGTCCGCCCAAAAACCCGGGACTAAATTGTGCCATAACCGATGTAATACTCTGTGTATTTCGTATATCGCTGTATGTGTTTGCCATTTCATAGTAGAGGCCGTTGGCATCGTTGTGGGGAAAAATGTTTTCGGGATAAGGCATTGACGGGGTTTCCTGGAATGCCGGAATCTGATTGAAAATATTTGGATTGTGTTCACCAAGGTCCTGAAAAGCAATAATATTTCGCGACTCGGTAAAATTGTTTGATTTATTGGTTACCCAAATTTCAATTTTATTGATGGTGATGGGAGTGAGCGGAACAGCAGTATTCTGAAGCCACTTGTCGTAATTATCCCTGAAATATTGCGACAGGAAAAAGTGCCGGTTGGCGTCGTAGTTGGCAGCTGAAATTTCAAAACTGGTTACCTGGGCGCCGCCTTCTGTTTCAACGGTTTGTGATTCGCCTTTATGCTGTGAAAAAAGGGTAGTAACCGTTAACCGACCAAACTGCATTTCTGTTTTTACACCAAAAAGGTTTGAGGCGCCTGTAATAAGCGAACCACTCAATGGCAATGAAACGTTACCGGCTTCAATACGTTTTATAATTTCGTCCTCATCGCCGGTATATTCCAGATTCATTTTGTTTTCATAATCGAACGTGGCTTCGGTGTTGTAATTAACGCGCATGTTCATTTTTGTACCAATCTGGCCCATCACGTTCATCTGAATTTTCTCGTCAAAATCGAATGTTGGTACCCTTCGCAATCGCTCCGGAATTGCCGGGTTTTCGGTGGTATTTACCTGGTAGCCAAAACTTACTTCCACATAACCCTGAGGCTGAATATTTACCACATTACCACCAAAAACGCGGTTAAAAGCTTCTCCTCCAATGGTAAGCTGAGGGATTAATGAGCCCCGTTGATCCATTTCATGAATCCGGCTTCGTTGCCTCCAGTAATCTCTAATCGATTTGTCGAAATCGTACCGAATATATTCTTCCCGTGACATGGCCTGGGGAAGCCGGTAATTCAGATTACCTATTTTTTCATAAAAAATATATTGTCCGGTTTCCGGGTCATATTCAATTTCAAAATTGATATTGCCGGGCTTATTCAGAAAAATTTTGGATGTGTCACGTGAAGGAATTCCAAAAGCCGGCTGATCCCTGAATGGAAATGGCAAGGGTCCTGCTGGCTCTATTGTTGTTGTATCCTGAAGTTGTGCCAGGGGTAAATCATAACGATCACTGGCAGTTGCTGTGCTGATTCCGGCAAATCCGAGCAGGGAGGCAAGCAGGCAAGTATAGTATGGTTTTTGTAGAAAACGCCCCAATCTCATTCCTGTTTTATAACCTTTTTAATGCTGTTTTTATCACACGCTCAAGGTTTGCTTCCGGATCTTCACTGATAATTTTCGACACTGCTTTCTCCGCATCCTTTTTGGCAAATCCCAGCATGACTAATGCAGATAACGCTTCATTTCGCAGAGTATTGTCTGGTGAAATCAAAATTTGGCCGGTTTCAGGCATTTTGCCAAGTTTATCTCTCAGGTCGATAATAATACGCTGTGCGGTTTTTGCGCCAATTCCTTTTACTGCCTTTAAAACATCGGTATTACCCGTTGTAACTGCTGCTGTAATTTCATCGGGGTTTAACGACGAAAGCATCATGATAGCCGTGCTGGCTCCCACTCCGCTCACCGAAATGAGATTACGAAACAAATCTCTTTCACGTTTTTCGGCAAACCCGTATAAAATATGGGCATCTTCGCGCACTACCTGATGAATAAGAAGGCTGGCCTGTTGCTTACCATTTATTTTACTATAGGTATTCAGCGAAATATTTACAAAAAAACCGATTCCACCGGTTTCAATTATCACACTTGCCGGATTAAGGCCTGCAACAGCACCCCGGATAAATTCGTACATGTGCAAAAATTTTAATAGTTTTGATCGTCTTCTGCTTCTATGTCAATGCTTTCGTCTTCCTGGTTTGAATTGATATCGTATTTTTTAAGCGGGTTCCTGGTAATTTCTTCATAAATTTTCCGGTTCTTATAAATATCGAGGGCCAGGTAAAGCGACTGACGGAATGAGTCGGGCGATGCCTTGTCTTCTCCTGCCAGTTCGTACGCTGTTCCATGGGCCGGAGATGTTCTTATAACCGGTAATCCGGCAGTGTAGTTCACACCGCGGTCGAATGATGCCAGTTTAAAAGGAATTAACCCCTGATCATGGTACATGGCTAAAATGGCATCGAATTTCCGGTAGTTTTCCGAGCCAAAGAAGCCATCTGCAGGATAGGGTCCCAACGCAATAATTCCTTCTTTTTTTGCCTGAATAATAGCCGGAAGAATAATTTCATTCTCTTCCTTGCCAAGCAATCCGTTATCGCCGGCATGAGGATTCAATCCGAAAACAGCAATGCGCGGACGGGTAATGGCAAAATCCTGTTGAAGCGACTGAGAAATAATCCGGAGCTTTGACAAGATAACCTCTTTGGTAATGTGCTCTGCAACTTTAGAAATGGGCAAGTGGGTTGTTACCAACCCAATTTTCATGGTTTCACTCACCATAAGCATCAAAAAATTGCCGGAATTAAACCGCTGGGCTAAAAACTCGGTATGCCCGGGAAAATTAAATTTTTCGCTTTGAATATTGTCCTTATTAATGGGCGCCGTAACCAGCACATCAATCAAACCTTCCCGCAAATCTGTGACGGCCCTGTCAAGAGCCATAAATGAGGCTTCGCCGGCATCCGGGGTCGATTTTCCCAGCTCTACCCGAATGTTGTCATCAATGCAGTTAAGTACATGGGCACGTCCGGGACCCGCTTCTTTTGGCGAACGGACATGATTCAGGCTAAGGTTGTTAATATTCAGCGCTTTTCGGTGATATGCTGCTACTTTTGGCGATCCGTAAATAATAGGGGTACACATTTCCATAATGCGCGGATCGAGCAGGGTTTTCATTATAACCTCGTAACTGATTCCGTTAATGTCGCCGTGTGATATACCAACTTTAATTGTATCTGTCATTCCTTATTTTCTATCGGATTAATATTTAGTCTTTTAAAAACGGAAGGCAAAGTTACGTTTTTAATTGAATTTTTTCAAAAAGTGATAAAGCAGCCGGGTGCCAAAACCAGTACCTCCAGCCGGCCTGTAAAAATCTCGTTCCTGAAGGAAGGCAACACCGGCAATATCAAGGTGTACCCACGGATAGTCTGTAAAATGTTCGAGAAACTTCCCGGCTATGGATGTTTGGCCTTCCCGTATTCCCAGGTTGTTTAAATCGGCGATGTTTGATTTCAGCGGTTTCGCAAATTCTTCCCACAAAGGTACTTCTATTGTCCGTTCATAAACTTCTTCCCCAATGTGTTTCAGATTTTGCATATTGTCAGGGCTGTTTCCCATTGCTATAAGGGCTTGTGAGCCGGCAATAATCTCGGCCGAGCCGGTTAAAGTAGCCACGTCTATAACCAGTTGCGGACTGTATTTTTTTGCATAGCTCAAGGCATCGGCCAGCAACAGGCGGCCTTCGGCATCGGTATTTTTTATTTCAACGGTGGTACCGTCAAACATAGTAATTATATCGCCCGGAACGTAGGCATTGCCGTCGGGGCGGTTGTCGGTTGCCGGCACCAGACCAACCACATGCAACGGAATTTTGTTTTTAGCCACTGCAAAAAGCGTTGCTGCCACAACTGCACCACCTGCCATGTCGCATTTCATGTAATCCATCGATTTTGCCGTGGGTTTCAGGCTCAACCCGCCGGTGTCGAAAACCACACCTTTCCCCACCAAAATTATTGGCTTTTCATTTACGGCATTTTCAGGTTTCCATTCCAGAATATTGAACGTTGGCGGATCGATACTTCCTTTGTTTACGGCCAGCAAGCCACCCATTCGCAGGGCTTCAATTTTTTTCTTGTTAAAAACTTCAACGGTAAATCCGGCTTCGTTGCCCATTTTTTCCATCTCTTCCGAAAACCGGGTGGCCGTGAGGTATGAAAGCGGCTCATTTACAAGGTTCCGGGTATAAAAAACAGCTTCCACCAAATTTTGCAACCCGGCAATCTGATTTTCATTTACCTGGTCGTCGAGAATAAAAACTTCTGAAGGAACAAACTCATCTTTTTCCTTTTTGTATTTTGAAAAGGAATAGGCCGAAAGCAGCAAACCTTCCAAAAATGCAAGGGTTAATTCACCACCTGCATTCCCGATTATTTGCAGGGAGGTGACTTTTTCATTTTTCAGTACATCGTAAAATTTCGAACCTGCCTGACGTGCTGCTTCAGCCTGAATAGAAGGTGCTTTAACTTCTTTGAGCTTATGAAAAAAGTAAATCTGAGGTTGTTTATAGATTGTCCATTCTGTTTCTTTAGAAAGTTTTCCCTTTAAATAACCTGCATCTATTTCAGGATACCGCTCGAGTGATTCAAAATGATGAAATATAACAGCGGTTGAAGTATGTGTTTTTTTTGAAGTTATTTTTTCAATTTTTGGTAGCATAGCTTTTCAATTTTTGGCAAAAATACGATAAAACTTATCTTTTAAATCATTTGTTTCCATTAAGAAGAATCAACGAAAAAAGATGCTTAATGTTTTTTTGGCAAAGGTTTATCCTATTTTTGTGCATTCAAAAAATTAGAAAATTAAAAGCAGATTGTTTACGATATGAAACGAGCCAGAATAAAAACTGTAACACCCACGCGAATCGTTATTTTTGGCGAGTTTCATACCGTTGATAAGTCATTTCAAAGCGATGGCGGTAATACGAAATTGTAATTTGAACCATTGAAAAAATAAATGTATGAAAATTCCTGAAAATCTCATTCAAAAATATAACGTGCCGGTGCCGCGTTACACCAGTTACCCGCCGGCAAACTTTTTTCACGAAAACTTTGGGCCCGAAGATTACATCAATGCCATCCAAGCCTCAAACAGGGATTGGCCCGAAAACATTTCGCTTTACATTCACATTCCGTTTTGTTCTAAAATGTGCCATTTTTGTGGTTGCAACACCCAATACACCCGCGACAAAGAAAAAATGGGACGCTACGTGGAGGCCGTAAAAAAGGAAATTATAATGGTGAAGAAGCTGCTTGACCCCACTCGAAAAGTTTCGCAGGTGCACTGGGGCGGCGGAACACCAAACACCTTACCCATTGAAATGATTCGCGGAATAATGGACCTTATCCACGAAAATTTTGAATTCATTGAAAAACCTGAAATTGCAATCGAATGTCATCCGGCTATGCTGGACGAAAGTTATACCGGGCAACTGGTACTGGCCGGGTTCAACAGGTTCAGCCTGGGAATCCAGGATTTTAAGCAGGAAGTGCTTGACAATGTAAATCGCGATGCGCCAAACGTACCTGTCAAAGAAATTGTATCGTGGATAAGAAGTTTTGAAAACACCGGCGTGAACCTCGATTTTATTTACGGACTTCCTTATCAAAACGAAAAAACTTTTGCAGAAACCATAGAAAAAGCAGTGGAGATATCACCCGACCGGCTGGTCACTTTTTCGTATGCCCACGTGCCATGGATTAAAAAAGCACAGAAAATTCTCGAAGTGCGCGGGCTCCCGGAGGCAAATGAAAAACTATCCATGTTTGAAGCCGGTTTTAAAATTCTTACAGAAAACGGTTATACACCCATTGGTCTCGACCATTTTGCAAAAGATACCGACGAGCTGAGCATTGCATTAAAAAACCGATCGCTTCACAGGAATTTTCAGGGTTACTGCACCCGCGAAACCACAGGCCAGGTTTATGCTTTCGGAGCTACTGGAATAAGTCAGCTTGAAAGTGTGTATGCACAAAACGAGAAAAAACCCGACCGTTACGTGGAGATTATCAACCAGGGAAAATTTACTGTTGAAAAGGGATATCAGTTAAATACTCCGGAAAAAATCATACGGCATGTAATAAATGAAATTATGTGCAATGAGTATGTTTCTTTTGACGAAACCGCCCAAAGGTTCAATACCTCCGTGGAGGAGATAAAAAATGCCCTTCATTTCAACATAAAATTCTTCCGGGAATTTGTAACCGATGGACTGCTTGAAATTCAGGGAGAAGAGAATTTAAGGATCACCGCAACAGGTCGTTTTTTCATCAGGAACATAGCTGCCCGGTTTGATCCCAATTTGCAAAAGGAAACAAAACGGTTCTCAAAAGCGTTGTAAGCGTTCTGAAAATGAAAAAAAATGAAAATATAAGGATAGCCGTTATAGGTGCTGGCTTAACCGGCTTAACCACTGCATTTTACCTGAAAAAAGCAGAAATTCCGTTTGTGGTTTTCGAAAAAGCAGACCGTGCGGGCGGGGTTATCCAAACGTTTAACGAGAAAGGATTTACGTTCGAAGGCGGACCCAATTCCGGCATCCTGTCACGACCTGAAGTGGCTGAATTGCTGGAAGATTTAAAAGAAGACTGCACGCTTGAGGTGGCCAACGAAGCAGCCAAAGCGCGCTGGATTTGGAAAAAAAATCGTTGGGTTCCGCTTCCTTCGGGGCTCATTTCCGGAATCACCACGCCGTTATTTTCCGTTCCCGATAAACTCAGGTTGTTGGGTGAACCTTTCCGTAAAAAAGGCGATAATCCAAACGAATCGCTGGCTGAACTGGTGTTGAGGCGTATGGGAAAAAGTTTTCTTGATTATGCCATCGACCCGTTTATCCTTGGTATTTACTCCGGAGACCCCGGCCAACTTGTAACACAATATGCTTTCCCAAAACTTTATCATCTGGAACAGGATTATGGCAGTTTTATCGGCGGCGCTTTTAAAAAAGCCAGAGAACCCAAAACTGAACGCGATAAAAAAGCCACAAAAGCTATTTTTTCGGTCGAAGGTGGGTTAACCAATTTAGTTAAAGCTCTGGTTAAAAATATCGGTGAAGAAAATATTCTTCTGAACAGTAGCGGGATTTTCTTTTCAAAAAAAGAAAACCATTTTTTATCCAACCTTTCAAACGAACAATTTTCGCATGTAATTTCCACTTCGGGTGCTTACACCCTGGAAACTCTATTCCCCTTCCTTGAAAAAGAAAAACTGAAATCCATAACGAAAATGGCGTATTCCAAAGTGGCGCAGGTATCGCTTGGGTTCAGCAAATGGGAGGGAATTCCGCTGAAAGCTTTTGGCGGACTGGTCCCGAGTATTGAACAGCGCCGGATTTTGGGCGTTCTTTTTCTTTCTTCCTTTTTTAAAAACAAAGCGCCCGAAAAAGGGGCATTGCTTTCGGTTTTTCTGGGTGGCGTGCGAAAATCTGAACTTACCGAACTTTCGGACAATGAGATACTAACCATAGTCTCTGAAGAACTTTCGGAAATGATGCAGCTAAAAACGTTCAAACCCGATTTGTTAAAAATATTCAGATACAACCATGCTATTCCCCAATACAGCTTTGAATCGAAAGAAAAAATGAAAGCTATTTCCGATTTGGAAAATCAATTCCCGGGTTTGGTACTTGCCGGCAACATCCGCGATGGAATTGGAATTGCCGACCGGATTAATCAGGGCCGGACAGTTGCAACAGAAATTATAAATTCTACAGCATGAAGAACGAAAAAACAGCTGTTTTACTAATGAATGTGGGCAGTCCAGACGAGCCAAAAATTACCGCGGTTTGGCGTTACCTCACCGAGTTTTTGAATGATAAACGTGTAATCGATCTTCCATGGTTGCTTCGCAAATTCCTGGTGAATTTTATTATTATCCCATTCAGAGTCAGAAATTCAACACGACTTTACAAATTACTCTGGACAGAAAAAGGCTCACCGCTTATTTCTTATTCGTTCGAGATAAAACAAAAACTTCAACTCAGGCTTGGTGATAATTATGAGGTTTTTGTAGCCATGCGTTACCAAAAACCCGACTATAAAAGGGTGATTTGCCAGATAAAAGAGCAGGGTTTTACTAAGCTTATACTTTTCCCTCTTTATCCGCATTATGCCATGTCAACTACCGAAACAACCGTGGTTGCTGTTGAACGGGAGTTGAAAAAGCAAAAAGTAAACATTGAACTTAAAGTGGTGGACCAATTTTACGATGATCCCGGGTTTATTCACGCTTTTGCAGCAAAAGGGAGAAAATATGATCTTACCAAATACGACCATGTGGTTTTTTCCTATCACGGACTTCCAAACCGCCATCTCGAAAAAAGCCATCCGGGCATTACAGTGAGCCAGTGCTCCTGTCAGAATTCCATGCCCGAACACGGACACCGTTGTTACCGGGCAACCTGTTTTGCCACAACAAGACTCCTGGCAAAGGAACTGGGATTAAAACCCGGTGATTATACCGTAGGTTTTCAGTCGCGGCTCGATAAAAACTGGATGGAACCTTTTACCGACGAAGTCCTTCTTGCCAAACTTAAAGAAGGCAAAAAACGCATCCTTGTTTTTGCTCCGGCCTTTGTAACAGATTGTCTTGAAACCATTATTGAAATTGGCGATGAATATCAGGAAATTTTCCTGGAAGATGGAGGGGACAAACTGCAACTTGTAGAAAGTCTTAATGCCGAACCGGCCTGGATTGAAACCATGGAACAGTTAATTAAAAAGCTGGACATCTAAAATTCCGGGGTTTTTTAAAAATTGTTTTGAATAGTTATTCGAGCATTTTCATCTGCTTTTATTTCCATAGCCACTATAGATTCAACCCCTTAAAAGTTGTAATGCTTTATAAAGTAAAATTCTTTATATCAAATTAATAAGAACTTTATTATTTTATGAATATATTTGCATTATTGAATATTTTTACAATATTGAATATTTTTACTATGTTAGCGAAATATTTCTGAAAATGAGCAGTTTATATAACTATTATTTACTACGGGGGTGCTATGAGGGATGTCATTCATTTAAAAGCAGTTGATTTTAATTGCATTAATTGTGAAAAGCAGTTTGATGATTGTGAAAAAACATTGGATTGCTGCTGCAAAAATTGTTTTAAAGATGGCGATACCAACATTTTAAAATCGCTGGATTACAAAGAGCTGGATTTTTTAGTGGATGGTAAACAGCAAATCCATTATAAACCGGGTGAAACAATCATAAAGCAAAACACAAGTTCCACTTATGTTGTGTGTATTCGTGAGGGTCTGGCAAAAGTATATGTTGAAGGAGTTAAAGGCAAGTCTCTTATTGTCAGACTTATAGGGAAACACGATTTTGTTACTGGTGGTGATCTTTTCAACGGGAATGTGCAACAGTTTACAATTTCAGCAGTTACACCTGTAACCTGTTGCCTCATAAGTGCATCGAAACTCTCCCAGCTTTTTTCCGAAAACAACCGGTTTGCAGTTGAATTGCTCCGTCACCACACCAAACAGAATAACAGCCTGCTTACCAAGCTTGTGGTTCTTACCCAGAAATACATGCCTGGCCGGGTTGCAGATACACTGCTAAGCCTGAAAAATGATGTTTTCTGCACCAATCCGTTTACTGTTCCATTAACCCGTCAGGATATGGCCGATATGTCGAACATGACCAAGGAAAGCCTGGTGCGGATTCTGCAGCAGTTTAAATTATCCGGATTAATTAAAACCCAGGGAAATACCATTGAAATCCTTGATGAAAGCGGCCTGCAGGAAATCAGCAAAAACGGTTAGTTGATATATGTCAATTTAGGATTTGTCTTAAATCAATACCAACTTACTGATATATCATTGCTTACCCTGTATTTCCAAAACATTTCCATACTATTTTTACGGCATGAAGTATTTAATGATTTTATAGTATAAACTACTAAACTGGTCGTGTTATGAAATATCTATCTTTTTTAAGACTTATTTGTTTTGGATTTGTGTGTGCAATACTTGCCACATCATGTGTTAAAGAAGGTCCAATGGGCCTTCCGGGAGCTGACGGTAAAGACGGGATTGACGGGATGGATGGTGCAGACGGAAATGTTTCCTGTCTCGTTTGCCATGCAGGCACCAACATGGAACAAAAGCAGGCTGAATTTACGATGTCTGTTCACAGTGCGGGAGCCATAGCAGTAGAGTATGCCGGTGGCCGGGCAAGTTGTGCACCTTGTCACTCACACGAACAATTTGTTCAAACCATGACACTGGGAAGTGTTGCCGGAGACATCACCAACCCAAGTGCTTGGCAATGTGGAACCTGCCATGGAATTCACAAATCATTTGAGGGCATTGATTACGCATTGCGCTCTTCTGATCCGATTCCTTCCAGAATTAATCCTTCTGTAACATTAGACATGAAAGGCAACAGCAACCTTTGTGCAGTTTGTCACCAGTCACGTGCCGGCGATCCTTTGGCTTCAAATCCAAGCGCAGCAACATTTAATATTACTGCACGGACAGGACCGCATTACGGACCTCAGGCTAACCTTGTTGCAGGAGTTGGTTTTGCTGAAATAGAAGGATCGGTATCATATCCGGAACCCAACAGTTCCTACCACCTGAATGCCCAGGCTTCATGCACAGGTTGTCATATGGGTGAATTTGGAAACGGTGGCGGAGGACACTCCTTTAACCCAAGTTTAAATGCATGCAACACTTGCCATGAAACGGAAAATTTCAACTATGGTGGAAGACAATCAGATGTTGCCAGCAAACTGAATCAAATAAGGGATAAACTTGTTGAGTTAGGTGTTGTGACCGGCAATGACGAAACGGGTTACAGCCCGGTTCCAGGACAATACCCGATGGTTTTGGCCCGTGCTTACTTTAACTGGAAAGGATTGAAAGATGACCGCAGTTATGGAGTACACAATCCAAGGTATATTAATGCGCTGCTAATCAATACACTGGAAGCGCTGAATGCATACCAGCCTGAAGCATAAACAGAATCAGGTTCTGGATATTGTTCGATGAATCTGGTGTAGAACGAAAATGTACAAGAAATGAAAATTCAATTTAAAATATTGTTATTGGCGGTTGTGGCGGCACTTGCGGTAGCCGGTTGTAAGTACGACTGGGTTATTCCTGAGGAAGTACCGGTTATTGATCCGGATGACCCATCACAGGTGATTAGTTTTTCGGGAGATATTCTGCCCATTTTCACCAGTGGAAATAATTGTACCGCATGCCACAATGGAAACCAGGCACCCGATTTAAGAGCAGCAAATGCTTTTTCCTCGCTCAACACAACAAGGTATATCAATAAAACCACACCCGGGGAAAGCAGAATTTATACGCTCCCTCATCCTGATGGCGGACATTATAAAAAATACACTGCAACCCAGGCGGCACTGGTTTTAGCCTGGATACAACAGGGTGCAAAAAATAACTAACCGCAAATAAAATGGCAGAAATGAAGAATTACATATTGATCCTGTTACTTACAGTAATTCCTTTTACCGGAATTTTTGCTCAGGAAGTGGAAGAGAAGGTAAAAGACAGACCGGTAAGAGCACCATTTGCAAGTGGTTATCTAATTGATAACCAAACCACTTACATTCCAATAAAAGGCACATTTGAATATGCCATTCAGCATAAGTTTGGTACAATTGGAAATGGAATCTCCGATTTTTACGGAATATACTCTCCCGGAGCCAATATCAGACTTGCTTTTAATTACGTGCCAATTACAAACTTTCAGGTTGGTATTGGTCTGAGTAAGGAAAAAATGTACACCGATTTGAATGCCAAGTGGACAATTCTTGAACAAACCCGCCAAAATACGATTCCGGTTGCTGTTGCGCTTTATGGAGTTCTGGCTGTTGACGGCAGAAATGAAAGCGCATTTGGTACCGGAAAAGTCTGGCATTCGGGAAAAGGACCGGCAGAATACAGTATGGTTTTTACAGATCGCTGGTCATACTTCTCTCAATTGATTATCGGACGAAGGTTTAACCATTGGCTGTCTCTTCAAACCGGTGTAAGTTTTACACACTACAACCTGGTTGAAAAGGAATTTGACCACGATAAAATCGGATTGCATTTTAACGGAAGGGTAAATTTCTCACCACAATCATCTTTTATTTTTAATTACGACGCCCCGTTAAAAATTCAGCAAATTTCAGAGCAACTGGAAGTTCCTGATCATCATCAGCCAAATCTTTCTTTTGGCATTGAAATTGCTACCAGTACACATGCATTCCAGATTTACCTCGGAAATTCAAAAGGAATTATACCGCAGGATATTATGATGTGGAATTCGAACAAGTTCAATAAAGATAATATAGCTTTTGGTTTTACAATTACACGAATTTGGAACTTTTAATGTTTAACTATATAAAATAATTTATCATGAAAAAAGGAAAGATTAAATTTTTAACATATCCCCTGGCGGTCCTTTTCGCAGGAATGCTTCTGGCTGCTTTTGTTTCTCCATCAGAAAATATGCCCGAGAACTGGGATATTCCGGCTAAATACAAGGAAATGAAAAACCCGTATGTCGGTGATGAATCTCTTGACAGAGTTGGAAAAATGCTCTATGCGAAACATTGCAGATCATGCCATGGTAACACCGGACTTGGAGATGGTCCCAAAGCTGCGAGTATGAAAGCAGAAATGATTCCGTTTAATGATCCGAAATTTCAGGCTCAGACCGATGGCGAAATTTACTACCAGTCAATCATTGGCATGGACGAAATGCCCAACTTCGAAAAAAAGATACCCGAAGAAGAAGATCGCTGGGCTGTTATAAACTTTGTAAGGTCTTTAAAATAGGTTATAAAATCGAATTCTGCTCCGGAGGTGCTGACCCTCGGGGCAGTTTTTTTTAATTTCCCGTGTCATGAGGTTTATTGTGAACTCTTTTATTCTTTTTTATCTCACGGGGTTTGCCGGTATGTTTGTGGCCCGGGGCCAGTCTATACCCGAGCAAAACCAAACCTGCCTGAAATGCCATTCTTCACATACTTTTACAATGTACAATGACTGGACTGAACAAGAAGAAAAACGGTTGATGAACCCTTTCTACATTCTTGATACAATCCAGCTTGCAACAGGTGTGCATAATGCCTTTGGTTGTATCGATTGCCACTCAATGGAATATGAAACGTATCCGCACAATGGCGAATTGAAACTGGAACCAATGATGACTTGTATCGATTGTCACGGAGGGGATCCAAATTACGAAGACTGGCAGTTTGACAGAATTGAGGAGGAATTTCAGAAAAGTGTTCATTTTGAAACGCATGGCGAACATTTTTCATGCTCAAAATGCCATAGTCAGCACTACTACAGGGCAACGGCAAGAACAAGCAGTAACCTGAGAGAAATTGTAGATTACAGCAATAAAATGTGCCTTTCTTGCCACGACAATATGACCAAATACCAGTTGGTTTCCGATCAGGAAAATCCGCAACTTGTAGAAGTTCACAACTGGCTGCCAAACCAGGCCCTCCATTTTAGGCGGGTACGCTGTATTGAGTGCCATACCGAAGTCCAGGATTCACTTATGGTTTCGCACAATGTATTAAGGAAGGAACACGCGACAAAAAATTGTGTTGAATGTCATTCAGCCAATTCGATGCTTCAGGCTTCATTATATAAATATCAAAATCTTAGAACACGCACCGACGCCGGGGAAAATTACCAAAAATCAATTTTAGGCCTTTTTACTGTAAATCGTTCCGGAGAAGATTTTTCAACTGAATATTATGTAATTGGAGCATCGCGTGTACCTTACCTGAATACTATTTATGCCATTATATTCTTTGCTGCCATTTGTGGAATTGTCGTTCACACAATTTTAAGAATAATAAAATAACAGGTGTATGGAGAACGGAGAAAAACTTTATTTATACCCTTTGTGGCTTAGAATCTGGCATGGAATTAATGCATTGGGAATTATCGCACTTATTTTTTCAGGAATAAGCCTTCATTATGCCGACAGGGGAGTTCTGTTGTTAAAATTTGAAACAGCCATTTCGGTTCACAATATAGCCGGTGTTATTGTTTCTTCAGGTTACCTTATTTTTCTTTTCGGAAATCTTCTTACCAAAAACGGCAAATATTACCGGGTGAAAGTGCAGGGGTTATCAAAAAGAATGTTGAAACAAATCAATTATTACACATCAGGAATGTTTAAAGGGGAGCAATCACCTTATCCTGTATCAGTAAAAAGAAAATTTAATCCGTTGCAGAAATATTCTTACATCGTTGTAATGTACGTTTTTTTGCCTGTCCTGTTTGTAACCGGGTTTGCCCTGTTTTTCCCGGAAATGATTATTGATCAGGTTTTTCATGTTAGTGGTGTAATGCTTACTGCCGTGTTGCACGGAATTACCGGTTTTTTTGTTTTTATTTTTTTACTGGTTCATTTGTATGTTGCTTCAATGGGAAAACCGCCGACAAAAAACTACAAAAGTATAATTACCGGTTGGCATACCTGAAACAGATTGTTTAAGGAATCTTCAAATATTCCTTAGGTTTTTTAAAACAGGGCAATCGTTAAGTTATTGATTTTAAACTTTGTCCTATGAAACTGCCACAATCGTTAAGAAACTGGACCTCCATTATCGGAGCAGGAATTGCCGGTCTGAATCTTTTTTTAATAGCCCTGCTGTTTTTTATCACGTTTATTTTTGATATCGGAAGCTCGTATGTAGGGCTTTTTATCTATATCATTCTGCCCATGTTTTTAATCATCGGACTGGTTTTAATACCCGTTGGAATGTGGGTTACCAAACGAAGGATGAAAAAACAAGAATCTCTGACAAAAGTTAAAGACTGGCCGGTAATTGATTTTAACAATTCTGCCACCCGAAATGCTTCCATCATTTTTTCTGTCGGAACACTTTTGCTTTTAATTCTTTCGGCAGTTGGCAGTTACGAAGCCTTTCACTACACCGAGTCGGTAGAGTTTTGCGGCAAAATCTGTCACCAGGTTATGGAACCGGAATATGTGGCTTATCAGGAATCGTCGCACGAACGTGTTTCGTGTGTAGAATGTCACGTGGGCAGCGGCGCCGATTGGTACGTAAAAAGTAAACTTTCGGGGTTATACCAGGTCTATTCCGTTTTGTTCGACAAATATCCACGGCCTATTCCTACTCCTGTTCACAGCTTGCGACCGGCTCAGGAAACGTGTGAAGAATGTCACTGGCCCGAAAAGTTTTACGACCGGAAACTGCGCATCAAACGATCCTACCTGGCCGATGAGGAAAACACCGAATGGGACATCCACATGCTTTTAAAAACCAGTTCGGAACACAGTGCAAAAGGAATAAGCGAAGGAATTCACTGGCATATCAATCCGAATGTAAAAATTGAATATATCGCCTCGGATGAAAAACGCAGCATAATTCCCTGGGTTAAATACACCAACCTGAAAACCGGAGAAGAAACGATTTACGAGGATACAGAAAATAAACTTACCCAAAGCCAGATGGAATCGCTGGAACTTCGGGTAATGGACTGTCTCGACTGCCACAACCGGCCATCGCACAACTATAAGGTTCCGCAAAATTTTATCGATGAATACATCGTTTCAGGAGATATTTCAAAAGATTTGCCCGATATAAAATCAGTTGCAATGGGTATTTTTGGAGAAGATTATCCAACAAAAGATAGTGCTTTTACTGCCATTCAAACACAGGTTAGCGAGTATTACGAAATTATGTATCCCGAATTGCTCGAATCCAATAAAAGTGATATTGACAATGCCATTGCCAGCATTCAGGACGGATATTCAAAAAATATTTTCCCGTTAATGAAAGTAAGCTGGACCGAATATCCCAACCATTTGGGACACCTTGAAACCGATGGATGCTACCGCTGCCACAACGACCGGCACACCTCAACCCGGGGACAGGTTATTTCGCGTGACTGTAACCTTTGCCACGTAATCACGGCTCAGGGTACACCTGATAATCTGGAAATGTCGAATGTGGCCAATCCGCTTGAATTCCAACATCCCATAAATATTAACGAAGTTTGGCGCGATGAACTGTGTTCTGTATGCCATTATCAACTTTACTGATTGTTAATCATTACTTTTTATCGCCATTTTTCTTTCCGCTTTCCAATCTTAAACTATTTTTGAGGGCTACATTTTGATGATTGAATTATGAAGAAGTTTGTTTCGTTTTTGTTCTCCATGCTGTTTACCGGAATACTGGTAACCGTTTTTGCCATAGCCATTGGCTACGCCACATTTATTGAAAATGATTACGGCACTCCTACCGCCAAAATTTTAATATACAATTCGAGGTGGTTTGAAATTTTGCTGGTTATAATTGCCATAAACCTTATCGGAAGTGTTTTTGAAAACAAGTTGTTTACCCGGAAAAGATGGCCCGGTTTTCTGTTTCATATTTCCTTTGTTTTTATGATTATTGGCGCCGGTATTACGCGCTATTACGGTTACGAAGGCTCCATGCACATTCGCGAAGGAGAATCATCTGATTTTATTGTTTCCGAAGAAACGTTCATTAAAATTAGTGCCTCCGATGGGAATTCAAAAGTTGAAGAAGTGCACGAAGTTAAATTTTCGCCTTATACGGCAAACTGGTTCTCTGAAGAACTTACGCTGAACGGGAAGAATATACGGGTTAAGAACCTTCAATATATGCCATCGGCAGCAGAAACGGTAGTTGCCGATCCCAACGGTGAGCCAATCATTTCGTTAATGGCTGTTGGCAGTTCAATGCGAAGGGTAGATTTCAATCTGAAAACCGGGGAACAAAAAACCGTTGAAGGCAGTTCCATTGGGTTTAATATGCAAAACGGAATTCCCGATATCAACCTCGAAATTGATCAGGGAAGCTTGTATTTTACAGCCAGAGACTCGGTATTCGTTTTGGATATGAATGGGCAGAACGCTGAAGAAATCCCTCCCGGAGAGCGGTACAGAATGAATACACAAACGGTTTATTCAAGTGGAAATATTCATTTTGCTGTCAGGCAGTTTTTTCAGAACGGTAAAACCCAATTGGTTTACTCCCCGCCACAGCAGGGAGGTTCGGCCAATGATGCCCTTCAAACGGAAATTTCCGTTGATAACCAGTCAAAAAACCTGATAGTTTACGGGTTGAAAGGAATTATCAGCCAGCCCTACACCACTTCGGTTAACGGAATAGATGTTTCGGTTTCTTTTGGTTCCAAAAAAATTGAACTTCCCTTTTCCATTTACTTAACTGAATTTCAACTGGAACGTTACCCCGGCTCAAACAGCCCTTCGTCTTACGCCAGCGAAGTGATTTTAAGAGATGGCGAAATGGAAAAACCATTCCGGATTTATATGAATAATATTCTGAAGTACCAGGGTTACCGGTTTTTTCAGTCTTCGTACGACACCGACGAGAAAGGTACAATTCTTTCGGTTAACAGCGATGCCTGGGGAACGTCAATTACTTATTTCGGTTATTTGCTTATGGTTATTGGTTTTGTGTTAACACTTTTCAATAAAAACAGCCGGTTTATGAAGCTGATAAAAGCTTCGGCCAAATTAAGGGAAGAACGGAAAAAACTTTTTGCCGTTTTGATTTTCGGAATTTTATTTTCAACCCTAAGTGCCCAGCCGGCACAAAATATTGAGCCGCTGAATAAAAAGCACGTTTCAGAATTTGAAGAACTGCTCCTGCAAAGCCACAAAGGACGAACCGAACCCACGGCAACACTGGCATCGGAAATTATGCGCAAGGTGGCCAAAAAGAACAAATGGCAGGGAATGAATGCCTCTGAAGTTTTTCTGTCGATGCAGGCCATTCCTGAACAATGGAAAAATGTTCCGGTTATAAAAGTCGCCAACCCGGAACTTCGGAAGATGCTGGGAATTAACAGTGACTATGCTACATTCAATCAAATCGTTCTGCCACGCGATATGGGCGGGTACCGACTTAATGCTGCTGTATCCGAAGCATTTGCCAAAAAAAGCAGCGAGCGCAATAAACTCGACAAGGAAATCATTAATGTGGACGAACGGGTGAACATCCTTTTTAATGTATTCTCAGGCAATTTCCTTACGGTTTATCCGGTACCCGGCCACGAAAACCAAAAATGGGTTACGGCAAACGATGCGGGTTCATTGGGTAGCGAAGGAGAAACATTTGCAAAGCAGGCTACCGAAAATTACCTCAATGCCGTTGCGTCCCGCGACTGGGGAACTGCATCACAGATTCTGAATCAGATTAAAAATTATCAGCAAAAGGAAGGGGCTCAGATTATTCCTTCGAAAACGAAAATCAAACTTGAAATTCTATACCATAAATGGGATATTTTCGGAAAACTTTCCAAAATATTGCTCACAGCGGGGCTTGTTTTACTTCTGTTGCAGCTTTATACCATTTTCAATCCAAAAATGAAGTTAACCACGCTGAAACAAATTGCCTTTTTTATCATTATGCTGCTTTTTACAGCACAAACTGCAGGTCTTGTAATCCGTTGGTATATTTCGGGACATGCGCCCTGGAGCAACGGTTACGAGTCGATGATATTTGTAAGCTGGGCTACTTTGCTGACGGGTTTGATTTTCGTCAGGCGGTCGGAAATTACATTGTCATTAACAACCCTGCTTGCCGGTATTACACTTCTGGTTGCAGGTTTTAGCTGGATGAGCCCTGAAATTACCAATCTTGTACCCGTGTTGAAATCTTACTGGCTGATTGTGCATGTTGCCATCATAATGGCCAGTTACGGATTTTTGGGAATTGGCGCCATGTTGGGTTTTCTTAATCTTGTTCTGTTTATTTTCAGAAATGACAAAAACAAAATCAGGGTAAATCATACCATCAAAGAGTTGGTGGTAATTATTCATATTTCTTTGATTCTTGGCCTGATAATGCTGGCAGCCGGTTCGTTTATCGGCGGAGTTTGGGCCAACGAAAGCTGGGGCCGTTACTGGGGCTGGGATCCGAAAGAAACATGGGCAATGGTTACCATTTTGGTTTACACATTCATTGTACACATGCACAAAATACCCGGTTTCAAAGGAAATTATGCAGTGAGCGCCGCTTCGCTGATGGGTTTTGGTTCGGTTTTAATGACCTACTTCGGGGTGAACTATTATTTGTCGGGACTACATTCCTACGCACAGGGCGAACCAGCCCCAATTCCGGCAGGCGTTTATGTGGCGATTGTTATTGTGTTGCTTCTGGTTTTGGTTGCTTTCATTTCCGACAAAAAAGAAAAACAGGAAGAGGTTGTCGTTTCCTGAAAGAGGTATTTTTATGAATATTACAGGCTGAGTGTTTTTGCCACAATGAAGGTAAAACCGGGCCCGACGCCCAGTTGGGTTCCTTTAAAATACTGGTAAACAGGAATATCGGTCATGGCAGAAAAGTACCATTCTTCTTTAAACACGTAATTCAGTTGAGGAGCAATAAAAAACAATGTGCTCCCGGATGACTCCTTTTTTCGACCTTCAATTTTATCGTATCCGCGGATTTCATTGCGGATTTGCAAAATGGCTGTCCAGTTATCCTTTAACCAATTCTGCATCAGGTGTTTGGAAATGTATAAGGAGGTGTAAACAGAATTTCCGGGTTTGTAATCTTCTTTGCTTGGTGCGTGGGTTTCAATGCGGTTCGTTAAAAAATAACGCATTCCTGTTCCCGAGTTTTCCTTTACAAAGGAAGTACTGAAAACCGCTCCGTAAGCTCCTAACGTGGGTTGAACCTCAGCCGGCAGTTTTACATTGTCTGGCGACCACTGCAATTCGCGTGAAAACGGAATTTTGGCGCCCAGTGCCCCGGTTATGTAAATCCGGTTCACCGGTTCTGTAAAAATACTGTGTTTGGCCATTATTACTGCATTCGACAATCCACTCCCGGTGAGGGAATAGGCTGGTGTGAGGTTATAGTTTTGAGTTTTATTAAAAAAGTAACCGGTTTCCATTTCAAGGGTCAGTTTTGGAGTCAGTCCGTAACCCAAAATTACCGAAAAATAATTGTAATAAGCTTTGCTAATCAGGTCGAAATCAGAGCGCCCGGAGCCTTCGTAATAATGGTTTCCCTGTCCGTATTTATAAAAAGAAATAACCCGTAGCGAATTCTTTTCGAGCACCAGCAAATTATCGGTGCCTCCTACCGGGTTAACCGACGAAAGGCACTGGGCTTTCAGCAAAAAAGGGCAACAGGTGATACATACCAAAAAGAATATCCATTTTTCATTCATAAACAACGATATCAATAGTTTTTGTTTCCTCCTGTTTGCTTCCGTTGGTTATTCTGCAGGAAATTTTATTGGTACCTACTCCGCAGGGAGAAGCTGCATAAGTTATTTCAGCTCCCGATCCTAAAATATCGCCAAAGGGAGTGGCTTCCCAGAAATATTCAAGCCGGCTGCCGGTAGCAGAGGCTTTTATTTTAACAGTTTCGCCGGGTGCAATGGTATCTTTCTCGGCAACCAGACTTTGAAAGACCAAATCATCAGGCACTTCGGGTTCCTCCTTGTCGCAACTTCCTGCAAATATGAAAATTGCAAGAAAAAAAATTGAATATAGAATTTTATGGTTCATTTCATGAATTTTGGATTAATCATTTTTTACACATCGTACTGAAAATCCGTAACTTTTGGGAAATGTATTCCATCGGCCTACATCGGCTGAAGAAGCATCGAGGCAGCGCCGCCAGGCCATGATACTGCCAAATTCGGTTGAAGTCCACATGTATTCCATTCTTCCCATGAAACTAAAACTGCCGTTTGAATTTCGTCTTCCGGCCAAATGTGCTTCATAACCTGAATCACCGCCTGCTTTCATAAGTGTGCCGGCAGGTGAACCCCGCCAGGTATTTGTCATGTTGGCCTGAGCCTGTGTCATACCCAGTGCCATTTCCAGTTTTTTCCACTCATCGTCCGACGGGAGGTGCCAGCCTTCGGGGCAAATCCCTTGAGTGCTCTCTGTTCTCGACCAGTTCATGGCCACATCCCAGGTATAAAGCAAACCGTATTTTTTTATGGAATCCGGATCATCTATGTATGCATAATTAGGTATTGCTTTGCCATCGGGTGCACGGGTAACACGGAGGTTTTCCTTCATCCACGTTTTTTCGCCTATATCAATAGTGCCATAAATATTCCCATCAATGTCCACAACTCCCTCCGGTTCGGGTTGCGTCACAAAAAAAGTATCAGAAATTGATTGAATTGTTTTATCCGATACAGTTACGGAGTAAATTCCAGCAGGTATTTCGTAAAGATTTTTTGTTGTGTCGCCGGTGGACCATAAAAAAGTGTATGGTAAAACTCCCCCTGAAATTTTCAGCGTAACTGAACCGTCATTACCTCCATAGTGTGTTACATGCTGAACTTCTGCTTTCAATTCCAAAGGCAGGTATGCTTCCTCCTTTTTGCACGTTGTAAAAGCAAAAATTAAAAAAAGGATGATAATTCCGGATTTCTTACTCATAATCAAAACTTTATAACTTTTGTTCATATTCTGATTATGTATTTGCCTCAAATTCTACATTTTAACAAATCAAAAATATAAAAAACATTTATGAAGTGGAATGAAAAGGGGTAATATTTTTTAAAAACTAAAAATTAAACCCCGTTAAAACGGTTTAAAGATAATGCCGGGTTATCCTTTTTAGCCAGATTTTGAATCGTTTCTGTTGCAAGCAAATTATCAATAGAATCCCGAATGGGTGCATAGGCCTCATGTAACGGGCACGGATTTTTTTCATCGCAGTGTTTCAGGCCAAATCCGCAACCTGTGAAAATTTTTTCGCCCTCAATAGCTACTACTATATTTTTCAAGGGGAGTTCTTTTTTCTCCGGATCAAAGTAATATCCTCCGTTTTTTCCTTTCACAGATTCGATAAAACCCATTCTTACCAGGCGCTGTAAAATTTTGGCGGTAAAGGATGGCGGGGTGTCTATTTCCGATGCAATCTCAAGAATTCCGGGTCTCTTTCCTGTCTGGTTTTGCATTTGTATATAGACTAAACCTCTTAGTGCATATTCAGTTTCTTTTTTAAACACGAATTTTTTTTGCAAATGTATAAAAAATTACCAATGATTAATAGACCTTTTAGTCCTCTAGTAAAAAATTATTATATATTTGTCCTGTAAAAATTAAAATTATGAATCAGCAACAATTAAAAACTCTTACGGTTGGAGAAATAGTAACCGATAATTTCAGGACCTCTGAAGTGTTTAAAAAAGCCGGTATTGATTTCTGTTGCGGCGGAAACCAGTCGTTTGAAGAAGCATGCAGGGAAAAAAGTATTGAACCTGATTTGCTGGCTTATGAAATTGAAAAGATTAAACATCAGCCGCAAAATCCCTCCTTCGATTTTAAAAGCTGGGATCCCGTTTTTCTTTGCGATTACATTGTGAACACACACCACAAATTCGTATTGAAAAATTTACCTGACCTTGTGTTTTACACCCGAAAAATTGCGGATGTTCATGGCGAAAACCATCCGGAATTGAATGAGGTCGCAAAATTATTTGCCGAAATAAATAACGAGCTTCTTCAGCATCTCAAAAATGAAGAGGAAGTACTTTTTCCGGCAATCAGAAAGGTTGTTCATAATCCGTCTGAAAAAGCCAGAGAAACCATAAAATCTGAAATTGAAAGAATGTGGGGTGAGCACGATTTTGCCGGAGGAAGTATGGACGAAATTAACCGGATAACGCATGGATATTCCTTACCTGAAGATGCCTGCAACACCTACCGGGTTGCTTTTCGTTTGCTCAACCAGTTCGAAGATGATCTTCATGTGCACGTGCACCTCGAAAACAACATACTTTTCCCAAAAGCACTGTCTATGGCCGAATTATAAACAGTAATCTTCAAAATCAATATTTATGAAAACTAAAAAATTGTGGTTAGGGTTTATCGCCGTAATGGTCATTTCGTTTGGTGTTTTACTCTATTACGGAAAAGAAATTTACAGGGAAGCGCCACCAATTCCCGAAAAAGTTGTTACCGAAAACGGACAAACACTATTTACCGGGCAGGACATTAAAGACGGTCAAAATGTATGGCAATCGCTTGGTGGCCATCAGTTGGGAACTATTTGGGGGCACGGGGCATACCAGGCCCCCGACTGGACAGCCGACTGGCTGCACCGGGAATCTGTTTACATGCTCAACCGGCTTGCTACAAATGCACATGGAAAAGATTATGCTGAACTTACCGGTGAACAACAGGCTTCAATTCGGTTTATACTTCAGCGCGATATGCGTACAAACACCTTCGACCCGCAAAAGAAAACGATTACAATTTCAACTTTAAGAGCCGATGCTATTGCAAACAACAGCGCTCACTACGGCGGCCTTTTTACCAACGACCCCGAACTGGCAAATCTCCGTGATGCCTACAGTGTTCCTGAAAATTCATTAAAAGACCCGGAAAGAGTCAGGTTGCTCAATGCTTTTTTCTTTTGGGCCTCGTGGGCATGTATCACCGAAAGGCCGGGAAAAGATATTACCTACACCAACAACTGGCCTCCCGATGAACTGATTGGCAACAATCCCACAGGTGCAATGATTCTCTGGACCGGTTTCAGTGTTATTATTCTTCTTGCAGGTATTGGATTAATGGTTTGGTATTACGCATCGAGAAAAGAGGAAGAGGAATTGAAACCACCAACGGCACATCCGCTAAAAAATAGCCATCAAACACCTTCGCAAAAAGCTACGTTAAAATATTTCTGGGTGGTTACCCTGCTTATTCTTGTTCAGGTTTTAATGGGAGTAATAACAGCCCACTATGGAGTTGAAGGACAGGGATTTTATGGTATCCCGCTGGCTGACTGGCTCCCCTACTCCATATCGCGCACATGGCATGTACAACTTGCCATTTTCTGGATTGCCACCTCATGGCTCGCCACCGGACTTTATTACGCACCTGCCATTTCCGGTGTGGAACCCAAATTCCAAAAACTTGGTGTGGATGTTTTATTCGGCGCCTTGCTGGTAATTGTTGTTGGTTCTTTGGCCGGTCAGTGGATGGGTGTGATGCAGAAACTGGGACTCGTTCAGAATTTCTGGTTTGGCCACCAGGGTTACGAATATGTTGAACTGGGACGGTTCTGGCAAATTTTTCTGTTTGCCGGACTGTTTATCTGGTTATCCCTTATGGGTCGTGCCATCTGGCCTGCTCTGAAACAAAAAAATGAAAGCCGCCATCTGCTCATACTTTTTCTTATTGCTTCTGCTGCTATTGCTTTATTTTATGGTGCCGGCCTCATGTGGGGCCGCCAGACCAACCTGGCCATTGCCGAATACTGGCGCTGGTGGGTGGTTCATCTTTGGGTGGAAGGTTTCTTCGAAGTATTTGCCGTAGTGGTAATGGCCTTCCTTTTTGTTCGGATGCAGCTTGTTAGAGCAACCACAGCCACGCTGGCCGTGCTGTTTACTACGGTTATCTTTCTTTCAGGTGGAATTCTCGGAACATTTCACCACCTCTATTTTACCGGAACTCCCACAGCGGTAATGGCTATTGGGGCGTCATTCAGTGCACTCGAGGTGGTTCCTCTGGTGCTTATGGGTTACGAAGCCTGGGACAATATGAAAATTTACCAAAGTTCAACCTGGATAAAAGCCTATAAATGGCCGATTTACAGTTTTATTGCCGTAGCTTTCTGGAATCTGGTGGGAGCCGGAATTTTCGGATTCCTTATTAATCCGCCCATAGCACTGTATTACATGCAGGGTCTGAATACCACACCTGTCCACGGGCACACCGCACTGTTCGGTGTTTACGGAATGCTGGGTATCGGACTTATGCTTTTTGTTCTGCGCGATATGGATTCTGTTAATGTTTGGAAAGAAAAATGGCTCAAATTTTCATTCTGGGCAATTAATGTCGGTTTATTGGCCATGGTTCTGATCAGCGTTCTGCCCATTGGTCTGGCTCAAACTTTTGCCAGCGTGCAGGAAGGTTTGTGGTATGCGCGTTCTGCGGAATTTCTGCAGCAGCCGCACATTACAACCCTTAAATGGCTCAGAGTAATTGGCGATACCACTTTTGCCCTCGGAACCGTAGCTTTGGTCTGGTTTGTTTTCGGCCTGAAATTCGGCTGGAGCGTTGAAAAGGGCAGGAAGTTAAACGAATAATTTGATACAATAATCTTTTTTCTTTAATTTTATTGGGTATTCAAAAAAGGAGCTCATTTTTGGGTCTCCTTTTTTTAAACCTTTTAAAAACAATACTATGAGTGAACATATTGACAATTCGAAATTCAGAAAAGCCAAACTGAAAGAACTTATTTTGAAGTTGCACGAGGGTGAATCGGAAGATGATGTGCGGCAGGAGTTACTTGTGAGCCTGAGCAATATTCCCTACGGGGAAGTGGTAGAGGTGGAACAGGAACTAATTTCCGAAGGGCTGCCTGAGGAAGAGGTGCTCAAACTTTGCGATGCCCACTCCGCAGTGTTGGAAGGCCGGGTTGACTTGTCGGCTGCCAAAACCATCCCCGAAGGCCATCCGGTTGATGTGATGCTGGAAGAGAATAAGGCACTGAAACGGGTGGCCGGAAATGTGCTTTCTCAACTCAATGCACTGGAATATGTAAAAGAAGAATACTTTGAAGACACCGTGCTTCAATTAAAAACCGGCTTCAACCAACTGGTGGATGTGGACAAACATTACCAGCGGAAAGAATACCTGCTTTTTCCTTACCTCGAAAAAATCGGGATCACCGGACCGCCCAAGGTAATGTGGGGAAAACACGATGAAATCAGGGAGTTGTTGAAAGGAAGCATTGAAATTCTGCATACACCCGATTTAACCAAAGATGATTTAATCGCCTCTGCCGAACTAGTGCTGATTCCTGCTGCCAGAGGGGTTGTGGAAATGACCGTAAAAGAAGAGGAAATCCTTTTCCCTATGGCAATGGATTCTCTTTCCGACAGCGACTGGTACCAGATTCGCAAACAATCGGTTGAAATTGGATTTTGCCTGTACGATCCGCCCACAGAATGGACGCCACTGGGCATTCAGGAAGATAGCATCAACGAAGCACAGAAAGAGGGCGGAAACATTCAACTGCCTTCCGGCGGATTTACTGTGGAGGAGTTGCTGGCCATTTTGAATACCGTGCCGATTGACATGACTTTTGTTGACCGCAACGACAAAGTAAAATATTTCACCCAGGGAACCGAACGTATTTTCCAGCGGAACCGGGCCATCCTCAACCGCGATGTAAGGCACTGCCACCCGCCGGCCAGCGCGCATATTGTGGACAAAATTCTTGAAGATTTTAAAAGCGGAAAACAGGACCGGGCGCCTTTCTGGATTAACCTGGGCGGAAAATTCATCCACATCGAATATTTTGCCCTGCGAAACGAAAAAGGGGAATACCTGGGAACACTCGAAGTATCGCAAAATCTCACCGATTACCGGGCACTTGAAGGCGAACAACGTATTTTATCTTATAAATAGAAATTATGGAAAACAAGGAAAATGTCATCATATCGCCTAAAACCAAAGTGTTGCAACTGATTGAAACCTGGCCAAAGCTCGAAGAGGTACTCATCGCCTATGTGCCGGCATTCAGTAAATTAAAAAACCCGGTTTTACGCAAAACAGTGGCTAAAATTGCCACCCTGCAACAGGCCGCGGCCATTGGCAAAGTAAAAGTGGAAGACCTCATCAACAGGCTGCGTAATGAGGTTGGTCAGGATTTGCTGGGAGAAACTGCCGGCAGCGGATACAATACAGTCAGACCCAGGTGGATGGATGAAAAAAAGGTTCACAAGGAAATGGATGCCCGCGAAATGCTGGCAGCCGGCGAACATCCGGTAAACCAGGTGATGGCCGATTTGAAACAACTTCCGGCAGACAAAATATACAAACTCCTGGCACCTTTTCTGCCGGCTCCGCTAATTGACAAAGCTACCAGCATGTCGGTCCGGCATTGGGTGAATGAAATTTCGGAGGCTGAAATTGAAATTTATTTTTTCAAGCCACAATAAAAAATCGTCTTTTTCATATCTTCTTTACAAATCGGACCATTACAAACCGGGCCGATAGTCCATGAATGAAAACGGAAAAGATGATAACAACCACTGTCAGGGCAAGCACCTCGCGTGCCTGTTCGAAACGGGCATGGTAAAAAGCATACAGCAGGTAATAAATGGAACCGATTCCGCGGATTCCGTAAAAGGAGATGATTTGTTTTTTTATTCCGGAGAGCCGGGTTCCAAGTAAACCTGTTAAACCCGATATTGGTCTTATTATAAGTAAAATAACCAATGATGCAGGAATCATGTACCATTGAAAATCAGTTAAAAAATCGTGGCTGATATAAATACCTGCCACCGTGAATAAAACAGCCACAAGAATTCGTTCCATTTCTTCTGAAAAATCGTGCAGAACATCCAGATATTCATGGGTACTTTCCTGGTAACGGAAAGTACAGGCAGCCACAAAAACAGTAATAAAACCGTAAGAATGAACTATTTCTGCCAGTCCATAAGGTAAAAGAGTGAGGCTTAGGGCGAGCAATCCGGTAGATATCACCGAACTGTGGGTTTTAGGATATGGCAGCCAGTACATAATTTTTGCCAGTAGCCAACCTGAACCAAGCCCAATGATTACACCCACAACAATTTTATAGAAAAAATCCGTAAGCAACCAATCCGTAAACCACAACGCAGGATGCGCTCCCACAAGCGCCATGGCAATGGCCATGTTGGTAAAAGGGAAAGCAAGCCCGTCGTTCAACCCGGCTTCGGTGGTGAGTGCCAGCCGGGCACTCGATGAATCGTCCTGGTGTGGTGGCGTGGTTTGAATATCGGAAGCCAAAACCGGATCGGTAGGTGCAATTACCGCGCCCAGTAGCATGGCTGTGGCGGGTGCAAAACCAAGCATCCACCAGCCGAAAAATGCAATTAAGGCAATAGTCAGTGGCATAGTTATGAGCAGCAACCTCGAAGCGTAACGCCAGGTCTCCCATGCAAAGGGATTTTTTAACTTCAGTCCGGCGGCTGTAAGTGAAATAATAACCCCCAGTTCAGTCAGCCTTTTGCCCAGGTAAGGACTTTCAGCCAGATGCGGGAGCGTGCTTTCCTTAAAAAATACAAAAACACCCACTGCCAAAACCAGATAAACGATAGGCGCAGTTATCAAATGTTTCGACAAAATACGCGGTAAAATAGTGGCAACAAGGATAATAAATCCAAGATAAAAAAGGATGAAGTCGTAATTTTCAGGCAATTGCAGATTTATCATTCACGTAAAATAAGAATTTTAAAACCATCATTTTTCCGCCCCTAAAGTTAACACTTGGCAGGTTTTCGGGACTTTTTTTTGGATTAAATTTTCTACATTTATCCTGTGAAAAAAAGGATGAATCAAATTTAAACCCATTCTCATGTTGGTAAAAGCTTACGGCAGCGCAGTTTTCGGAATCAATGCAACTACTATTACCATTGAAGTTGACGTTACTCAGGGCATCAAATTTTTGCTGGTTGGCCTGCCCGACAGCGCGGTGAAAGAGAGCCAGCAACGCATTGAATCCGCCCTTCGTCTGAACGGTTTTGGCTGGCCCCGCTATAAAATCATCATCAACATGGCGCCGGCAGATATCCGCAAAGAAGGTTCGGCTTACGACCTGCCACTGGCTGCTGCTGTTCTGGCGGCTTCAAATCAAATCAATTCCGATAAACTGGGGAAATATGTACTGATGGGTGAACTTTCGCTCGACGGTTCGTTACAGCCCATTAAAGGTGTTCTGCCCATTGCCATCAACGCCCGTAAAGAGGGTTTCGAAGGATTTATCCTGCCCAAACAAAATGCCCGCGAAGCGGCAGTGGTGGACAAACTGAAAGTTTACGGCGCCGAAAATCTGCGCGAAGTAACCGATTTCCTGAATGGCGAAGACAACATGGAACAAACCATTGTGGATACCCGTGCCGAGTTTTATGCGCAAATCAACAACAATCAGCTTGACTTTTCCGACGTAAAAGGGCAGGAAAACGTAAAACGGGCGCTGGAGATTGCTGCGTCCGGGGGACACAACATTATTCTCATTGGCCCGCCCGGGTCAGGGAAAACCATGCTGGCCAAACGAATTCCCACCATTTTGCCGCCGTTTACGCTGAAAGAAGCACTGGAGACCACCAAAATCCATTCGGTAGCCGGGAAAATCGGAAAAGATACTTCGCTGATGACCCAACGGCCGTTTCGTAGTCCCCACCATACTATCAGCGACGTAGCACTGGTTGGGGGCGGAAATTATCCACAGCCGGGAGAAATTTCTTTGGCTCATAACGGCGTTTTGTTTCTCGACGAACTGCCCGAATTTAAACGCACGGTGCTGGAAGTTATGCGCCAGCCGCTGGAAGACCGGCTGATTACCATTTCGCGGGCCAAGTTTTCTGTGGAATACCCCAGCAGTTTTATGCTGGTGGCTTCCATGAATCCCTGTCCGTGCGGGTATTACAACCACCCCACCAAAGACTGTGTTTGCGGGCCGGGCGTAGTGCAAAAGTACCTGAACAAAATTTCCGGCCCCCTACTCGACCGCATCGACATTCACCTGGAAGTGGTGCCCGTGCCTTTTAAAAAACTGGCCGAAATGGAATCTTCTGAAAACAGCGAAACGGTACGCCAACGGGTAATTGTTGCCCGGAAAATACAGGAAGAACGTTTTGCAGAACACAAAGGCGTTTATTCCAACGCGCAGATGAGTTCCAAACTTATTCGTAAATATGTGCTGTTAGACGAAGCCGGCAACGAACTCATAAAAAATGCAATGGATAAACTTGGCCTATCCGCCCGTGCCTACGACCGCATTTTAAAGGTTTCCCGAACCATTGCCGATTTGGAAAACGAAGAACATGTGCTGGCCCACCACCTTTCAGAAGCCATTCATTACCGAAGCCTGGACCGGGATAACTGGGGAGGATGAATAAGTGGACAGTCTGCCCTGCGGAACCCGACGCAGGAGGAAATTCCGGCAGGGTTGGCAGTAGCAGTTGGCAAAATTGAGGAGAATAAAATTTGCATGGGAAAAATGTCGAAATTATGGTATCGCAAAATGCGATTCCTTCAAAACTCGAGTTGTTATTCAGTTATTTAGATGAACTGAATGAAAAGAAAGATAATCTACCACCCCGAAAGCGGATAGGCTTTAAGTTAAGTGAAGATAATTAATTCGGGTTTTCACGAGATTTTGAAAACGAGGCTAAAAATCAGGGGAAATAAAAACAAGCATTAATTTCGGAAGTAATTCGAGTGCTTAGGTTGGACACAGAGAATTTTAAAGTGAATTATTTTAGGCATGGATTTCAAATTTTAAATAGAAAACTTATGCGTAATCAATACATATTTAACATACCAGTTTACCGTAAAACAAAGGACGCATTAGACACTGAAATCAAAAATTCTATTGAGAAACGCGTCGAATGGATTATTTCCTGCGATCCCAAACAACGTCCACTGAGTTAGGATATACTTAATCGGCAAAAAGAGGAGGTAAATAAGGTGTATGGCGGCCCATGGCAGTTCAATCAAATAATCGGTTGGTTGCGACTCTTTGCAGAAGGTTATGCAATCGGTGGCCATTTGTGGTGGGTTGATGCCCAACGATTGAATAGGAAAATGCGTAACAAACGTCTAAAACTTACAACTCCCAGCGATGTTCTTCATGTTAGGTTTTCAAATAAATCATCGACAGAAATATTTAATATGTTACTTGAACATTTGACGGCAATGACAAAAGAGTCAAAGTACAAAAAGCGCTATATTGATCTTGATGTTTTCTGTCGCGTGGGACTATTCATTGATTGGCGGGCACAGCTTGACAAAACTAGCGAATAGAATATTAGAGTTAATAAACGGAGGAGCAAATTTGGCATCTCCAATTCAGAAAAGAACAAAAACCCCCCTCCCTGATTCCGATTTGCAATCCGGCCCAACGCCGCAATTCCAATATTTTAAATTATTTTCAAACCGATGCCATATCGGAACCATCCAGGGAATAATTCAATCAATTTAGAATAGTGATTTTTTTTGTATTAATATTTACATAAATTTATAGCAAAATTTAAATTCTAACAACAATGAAACAAATCACACTATCATTATTTCTGCTGGTTTTAATTTCATGTTCAGTTACTAAGCCAGAGCCAAAACATTATCCAAGATATGTACATTTTTCAGCTTTTGACTTCACCCCATTTACAGAACAAGGTTTTCTGTTTACACCGGAAAAATATAATTTTGATTATCAATCAATAGGATTGATAACGTGTGTTGTTGTACCGGAGGAGCATACAAAAGTAATTCAACAGGACAAACAAGATAAAAGATTGGACGATATTTATTTTAATAAGTATGAAATAATGTTTTTTTCCGAAGAAATTAAACCTGATGAGGTACTTCAATTAATTTATGACGAATGTGTTAGGATGGGAGCTAATGCTTTTGTAAATTTTGATTACCAAACAATGAACTTGCCTTCCCGTGATAATGCCTTTAGAACAATTAAGCATCATATTGTTAGTGGTTTTGCAATTAAAAGAGTGAAGTGAAAATACAAAACAAAAATTTTAGTAAAAATTTTTAAGGTAATAACACACCCAAAATTCGTTTCTACACGCCCACAGAATATCCCGCTGACGCGGATTTAAAATTCATGCCAAATTCTTACTCCAAACCCACCGGTTTTTTACAAATTGATGCCATTGTCACAAACAGTGTGAAGTTCAGCAGAAGTGAAATTCTTTTACAAATGAAGAAAGACACAAATTACAAATTTGCACCAACGATGGTAATATCTTTTATTGAATTTTATTGTTTTTTTTGCGATTACAATTTTCACATAAAAGTTGAATATTTCTTGCTGTATTTGAACCTCCTTTTGAAACAGGAATTATATGGTCAAATTCAAGTTTTTCATTTGATCCACATTGAACACATTCACCTTGATCTCTTTTCCATACAGCATTTTTTGTTGTAGTTGATATATGTCTATTGTTTTGATTTTCATTATTTCTGGACTCTGATTTCAGATTAAAATATTCATTAAATTTTTCTTTATGAATTTGTGAAACAATTCTGTTATTGCATTTTGAACATACTATTTTTTTTCTTCCTTTAATTCTTACAGAATATTGTTTGGACCTACTATTCATCCGCATCTCACAAATTTGGCATCTTCTATGTTTATTAATTTCCTGGATTATTGCAGATAAAACAATGAGAAAAACTACGATAAAAAGTACCTCCATAAAAAAAAGATAATTTTTGAATTATGATTTCAAAAGTATATAAAATTAATAGTTTTCCCTCATTTTGCTATATCAATGAAAGATAACCCGTTGGCACGTACTTCAATCCGTGCCAAATTATAATACTACATGCGGCGGGTTTGTCACAAAATAATGACATGGAAGCAAATGCGTACAGTTAAACAGAATTGAAAATAAATTCTTTTTGATAAAGTAAGGCACAAGTTGCGTCACCGGTAAGTATTTGAGCTTATTTTTTGTACTTAATGGTTTTCTAAAACATTAACAATCTGATGGTACAGTTCTGGGATTTTATTTTTAACCACTTATGTACTTCAGATATTCAACCGGCTTTTTAGACATATTGAACTTCATTTAAAATCTTTGGGCCAATGTACGGACTTAATCCTTTTTTGGTAACAATTTCGATTTTTGTACCTCTGAAAAGTTTTTCGAGCAGTTCGTAAACAGCCATATAATTATCGAATGTCTCTTTATCAGGTTCAAAGTCAATTACAATATACAAATTTGATATGGAACTTCTTAAAAACTGATAATGCTTTTCAAACCAACCATTTTTATGGTTACGGGCGGACAAACTGCGGCACATGCACCGCAACCAACACATTTTCCCAAATCAACAACAGGTTTCATGGTAAGCGGCTGAATGGCAGGAATAATTTCGATGGCTTTATACGAACATACTGCTTTGCACCTGTCGCATTCGGTACGTTCGGTCAGCAGGCATTTATCAAGGCCGATTTCGATTGACCCCATAAACAGTTCCTTTTTAGCTTCCAGTGTGAAAGGACTGATTGCCCCGCTGGGACAAACAGTTCCGCACAAGTTGCAATTTTCGAGACAGTATCCGCCATGGGAGAAAAACACTTCCGGTGTCATCCAGGCAGTCAGGTTTTCTGTGCCGGTATGATGAAGAATTATCCGTGTAGGGCAGGCTTTAATACAATTGCCGCAACGAATGCACAAGCTGTTAAATATTTCCTTTTGTGCTGATGCAGGCGGCCTGAAAAATTTGCCGTTTGAAGGTTTTAACCACCGGGGAATAATCAGGCCTGCCAGCAAACCGGTACCCCCGGCAATAAAGAGGCGGCGTCCGGAATGGGTAACCCGGACTTTCGGGACTGAAGTTTTTTTAAACCCTGCTAATGTTTTCTTTAATCCTGACACTTCATCAAAAAGCCCTCCCAACGGGCATATCCTTGCACACCAAATGTTAGGGAAAAACAGATGGATGATAAGTAAAAGAGGCAATCCCAGAAAAGAGAGAACAACTGCAAGGGAAACCTGATGGGAGAACACGACAAAAAAACCGTTAAAAATGGCCATGGGGTCGATAAGGATAAAAAGTGGAATACCTGTAAGTGCGGCAAACAGCGAGAGCAAAACAAGCCACCGCCCAAGAGGAGGAAAACGACGAAGAGAAAAATGTTTTCTCCGGCTGAGGCCTGAAACAGCATCACAGCCAAAACCTACCGGACAAAGGAACCGGCAAAACCAGCGTTTTCGAAAATATGAAATAATAAGAACCAGTAAACCCAAAATATTCAGCAAAACCACCGATTTCAGCATAAAAACCAAATTGAGCATAATAAACGGGCTTAACCAGGAATACAACCCCGTAAATTCTCTCCAACCCAAAGGCAAAGCCAGCGCTGTGGCTGCCAAAGTGGAAAGCAACCTGATGCGGGAAGTATTCAAAACGTTTTTCATCCGAGCCAGGCTCCCTGTTCCAAAAGCAGTTTTTTTAATCTTTCCCTGTCAATGTCCCTTACCACTTCACGTTGTTTTACAGCCAGACCTGCGGCAGCCCCTGCGCCGTGTCCGGTAATCAGGCAGGTGCCAATAATCCGGGTATCTTCAACCAGATCGCGCTCGAAACAGAAACAGCGGCCTGCCACCAGCAGGTTTTCGGTTTTTTTGGGCAGCAATGAGCGGTATGGAATTTGCCACATCGGGCGTTCGGCAGGCGGAATCCTTTTCCCTTTGAAGAGCATGGTAGTCCAGGCGCCACTGATTCCAATCACATCGTCAAATGATTTGTAGGTCATGGAATCTTCCAGTGTAAGCTTGTATTCGCCTTCTACAATCCGCGACATACGTACCCCAATTTGCGATGCAGTGTCCAATAAAAACACCTCTTCGTGGCCGGGAGTCTGTTTTATTTTCTCCACATTTTCCCATATTTCTTTCCGGTATTCCAGTTGAAGTTTTGATAAATTCAGCACATCTACCCCATCCTGATCGTCTTTGCCGCGCATATTCACCCAATTCACACTGGGAATGGGCGTAGGTTTTCCAACGTCCGTTTTCTGAAATCCGGGGACATTGGGATCAATCCGGTCGATGTTTCCCAAACGGTGCACCAGGCCAATATGATAATTCATCATATCGTACTCCTCTCCTGCCCAGTGAAAAACATCGCCATCGCCGGTGCAGTCAACCACCACTTTGGCAAGAATGGCCATTCGGCCTGATTTGCTTTCAATAAAAACGCCTTTTATGGTTTTCCCATCCATTATGGCATTAACTCCCCAGGCGTGATACAGCATGTTCACCCCCGCTTCCTGAATCATTTCATCGAGGACGTACTTCCCGGCTTCGGGGTCAATTACCGGATTTATGGTATTGATAGACATGTCCAGATCAATAAGCCGTTGCGACATTTCGCCTCCAATACCAAACATGACCTGCCTTCGATTGTTTTGTTTGTCCACAGCATGAGTTGAAAGCAATGGAAGTACCAGACCGCCGGTCCATAATCCGCCCAAATGGTTATACCGTTCCACCAGCCAGGTCTCTGCTCCGGTGCGGCTGGCAGCAATGGCAGCAGCTACCCCTGCCGGTCCTCCTCCAATAACCAAAACGTCGGTTTCGGCAAGGACCGGAATCTGCCTGGCCGGTTCTGTAATGGTGAATCCACCCCCGGCTTCCTGTATTTCAGGCGCTGTGTTTTCTGCTGAAGATGGACCGATTTTTCTCCCGCAACCAACGCCCAAACCTAATGCGCCACCGGTAAGCAAAATGTTGGCAACAAAGTCTCTTCTTTTCATTTGTTAGTTGATTTTTTGATAATGTGATAAAAATACCATTTTTGTTGAAGTTTTTATCAGCCTCCATTTGAAATCAAAATCAATTATTTTATGCAGTTTCTGAATAATGGATAACTTTCATGGATAAATCAATACCAAACGCGACAGAATGGCGTGCAATCTCCGGAATTTTAATTACAACATTTAATTTTTTCTATTATTTTTCGGTTTCTTTATCAACCGTTAAAAGAATAAAAATGCGAAAAATTTATCTGTTACTTTTCGTTTCTTTCCTTTCTTGTACTTCCCAATCAATTGACCATGAATGGCCTGACTGGCGTGGGAAAAACCGTGATGCCGTTTGGGATGAAAGTGGTGTGGTAGAAAAATTCAAAACTGCTACCATTGAGAAAAAATGGTCGGTACCGATTGGTCCCGGATACTCTGGCCCTACCGTTGCCAATGGTAAAGTGTATGTAACCGACCGCCCGGAAAAAGCAAGTAACAGTAAAGTTGAGCGCATTTTATGTTTTGATGCACAAACCGGAAAAAAAATCTGGGAACATGAATACGAATGCGAATATGCGGGAGTGGGTTATCCTGCCGGACCCCGCGCCTCGGTTGTGATTAATGACCGGAAAGCCTACTCCCTGGGTACTATGGGTGATCTGTATTGCCTGGATGCCGGTAACGGCGAAATAGATTGGTCGAGAGATTTAAATACGGAATATGAAATTAATATGCCCATCTGGGGAATTGCATCCACACCGCTGGTAGTCGATGACAAAATCATTGTGCATGTAAGTGGAAGCGACAATGCCTGCGTAGTAGCTTTTAATAAAAATACCGGTGAAGAAATCTGGCGAAACCTCGATGACCGGGCAGGTTATTCGGCTCCCATTCTAATTGAAAAAAACGGAAACAGAGTAGTTGTGAACTGGACCGAGCACAGCTTTTCGGGTTTAAACCCTGAAACCGGCGAAATTTATTGGCGTTACCCCTGGGAAACCGGCATGGGTATGAGTATTTCAACACCGGTACTTTTCAACGATCATATTTTTGTAAGTGCGTTTTACAGCGGTTCCCTGCTGGTGAAACTAGGCGCCGATTACAAATCTGCAGAAAAGGTCTGGCAGCGTTCCGGCGAAAGCGAACGCAATACAGATGCCCTGCATTGTGTAATGAATACCCCGGTAATAATTAACGGTTATATTTACGGGGTTGACAGTTATGGAGAGTTGCGATGCCTGGAAATGGCCACAGGCGACCGGATTTGGGAAGACCAGACTGCTGTAAAACATGGCCGCTGGGCAAATATCCATTTTATTCAGAAAGATGAAAAAACATGGATGTTTAATGAGCAGGGCGAGTTAATCATTTCTGAATTAAGCCCGGATGGGTTCAACGAAATCAGTAGGGCAAGGTTGATTGAACCAACAAAAAAGCAACTGCCACGGGGAGTTACCTGGTCGCATCCGGCATTTGCAAACCGGCATGTATTTATCAGAAATGACAAGGAACTGCTTTGTGCCGATTTGTCGGAAAAATAAGGTTGAATTGTTTTTACAAGTACTGTACTACACAATAAATGCATCCTCGCTGGCGCGAATTGGACACAAAATGATGTATGTTTGTGCTCAGCTTCTGAAAAAAAGATACCTTTCAGGAATAAAATATGGCAAACTTTTAACCAAAAAATTTCGACATTATGACTTATCTGCCAAAAGAATCGCGTTACGATAAAATGGTTTACAACCGCTGCGGTAATTGGGGATTAAAACTTCCGGCTGTTTCGCTTGGGTTTTGGCACAACTTCGGTGGAATCGACGATTTTGAAAACGGCCGTGCTATGCTGCACCGGGCTTTCGATTTGGGAATTACCCATTTCGATTTGGCCAACAATTACGGTCCTCCCCCCGGATCGGCCGAAGAAAATTTCGGAAAAATCCTGAAACAGGATTTTAAGGCATACCGCGACGAACTGATCATTTCGTCAAAAGCAGGTTACCTAATGTGGCCCGGACCTTATGGCGAATGGGGAAGCCGCAAGTACGTGCTGGCGAGCCTCGACCAAAGCCTGAAACGAATTGGACTTGATTACGTGGATATTTTTTATTCGCACAGGCCCGATCCCGACACCCCGCTGGAAGAAACCATGATGGCGCTCGACCAGGCGATTCGCTCGGGGAAAGCCCTTTATGTGGGCATTTCAAACTATCCGGCAGACATGACAAAGGAAGCAGCAAAAATTTTAAAAGAACTGGGAACACCCTGCCTAATCCATCAGCCAAAATACTCCATGTTTGAACGCTGGGTAGAAGACGGCCTTCTGGATGTGCTGGAAGAAGAGGGAATCGGGTGTATTCCGTTCTCACCGCTGGCACAAGGCTTGCTTACCAATAAATACCTGAAAGGAATTCCCGATGGTTCGCGTGCCACACGTGAAGTTTTTCTGAAAAAAGAAGATGTGGAATCGGCCCACGATAAAATTGTTAAACTGAATGAAATTGCCCAAAACCGCGAACAGTCGCTGGCACAAATGGCCCTGGCCTGGGTGCTGAAAGACAAAAGAATAACTTCGGTACTTATTGGCGCCAGTTCAGTAAATCAGATAAACGACAATGTGGAAATGCTGAAGAAAAGGGAATTTACTTCGGAAGAACTTCTAAAAATCGAAAATATTCTAAAAAATCAAGGTTAAGATTTTTATTCCTTCAGAACTTAGAGTGAATTATCATCCACTCTTTTCAACAATTGATTATTAACAACTTTACACTTTTTATTTTAGAATTTTTAAAATATTCATTTATTTTTACGCAAACTAAAAAATTCATTCATATAGAAGAGATGTTTGATAATAGTCATAAAGACAAGAAAGAAGAAAAGAAAATTGAATTATTAAATTGTCCCCAGGGAGGTGAGAAATGTAAAAAACACCTTACGATTATTAACGAAAATTATATTAAATCCTACAGATATCATCGAGATAAAAACTTTCAAAAATCAATTGAAGCACTTAAAACTGCATTCTACGAAACAAACCAACTTAAGGATGCATCATGTTTAAATTGCGTACATTTTTTTAAAAATACAATCACACATACGCTTGAAAATATCCACGATGAACTGCACATCATGTCCTCGGGATTTTTCAAAACCAGTCGATTTCAATCCAGCTTTCTTGAAGCAGGTAATGTTTTAAATGATTTTCGGAAATTGATTTAAAATATCAACTGTTTTTATCATTATTGTTTCTATATTAATAAAATATTTGCAACCAATGGAAACAATACCAAAACCGGATTGCCGGAAAATTGGCTTCATGCGCAAAACTCACGGGGTGCATGGCGAGCTCGTGCTGGAGTATGAGCCGGAGTTTGAAGAGTCAGTTGCTGAAGCCGAACGGTTTTTCCTGGAAATTGACGGTCTGCTGGTACCTTTTTTTATTGCTGAAAACGGACTGCGGTTCAGGTCGGCTAAAACGGCGCTGATTGCATTCAACTGGGTGGAAACTGAAAAATATGCCCGCCGCCTGGTGGGCACTGCGGTTTATCTGTTCACTCATGAAATTATTGATGAACCCGAAGAAACGTCAACATCCAGGTTTTTACACTTTCAGTTACTGGATGAAACAGGTAAAGAAATTGGCAATATTTCGGCCGTTGACGATTACGCCGGAAACGTTGTTTTAACGGTTGATGCAGACGGAGAAGAGATTTTGATTCCGTTTAACGAAGATTTTCTGCTGAAACTGGACGAAGACCAGAAAATCATACAGCTTCGATTACCGGAAGGTTTAATGGAATAAAAACGATTTGAGTCATCCGATGACTTAAATGTAATTTTTTTCACATCTTATGCAACTTTCAGCCATTTTGCACGTCCTTATTACATCGCAAACATTAATTGAAAAAAAATAACCATGAAAACAAAACAATTCTTTTTAACCCTTTTTCTCTTTGGGTTTATCTTTTCGAATACTGCATTTGCCGAACGGGAAGAACGAGAAGTTTCTTCTTTTTCAGAAATTTCGTTGCGCATTTCCGGCAAAGTACATCTGGAACAGGGCAATCGCCAACGTGTGCGGGTGGAGGCAAAACCTTCCACACTGGAAGAAATTATTACCGAAGTAAAAGGACGCACTTTAATCATTCGTTTCAAAAGCAGTAATATTTTCAGGCGCACATTTAACCCCGGACGTGTAGATATTTACATCACGGTTCCTGAAATTAATGCCTTATCGGTTTCCGGTTCGGGCGACATTGTAGCCGACAGTAAAATAAAATCGCGCATTCTGGATTTGGCCGTAAGTGGCAGCGGCGACATTTCGCTGAAAAACCTGGATGCCGAACGGGTGAAAGCCGCCATTTCCGGTTCAGGCGACATAGTAATAAGCAAGGGCGGAGTGGCTGATGAATTGGCTGCAACCATCTCCGGGTCGGGTAATGTAAAAGCTGAAAATTTTGAAGCAAAAAACGTTGATGCAAAAATTTCAGGATCAGGAAGTTGTATGGTAAACGCCGTTGATTATTTAAAAGCAAGGGTAGCCGGTTCGGGAAATATTTTGTACAGAGGAAACCCGCAAATCGACACTTCGGTAATGGGTTCGGGCCGGGTAAAAAAACTCTGATAAAATTTCTCTTTTATGTAAATTAAATTCTTTAATTTTCCCATGGTTTTCCGCACAGGCCAGAATCAACATCTTGCTGACCAGATGGAAACAAAATTAGTTTTAACTTAAATCACTTATTATGGGAATGTTAAAAGAATTTAAGAGCTTTGCCATGAAGGGCAATGTGCTCGATTTGGCTGTTGCTCTAATCATTGGCGTGGCCTTTGGAAAAATTGTTACATCGTTTGTGAATGATGTAATTATGCCTCCCATCGGTTTGCTGCTTGGAAATACAGATTTCAGCAATCTGCGGGTCATTTTGAAACATGCTCGGGAAGCGGTTATGCAGGGTGACGACATTGTTACCCCGGCTATTGCCGAAGTTTCCATCCGGTATGGAGCATTTATTAACACAGTGCTGGATTTTGTGATTGTTGCGTTTGCCATTTTCATGGTGATAAAAGCTTACAATCGTCTGAAAAAGAAAGAGGAAGCCGCACCGGCTGCTCCGCCTGCACCTTCAAAAGAAGAAACCCTGCTTACCGAAATCAGGGACATTCTGAAAGAAAAAAAATAAGCTGAAAGTTACTTGCGGATGATGTCAATCCGGCCACCGGGCCAGAGTTTTATAATGCTGGATGGTTGTGCCGGATTGATATCGTCTTGCCGGTATTCCACAATGTAATCCACCTGGCTTTTAATTTCGTCGGAAATTTCATCGAAAAATGCCGGCGATTTTTGGCCGCTGATGTTAGCAGAAGTGGATACAATCGGTCTGCGAAACCGCTGCAACAGTTTTGTGGTGAATTCTTCTTTGGTAAACCGGATTCCGATGCTTCCATCGCTGGCGATAAGGTTGGGTGCAAGGTTTTTGGCTCCCGGATAAATTACAGTGAGGGGTGTGGTACTGATTTCCACCAGATCCCAGGCCACTTCAGGAACGTCGTTTACATACCTTTCAAGCAAAGCAGGGTTTTCCATCAAAACCAGCATACTTTTGGAGTCTTCACGTTGTTTAATCTGATAAATCCGTGCAACAGCTTCCGGGTTGGTGGCGTCGCAGCCAATTCCCCATATCGTATCAGTAGGGTATAAAAATATTCCGCCGCTTTTCAGCACTTCAACGGCATTTTTAATGTCGTTATGCATGTTTCCTGTTCAAAATTTCTGTGTACAAAGAAATCAATTTTTTCGCATAGTTTTCAGGATGAAATTGTTCAGCCCGCTGTTTGCCCTTTTCGACGATTTCATTTCTGAAATCCTCCTTTTCGAGAAGCATTGCCACTTTTTGTGCAATCTCCTCCACTTTTGCGGGATTGCACAGAACGGCAGCTTCACCGGCGGTTTCGGGCAAAACAGATACGGAAGAAGTGACTACAGGGCATCCGCAGGCCATGGACTCGATAACCGGAAGACCAAATCCTTCAAAAACAGAAATATAAACCGATAGTGTGGCTGTTTGATAAAGCGCGGCCAGGTCTGACTCCGAAATGTTACTTAAAAACTTCACCTGGGTCTCCATTTCGTTTTCTTCAATAAAGCGGTTCATTTCAGCCATGTACGAAGTGGTTTGTTTTCCAACAAAAACAACCGTAGTTTTAATTTCCTTCAGATGGAGAGCCTGCAGCAACGCCAATTGGTTTTTACGGGATTCGAGTGTACCTACTGACAGAATGAATTTTTCAGGAAGATGATATTTTTTGCGGATTAAAAAAATGTTTTGCCTTTCAAAAAAAACAGGGGCCACAGGTTGGTAAATCAATTCAACTTTCTCTGGCGGAACATGAAAAAATGTTTCAATATCGTGTTTTGTTTGGTTACTGATGGCAATCACTTTATCGGCCACATGGCAGGCATATTTTACTTTTTTGAAATAGATTTTCCGGTCGATGGGTTTGTAAAACTCCGGATAGCGCATAAAAATCAGGTCGTGAATGGTAACCGTTGAAGGAATTCCGCTTTTATGGATTCCTGTGGGCAATTCGTTACTCAGGCCATGGAACAGTTCAATTCTGTGTCTTTTCAACTGGGGAACCAGAAACAAACTCCGCCAAAGCGATTTCATTTTTTTTGCAATCCGGTTTTGCGGTGAAACCACCTTAAACCGCTTGTAATTGTCGAAAAGCCTGTCTTTTACTTCCGGGGTAAATAAAATGTAATCGTTCTCCGGAAAAAACCGGTGAAGTGCATTCAGCGTGTTCCGGCTGTAATTTCCCAGTCCCGAGGAGTTGAGAAATGCCCGTTTTGCATCGAAACCAATTTTCATGTTTCGAATTTACAAAAAAGGCCGGGTAAAAACCCAGCCAATAATTTATTTTTCCTATATCAATTTCGGAATTTTATGCTAACCCAATAATTCCAATTTATTCCAGCGGAATTAAATGTTTATAAAAACAAGGCACCATGTTTTATACTCGACTCCAGCTGGAGTCGTATTTCTTGTTGTCTAATCTCTTCTGTAAACATAAGACCTCTCCGAAGTAAAGATTCAAAACAGTGCACAAATTCCTGTATTGAAATTCTATTTCCTTTCGTAAAACTTAGTGCCTTAGTGGCATAAACATTTTTAGCACAAACCGAACATCACACATCAAAATCCTTCAACCCGCCAAAATCGAGGGTGGCAAAATAGTCCTCAACTGTTTCGGGGCGACGGATTTGCACCACTTCTCCATTTTCGCGCAGCAGCAACTCAGCCGATTTCAGTTTACCGTTGTAGTTAAATCCCATGGCATGTCCGTGAGCGCCGGCATCGTGAATGACCAAAATGTCGCCGGTTTCAATCTCCGGCAACATGCGGTCGATGGCAAATTTGTCGTTGTTTTCGCACAGCGAACCGGTTACATCGTATTTTTGATTATGCGGCTCGCCTTCCTTGCCCAAAACCGTAATGTGATGATAAGCACCGTACATTCCGGGCCGCATCAGGTTCACCATACTCGCATCGAGGCCTGCAAACTGTTTGTAGGTTTTTTTGATGTGCAATACTTTTGAAACCAAATATCCGTAAGGCCCTGTGATTGCACGCCCCAATTCAAAAAATATTTTCAGAGGCGCCAGACCATTTTTTTCAATTTTTTCTTCATATAATTTTTTAATCCCGGCGCTGACATATTCCAAATCAACGGCCTTTTCTCCAGGTTTATAGGGAATTCCAACACCTCCGCCAAGGTTGGCAAAACTGATTTTTACACCAGTTTTTTCGTGTACCTCAGCAATAAGGTTGAAAAGCAATTCTGCTGTTTCGATAAAATAATCGGGATCCAATTCGTTGGAAGCCACCATGGTATGCACTCCAAATTGTTTTATTCCTTTACTTTTCAGAATACGGTAGCCCTCGATAATCTGTTCGTGCGTAAAACCATATTTGGCTTCTTCGGGGTGACCGATAATCAGGTTGCCTTGTTTCAGATCGCCCGGATTGTAACGCATGCAAATGGTTTCCGGCAGTCCAACATTTTTCTCCAGGTAATCAATATGTGAAATATCGTCGAGATTAATGATGGCACCTAACTCTTTGGCAGCACGGAATTCAGATGCCGGTGTATCGTTGGAAGTGAGCATGATTTCTTCTCCGCCCATTCCTAAGCGTTTTACCAGTTCCAACTCAACTTCCGAACTGCAATCGGCGCCAAAACCCTCTTCCCTTAAAATTTTTACCAGATAAGGATTTGGAGTGGCTTTCACAGCAAAATACTCCTTAAATCCTTCGTTCCATTCGAAGGCTTTTTTAAAACTGCGGGCATTTTCGCGAATGCTCTTTTCGTCATAAATATGAAACGGAGTCGGATACTTTTCAATTATTGTCTCTATTTCTTCTTTTGAAAACGGTATATATTTCACTGCTATAACTTTTTAAATTCTTTTTATTCAACACAAAAGTACAATTTCGGGTTCTTCTTTTTGGATTAATTCTAAATAATGAATGAAATATTTAGTGGAGAATTAATAAAACTCCTTAATCAGGCCAGTTCAGCAACCAATTCGCGGCTTAAAACTCCGCTGGCAATTTCGCTCACTTCACCGGTCATGCGCATGTTCCAGCTTTCGTCGGTTTCAATTTTCAAATCGCCGCCAGGCATTTTTACGGTCAGGCAGCGTTGAGTCAGACCTTTTTTTACTGTAACTGCGGCTACGGCACACGATGAACTTCCCGATGCCAAAGTCCAGCCGGCGCCACGTTCCCAAATCATTACCTCTACCTCGGTTGGCGAAAGCACTTTGGCAAACTGCACATTAATGCGGTTGGGAAAAAGCGGATTATTTTCAATTTGCGGGCCAAATGTTTTTACTTCTGTTTCGTCGAGATTATCTGTTAAAATCACGCAGTGCGGATTACCCACTGAAACACAGTTTATTTGGTAATCACGGTATTCCAGGTGAAGCATTTCATCAATGCACTCCTCTTTTTCGCAGTTCACCGGAATTTCAGGAGAAGAAAAAATGGCTTTTCCCATATCAACCTTTACGGCCTTTGCTTTCCCGTTTTTTTCCTGAATGATTTCCGCCTGAACCAGACCTCCCAGAGTTTCGATGGTAAACTTCCTCGATTTGGCAAACTGATAATCAAACAGGTACTTGGCAAAAATACGCAGTCCGTTACCGCTTTTTTCGGCTTCAGAACCGTCAGGATTCAAAATACGCAATCCGTATTGGGCATTGAAACTGGGCACTTTAAGCAGAATTCCGTCGGAGCCGATACCAAAATGCACATCACAAATTTTGCGGATAGCATGTTCAGTGAGTTTAAAACTGATTTCATTCTGATTTAAAACAACATAATCGTTTCCCAAACCATGGGATTTTACAAAAAAATTTTGCATAACACGAATTTTAATTTTACAAAAGTATTAAACATCACTCAATTTTCTCCGGCAGATGCCATTGAATTCTTTGCTCATCATTTTATTTTTATGCAATTTTGATTTTGAATACTTTGAAGCAACTTTAAAAAAGTTCAAATTCCAAAGGTGAAGTCTAAAATTGAAAACAATGAAAAACCTATTTCTAATCTCTTTTCTAATCGCCGGACTTGCTGCCTGCACCAGTAAGCCACACCCCACCGATCCCAAAGCCACACCTGAAACCGTGAATTTGTACCGAAACCTGCTGAAATTGCAGGAACAGGGAATGATGTTCGGCCACCAGGACGACCTGGCTTACGGCATTGGCTGGGTGTATGAAGAGGACCGCTCGGATGTGAAAGATGTGGTGGGCGACTACCCGGCAGTTTACGGCTGGGAACTGGGCCACCTGGAGCTGGGCGATGCATACAGCCTCGATTCGGTGCATTTCGACAAAATTCAGAGCTGGATAAAAACAGTCTATGAAAGGGGAGGAGTGAACACCATTAGCTGGCACCTTCGTAACCCGCTAACCGGCGGAAGTTCGTGGGACACTTCCTCCAAAGAAGTAGTAAAATCCATTCTTCCGGAAGGCGAAAAACATGAACTCTACAAAACCTACCTTGATAAAATGGCTGACTTCCTGAATGGATTGAAAACCGATGACGGAACCTTAATTCCCGTTATTTTCCGTCCGTACCACGAGCACACCGGAAGCTGGTTCTGGTGGGGGAAAGATTTATGCACAGTGGAAGAATACACTGCACTTTGGCGGTTTACCGTGGATTATTTTCAGAATGAAAAAGACATTCATCATGTATTGTATGCTTACAGCACCGACCGGTTTACCTCCACAGAAGAATACCTTGAACGCTATCCGGGTGACGACATTGTGGATTTGCTGGGATTTGATTTGTATGACCGTGGACCGGATTATCTGCCAACGATGAAAATCTGTGCTGAAATGTTGACTGGCCTTGCTGCCGAAAAGGGAAAAATTGCAGCGGTAACCGAAGCCGGAGGGCCCATAGCGCAAAATCATCAATGGTGGACCGGTGTGCTGGAAACCCTGCGTCCGTTTAACCTGGCTTACTTTCTGGTTTGGCGAAATCCGCATCAGCCGGCTGGGCATGGAGCTTTTGCACCCTACAAAGGCAGTCCCGATTCCGAAAATTTCATTGAATTTTACAACGACCCGAAAACCTTCTTCCAGGAAGAGATAACACAAATGAAATTATATCAATGAGTGTTGGCCACGAATAGCACGGATGAACACTAATATTTCGTGCAAATTCGTGTAATCCGTGGCAAAAAATTTAATCCAATGACAAACCTTATATTAAAAGATGAAAGCTACCAGATTATTGGGAAATGTTTTGAAGTGCATAACCAATTAGGCCCCGGATTTCTGGAAGTGGTTTAAAAAGATGCCCTCGAACTTGAATTTCAGCAAGCAGGAATACCTTATGAAAGGGAAAAGGAGTATTGTATTCGTTACAAAGGAATCCTATTGAAACACAAATATTACGCTGATTTTGTTGTATTTGACTCAATCATTTTGGAGGTAAAGGCCGTTTCAGGAATTACAGATGACTTTGTAGCACGGTGCATCAATTACCTGAAAGTCTCCGGGAATAAGCTTGCATTGCTGGTTAACTTCGGTGAACCCAAATTAAGTTATCAGCGGATAGTGTATTAGAGATTGGCCACAGATGACACGGATGAACACGAATTATTCGTGGAAATTCGTGTTCATCTACCCCAGAAATTTCTTCCGCAGCGCTTCCACCTGCTTATCGTTAATGGGAATAAGACTACCCAGGGAAGTTCCCATAGTGAGTGATTTGGCGCTGAACTCAGCTACTTCCAAACGGTCGAAAGTACCCAGTAATTTATCTCCGGTTACCAGCACCGAATCGTTGTTGATAATCACTGCCGGCATATCTTTGGAGAGCAGTTTCAGAATGGTTTCCTCGCCTGCAAAATGAGAGCCGAAAGGCACATTGGGAACATCCTGCAGGAAAATCCAGCTTTCGGGAATGGTGCGCACATCCAGTTTTTCGTGCGCCACACTGTATGCCATAAGGTAAGGCGTTTGCGTGAGAATGATGGAGTTAACTTCCGGATTGCGTTTGTAAATCTCCTGGTGCAGCCACGTTGCCCGGCTCGGTAATTTACCTGGTTCACGCATTCCGTTTTTAATTTGCACAATATCGTCGTTCTGAATATTCCAGCGTGCCACATCGGTTGGCGTTATCAAAAAGTCGTTTCCCCGCCAGCGCACCGAGACCGTTCCATAGGAACTAATCATCAAACCCTGCTCGCAAGCCCGGTGCACAATCCGTTTAATCTCTTCGCGAATGGCACGTTCATCTGACGGATGTTCCACGTGGTCCATTTCAGGCAGCAGGCGCGGAATCTGGTTTTCAAATTCCTCAATCTGCTCATTGGAAAGGTAATGCGGCGTTCCAATCATATTTCCATAAATGATGGTGCGACCGCAAAACTCAAGTGTTTCAAACCGCTGAAAAGCGTCGCGCAAATCGCAGCCTCCCACTACTGTCCCATGATTTTCCATAATCACCGCATTAAAACCCTTGTCAAACTCGCGGGCAATTACTGCACCCAGTTCGCCGCTTCCCGGCAGCTCGTAGGGTGCGTAGCCAATATCGCCGCAAACGTATTTGGCTTGCGGAATGATGTTCGTGTCCGGAATTTGTCGTACAATGCTGAACGACACCAAAGCCGGCGGATGAGCATGCACAATGGCTTTAATATCGGGCCGTGCCTCATAAATCGCCCGGTGAAACGGATACTCCGATGAAGGTTTGTGCCGACCTTCGATGGTACCGTCTTTCCTTACCACCACAATATCTGAAGGCCGGAGCGAACCTTTATCGATAGCTGAGGGAGTTACCCAGATGTCGCCGCTTTCGTCTATTACAGAAACATTTCCACCCGAAGTAGTTGTTAAGCCACTTCGGTAAATTTTGTCAATAATCATGGTAATCTGGTCACGAGGGTGCATCAGGTTGATATCGAGTTTTTTCATCATTTGAATATTTCAGTTTTGATTGGTTGAAAGTACGAAAGAAATGGGAAAGAAGTTTTGACTTTGCGTGAAATGGCTGGAATTTAACTGTGGAGAAAGGTTGAAGTAAAGTAAATTTCAAGTGGAGACAGGGCAGGAGTTTCTTTTGTTCGCAATAAAAAAACCGGAAAAACCTTACAAATCAGGCGACCTTCTTCATTCTTATTGCCTTTATTTCCGATCCTTTTTTTAACCGATTGTTCAGCCCTTTATGTTCATTTTTTTTCAAAATCATTTTCCCATAATTTACGATCCGGTTCGCAGGCAGTAAAAATATAGCAATTCGCTTGATAATTGTTTCCCGGAAATACCATTGACTCTGCAAAACCAACTAAAACAGTCTACCCACTTGATCGGTCCTGGTAGATTCTCCAGACCGGAGGGCCTCTGCGGCCTTCCAGAACCTGCATCCGTTCGCCAAATTGTCTGGTTAGTTCATCCACCAGGCCAGATGAGGGGTATAGTACAAAAATGTCGCTGTAGATCCCTTCCGGTATCAGCGAAGCCATGTCAGGCACATCCTGACCCATCCTCAGTATATCGATCTGATCTGATGAACAATTGAGTAGTACCTGCATGGTCAGGGTGGGCCCGGTCCATGGATTGTTATCACGGGTAAAATCTGTAATAACCAGAGCTTTTTCAGAAGATGACAGGAGCTCTGCATTGTTAACATATTCATGCACCCATTCTCCGCCAAGATACCAGAATTTCTGCTTTGATATTGTATATACCGAATACAGACTAATAAGAACCAGTCCGAAGTATATCAGTACAGTTGTAAATCTTTTCTTTTGTAGCCTTACAACAAAATAACTGGAGGCGATCAATATAACCGGAATAGTGGCAAAGATATGGTAACGCCACCAAATAGAAGTTACTGCATTACGGAAGAGGTCCAGGAAGTAGAAAAAGAAAAAGCCTGGGATAAAAATCAACAGTAAAAAGAGCGAGGATTCCTTCGTCAGATATTTTTTCATTTTCACCAGGGCCAGCACCAGGAAAGTCAGAATACAAAGATTAAAAAAGGTTTCCAATAAGATATCAGAAGTAATATTTCCAAAAACGTCATCCCAAAACAGAGTATATTCCTTGTAAAAGGAGAAGGTCCTGATATACCCCAGGGTAATACCCAGGAAAGGGGCCCAAAAGGGCATTTTGTGGGACATTTTATGCCAGGCCAATGCCGAAACCACCTCCTGGTAGTTGTTAAGTATCAGTAATAGCCAGGGCAAGTAGGCCAGGATTATAACAAGCCCTGCTCCTGTGAATTTCCAGAATTCCTTCCGGTGAAGAATAAGGATGAACAGCAAGTGCTCGAAAAGAATAAGGCCAGAAAGACCCGAACAGTATAGCGACAGAATACCTGTCAAGGCATAGCCTGCCCACCAATGTAACTTTTTTTTATCAAGTGCATAGACCAGAAAAAAATGCAAAACCACAAGGGTAAAGGCCCAAAGAATGTAGTACCTGGCCTCCTGAGCAAACAATTGTATAAAGGGTGACACGGAATACAAGCTGGTAGCTATCCACGCAATCAGGTTTGACTGGAAAAGTTTTCGGGCAAGGAAAAAAAGGAAGGGAAGGGTCAGGATGAAAATCAGGACACTAAACAGGCGGTAATGAAGAATATCATCCCCGGTTAGCCTATACCAGAAAGAAAGGATGGCGTAATGAAGAGGATTTAGGTTCATGTTTCTGAACTGAGCGGAAAGTTCTTCCCTGAGCGTGTAGTCCTGTGAAGAATACTTTAGAAGCCCTCTATAGTAACTGAGATCTAAAATCTCGTTTTTCCTGTCATGATCGATCTCCAGGATACTATTGACTCCGATTATATGCTGGACGGTATAGATCTCATCCTCCCAAAAGATCTTGTAGTTTAGATTATGGAATTTCAAGGACACCCCCAGAAGAGTGATAATAATGTAAATCCATGGTTTTTGGAACAAGTTCAGTACGAAACTTTTCATCTATCAAAAATAGCATTTCTAAAAACATGATTTCTTTATCGCAGTTAAAATGTTAAAATCAGGATCATATCTTTCTATTTTCGGCATTAAAGAAGTGTAGACTTAACTGTACCAACAGTATTAAATATGCATCAACTTTATTATAAACGTCAATTCAAACTTATCATCTTCAGCAATTTTACCATTATTATAATCAGAAAAACTTAATGCTATATTTAAAGTACCAGTTAATTAATCGAAAAAGAGGAAGAGCCTGAAAAAACATCAGGCTCTTCCTCTTTTGTACCCGGGGCGGGAATCGAACCCGCACTCTGTTGCCAGAACTGGATTTTGAATCCAGCGCGTCTACCAATTCCGCCACCCGGGCTTTCCTCCCTTGCGGAAAAGGGTGTGCAAAACTAAGTATTTCGCCGGAAATGGCAAAATCTAATTTCCTATATTTGTAAGGAAGTTCTTTAGATAAACCAAACAAATGAAATATGAGTGACGAAAACAGCGATACCAAACTACGTGAACATCTGGCCAACGAACGTACATTTCTGGCATGGATTCGGACTTCAATTGCATTGATGGGACTTGGCTTTGTGATTGTTAAGTTTGGTCTCTTTTTAAAGGAAGTGGCCATTATGCTGAAAGATTTAAACATCAAAATTTCAGAAGGTTTCTCGGCAATTGTGGGAACGGCTATGGTTACAATGGGTGTAATTCTTGCTTTTTTTGCATTTTTCCAATACAAAAAGGTGGAGACCCAAATTAACCGGCAAAGCTATAAATCATCATCGATCATTTCTGTTTTTCTAACGCTTGTAATTGTGGTTGGAGGTATTTTACTGGTCATTCATTTACTTACCGGCATTATTATTTAATTCGACTGAATTACATTCCTGAAATCAACCTGTTTTTATTACATTAGTCAACTGTTAGAATGGATAATATTAATGGACAGGCAGGAAGAACATATACTTTTTGAAAAAATCAGAGCAAACGATGAGAAAGCATTTGAGAGGCTTTTCCGGCACTATTATCCGCATTTGTGCCTTTATGCCACTCAAATACTCAAAAACCCCTCAGCAGCCGAAGAAATTGTTCAGGAGATGTTTGTCCGACTTTGGGAGAGGAGGGAAGAAACTGAAATTGAAACCTCTCTGAAAAACTATCTGTACAGGGCCGTAAAAAATCATTGCCTGAATTTCATTAAACACAACCAAATTAAATACGAATATTCCCAAAAAATTTTGGCTGAAACCGAACCCATTTCTCCAGGCGAAATTTTTGAAAACCAAACCGAATTGTTTCAGAAAATTGAAAAAAGCATTTCTGAATTACCGGCAAAACGACAGGAAATTTTCCGGTTAAGCAGGCAGGAAGGTTTAAAATACCGCGAAATTGCTGAAAAAATGAATATCTCCATAAAAACGGTTGAAACCCAAATGGGACTGGCAATTAAAACATTACGGGAAAAACTACGAGATTTTCTGGTTATCTTCTGAAAATTTTTCATATCTGTTTCAGGGTAAAATTTAAACCGGTTGTCATTAAAACAGATGAAAACAAAACATTCCATAGAAAATCCCGGATGGGAATTGGTAGTAAAATACCTCAATAACGAAGCTACCACTGTCGAAAAGGAGACAGTTGAAAAATGGGTTACCCAATCGGAACAAAACAAAGGAGAGTTGCAGAATGCAAAAATTTTGCTCGAAACAACTGACGAGTTTTTCCAACTCCGGCAATTTGACACAAATGCTGCGTGGCACAAAACCAGGCAACGCATCAGGCCAGAAATTATTTCCATTGCTCCACGTGAAAACCTGCGGAAAAAGTTTGTTGTAACGTTTTACAAATATGCAGCAATCATTATTTTAGCATTCCTGGTTGGAACAGCCGGTTATTATTTCGGACTCAGAAATCAGTTACCGGGCACATACAGCGAAATCATTTCTGCAGAAAAACAGGTAATTAATGAATACGTTCTGCCCGATGGTTCTTTAGTTGCGTTAAACAGCAATTCAAAACTGGAATTCCCGAAAAAATTTAAGGACAACAACCGGGAAGTAACCATCACAGGTGAGGCCTTTTTTGAAGTGGTTCCCGACCCGGAAAAACCCTTCATAATTAATGCCGGAAACGCACAGGTAAAAGTGCTGGGAACTTCGTTCAATGTAAGTGCTTATCCTGAAAATGAAACCGTAGAAGTAGTTGTTGAAACGGGAATTGTTCAGGTGGTTTGCAATGAAAAAACAGATGCGTTGGAAGTTACCGAAATTTTATTGAAACCCGGAGAGAAAGGAACATTGCTTATTTCGCCCGGAAAGCTAGAAAAAACACGAAACACCGATCTTAATTATCTGGCGTGGAAAACACATAACCTGATTTTTGACGAAACTCCGCTCATTGAAGTGGTACGGTACTTAAATAAAGCATATCATACTGAAATTAAACTAAATAATGAAAACCTGGAGAACCTGGTTTTAACAGCTCAATTTGAAAAAAAATCCGTCGATTTCATCCTGAACGTCCTTCAACTCACTTTCGGACTGGAATTGATTCGTGAAGACAACATTTACATATTATCGGAAAAATTAAACATTTAAGTCATGAAAACAATTGAAATAAAAATCGGAATGGTACTGGCGCTTTTTGCGGTTCTGTTGTTAATGGCCCCGAAAGAAGGCTTTGCACAGCAGCCTAACCAGCAAGTGCTCGACCAAAACATCAGCATCTATGCTGAAGATGAACCTCTATCAGACATCATCGAGAAAATCTGCAACTACTTAAATCTCGATTATTCATACAACTCGAGTATTGTTGCAGGTAAAAAAGTGAATCTCAACATTTCAAACAGGCCTATCAAATATGTGCTCGATAAGCTTATGAAGGACTTTTACCTTCTGTTTGAAATTGAAGGCAACATCCTGGTTGTGAGGGATTATGTTCCTTTAGATGAAAGTATGGCTTTTGACAGGAACACCAACCAGTTTATGAGTGCGAACCGTGGATTTTTGTTCGACGATCCGCGCCAAAAATCCATTACCCTCGATTTTAAAAAGGCAAGTAACCTGATAATTATTCCGGTAACCATTAATGAATCGGATACACTAAATTTCATTCTCGATACCGGGGTGCGTTATCCGATTATTACAGAACTTCCCTTTGTTAACAAGCTAAACCTGAATTATCTGATGCCGGTTCAGATTCAGGGACTTGGCGAGGGGTATGATCTTACCGCTTACCGTTCGAACAACAACAACATAAAACTGGGCGGACTGACAGCATGGAACCAGGAAGTACAGATGATTATAGATGAGAATTTCCAGATATCGCATATGCTGGGATTACCGGTACACGGGCTTATAGGATTCAATCTGTTTAAGGATTATATTGTTAGAATAGATTATTCTTCCGACAAAATAACACTCTACAGACCTGAACATTTCAGATATCGCGATCGCAGAAAAGACATTATTCTGCCCTTGCATTTCGAAGGAAACAAACCCTTTGTTCGCACCAGTATTGTTACAGAAGACCTGCAGGAGGTTCCCGTTAAATTGCTGGTTGACACCGGTGCCAGCGATGCACTTTGGCTCTCGGAAAAATCGGATGAACGGATTGAAATACCGGTTAATCACATCGAAGCATTCTTAGGACGCGGTCTGAGCGGCGATTTATATGGCACCAAAGGACGGATTGACGGATTGTGGGTTGGACCACTGGTTCTTCCAAAACCTATTGTAGCTTTTCCCAATTCAGAACTTATTGACCAGTTGATTTCTTCAAACGACCGAAACGGAACACTGGGCGCTGAAATTCTCAGGCGGTTTGTTGTTACCATCGACTACCGGAACAGCCGGATGACACTGAGGCCAACTTACCGCGTAAGGGAAGATTTTAACTACAACATGAGTGGAATGGAAGTGATTAATCCGATGCCCGGATTGCCTATTTATACCATTGCCGATATACGTGAAAATTCTCCGGCTTATTTTGCGGGATTAAAAGAGAATGACCAGATTCTTTCACTAAATAACAGCAATCACCAGTCGCTTGAATTAAACGACATTAATTTACTTTTACAAAGCAAGGAAAACAAAAAAATAAGAATTACCGTATTACGCGGAGGAGAGGAATATAAAACCTCGTTTGAGTTGAAAAAAATATTTTAATGCCATTTAAATTTTACTGGATATTTTCTACCATCCTGTTGCTGAGTTTCCATTCCGTTGGACAGCAACAGGATGGCTCTGTTTTTGAACGCCGGATTTCCATTCATGCCGAGAATCAGTCTTTGGCAAACATCCTCGATCAAATTAGCTGGCAGGCAAGAGTCTATTTTTCTTATGATGCCTCACTGGTTGAAGCAGATAAAAAGCACACCATTAATGCCATAGAAAAATCACTTTATTCCATTCTTTATGAACTGTTTAGTCCTAATGAGTTTTTACTTACCGAACTTGAAAACCAGATCATCATCACAAAAAGAACAGATACACCTTTAACAGTTGACCAAACAGTTGCCGACACTATTCCGGTAAAATATTTTTTCCTCTCGGGGAAAATTCTTGAACAAAAAAAAGAAACACCCATCCGCTACGCATCTGTTTCAGTTTTTAACAAACCGGTAGGAACCATTACCAATACCGACGGAGAGTTTCTACTTAAACTCCACCCGCGATACATAGACGATACGCTTGTAATTTCAAACATGGGTTACGCACAGGTTTTTATGCCTGCAAACAGGCTTTTGGATGAAGATTTAATTTTTTTGGAACCCATTTCCATTCGAATTAGAGAGGTAAAAGTAACTGCAACAACCCCCGAAAAACTATTGGAAAATATAAGAGCCAACCTGGAAAATAACTATTCTTCCTACACCAAGCTAATGAATGCCTTTTACCGCGAAACCGTAAGGCAGGATGGCGAATACATTAACGTATCCGAATCGATTATTGAAATCCTTAAAGCTCCTTACCAGAATACCTTTCGGAATGATGTGATCAGACTTCTAAAAGGTCGTCAAAGCCCTGATGTTCAGCCTTTTAAATGGATGAATTTCAAATTACAGGGTGGCCCGTTTACCATTACACAACTCGACGTGGTTAAAACCATGGAATCGTTTATCGATGAAGCTTATCAACATCTTTACCAATATAAAATCAGCAGCGTTATATGGTACAACGATAATCCTGTTTATATCCTTCAATTTGAACCTGTTCCTGGTGTTGACTTTCATGGATTTGTAGGCGAATTGTTTGTTCACCGTGAAACTTTTGCCATTGTACATGCACGGTTTGGTTTCAACCGCAGCGGGTTAAAAAGAGCAACTCCCATATTGGTGAAACGTACTCCTTCAGGTGTAAATGCGCGACCTTCTTTTGTAGAATACCAGGTAAATTACCAGCGTTACCAGGGAAAATGGCAACTGGCTACTGCGCAGGCTTCCATCAAATTTAGAATCAGGAGCCGGCGCGATAAAATTAATTCGGAATTTCACAGCATTTCCGATCTTTTGATAACCGACATTCAACCCACAGAACTAAAAAGATTTAGACGGGATGAGTCTTTCACCCATCGGGATATTTTCGTGGAAATGATTGGAAGCTACGACCCGGAGTTCTGGGAAAATTACAACATCATTAAACCCGACGAAGACCTGAGAAATGCTGTGCAGAAGCTTTCTGCAGAAAAATGAAAAACCCGGGTTAAAAATAATAAAAGATCAAGATGATTTATCGTGCCATCTTTATCTCAAATTCTTGATACTCATGTTCAATTATCTTGTTTCTGACTTTTCAAACTATTTTCTGTAATTTTGGGCCAGTTTGAAACCGGAAACAACATACGTCATGGAACAATTCAGCACAAGACAGAATAAAATTTCTCGGCTCGTTCAACGCGAAATGGCCGACATTTTACTGCAACTCAACAAATCGAAATACCACGGAAAACTCATAAGTGTTACCATTGTGAGGGTTACAAAAGACATGGGCATTGCCCGGATTTACCTTAGTATTTACCCGTCAGAATTTGCAAACGAAATTTTAAGCGAAATTCAGATGAATGGAAAATCGCTCAGGGGAGAACTAGGTCGTAGGATTGGCAAAAGCGTGCGGATTATTCCGGAACTGGAGTTTTATATCGACGACAGCCTCGATTACATCGAACACATCGACGATTTGCTGCACAAATAGATATCAATAAAATTTGGAAAAAATCGTTTATTAGGAAAAAAGAGATTGAATTTACCACTTTTCATAGCGCTGCGGTATTTGTTTTCGAAAAAGAAACAAAACATCATCAACATTATTTCGGCCATTTCGGTAGCAGGAATTATAGTTGGGACCATGGCGCTGATTATCGTCCTTTCCGTGTTCAACGGTTTTAACAACCTGATTGAAACCTTTTTCAGCAATTTTGATCCCGACCTGAAAATTACTGCCACGCATGGAAAAATGTTCGTCCCTGCCGACAGTCGTTTTGAAGAAATTCAAAACCTTCCTGGTGTTTTGCATTATGCAGAGGTTTTAGAAGAAGTTGCCCTTCTGAAATACGGAAGCCAGCAATATCCGGCCATTGTAAAAGGTGTGCCGGAAAACTATTCCCGCTACACCAACATCGATACGCTGATTGTTGACGGGATATTCATGCTGGAAGACGAAGGAATGGATTATGCCATTGTAGGTCAAGGAGTTGCCTACAACCTGGGTCTGGGACTTTCGTTTGTGGACCCCATTCGTATTTTTGTGCCGAAAAAAGGAAGACAGGCCTCGGTAAACCTGGCACGTTCGCTCAATTTCGACTACATTTTCCCGGCCGGCGTTTTCTCGGTTTTGGAAGAAATCGACTCCAAATATATGATTGTGCCCTACCATTTTGCCGCCAACCTGTTCGAAAGTGAAAACCGCGTATCTGCTGTGGAGCTGGGAATCGATCCGAAATCAAATGCCAAAAAAATTCAGAAAGAAATACAAGAGATCCTGGGCGATTCGTTTCACGTGAAAAACAAACACCAGCAGCACGATTTGGTTTTTCGCACCATGAAAACTGAAAAATGGGCTTCCTATCTTATCCTGGTATTTATCCTTATTGTTGCCTCTTTTAATATGCTGGGCAGTTTGTCGATGTTAATTATCGATAAAAAAGAAGACCTTTTTATTTTACGTAGTATGGGCGCCGACTCCAAACTTATTCGTAAAATATTTTTGTTTGAGGGTTGGCTCATTTCCTTTTTTGGTGCGGTAATCGGCTCGCTGTTGGGAATTTTTGTATGCTGGCTGCAAATTAAATTCGAAATTGTCACACTGCCCGGGGCCGGTTCATTTATCATTTCAGCCTATCCGGTTAAAATCATCCTTTCTGATATTTTACTCATTCTGGGTATCGTTCTGGGTATCGGATTTATTGCATCGTGGTACCCGGTCCGGTTTATTTCGCATCGGTTCCTTATGAGTGAAAATCTATAATTTTAAGAAGTTAATATCTATTATTTTAGCGAATCGTTGCTAATTCCATTATTACATGTTTCCTGATTTTCGTTATTCTTTAAGGTTTTAATTTGTTCTAAATTGCGTTCATATTTCGTTGATAAAAATTCACCAATTAAAAGCATTTACAAACGTGAAAGCACTGGTAAAAAGAAAAGCAGAAAAAGGGATTTGGATGGAAAATGTTCCCATGCCGAAAGTGGGACCAAACGATGTTCTTATAAAAATAAAAAAAGCTGCTATCTGTGGCACCGATTTACACATTTACAAATGGGATGAATGGGCACAGCAAGCCATTAAACCGCCGGTAACTATCGGGCACGAATACATGGGCACTGTTGTGGAAGTGGGATCTGAAGTTGACCGGGTGAAAGCAGGGGAGCGGGTTACTGTTGAAGGCCATATTTCCTGCGGATTTTGCCGAAATTGCCGCCGCGGAAGGCAGCACATTTGCGACAACACCATTGGCATTGGTGTTCAGCGCGACGGTGGTTTTGCCGAGTACATTTCGGTTCCGGCTAAAAATGTACTGCACGTGGATGTAAGCATTCCCGACGAAATTATGGCCATCATGGATCCCCTTGGAAATGCCACACACACAGCCCTTTCGTTTCCTCTTCTGGGTGAAGATGTGCTGATTACCGGAATTGGCGGACCCATTGGCGCCATGGCCGCAGCCATTTGCCGGTTTGCAGGAGCCAGGAATGTAATTGGTACTGATTTAAGCCCATTTCGACGTGCACTGGCCCGCAAAATGGGAGCCAACCGTGTTATCGATCCTACAAAGGAAAGCATCAAAGAAGCCATGCACAGGCACAACATGGTAGCCGGTTTCGATATTGGCCTGGAATGTTCAGGCTCACCTGCCGCCTTTAACGACATGGTAAACCACATGTACAACGGTGGAAAAATCAGCCTGCTGGGAATTCTGCCACAAAAAACACAAATAAACTGGAACAACATCATTTTCAAAGGATTAACCCTAAAAGGAATTTACGGCCGCGAAATGTACGAAACCTGGTACCACATGGAAATGATGCTCACTTCGGGCCTTGACATTACGCCGGTAATCACACACCGCTTTCCTGCCGATGATTTCCAGAAAGCTTTTGATATTATGGAACAGGGTGATTGTGGCAAAATAATCCTGGACTGGGAGTGAAAAATTTATGTTCCACGTGGAAAAGCATTTGATCCAGCAACATTCGCTTTATTTATTCATATTCATTTCAAAAGTCTATTTTTACAAAAAATTAATTGATTTGAAAAAAGGGCTGGTCATAAAAACAACAGGAACCTGGTACACCGTGGAAGATGAAAACGGTGAAAATTTCGACTGTAAAGTGAAAGGAAACTTTCGCATCAAGGGCATTAAAAGCACCAATCCGGTGACAGTGGGCGACAGGGTTCTCTTCACCGTACAGAATGACCTGAAATCTCACTCGAACCTGAAAGCCGGGTGGATTACCGGAATCGAAGACCGAAAAAACTACATTGTCCGGCGTTCTCCCAACCTTTCCAAACAGTCACATATTATTGCAGCCAACATCGACCAGGCTGTTTTGGTTGCAACCGTTGCCTGGCCGGTAACAACCACCACTTTTATCGACCGCTATCTTGCATCTGCTGAAGCTTATCGCATTCCGGTACTGCTTGTTTTCAATAAAACTGACCTATACACGGTGGACGAGAGTGCCCGAATGAGCGAACTGATTGCCATATACTCCAAAATAGGGTATTCATGCCTTGCCACATCTGCAACAAAAAACCAGGGTACCGAAGAACTAAAAAATAGTCTGGCCGGAAAAACCAATGTGATAAACGGACACAGCGGGGTGGGTAAGTCCACACTCATCAATCTCATTCAGCCCGGGCTAAACCTGAAAACTTCAAAAATTTCTAAGATGCATAAAACCGGGAAGCATACCACTGCATTTTCGGCGATGTACAAACTTTCAATCGGGGGATATATTATTGATACACCGGGAATTAAAGGTTTCGGAATGCTGGATATGGAAGCATGGGAAATTTCTCATTATTTTTCAGAAATTTTCAAAATCTCAAAAAAATGTCAGTACAGTAACTGTTCGCATACGCACGAACCAGGTTGTTCAGTAAAAGAAGCTGTGGAATCCGGCGAAGTGGCGCAAAGCCGTTATATCAGCTACTTAGGATTGCTGGAAGGCGAAGACAAATACCGAAAACCACACTAATTTTGTGGATGGAAATAATTGTAAACGATTTCAGCTTTTGATTGACCAATTGATTTTATAATCAACTCTATATCAGACTCTTTTATGTTTCTTACCGATTTGAAATCCATTAATAATTTTTTAGCTGTTTTCTCTCCTATTCCTTTTATCTGATGTAGCTCGGAAGTAGAAATATTTTTGGAACGTTTGCTTCTGTGGAAGGCTATGCCAAAGCGGTGGGCTTCATCACGTAACTGTTGGATAACTTTTAGGGTTTCAGAGTTTTTATTTATAAACAACGGAACAGAATCTCCGGGAAAATAAATTTCTTCAAGTCTTTTAGCAATGCCGATTATGGCTATTTTTCCTTGTAATTCAAGTTTGTCCAATGCAGAAACAGCCGAAGAGAGCTGTCCTTTTCCACCATCAATTACAACCAATTGTGGCAATTCCTTTTTCTCCTCTATCAATCTTTTATACCGACGAAATACAACTTCTTGCATTGATGCAAAATCGTTTGGCCCTTCAACTGTTTTAATGTTATAATGGCGATATTCCTTTTTAAGCGGTTTGGCATTTTTAAATACAACGCACGCAGCTACCGGATTTGAACCTTGCAGGTTACTGTTGTCGAAACATTCAATATTAACCGGAACTTCCGGCAATTGTAAATCTTTCTGAATGGTTTTTAAGATTCGTTCTTCCCGAATTTTCGGATTTTTTAAAACCATTTGCTTATCCTTTTCAAGACGGAAATATTTTGCGTTTCTGTAGGATAAATCCAGCAATTTTTTCTTGTCACCACGCTGAGGTACTTTGAATGTAATATCCTCCAAAAGTATCTTAGGAAGAAACGGCACCAGTATTTCCCTTGCATTGCTGAAAATTTTCTGTCGGATATCCACAATTCCAGCTAACAATAATTCTTCAGCCGACTCATCCAGGCTCTTTTTGATTTCGAGCGTAAAAGTTTGAATAATAGCTCCTTTTATTACTTTCAGATAATTAATGTATGCAATTTTATGGTCTTGTTCAATAGTAAAAACATCAACGTCAGTAATTGTAGGAGAAACGATTGTTGATTTACTTTGATAACGTTTTAAAGAATCATACTTTTCTTTAATCTTTTGAGCTTCCTCAAAATTCATCACATTTGACAAATCGGCCATGCGAAGCTCCAAATGTCTAATTACACCTGAGATATTGCCCTTCAAAATGTCGGTAATATCCTCAATTCCCTGATTGTATTTTTCAGCAGAAACAAGTCCTTCGCATGGTCCTTCACAATTTCCGATATGGTATTCCAAACAAACCTTGTATTTGCCTGATTTTATATTTTCATCGGTCAACTGATAATTGCAGGTGCGTAACTTATATTCCGATTTAAATAGTTCCAGCAGGGTTCGCACGGTGTAGATTGAGGTGTAAGGACCAAAATACTTTGAACCATCTTTTATCAGGTTACGGGTTTTAAAAACACGCGGAAACGGCTCATTTTTAATACATATCCACGGATAGCTTTTATCGTCTTTTAAACGGATATTATAACGCGGCTGATACTTTTTTATAAGATTATTTTCAAGCAACAAAGCATCCTGTTCCGTTTCAACAACCATGTGTTTGATATCCGCAATACCCCGCACCAATAAAGCTGTTTTTCGGCTGTCATGTTGTTTTGAAAAATAACTAAAAACGCGTTTTCTCAGGTTTTTGGCCTTCCCGATGTAAATAATTTTTCCGGTGTTGTCAAAAAACTGATAAATACCTGGTCTTCCCGGTAAAACGGAAATCAGGTTTTTTAAATAATCAATACTCCCATTTTTTGACTGGTATTTCACGCATTCTAATATTTAACCAAAATGTGTGGATTAAATTCCTGTATGATTCTTTTTTGCGGAGTTTGAATAAACTCCAAATCACAAATAAAACTAAAATAAACACTTTTTACGCCCGCTCTTTTTACCATATTATAAACGGCATGAGCCGTGCCCCCTGTAGCCAGCAAATCGTCGTGGATCAAAACGACATCTTCTTCTGTAAGTGCATCACGATGCATTTCTATTGTATCAACTCCATACTCGAGTTCATACGTTTCAGAGATTTTTTCCGCAGGTAGTTTCCCTTTTTTCCGAACCGGAACAAAACCGGCATTCAATTCGAATGCCAGGACTCCGCCCACAATAAATCCACGTGACTCGATCCCCAACACTTTTGAAATTCCTTTTTCTTTAAACTTTTCCACAATTTCTTTTGTAACAAAACGAAAAGCTTCTTTCTCTTTTAAAAGCGTGGTAATATCTTTAAAATTTATTCCTTTCGTTGGAAAATCAGGAATTTCCCTGATTTTACTTTTTAAATCCATATTTGATTTGGTTTTTTGTTCCACGTGAAACAAATTATTATCTACCCAGCAAAATTAATAAAACATTTATATCGGACGGAGAGACTCCGGAAATCCTTTTGGCCTGTCCAATGGTTTTTGGATTTATCTTTTCGAGCTTCTGCCTTGCTTCAGTGGATAAAGATTTCAATTGACCATAATTAAATTTATTCTCTATAATAATGTCTTCAAATTTATCGAGTTTTTCTGCCAGTGTTTTTTCTCGATTTATATATCCTTCGTATTTAATGGAAATCTCGGCGCCCTGTATAATTTCCGTTTTTCTTTCTTCCTGAACCCTCGTGAGAAACGTTTTAAACGGGGTGATTACTTCAATTAAATCAAATATCGAAATCTGAGGCCGTAAAATCAAGTCAAATAATTTAACCCCTTGCTTTAATTCTGTTGTTCCTTTTTTTGTAAGTAGTTGATTTACAAAGTGTGGCTTAACGCTAAATTTTTTTGTGTATAGAATTATTTCGGAAATAAGTTTAGTTTTTTCGTCCAGTAATTTTTTACGTTCCGGAGAAGCTATACCCAATTTGAAGGATTTTTCAGTTAACCGGATATCGGCATTGTCCTGCCGCAACAAAATCCGAAATTCGGCACGACTGGTAAACATCCGGTAGGGTTCGTCAACACCTTTTGTAACCAAATCATCAATCAGAACGCCAATGTATGCCTCGTCTCTTTTTAATATAAAATCTTTATCTGGAGAATGACAACGTAAATGCGCATTTATTCCTGCCATTATTCCTTGCGCACCCGCCTCTTCGTATCCTGTAGTACCGTTAATCTGGCCCGCAAAATAAAGATTCTTAATCAATTTTGTTTCCAGGGTATGATAAAGCTGAGTTGGATCAAAATAATCATATTCAATAGCATAACCAGGCCGAAATATTCGGGCATTTGCAAGGCCGGGAATTTTTTGCAAGGCTTTATATTGAACCTGCCAGGGAAGGGAAGAAGAAAAACCGTTTAGATAATATTCAACTGTTGATTCACCTTCGGGTTCAAGAAAAAGCTGATGTTGTTTTTTTTCGGCGAATGTTACCAGTTTCGATTCTATACTCGGACAATAACGCGGTCCGGTACTTTGAATGGTCCCGTCAAACATGGGAGAAAATTCAAAACCAAGTTCCAGTTCGTCGTGTACATCGCGATTTGTATGTGTAATCCAGCACGAGCGCTGCTGAAGTTTTGATTTCGTTTCGGGTAAATAAGAAAATTTAAAATGTGTATCGTCGCCTTTTTGTTCGATTAATTTCGAAAAATCAATTGTACGTCCGTCAATTCTCACTGGTGTGCCGGTTTTTAAGCGTCCGGTTTTAAAACCGGCATCAAAAAGCTGCTCTGTGATATTATATGAAGCGTTCTCGCCAATCCTGCCACCCCTCATTTGAGAAGACCCAACGTGAATTAACCCATTCAAAAATGTACCATTGGTTAAAATAACTGTATTCGCGTAAAAATCTACTCCAATTTTTGTTCGGACACCTTTCACCTGATTTTCTTCTATAATAAGCGAAACAACGGCATCCTGCCATAAATCCAGGTTTTCAATAGATTCCAAAGTTTGCCGCCACAACTCAGTAAAACGCATCCGATCATTCTGTGCCCGGGGACTCCACATAGCGGGGCCTTTTGATAAATTCAGCATCCTGAATTGAATGGTGGTTTTATCGGCAATAATTCCGGAATAACCACCAAGCGCATCAATTTCACGTACAATCTGTCCTTTGGCAATTCCACCCATTGCAGGATTACAGGACATTTGGGCATATTTAGTCATATCCATTGTAATAAGCAATGTTTTAGAACCTAAATTAGCAGCAGCAGCAGCAGCTTCACACCCGGCATGCCCGCCTCCAACAACAATAATATCGTATTTTGGCATCATCTTTCCTCAATTTTAAAACCTGCTTTTCCCAAATAGAAATTTTCTTTCTCTCTCATCATTTTTTTTTCAGGAATGGTTTTATCCTTATAACCTGTCAGGTGTAACACGCCATGAATAATTACACGCAACAATTCTTCATCAAACGAAACGCCCAACTGTTTGGAATTATCGTTTATTCTGTCGATACTAATAAATAAATCTCCCGAAATAACTGAATTTTCAACATAGTCAAATGTAACAATATCAGTATAATAGTCATGACCAAGATATTGTTCATTAATATTTAATAAATAAGCGTCGGAACAAAAAATTACTGAGATATCTCCCGGGGCTTTTTTTTCATTATCAATTAAAAAAAAAATTAATTCCTGAACTGATTTTTTAGGAAAACCGAAAGGTTCAACCGCTTCAAAAAAAAACAAAATTTCGCTCACCTTAAATCAATTTTAATCTCTACACTTTTCCCTTGATTCCTAAATTTCAAATTTTTACATAATGACTTAATAATAAAAAGGCCTCTTCCACTCTCTTTTTTAACATTGTTTTTACTGGTAGGATCTTCCAGGTTTTGGTAATCAAATCCTTCACCTTCGTCATGAATTTCAATACAAATATTTCCTTTAAAGCAATTAATTTCAATATCAACCGCTTTTTGCAGGTCGTTTTTATTCCCGTGTTCAATCGAATTTACAACAGCTTCTGAAATGCAAAGGTAAACTTTGTTAAAACATTCTTTGGGCAGATTTCGCTTTTTAAATATGGCCGACAGAAAATTCTCTACTTTTTTTAATTCTTTCTGGTCTGATTTAATGGATAGTATTTCAGGGTTGCTACTCATCCTTATTCATTTTGGATGTTGTTTAAATATTGTTTGTATTTGTTGTTATAAAAATTATTCAGTTTATGCGAGTTTCTGTTTAAGTATTCAAGTGTGGAATTTTCTCGTTCCTTGTATTCAAAAAATTCTACCGGATTGCTGTAAAAATCTTCGGCGGTCCTGCTTTCACGTTCATCTTCAAATTCACGCTCCATTTCCGCCTTTTCGGCTTCAAGCAAGCGGGTAGTAATTTGATTTTGCCGTGCAATCATTTGCGCATTCACGTTTTTATTCATCAGTTGCCTGCGGTTTTGCTCAAGCATTTCATCAATTTGCTGCAAGGCTTTTCTGGCTTCACTTCCCACACTGCCGTTATTCATAATTTCACGCAACATTTGCTGCATCATTTCGTGTTGTATCAGCGACTGCCCCATCTGCTGGTTCATATTCTGAGGATTGCCGCTTTTCATTTGTTCAATCATCTGTTCAAGTTGTTGTCTTATGTTTTCGGACTGTTGTTTCAACGGACTCAACGATTGACCCTGCCCGGGACTGTCACATTGCTGATCACCGGGCATTGCATCGGCCATCATTTTTTCAAGATTTTCCAGCGCTTCATTCAACATTAAAGCCAGATTATTGGTAGCCGTCATTACATATTGCTGGCTTGCGCGGGCATTAGGAATTAACCCTTCTGTCATTTCATCCATGGCTTTTTCCAAATTCATTTCCATAGTAATCAACTCGTTATTCACCAAACTGTTAATCTGGGGAGTTCTTTTAGCAAGAGCATATAACGAATCTTTAACAATCTGGCTCTGATCCATAATCCGGCGCTGTTTTAAATTCAATTCATTAATAATGGGATCAATTGTATTAATAACCGACAAACCTTCAATTACACTCTCCTGTTCAAATGACAAATAAACCAGATTACTTAAAATTTGCCGCAGGTTCTGTATATTCTCCATATTCTGCTGCATCGTATTGGAATTAAGCATTTGCTGCATGGCAAAAGCCGTATTTTTCATTTTTTCAGAATTTTCTTTCAGGCTTGAACCAGATTTTTTTCTGTTTTGATTTTGAAGTTCATTTCGGCTGTTTTCCATGCTATCCTCAATATCCCGGAACTCCTCTTCAAAATCATCAAAATTCATTGGTTTTTCCAGCTCTTCGTTAAACTGAAGCGCATCATTAATTTCATTTTGGAGATCATTTAATTCATTTTTGTGATTATCAACTTTTTCCTTGATTTCTTCATAATTTTCTATCTCACTCACCTCTTCAGCCATTTTTTCTTCTTCGGCAGCCATCCGGCTTAAATCATCTATTACATTCTGCAGTTTTTGCTCCACTTTCATTCTGCGTAACATTTCCAGGTTCCGATCGAGTTGCTTTTGCAAATCCTCGTAGGTAAAATTCATTTGTTCAGTGAGTTGATTCAGTCTTTTATCATCAAACTCCTCAGCAAGTTTCTGAAATTCTTCCAACAATTTTTTTAATTCTTCGGTAAAAACCTCATCCAGCAATTCTTCTATTTGTTTTTGTTTGTCAATAATATCCTGGTTCTGCTTATTAAAAGTATTCAGGTAATTGTTCATTTTTTCATTATCCTGCTTTATCCGGTCATACAGTTTTTCCAGTTCACTTTGTTTCGATAAAATCTCATTTACCATTTGCGATTTTTCCCAATCGGAAACATTGGTGTCCATATTTTTTAACCGCAAATTTTGTAAATCCTTCTGAATTTCACTGGCCAGTTTTTCACTTTCCATCAACATATCTTCAAGCTTCTGAAACTGCTCCTTATCGCTCGCAGCAATTTCATTCCGGTCGGGAATGTTAAAAATGTAATTATCGGAAGTAGTTGTTTTATAATTGTTTATTACATCATTATCGGAAACCGAAAAATAATAGGAAACGACACCTGAGGAAGAAGAAATTTCGGAAAAATCGAAACTAAAATAAAAATCCTGGTCGCTTAAACTTCTCACAAAAGGAATGGAAACAGCAGAATCTTCATTATTTATATTGTAATGAAATTTAAGCGCTGAAAATCCGTAATCATCTCCAATTGTTCCTTTAAAAAAGAACCTGCTCATCAGAACCGAATCCTGAACTCTTACCACTTTAATTTCCGGATATAAATCTGGTATTACATCTATGGAATAAGAGAGAGCCAGCTCTGGTTCAGTCAATTCGTTTTTTAAATAAATATTGTAACCTGTTGTTTTGAAAAAATCATAATTCAAAACAAAACCGGAAGGTAAACTTTCGGCGCCAATAAAAACTGAATCATAAACTGCCATGAAAAGTGTATCAATATCAATACCTTGAAAATTCCACTCCACCCGTGTTCCATGTGGAACCTGCAAATCGCCCACATTTTCAAAATCAATTACGGGTAAACCTGTATAGGCTGGCGGACGAACCGTAACATTAAAATTAGTTATACCCGGTTTTGGAAGCAATTGCAGGTTATAAATATTCGATTTAAATTTCAAATCAGTAAAATAAAAACTTACGGGATTTATTACCGATGCCATATCAAACTCAAAAGAACCAGCCGATGTATTTTTCATGAGGTAATTGTTTCCCTCAATATTAATGTAAACAACCTGTGGTATTTCATCTCCCCTGCATTCTGCAATCACCTTAAACGAATCGCCTTTTTTGGCTTTTAACTCCGTATTTAAAAGAATAAATTCATACGGAGCTGGTTTTACAAAATGCGTATTGTAATGAATAATGCGTTGTGGTGCTGTAGTAAAAACAGATTTATTAATTACAAATACTGAAGCTGTAACCAACAGACTTACAATAAAATAAGTAGAAATAAGTCTTAAATTTTTGTACTGAACAGCCTGACTAAAATCGAAAACTTTTAATTCGTTTATTTTTTGATCGATACTGGCCAACAGAATGTCGCTGGAATAAGCAGCATCCTGAATTTCAGCCAATTCAATAATATTAAGAAGTTTATCTTTTATTTCTTTGAAATGCTTCTGAATATAAAACGAACTTGTTTTTATATCAATAGGCTTTAAAATGTGCAACAATTTTAGCAAAGGAATAACAATAAACTGCAGCGTTAGCAAACCACCAAAAATTACAAAACCAAAAAACAAAATTTTTCTTATTTCAGAGGAAAGGTAAACAATGTATTCAATCAGGGAAAATACGGTAAACAAGGCCAGCAATAAGAAAAAAGTAAGAATTATACCTTTTAGAAGTTTAAATGTATAGTACTTTAAACGAAAGGTATTTAGCTTATGAACAAGTATGTTGAAATTTTCTGTCATCTTTTACTTAAAAACTTTTTAACCAGTATATTAAAACAACTACTAAATGTTAGTAAATGTTTCAATAATGGATAAAAAAACAAAAATAAACTTTTAAAACAATATTTGCATTCAACTTCTATTTTCTGTATTAATATTATTTCTGAAACAGAAAAATATTTAAGCATAAAAGTTCACTTAATATTTTCACAAATAATAAACCTTTATAAATCATTTTTAACTAAACCATAAATTTTTCTACAACTGTTAAAAGATTAAAGTAAATCTTTTAAAATAAAATACTTATTCATTTTTAAAATGTTTATATGTATGTAGATATAAAGTGAGGTAAAGCTTTATAAAAAATGAAAAAATGAAATTAACAGCAATCAACATGCTATTATTTATAACATTAAATATTAAATTTGTAAATATAAAAATAATAATACAGAAGATTTTGAAGATACTTTTAGTTGAAGATAACATACTAAATCAAAAAGTAGTTACTTTTCATCTGCGAAAACAAAACTACGATGTTGTTAGTGTTACCAATTGGCGCGATGCTATGAATGAAATAAAAAACAATCCGCCCGACCTGGTATTAATGGATATTATGCTTCCTGAAAAAAACGGGTTTGAAATTACAGCTGATATTCGTGAATATGAAAAGAGCAACGATTTGAAACAATTACCCATTATTGCACTTACTGCAAACACACTCGATAATGACAAAGACAAGTGTTTGCAGGCCGGAATGAATGATTATTTACCAAAACCCTTTTCTCCTGAAGAATTATATGCTGTAATAGAACAATTTGCCTTTAAACAGCATGAATGAAGATTTGGATATAAGAGGTAATTCTTATCCTGATACGGATAGGGAAATGGACCGGAAATTGCGTCCTTTGGAGTTTGATGATTTCAAAGGGCAAAAGCAAATTGTTGAAAACCTGAAAATTTTCGTAAAAGCCGCCAAAATGCGAAATGAAGCTCTCGACCACGTTTTGCTTCATGGCCCACCTGGTTTGGGAAAAACTACTCTGTCGTATATTATTGCCAATGAACTGGGTGTAGGCATAAAAATAACTTCCGGACCGGTTCTCGATAAACCTGGCGATTTGGCCGGATTATTGACAAATCTTGAAGAAAGAGATGTATTGTTTATTGACGAAATTCATCGCCTTTCGCCTGTTGTAGAGGAATATCTTTATTCGGCAATGGAAGATTTCCGGATAGATATTATGATTGACAAAGGCCCCAGTGCACGGTCCATTCAACTTGAACTGCATCCGTTTACTTTAATCGGTGCAACTACCCGATCAGGTTTGCTTACTTCTCCGTTGCGGGCCAGATTTGGAATAAATTCACACCTGGAATATTACGACAATACGGTGTTGAAAGGAATTGTAAAACGTTCGGCACGAATACTCGATGTAGAAATAAGTGATGATGCTGCTATTGAAATTGCCGGCAGAAGTCGCGGGACTCCTCGTATTGTTAACTCACTGCTGCGACGGGTTCGTGATTTTGCGCAGGTAAAAGGAACCGGTAATATTGACATTGAAATTACCAGAACCGCTTTAAAAGCAATGAACATCGATCAGCACGGGCTGGACGAAATGGACAACCGTATTTTACTCTGCATAATAGATAAATTTAAAGGCGGACCGGTTGGCATTTCAACTATTGCAACAGCAGTGGGTGAAGAAAGCGGAACCATTGAAGAAGTTTATGAACCTTTTTTGATCAAGGAAGGATTTATTAAACGCACACCACGTGGAAGGGAGGCAACCGAAACAGCTTATAAACATCTGGGGCGTATCAATTACGGAAATCCAACTCTATTCTGATTCTATCAATTCAATTTCAAATAAACGCGGCCACCATTTTCCGGTTACAAAAAGGCGGTTTTCGTCCGAATCGTAGGCAATTCCATTCAGATAATCAATTGTATCGGTTGGATTGGTGTACATATTTAAAATTCCGTCGAGATTAATCTCTGAAAGTACTTTACCTGTTTCCGGTTCAATTTGAACAATCAGATTGGTGGTATAAACATTGGCATAAATCGTTTCGTCAATATATTCCAGTTCATTTAAATAATTCACAATACCGCGGTGATTGGCCACCTGAACTTTTTTAACTTCTGAAAAATCAGATGGGTCAAGCCAAATTAATTCATGTGTACCATTGCTCATTATAAGGTGTTTGCCATCGTTGGTTAAGCCCCATCCCTCCTTCGATCGGTAGGTAAAACTATCAATTACGGCAAAGTCATCCAGATTATAAACAAAACCTTTTTGTGCGCGGTAAGTAAGTTGGTAAATTTTTTCGTTTAAAATGGTTATGCCCTCTCCAAAATATTTTTCAGCAAGTTTGTGTTGCATTACAGTATTTCCCGTTGCCAGGTTTACCTTGTAAAGCCCCGACGAGCCGTATTCGCCGGTTCCTTCGTACATATATCCGTTGTGAAATTCAAGACCCTGGGTATAAAACCGCCGGTTGTGCGGGTAATCTCTCAAGGTGGTATAAGTGTATTTTTTAGGTGTTATGTCGGATACCACATTAAAAGTTACTGCACGCGAATTGTTTACCCCGTCGGTTTTGGTGGCAGTTACATTAAAAGTATTTTTTCCAAGTTCGCTAAGTATTACATTGGAAGCTGAAAAGTCGAGTTCGCTGCTTTCCTTTAAAAGTTTGCCCTGGTAAAAAAGCTGAATATTATCAATTTCGCCGTTTCTCAGCTTTGTTTCAACCCTTACCGAAACTTCGTTCCCAAATACATAGTTTTGTGCCTGTGGAACTATGGTAATGTTGCTCACCGGTTTACGTGACCTTTTGCTTTGGTTAGAGCATGAAAAAAAAGTAATGAATAAACAAAATGCAACTACAAAAGGAAAAAGGGTTTTCTTCATGTTTATCTGATTATCTGTCAATACTATTTCAATTTTTAAAGTAAACGGCATAAAATTAAAAAATAAAAAGGTGTTGCCTAAAAATCTGTTTTATTTTTAAATGCGGCTTAATAGCACATTAATTAAGAAAACAGGGTTGACAAGTTTGTACACATCGCTATCTTTACCAAAAAAATAAACGTTGAATCCATTTAAAAAATTAGCAGGCGATACGGCCATTTATGGCATGAGCAGCATTGTTGGCCGGTTTATCAACTGGTGGCTGATGCCGTTGTATGTTAATTTATTTGCACCCGAGGAATACGGAATTGTTACCAACCTCTATGCTTACGTGGCTTTTTTTATGGTCTTTTTAACCTACGGAATGGAAACCGGATTTTTCAGGTTTGCCTCCAAAAATTCCAATTCTGAAAAAGTTTATTCCACCGCGCTGGTTTCGCTGTTTTTTTCCTCGTTACTGTTTTTGTTTGTAATTGTTCTTTTTAAAAATCAACTGGCCGGGCTTATTCAATATCCTGGTAATCCAGAGTACATATTATGGTTCGGATTTATTCTTGCCATCGATGCTTTTACTGCCATTCCTTTTGCGCGGCTGCGACTGAACAACCGTCCGTTAAAATTTGCAGTTGTAAGACTCATAAATATCGGTTTCAACATTGGTTTCAACCTGTTTTTTCTGCTTCTCTGCCCAAAACTGCTTGAAAACAATCCGGATTCAATAATTCGAATTGTTTATTCTCCGGACATTGGTGTGGGTTATGTTTTTATTTCAAATTTACTGGCCTCTGTAGTTACACTTTTGTTGCTGTTGCCCGAAATTTTTAAGTTTTCGTTTTACTTCAACCGGGAGTTGCTGAAAAAAATGCTGAGTTATTCATTTCCAATTCTGATTGTGGGAATGGCCGGTATCTTAATTCAGCAAATCGATAAAATTTTAATTCCTTTTTTGATACCTGAAGATGAATTTCCAATGAGACAACTGGGCATTTATGGAGCTGCGGTTAAAATTGCGGTTTTAATGAATATGTTTATTCAGGCATTCCGTTATGCATTCGAGCCATTCTTTTTTGCGCAGGCCGAAAGTAGAAACGATAAAAATATATATGCTGAAATCATGAAATACTTTGTGATTTTCGGCCTGCTGATTTTTTTGGGAATGATGCTGTACATCGACGTGATAAAACTGATTATTCCCCTTGAATACGAAGAAGGTTTTGTTATTGTACCGGTAGTTATGCTGGCAAACCTGTTCTTTGGAATTTACTTTACACTTTCGCTGTGGTACAAACTTACCGATATGACACGCTACGGAGCCTATATTTCTGCAATAGGCGCTGTAATTACAATTACGCTCAATTTTATTCTGATTCCGGTGTTTGGTTACAAAGGATCAGCGGCAGCGCTTTTAGCTGCCTTTTTCGTTATGATGGTGGTTTCTTTTTTTCTGGGGCAGAAATATTATCCGGTCCCCTATAATTTAAAACGAATTGGAACCTATTTTGCTGTGGCCACTGCCATTTACCTGACTGCTGAAATATTGCCGGATTTCCCGCTTTTTATTAAATATTTGGTGCATACACTGCTGTTGTTTGTTTTTGTTTTTGTTGTTTTTAAGCTGGAAAAAAGACAGTTAAGGCGATTATTTAAAATATGACAAAATATCTGAATTAAATATCAAAAAGTATTAATTTTGCCTGAATGAAAGAGAAGAACTTAAAAACCATTGCTATTGCCAGTGACCATGCCGGGTTCGAAAAAAAGCAGGTCATTATTAAATATTTGCAGCAAAAGGGCATTTCTTTTAAAGATCTTGGCTGTTTTTCAAATGAAGCCTGTGATTATCCCGACTTTGGCCATCTTATTGCTGAAGCAATCGAACGTGGTGAATATGAACAGGGTATTACTTTTTGTGGTAGCGGCCAGGGCATTAGTATTACGGCCAACAAACATCAAAATGTGCGGTCGGGAGTTTGCTGGAACCCTGAAATTGGTGCTCTTGCAAAACAACACAATAATGCAAACATTTGTGCCATTCCTTCAAGATTTGTAACCGACGAAGAAGCCGTTGCAATTGTAGAAGCCTATTTGAATGCCGAATTCGAAGGCGGACGACATGCCAGAAGGATAGCCAAAATACCGTTGAAATAATTAGGTTTATATATTTAAAATTTACTGATATGCTTTCCAATACGTGTAAATATGCTCTGAGAGCACTGATCTACCTGGCGAAATTTTCCAAAGAGGACAAAATGATTGGAATAAAGAAAATTTCAGAAGATCTGAAATTGTCGTCACCTTTTTTGGGTAAAATTTTGCAAAACCTGGTGAAACAAAAATTGCTGGTTTCAACCAAAGGACCAAATGGTGGTTTTGCCCTGGCAAAAACTCCGGCCGAAATCACCTTAATGGATATAGTGATCAAAGTGGATGGTGAAGAATTTTTTACCAATTGTTTGATTGGGCTTGAATCGTGTAAATCGCATGATTTGTCGAAACCTTATTGTCCGGTGCATTACCAGTATGAAGCGCTTCGGCAGGAAATTGCAAAATTTTACAAAGAAACCTCACTTAAGATTATCAGCAAAGACATCGAAAAGTACGAGGACCTGATGAAGCTTTAGTAGTGTTAAAAAAACTGGTTAAAAGAATTTTTCCCATTTTCTGCCTGAAATAAAAAAATGGAAGAAAAACACTGATGCGGCAATACCTGCACTGTTTGCCAAAAAGTCGTAAAAGTTGCTGCTTCGGGATGCTGTTATGATGTGCTGTGCATATTCCAAAACTGCTGCAGCAACAAAGGAAATAAACGGGGCAATAATTAAATGGTTTTTATTTAACTTTTTAAACGGCACAAACAACAACAAACAAAAAACAAAAAATAGTCCGAAGTGCACCAGCTTATCAAAATGAGGAATTTTTAAAAAAGGTTTTACCGGCAATCCGCTTGGTGGAGTAAATAATCCATAGCAAATGAGTGCCAGCCAGATAAGAGGTTTAATAAACAATTTTAATTTCATGTAGCGTGCAAAATTTAACCGCGGCAAAGTAACAAAAACTATGGCAGGAATTTATATTCATATCCCTTTTTGCCGCCAAAAATGTTATTATTGCGATTTTTTTAAAACAGTTAATACCAGTCATACCGAGGTTTTCCTTCATGCGTTAAAAAAGGAAATTATCTCCAGAAAAGAATATTTAAAGGCAAATCTGGTTCAAACCATTTATTTCGGAGGCGGCACCCCGTCGGTTTTAACTGAAAAGCAGATTTTTTTTATTCTGAATTCGCTTTTTCAACATTTTTCTGTTCAGCCGGATGCCGAAATTACTTTTGAAGCCAATCCGGATGATTTGACACCTGACTACCTGAATTCACTAAAAAGAACCGGAATAAACAGACTGAGCATCGGAATACAGTCTTTTCAAAATGAACACCTGGGAAAAATGAACCGGAGACATAACGTAAACCAGGCAATTGAATCTGTTAAAAATGCATATTCTGCCGGTTTTTCAAATCTCAGCACAGACCTCATATATGGTTTACCAGGATTAACGCGGCGGCAATGGAAACAAAGTTTGCAACAGGTTTTTGATCTTCCGGCAGATCATCTTTCGGCTTACCATTTAACTTTTCACAAAGGAACGCCATTTTACACCTGGCTTAAAAAGGGAACATTAAAAGAACTTTCAGAAAAAGAAAGTGTTGAGCAGTTCAATATTCTGCTCGACGAATCAGCAAAAGCCGGATATGAGCAATATGAAATTTCAAATTTTGCGCGAAACGGAAATTACTCAGAACACAATTCTGCTTACTGGACAGGAGAAAAATATTTAGGTCTGGGACCGTCCGCCCACTCGTTCAACGGCAGTTCACGCCGCTGGAATGTGTCACATATTGAAGCCTACATAAAAGGAACAGAAAAAGGAATTTCATATTTCGAAGAGGAACAACTGTCTGAAAAAGATAAGTTTAACGAATACATACTAACCCGAATCCGAACGAAATGGGGAATTTCACTGATTGAAATTGAAGACCGTTTTGGAGAGGAAACAGCAGGTAGTGTTAAAAAGCAAATACAAAAATATATTCAAACAGGTAAAATGAAAGAGGAAAAAGAAATTTATACCCTCACACGGGAAGGTCTTTTTGTTTCGGACAGCCTGATGGCCGATTTTATGATTATCTGATTGTTAACCAATTGTTTGAATAGTCAAACAATTTTGTAAATATTGTTAATACAGTCTGTTGTCTGTTCTAAAAATCCTATCTTAGCGGGTCTTTTTAAAATTGGTTGAATGTTTATTAGAATAGTGAATAATTCGAATAATCCATTGCCCGAATATAGCACCGAAATGTCGGCAGGAATGGATTTGCGTGCTTTTTTGGATGAACCTGTGGTGTTGAAACCTCTTGAGCGGAAACTTATTCCAACAGGTTTATATATTGAATTGCCCAAAGGATTTGAAGCACAAATAAGACCCCGAAGTGGTCTGGCTATTAAAAAAGGCATTACCGTATTAAACACTCCGGGCACGATTGATGCCGATTATCGGGGAGAAATCAGGGTAATTCTGATTAATCTGTCGCAGGAAGATTTTATTATCGAAAATGGAGAGCGGATTTGCCAGATGGTTATTGCATCGCACGAAACTGTGGAATGGAATTTGGTGGAGGAGTTAAACGAAACACAACGTGGCGCCGGTGGTTTTGGACATACCGGTAAAAATTAGAAGAATGAGAAAATCAATTATTTATTGGCTTGCGGTTTTTATGTTCCCGGCATTAGTATTTTCCTGTTCGGGAGGAAAAAGCATAGTCAAACAAGAAACAAACAGTATTGAAGTTGCTTCCGTTCAGGAAGAATCCGGGCTTGATGAACAGAAACAAATGGAATTCGATTATCTGTTTGTGGAAGCCCTTAAAGAAAAAAGCCTTGGAAATCCGCAGCGGGCAATTCAACTTTTATCGGGTTGTTTGGAAATAGATCCCAACTCCTCAGCAGCCATGTATGAACTGGCTACCATTCATGCCGAAAACAACGATTTTACCAGCGCATCATTGTTGCTGGAAAAGGCAATCAGCCTGAATTCCGAAAATAAATGGTACAAGTTATTGCTTGCGGAAATTTATCAGCAGTCGCGTCGGCTTAGCCAGGCAGCAGAAATTTATGATCAATTGTTGCAGCAGGAGCCCGAAAATCTGGAATTCCTTTACATGAAGGCTGCGTTGCTTACAAATACAGGAAAGGTTGATGAAGCCATTAAGGCCTATAAAAAGCTGGAAGAAAAAATAGGGTTAAACGAACAAATTTCGGTGGCAAAACAACAGTTGTTTGTGCAAGATGGGCAGATTGATAAAGCATTTGAAGAAATTTATAAACTAATTGAAACAGATGCGAATGAACCCCGGTACTATGGTTTATTGGCCGATCTTTTTCAGAGTCAGGGCGATGCAGAAAATGCACTGAAATATTACCGGAAAATTCAGGAAATTGATCCGGAAAACGGGTTTGTCCATTTTTCACTTGCCAGCTATTATATGCAAAACGATCAGCCCGAAAAATCGTTTGAGGAAACCAAAGCCGGATTTGGAAGCAATGATGTGGATTTGCAAACCAAACTGCAGCTTTACATGATGCTGACTGCAAACCCGGCACAGTCGGGCATTATATCTGAGCAGGAAGATGAATTGATAAATATTCTTCTTGAAACCCATCCTGACGAGTATATGGTTCATACCATACGGGCCGAAAGCTTTTTAAAACGAAATAAACTGGAAGAAGCCCGTACAGCGCTTTTAAAGGCACTCGAAATCGAAAAAGGAGATTACATATTGTGGGAAAGGGTTCTGTTTATTGATAACGACCTGCAGGACTGGCAAAGTTTGTATAAACACAGCAATGAGGCATTGGAACTTTTCCCCAATCAGCCGCAAATTTACTTTCTGAATGCAATTGCCTGTATTCAGCTTGAAAAATACGACAAAACACTTTCGATTTCGGATGAAGGGTTGATGTTTGTGCTGGATAATAAAAGAATGGAAGGCCAGTTTTTGATGTTAAAAGGCGAAGCACATTATAAAACAGGAAACATAGAACAGGCATTTAAACTGTTCGATGAATCGGTAGATCTTGACCCCGACAACCATATTGCACTGAATAATTACGCCTATTACCTTTCGCTTGCCGGCAAAAACCTCGATAAAGCTGAACGCATGAGCGGACGTGTTATTGAGCGGTTTCCCGACAATGCCACCTATCTTGATACCTATGCCTGGGTGCTGTTTAAGAAAGGTGAATACAAACTGGCAAGATTTTATATGGAATCGGCCCTTAAAAACGGAGGTGATGATAATTCCACACTGCTTGAACATTATGGCGATATTCTTTTTAAGCTTGGCGAAACCGACCAGGCTGTGAAATACTGGCTGAAAGCGAAAGAACATGGGGATGTGTCTGAAGTTCTGGAAAAAAAAATCAATCAACGTATTTATTTTGATGAATAAATGAAGAGGAAACAACGGGGAACGAAGAGCCGTTTTTATGTTTTTTTAATTGTTGTGCTGGCTGCGTTTTCGTCGTGCCGCACTGCCCGGGACCTTCCGGCAGAACGGTTGCGTCCTTTGGATGCGGAAAGACTCATTAAGCAGGTTGAACAAAATGCTTTCGATTACAACGACTTAACTATCCGCCGCATTAATGTTCAGTTTTCAAACAACAATTCGAAAACAAGTTTCCGGGCAAACCTCAGGGCATCAAAAAATGAAAAAATACTGGCTTCCATCAGCAAAATTAACATCCCGGTTGGCCGGGTACTGCTTACTCCCGAAAGTGTGGTTTACGTGAATTACCTCGATCGGAATTATTTTATTGACGACTATTCATTTATAAGCGGTTTGTTAAATTTCAACCTCGATTTTGAAACCATCCAGGCTGTGGTTACAAATCCTTCAGGTGGCAGTTTTTTTTCAACTGACCGTTCTTCCGGAGATTTTAGACACTACAATTCCACTGTTGAGAGCGGGAAGTATATTCTGCAAACGTCTCATTCAGATGAAAATTTAAACAACCCGCGCAGAAGGAATCTGAACCCGTTTGCTCCCAAAACTATTGCTGACAATTCAATTCAGAAAAAATTCTGGTTTAACCCTACAAATTTTAACCTTGAAAAATTCATGTTACACGACCCTGACAGAAACTGGGTTTTGGAGGTAGATTACAACGATTTTGTTAAAGTGGACAAAAAAAATTATCCAGGCTCGATCGATATGAAAATGATGTCGCCCGACGAAGTGATTGAACTTAAAATTAAACTGAACGGGTTTTCCACGGAAAAAGTTGATTCGATTGATTTGAATATTCCTGACAGTTATGAACGAATCCGTGTAAAATAGAATTTGAAATTTATAATCCGGAAATAATCAGGATATGAGGACTTTGATACTGGCATGCATTATGTTGTTTTTTCAGACTTTTGTGCTGGGGCAGTCCCTTTCCGATTTACAACAGCAAAAGATAAATGCTGCAAAAGAAATAGAACTAACCACGAAACTTTTAAACCAGGTTCAGCAACAGGAAAAAGCCTCCCTAAACAGTTTACAGCTGATTAACAACAACATAACCCGGCGCAATGAACTTATTGAGGGATTGCTTGCCGAAATAAAACTCTACCGGGAGTTTATTCAAAACAATACACTTGTGGTTGAAATGCTATCGGAAGACCTTGAAAAAATGAAAGCTGAATATGCCAAACTCATCCGAATGGTTTACCTCAGCAAAAATTCCGGCAACCAGCTCTTGTTTCTGCTTTCGGCCGAAAATTTCAACCAGGCATACCGACGGCTGCTTTACATGAGACGTTATACCTCATTCAGAAATAATCAGGCGGCAACCATGAATACATTGCAGCAACTGTTGAATGAAAAAGCCGATAATCTTGAAAAGTTGAGAACTGCCCGTGAACAATTGCTTGTTGAAACTCAAAATGAAAGGCAAAATCTGGCTCAGGAAAAAAACCGGCAAAACCAGGAAGTTCAAAAACTGAAAAGGCAGCAACAGGATTTAAGGCAAAAACTGCAGCAGCAACGCCAGATTGAACAGCAACTGGAACGCGAAATTCAGCGGTTTATTGAGGAAGAAGCCCGCAAAAACCGCGAAGCCGGCGAAACGGCTTATGCACTTACACCTGAGCAAAAGCTTGTGGGCGAGAACTTTGAACAAAACAAACAGCGGTTGCCCTGGCCGGTTGAAAGGGGTGTTATTACCGAACGGTTTGGCATTCATCGTCATCCGGTGCTTGAAAATGTTCAGGTCAGAAACAACGGAGTCAACATTGCCACCGAGCCTGGCTCAAATGTGCGTGCGGTTTTCAATGGCGAAGTGTCGCGTGTTTTTGGCATCACAGGTGGGAATTCAGCGGTTATTATCCGGCACGGGAATTACCTCACCGTGTATTCCAACCTGCGTGAAGTAGCTGTAAAAAAAGGCGATAAAGTATCGGCACGGCAAAAAATTGGCACAGTTTATACCGATTTTGAAGACGGCAATAAATCCATCCTGAAATTTCAAATCTGGCGTGAAAACCAAAAGCTGAATCCTGAAGAGTGGATAAGCAGATGAATAAAAACAATAAAGTTACCAAATAAGGTAATTTTTCCTACTTTAGTTTTCAATGAGAATTATAAAGGAAAAAACACTCAGAGATTTATGCAGATTAAGTAAGTATAAATCGGCCACTGCATCACTAAATGCATGGATTTATGAAGTACGGTATTCAACCTGGAATAATATGAATGAATTAAAATTTAAATACAGAAATGCCAGCATAATAAATTCAAAAAGAGTTGTTTTTAATATAAAAGGCAATGATTTTCGGTTAATCGTAGATGTTGAATATAAATTGAAAATAGTTTTTATTGTGTGGTTTGGCACCCAAGGCGAATACGATAAAATAGATGTAAAAACAATAAGTTATGAAGATTAAAGTATTGAAAACAGAAAAAGAATATAACGAAGCATGCAAATGGGTTTATTCTATTATAAATAGTAAACCTGAACTTATTGAACCGGAAAGTATTGAAGGGCAGGGACTTGAACTTCTTTCTTTTTTAATTGAAAAATATGAACAGGAACATTTCAAAATGGATGCCCCGACTCCTGTCGATGCAATCCGTTTCAGAATGGAGCAAATGAACCTGAAACAGGTTGATATTGCTCCTTTGTTGGGAGGTGAAACCAGGGTTTCTGAAGTGTTAAACGGAAAAAGAACATTAACCCTGAAAATGATTGCTTTACTTAACAAATATCTGGGAATTCCTTTGGAATCTTTGATTCAGGGAAATAAAGAAATAAAGCTTGAAGAAGAAAAAAGACGAAAACTTTTAAGTGTCTCTTCTATTAAAGATTACCTTAGTAATAGTGCAGCAGTTTAAGATCGCTTACTTCGAAACCACGTAATAAGCCGCAGTAGTAAAAAAGTTACGAAGCCATGGAATGGCGGTAATTAATTTAACCTGCCGGCGGGGTTTTAATCCGAATTTGGTTTCGTAGTTCGGGTTAATAAAAAAGAAGGTGCGTTTTTTGATAGTGTATTTTTCCTTTTTTAGAATCCGCTCAAACCGGTCAATAGAAATTCCGGTTTCTTTTATCTCCATCAGTCCTTCAATTCTTTTCTCATTCTTTTCAAAAACGGAAAGAATCCAACGGTAAATGCTCCCGGGAAGCAAATGAAAATAGGGAAGTTTTGACAGAATTTTACTCTGGCAAACCTGCTGGTGCCCGCCAAAAGGATTCTGCCAGGGTGGAAAAGCCAGGAAAAACTTACCATCCGGTTTCAGGAACTTTTTTACAAATTTCATAAATCTTTCCTGGTTGGGAATGTGCTCAATTACATCGCGCATCACAATCAAATCGAAGGTTTTACCTTTTAAATCGGCTTTGTAGATGTCTTCGCAAATGAGATCGAGATTTTCTTTTTTAGGATGGTTTTCAAAAAATTTCCGGGCCAGTTCAATCCGTCCGCACGAAATATCAATGCCGGTTGCTTTGCACTCTAAATCCAGAAAAGGTTTCAGGTTTCCGGCCTCGGCACAGCCAATTTCCAGAACTTCGGTTTCCGGACCGATTTTTAATAAATTTTCCAGATAAGGAATTACAAATTTTTGGGTGGTCCGTGCCTGTTCGGCAAAATACCTTTCCTTGTCTTTATGACGTTCCTGCATTGAATCTAAATGTTGGCCACCCGCCGCAAACCAGGCGTATCCAGAAACTTGATTTTCCGTCCCTGAAGTTCAATGAGCTTGTCTTGTTTAAATTCCGAAAGCAACCGGATAACTGATTCGGTGGCCGTTCCAACCATATTGGCCAGCTCTTCGCGTGTAAGCGAAATTTGTAAAGTATTCTGGTTATCCAGTTCAAAGTTTTCCTTCAGCAACAATAAAACTTCGGCAAGCCGCTCCCGCACAGTTTTTTGGGCAATGTCGGTAATGTAATCATTTGCCTCGCGCAGTTCGCGGCAAACAATCTGCAGCATGTGGTGCGAAAACTGCCAGTTGTTTTTTATCAGATAAAGCAAAGTTTGATAAGGAATATGGCACAATACCGCTTCATCTATAACTTTTGCAGTGGTGCAGGCCAGTTCCTGGCTAAGCAGCGAACGATAGGCAATAATTTCGCCACGTTTGGCAAAACGTATAATTTGTTCCTTTCCGTCAATTCCTGTTTTAAAAATTTTTACAATTCCACGTGTTACACAGAAAAAACCGGTAAGCCTGCTACCCTCCCTGTAAATAACCGTACCCTTTTTATAAAGCGAACAGGTTTTTTCGTAATTCAACCGGTTAAACTCTTCTTCATCCAGTTTTTTAAATAACTGAAATCCACTTAAATCAGTTTCTTCTTCGGTTGGTCTTTTAATAATACTTCTCATTATTTGTTCAAAGTTAAAATTATTCGCCGCTTTTCTGCCCGCAGTCAATGCCTTTCAGTTTGTTAAAGACCCTAAAGATACAATTTAACCGAATATTTGAAAAACTATTTATATAGATAGTTGTATATTGTATATTTGCGATGCAAAATATCTGAATAACAATTAAAAAGAAAATTGATATGAAACACATTGTAGATTTGGCCTGGACCGATAAAGTAGCTTTTAAAACCGATATGGATGGTCATGAGGTTGTTATTGATGCTACAAAAGAATCGGGTGGAAGCGATTTGGGTCCCCGGCCCAAAAAACTGATGCTGACTGCCCTTGCAGGTTGTACAGGAGTTGACGTAATTATGATTCTGAAAAAAATGAAAGTTGAACCTGAAGCTTTTAATGTTATTGTGGAAGCGGATGTTACCGAAGAGCATCCCAAACATTACAGCAAAATGAAAGTGATTTACCAGTTTAAAGGCAAAGAATTGCCTAGGGACAAACTGGAAAAAGCCGTAAAACTATCCGAGGAAAAATACTGCGGGGTTACTGCAGTTTATAAAAAAGCCATGGAAATGGAAAGTGAAATCAGAATAATAGAATAAGCTGATAAAAGCAGTGATATTGAAGCAACGGTTTTCGTTGCTTTTTTTGTGCCCGTGAACAAATTAAAGACTTTTTTGTCTTTATTGTTGAAAGTAAAAATAAATTATTGAAACAAAAATAAAACACGATGAAAACAATTGGAAAACTAACAGCAACGATTACACTGGTTGCGTTATTTGCATTGCAGGTAATGGCGGCCGACTTCAAGCTGAACAAATCGAACAGCACGGTAAAATGGAACGGGAAAAAGGTTACCGGAGAACACTACGGGACTATCGATCTGAAAAGTGGTAATCTGGAAGTAGAAGACAAAAAAATCAAGTCAGGTAATTTCCAGATGGACATGACAACTATTATTTGCGAAGATCTTACAAATGAATCGATGAACAACAGGCTGGTCAATCACCTGAAATCTGACGATTTCTTTTCGGTGGACAAACACCCCGTTTCTGCTTTTGTATTAAAAGAATCAAAATACAAATCGGGAAATACCCATTCGTTTACCGGCGATTTAACCATTAAAGGAATTACCCATCCGGTGAGTTTTGATGCAGAAGTAGTTATTGATGGCAATAATCTCAGAGCCAAAGGGAAAATGGAGGTAGATCGCACATTGTACGACATAAAATTCAGATCGGGAAGATTTTTTTCCGATTTGGGCGATAACCTGATTTACGACACATTCACTCTCGATTTCGATGTAGTTGCAACTGCTTCACCAGACACGGCCTTGTTGGAAACGAGGTAAAAATAAATTTGAAAAACACGAATGACCCCGGAGAAATCCGGGGTTCTTTTTTTAAAAACAGTTCATCATGGAAAAGATTATTCATAAAGCTTCAGAAAGAGGCTTCGCCAATCACGGATGGTTAAAAGCTGCTCATTCTTTTAGTTTTGCCAATTATTACGATTCAAAAAAAATACATTTTGGCAAGCTCAGGGTATTGAACGACGATATTGTTGCACCCTCCAAAGGTTTCGGAATGCACCCTCACAAGGATATGGAAATCATCACAATTCCACAATCGGGTGCGTTAAAACATGCCGACAACCTGGGAAATGAAGCAGTTATTTCAACTGGCGAAGTACAGGTCATGTCGGCTGGTACGGGTGTGTATCATTCTGAGTTTAATGCTTCGGATACAGAACCGGTTAATCTATTTCAGATTTGGATTTTTACCGACCAGGAGGGCCATAAACCCAGGTATGGTCAGAAATATTTTTCACCGGAAGGACGTGAAGGAAAATGGCAGTTGCTGGTTTCATCCGATGGTCGGGACGAATCTTTGCGGATCCATCAAAATGCGTTTATTTCAACTTTCAGTTCCAACCACTTAAAAGAAATTGATTACAACTTGCATTCCCCCGGAAATGGCGTTTATTTTATGGTTACCGACGGAAAGGCCGTAATTGATAATATTCCTCTCGGCAGGCGCGATGCAGCGGGTTTCTGGTCTTTCACTGAACCGCTTAAAATTCAGTTTGAAGAACAAACGAATTTGCTTGCCATCGAGGTGCCGATGCATTAATCGAATTTTTAAAAAACCCGGTTCCATTTTTTTCGTAGTAGATTTTGTACTTTAGTTTTTAATTCAAATCCTGAAATTATGATGAAATCGGTAAACCCTGCCACCGGGGAGAAAATTCAAGTGTATGAAAAGTATTCTGAAAAAGGGGTTGAGAAAATTATCAATTCGGTGGATAAATGCTGGCAGCAGTGGAAAAAAACGTCTTTCTTTCAACGCAGTCAAATGATGCAGAATCTGGCCAGTCTGCTAAAGAGCAACAAGGAAGAACTTGCACGACTGATGGCTCTCGAAATGGGAAAAGTTTTGTACGAAGGTGTTACCGAAATCGAAAAGTGTGCTTGGGTGTGCGACTATTATGCCGCCAATGCTGAAAATTTTCTGGAAAACGAAATCATTGAAACCGACTTCTCCAAATCTTTTGTGAGTTTCCAGCCGCTGGGAACCATTCTGGCGGTAATGCCCTGGAATTTTCCGTTCTGGCAGGTATTCCGGTTTGCGGCGCCCACCATTATGGCCGGAAACACAGCCGTTTTAAAACATGCCAGCAATGTGCCCGGGTGCGCATTGGCCATTGAAGACCTTTTTCGCGAAGCCGGTTTCCCTGATAATGTTTTTCGTACGTTGCTTATTGGTAGCAATCAGGTGGAAGCGGTTATTAAACATCATGCAGTGAAAGGAGTCAGCCTCACCGGAAGCACTCCCGCCGGAAAAAATGTGGCTTCAACAGCAGGGAGCGTTTTGAAAAAATGTGTGTTGGAACTGGGAGGCAGCGATCCCTATCTTATCCTGGAAGACGCCGATTTGGTTTTTGCTGCCAAAACATGCGCAGCCGGAAGACTTTTGAACGCCGGGCAAAGTTGTATTGGGGCCAAAAGGTTTATAGTGGTGGAAAAAGTATATTCGGAATTTTTGGAAAATTTCACGCAGGAAATGATGAAAGCACAGTTTGGCGATCCGTGTGAGCCGGAAACCACCATGGGTCCGCTTGCACGAATGGATTTGCGCGACGAACTTCACCAGCAGGTTTCCGATTCAGTGAAAAAGGGAGCCGAAATCGTTATTGGCGGCGAAAGACCTGACAGGAAGGGCGCTTATTATCCGCCAACTGTTTTGGAAAATGTAAAACCCGGAATGCCCGCTTACGACGAAGAGTTGTTTGGTCCGGTTGCTTCTGTTATTAAAGTGAAAGACGAAAAAGAAGCCATTCATGTGGCCAACGATACTGAGTTTGGCCTTGGCGCAGCAGTGTTTTCAGGAAATTTGAAAAAAGCCGAAAAAATTGCCGAAACACAATTGCAGGCGGGCTGCTGCTTTGTCAACGATTTTGTAAAATCCGACCCGCGCCTGCCGTTTGGCGGAATTAAAGAAAGCGGTTTTGGCCGCGAACTCTCTTCGCACGGCATCAAGGAATTCATGAATATTAAAACCGTTGTCGTAAAATAACCGGGTGGCGCGGTTTCCCGCAAAGCGATCACATTGTGGCGAACCGCGCATTTTATTCCTCCCAAAGCGATCATTTCGTGGCGAATCGCATATTTGACATTTATTTTTTTAGTTTTACCCCAATTTCAAATCAATCAATCTTTACCTGATATGAGAAACCTGTTTTATATCCTCCTTCTTTTCCCGGTTATTCTGTTTCTGAATGCCTGCAACCAAAAGGATACACCTATTGATCGCGAAACAAATTTCAATTCCGGCTGGAAATTTATCCGGGCCGATATTTCCGGAGCCGAAAATCCCGAATTTGATGATTCAGCCTGGCGAACCCTTGTTTTGCCGCACGATTACAGCATTGAAGATTTGCCTGAAAAGGAAGGTGTAAAACAAATCGGACCTTTCTCGGAAGAAAGCGAAGGCGGCATTTCCACCGGTCATGTGGTGGGTGGAACAGCCTGGTACCGCAAACATTTTACATTGGACGAAGCCGATGAAGGCAAAATCGTTAAAATCCTGTTCGACGGGGTTTATATGAATACCGATGTGTGGCTGAACGGGCACCATCTGGGAAATCATCCGTATGGCTACACGGCATTTTCGTTCGATTTAACAGAACATTTGCGCCCTGCCGGAGAGGAAAACGTACTGGCGGTTCAGGTGAAAAACGAAGGCCAGAACTCCCGTTGGTACAGCGGTTCGGGCATATACCGCAATGTAACGCTTTTAAAAACCAACTCGGTGCATGTGGGTTTGTGGGGTGTTTTTATCCGCACAAAATCTGTTTCGCCGGAAATGGCGACTGTTGCAGTGGATGTTGACCTGGTGAATGAATCCGCAGAAGATAAAAGGGTAACACTGAAACTGGAATTCCGCGATTCGGACGGAAAATACATCACTCATTTTGAAGATGAAAAAGAACTGGCGGCCGGACAGAAAACGACATTTGAACAGGAATTCGGGCTGCCGGACTACCGGTTGTGGTCGCTAAACAAACCAGAACTATATACACTTGTTGTTCAACTGGTTGATGGAAAAAAAGTCACCGATGAAGTGACGGAAATCTTTGGAATCCGCACCATCGGATTTTCGGCTGAAAAAGGATTTTTGCTGAATGGCGAAAACGTTTTGTTAAAGGGCGGCTGCCTGCATCACGATAATGGTCCGCTGGGGTCTGCAGCCTTCGACCATGCTGAATACCGCCGGGTGAAAATTATGAAGGACAACGGGTTCAATGCCATTCGCTCGGCACACAATCCGCCTTCAAAAGCATTTCTCCATGCCTGCGACCAACTGGGAGTTTTGGTGATGGACGAGGCATTCGACATGTGGCAGGTTCCCAAAAAACCGCAGGATTACCATTTGTATTTCGATGAGTGGTGGGAAAAAGATTTGGAGTCGATGGTGTTGCGGTCCCGGAATCACCCGTCGGTGATTATCTGGAGTGTGGGTAACGAAATAAAGGAACGCGCCGATTCTTCTGGGCTCGAAATTTTCAAAAAATTAAGGGAAAAAGTACTGGAATTGGATGATACCCGGCCTGTAACCCAGGCTATCTGCGGCTTCTGGGAAACACCGGGCAGACCGTGGGAAGATTCGGAACCTGCTTTTGCCCAAATGGATGTGCATGGCTATAATTACCAGTGGCAGCAATACGAATACGACCACGAAAAATTCCCGGAACGGATCATCATCGGTACCGAGTCGTTTCCTATGGAAGCTTTCGAAAACTGGCAGATGGTGGAAAAACACCCGTATGTTATCGGCGATTTTGTGTGGACCGGCATGGACTATTTTGGTGAATCGGGCATTGGCAGCAGCAAACTCGATGATGAAGATATTCCCTTTCTTCCGCCCTGGCCCTGGTTCAATGGCCATTGTGGCGACATCAGCGTTCTGGGCTACAAAAAGCCGCAGATGTATTTTCGCGATGTGGTTTGGCACAACAGCGAGCTCGAAATGCTGGTTCACGCGCCCATTCCGCGTGGCCGGAAAGAAATTATAAGTAACTGGGGCTGGCCCAACGAAATGAAAAGCTGGAGCTGGCAAGGCCACGAAGGCACTCCGCTGCAGGTTTCCGTTTACACCCGCTGCGACGAGGTAAGACTTGAGCTGAACGGCGAGGTAATCGGCACAAAACCGGTTTCGGAGGAAACAAAACTAACCGCCCGGTTCGATGTGCCCTACCAGCCCGGCGAACTGGTTGCAGTGGGCTTGAAAAACGGAGACGAGGTGGTACGGCAGGTGCTGAAAACGGCCGGCAAATCGACCCGGCTGAAAATCACTCCCGAACGGGAGCAGGTAACTGCATCATTTAACGACCTGGCGTATTTTAACATAGAAGTGCTGGACGAAAACGGCTTGCTGATTCCTCATGCCGAAATCCCTGTGGAGTTTATTATCGAAGGAACCGGAACCCTGCAGGCGGTGGGTAACGGAAATCCTACTGACATGAAAAGTTTTCAGCAACCGCGTGTTTTAACCTACCGGGGAAAATGCCAGGTGATTGTGCGTTCATCCGAAACTCCCGGCGAAATTTCGGTTACCGCCCGTTCCGAGGGATTGGAAAGCGGAACTGCAAGAGTGGATGTTTATAATTGAGCTGGTGACCCCAAGTCACCAGTCTTTTAATCGCAATAGCGATATAACCAATAATTTAACGTTATAATAGGTAATTTCGTGCGAAACAGGGAACAATAGGTGTTTTGACCTTTGTGAGCATTGGTGCTTCGAGCCCTATCACCAGTTTAGGCATGTATGCTTTTAGATAACCAATTGATGGCATTAGACCTCTTATGATAGAATATTAATAATTTCAAAGCATACTAAACACCTATCATTCCCATAAAACAAATATTATGGCAAAGATAGTAAATCCTAATGCAGGAGGGATCGATATTGCATCCGCGGTTCATTACGTGGCGGTTCCGGAAGACAAATGCAAAGAAAATGTACGAAGTTTTAAAAGTTTCACCCGAGATCTTCATAAACTGGCCAATTGGCTAATAGAATGTGGGGTGGACACCGTTGCAATGGAATCTACCGGCGTATATTGGTATCACCTTTACACTATTTTGTTGGACTATGGTATTGAAGTTTATCTGGTCAACGCCTACCATGTAAAAAATGTACCTGGCAGGAAAAGCGATGTATGTGATGCGCAGTGGCTCCAGGAGTTGCACACCAGTGGGTATTTGAAACCATGTTTTCAGCCCGATAACCTTACCCGGGCATTGCGCAACTATGTGCGCCAACGAAAAATTCTGGTTTGTGACATGAGTACCGAAACACTAAGAATGCAAAAAGCCATGGTGCAAATGAACATTAAACTTCATGACGTTATCAGTGATATTCATGGGGTGACAGGAACAAGTATTCTCAATGCAATACTGGCAGGGGAAAGAGATGCAGAGAAACTGGCGGAACTTAATAATTATCGTATTAAAGCTTCAAAAGAAACCCTGATCAAATCATTGGAAGGAAATTGGCGCGAAGAAGAGCTTTTTAACCTGGCAATGGCCTATAAACGTTATAAGTTCAATAAGAGCTTACTGCTCGATTGCGATAGGGAATGTGAAAAAATTGTAGCTCAATTAGCAAAAGGTTCTGTTCCCGACAAAGAAATCAAACCACTGCCAAGTGCAAAAAACCAACCAACGTTTAATGTAAGAAAATACTTGTATCAGACCTATGGCGTTGATGTAACTATGATCTATGGATTTAAGCAAACTTCAGCACTGACGGTTTTATCGGAAACCGGGCCTAATATTAAAGAGAAGTTCCCTACATTAAAACAGTTCCTTTCGTGGCTGAATGTTGTGCCTAACAACAAAATATCGGGAGACAAAATAATTTCCAGCCGGGTAAAGAAGAAAAAAAACAATGCAGGCCAGACTTTCAGGGAAGCTGCAAACACACTTTGGAATGCCAAGAATCCTTTAGGCGACTACTTAAGAACAAAAAAATCAAAGTCAGGAAGTGGGCAAGCCATTGTTGCTACTGCTAAAAAACTTGCTACAATATTTTACAAAATGGTAACTGAAAAAGTTGAATTCGACCCATATATTCTGGACGGAAACAGGCAAACCTATTTGCAACATAAAGCTAAAAGACTTCAAAAAGCACTTGAAAGCACAAATTTATTAATAGCTCAATGTGAGCATGTTAAGCCAACTGTTAGATGATAGCTCAAAAAACAAAAAAAGAGTCAGTTCAAATACTTGTTCAACGCACACGAATATTGCTTTCTGCGCAAAGGCCACACCGACCAGAGTTTCCGGCCGAGAAACTGCCCGATAAAAAAACTGCCCACCAGAAACGGTGCCAGCGACCAGCTCAGCTCCAGTCCGTGAAATTGGCGGATGAGGATAACCAAAGGTACCGGTGCATGAATGGCCACAAACCAGCACACCGAAAGTTTTTGCAACCCGCCGCGCAGATAACCAAACGGCAGATTCACAATAATGGTGGCCAGGCAGGTGTAAAATATCCGCCACTCCAGGCTCAGCATGTTGCTGAAAAAAAGCGTATAGTTGGTAAACAGATTCATTTGGGATTTGTGTTGAATTCAATCCAGTCCACTCCTTTTTTCAGCAATTGCAGGGTTTTCTCCTCGAAACCGCCGGGTTGGGGTAAATAGTTGTACTCCCATGCTGCATTTGCGGGCAAACTGGACAAGATGGATTCGGTGTTTCCTCCCGATTCCAGTCCGAATTTGGTACCCCGGTCGTGTATCAGATTGAACTCTACGTACCGGCCGCGACGCAGCGCCTGCCAGTTTTTTTCACGTTCAGAATAAGGATGGTTGCCACACTTTTTCATGAACCCGCTATAAATTTCCGGGTAGAGTTGCGCCAAAGCCACTGTAAAACCGAACAGCTTTTCAAATTCTGCCGGGTTGCCGGGTTTGAGCCGGTCGAAAAAAATGCCGCCTACGCCGCGGGTTTCATAGCGGTGGGGAAGAAAATAATAATTGTCGGCCCACTGTTTAAATTCAGGGTAAAAACGGCTGTCGAACCGGTCGCAAGTTGCTTTTAGCGCAGTGTGAAATTCCACTGCATCTTCCGGCTCAATGATGTGGGGTGTCAAATCGATTCCGCCGCCAAACCACGAAATGCCGTTGTCGAGCGCAAAATACCGCACATTCATGTGGATAATGGGTATCCACGGGTTTTCGGGATGCAAAATGGAAGAAATGCCTGTGGCCGCATAGTTTTGTGCTTTTTCGCCCAGCAGTTTTTCCATTCGCGGTGAAAACTTTCCTTTGACAAACGAAAAGTTTACCGCTCCCTTTTCAATGATAGCTCCGTTCTGCAAAACGGCAGTGGTTCCGCCGCCAATCTCCTTCTTCCATGTGTTGCGCGAGAATTTCCCCTTGCCGTCGGCATTTTCCAGAGTGCTGCAAATCTCTGTTTGCAACTGCCGGTAGGTTTCTGCTATTTTTTCAATTCTTTCCATTTTTCAGATTCTGCCACTAGAACACCAAATAACACGAAAAAGGTTTAAATTTTTTTGTGATTTTGTGTTTTCATAGCCTGCTCTTTAACGTTTCCAGTCGGTATTTTTTACCCAATCGGCCAAAAACCGGGCGTTTTCGTAAGGCAAGCCGGGAATAAACCCATGACCCAGGTTAAAAATCCAGTTTTGGTTTTTGCTGCCGAATTCGATGTAACTGTTCAGTGTTTTTTCCATCTCTTCGCGTGGTGCAAACAGCAATCGCGGGTCGATGTTGCCCTGCAAACCTATTTCGGGATGCACCAGTTTTCGTGCAGTTGGCAACGAAGTTTGCCAGTCAATGCTCAAAAAGTCGGCATGTTCGGGCGTAATGTCGCCAATTCCGGTTCCCAATCCTTTCGGGAAAAAGATGAACGGAATATTCTCCTCACGCACTGCAGCCGCCATTTTTACTGTGGCCGGCAAAAAAACCTTTTTATACAAATCGAACGGTAGTAATCCGGCGTGCGTATCGAAAAGCTGGAAAACCTCCACCCCATGGTTAATTTGTTCTTTTGCATAAACAACGGAAAGCTCCGTAATGGCATCCACCAGTTTTTGGGTGGTTTCCGGGTTTTGATAAATGAATTTCACTGCATCCGGGAAATCGCCTTTGCGGCCCAGTCCCTGCAACATGAATAACAACACGGTGAGCGGCGCTCCGCAAAAACCAATCAGCGGTATATTATCCGGACGGGTTTTGATGATTTCGTCCACCACATCGTAAATGTAGTTCAGTTTTGATGGGTCGGGATTCAGTCCTTCCAGCGGATTGCTGCGCTCAGCCAGCGGTTTTTCGAAAACCGGGCCGGCATCGGTAAAATCGAGCCCCATGCCCATGGCGTAAGGAATCACCAGAATATCGCTAAACAAAATGGCGGCATCAACACCCAAATCGTAAACCGGCATCAGTGTAACTTCGGCTGCTACTTTGGGTTGCTGCATCATTTGCCAAAAGGTATAGTTTTCCTTCAGCTTCAGGTAATTGGGCAAAACCCTGCCTGCCTGGCGCATAAACCAAACCGGCGGCCGCGATGTGGGTTTTCCTCTGAACGTTTCCAGTAAAATGGATTTCTGCATTATTTTGGTATCTATTATTTTGTTTTACAATACTTTGTCATTTCCCACGAAGCCCACGAAGTGATGCCCTTGGCAGATCCCTTTCGGGAGAAGACGTAGGAGGAGAATCTGTTTTAAAAGAGAGATTCCTCATCCGCTAACAGACGGATTTGAAATGACAGACCAGTTTGGCCAGGCTTATCCTTATTTCAATTGTTTTAATGCTTGATAGCTGGCTTTCACTGTTTTTTCAATGTCTTCATTCGTATGCGCTGCTGAAACAAAACCAGCTTCGTACTGCGACGGCGCCAGGTAAATGCCTCTTTCCAGCGACATCCGGAAATATTCGGCGAACAGCCCGGTGTCGCATTTTTTCACATCGGCAAATGAATTTACTCGGTTTTCTTTGGTGAAAAACAGCGTGAACATGGAACCCACGCGGTTGATTACGCCGTTAAACTGAAGCTCTTTCAGATTGTATTGCAACCCTTCTTCCAGCAAAGCGGAGGTTTTTTCCAGATTTTCGTAAAAATCCGGCGTTTCGTCCAGCAGCCTGAGGGTGGTAATTCCGGCAGCCATGGCCAGCGGATTTCCCGAAAGTGTTCCTGCCTGGTAAACCGGTCCTTTGGGCGCCAGCATTTCCATAATTTCCCGTTTTCCACCGTAAGCGCCTACCGGCAATCCGCCACCGATGATTTTCCCAAACGTGGTTAAATCAGGTGTAATTCCCAGCAGTTCCTGCGCCCCGCCTTTACCCAAACGGAAACCGGTCATCACCTCGTCGAAAATAAGGATGGTTTTGTTTTCGTCGCATAATTTTCGCAATCCTTCAATAAATTCCCGTTCAGGTACAATCACGCCCATGTTTCCGGTGATGGGCTCGAGAATGACTGCGGCAATTTGGTTTTTGTGTTTGTCGAACAACTGTTCCACCGAAGCGAGGTCGTTAAACTGTGCACTGAGCGTATCGCGGGCAGTACCTTCGGTAACACCGGGTGTGTTTGGCGTTCCAAAGGTGAGTGCGCCCGAACCCGCCTGTATTAAAAAGCTGTCGTTATGGCCATGGTAGCACCCTTCAAATTTCACCACCAGGTTACGGCCGGTATAGCCTCGTGCAAGACGCAAAGCGCTCATGGTGGCTTCGGTTCCGGAATTCACCATGCGAACCATGTCGATGGATGGCACCAGCTTTTTGATGAGTTGGGCCATATCGGTTTCCAGCTCCGTGGGCGCTCCAAAACTGGCTCCCAAAGCTGCTGTTTTTCGAATAGCATCCACAACAGCGGGATGGGCGTGACCCAAAATCATGGGGCCCCACGAACCCACATAGTCGATGTATTCGTTTCCGTCGATGTCGGTAACTTTGGAGCCGGCTGCTCTGGCAATAAACGGCGGATTGCCGCCTACGCTGCCAAACGACCGCACCGGCGAATTCACCCCGCCGGGAATGTGTTTTTGCGCTTCCTGAAAGGCTTTTATGCTTTTTTCGTAACTCATTCTTTTTAAAATACTATTTGATTTTTTATTAAGTGAATACCTATTTAACTGTTGAACCCATTCCGGGTTCAGTTTTCCAATTGTAATTCACCGTAGGTTGCACCTGCGGCTATTTTTGTTTAATCCTTTCAGGATCTCTTAAATTTTTTCATTAATCCTGATTTTAAAAATACTCACTTCTGAAAGTTTTACTCATATAATGAATAGTTTTTTTATCTATTCAGATGTGAAATTTTACGCATTTGATTAAGTCCCCCCTGAGGGATTTAGGGGGCTAATTTTTCAATAATTTCCTGCGTGTGGTACGAAATGATGATGTCGGCGCCGGCTCGTTTCAGGCCGGTGAGCAGTTCGTGCACAATTCTTTTTTCATCAATCCAGCCCTTGGCAGCAGCGGCTTTCACCATGGCGAACTCTCCGCTTACGTTGTAGGCAGCTACCGGCATGTTGAAGGTATTTTTTACCCTGAAAATGATGTCCATGTAGTTCAAAGCAGGTTTTACCATCACAATGTCTGCGCCTTCTTCGATGTCGAGCTCCACTTCACGTAGCGCCTCATCACCGTTGGCCGGGTCCATCTGGTAGGTTTTGCGGTCGCCAAACTGTGGCGCACTTTCGGCAGCTTCGCGGAACGGACCGTAAAAAGCCGAAGCATACTTTGCCGAATAGGCCATAATGGGCGTATTGTAAAATCCGTTTTCGTCGAGTGCCGAACGAATAGCTCCAACACGTCCGTCCATCATATCGCTGGGCGCCACCATGTCCACACCGGCTTCGGCCAGCGAAACCGACTGTTTAGCCAGGGTTTCCAGAGTAAGGTCGTTGTGCACGTCGCCGTTTACGATGGTGCCGCAGTGGCCGTGCGAAGTATATTCGCAGTTGCAAATGTCGGCAACCAGGTACAACCCGGGAATTTCCTTTTTCAGCGCCCGCACGGCTTGTTGAACGATTCCGTTGTGCTGACAGGCCACTTCTCCGGTTTCGTCTTTTGATTCGGGAATTCCGAAAAGCAAAACCGACTGAACGCCTTTGCCGTAAAGTTCCTTGCCTTTTTCCACGATCTTATCCACCGAAAGCTGTGAGTTTCCGGGCATGGAAGAGATGGGCTTGTCCACGCCTTTCCCGGGACAAACAAAAAGCGGCATCATCAGGTCGTTTCGGGTGAGTGTGGTTTCGCGCACCAGGTTACGGATTACTTCCGAACTGCGCAAACGACGAAGTCTTGTTACTGGAAATGTCATAATTATCAATTTTTTATGTTTTTTGAAATATAATGATTTACAATGGATTCAACTAATCCGGAGGCAGAGCTGTTTTGTGCCACAGCCAGCGGATGAAATCCATTTTCGCGGGCTGCATTGGCCGTAGTTTCTCCAATGCAGGCCATCCGAATATTTTTATTTTTCTGGTTTGGAAACAGCTTCAAAAAGTTCTGAATACCTGACGGACTGGTGAAAATGAGCATTTCGTACTTTTCATTTTCGATTCGTCCAGCAATGGTTTTGTCCACTTTTTCCGGCGGTTCAGTCCGGTAAATATCAATTCGTGTACAATTTGCATTTTCTTTTAAATGGTCTTGAATCACTGTACGGGCAAGGTTTCCAAGTGGTAATATTAATTTTGGTTTTACATCGGCGGTTGAAATGTGCCGGGCAAACGGTTCAGAAAAATCTTCGGCTGTTGAGCCTGGATTTTCAAATGCTGCCGTGTATCCGAATTCTTTTAATGCAATACGGGTTTTTTCTCCGATAACTGCAATTTGCAACGTGTCCGGCAGTTTCTGATTTCCGGTAATTTCCTGCAAAATTTTAAAAAAGTACCGTACTCCGTTGGGGCTTGTTAAAACCATCCACTGAAATTGTTCCAGGTGGGAAAACGGTTTTTTTTCTTCTGAAGACAATGGTGCAGCTTTGATTTCAATCAATGGAAATTCCAGGAGGGTTGCCCGCTCTTCGTTCAATAAACGCTTCAACTCGTCCGAAGCACCTGCCGGACGCGTTGAAATGAACAGTTTATTTTGAAGCGGACGAGTCATTATTTTCGGATTTCCTCCATAATTTTTGAAGCACCCCGTTTAATGAGTTTTTGAGCCAGTTTTTCGCCGGTTTCTTTTGGATGGGTAGCCGAACCGGAGTTGTTGTCAAGCAGGTAAACCGAGCCATCCATCGAAGCTACAAAACCGGTTAAAGTAATTTTTTCTCCATCGGTTTGGGAATAACATCCCACCGGCACCTGGCAGCCGCCTTCGATGGCACGGAGGAAACCGCGTTCGGCTTCCCCGGCAATCCACGAAGGAGTGTGATTTATTGCATCTAAAAGTTTTTCGATAGCTGTGTCGCCAATACGCGATTCGATGGCTATAATTCCCTGACTTGCAGCGGGGATTATGATTTCAGGGCTAATAATTTCAGTGATGTAATTATCCAGTTCAAGGCGCTGTAGTCCGGCAGCAGCCATAATCATGGCATCACAATGCCCCTCCTCCATTTTACGCAGGCGGGTGTTTACATTTCCCCGGATATCGGTAATTTGAAAATTTTTGTTGTACCGCAAAAGGCTGGCTTTGCGGCGCAGGCTTGAGGTGGCAATCACGTCGTTTTCCGTCAGTTCGTGCAGTTTCCGACCGTCTTTGCTCACCAGCGCATCGCGGAACTCTGCCCGCTCCAGAACAGCGCCCAGCTTTAATTCTTCGGGAAGGGTAGTGGGCAGGTCTTTCAGGCTGTGGACGGCTAAATCAACTTCACCGGCGAGTAACGCATTTTCAATCTCCTTGGTAAACAGGCCTTTGTCGCCAATTTTGGAAAGGGCCACATCCAGAATTTTATCGCCTTTGGTTTTAATGATTACAATTTCGACGGTAATTTCTGGAAATTTTTCGAGCAGTTTTGTTTTCGTTAATTCGGCCTGAAACAGGGCAAGCTGACTGCCCCGTGTGCCAATTTTTACGGTACTTTTTTTCATGAAAACAGTTATTCGCTGATGCTAAAAAGGTCGTTTACCAGTTTCAGGGTTTCGGTTCTTTTACCATTGGCCGTCATCTCCTTCAGGTTTTTAATAAACAGCCGGGTGTATTTCTGGGCCAGATGTTTCGAAAACTCGTTGATGGCCAGTTGAATTTCTTCGGAATCCACTTTGTTGTATCCGGAAACCTCTTCTTTGGAAATTTTTTGCAGGTTGTATGTAATGGCTTGAATTGCAGGTTTTAGCGATCGACTGGCCAGCCATTCGGAAAACTCTTCAACAATTTCATCAATTATTTCGATTGCAGTTTCAAGGCTGTCTTTCCGTTTTTCCATGTTTGTATGTATGATTTCATTGAAATCGTCGATGGTAAAAAGTTGAACAGGTTCAAGCTCTTCTATGCTGTTTTCAATGTTTCGCGGAACGGAAATATCGATAAAAACCTGTTGTTCGTTTTTCCGTGTTTCCAGTGACAGTTCTACCATTTCGCGGGTTACCAGCGGAGTTTTTGACCCGGTAGCCACGATAACAATATCATATAAAAACAAATGGCTGGGCATCTGCTCAAAAGGAAGGAGGGTGCAGTTGTGCCTGCCGGCCAGTTTACGGGCTTTTTCTTCGGTACGGTTGGCCACAGTAATTTTCGGATTTCCGTTTTTATGGAAATTCTGCAAAACCAGGCTTCCGGTTTCGCCGGCGCCAATCATTAAAACCCGTTTGCTGGAAAGATTATTGAACAGATTGATACATTTTTGAACTGCAGCGCCGCTAACAGAGGTTGTTCCCATTTTTATCCGGGTTTCGGTGCGAACGCGTTTGCCGGCTTCGAATGATTTTTGGAAAAGCCGCATCAGCACGGCATCAGTAAGTGCAGCCTCGGTACAAAACATGTAGGCTTCTTTAATTTGTCCGATAATCTGGTCTTCGCCAATTATCATGGAATCGATTCCCGAAGCCACTTCGAAAAGGTGTTTCACGGCTTCTTCATCGGCATAACTGTAAAATGAATGCCAGTATTTTTGTTCAATTCCCTTGAAATGCTTCAGGGTTTTATACACCAGCTTTGAAGCCAGGTGAAAATCGTATTTGTCCTGCGAAAAATAAATTTCGGTGCGGTTGCAGGTGGATAAAATCACCAGGTCGGAAATGCCGGTTTCTTTTTGCAGCAACTCCGAAAAGGGAATGATTTCTTCTTTTGCCAGCGAAAATTGTTCTCTTACTTCAACAGCCGAAGTTTTGTAACTAATTCCAATGAGGCCTATCATAATTTTGCTTTTCTAATGAACATGATTGATAAAACAGTGAAATAGCCAGGCTTGAAATTTTGGTGAAAACCTTTCAAAACCTGCAGTGCAGTTTAAATTTTTAACCTGCACGGTAAAAGCAAACTATGATAAAACCGGAGGTGGACGACTGAATAATGCCTGCGAAAAGTAACATTGCCGGATGTTTTCCGGATAAAATGCAGCGTGTTGGATATTTTCTTTAAAAACAAAAAAATCAGCGGCTCCCGGTGAAAAAATATCCGCTTTTTCGCGGGAGTGGTAGCTGGAAAAATCAGCAGCTTCGTTTTCGTAAAATTCAGTTGGCGGAGCTTTCAAAATAAAATTATTTTCGCTCAACTGAATTTCTCCGGAAGAAGCTTTGTTGACTCCAAAAAGCAGAAAAAAGGCATAGAACACCACAAAAGCGATGTAGGGTAAATGAGTGGTAAAAATGCCAATTGTAAACATGTTGCTGCCTTAAATTTTGTAATGCGCTAAAGTATAAAAAATAAACCGGAAAATTGTTTAACGTTTTCAATAATAATTTATTTGAGGCCAAACATCAACCAATGTATTGAGATATGTCAACATATTGAAAATACAGGCCGGGAATAAAAAGGCGGAAATATTTAAAAAACAGGAAAAAACGGCTTGAATTACCGGTTAAATATTGTTTAAATGTTTATTATTGAGATGTTTATGGGTTTTTGTTTTACTTTTTTATTTGTTCCGACTCTGCGAAGCTTTTTCAGATAGTTTATTCAGATAACTGCAAATTTTATCAAATAATAGAGATTTATTGCTTTGATTCTGATTTATTTGATGTTTTCTTTTTGAGCTTCGTAAATTATTCAATTATTAAAAAAATGGCAGATAAAATTTATCTTTGTTGTTAGTCAAAACTTAAACGGCTAAAAATGAGAAGAAAAATTGGTTTTATTTTACTTATTTTGATAATAATGAGTTCATGCCATCCAAAAAAGCCTGCCGATTTAATAGTAACCAATGCAACGGTTTACACGGTTGATGAAATCTTTTCGAATGTGGAAAGCTTTGCGGTTTCGGATGGAAAGATTGTTGCCACCGGCAGTACCGAAGAAATTCTGGCTGAATATACCTCGGAAAACATTCTGGATGCTGCGGGGAAATTTGTTTATCCCGGATTTAACGATGCCCATGCTCATTTTAACGGTTATGGTCAAAACCTGATGCAGTATGCCGATTTGCGCGGCACCTTAGGGCCGGATGAGATTTATGAAATCATTGTGGCGCACCACGAAAAGTTTGGCGGTGAGTGGGTGCTGGGCCGCAGCTGGGACCAGAACGACTGGGAGGTAACCGAATTTCCAGACAAGTTGAAACTTGACGAGTTGTTCCCCGAAACACCGGTTTACCTGGTTCGGGTTGACGGACATGCCGGCTGGTGCAACTCCAAAGCACTGGAATTGGCTGGCATTACCGCCGAAACCAATGTATCCGGCGGTTTGGTTGAACTGAAAAACGGGCAACCCACCGGCATTCTCATCGACAATGCCATGGGGCTGGTTTCGCGGCTAATTCCTGAAATCACTGTGGAACAACAAAAACTGGGACTGCTGGAAGCTCAAAAAAACTGCTTTGCCACCGGCCTCACCTCAGTTACCGATGCCGGGCTGGATAAATCAACGGTTTTGCATATAGAAGAAATGCAAAACTCCGGCGAGTTGAAAATGCGCATCAATGCCATGCTGAATCCTTCGGAGGAAAACTTTGAGTTTTTTGTGAAAAACGGCCCGAAAAAAGAGGACCGGCTGGTAATAAACACCATCAAATTATTTGCTGACGGTGCGCTGGGTTCGCGGGGGGCACTGTTGCTGGAAGATTATTCCGACAACCCCGGAAACAGCGGAATTCAGATTGAAGCACAGGCATATTACGATAACATTTGCCAACTGGCTTACGAAAATAATTTTGCCGTTGCCACTCATTGTATAGGCGACGGCGCCAACCGGCTGGTTTTGGATACGTACGGAAAATTCCTGAAAGACAAAAACGACAGACGCTGGCGTATTGAACATGCGCAGATTATTCATCCCGATGATATAGAGAAATTTGCCCGGTTTTCCATTGTTCCGTCGGTGCAGGCTACGCACGCCACTTCCGACATGTACTGGGCCGGCGACCGTTTGGGAGAAGAACGGCTGAACAACGGCGCTTATGCATACCAGACTTTGCTGAATCAACTGGGCTGGCTACCCAACGGCACCGATTTTCCGGTGGAGGAAATTTATTCGCTATTTACATTTTATGCGTCAGTTTTTCGTGCCGACCACAACGGCTGGCCCGAAGGCGGATTCCTGCCGGAAGAAGCCCTCACACGCGAACAAACCCTGTGTTCCATCACCATCTGGCCGGCAAAAGCCTCGTTCGAAGAAAATGAAAAAGGCAGTCTCGAGCCCGGCAAATGGGCCGATTTTGTGATACTTGACACCGATTTGATGACTGCTTCACCACAAGAAGTTTTGGATGCAAATATTGAAAGCACCTGGATTGCGGGGAAGAAAGTGTTTGAACAATAATGAAGAAAAAGGATAGCATCCCTTTTCGTGAGGGATACCATCCTTCTGTTAGGAATAAGTTTTTTGTACCTTACGCAACCAAAAAGCTACTTTTATCATCTTGGTAAAAAAACCGTTATGAAAAAACTATATTTATTTACCATCCCACTATTGCTACTTTTTTCCTGTAATAAAGACGACGAGGTGGTGCAGAATGAATTTTCAGAGGAAATTCGCTTTGAAATTTCAAAACATTTGGTAGCCGGCGAAGCAGTTAAGTGCATCGAGATTACAAAAGATGGATATTATTATTCATCGGGAAACACATTAAATTTTATTACAGACAATGGCAATGATTATTCAATTGTGGCCAGTTCTGAAATCTTATCTCTTTCTTTTAACCCGAAAGATGGTGCACTTTACCTGGGAACTAAAGAATCCGGATTGGGTAAATTAGCCGGTTCTGAAATTCAGTATTTTACTGTTGAGAAAAACAATTTACCGCGTAATCTCATTTCACAGGTTGTATGTGACCCCGAAGGAAACATTTGGTTTAATTCATCTGCATACCAGTTGGGTGGTTTGGTTCGGTTTGACGGAACTCATTTTGAACAATTTCTGCCAGAAAACTCGCCACTCCCGGAAAATCTGATTTATAAGTTTCAAATCAGAAATGGGATGGTTTACCTGTTTACACAGAATTCGGAAACCGGAAGAGCAGCATTCAGTATTTCAGGGAGTCATTGGGTAAAGTTGTTTGAAACAGGAGGTTGTTCCCTGACTGATATAGAAATTGATTCCCGTGGAAATATATACTACATTGAGGATAGCAGGGAATATTGTGGCGGAGGCTTAATGCCTGATTTGGTGGTTTTTAAATATAGTGGTGGTGAGAAAACAATGATGAGAGAACACGAAAACCAGATGAACCGTCCTCATCTTCTCAGGGCCGATGAAAGGGATTTTATTTGGACAGCCAAGTTTCATGCAGAAGGTTATAAAAGATTATCGGTATTTGATGGGCAACAATGGCACGAGGCTCCGCAGGATTTTCCAGATGATTTTAATTATTGCATTGAAGTGGATTCCCAAAACAACATTTGGTTGGGAACCAGTAACGGAATTTATATTTTGAACCAATAAATATAAAATCAAAGTAATTTTTATCAATCGTCATGAAACCACTTTTTTTATTCTTCATCCCACTATTCTTTCTTTTTTCCTGTAATAAGGACGACGAGGTTGCGCTGAATGAATTTTCTGAAGAAATCAATTTCGATGTTTCGGAATGGGTGTTAAAAGGCGAAAATATTACCTGTGTTGACTTTGACAAGGACGGCAATGCCTGGATTGCTTCGGGGAGCAACCTGATTTTTTACGATGGTTTGAATACACAATCCCATTCAGCCGGTACTGTAATTCAAGATGTTTCCGTTGCGCCTGACGGAAGAGTTTGGCTGGGAACAAAAGAAAAAGGCCTTGCCCGTTTCTCCGGCGGGGAATTCACTTTTTTCACTTCTGAAAATGCCGGATTGCCGCGGAATTACGTAAATGAAGTTGAGGCTGCCCCAAACGGAAAAGTCTGGTTTTCCTCGGCGGCCCACAATTTGGGCGGACTGATGTGCTACGACAGCGGCACATTCAGCCTTTACTCTCCTGAAAACTCTATACTGAATCAGCATGTCATTCAAAACCTGAAAGTTGACAGGGACAGCCAGGTGTATTTTGCATCGATGGGAACCGTTGGAAATGCTGCTGTTTTCAGGATTGATAATCAGAACAACTGGAAGCAACTGAACGAGGAAGGCAATTTTTATTGGGTTTCTGCGCTGGATTTAACTTCGAAATTTGAGCCTGTGCTTACAACCGACCATTCTCTTTCGTCGTGCATGGGATGTTATGAAAATGAGGTGTTTGTTTATCGGAATAGAAAATGGAATAAAGTTGAATCCGCCTTTGATGTTGGGTTTTTTAACCGTATGTTTGTCGATAAACGAGATTATATCTGGGTTCGGGGAAGCAAACAGGGCGATTATTCAAGCTATTTTGTTTATGACGGACAGAAATGGTACCGCTCTGCCGAAGGTCAAATCCCTGAAGTTTTTATAAAAGGAGTAAGTGTCGACCATCAAAACAACATTTGGTTTTGCTCCGATGAGGGGATTTTTATTTTGAGGCAGTGACATGTATCGGGCTAATAATAAGCAGATTAAGAAATGGCGAATAGAGTATTGATTATTGGATTATTTTTATTTCTTTTTTCTTGTGATCGTGAAAAGGATACTCCGTTAAACGAATTCACCATAAATTCAGCCGATTTCAAAGGATTCAGTTTTGAGTTGTTTAAGGTTGTTGATTATCCGGGTTTTCAAACACCAGATTTTTTTGTTCTGGTGCAAATAGAAACTCATGGTGAATTAAAGGGTCCTTATTTGTCGCATCCCGATTTGGAAGCCAGGTTTTTTCTGGCCGGTGAATTCGACGATTTGGAAAGTGCAGAAGCATTTTATTTTTCATACCTCCCTGAAGACGAAAAAAGTCTGCAGCAATTTGCATTAAATGTGAGTCCCAATCAGGTTTGGCTGATAAAAACAAACTCCGGCAGTTACGAGAAAATTTTAATTCTCAAAACCAAATCCGGCCAAATTGGCGACAAACCGTTTGCTGAAATAGTTTTCAGAGCCGAAATATTGTAATCACACCTTCTTGTTTTTCCCATCCAACACGTTGTTTTGGTTTTGTAAAAACACTCCTGATTTTTGTATCTTGCACCAATTCACCCGATGGTGGTATGAATGTAAATATTAAAATCATGAATAATCTGTTTTTTAGATTTTCTGCAGCAATATTATTCCTTTTGCTTGCAATAACCAATGAATCAGCTTTATATGCACAAACCCGTAGGACGGTAAAAGGAGTTGTTTTTCACGATAAAAATGAAAACGGCGTATTTGATTCCGGAGATAAACCGCTGAAAAGTGTTGCAGTTTCCAACGGGCGAGATGTGGTAATAACTAACCGGAAAGGCGGCTATGAACTTCCCCTTCGTGATAATTCAGCAACATTTGTGATTAAACCACAAAACTGGAAAGTGCCTGTTGACGAAAATCAGATTCCGCGGTTTTATAAAATGTACAGTTCTGGCGGCATATCCGGAACAAAATACGAAGGACTTCCACCCACCGGGCCGCTTCCTGAATCGGTTGATTTTCCCTTGCTTCCCGCAAAAGAACCGGATAAAGTGAAAGCACTTATTTTTGGTGATACCCAGCCCCGCGACCACAAGGAAATCTATTACATGTCGAAAGATGTGATTCCTGAGGTGATTGGAACCGATGCCGATTTTGGAGTTACATTGGGCGACGTGGTTTTCGATGATCTGAGCATTTACGACCACCTTATCGGAAGTCTTTCAACCATTGGAATCCCGATGTGGTATGTGGCAGGTAATCATGATTTCGATTTTACCGGTGACAACACGACAGAAGCACGCGGTACATGGTACAACACATTTGGTCCTTCTTATTACTCATTTAGTTATGGCCCGGCACATTTTGTTGTGCTCGACAATGTCCGGTGGATTGTTGACGGTGACGAGCGTTACTACCGTACCGGACTTGGAGAGGACCAGATGCAGTATTTACAAAACGAAGTAAACCGCATAGACAAAAACCAATTGCTGGTTTTGCTTACTCATATTCCGTACGAGGATTCCAGGGAATGGCTTGATGAAGCTGAAAAACAGGCTTTTTACAAGCTGCTTGCCAGTCATCCCAAAAGCGTTTCGCTGGTTGCCCATACACACAGGCATTACCATCATTTTATAGGAAAAGAAGAAGGTTTTCCCGGAAATGACCCCCACCACATGATTAGTGTGGGAACCGTTTGCGGTGCCTGGTGGACCGGTGCGCCCAATGAATTTGGAATTCCGCATACCATGATGTCGGACGGTACACCAAACGGATATGCTTTTTTACACATCGATAAAAACGACTGGAAACTGGAATGGAAAACCGCCGGTGTTCCGGAAAATGTTCAGATGCACATTGATGCACCTGATGTTGTGTCAGCCGGCAGCAACGAAGGATTTAAAGTAATTGCCAATATTTACAATGCTTTGCCCGATGCTGAGGTAAAAATGAAAATCGGTGATGTGGGAGAATGGATGGAGATGAAACGGATTCCCCAAAAAGATCCGGTGAGGCTGGCAGAAAAAGAACGGGAAAATCAATTGGGTGAAGTGTCCTGGCGCAAAATGGGCAGTGATTCCGATTCGGAACATATTTGGGAAGCAGTTTTTTTACCCGAATTAAAACCGGGCGTGCATACGGTTCAGGTAATAGCCACAGACAAATGGTTTGAATATGAAGGCGAAAAATTGATTCATGTGAAATAATTTTTTAGAAATACCTCCTTACTTTTTCCTGGTATTTTCGGTAGGCTTCGCCGTAATGTTTTCGCAGGAACTTTTCTTCTTTCAGAATGAAAAAATGAATGCTGATTATGGTTAGTACTGCCATTACAATAAAGAAAAGACTGGCGTGGAGCAATGCCAATCCACTAAAAAATAAGTCAATGGAAAGAAAAAACGGATTGCGCGAACGTGAAAATATGCCCCGGGTAATCAGTTTTCCCTGGTTTTTATTATCGAGCCCAAAACGCAGTGAAAAATGAAAATGGAAAAGAGTCAGTATCCAAAAAACCAGTGCCAGCAATATCACAATGGCACCTGTCATTTTCAACGGATGAAAATTTACCAGATTTGCAGTGAATATTTCGGGCAGGACCAGTGATGGCAGGTGAAAAGCCAACCGGAACAGTTCACCCGTCCAAAGCAAAAAAATGAGTGCAAAAACAGGATAAAGAAACTTCAGATATAGTGGTTTTTCATTTTGCTTCGAACTCATTTTAATTCCCCTTTTCCGCAGGTAAATAACCCGGGAAATCAATGAAATCAATAAAATAAAAAAGCTGACCAAAGGAAAAATGCTCAAAAACTCCATATCCGGTTTTTGAGCATTAAAAGTAGCCGAAATATTTTAAAATAGCGACTAAATATTCGGGAAGGAAAACCCGAAGGTTACCGGGCGAAGTTCTGGACCGCGGCCTTCCTTGAAAAGTGGTGTCATGCCGTAATTCACAAAAACGGTGAAATCTCCGAATCCAATTCTTCCGGTCAGGTCGTATTTAAACTGGCTCAGGTTGAAGTTGCTGCGTGATTTTTCCTTGTCGTTACGGGTTTTGTATTTGGTGTGAGAACCAATGTTCACTCCACCAATTACCCCGCCTGCCAGGTAAAGGCGCGAATTTCCAGCCCGAAGCGGCGTTTTCACTTCAAGCATTAAGGGTGCAGTGAGGTAACTAACATTCAGTTTTGTTTTTTTCAGACCATCGGGATTCAGACCAACGGGCATAATAATCCCGCTTCCACCTTCTTTTTCAATGGTTATGGGCTGGTCGAAAGTAAAGTCCATAAAACTAAATCCCAACCCGGTAACCAAACCGAAATTGTTGGCTTCGTTTTTAAATGCCCATTCGGCAAAGTTCAGGTTAACAGTAATTGATTTACCGTAATGCAAGTCCATAAAATCCTGCGGAACTTCCAGATTGTTATACAAAGAATAATCGGACTGATGAAACATGTTCATTCCAAATTCCAGTCCGGCCCAGTGCGGATTAAAACTTCCGGTCCAGTTTTTCTGCCGTTCTTCCTTGTCAATTTTTACATACGTACCGTTTCCGCCTTCAATTACCCTGAAAGTGCGGCGGCCAATTCTTACATGGGTAGTATCGCCCCAGTCATCGGTAATCACTTCCACGCCACGTTCATTACCAACAGTAACCTGCGTTTTTTTACCGTCTTCAATAACGGTTACTACGTTTTTATTTTTCGTACCCACCTTTGTGGTATCGGTTTGTGCAAAAAGATTTATTGCCAGGAAGCTGCATAAAATAATGCTGATTATTCGTTTCATTTTTTTCTGTTTTAAATGTTCTGCTGCTCAGACGGACAGGGTTAAAAGAAAGTTACAAATGCCTTGTAAAATAATTTGTTTTAGCGTGAAATATATAATTTGACTGATTATGGAAGTTTGAAATTTCAATAATCAAATGACAAATAAAATTCAAATTCTCAATTACCAAAAAATTAAAAAAATGACACGTGCTTCAAATTCTAATTTTGGAAAATTGCTTTTTGTTTGCCCGAAGGACTCCGATGGAGAATTTTGCTTTTTGAAATTTGTAAATTCAGTTTTTGAAAACATTTATTCTCCAACTTCCGGTTTAAAATTGGTAGGAATGGAAAATGCCAGCAGTCGCGAATCGTAATTCAGTTCAGTAATTTGGCCTTCGTTATTGGTATCGAAACTGAATTTTTCACCGGAAACGGATGAAACCAGATTTAGCCCGGCTTTAGCCACTTTACTCAGAGAAAAGTTACCTATGCCGGTTTTTTCTTTTACCACATCAGCAAGGAGACGTTCTTCATAAATTTCGGCAGGTGTATCCGGCAGACTGATTTTTATCTGCGCCAGTGCCACTTCCGGTTGCCGGATGGAAAGTGAAGTATTTAGCGGGGATAATTTTACGGGAACATCAACCGGAATCCTTATTTCTGCAATCTTTTCATGGTCCATCCTGCCTTTGGTTGTTTCGCGCAGGCTTTTGGGCGGTTCTTTTTTGGGTTCAGTTTTTCTGGCTGGTTCGGAAACTTTTTCCTCAACCTGCGCAGGTTCTTCTTTTTTCTCCGGCTTTACAGGTACAGCAGTGGGTTCAGCAGGTTCTTCCTTTGGGTTCATTTCTGAAACAGCTACCTGGTTTTCCGGCAGAATATTTTGGGTTGAAATATTATCGGTTACCCGGTAAATCAATAAACCAATAATCAGTATAGCGGCAACTCTTGTTGACCAAAGTAAAATCGTTCTTCCGGCAGAATAGTGATATAGTTTTCTTTTCTTTTTGAAAACGATGCTTTCATCGGCTTTCAGCCTGGTTTTCTCAAAAAGGGCGGCTTCCTTCTTTTTTTCAGGATGTTTGGAAATGTAATTTTCAAATTCGGCTTTTTCGTTTTCCTGAAGGTCTCCTTCCAAACGAGCCACAGCCGCCCGGTAGAATTCCGATTGCAGGTCGTATTTTTCTTTATAGAGTTTTCCCTTGTTTCCAAAAGTGATATTTTCCAGCTCCAGCTTAACTGCACCGGCCATTTCCAGTTCTTCCTTCAAATCAGGATTTTGCCGGAGGAAATCGATAAAATCGTCCACCAGATTTTCATCCAGATTTCCTTCCAGGTAATCGAGGAAATAAACTTCGTAATTATTTCTTGTAATTTTCATTTTACACCACCGTTTCCATTTTACCAATGTAATTCTTCAAAAAAACCCTCGCGCGGTAAATATATACTTTCACCTGCGATTCGTTTAAATTGGCCATTTCTCCAATTTCGTTGTACGAATAGCCTTCGTAGTCGCGCAGCAACAGCACCATGCGCTGAATTTCGGGCAGCCGGTTCACGGCTTCTTTCAGTATTTCGCCCAAATCGGAATAATTGTTTTCATGGCTTTCTTCGGGCAGGTTGAGTTCTTCAGAATATGCCGACCGTTTTTCTTTCCGGATGCGGTCAATCATGGTATGGTATGCCGTGGTAAACAGGTACGATTTTACTTTTGCGCCATCCACGTTTTCCACGTTTTTCCACAATTTTTCGTAGCTGTCCTGCACAATATCCTCGGCTGCAAAAGTATCTCTGATGCTTTTCAGCACAAACCGGAAAAGCCGGTCGGAGTATAGATCAACTGCTTTGTTGTATTCGTTTACTGTCATTGGCTGCTTTTGAACAGTGTTCATTGCATAAGACGAATAAGTGGCGGGGATGTTACAGTAACGGAAGTTTTTTTTACTTAGGACGGGATGGCATCCCTCGAAGGAATGCTGTCCTTATGAAAATTACAAAACATCCTCTAGGCATAGCTTTTTTATATATTTATGGATAGCATCGCCTGAAATGATTCCATCCAAAAAAAAGCTCCGGAGCAATCTTCAGAGCTTTGTATTTTTTTCTTATATCCCTCTCCTTTGGAGAGGTTAGGAGAGGCTATTCTTATATAATTTCCACCCAGCCGTATTTGTCCTCTTCGTCGCCGTACTGGATAGCCCGCAGCTTGTTGTACAGTTTGGTTGACCATTCACCAGCTTCTTCCTGATTGCCGTATTTGAACCATTTGTCGTTGTCGGCATCGTAAACACCTTTTATGGGCGAAATTACGGCAGCCGTGCCGCAGGCACCTACTTCCTCAAATTCGGCCAGTTCTTCGTAAGGAACTTTGCGGCACTCAACATTTAATCCCATTTCTTCGGCCAGCACCATCAGACTTTTGTTGGTGATGGAAGGCAAAATAGAATCGGATTGCGGGGTTACATAAGTATTCTTTTTAATTCCGAAAAAGTTGGCCGGGCCACATTCGTCGAGGTATTTTTTCTCTTTACTGTCGAGGTATAAAACGGCTGAAAACCCCTGCTGTTTGGCCAGTTTTCCGGCGCCCATGCTCGCGGCGTAATTTCCACCCACTTTGTATTTGCCGGTTCCCTGCGGGGCAGCGCGGTCATACTGTCGCATAACAACCAAATCGGTGGGTTTAAATCCTTCAGGAAAATAAGGGCCAACCGGCATTACAAACACCATAAACAGGAATTCGTCAGCAGGTTTTACGCCAATTTGTGGTCCGGTGCCAATCAGTAACGGACGGATGTACAACGCTGCACCACTGTCGTAAGGCGGAACAAACCGTTCATTCATTTTTACAGCCGTACGAACGGCCTCCATAAATTTTTCAACCGGAAGTTTGGCCATTAAAATGCCGTCGCAGGAATTTTGCATTCGTTTGGCGTTTTCATCCATTCTGAAAATGCGCACTTTACCGTCTTTCCCTTTAAACGCTTTCAGCCCTTCAAAAGCCTCCTGTCCGTAATGCAGAGAGGTAGCTGCCATGTGAATATTAATCTGGTTCGATGAGCTGATTTCCAGTTCTCCCCATTGTCCGTTACGGTAGTAACAACGAATATTGTAGTCGGTATCGCGGTAACCGAATCCTAAATTTTGCCAGTCCAAGTTTTCCATTTCAATTACAATTATTTTGGTTTCATCCTGAAGGTAGCCAGTAATTTCAGCTTACCGGAACAAATTAAGGAAATTTTACGGTATTGAAGTAAGAGAATTGTCAGGTAAAAATAAAAATAGGTCTCTTTTTCAGTTTCTCCCCTTGGGGAAAATTAAGAGAGGCTTTTAATTTGAATAAAATACCCGTTGTGTTTCCTGATATTCAAAACCGTATTGTTTTCAAAAACAAGGTATTGCCCCTTAATCCCTTTTAAAATGCCATTAATATCAGGCGTTTTGTCGAAACCAATGCTTTTTACTTTTTCCGGTAATACTGCCAGCGGATATTCGATGGAAGTGATTTCATCATCATCACAATAATATTTTTGCAATTCTGCTGGCAGCAATTGCAGGGCATTTTTCTTTTCTTCCTGAAGGTCGATTTCTGAATTGCCTTCGCTTTTCAGCATGGCCCGCCAGTTGGTGCGGTCGGTGAAGTGTTTTTTCAGAAAAATTTCGATGATGCCGGCAATGTGGCGGTTGGGTGTTTTGGCCAGTTGAATGGCATAGCCAGCACCCTGGTCAATCCAGCGGGTGGGAATCTGGTGATGGCGTGTAACTCCCACTTTCAGTTCGCTGGCCACGGCCAGGTAAACAATGTGTTCGATGAGGTCGTGTTTTTCAGCCCACTCCATGTCGCGGGCAATGCCAAACTGCGATTTCGACAACTCGGGCCTCACTACCGATTCGCTTGACTCGGGCGCCGTTTGCAGGCAGTTGTAACAGAACCCCTGGTTAAACGAAGTTTTGGTAATTTTTCCGCACGAAATGCAGTTGATTTGCCCCGTAAAATGAAGGTTTATTTCTTTGCCAATCAGGTCGTTCATTTTAATTTCCTGTTCACCCACCGGCAAAAAATAGTTGACCGGTTTTGCCAGTTCGGTGCGCATTTTCAGGATGTTGCCTTGGTAATTCATTTTATTTGTTTTTTAATGTAAATTTGTAACAAATCAAAAATAATGGAAACAATTGAAATTGAAATTAAAAATAAAAATGCGTTGTCAATTCTGAAAGGACTTGAGAAAGCAAAAATTATAAAACTAATAAAACCAAAAACCAGGGGAAAAAACACTCCTGTTCATCATAAAGGAGCGATTACCCGGGAAAGAGCAGTTGAGCTTATCAAAGAAATCGAATATAATACGCTGTAAAACTTCCTGATGCAATCATTGCTGCAACCTGTATTGTAAATAATTGCCAATTGTTAACTAACAACACAAAAGATTTTGCCAAAATTTATGAATTAAACACTTTACAAGTGGAATTATTGAAGTTTTCATAAGAGACCATATCTATTCAAATCTGCTGGATTTGTTCTTAAAAACGTTTTATATTTAACAGTCGAAACAAAAAAACGTATCACTGTTTTTAATTAATCCCAAATACAATGATTTTTAAAGTCCTTTGAAATTTAAATTTGTAGTGGATCTTTATGATCGATGTCATTTCGCTCGATTTTGAGGATGAAAAAGCTTGTTCAGATTTTCTGAAAGATTTAATTTAGGAGGCAAATTAGATTCAGTTCAATGTTGCAGACACTGTCTGCATTAATTTATAATCCCGCTGATTTTAAAACTTCCAGGGAAAAACCAACTGGAAAGATACATAGAGAATGAGTTGAAAAAACTGCAATAAAAGCAATAAATTCCTATCTTGCACACCGTATTAACAGACCAAAATTCAGAAAAAATATACGCTATGAAGAATGGTTTAATTATTTTATTTGCACTGGCTTCGGTATTTATATTAACCGCTTCGAAACCGGATAAAAATTATTACAACGAACTGTACCGGCCGCAGTTTCATTTCACGCCTGAGGAAAACTGGCACAACGATCCCAACGGGCTGGTATATTACGATGGTGAATACCACCTGTTTTACCAGTTCAACCCGAAAGGGAAGGAATGGGGCTATATGCACTGGGGACATGCCATCAGCACGGATTTGGTTCACTGGGAACACATGCCCATTGCCCTTTATCCCGATGAAAATTCGGAAGACAAGGAATACTGCACGGCTTTTTCGGGGTCGGCCATTGTTGACCACAACAATTTGCTGGGAAAACAGCAGGGCGATGTGAAAACGCTGGTAATTTTTTACACCAGTCAGCATTGCGGACAGCGCATTGCCTACAGCACCGACCGCGGACGCACCTGGGAAAAATATGAGGGAAACCCGATAATTCCTTATGATGAAACCGACGATGCACGCGACCCCAAAGTGATTTGGCACGAACCTTCGCAAAAATACGTGATGGTACTGTACCGCAAAACCCTGGAAGAGGAAAGGTCCAAGGGCGTTTCGTTTTACACCTCGGAGAACCTGGTGGACTGGGATTACAAAAGCCATATTTTTGGATTTTACGAATGCCCCGATTTGATTCCCATGCAGGTGAGCAACCGCCCTGAGGAAACCAAGTGGGTGCTTTTCGACGGCGATGGCAGCTACCTGATTGGAAACTTTGACGGTGAGGAGTTTTCGCCCGAAACGGCAAAAATGAAAAGCGACTTCGGTAAAAACTACTATGCTACCCAAACCTGGAGTAACATTCCCGATGAAGACGGACGGGTGATTCAGATTGCCTGGATGCGCGGCGGAAACTTCCCCGACATGCCGTTTAACGGGCAGATGACCTTCCCCACCGAACTGGAACTTACCAAATTTAATTTTGGATATAAGCTAACCCGGAAACCCATTTCGGAAATTGAACTTCTGCACGGGAAGCAATACAGGTGGGAGAATGAGAAACTGATTCCCGGAATCAACCAAAACATCGTAAAACGGGTGAGTGGCGATTGCCTGCACATTATTGGTGAGTTCGACCTGAAAACCTGCAACAACTTTGGTTTTTATATCCGGCACAGCAAGAAGAAAACAGGTACAGAACTTTTATATGATGTAAAACGCGGAACATTGTCGGTTCTCGGAACGGCGGCTCCGCTGCAACCAATCGACAATAAAATTACACTTGAAATTTTGATTGACAGAGCATCTGTCGAGGTGTTTGCAAACGGTGGACAGGTGGCTATTTCCAATAATTTTACACCGGAAAAGGGAGCCGAAGATTTGGTGCTTTTTTCCTCCGGTGGCGAAGTGATTGTGGAGAAACTCGATATTTACCGGGTGGAATCGGCGTGGCGCTAACGGCTGCTACAGAAAAAGCGAAATCAACTGCACAATTACAATGAGTAACACCATAGCCACCGGATAAACGGTTGCGTAGGCAATGCTGTGGGCATTGGTTTCGGTCATGGAATCGGCGGCGGCCAAACCGGGCGTGCTGGTCATACTTCCGCTAATAGCGCCCAGCATACTTAGCAGGTTCATTTTAAAAAACCATTTTCCGGCAATGGCGGCCAAAATCATTGGAACCAGGGTTATAACCCCGCCAAAAAGAAACAGCCGGTAGCCATATTGTTCAAATGTATCCAGAATATCGGCGCCTGCACCGGTTCCCACAGCGGCCAGGAAAAAGATAAGCCCCAACTGCCGCAGCAACTGGTTGGCAGCGCCACTCATGGTCCAGATAATGGGGCCGGTTTTTCCCATGCGGCTGACAACCAGCGCAACAACGAGCACGCCGCCCGTCAATCCCAAACTGAAAGCGAAATTACCAAGCGCAATGTTGATTTTTCCGACCAGAACGCCCAGAATTATTCCCAGTGCCACCGGTAAAATGTCGGTGTCGGAAAGCCGTTTCTGGTCGTCGCCAAAAATGCGGGCCACCATTTCCATGTTGGCTTTGCTGCTGGCAATTATTAGCTTATCGCCAAACTGTAGTTTTGAATTTGGCGTAGGCGAAATGTTAATCCCCGAGCGGCGAATCCGGGTGATGGTGGCGCTGTATGTTTGCAACAGGTTTATTTGTCCGATGGTTTTGTTTACCACTTCTTTGTTGGTCACCAAAACCGTGCGTACATCGTAGTTCGGGTCGAGAGGGATTTCCTCTTCGGTTGGAGGGCCAATGAGCAATTCCACACGTTTCAGGGCTTCATCTGTTCCCACAGCTTTTATCAAATCGCCTTTGTATAAAATGGTTTCGGGTTTTGGGGTTACCGCTAATCCTTCGTGTACTACCCGCGAAACAACAGCTTTTGTCATGTACCTGATACGCAGGTCGCCAATAGACTTTCCTGCCACATTTTCGTTTTCAACCAAAAAATTCCGTCGTAAAATTTCCGGAAATTCCTCTTTTGTTTTTGAATGGTATTCGGCTTCTTCTTTTTTCAGCGAAACACCCAATATTTTGGGAAGAAACCGGATAAATAGAATAACTCCGATTACGCCAAACGGATAGCCAACCCCGTAACCGATGGAAGCCAGCGGAGAACCGGTTATATCTATGGCCGCAGCCAAACCGGGCGTACTGGTTAGCGCGCCGGTGAAGAGTCCTACGGCAATATTTTTATCAATTTTGAAAAAGTAAACAACAGCAACAGTAATTAGGGCTGCTGTAAGAATTAGCAAAGTAGCAAATGAGGCCAGTTGCCGGCCCTCTTTTTTAAACGACTCGAAAAATCCGGGCCCCGCCTGAATGCCAATTGTGAAGATGAACAGCACCAGGCCAAGGTATTGGAAGTCTTCGGGAATAACCACTCCGAAATGGCCAAACACCAGTGCCACAAATATGACCGCCGATACGTCGAGCGACAGCCCAAAAATTTTTATACGGCCCAGGATAAAACCAAGGCCTACAATTAAAAACAGGGCGAAATAATTATTTGAAAGAAGTTCCATTTTCTGTTTTGGTTTTACGGTGCAAAGGTAGTGAATTGTTCACTATCAGGCTAAAACAGAAAAGAAGAGGTGAAATTTCTATCAAAACTTAATGAAAGGATTAGAAACAAAATGTTTTATCGAAACAGGTTAACGCGGTTTTTTGGCCAGCACTCCGGTTTCCATCAGAAAACTGAAATCGTCGCCCGAAGAAAGCTCCGCCGGTTCTTTTCCTTTTTTGAAAACACGGCACAACCGGTTTCCAATTAGCTCCAGTTTATCATTTTCCAGTTTCAGCATGGTTCCTTCGCGCAATCCCACCACATAAGATTCCGGGTTAACTTCAATAAACTCTTCAATGCGCTGTTCGCGTGTTTCGCCGGCATGCCCCTGTGCGCTGGCATCCAGGTAGTGCGGGTTAATCTGAAACGGAACCAGGCCGATGCACTCAAATCCGTGTGGGTCAATGATGGGCATGTCGTTGGTGGTTCGCAAGGTGGGACAGGCGATGTTAGCGCCGGCGCTCCAGCCGATGTAAGGCGTGCCGTTAAACGCTTTTTCGCGGATAGGGTTCATCAGTTTCCGGTCGTGCATCATGCGAACCAATTGCCATGTGTTTCCGCCGCCCACCACAATGGCTTCAGCCTCTTCCACTGCCTTCGCCGGGTCGGCAAAAGTGTGAATGCCCACAATATGATGACCCACTTCCGCAAACCGCTCTTCCACTTTTTCACAATAGTCATCGAACGAAAAAGTAACGGCAGCATAAGGAATAAATAACGCTGTAACCGGCTTTTCGCCAAGGAATTTCTGTATTTCGTATTTCGGATAGTCCAAGTAGGCTTCGCCCGCCATGGTCGAGTTGCTAATCAGTAAGAGTTTCATGTGTTTCTGCTTTTTTTATTTACCTGCAATAACAGAAATTTCAGAGATTTAAGAAATGACAATTATCGGGTTTGATAACAATTATCAATATAAATCTTTTAAATCGCTTTCCGCCAGTTCAGCCAAAAAATCCCCAATCATTGAAGTTACTGTTTGCAAAAATTTTTCTCCTTTTTTAGCAGAAGCTTTTTTCGGATTTCCCACACCAGTGTCGTCGGTAACTTTATCCCATTGGCGGGGTGTCCAGGCAATTTTATTTTGAAGGCTTTTCAGTTTGATTTTTTTTGCTTTTCCCTCGCCGGCTTCTTTCAGGGGAAGCACCAGCTCCGGGAAATAGTGCATAATGATGCTGGTTTCCATTTCGTTGGCATGGTCGCCTTCCTCTTCAAAATAATCGGAATTGGGAACCAGTTTAAACCACTCGTTAAGAGCGATAAACATACCGGGAAACTGCGGCAGAACTTCGCGAATAACCGGTTTGAAATCATTGCCTCCATGTCCGTTCATTACCACCAGTTTTCGGATTCCCTGATTATAAAGCGCCCGGACTATGTCTTCGAGAATAATGATTTGAGTGGAAGGACGGGTATGCAGGCAAAACGGCATTTCAATTTGTCCGGGATTTTGTACTCCCAGCGGGATGGTGGGCAACACCATCACTTTGGCGCCATTGTCCCAGGCTTTTTGGGCGGCATCGGCAGCAATTCGCGCGGTTTCCAGCGAATCGGTACCATAAGGCAAATGGTAGTTGTGTGGTTCCGTAGCTCCCCAGGGAAGCACTGCCACATCGTATTTCTGATTTTTAATCTGTTTCCAGTTGGTTTCTTCTAAAATGTAAGGTCTCATTGTTCGTCAAAAATTTATTATTGTTATCCCAAATGTTACCGGAAAAATCTCCGGCCCCTTTTCTTCCATGAAAAGCGGAGTAAGCTCACAGGTTGCAAAAATATTTACCCACCGGTACCCGGCTCTTGCCATTAAACCATATTTGAAATCATTCAGTGAATAATGCCCGGGCGTTTTCAGCTTTTCTTTTTTGCCATCGGCGCGGTATTTTATTTTTGTGTGGCTGCTCAGTCGTAATCCGCCATAAACACCCCCGGAAAAATAAATTCTGTTTTTATAATGATTAACAGGTATCTGAAACTCTGCAAGTAAAGGTACCATAAGCGAAAGAACAGAAAATTTGGATTTTTGGTTCTGGTCGAAATAAAGGATTTGAGGTTCAATCAGTCCGTTTTCCATACGTTGTATGGTTGTATTTTTTTCAAGCCGGTAACTTTGCAAATGTAATCCAAGTCCTGTTACCAGCCCAATTGTATTCCTGTTTTTTTGCAATCCAAGACTTTGCTGAATGAGATTAATGTAAGTTGAGTTTGATCTGAATATATCATTTTTCATAAATTCAGTGGTGTACCCCGCATAATCGGGATTTCTGAAAAGGTTAAAGCCGAAATCGATACCAGCCCAGTGTCCTGAAAAATCGTCATTCCAAAAATTGAAACCATCATTTGCAAATTCCCTGATTTTTATCTTACGTAATATTTTTTCCGGATCCTTTTCAATTGGCACAATAGTATCGTTCTGAGCTTCTGACTTATTTACAAAGACCATAATCATTAGCCCTGCAAATAACAGTCTGGTTATGGTACAGAAAGATTTTCCCAGCTTTTTATTGTCCATACAATTCAACTGAATCGGTTTTTAACTCAAACAAATGTAAGGCATTTAGGTTAAATTTGCATTTTCAGTTCGTTTAAAAAATATAAAAACTTTCATCAGGATGATCTATTTGTTAATACGCAAAAGAAAACTTGCTAAATCCCTGTATTTCATTTTAAAAGGTTACCTTTGCGCCCACAATTTTTACACGTAAATTCATGACATTATTTAACGAGATGGGTCTCAGTGCCGAAATTCAACAAGCTGTTGAAGCACTGGGATTTGAAATACCCACACCCATTCAGGAACAAACCATTCCTTTTTTATTGGAAAACAACACCGACATGGTTGCCCTGGCACAAACCGGAACAGGAAAAACCGCTGCCTTTGGTTTGCCCATCATTCAGCAAATCGACACATCGAAAAAACATACGCAGGCTTTAATACTCAGTCCCACACGCGAACTGGCCCTGCAAATTGCCAATGATTTAAACAACTTTTCGAAGTTCACCCAAAAGATGAACATAGCCGTGGTTTATGGTGGCGCCGATATAAGGAAGCAAATCGATCAGTTGGATCGTGGCGTTTCCATAGTGGTGGGAACACCCGGCCGAACCCTCGACTTAATCAAACGCAAAAAACTGAAAGTGAACGAAATAAAATGGCTGGTGCTCGACGAAGCCGACGAAATGCTCTCCATGGGTTTTAAAGACGATTTGGACGCCATTCTGGAAACTTCACCCAAAGAAAAGCAAACCATGCTTTTTTCGGCCACCATGCCCAGGGAAATTGTTTCCATTGCCAACAAGTATATGACCAACCCACACGAAATTTCGGTTGGGAAAAAGAATACCGGAGCTGAAAATGTGGAGCATCACTACTATCTCATTCATGCCAAAGACCGGTATATAGCTTTGAAACGGGTGGCAGATATCAATCCGAATATTTACGGGATTATTTTTTGCCGAACCCGCGCCGAAACCAAAGACGTGGCCGACAAGCTGATGCAGGACGGCTACAATGCCGACGCACTTCACGGCGACCTGTCGCAGGCGCAACGCGATTATGTAATGGCCCGTTTCCGCAACAAAAACCTGCAAATGCTGGTGGCTACCGATGTGGCTGCCCGGGGTCTCGATGTGAATAACCTGACACACATAATTAATTACAATTTGCCCGACGACCCGGAAATTTACATTCACCGCAGCGGACGTACCGGACGTGCAGGTAAAAAAGGCATTTCAGTAACCCTTATTCACCTGCGCGAAAAGGGCAAACTGCGCCAGGTGGAAAAAAAGGTGAACAAAACATTCATTCAAAAACCGGTCCCTTCAGGTAAAGAAATTTGCGAAAAGCAACTGTTCAGCCTCATAGATAAAATGGAAAAAATTGAAGTGAACGAAACCGAAATTGGCCAGTTTATGCCGGTGATTTATAAAAAACTGGCCTGGCTCGAACGCGAAGACCTGATTAAAAGGTTCGTTTCTCTGGAATTTAACCGGTTTTTGCAATACTATGAAAACGCTCCCGACATCAATGTGGACGAATCGCGTCAAAGCAAACGGGATTTCGATCCGGTGGAAAATGGAAGACGGGGCAGAAAGACCAGGAACGACCGTGGCGACTTCGGCCAGCGAAATGAACGAAGTTCCAGGAAAAGGAGTGGATATGAATTTTCACGGTTCTTTTTTAACCTGGGTAAGAAGAACGGTATTAACAAACGGAAAATCATTGACCTGGTAAACGAACATTTACCCAACAAAAGCGCTGAAATTGGTGAAATTGAGGTGATGAAAAATTTCTCCTTTTTTGAAGTGGACAAACGCTACGAAAAGCAAATCATGAAAGCTTTTGCAAATGCGAACTACAAAGGACAAAAAATGGGTATTGACTTGGCACGGGGAAAATAGTACGTATTTTTTGTAGTTTAATGTATCACTAACCCTCACAGCTCAACAAAAAATGAAAGTTTACGTTTAGGATAACAGGTCAAATGTTTGAATAGCATAATTGTAAACTTGCGTTGGAAATGGCTAAACTAAGAATTGAAATTCAGGTTACACTGCTTGCAGTTGTAATAGCATCGGCGGTAATTGCTGCGGGATACCTGGCTTATAAAAGTCTCTCCAACATTGTTTATTCGATACAACAGGAGGCTACTCCCGATTACCAGCTTTTTATAATAAAAGATATTGCATCGGATTTAGTTATTATCGAAAACTCAGTGCGGTTATTTGTACTAACCAACGAAGAACAAAACCTGGAGCCTTACCGCCAAACAAGCGATGCGGTAAAAAGAAAGCTTAACAATCTGAAAAATAATTATTCTCCGGAATATGCTGGATTAGTTGACTCTTTTCATAACCTGGCCCTCGATAAACTCGATATCTGGCAGGGAATTCTTGATTTGCGCAACTCATCGTTAAGCGAAAAACCCGCATTCAGTGAAATTTATTCAAAACTGGAAGTAACGCAGGTTGACACAATCATTACCGAAACAAAAGAAAAAGGTTTTTTAAAAGGAATTTTTGGAAAACGTAAAGTTACTGTTGACACATTATTGGTGGAACAAAATCTGGAAAGAAACCAGCTTAAAAATGAAATTCAGAATATTGAATCTTCACTAAAAGAAAAGGATACCCAAATAAATATTCTCGAATCGAAGTTAATTGAGCGGAACGGAGAAATTGGAAAAAGTCTGAATAATCTGGTTCAATGGGGCGAACGCCACGAATCCAGAAAAAGGATTTTAAAAATTGAGGAAGCACACCGGCTGGCACAAATAACCTACAAACGACTGGCCATGTTTTCGGCGGCAGCTATGGTTTTGCTTTTGGCCGTAATTTTTTTGCTTTTTAATTACCAGCGTAAAGCACGGGCCTATCAGTTGGCGTTAAAAAATGCAAAATATGAAGCTGAAAATCTGGCGCTTGCCAAAGAGAAGTTTGCAGCCAATGTGAGCCATGAAATGCGAACTCCGGTAAATGCCATTTACAGCATGGCCGAACAAATGCTGATGCAGGCTCAGGGTGAAACGTTTAAAAAGCAATTGACTGTTTTGGCACAGTCGGCAAGTCACCTAAAATCAATTATTAACGATACGCTCGATTTTTCAAAAATTCAGGCCAGAAAACTATCGCTCGATGAAGTTCACTTTTCCCCTGCTTCAGTTTTTGAAGAAGTTGTAAAATTGCATGAAACAGAAGCGAAGAAAAAAGGAATTGAGTTGATTTACAAAATGGAAAATTCTCTCTCCGATGTTTTTTTAGGCGATCCTTTACGGTTAAAACAAATAGTATTAAACCTGGTTGGCAATTCCATAAAATTCACCGATACCGGGAATGTTGAATTGATTGTAAAAACGGAAACTGAAAATAATAAAAAAGTCTGGCTCCATTTTAAAGTTTCCGACACGGGGATTGGAATTTCAAAAGAAAACCAGCAGATTATTTTTGATGAGTTTGTTCAAACTGAAAACCTTTCGGGGAAAAAATACAGCGGAACCGGACTTGGACTTGCCATTGTTAAGAAACTGGTAGAAATGCAAAACGGAACCATTTCAGTTGAAAGTGAACCCGGCGCCGGTACCACCATGTCGGTTTCAATTCCATATCTGCCGGGCGACAAATCTCAAATTGTTAACGAAACTTTTTTTGCACCTGAAATTCCGGAACATTTTAAAAGCCGCCGAATTTTAATTGCCGACGATGAAGATTTTAACCGTTTTGTTCTGATGAACATTCTGGATAAATGGGGTGTAAAATATCAGCAGGCAAAAAATGGAGAAGAGGCTGTATCTCTGGCTTTGTCAAACCATTTCGACCTGATTTTTATGGATATGCGCATGCCTAAAAAAAACGGATTGGAGGCAGCCCAGGAAATTCTTGAAAATAAACCAAATACCAATATAATTGCCGTTACTGCGTCAGACCGGGTTGCCGACCAGAAAGCAAGTGAAAAAGCCGGAATAACTGGTTTTCTTGTGAAACCTTTTTCTGAAAAAGAACTTTTTGATGTGGTTTTCGCGTACTGGAAATCCGAAACGCCATCCAACAGTTTTGAATCTTCACCCAAAATAAGGCCCGATTACCTGGAAAAAATTGCAGCCGGCGATCCCGGTTTTTTCAAAGAAATGATTTTACTCTATATTAAAACATCGGAAAATGGTTTAAAAACCATAGAAAAAGCAATAGGCGAAAAAAACTGGGAGTCAGTTTCTGAAACGGCACATAAAATGGCCGCTCCCAGTAAACATTTAAAAGCTGAAGTTCTTTATAAAAAACTTAAAAGGCTTGAAAACATTTTGGAAACAAATCCAGATGAAATCGAAGTTTCGAAAATACATTCTTCAGTAAAATCAGAAACAGCAGAAGTAATCGAATATTTAAAATTGTTTTTAACCCGTTGGGAAATGAAACAAAACTGATTCTTCATTTTTTTTACGCACAAAAAAATGGTTATCTTCCACTCTTAATTGCATGAAGATTAAAACAGGCTTAATGATACCAAAACAATGGACGAAAAACCTTTCAGAATATTTGTAGTTGAAGACGACGAGTGGTATAACAGATTGCTCGTGCACAACCTTTCCTTAAATCCGGATTACGATATTGAATCATTTACAACGGGCAAAGAATGCCTCGATAATTTGCATAAAGCACCTGATGTAATTACACTCGACTATCGGCTTCCCGACATAAAAGGTCTGGAAATGCTGAAAAAAATCAAGACCGAGAACGAAGATATCCAGGTAATTCTGATTTCGGAACAGAGCGAAATAGAAGTGGTGGTTGAGTTGCTTAAATTTGGCGCTTACGACTATATTGTAAAATCGGATGATATTCGCGAACGGTTGCTTAATACGGTTCAAAACATCAGAAAAGGTGTGCGGTTAAAACGTGAAGTTATATCGTTACGCAGCGAGGTGAAAAAAAAGTACAGTTACCAAAATACCATTATTGGAAACAGTGCTGCAATCAGGGAAATTTACAGCTCAATTGAAAAGGCCACCCGTACCGGAATTACCGTCACAATTACAGGCGAAACAGGCACAGGAAAAGAGTTGGTTGCCAAAGCCATTCATTACAATTCAGCGAGGGCAGATAAACCATTTGTAGCGGTAAATGTGGCAGCCCTTCCATACGATTTAATTGAAAGCGAACTTTTTGGGTTTGAAAAGGGAGCATTTACAGGAGCCAATTACAGACGCATTGGCAGGTTTGAGGAAGCCAATGGCGGAACACTTTTTTTAGATGAAATTGCCGAACTGGACATCACACTTCAGTCTAAACTGCTGAGGGCGCTTCAGGAAAAGGAAATTGTGCGCATTGGAAACAACAAACCGGTGAAAACCGATTGCCGTATTATTGTGGCAACGCATCAGAACTTGCAGGAACTTGTGCTGAAAAAAACATTCAGGCAAGACCTTTATTACCGGCTTTACGGTCTGTACATTGAACTTCCGCCATTAAGAAACCGGGGCAATGACGTGGTTGTTCTTGCAAAACATTTCATCAATGAGTTTTGCCGGGAAAATAGTCTCCCGGTTAAAATCCTTTCCAAATCAGCAGTTGATAAGTTGCTGACTTATAGTTTTCCGGGAAATATCAGAGAACTGAAATCGGTTATGGAACTGGCTATAACTTTAGCCGATAACGACGAAATTACCAATGAGCACATCGTTTTGGAAAATGAGGCACTCATGCCGGATATTACCGATCAGGAGATGACATTAAAAGAGTACAACCATAGAATTTTAAAAAAATACCTTGAAAAGTACAACAACAACACCTCACAAGTGGCTGAAAAACTTGGAATTGGTGTGGCAACCGTTTATCGTATGATGAAAAAAACCAAATAGACCGGTTTAATCATCTTTTGAAAACCGACTTTTACCTTATCATTTTGATAAGATTTTATCAAACAGAGAGGGTTTCAAACATTCACATTGGGGCATAAAAGGCTGATTTAAAACTTGCTACCAACACAATTATTGCCTGGCACTTTAATTGGTTTAACTTCTTCCATTCCGGCAAAAATAGAATATTAGAATGAACAAATTTATTCCGAAAGCCGGTAAAATGTTAAACTAATTTGGGAGGAAAAAGCCATGAAAAAAGGTTTTGAAGAAGTACAAGAGTCAAAAAAAAGGGAAAAATCACTTCTCCGGAATATTGTAACCGGGGCAATTGTGATGATAATTGCAATTACCGGTTTCATCATTATCCTGAATAAGGATGCAAAAATCAGCGAGTTGTATGTGGAAAAAAACAATCTGAACTCGTTAATCGAAACCAGGGATTCTGTAATTAATGAACTGGATGGAACCATTAGCGAAATTGAGCAAAACATCACGTTCATAAAAAACAAACGCGGGCAGCTTGAACTGGAACAACAGGAAGGCAGTCCGGCACAAAAAGAACGGATAATTGAAGATATTGCGCTAATGAATACCATGCTTGAGGAAAGTGAGAAAAAAATTGAAGAACTTAATGAAAAGCTGGCCTCATCAAATGTGGATTTTTCATCATTCAGAAACAGGATTGCAAAACTTACCAGTGAATTAAAGGAACAAAACGAAGTAGTGGTTCAACTGCAACGCGAACTGGAACAAAAAGATTACCAGCTTGCTGAACTGGATATGAAGGTTAACGAAATGTCACAGGAAATTCTGGTAATGTTTGATTCCATAAATGTTATGAATGATTCTATAGTGGAAAAAACAGAGAAACTTCAGCAAATGGATGAACAGCTTCATAAAGCTTACTGGGCATTCGGCACTTTTAAAGAATTGAAGGAAAACGGAGTAGTTACACGCGAAGGAGGAATTTTGGGAATTTTGGGTAAAAATAAAACCCTCAACAAAAATTTGAATGATAATTATTTCACCGAACTCGATATTAGAAGCACGCAAACAATTCCGTTGTATGCGAAAAAAGCAGAGGTTATTTCAGAACATTCTGAAAATTCATATCGTCTTGTTTACGAGAATGACCTTGTTGCATACCTTGAAATTGAGAATCCTGATGAATTTTGGAAGTTAACCAAATATGCAGTAATTCAAGTGAAATAGTAAAATTTTAGGCCTGCTTTAATTTCCTGAAAACAATTCTTTCGGCTTACAATTCAAATCAGATTGGTTGGTTTATAAATATAGCCGGAAGAGTTTGAGGCCCCGGGGTTTTCCCGGGGCTTTTTGTTATTATAAATCAGTTTTTTATTTCTTCAAAAGATTTAAAAGTTTTGTATAATATCAAGTTGCGTCAATTATGTAAAATGTCAATTGCTCAATCTTTTTCATTTCAATTGTTTACTTTTACCCCAATAAAAAAAGGGTACTATGCAGTTGAAATCAATATCTGTTTTATTTACGTTTATACTTTTTACATTTTTTGGCTTAGCTCAAATAGATGAATCAGATAAAATTCTGAAAACTTTTCATTCCATTTCAAGCCACGAAATACTTGATTTTGCAATGGAGCTTAGTTCTGAAAAATACAAGGGCCGCCTTTCGGGTTCTCCTGAATATTTGGAAGCAGCCCAATGGTGTGCTGCAAAATTTGAGGAGTGGGGAATCACACCCGCCAATGGCGAAAGTTATTTTCAGTATTTTTCAAATGCGTTTACTGAGGTATTTTCGTTCGGAAGTTTTTATTACTTCACAGGAAACGGAAAAGAAATTAAATTCTCTTTTCCTGAGGATTATTTTCCCGGTTCAAATTCTGCTTCGGGGACAGTAGCAGGAGAATTGGTTTATGTTGGATTTGGAATAACCGCCCCTGAATTGGGTTATGATGATTATGAAGATGTTGATGTGGAAGGTAAAATCGTTATAATGGAATCGGGGATACCCTATACAAAAAATGATTCAACCCTGGCAGAATGGACACCCTATGCCTACCATAGGTATAAATTCAGAAACGCTGTTAAGCATGGGGCTGCAGGATTGCTTTATGTGGGAAAAATTGCCAATCCGAATACGGTTTATCTTGAAAATTTTGTTTATGTGCATATTGATGAAAAGGTTGCTGAACAACTTTTTGCCGGTTCAGAAAAAAATTACAGCGAATTAAGAAAGTCGCTGGGAGAAATGAAGTCGGTTTCATTCGCTTTGAATTCAGAACAAAAAGTGACAATCACAGCCGAAACAAAACATTTTCCTGAAGCAAAATCGTGTAACGTGGTTGGCCTGATTGAAGGTTCGGATCCGGTGTTGAAAGAAGAAGTAATCATTGTTGGAGGACACCTTGACGGGCAAGGTTATTTGGGGGAAGTATTTCCCTCGGCACTTGACAATGCATCGGGCGTAGCCGATATTTTGGGAGCAGCCAAAGCACTGGCAAATTCGGAAATAAAACCAAAACGATCGGTTTTATTCATTTTGTTTGGTGGTGAAGAATGCGGATTATACGGTAGCACCCATTATGTGGAAAATCCGCTGTTTCCAATTGAAAAAACGGTTTTAATGATTAACCTGGACATGGTGGGAAACGGAACCGGGTTTTTTGTATCGAACGGGAAAAGCTATCCGCATATCTTCAGCTATTTTGAAACGGCAAATCAAAAATTTATTCATCGTGAACTTGAAGCATCCGGGCAAAGAAAAAACTACGGCAGGCCCCGTTCCGATGCTTCGTTGTTCGAAAACGCCGGTATTCCAACTTTTTCGCTTTGGACCCGCAATTCAGTTTTCCCGGTATATTATCACGACCCGCGCGATACCCCCGATGTGCTTACGCCTGAAATTATGGAAGATGCAGCAAAATTACTTTACCTGGGTATTTTGGGAGTTGCCGGCGGGGAATAGAAACTGCGGACTTATTGTAATTGGATAAGTCCTTCTTTTATGGCATATTTTACCATGTCGGCATTGCTTTTCAACCCTAACTTTTCAAAAATATGTTGTTTGTGGGTGCCCACTGTTTTTACACTAATAAATAATTTTTCCGAGATTTCACGAGTCGATTTTCCTTCTGCGTAGAGTTTTAAAACCTCCATTTCGCGTTCCGAAAGATCGGACTGTCCATCAGGGTTTGCCTCGTCGGGTTCCAGATAACCCTGAATAACCATTTCAGTAATGTCATCACTCAGGTATTTCTTCCCGGAAATTACGGATTGGATGGCATCTATTAACTGCCGGTATGTGCAATTTTTTAAAAGATACCCATCAGCTCCTGCTTCAAGCACTCCTTTTACAAATTGCCTGTCTGAATGCATGGAGACTGCTATCACCTTCATTTTTGGATTTTCCTTTTTAATTATCCGGGTAGCTTCAATTCCGTTCATTTGAGGCATTCCAATGTCAATAAGAACTACATCGGGTTTCATTTTCCTGGCCTGTTCTGTCGCTTCCTTTCCGTCTTTTGCCTCTGCAATGACATCTATGTCGGGTGCCGAAGAGATTAGGTTTACCAATCCTTCTCTAAAAAGCTGGTGGTCGTCTGCAATTAATACTTTTGTTGCCATAATATTTATTCTTCATTCGTTGGAATAATTAAGGTTGCTTCTGTACCTTTACCTAACTCTGATTCAATTTTGAAGTGTCCCTTTATACTGTCGAGCCTCTCAGTTATACTCATCAATCCAAAACCTCCGTTTAAACTGGCTTTTTTGGTCAACTGCTTTTTAAATCCTTTTCCGTTATCGCGTACGGAAATATAGTAATATTTTTTTTCTTTTCTAACTTCAAGTTCCAGCAAATCGGCCTGAGAATGTTTTATTACATTGTTAAGTAATTCAGTAACAATTCTGTAAAGAAAAATATTAAATTCTTTTTTGATTCCAATTTTTTGATCTTCTCCAATAAAAACAGTATTTAAACCATGTTTTTCTTCGATTTCTTCCAACTTCCATTTAAATGCCGGAATCAGGCCCAGTTCATATAAAATCGGAGGGCTGAGATCATAAGTTAAGCTACGGGATTCAGAAATTGCGTCATTTAATAATTCAGAAATCTCATTTATGGTTTTTTCTACATGGGGTGGGAAATTTTCATTTACAATTGATGAGAGTTTTATAAATGCTATGGAAAGTGTCTGTCCCAGTCCATCGTGCAGGTTTTCTGCAATTCTTCTTCTTTCCTTTTCTTCAACCAGTGTAAGTTCAGTATTCAGATTCTTTAATTTTTTTTGATAATTTTTTATTTGCTGCATGCTTTTTTTTAAAGCAATCTCAGCCTGTTTTCGTTTGGTAATATCATAGCATACCCCCCTGAATCCATAAAATTTTTCTTTTTTATCAAAGGCTGAAAAGCCGCTAACCGAAAGCCATATTTTGTCTTTGTTTTTTACACTAAGTTCAATCTCACAATCTCTGAAACTTGACTGATTGAGGAAACTGTCTTCAATAATGCTTATCTTATCTTTTTCTGTATTTAATTGAAAAAGAGTAATATAATCTTTCTCATCAATAATATCATCGGGCTTAACTCCTAACATTTTTTCAATTACCGGACTAACATAAGTGAAAACTCCTTTTGAATCAACTTCCCAGAAAAACTCAAGTGCATGTTCCGAAATTTGAAGATATCTTTCTTCTTTTTGCAGGAATTTTGAGCTTTGATCTTTAATAAGCATTTCAAGGCTTTCGTTGCGTTTTCGGAGTAGATCTTCTGCTTTTTTTATTCGCAGTACCACATCAATCTGTGCCCGCAATTCATCCTGGCTAAATGGTTTTGAAATAAAAGCATCGGCGCCGGCATTTAATCCCTTGGTACGTTCCATAGGGTTTTGTCCCAATGCAGAAATCATCAGAATGGGAATATCCCTTGTTGTTACATCATTTTTAAGAAATGCACATACTTCATAGCCGTCCATTTCGGGCATTAAAATGTCGAGTAAAATAATTTCAGGTTTTTCTGCCTTCACAAGCTCTATTCCTTCTTTTCCGGAAGTAGCTTTAATAAAAATAAAATCAGTATAATAGAGTTTGAAAATTTGATTTAACAATACTAAATTTATTTCATTGTCATCTATTGCTACAATTTTTTTCATTTCCTTCTGATGATTTAATATGTTGGTGTTATCTCTAATATTCTAATTGAATACGAATTACTACACGTTGTACAAATGTATTGTTTTTTTATGAATGTTTTAAATCACATGTTTTAAAAATGTTTCCAATTGGCTGGTTTTTTTTCAATTACTTATTCTCAAGAGCTTAACCTGACAAGCAGTCAGCAAATTGCTGATGCAATTTCAGCAGAATTTACCCTTTTAAATCAGTAACAAATTTGAGTAGCCTACTCAATCGGGTTGTACTTTAGCTACTGATTTACAAACCTTAAATAATATACCATGAAGTGGACGCTTCAGTTGGTCTTTAGCATTGTAATCATTTGCAATGTTAAGGCACAGGAACCCGGTAAGGGTTCTGTAGCCCAGGGCGAAAGCCTTATAAATATTGCCCTCGATGAGGTGAACAAAACTTATGTTGCACCTCCTGCAGATTTTATCATGCTTAAATCGGCTAAAACGCCAAAGTCCACCATTAAGGTTACTTACAACAACTTTCCTGAGGAAGCAAAAAAAGCTTTTCAGTATGCAATTTCAATCTGGGAAAATTTAATTGTTACACCAGTTCCGGTGCATGTGGAAGCACACTGGGAGAATTTGGCCGGGAATGTGCTGGCTAAGGGAAGGCCTTCCGTATTTTTTAATAATTTCAGCGGAACCCCAATGCGCGATATATATTTTCCGGTTGCATTAGCCGAGAAAATAAGTGGCAGAAATTTAAATGGGGAAAATCCCGATATAATCTGCCATTTTAACAGCAGCTACAAATGGTATTTTGGTACTGACGGAAATACTCCGTCAACTCACTACGATTTTGTAAGTTCCGTTCTGCACGAAATTACTCACGGACTTGGGTTTTCGGGATTTTTGAAAGCAAATAACGGAACCGGATTTTTTAACAATACGAACAACCTGCCCAGCATTTACGATTATTTTATTTTCAACAATCAAAATCAGCAGATTTCAGATAAATCGCTGTTTCAGAGCCCTTCTGTTGAGTTGAACCGACAGTTAACTTCTGATAATCTTAAAATTTGTCAGACTTTTGCTTCAAATCAGCTTCAAAATACCCTGGAAAATGTTTATGCTCCGGAGGAATGGAATGAAGGTTCGAGTATTTATCATTTGAAAGGATATGAATATGGCGAAGAAAACGGATTGATGACACCCGTGGCAAAACGAGGCGAAGCCATTCATAATCCGGGTGAAATAACGCTGGCTATTCTTTCGGAATTGGGATGGAAATCAGTTGATTTTGAGTTTGAACCGTTAAAAGACAGAGAGGAACCTGTTGCTATTCTGCCTTTAAATTTAGGAATCAAATCAGATTCTGATGAAGATTTTTCCATGGCACGGGTTGTTTATTCATTCGATAATTTTTCAACTGCAAAATCTGTTTTGCTAAGTCAGAATGAAACTTACCGTTTTTCCGGTGACCTGGAATTGGATAACCAAACGGGAAAAGTACAATACTACCTTGAGGCAAAAACATCAGAAAACAGAACCTTCAGGTATCCGGCCGATGCGCCTTCAAACACGTTTACAATGAATATTGGCCCTGATAATTGTAAGCCCAACCTTTTTCATAATCCGGTAAAATTTGCAACAGGGAAAAATTCAGGAATTGAAATAAGTGCCGTGGCCAACGATAATCTGGGAATTAAAAGTGTTAACCTCGAATACAAAATAAATGGTGTATTGCAGGAATCTGTTTGTCTTGAAAACAAGGGAGAAGGCTTATTTGCCGGGAAGTTGTCCCTTCCGGCTGAAACAGGAATAAACGACCAGATAGAGTATCGCATTATTGCTACAGATAATTCCACAAGTGAGAATTTTCGCACTGTGCCTTCTGTCGGATTTCAGGAAATTAAAATTCATACTTTCAACGAGCCGGTTTACTCCTATTCTACCGATTTTGAAAAGGCGGCAAATGATTTTATGTCAGCCGATTTCAGCATTTCAGGGTTGAATGGTTTATCTGGGAAATATTTGCACACCCAAAATCCATATCCGGTTTCATCGGTAGAAAACGAAAAGTATAATCTGATTTCTCAGTTCAAATATCCGGTAATTTTGGAGCACGGGGGTGAAATGTCGTTTGAAGAAATTGTTTTGGTTGAACCGGAAGAAAAATTACCTCAGCAAGATGAGCCAAGGTTTTGGGATTATGTGATTGTTGAGGCAAGTAAAAATTTTGGAGAAACCTGGGTGCCTTTAACAGAAAAATACAATTCGGGAATTTATGATTCCTGGTATTCTGCTTTTATGAATGCTTTTTCCAACAATACATCATTGGCAAAACCTCGCGATGAATTGTTTGCAACCCGCACGATCCAACTTACCCAAAACACGGGATTTGAAGCAGGAGATACGGTAATTATTCGTTTTAGAATGGCTTCCGATAATTCGGTAAATGGCTTCGGATGGGCTATTAAAAACCTCGAAATTCAAAACAATCAGGATTTTGAAGAGGAACTTTTTGCCGAAGACAAATTTCAGGTTTATCCCAATCCGGTCAAAAATCAGTTATTTGTTGAATGGCCGTCAAAAAAAGAAAATAATAGTATTGAAATAGTTGTGACAGACCTTTTCGGAAAAACAGTACATCATGTTAAGGAAGAGAGCTCCTACTTTGGTTCAAGGGCTCAAATCGATTTGTCAGGAATCAGTTCCGGCATTTATATGGTGAACATAATTGAAGGAAACCGGATGTTGGCAACCAACAAGATTGTAAAAAATTAAAAAAACATAAAATATTAAAATTCAAATCATTAATTTAAAAAAATATTATGGGAACATTATTATTGGTAGTATTAGCTGCCTCCTTCACAGGTTTTATAACCTCAGCAATTTTACTTTACAAATTATTGAAATCAAAAAATAGAACAATCAGTTAAAGTTAAATCAGCTTTCGTGTTTTTAATTTTATGCATGAGAGGTTTGGCAACCTCAATTTATTTTCAAACTTTTATACCCTGATATTTGTATATTGATTGAAATAGAAACATTCATGCATAAGATTTTAATATTAACTGTTTTGCTGGCTGGGGTATTTTCAGCTTCCGGGCAAAAATTGTGGCATAAACAAGGGCATTCTCATCATTGTCCGGTTTGCTATGGTTCGGGAGTGTCTGAAAAAGTGTTTATTCCTCCGCCAGGCTTTGGTGAGGTTTCGCTAAAATCAGCAGAAAAAAAATCTGAATTTGTTGTCAGTTACAGCCTTTTTCCTCAGGAGGCCAAAGAAGCTTTTGAATACGCCGTAAGTATTTGGGAACAGCTCGTTGAGTCTCCTGTACCAATTCATGTACAAGCAAACTGGCGCACAAAAAACCAAAACGTACTGGGCAGTTGTGCTCCTTCAAGTTTTGAAAAGAATTTTAAAGGAGCACCGCGGAAGGATATTTATTATCCGATTGTACTTGCGGAAAAAATTACCGGAACTGAACTTACCGGGCCCGAACGTCCTGACATGGTGGCCGAGTTCAATAAAGATATTAACTGGTATTTTGGAACCGATGGGAAAACACCCGTATTAATGTACGATTTTGTTTCGGTGGTACTGCACGAAATAGGTCACGGACTTGGTTTCACCGGTTTCTTTTACGTTTCAGGCCAAACGGGTGAATACAGTTATTGGGAAACGGGCGATGCCACTTCATACGATTTGCTTGTGGAAAGATTTAATGGCGATCAGCTCATTGATACCTCTAACTATACCAATCCTTCTATAGAATTAAAAAATGCACTGACTTCGAATTTATTATATGCTGAAAGTCCAGTGGCTTTAATAGAAGGTAATTCAAGACCACGGCTTTTTGCACCAACAACCTGGGACAATGGTTCGAGTATTTATCATTTAAACGGTGCTACATACCCTACAAGAAACATCAATTCGTTGATGACACAATCTATAGGAATGGGTGCTGCCATACATAATCCGGGGCCGCTCACAATGGGTATTTTGGCCGACTTAGGCTGGAAAAATATGGTGATTGATTTTGTTCCAGTTAAAGATATGGAAGAAATAAAACCGATAAAAATAGAGGTCAAAATTACCAGTGATTATTCGTTGGATTCATCGCAACTATTTGTGGTTTATTCAGTTGATTCGTTTGAGAGTAAACCGGACTCCACTCCTCTCTTTGCAATCGACAGTTTAACTTTTCAGGCTGAGTGGACTCCAGATGAAGGGACCCGGAGGATTGATTACTACATTACTGCCCGGGATACTATGAACAGAATTTTCAGAAATCCTTCAGAAGCACCAAATGAATTTTATTCTTTTAGCATTGGGCCAGATTTAATTAAACCGGTAATTGAACATGAGCCTATTGCCTATTTTTTTGATACAGGAATTGATTTGCTTTTTAACGCCCGTGTAGTTGATAATTTGGGGGTTGACACCGTATTTATTGAATATACCATAAACGGTGCAGCATTTCCTCCGTTCGGGCTTTCATTTGATTCAATGTCGGTATATTCCTCCGTTTTTCCGGTAAGTAGCGAATTACTGAAAGACGGTGATGAAATTGAATATTCCATTACAGCCATAGACGCTTCAGTTGCAAGAAATTTCAGGAGCATTCCCCTAAAAGGAAAATATTCTTTCAGGGTCGAAAAAATGTTTGACCCTGTAGGCGGGTATATTAATGATTTTAATACCAGTACTCCAGATTTTGTTTTATCTGATTTTGGTATATTTACTGAACAAGGATTTGAAAACGGCGCCCTACATAGTCCGCATCCTTACCCCAGTCCCGACCAGGACGACACCGAGTTTAATTTTAAGACCTACTTAAAATATCCGATAATTCTGAATGATCAGGCTATTTTAAGTTTCGATGAAATTGTGCTTGTTGAACCCGGTACTGCCGGTACAAAATTCGGCGATTTCGAGTTTTGGGATTATGTTATTGTGGAAGGAAGTAAAAACAAAGGTGAAACCTGGCTTCCGCTGGCCGATGGTTACGACTCGCGTGAATATGCAGTATGGGAAAATAACTTTAACAGTTCTATCTCAGGAATGAATTCCACTGCAGCAGGTACGCCGGAATGGTTTATAAAACGGGAAATTAATATGCTCGAAAACGGGAACTTTGATTCAGGCGACACAATTCTGATTCGCTTCAGGCTTTTTTCAGATCCATACGCACATGGTTGGGGATGGGCTATTGACAACCTGAGAATTCAGTCGCCGGTTTCTTCAAATATAGCGTCTCTTTCTCCGGGAAATATTTTGGTTTACCCTAATCCATTTAACGGATCATTCAAAATTACTTCCGAAACCAGTAAGTCAATCGATCATTTACAATTTGATGTTTTTAACATGTTCGGGCAAAAAGTTAAATCGGTCATTGCGCAGAATGTTTCCGGAAAGGTCACCACTGAAATTGATATTGAAAACGGTGCAAAGGGAATGTATCTGCTGGTTGTTAAAGAAAACGGGAAACAGGTTTTCACAAAAAAATTAATTCATAATTAAAATTAATAGTTATCTTTGCTTCCAGATTGTAAGAAAATGAATTCGACAAATAACAATATATATTTTTACTGGTATTTTTATTTTGGTTCTGAAAGCGGGATCAACCAGTAAGGTATTGTTGAATATAAAGATATTTTACCAAAGGTCCCGGGATTTCCGGGGCCTTTGGTTTTTTAGAAATAATTGAAAAATGAAAATTACTATTATTGGTTTGGGATTAATTGGCGGTTCATTAGCCAGAGATTTGAGGCGAACCAAATTTGCGACAGAACTGGTTGGAGTTGAAACAAGTGAAATCCATGCACTTGAAGCAATTGAACTGGGTTTGGTTGATCGGATAGAACCTTTTAAAAAAGGAATAAAAAATGCCGACCTGATAATTATCGCAATTCCTGTTGATAAGGAGTTGGAAGTTTTACCCGCTGTTCTGGATGGTATAAACCAGAATACAACAGTTACAGATATGGGATCAACCAAAAAAGTAATAACCGATTTGGTAAAAAATCATCCCAGGCGAAAACAGTTTGTACCGGCTCACCCCATGTCGGGAACAGAAAACTCAGGGCCTTCAGCAGCAATCGATGACTTATTTAAAGGGAAAATTGCTATTGTATGCGATCATGAAGACTCAGGACCCCAACATCTGGCCCTTATCGAAAAAATGTTTCAGGTTCTGGGAATGGACATTGCTTACATGACATCTGACGAGCAAGACCATAGCACGGCTTTTGTGTCGCATCTTCCACATGCCGCTGCATTCGCTCTGGCAAATGCAGTTCAGGCAAAAGAAGACCGGAAAATCATTTTCGACCTTGCAAGCGGAGGTTTCCGTTCCACAGTCAGGCTGGCGAAAAGTTCATGTTCTATGTGGAAACCGATTTTTGAACAAAACAACCAGTATGTGGTTAAGTCTCTCGATGTTTATATCCAGCATTTACAGCAGTTTCGCGATTGTATGAAAAACAACCAGTTTGATAAACTGGAAGAACTTATACTAAATGCCAACATGATAAGGAATGTACTGGATGGTGAAAATCCACATTTTTTCAAAAACGAAGAAAAAATTGTAAAACTTTATACAAAACAGCAATGAGTACAATGTTTGAAATTAATCCGATAAAGGAATGGTTGCCCCACATTAACAACCCGCTGCTTATTTCGGGGCCTTGCAGCCTCGAAACCGAACAGCAGGCGCTTGAAACAGCCCGCTTGCTGGCCAATGATCCCCGCGTGTTTATTTTTCGGGGTGGTATTTGGAAACCCCGCACCCGCCCGGGTTCGTTTGAGGGAGTTGGTTCAGTTGGATTGAAGTGGATGCAAATGGTGAAAAAGGAAACCGGGTTGCCGGTTGGAACTGAAGTGGCCAACGCACACCACACCGAAGAAGCGTTAAAGGCCGGATTGGATGTTATTTGGATTGGCGCCCGCTCAACTGCCAGCCCTTTTGTTGTGCAGGAAATTGCCGATGTGGTGAAGGGAAGCAACATTGTGGTTATGGTAAAAAATCCGGTAAATCCCGATGTTCAGCTTTGGATGGGAGCCATTGAACGGGTTTACAATGCCGGCATTAAAAATCTGGTCGCTATTCACCGTGGTTTTACACCATTCGGAGATTCGGTTTACAGGAATTACCCCAACTGGAAAACCGTAATTGAACTTAGGCGTTTGTTGCCTCATCTTCCAATTATTTGTGACCCAAGCCACATTGCCGGGAAACGCGAATACCTTTACGAAATAGCACAAAAAGCTTTCGATATGGGAATGGAGGGGTTGATGATTGAATCGCATATTGACCCTTCGTGTGCATTAAGCGACGCAGCCCAGCAACTTACACCGGCCGATTTGGGAAAACTGCTCGACAGGCTTGTAATAAGACACAAAACAGCCAATAACCCTGAATTTGAAACCAGGCTCGATATGCTTCGCAGCCGGATTGATGCCATTGATGCCGAATTGCTTGAAATGTTGTCATCACGGGTAGAAATTGTAAAACAAATTGGCAAATACAAAAAAGAAAACAACGTTACTGCTTTACAGATTAACAGGTGGAGTCAGTTAATGGATAACCGGGTGAATATTGGGAAAAAACTGGAACTGAATGAAACCTTTGTGAAAATTTTATTCCAGCTCATACATGAAGACTCGGTAAGGATGCAAACCGAAATTATGGATTCTGAATAGATTTTTTTGAAATCAATTGAAGGCTTTTCTTCATGGCTTTTTCAATGGAATGGAAATCAAGAATTTCCTTACTCACATAAATAAACATGATGGCATTTTGAGAGGATAATTTTTCGGAATTTAAAAGATGCTTGTTAAGACGGTAAGCCTCACGCATGCGGCGTTTTATTAAATTGCGCCGCACTGCTTTTTTAAACAATTTTTTGCTTACTGCAAAAGCAGCTTTGGCCGGAAATGGTTCCGGGAAATTGATTTCCGAATAGACCACCTTCAGCGGATAAACCAAAAAAGAGGATCCGGCAGAAAACAATTTTTCAATTTGTATCCTGCTGCAAAGCCGCTCTTCCTTTTTAAGTGAAAACCCTGGTTTTGCCGGTATTTTATCCGGAGAATCTATCATAAGCCAATAAAAAAGGCCGTTCTGTAAATCGTACAGACGACCTTTCAAAGGTAAATATTTTTCTTGTTATGAATTTTTATTCTCTTTTTTAATGAATTGTTCCAGGGCCATTGTCATTGAGGGTGCCTGGGTTGTTGGAGCTTCAATATCGAGCCTTAACCCTGCTTCGCGAACGGCCTGTGCCGTGGTAGGACCAAAACAGGCAATGCGGGTTTCATTTTGTTTAAAATCAGGAAAATTCTGAAAAAGAGACTTAATTCCCGACGGACTGAAAAATACCAGTATATCATAATTCACGTCTTTTAAATCCGATAAATCGCTGCTGACTGTCCGGTACAAAATGGCTTTTGTATATTTAAAACCTCCTTTATCAAGCAGCTCGGGTATTTCATATTTGTGAATATCAGAAAGCGGAACAAGGAACATTTCATCTTTGTGCTTTTTCATCAGGTTCGTTAAATCAGAAAATTTTCCGTTACCGTAGAAAATTTTCCGCTTTCTGTAAACGATGTATTTTTGCAGATAATAGGCTGTTGCTTCCGAAATACAGAAGTATTTCATGGAATCGGGTATCGTTAACCTCAGATCCTGGCTGATGCGAAAAAAGTGATCGATAGCAGTGCGGCTGGTAAAAATTACTGCCGTGTGGTCCAGAATATGGATACGCGTTTGCCGGAATTCTTTCGCCGATACTCCTTCGACCTGAATGAACGGGCGAAAGTCAATTTTTATATTGTTCTTCTCGGCCAGGTCAAAATAAGGTGATTTTGCCGTTGACGGTTCTGGTTGTGAAACCAATATACTCTTGATTTTCAAAATACGCTTCTTTAAGTTAAACTATACCCACTCACTTATACCACCAAAATCTTGTAAAGTAAAACCAAGGGTAAAAATTCAAGGGTACAAAAGTATAAAAAGAGATAAAATATTGAAAATTGTTTCTTTAATAAAATTACAAATCCTCTCGATAATAATATAAAATAAAGAAATACAGTAATTGTAATTCCAATTATTACAGGAACTTGCAGGTTAGGAAACGGATAAAAAGCAATTATTGCAATAACAGGTAGCAATAATAGTCCCGTTACCCGGTTAAAATTGTTTAAATTGAACAAATATTCACTGGTTTCTTCCGTTTTGTTTATTATAAATCCAAACGTTTTGTATAAAGCCTTTTTTAGTAAAAGAAAAAAAAGAACTATTGCCAGACTTACCAAATAAAGATAAAAACTATGATATGGGATTTCAAGTTTAAAAAAAACAAACAACTGAAAAACAAAAACAGAAAAAACCAGATAAAAAATGAGATCGAGCCTGAAAGCTCCCTGAAGTAAGGAACTGTTTTTTTCCTGGAACATTCGGTACGATGTGGAATAATTAACTACTGACTGAAACAAATGAACAAGATATTTACTCCAGGTTATTCGCACCGATGCCAGAAAAATCAGTGCCAAAATCAGAATAAGGGTTACCCAGTCGTAGTTAATACTGTTTATATGCCTTTCAGGAAGTTTTAATCCACTGATTTCTTTGAAGGTTGTTTCTGATTGAACTTGCAATTCATTCCGCGGTTCAATGTATCTCGATTCGCCTACAAGAAGATTGTTTTCGCGTTGCCACCACCAGTATCGTAACTGGGCAGGTGTGGGTGGAGAAGGTTTTGCTTGTTGCGGGGTTGTATCTGTTTTTTCTCTTGACGGTTCGGTTTCAGGTAATGGGGTTAATGGAACAGGCGCATTCCGTTCAATATTTAAACCTCCCGTTTCAGGAAGATTCTGTAATTTTATCAATGGATTTGTCGCCTGCGTCGTGTCCTGCCGATATGTCAAATCTTTTTCCATATTTATTGGTGCAAAGATACCAATTGCCTGATCATTTTTGATGTTTAACCTGTTATTTTCCAGTTTTTATAAAAAGAAAAGCCGGCTTTGTTAATGAGCCGGCTTTTGCTAAAAATGAATTTATACCTTATTTCACTCTTACCTCATGTTCAAAAATGTCATATGGAGTTGTAAAAACAATTTGATAACTTCCGGGATTTAATCCTGAAAGATCCAATCCTTCGTGTAATGCAAACTCCGGTTTAATTTCTTTTTCAAAAAGAAGCTGACTTCTGTCGTAAACGTATAAACTGGTTTTTTCCATCGGAAAATTCAGATACGACATTTTCCAGATATTGCCATCGGTTGTAAAATAGGGTTCAACAACCTTTCTCATTTCCAGAATCGTGATTTCGCCTCTTTCCATTTTAAATCTTTTCTGGTTTGTTTCGTTTTCCGATTTTACTTTCAACGTATAAATGCCATCATCCAGAGCTGAAAAGTCATATTTTTTCTTGTAGGCAGCCACCGGTTCAAGCGTTTTTTTTCTGAATATCAAATCTCCGAACTCATCTCTTACATCAATTTCAAAATAAGTAAGTGCAGTGTTCGAAATTTCAACATAAGCCCTTTCTGATTCAACCGGAGCAACATTTAATTTTACATTACCTGAAGAATAAGCGAAGTTTGCCAAAAATATCATGGCAATTGCAATCATTGTTGTTTTAATCGTTTTCATAACCTTGTTTTTAAAAATTAATAAATCTGTTTAATTGTCTTTCAACCCATATAAGGAATAAATGAGTTATTTTGTTCATCTTTTAACAAATTTTATGAAACAGTTATCACATATAGTTTCTATTAATGCACTAAATTAATCAATTACATTACAGTGTTAACAAAAGTTAAATATTGGATTACTACCAATCCATTCATTCCAAATCTTTCTGATATTTCGTTCAGGAAATGAAAAAGAGTGGATTTAGTTTTTAATTTTTCATACATTTGAGCAAACAAAATTCAAAAACAATGGCAAATCATACATTATCACAACTTTACACCAGTGCCTTTCAAAAAAACTGGGATAATCTCGTTTTTTCCGATTATGAAGGAAACGATTTTAAATTTTACGAAATCGCAGAGACAATAAAATCACTTCATCTGTTCTACCAGCTTTCCGGCTTGCAGCGAGGAGACAAGATTGCTCTTTTGGGAAGAAATTCAGCTCACTGGGGTGCTGTTTTTCTTTCGGCGCTTTCGTCGGGAATAGTAATAGTGCCCATTTTACCAGACTTTAACGAAAGCAACACCAATCACATTATTAACCATTCTGAATCTAAGCTGGTAATTGGCGCCAAAACCCTGCTTGAAAAAGTGGACTTTGAAAAAGCTGAAAAATTGCAGGCTGTTATTGTTTTGGAAGATTTTTCGTTGCATGCAGCAAAAGATAATAACACTCAATTTAAACTGGCCGATTCTTTTCAGTACTACAAAGAGAATAAACTGAAAAAGGAAAGTTTCAAATTTGAAAACTGGAAAAAAGAGGATACCTGCATCATTTCTTATACTTCCGGGACTTCAGGTTTTACAAAAGGCGTTATGATTCCTGAGCGTAGCCTGGTTTCCAACATTATTTATGCCCGTGAACACATGCCGCTGCAGCCGGGCCATAAAATTGTTTCTTTTCTGCCAATGGCACATGTCTATGGTTTATTGTTTGAATTTTTGTTTCCGGTTACGCTGGGTTGTCACATTACTTTTTTAAGTCGGATTCCTTCGCCGGCAATCATCACCAAAGTATTTGGTGAGGTAAAACCACACCTGATTCTTTCTGTGCCGCTGGTTATAGAAAAAATTTACAAAAAACGAATTTTGCCTTCCATAGAAAAACCTTTGGTTAAAATTCTGCTTAAAACACCGGGTCTTCAAAATGTTATATTGAAAAAGATAAAAGAAAAACTGACCGAAACTTTTGGAGGAAGGTTTTTTGAAATTGTTATCGGTGGTGCACCCTTAAGTGCCGATGTGGAGAAATTTTTCCGCCGTATCAATTTTAAATTTTCTATTGGATACGGAATGACAGAGTGCGGACCGCTAATCAGTTACGAAGCGTGGGATAAAACAATTTCTGGTTCGGCAGGGAGGCTGGTTGACAGGATGGAAGTGCGTATTGATTCACCGGATCCTTACAACATGGTTGGAGAAATTCAGGTACGCGGGGAAAATGTAATGACCGGTTATTTTAAAAATGAACAAGCTACCAAAGAGACTTTTACAGAGGATGGCTGGTTGAAAACCGGCGACCTTGGCGTAATTGACAAAAACAATTTTATTTTTATCCGCGGGCGTTCCAAAAACATGATTCTTGGTCCTTCGGGTCAAAATATATATCCGGAAGAAATTGAAGCCAAAATATCGAACATGCCTTATGTGGCTGAATGTGTAGTTACCGAACGTCAGGGCAAACTGGTGGCCAAGGTTTACCCGGACTTTGAAGCTATGGAAACCGATAATATTTCTTCCGAAGAATTGCCTGCTGCAATGGAAAACAACCGGAAAAAATTGAACACAGAGTTGCCAAAATACGAACAAATCAGCTCTTTTGAAATGGTAAGCGAAGAATTTGAAAAAACACCTAAAAAGAATATTAAACGGTTTAAATACGTATAGAGAATAAGACTTCATAATTTTTGTCAAATAAACAGAAATCGGATACCAGATGGTATCAAAATAGAATTTTTATGAACCAAATAAAACCTGAAAAATCTGTTCAAACTGGTATTCGTCTGTTATCGCTCGATTTTTTTCGCGGAATTACCATGTTCCTTCTGGTGGCCGAAGGAACAGCCTTATGGAGCGTTTTGGTTAAAGAGCCGGTCGCCGGATCTTTTCTTGAACCTTTTTTTCAGCAATTTCACCATCATCCGTGGGACGGATTAAGATTCTGGGATTTGGTGCAGCCATTTTTTATGTTTATTGTTGGGGTGGCCATGCCGTTTTCCTATGCAAAAAGGCGGAAACGGGGCGATTCAAAACAAAAAATAACCCGGCATATAATTCAGCGATGTATTTTGCTGCTGGCATTTGGCGTTGGACTTCACTGCGGTTACCGGCGTGAACTGGTTTGGGAGTTGTGGAATGTGCTTTCACAACTTTCAGTTACTATCATTATAGCCTATTTTCTGATGCGCTACAAACCCTCTGTACAAATTCTTGCCGCTTTAGGACTTCTATTGCTGACCGAAATTTTATACCGGACATTTCCTTTGGAAGGTTATAACCAGCCGTTTGTTAAAGATCACAACTTTGGAACATGGATGGATCTGGTTCTCATGGGCAAAATAAATGCCGGTGGCGGATGGGTAGCCATCAACTTTATTCCTACGGCAGCACATACCATTTGGGGTGTTGTTGCGGGGCAGTTGCTGCTTTCCAAAAAACCGGAATCAGAAAAGTTAAAAAAGTTAATCGTGGGTGGATTGATTATTCTGGTGGCAGGCTATTTGCTCCACTTCACTTCTGTAACTCCCATTATCAAACGTATTTCTACTTCATCGTTTGTGCTTGCTTCGGGCGGTTGGTCGCTTTTGGTACTGGCTTTCAGCTACTGGTTTATAGACATAAAGAAAATCAACCGCTGGATATTTCCATTCGTAATTGTGGGCATGAATCCCATTTTTATATACCTGTTTTCGAATACCGTTGGCGGACAATGGTTTAACGGGTTTGTGGGTATTTTTACCAAAGGTTTTCTAAACTGGTTTCATGCCCCGGAGTTTCTGATGGCACTGGTAACTTCGTTAACCGTTCTGGCGCTCGAATGGCTTTTATGCTATTATTTATACCGAAAAAGAATCTTTTTTAAAATATAAAAACTGCAATTTCATCATTCAAATTAAAATAAGATAAAATGGAAAATACATCAAGAAGGAACTTTTTAAAAGCAACAATGGCTGCAACAGCCGGAACAATGCTTGTGTCTCCTGCTTTTGCCGGACTGGCTGCAAAAAAATCTCCGTTTAAAATTTCGCTGGCCGAATGGTCGTTGCATAAAACACTTTTTGCCAACGAAATGACAAACCTCGACTTCCCGCGTTTTGCGGCAGAACACGGTATAAAAGGAGTGGAATATGTAAATCAGTTTTTTAAGGATAAGGCCAAAGATCAAAAATATCTGACCGAATTGAAAAAGATATGCAAAAACGAAGGCGTTACCAGTGTGTTAATCATGTGTGACGGCGAAGGAATGGTTGGCCATCCGGAAAAAGCAGAACGCATTAAAACGGTTGAAAACCACAAAAAATGGATTGATGCGGCCAAATTTTTGGGTTGTCATTCCATAAGGGTGAATGCCGGAAGCCAGGGAAGTTTTGAAGAACAGCAAAAACTGGCTGCCGACGGGCTGCGTATGCTTTGCGAATACGGCGACAAGCAAAAAATCAACGTTATTGTTGAAAACCATGGAGGCTGGTCGAGCCACGGCGAATGGCTGGCCGGTGTTATGGAATTGGTTGACCACAAACGTGTAGGTACCTTACCCGATTTTGGGAATTTCATTATCAACCGTCAAACCGGAGAAGAGTTCGATCGGTACAAAGGGATGGAATTGCTGATGCCGTATGCCAAAGGTGTGAGCGCCAAGTCAAATGATTTTGGTGCTGATGGAAATGATACCCGTTCCGACTATTTCCGAATTATGAAAATTGTTAAAGATTCCGGCTATAAAGGTTGGGTAGGAATAGAATACGAAGGAAACCAATTGCCTGAAAAAGAAGGAATACTGGCCACAAAACGCCTTCTTGAGCGTGTTTTTGAAAGCCTGGTCTGATTTCTTTCCTGGTTGCGTCTGATAAAATTTGTTAAACCTGACAGTTTTTGAAACAATGGTCGCGAAAGGCCGTAATTCTGGTATGGTCTTAAACAACAAAATTTTTAAGTGGACTGGTGGAAGTTGATTGGTTGAGACTTGTTTAGGGCCTGACAAAGTTTATAAATATTTGAATTTTGGGTAAAGGCGGTGGAATTTCTCCATCGCTTTTTATTTTTTTCTGCCTTTGATGAAGGGTTTACCGCGGTTTTTTTTCGTAAATGTGTTTCTGTTTACCCTGTTTGAACGGGTGAAATTGCTTTTGTGAACTCTTCTGTCGGGAATGGCAGAATAAAGAAGCCCAATGCTTGCCTGCGCCACTGACGACAGACTGTTGGTTCTTTGCATTGTTGACTGGCTTTCTGAATAATTAAAGTTAGGTACACCATTAACAATGTCAGAATGGATAAGTGATGCAGTGACATCGAAGTAAATGTCAAGTTTATCCGAAATCCGGTATGTTGCACCCAACCCGGTACCTCCGCTGATTGCTGCATGTTTGGGATAATCGCTGTTTTGCGTACCCCGGGCAAACAATACACCTACGTCATATTTGATGCTGTAATATGGATCCTGAAAAGTAAAATCGGTTCCCGTAAATGAAACGCCACCCAATATTTTCAGAAAAATATTTGCATCATTTAAAACTGGAAGAAAATGCCATCGTGCAGTTGCATGAATACTAAATAATTTGGTATCAAATGTTAATGTTTCAACTGGATACCTGTAAGAAGTGGGAAGCGGATTGTATCTTGAAAGGAAAAAATTATACAGCGGAGCTTGCGGGGTATATCCGGCAATGTTGGTAAAACCAAACTGTAATCCCCATTCAAATTCAGAAGAAACCGGTTTCATAATTTCCAGTTCCACTCCTGGCCTCAGGGTTGGCCTGAAGTTTTGACTTCCGGGGTGTGAAAGTTCGTCTTTCATAGGGTAGTTTATTTCAGCTTTACCGGGTTCTCCCAGAAAAACTCCGGTGTTGGCACTTAACCTGTACCTGAATATCTGCCCGGATGCGGATCCAAAAATCAATAAAAAAAGAAACAGAAGGGCGAGATAACGATTCATTTTGGATTGATTAATTTACGCCATGAAGATATGACTTTCTTTACCGAAAATCCAAACAGATGCTGAAAAATTACCTTCGTTCTTTCACCTCTTTGGCATCCACTACCTTGAAAAGTTTGTCTGATCGCCGAAGTTTTGTGTCAACCGGAACAGAAATATACTGGCCTTTAAAACCCATTTCAACAGGTTTCATTTCGAACCGGATTTCGTTAACAACGGTTTGTACCACACCGGTTGTTGGTCCGGTAATTATAATTTCATCACCCGTATTCAGGTTTTGGGTCTCCAGTTTGAATTCCGCCACGCCGATATTGGTGAAGTAGTTGGTGCATTTGCCAATGTAAATTTTTCGTTTGGTAGCCCGCGAGCCATAATTGGCACTCCATTCGCCCAACCGCTTTCCCAGGTAGTAGCCATCCCAAAACCCACGGTTAAAAACCGATGCCAGCCGTTCGTCCCAGTCTTTAATTTTTTCTTCGGTGAATGTATTTTCAAAACACGCTTCCACCGCTTCGTGGTAACATTGTACCGTGGTTTTCACGTATTCGGGCGAACGGGCGCGCCCTTCGATTTTCAGCACCGAAACGCCGGCATCCAGTATTTTATTCAGAAAGTGGATGGTTTTCAGGTCTTTGGGCGACATGATGTATTCGTTGTCTATTTCCAGTTCTGCGCCCGTTTCCTTGTCGGTAACCGTATAGGCTCGGCGGCAGGTTTGCAGACAGGCCCCGCGGTTGGCCGACGAGTTCATCTCATGCAGGCTCAGGTAACACTTCCCTGAAATGGCCATGCAGAGGGCTCCGTGCACAAACATTTCCAGCCGCACCAGATTTCCCGAAGGTCCTTTAATCTTTTGCTCTTTTATTTGATTACTGATTTCCCACACCCGGCCCAGATTCATTTCACGGGCCAAAACCACCACATCGGCAAACTGCGCATAAAACTTCACCGCTTCCACATTGGTAATGTTTACCTGAGTTGAAATATGCACCTCAAGGCCTATGGAACGGGCATACATGATAACCGAAATGTCGGCGGCAATCACCGCAGAAACGCCGGCCTTTCTGGCTGCATCGAGCACGGCATGCATCTGGTCTGCTTCATTGTCAAAAATTTCCACGTTCAGGGTGAGATAGGTTTTTCCACCATTGGTTGTGGCAATTTCAACTATTTTTTTCAGGTCGTCGAGCGAAAAGTTGTTGGCCGATCGCGACCGCATGTTCAGGTGTTCCACACCAAAATAAACCGAACCGGCCCCGCCCTGAATAGCCGCCATCAGCGATTCGTACGAACCCACCGGCGCCATAATTTCAATCTCTCTTCGCTCCATATTTTTCAAATTTTGAGGCCACAAAGGTATAATATTTTGAAAAGAGGTAGTGTTTTTTCATCACTGGCACGGAATTTCAAAACAGAATTGATTATTTTTGTAAAAAAGCTTGTAATTATGAGACTTACAATGGTTATAAAACAAGGGAAAAGCGGTTATTTGGTGGGTCAGTTGAAAGAAATTCCGGAAGTATTTACCCAGGGAAAAGACATGAAGGAGCTAAAAGAAAATATTTTAGATGCTCTGGAGCTTTATTTTGAAGATTTACGTGAACAGTATAATCCTATGGGTGATATGATCGCTGAAGAAGAGTTGAACTTTGTGTAGCCCATGAAACGTAAAAAATTTATAAAATACCTGAATCAGCATAACTGTGGTTTTATCAAACATGGTAAAAAACACGATAAATACCAAAACACGGCCAATGGAAAAAGAACCGTGATTCCCCGACATCCCGATTTAGATGATTATCTATGTGAATTAATTTGTAAACAACTGGATATTCCGCCTCCTCCCAAAAACTAGTTTATATTAAAAGAAGTGTATTTTTAATTTCCCCTATCTTTGCACTGAATTTCAAAAAGAGAACAATGAGCAACCAGAAAATACGGGTACGATTTGCCCCAAGTCCAACCGGGCCGCTGCACATGGGTGGCGTGCGCACCGCACTGTTTAACTACCTTTTTGCCAAAAAACACGGCGGCGATTTTATCCTCCGTATTGAAGACACCGACCAGAGCCGGTTTGTGCCCGGCGCCGAGGAATATATCGTGGAAAGTCTTAAATGGTGCGGGCTACATCCCGACGAAGGTCCCGGAATGGGAGGAGAATTTGGTCCGTACCGGCAAAGCGAACGCAAAGAGTTGTATAAAAATTATGCCGACCAGCTCGTAAAATCGGGTTGGGCCTACATCGCTTTCGACACGCCCGAAGAGATTGAAAAACTGCGGACCGACGCTGAATCGAAAAAGGAAACCTTCTCTTACGGCATTGGTACCCGCGAAAAGCTGAACAACTCTCTGAACCTTTCCGAAGCAGAAGTGAAGCAAAAAATGACTGCGGGCGAAGCGTACGTTATCCGGTTTAAAATGCCCCAAGATGAAGATGTTACTGAAAACGACATAATCCGCGGAAGCGTAACGTTCAATACCACCAAAAGCCTCGACGACAAAGTGCTGTTTAAATCCGACGGCATGCCAACCTATCACCTGGCCAATGTAGTGGACGACCACCTGATGGAAATTACCCACGTTATCCGCGGCGAAGAGTGGTTATCGTCTATGCCGTTACACGTGTTGTTGTACCGCGCATTGGGCTGGGAAGAAACTAAACCGCAATTTGCCCACCTGCCACTCATTCTGAAACCGCAGGGCAAAGGCAAACTCAGCAAACGTGACGGCGATAAAATGGGATTCCCGGTTTTCCCACTGCAATGGAAAGACCCTGCCACCGGCGAAATGTTCCGTGGCTATCGCGAAGACGGTTACTTCCCCGAAGCTTTCATGAATATGCTTGCTTTGCTGGGATGGAATCCCGGAACGGAGAAGGAATTCTTTTCGATGGAAGAACTGACACAGCTATTCAGTCTTGAAAGGGTAGTAAAATCAGGTTCGCGGTTCGACCCTGAAAAAGCCAAATGGTTCAACCGGCATTATTTTCAGCAAAAAACAGATGAGCAACTGGCCCAACTGTTTGAACCCGTTTTGGAAAAAAAGGGTATTTCTGCTTCAACAGAAAAAATGCTTACTGTGGTTGCCGAAATCAAGGAACGTTGCGAATTCGTTTCCGACCTGTGGGAACAGGGCAGCTACTTTTTTGAAGCACCCGCCTCTTACGACGAAAAAACGGTAAAAAAACGCTGGAAGGAAGACACTCCCGAACAACTTTATGCCATTACAGCATTGTTTGAAACTGTTGACATGTGGAAAGCTGAAAAAATAAAAGAAGCCTTTTCTGCTTTTTTGAACGAAAAAGGCTGGGGTTTTGGAGCCATCATGAATTCTTTGCGCCTCTGTTTGGTTGGTGGTAACATGGGCCCCGATTTATTCAAAATCTGTGAAATTCTGGGAAAAGAGGAAACCATTCACAGGATTGAAACAGCAATTAAAAGAATACAGAATTAAATCCTCAATAATGTCCTTTTAGTGAATAAATTATAACTTTGTTTTTCTCGAAATCAATGGTATAAATAATACGATGTTCGTGGTTTATTCTTCGTGACCAAAAGCCTGAAAGATTTTTACTTAATTTTTCAGGCTTTCCAATGCCACTTTCAGGTGTTAAAGCAATCGAATTTTATAATTCAGTTATTTTTGGCTGAATTTTTTTGTTACCCGAACGTTTCCAGGATTCAATATCAGCCAAAGCCCCTGTTTTAAACTCTACTTCCATAAGTTGTCAACATCGAGTTTTACTGAAGGTTGTTTTTCTCGCTCGTTTAGCATTTAACAAAATCGGGATCATACTCCCCCGTTTTTTCGTCCCTGTTTTCAATAACTTTAACGTATTTTACCGTTTTCAGATAATCTACCAGCCGTTTTGCTTCCTTACTGCGTGTATCAATAATTACTGTTGTCATTGTTCTTTTTTCACAAATATACAAATTTAGATATCAGATGCATAACTAAATCAGAGCAGCGTATTGTATAACCATGGCTATCTCACAAACCCGGCAAGTGCATACACCAGCGCAGCCTGCCAGTTGATGGCCACCTCGTTGTGGCTGTACGACTCTTCCACATCCACCCAATCAGTTGCTGAATGGCCGCCACCTACAATGTACCCGGGCCACGGCGCTTCAATTCCGTCGGCGCCCGAACGCCGGTCGTGCGGATTCATGGGCGGGTCAATGCCCAGTCCGGTTACATACGAACGGTTGTAGTAATTGTGACCGAAAATATGGTTTACAGCATCAAGCGCAGTTTCAATGTAGGTTTTGTTGGGCTGAAGTTTGTTAGCCACCTGCAGGTTTACCGTCTGGCGGGCAACGGTGCCGTTGCAACCCCAGTAGTAGCGCCCTGCCAGCGGACGGTTATATACATCCTCCTGCGCTTTTTGCACCAAAGCATCGGCGTTTTCGATTATATTCTGCCGGATGGTTCCGGCAATTTCCGGGTTTTTGCCTCCTCTTTTTGAAAGTGCGTAAGTGAACATGCCCAGGTTGGAAACATCGCTCCAGTCCCAGTTTTCGTCTATTTCGAAATCCATTTCGGCAGCCCGTTTTTCAAAGTCGGCCAGGCATTGCGGGTTGCCGGTGGTTTCCCACATTTCGGCAGCAGCCCACAGGCGGTCGTCCACATCGCGCGACTGGTAACCCCCTGTTCGAAAATCGCCCTGCACAAACCGTTTATATTCCGGATTTTCCAGCAAAAAGCGGTAGCTTACCCAGGCGGCATCGAGGCACTTCTTAGCATAAGCTGCGTCGTAAAGTTCGAAATGGCGTGCTGCCATGGCCATCATGGCTACAAAGTCGGCAGTGGCAGCCGAACTCCATTCGGTGAAATACCGTTTTTCATGGTCGTCTTGCGGCATAATAAACCCGGAAAAGCTGGTACGGGTGAGTTTGTGCGAAACTCTGCCTGAGCCGTCGGGGTACTGCATTTTTAAAATCCAGTCGGTTTCCCATTTCAACTCTTTCAGAAATTCAGGGAAGCCGGGAGCAGTTTCGGGTAGTTTATAATCAATTTTTTCCAGGTTTTCCTGAAAATGGTCCCAGGCATAGAACAGCAGGCCGACTGTAACACCGGCATTTACAATGTATTTGCCGTGATCGCCGGCATCGTGCCAGCCACCGGTGCCGTCGCGCTGTGAGCCGGGATTTCCGATATAATCTTCATATCCGTCGTTCAGGTGGCAGGCTTCGGTTTCATAAATATTTCCATCGTATTCACCGCGAACCGCCATACCGCAACGCCATAAATAAAAGGCGCGGTAGCTGGTTTTGGCAGCAAAATGGAAAATATCGTCTGCAATTTCAAATTCAACTGATTTTCCCACACCCGGCACTTCCAGGTAATATTTTCCAGGCGTTTTCAGGGCCGAAAAATCGGCAGTCCATACATTCTGGTTTACATCTTCCTGAAATGCCGGACCGGTTATTTTTCCGGAGAAAACTTCTTTGCCGTTTTCGGTATTCAATACTTTAAATGTTTCACACTGGTGTGGAATGACTGCCGTTTTTTTATACTCCGGCAAAAACCCAATGGAGTTCAGGTGCACAGGAAACGATTGTCCGAAAACTGAAAATGAAAGGATTAACAAAATAATCAGGGACGAAACTACTCTTCTCATTACTGTTGATTTAGGTAAAAAATATTTCTCAGGGGTGAAGATATGAAAATTTTTAATTGTTCATAGTACAAAAAGAAAATGTATTTTTTATTTTACATATTGCACCAAATGAAGTTTTTTCAAAAAATAAGGCCAAAATTCACGACAGAAAGCCCGTCGTTTGTTGTAATCAAATGTTATTAAAAAAAGTTCAAAAGTTCAATTTTGTGAAAAAAGCAATCACACTATCTGTATAATTTTCAACTTTCTTTTGTGTGTTTAAACTATTTGACTTATAGTGTGTTATTGATTTTGAAAAAAAATTACAAGTCGTTTCCATAATAGGTAAATAAAATGAGATCAATCAGATTAAATCAACTATATATATTCCAATATAAGATTAATACGCCTTTTAATATTTTAATTTAAGTTCAGTAAAATGAAAAAAATACATCTGGATTATAGTTACTACAGTATTATTAAACATAAATATTAAGTATCATGAAAAAAGCAACCGATTCTAATTTAAATTCAACCCGGGAAGCCATTCAGAAGACGACCCGTATTTTTGAACAATCCATGGCCAATGCCGATGCGGCAGGTGTTTCCAATTGCTATACGGAAGATGCAGAGTTTATGGCTCCCAACGGGGAGTCAGTAAAAGGAAGGAAGAATATTCAATCAACCATGGAGGAATACATTAGCCAGGGTTTTACACAGTATAAAGTAACCTCATCAATTGTGTATGGAAATACTGGTGTTGTTGGTGTTCAAACCGAATACAAACTCAGCCAGCAGGGTGGCAAAAATATGGATATTGGAAAATCGATTCAACTCTGGCAACAGGAAGATGGCGTATGGAAAATATTCAGAGATTGTTTTAATTCGAATTTACCGGCTAACTCATAAAATTGTTATTGTCGGATTTCGGTAATAATCAATTTGTTATTCAAGGAAATCGTAACTTATCTCATTCATTTATAAACCATTAAATTTTTTTAACATGCATCAGGTATCTAAACATCACGCAGAACAATTTGCCCGGCAATTATTACATGCGCATAAAAATCTTTCTGAAGAAAAGCAAATTGGTTTGGAAGGCCCAGGCGCAGAAACACTTGAAGCCTTATTTTTAGGCACTCATGGCGGCAATGCCATGTTTTTGCATAAGATGCTTACCAGTGCCCTTGAGGGTAATATTCAATTTAGGAAAAATTATTACCCGGATGATCCGGACTATATTGATTCAGCTAAACAAAATACCCCGGGATTTAAAAATACCATGCAAACAATGGTAAATGAGCTTGATAAACTCATTCTGCAATTGCAGGAATCGGGAACTTTTTTCAGTATGCGCAGCATTGGGCACATGTTGTGGGATACAACCATGCCGGGTATTCTGGGTTATTTTGCAGCTTTGCTCTACAACCAGAATAATGTAGCCGCAGAAGCTTCCCCTGTAACTACTTTGCTGGAAATGTATGTCGGTAACGATTTATGCAAAATGTTGGGTTATGCAGTAGAACCTATTGGTCAAAACTCTTCAGAAGCTCCATTGCCCGATAACCGGATTACAGGATGGGGTCATATTACCTGCGATGGTTCAGTGGCTAACCTGGAAGGATTGTGGATGGCGAGGAATTTAAAATTTTATCCGGTAAGTGTACGTGCTGCCATACAAAAAGAACCTGTTTTTCAAAAGATTAAAGATTTCAAGGTAAAACTTGCCAATGGAACGATGGCAACGCTTGCAACTCTTAACGACTGGACTGTGCTTAACCTGTCCATTGATGATGTTTTGGATATTCCCAACCGGATAAATGCCCAGTACGGCATTGATTCAGATACAATTAACACGGCTATTTCAAAATATTCTGTTCAGGAAATCGGGTATCATCAGATTTTACATAAATATTTACCCTCCATTTGTGAATCTCCAGTATCCATCTGTTCCGGAACCAGGCATTATTCATGGCCAAAAGGCGCTGCAATTTTAGGCATTGGCGCCGAAAACATGTGGAGTCTTCCGGTTGATTTAAATGCAAGAATGGATTTAAACCAACTGCGAAAATCGCTTGATCTTTGTTTGGAAAAGAAAATTCCCTTATTGAATGTTGTAGCAATAATTGGTACAACAGAAGAAAGTGCCGTAGATCCGTTGGCCGATATTCTTAACATGAGGGATGAATACCGGGAAAAAGGCCTTGAATTTGCCATTCATGGTGATGCTGCCTGGGGCGGGTATTTCAAAACGATGATGAACAGCAGTGATGAAAGCACTCCACACTCTTTTAAACACATAGACGACGCCGGGATGGCAGCCCTGCCCATGAGCGAATATGTAACCAATCAGTACAAAGTTTTACATCATGCCGATTCCATAACCATTGATCCACATAAATCAGGCTATGTGCCATACCCGGCCGGAGGGTTATGTTACCGCAATTCTGCCATGCGAAACCTCGTTTCATTTACTGCGCCGGTAGTATATCACGGTGGCGTTGACCCAACAGTTGGTGTGTATGGTGTAGAAGGCTCAAAACCCGGAGCAGCAGCTGCAGCAGTATATTTAAGCCACAAGGTGATACGACCCAATATGGATGGGTATGGAAAGCTTACCGCAGAATGTTTCTTTAATGCAAAACGTTTATATGCAGCCCTGGTGTGTTTAAATATTGCCGACCTTCCCTTTTTTGTGGTTCCGCTTATTCCCATTCCTGCCATACAACAAGGTCTGAGCCCGGATAAAGTGCAACAGCAGTATGAATTTATCAGAGACAGAATTGTAAACAAAACCAATGAGCAGCTACTTGCCGACCCCGAGGCTTTTAAATTATTTAAATTGCTGGGCGGCGACCAAACCATTGTTACATACCTGTACAATTATTGCAACAGCGATGGTACGCCAAACAGTGATATGCAGAAGGTTAACGACTTCAATAATGAAATATACAGGAAATTCAGCTATAAACCCTACGAGGACAATACAAGGAATACCGAAATTGTGGTAACCTCATCCGCTTTTACCCGCGAGTCAGACGGAGATTTACTGATAGACAACCTGCGTCAGCGGCTGGGTGTGGTAACCGATCCCAACGCAGCCATTAATTTTATTATATCCACCATTATGAATCCCTGGCTCAGTAATACAGTTAAAGGTTCATTTATTCCTCAGTTAATATCAATTATCACAAAAAATGTTTCGGAAATTGCCGAAGAGGTAAAATCCGGAACAACCACATCAGTAACCAATTAATTCATAAATTATGAAAGCAAAAAATATTTTTGGAGAAAATATTGATGAGATAAAATCAAAATTTTCGCAAGCTACCAGCGATGGTTTTTCGTCAACTCTTGCCATTGTGTTCTGTTCCATAGTGCAAGACAGGAATGAGTTAATAACCTTCTTCACGTCACAAAACGTGGATATTTTTGGTGCTACTACTGCCGGAGAGATTTTGGATGATGAAGTGACCGAACAATCGACCGTTGTCATGCTTTTGGACATAAAAAAGACCCACTATCAGTTATTGATGCAGGATACTACGCACAGCTCCACATACGAAGCCTGCGCGAACCTGGCTGATCATGCCCAAAAGATTTTCAATAATCCTTCGCTCATTGTTGTTTCAAGCGGGCTTACAATCGATGGCGAACAAATAGTCAAAGGGGTATTTGAAAAAGCCCCTCAAATGCCATTGTATGGAGGACTAGCAGGCGATGATTTGACCATGAAAGCTACTTTCGTATTTAACGCCGCCGGGGAATATTCAAATGCGATTATGGGATTGATTATTGATGGGGATAAAATTAATGTACAGGGCCTTGCCACCAGTGGATGGGACAGCATTGGCATAGAAAAAACAATCACAAAATCAGAAGGCAACGTAGTTTACACAATTGATGATGAACCCGCTGTTGATGTTTTTATCAAATATTTTGAATTTAAGGGATATGTGGATAACCGTTCGGAAGTAGTTGCAATGAACTTTGCCCAGTACCCTTTACAATTGACCAAGGAAAACGGCAATGTGGTTTTGAGGTCACCAATGATGGCCGATAACGAAAACAGGTCTTTGATATTTGGCGGTGGCATACCTCAGGGATCCAAGGTGAAATTTTCAGTACCCCCTGGTTTTGAGTTAGTTGAAAATACCACCAATGAAATTTCAAGTTTAAAAACCACTATTCCTGAAGCCGATGCAATACTAATGTTTTCGTGTAAAGCCAGGCATTTGGCTTTGGGGCCAATGACCAGCAATGAAGCAGAACAAATCCGCGCTATTTGGGATAAACCTTTGATTGGATTTTTTACTTACGGAGAAATAGGATACTCAAAAAATAGTTTCTGTGATTTTCACAACGAAACATGTTCAATGGTAATTTTAAAGGAGAAAAACTAATATATTTTGGAAGCACTGCTGAAATTGATAATGAACCTGGATATATCTGAGGAGGACAGACAGCTTTTATTAAAGGAAATTAAACCGGTAAAAAAGCAACTGGAGATTGCGGAGTTCAAGTACAGGCGTACCATAATGGACAAAAGCGCCATTACCAATGTATTAAACAATACCATAGCTGAACTGGAACAAAAAAAGCGCCTCATAGAAAATGCCAGAAATGAAATTACAAAGAATATGCTGGCACTTGATGAGCAAAACAAAGTGATTGCAATCAAGAACGAAGCGCTCAACAAAACCATATCGAAATTAAAGGCCACCCAAAGCCAATTGGTTCAATCCGAAAAAATGGCCTCCCTTGGAGAACTCACCGCAGGTATTGCACATGAAATACAGAACCCGCTCAACTTTGTCAATAATTTTAGCGAACTGAGTAAGGAGCTGATTGGCGAAATGAATGACGAGCTGGCAGCTGGAAACTGGCAGTTGGCAATAGAAATTGCAGGCGATGTTGAACATAACCTCGAAAAAATAAATCATCACGGCAAACGCGCTGCAGATATTGTAAAAGGAATGTTACAACACTCGCGAACCTCAACTGGCCAAAAAGAACCAACCGATATCAATGCCCTGGCCGATGAATACTTGCGGTTGGCATATCATGGCTTCAAAGCAAAAGATAAAAGTTTTAACGCTCAATTTAAAACCGAATTTGACCCAAATCTTCCCAAAATCAACGTTGTTCCTCAGGATATTGGAAGGGTTTTGCTGAATTTGATAAATAATGCGTTTTATGCAGTACAAGCCCCCCAACCCCCCGAAGGGGGGATTAAGAACGCCCAAACGGATTATAAACCGACAGTTACAGTTAGCACTACTTTTTTGAACCCCCCTTCGGGGGGCAGGGCGGCCTTGATTTCTGTTTCCGACAACGGTCCCGGTATTCCCGCCTCCATTAAAGACAAAATCTTCCAACCCTTTTTCACCACCAAACCTACCGGGCAGGGAACCGGTTTGGGGCTTTCACTGGCTTACGATATTATAAAAGCACATGGAGGTGAGTTGTCCGTGAGGACTCCTTCGGAGAAGGTGGAGACGAAAGAAGGAGAGGGAAGTGAGTTTATAATACTGTTACCATTTTAAAATTGAAAAAAATGAAAGCAAAATCAATAAAAGGAAAATCACCGGAAGAAATTGAATCAGCCTTGCATCAAAGCATGGCTGATGGGTTTAAACCCACTTTGGCTGTAGTTTTTATTTCCGTGAGTCAGGATCGTAATGCTGTCAGCGAAATACTGAGCAAAGAAAATATTGATCTCTTTGGCGCCACCTCCTGCGGAGAGTTTATTGATGGACACCAAAGCAAAGGAGAAATTGTGATACTGCTGATGAACCTGTCACGGGATGCGTATTCAATTTTATTTGAAGATATGGGAGAGCATGGTATTCGGGAGGCAGCCAGGCAAGTTGCAAATTCCGCATTTTCACAGTTTACCAAGCCTGCCCTGATCGTTTGCAGCACCGGCGTAACAACGTTAGCAGAAATGTTTGACGGAATGACGCTTGTTCATGAACTATCAGAAGCAATGGGCCGGGACAAGATTTTTTTTGGAGGCATGGCCGGGGATGATTTTACATTAACAGGTACGGCTGTTTTTACCCAAAATCGGGAAACCAATCATGGACTTGTCGCCCTTGTTCTGGATTCTAACAGAGTTTCTATGAACGGTATGGCCATCACCGGATGGAAAAAATTGGGGATTTCCAGGAAAGTGACCCACAGCAAGGGCAAACTTTTATATTCCATTGACGGAAAACCCGCAGTGGAAATGTACCTGAAGTACCTGGGCAAAGGCGAACAGGGTGGAGACCGGGATTTCCACCTTTTAAACGAGCTTTCATTCGAATACCCATTCATCACAGAGCGGGAAAACAGCCATGAAATATTAATCAAGTCACCCATGAACATTGATCACGAAGAAAATGCGCTGGTCATGGACATGGAGATGAAGGAGGGCGAGACTTTCTGGTTTTCGGTTCCTCCTGATTTTGATATTGTGGAGGAAATCATCGATGAAGCAAAAGAGGTCAAAAATGCAGCGGGTGGAGATGCAGATGCCTTGCTGGTATTTTCCTGCGCGGGTAGAGAACCTGCGCTTGGCCCCTTGGTGACTATGGAAAATGAAGGCTTGGCTGAGGTATGGAACAGCCCCATGGCCGGGTTTTTTACTTATGGGGAATTTGGAAGGGCCAAAAACGGACAGCAGCATGTCCACTCGACGGCATGTTGCTGGGTGGCATTGAAAGAGAAATGATTTAATCATAAAATATTGAAAATATGAAAGCAAAATCAATCCAGGGAAAAACGCCTTTAGAAATACAAAAAGCACTGGAGGAAAGCACAAGTAATGCCAGCCAGCCTGACGGGCAGGATTTCAATCCGACCCTTGCCATCATTATTATAAGCAAAATGGAAGATGCCGAACCGATCCGGTCAATTTTTAGAAAAAAAGACATTGCAATTTTCGGAATAACATCACCCCATAAATTTTCCGAAGACGGAATTACAGAAGATGATATCCTGGTGATGCTCCTGGATATAAAACCGGACCATTTCAAAATAGTATTAAACGATTACGAGGGATCGTCTGTCTACGAAGCCGGGTATAATGCAGGCATATCCGGGAAGACCGCTTTTTCAAATCCGGGCTTCATCATAGCACCGGTGAATTTCGTATTTTCCCACGATGATCTAATTAGAGGATTGACGGATGCAGCAGGCCGTGATATCATGATTGCGGGTGGCGGTTGTGGTGATCCGGATGACTTTTCAGGGGTCGTTTTTACTAATGATACATCAAGTAAGGGGGGATTACTTGCACTCATTCTGGATCAGGACAAAGTTTCGATAAGCGGTCTGGCAGTTTCAGGATGGAAGCCGGTAGGGACAAGCAAAAAAGTCACGAAATGTGAAGGCGCCTGGGCGCTCACCATTGACAATGAACCTGCGATGCATGTCATTCAAAGATTCTTAGGGAATGATATAGTAAGGGATAATTCAGAAGGAAGTGAATTTATTCCAACAGACCTGGGCTATCCATTACAGTTTGAGAGGGCATCAGGAAATGCTATTATGAAGCCTGCGCTGTTCTTCAATCCTGCCGATCAATCCGTCATGATTGCAGGTGGTGTAAATGAAGGAGATCAATTCCGTTTTTCCCTGCCACCGGATTTTGATGTGATTGACAAAGTGATTGACAGTACTAGGATCAGTAAAGAAAAGGAGATGCCGGATGCCGATGCGTTGTTGGTTTTTTCATGTGTAGGAAGATTAGGGACTTTTGGTCCGCTGATATCCACAGAAATAGAAGGTCTGGCATCCACCTGGGGCAAGCCCATGATAGGCTATTTCTCCTTGGGTGAATTTGGAAAATTGGATGAAGGCCGCTGTGAATTTCAGGGAACAACAGTAAGCTGGGTAGCATTGAAAGAGAAATAATTCAATCATAAAATATTGAAAATATGAAAGCAAAATCGATCAAAGGAAGATCTGCCAAAGAAATTAAAACAGCTCTAGCTGAAAGTATGGCCGACGCCCGCCTGCCGGACGGGCAGGGATTTAAACCAACACTCGCTCTGGTTTTTATTTCAGTAAAGCAAGATATAGATACCATTATCAGCATACTTGACGGAGAAAATATTCAGGTTTTTGGAGCCACATCAAGTGGTGAGATTTCAGATAGCGACATCAGCCACGAAGCGATTTCCATCCTTTTAATGGATATGGACCCGGCCAACTTCCGGATATTGTATGATGAGTATACGGGTAGTGATGTCGTGGAAGTAGCTAAGGCAATGACAGCGCAAGCATTGACGATTTTTGAAAAGCCGGCTTTTTTGCTAAGCAACAGCATCGAAAAACCTCAGGATATGGGATTGGGCGAAAAAATTGTACAATCCGTTAGCCATGTGGCTGGAAATGATATAACCATCTGGGGTGGTGCCGCAGGCGACGACCTGATGTTCAAAGAAACTTTTGTATTCACTAACACCAACATTACCAACAAAGGTATCCTGATGCTGGTGATGAATGAAGACAAGATATTGGTAAAGGGAAGGGCCGCTACTGGCATGAAGCCTTTTGGTACTGAAAAGGTAATCACGAAGTCCGAAGGAAGCTGGATTCTTGAAATTGATAACCAACCTGCTACTGACCTTGTGATGAAATATATGGGCGAAAGCCTTTCTCCGGAAGATTTCAAGGATTTCAACATAAAGAACATTTTTTTAAACCTGTTGAGGGAAGATAATAGCAGCATAATTCGAGCCACTATGGGCTTTAACATGGACACAAAAGGGATTACTGTATCAGGTAAAATAAAGACCGGTGATAAATTCAGATTCACATTCTTGCCAGATTTTGATGTATTGACCGAGGTCAGCGAAAATGCAAAACAGTTTCAGCAAGCAGAAATGACCGAAGCCGATGCCCTTGTTATGTTTTCCTGTATTGGACGCATTGATGCCTTTGGTCCTATGACTTCCGAAGAATTGCAAGGAATACAAAGTGTGTATAATGTGCCCATGGCAGGGTTCTTTTCTTATGGTGAATATGGGCGTGCCACAGGTGGCAACAATGAATTTCATAACATGACCTGCTGCTGGGTAGCATTGAAAGAGAAATAATTTTAACCACTAAAATTGAGGAAATGAAAGCAAAATCAATCAAAGGAAAATCAATCGCAGAACTGAAAGCAGCATTGGCCGAAAACATCTCCCCAGACTTCAGGCCGACCCTGGCCGTCATTTTCAGTTCCGTAAACCAGGACCTGAAGGGCATTTGCGAAGTCGTGGATGCGGAAGGCATCGTCATCTTTGGCTGCACCACCAACGGCGAGTTCATTGATGAACAGACGGAAACAGGCTCCTGGGTGATGCTGCTAATGGACCTTAACCCGGATTATTTTCAAATTCACCTGGAAGAATACCCCGATAAAAACTATCGGGAGGTGGCCCGTATCATGGCAGAAAAAGTGGGAGTTAGTTTTAAAACCCCAGCCTTTTTAATAGGTGTCAGCCATCTCGAAACGAACGGGGAAGAAATCTTGCATGGCTTCGAAGAGGTCTTCGGCCAGGAAACCAACCTCTTCGGAGGATTGGCAGGAGATGATTTAGGCTTCAAGGATACCTTTGTTTTTACCAATGGGAAAATCAGCAATTGCGGCATAGTCTGTCTGGCGTTGGATGAATCCAAAGTGGAGGTGCAAGGCATCGCCACCTGCGGCTGGAAAGCAATAGGCACAGAAAAGACAGTCACCAAAAGTGAGGGCAACCATATCTATACCGTCGAAGGCATACCGGTATTGGACATCACGGCAAAATACGGGGGATTGGAGAATGTATCTCCCGACAATGAAAGCCTTTATATGGAACTGATATGCAATTTTCCGCTGCAACTTCAACGGGAAAAAGGCGACCCGATAATGCGGTCAGGAGTGTTTGTTGACTGGACAGACCGCTCTTTTATCTCCAACGGTTCTGTACCGGAAGGGTCGAAAGTGCGATTTTCCGTTCCACCGGACTGGGATGTGATGGACAAAGTGGTGAAAGGTGTGGAACAATTGAAAAAAGAACGGATGCCCGAAGCAGATGCCCTGGTCATTTTCAGTTGCGCAGCCAGGATAATCGCCCTGGGGCCGCTGATGTCAGAAGAATTGGAAGGCATAAAGAAAGTATGGCAAGTACCCATGGCAGGCATTTTCAGCTCCGGAGAACTGGGCAGGGCCACGGGTGGCAATCTGGAATTGCTCAACCTGACGACTTGTTGTGTGGCATTAAAAGAGAAATAAATCTTACAAAAATCATGAAAGCAAAATCAATCAAAGGAAAATCAACGGAAGAGATTAAATCGGTGCTGGAACAAAGCATGGCTGATGGGTTCAAACCAACACTCGCCTTTGTTTTTTTATCCGTTTCGCAGGATAGAATAGCGATTTGCAATGTTTTAGATGAAAAAGACATCGTCATTTTTGGCGCTACCACAAGCGGTGAGTTCATTGACGAACTAACAGAAAAAGGATCAGTAGTCATGCTACTTCTGGATTTGAACAGGGATTATTTTCAAATCTATTTTGAGGAATTTTCGGAAAAAAATTACAGGGAAACAGCATCGGGCATTGCCAAAAAAGCAAAGGCTAAATTCTCAAATCCCGCCTTCCTCATTTCAGGTTCTCATTTGGAAACCGATGCTGAGCAATTGCTTTTCGGGTTTGAAGATGTAGTAGGCAAGGAAGTTAATGTTTTTGGCGGCATGGCTTCCGATGACTACACATTCACCGAGCAGTTTGTGTTTACCAATGGAAAGGAAAGTAACCGTGGCATTGTAGCCCTGGCGCTTGATGAAAACAAAATCCACATCAAAGGAAAAGCAACTTGTGGCTGGAAGGCTGTAGGAACCGAGAAAATAGTGACAAAAAGCGAAGGAAACCATGTGTACACAGTTGATGATGTCCCGGTTTTAGACCTGACTGTTAAATATGGAGGACTTGAAAATGTTACTCCTGATAACAAAGATTTATTGTTGGAAATTGCAGCAAACCTGCCCCTTCAGCTTCAAAGGGAGAAAGGGGACCCCGTCATGCGCCCGGGACTTGTAGTGGATTGGAGCGACCGCTCATTTTATACCAGTGGCTCCGTTCCCCAGGGTTCGAAAGTTCGTTTTTCTATACCTCCCGATTTTGATGTAATGGATAAGGTTGTTAAAGGTATTGAAGAACTGAAAGAAAATGAAATGCCCGAGGCAGATGCTCTGATCGTATTCAGTTGTGCCGGAAGAATATTGGCTTTCGGCCCCATGATGAATATGGAATTAGAAGGAATAAAAAAAGTGTGGAATGTTCCCATGGCCGGCATGTTTTCAAATGCCGAACTGGCGCGGGCCACCGGAGGCAACCTGGAAATGCACAACATCACTACCTGCTGCGTGGCAATTAAAGAAAAATAATATTGAACACATGAAACGAGCATGAGAATAATTCTCACACAAGGCATTATCTAGCGAGTTCTCCCGAAATATCGGGACAAGCTATCGAATACCTTTAAAAGTTTAAAATTATAATGAGATGAAAGCTAAAACCATAAAAGGAAAAGCACCCGAAGAAATTAAAAAGGCATTGGCTGAAAGTCTGGCAGATGGTTACAGGCCTACACTGGCAATCGTATTTATGTCGTTCAAACTGGACATCGAAGCTGTGTGTGAACTATTGAATGATGAAGGAATTCAGATATTTGGCGCCACTTCTTGCGGTGAATTTATCAGCAGCGAAATAGAAGAGGAAAGTATTGTGATCATGCTGCTCGATATGCATCCATCCTGTTTCAAATTATTGTTTCTGGAAACCAGAGACCGTTATGCATTTGAAATTGCAAAACAACTTGGAGAAGAGGGAAAAAAGACCTTCGCGAATGCGGCATTTATTATTGCATCGGGATGGAGCAAAGAAATGGATGGCGAAGAAGTAATTAAAGGCATTGAAGCCGGATTTGGAGGTGCCGCTACAATTTTTGGCGGGATGGCGGGCGATGACCTGTCATTTACCGGACCAAAAGCATTCACACATGGTCAAAACAGCATCACCGGATTGGGAGGCCTGATAATTGACGGGGACAAGATAGATATATCAGGGGTTGCCACCTGTGGATGGAAAGCAGTTGGCACCACCAAAATCATCACCAAAAGTACCGGCAATATCGTCTATACCATCGATGATAAACCCGCGCTGGATATGGTCATGAAATACCTGGGGATCAGCCTGGATGAGCAGATTCTCAATAACACCGTTTTCAATATAGATCTCTTTACATATTATCCGCTTCAACTGGAAAGAGAAAATGCACCTGCGGTGATGAGAACCGCCATGATGGGTAATGCCGAAGATCGTTCACTGGTCTGTGCAGGTAACATTCCGCAGGGCTCAAAAATACGCTTTTCATTACCACCCGACTTTGATGTGATAGATACCGTTATTGAAGAGTGTAACGAAGTAAAAGATGAACAGCTTCAGGATGCCGATGCGGTCATTATGTTTTCCTGCATCAGCAGATATAAGTCATTCGGTGCTATGACCAGCGAAGAAATCGAACGGGTGAATGAGGTTTGGAATGCCCCTTTAATCGGATTTTTCACCTATGGAGAGTATGGAAAATCGAAAAGGGGACAAAATGAATATCACAACAACACCTGCTGCGTGGTGGCATTAAAGGAAAAATAAATGAATCATCATCTTCAAAATATCTTCGACATCCTTCAGCAGATTGAATGTATCTCTGATGAACAGAAAGCTTTAATCAATAAATCTTTGAAGGACGTGGATAAAGAATTTACCATTATCGAATTCAAACTCGACCGAACCGAAAAGGTAAAACGCACTACTGCCATTTTACTGGAAGAGACAATTGAGGAACTTGAAAACAAAAGAAAAGCTGTTGAAGAGGCGCTTGAAGTACTTAAAGCCACCCAGACCCAACTTATCCAATCCGAAAAAATGGCCAGTCTGGGTGAACTCACTGCCGGAATTGCCCACGAAATACAAAACCCGTTAAACTTTGTGAATAATTTTTCGGAAATAAGCAACGAACTGATCGATGAAATGAAAGAAGAGTTGGCAGTTGGCAATATGCAGTTGGCAAATGAGATTTCAGACGACATCAAGCAAAATCTTGAGAAAATTAATCACCATGGCAAACGCGCCGATGCCATTGTAAAAGGAATGTTGCAACACTCGCGCACCAGTTCAGGCCAAAAAGAACTTACCGATATCAATGTTTTGGCCGATGAATATTTGCGTTTGGCTTATCACGGATTACGTGCAAAAGACAAATCGTTTAATGCCGATTTTAAAACTGATTTTGATCCCAACCTTCCAAAAATCAACGTCATTCCGCAGGATATTGGAAGGGTTTTGCTGAATTTGATTAATAATGCGTTTTATGCGGTCACAGCCCCCCCACCCCCCGAAGGGGGGATTATGAACTCCCAAACGGATTATAAACCGACAGTTACAGTCAGCACTACTTTCTTGAACCCCCCTTCGGGGGGCAGGGGGGCTTCTATTAGTGTTTCCGACAACGGTCCTGGTATTCCCGATTCCATCAAAGACAAAATCTTCCAACCCTTTTTCACAACCAAACCCACCGGCCAGGGAACGGGATTGGGTTTATCGCTGGCTTATGATATTGTAAAAGCGCACGGAGGAGAGTTGACCGTAAGGTCTCCTTTAGAGAAAGTGGATACAACTGGAAATAAGGGAACCGAATTTATTATTGAACTCAAATACATTTAAAAAAAGACCAATGAGTATTAAATTGACAAAGAATATTTTATATTGAGTTACAGTAAAAACAGATTCGATGAAAACTAAAATACAGTTATATGCACATGTAGTTCTGTACATTTTTTGTATGAAGTTTACAATTCCTGCATTTAGTCAGAACGTTAATTTTAAAAAAGCCTTACCCAGCGGGGAAGCAAATCTGCTTCATATCACCGGAATTACTCAGGATGCAAACGGAGTTATGTGGTTTTCCACAAAAAAAGGACTTTATAAATACGACAGCAACAGTTTTGAAGCTTACAAAAACAATCCGCTTGATCCCAATTCGATTAAAAGCAACTTGCTTGAAACGATTTTTGCCGACAGCACTGGTATGATATGGGTTGGAAGTTTGGGAAACGGACTTGCCAGATTTAACCCTGCTACAGGCCTTTTTGCTGAATATCAGCATAATCCAAATGATGAAAGCAGCCTTAGTAACGATACCGTAACCGCCATTTTGAGGGATAACGATGGAAACCTCTGGATAGGTACGCATGGTGGTCTGGACCGTTATGATGAAAAAACCAACAGTTTTATACACTATCGTCATAATCCTGAAAATCCCAACAGTCTGAGCAGTAATCAGGTCAGAGTAATTTTTGAGGACAGTAAAAACAGGCTTTGGGTAGGAGCGGGAAGTCCTTATCCGGACAACGGTGGCGGTCCGGACGAAGGTGGGTTGAACCGGATGGACAAAAATAACAACACATTCACCCGGTTTGTACATGATCCGGAAAATGACAAAAGTCTGGCAAACAATAAAATATGTGCAATTTTTGAAGATGATAAAGGAAATCTGTGGGTGGGCACAGCAAAATTGGGCCTGCACAAAATGAACGGTGCCGAGGGAACTTTTGAACGTTTGATTTATAATTCTGAAGAACCAGACAAATTCAGTGCACTTGAGGTTACTGAACAAACACCTGAATATGAGCATATTTGTTTTATTACTCAAGATATAAAAAATAATTTTTGGTTTGGCACATTACACGAGGGTTTGTTCTCCTATAATTCAGACTCAGGGAAAGTTGTAAATTACAATCGTACAGTAAATTCTGCCTCAGGCTTTGAAGAAGATGGGGCCTGGACAACATATACATCGAAAGATGGAATTTTATGGATTGGCGGCACAGAAGGCGGTATTTATTACACCGATTTGTTGCACAGGAATATACCACATTTTGATTTTGAAGATAAGCAGGTGGAAACTTTTTTTGAAGAATCCGATGGTACATTCTGGATTGGCTCTGACTATGAAGTTTATAGGTATGTTGAGGATGAAGAATTGCCACAAAAATATGTAATTGAAACCGGGAAGGCTGAAGCAAATACCAATTATATATCTGGTATAAATGCAGATAAACAGAATAATATTTGGGTTGGAAGTCCGGGTGGATTAAGCCTTTGGGACAACAAAAACGAAACATTTATTCACTATACACACAATCCGGAAAATATTCAAAGCTTAAGTGATAATACTGTACAGGTAATTTATGAGGACCAAAAGGAGAATCTTTGGGTTGGCACAATAAACGGGCTCAACCTTTTTGATCGGAAGACAGGCATGGCAACACGTTATTATCCTTCCGGTTCAAGTGAAAACAATCGTAACCTCATAACATCTGTTATTGAAGATTATACCGGAAAATTGTGGGTAGGAGTTTGGAATGGAGGTGGAGTGAGTTTGTTTAATCCTGAAAAAGCAGAATTCAAAACATACCTTACAGGAAATGGAATTTCATGTGTTTATGAAGACACCGACAACGTTCTTTGGGCCGCAGGCATTGATGGCCTTTTCAGGTATGACCGTAACAATGATATATTTATTAACACGCGGCATTTGCATCAAATGCTTGATGTTGCAAGTGTTTATTGTATGGTTGAAGATGATCAGAAAAATTTGTGGTTAAGCACCACTCGCGGAATTATAAAATTTAACTCACTTAGAAATGAAATTAGTGTTTTTGGTGAAAATTACGGAGTGGATGGAAGTTCATTGGTTTATCTTTCGGGTTATAAAGGCAGAGATGGAAAAATATATTTTGGTAATGCAAATGGATATTATGCATTCTACCCCGGCGAATTCCTGAATACCTTTAATGCTCCTGATATTGTTTTTACGGGTTTTAATGTAACTAACCGGCTGGTGAACGAAGACAACGATGATCCTTTGCAGAGCCAAATGTCAAACTTAAAAAAGATTCAATTGCAATACAATGAAAATGTTTTTTCGTTTGATTTCATGCAAATAGACTATGCCAATCCCGGAAACAACAAAATGTACTGTTACCTGGAAAATTATGATAAGGACTGGCGTCAGATAAATTACAATCAAAGAGCTTATTATTTCAATGTTCCGCCAGGTGAATATATTTTCCGGGTAAAAGCGATCAATGGTTACGGAATTTGGGCAGAGAAACAGATTGCATTGACAATTATGCCTCCCTGGTGGAAAAAATGGTGGGCTTATGTTCTTTATGCTCTCGTGTTTTGCCTGGGGGTCTATTTGGTTCATACGTTTATGAAAAATAGGGTAATTAAGCAGGAAAAACAAAAAGCCCAGCTTAAAGAGCTGGAACATGCCCGCGAAATTGAAAAAGCATATACAGAGTTAAAATCCACCCAGGCCCAACTCATTCAATCCGAAAAAATGGCCTCCCTGGGAGAACTCACCGCCGGCATTGCCCACGAAATCCAGAATCCACTGAATTTCGTCAACAACTTCTCGGAATTGAGCAACGAACTGCTTCAAGAAATGAAGGAAGAACTTGCAACCGGTAACCTGCAACCTGCAACTGAATTAGCTGATGATGTAATTCAAAACCTCCAAAAAATAAACCACCACGGCAAACGTGCCGATGCCATTGTAAAAGGAATGTTACAACACAGCCGAACCAGCAACGGACAAAAAGAACCAACCGACATAAATGCCCTGACCGATGAATATCTGCGGTTGAGTTATCACGGCCTGCGGGCAAAAGACAAATCGTTCAACGCCGATTTTAAAACAGAATTCGACCCTAATCTTCCCAAAATAAATGTTGTTCCTCAGGATATTGGGAGGGTTTTGTTAAACCTCATCAATAATGCGTTTTACGTGGTCAACGAAAAAGCAAAGCTGAATATAGATGGCTATAAACCGGAAGTAATTGTCAGAACTACTTCGTTTAACCCCCCTTCGGAGCCTGTCCCGAATTCATTTCGGGAGGGCAGGGGGGCTCTTATTTCTGTTTCCGACAACGGCCCCGGTATTCCCGATTCCATCAAAGACAAAATCTTCCAACCCTTTTTCACCACCAAACCCACCGGGCAGGGAACAGGTTTGGGATTGAGTTTGAGTTACGATATTGTGAAAGCGCATGGAGGGGAGTTAACCGTCAGAACTCCTTTGGAGAAGTTGGACAACAAACCCGGCGAAGGAGTTACGTTCACTATAATTCTGCCCTTGTAGTAAAAAAATAGAAATGCATAAATAAAAGATAAAATTGTATTTAATAAAAATTGTCGTAAATTACAGGTATAAAGCTCTGAATTTAATTTTACTAGCAGGAAATCGATTTAATTTCAGTTGAAATTACTCGCACAATTATTCATTTTAAAAGAAAAAATTATGGAAACACAAACGATTTCGGGAATTGACATTGCTGCTGTATTTGAGAGTCAGCAGCGCAAAGCTTTGCAATTAAAAAAATCAACCGCTAAGGAACGGATTTCCCGGTTACTTAAATTTAAGGATGTAATAAATAAAAACATTGATAATATAAAAAAAGCGCTTTACAACGAATTTAGAAAACCTGCTGAAGAAGCAATACTGGAAATTAGTATGATTACTGATGAAATAGACTTCGTCACTACCCATCTGGAAACGTGGATGAGACCTCAGGTTGTTCCAACACCTGAGTCTCTGGGTGGCGAAGCATCAGTTTCAAAAATAATTTTGGAACCCAAAGGAGTATGCTTGTTTCTGACACCCTGGAACTACCCTTACTTACTTACTTTTCGGCCATTAACAGCATGTTTGGCAGCCGGAAATACTGCAATCATTAAACCTTCCGAACTTACACCACATTCGTCCGGATTAATAAAAGAAATTATTGAGACGGTATTTTCTAAAGATGAAGTTTTTGTGAAAGAAGGAGGTGCAGAATCAGCTTCTGAATTATTAGAATTACCTTTTAATCATATTTTTTTTACGGGCAGTACCAGGGTTGGCAAAATTGTAATGAAAGCTGCTGCCAATCATATGGCTTCAGTAACAATGGAACTTGGTGGTAAATGTCCTTCCATAATTGATGATTCGGCTGATTTTGCCGATGCGGCCGGAAAAATTGTGTGGACCAAGTTTCTTAACTGCGGTCAAGCCTGTATTACTACTGATTATATATTGGTATCGGAGAAAAGCAAAGATGAATTTATTGCCCATTTGAAAGGCAATATTGAATCATCGTATGGTGCTGACGGACCTGGTATTGACAGTTCAAAATATGGCAGACTGGTAAACGGCAATCATTACCACCGTATAAAAAGCCTGCTTGATGATGCGCTCGAAAATGGAGCTAAATTGGTGACTGGAGGAAAGACGGATGATGTTGAAAATTATATTTCTCCTACTGTGATTGAAAATGTTACTCCGGATCTTGCCATTATGAAGCAGGAAATATTTGGGCCGTTACTTCCGGTGTTAACCTATAAAACATTGGACGATGCAATTGAATTTATTAATAGGGGAGATCGACCGCTTGGGCTTTATCTATACAGTAAAGACAAGGATGCAACTGAAAAGGTATTAAATAGCACAACTGCAGGAGGAAGTGTTGTTAACCATACACTGATGCATTATTTTTCACCCTTTTTACCCTTTGGAGGAGTTGGCAGTAGTGGAACAGGAAGAGGCAACGGATATTATGGTTTTTTGGATTTTTCCAACCAGCGACCGATTCTTGAGATGTAAATATTCAACTCCTTTTTTATGCAAGGTATTTAGCTGGAATTCCAAGCAACTAAAAATGAATAAACTTACCAGGGAGCAACTTATTAAAAAAAACAAAGAACTGAAAAAAGAACTGGCTTTAAAAAACCGGGAACTGGAAATTGAAGCCGCATTGGAACGAATACGCTCCCGTTCGATGGCTATGCATAAAAGTGACGAACTTATGGAAGTCATCCAGTTGGTATATGAACAATTGGTCCGGCTCAATTTTAAAACTAATTCAGCCAACTTCTGCCTGAATTATAAGGAGAGTGATGATTTTATCTTTTGGACGGCTATACCCGGAAGGCCATATCCCACAGAATTCTTTATCCCCTATTTTGATCATCCCTTGTTTATCCGATTCAAGGAAGCTAAAAAAAAGCGACTTCAGTTTACGGCTGATAATTACTCTTTTGAAGAAAAGAATAAATTTTGGATGCATTTTTTCGAACATGCACCTACGGTTACTGAAGAAAGGAAAAAATATATTTTGAGTTGTGCGGGCTTGGCAATGTCTCAAGTGTATATGAACACTATTTCATTACTCATTACGAATTACGATGGCATACCTTTTTCAGACGAGGAAAATGCAGTACTCAGGCGAATTGGTTATGTTTTCGAACAAGCCTACACCCGTTTTCTCGACCTGCAAAAAGCAGAAGCACAGGCACGCGAAGCGCAGATTGAAGCCGCACTTGAACGTGTTCGTGCAAAAGCTATGTCAATGCACAACTCCGAAGATTTAAACGCTACAATTGGCGCCTTTTACCGCGAATTGGAACAGTTCAGCATTACACCCCGAAGATGCGGCGTAGGTTTGCTGCAAAAAAACCGTGTAGCCGAACTCTCAACCATGAGTACGACGGACCAGGGAAATTCCATCGAAATTATCGGGAAATTAAAAATGGAAGGACACTGGGTACTGGATGGTGTTTACGACAACTGGATTTTACAAAAGGAATTTCATCCGGTACTGCGCGGCAACGAAATAAAAGAATACAACCAGTTGTTGCGGCCACAGGTTGCTTTTCCCGAGTACCCAAACGATTCGGTTCAGTTCGGTTATTTCTTTTTCTTTCCCGAAGGGGGCGTGTATGCCTGGACAGAAAAGAAAATGAAAGAGGATGAATTGAATATTTACCGCAAATTTACCACAGTATTAAGTCTAACATACAAACGCTACAAAGATTTAAAAGATGCCGAAGCCAATGCACGCGAAGCGGTGAGGCGGGCATCGCTCGACCGGGTGCGTGCCGAAATTGCTTCCATGCGGACAGTTGACGACCTGCAGCGTATTACACCAATAATCTGGCATGAACTTACTGTATTAGGCGTACCTTTTGTGCGTTGTGGTGTTTTTATAATGAACGAAGAAACTGAGCATATCCAGGTTTACCTTTCAACTCCCGACGGACATTCACTTGCCGCTCTCAATTTGTCCTTTCATTCCAGTGAATTATCGTTGAACACTGTAAACCACTGGCGCCAGGGAATTATTTTCAAAACGCACTGGGACAGGCAGGAATTTGTAAACTGGATGAAATCGATGATTGAACTGGGGCAGGTAAGCAACCAGGAAACTTACCAGGGAGCAGCGCAACCACCCGAGTCGCTTCATTTGCATTTTGTGCCGTTCAAACAGGGAATGTTGTATGTTGGAAACGCTTTCCCGCTGGAAAATGAAGCATTGGAGCTTGTAAAAGCCTTGGCCGAATCCTTTTCAATTGCTTTTGCCCGTTACGAGGATTTCAAACAATTGGAGACAGCTAAAAATCAAATCGAAAAAACATTATCAGAACTCAAATCCACTCAGGCCCAACTCATCCAATCCGAAAAAATGGCATCGCTTGGAGAACTCACCGCCGGCATTGCCCACGAAATCCAGAATCCGCTGAATTTCGTTAACAACTTCTCGGAAATCAGCAACGAACTGCTTCACGAATTGAAAGAAGAACTTGCAACCGGTAACCTGCAACTTGCAACCGAGTTATCTGATGATGTTATTCAAAACCTCGAAAAAATTACCCACCACGGCAAGCGTGCAGCAGATATTGTAAAAGGAATGTTACAACACTCCCGAACAAGCAGCGGTGTGAAAGAGCCAACCGATATTAACGCTTTGGCCGATGAATACCTACGCCTCTCCTATCATGGATTAAGAGCCAAAGACAAAACTTTCAACGCAAAGTTTGAAACTGATTTCGATCCAAATCTTCCCAAAATCAAGGTCATTCCTCAGGATATTGGGAGGGTATTGCTGAATTTGATTAACAATGCGTTTTATGCAGTGTCGGAAGCTCGAAGCACGAAGCACGAAGTTGGAAGTACTGACTATAAGCCGGAAGTAATAGTAAGCACGAAAAAATCGGGTGATAAAATCGAAATAACCGTAAAAGACAACGGCCCTGGCATACCTTCAGAATTCAAAGACAAAATTTTTCAACCCTTTTTCACCACTAAACCGACAGGTTCAGGAACAGGTTTGGGCTTGAGTTTGAGTTATGATATTGTGAAGGCTCATGGAGGTGAGATTAGACTGAAGCCCAAAGAAGAAAAAGCAACAACATTCATTATTTCAATACCTATATAATATAAATTGAATATGGTTATTACAAAAGAATTGGAAGAGGAGATCAAGGCGTTCATGGATAATTATTGGAACAATTATTTGGAAGGGGATATCCAAAAATGGTCAACTTTTATAACAGATGATTATAAAAATATTGGTGGTACTGAAGAGGAAATATGGAATAGTAAGAAAGAGATAATTGATTATACTATGCAAGTAGTGCACCAAATGGTTGGGGTCTCAGAATTTAGGAATAAGCGAATCCAGGTGTTTTCTCTCTCTCCTTACATCTTGGCACACGAGTTCAGTGATATTTTCATCAAAATTGAAAATGAATGGGTCTTCTATGGCAAATTCAGAATTTCTTCCATTATACAACGGAGCGAAACAGGGTTGTTGGTTGTGCATCAGCACGGTTCTTACCCCGACTCCAAAACAGAACCGGGAGAGGCTTTAGCATTTGATAAAATCAGAACAGAAAATAAAGAATTAAGAGACGCTGTAAAAAGAAGAACGATTGAGCTGGAAAATAAAACCCATGCATTGGAAAATGCCATGGCAAACTTAAAAGCTACCCAGGCACAACTCATTCAATCCGAAAAAATGGCCTCACTGGGTGAACTCACCGCTGGAATTGCGCACGAAATCCAAAATCCGTTAAACTTTGTCAACAATTTCTCCGAAGTGAGTAAGGAGCTAATTGGTGAAATGAATGAGGAGTTGGCAGTTGGCAATATGCAGATGGCAAAGGAAATTGCCGCAGATATTGAACAAAACCTCGAAAAAATAAACCACCACGGCAAACGCGCTGCAGATATTGTAAAAGGAATGTTACAACATTCGCGAACCAGTTCAGGAGTTAAAGAACCCACAGATATCAACGCTTTGGCTGATGAATATTTGCGGTTGAGTTATCACGGTCTGCGGGCAAAAGACAAATCCCTGTCCGACGGCCAGGCGGGGTTTAATGCCGATTATAAAACCGATTTCGATCCCAACCTTCCCAAAATAAATATAATTCCCCAGGATATTGGCCGGGTTTTGCTGAATCTGATAAACAATGCGTTTTATGCGGTTTTGCAGCGGCAAAAAACCCTGGCAGTTCTTCACGTACGGCAAAAAACCCTGGCAGTTCTTCACGTACGGCAAAAAACCCTGTCAGGGTTAGATAGCTTGGAGCCCTACAAACCCGCCGTCACCGTCTCCACAAAAAACCTGGGTGACCGGATTGAAATCTCTGTAAAGGACAATGGCCCCGGTATCCCTCCCGAAATAAAAGACAAAATCTTCCAACCTTTTTTCACCACCAAACCAACTGGTCAGGGAACGGGTTTGGGGCTTTCGCTGGCTTACGATATTGTAAAAGCGCATGGTGGGGAGCTGAAGGTGGAGACGAAAGAGGGGGAAGGAACGGAGTTTATTATTCAATTACCAATAACTTAAAATTTAGCATATGAAAACGCGATTAAAAATACTGGTAATTCTTTTTAATCTGGCTACTATTTATGTATTTGGCCAACCTGCAGTATTTAAAAAAGTACTCCCTCCTGATGGCAAAACCTTTATAACTGTAGAAGGTATTGCACAGGATGAAGATGGATATATGTGGTTCTCCACAAGAAACGGGCTTTATAAATTTGATGGCAATCAGATGATTTCATATAACCATAATCCACTGGATGCCAATTCTCTTGTTAGCGATTCTTTAACAAGAATATGCATGGATAAAACCGGTAAAATTTGGATTGGCACTATGGGATATGGAATTGAATGTTTTGACCCTGCAACAGGACAGGTTAAACATTATATTCCTGATAGTTTGGGAGGGAGCTGGATTAATTCAATGTTAGTGGATTCTGAAGGAATTCTGTGGGTTGCATCTAATGGACTCTACCGTTACAATAAAGAAACTGATTCGTTTGTATCCTATCAAAATATTCCCGGTGATATTACAAGTTTAAGCCACAATCATGTACACGTGGTTTATGAGGATAAACAAGGCACCATTTGGATAGGTACTGGTGAGATTTGGAATAGTGATAAAAAGAGTACAGAGTTTGGCGGATTAAACCGAATGAATAAAAAGACAGGAACATTTACCCGGTTTATGCACGATCCCGATAATCCGGCAAGCTTAATAAATAACAAGGTATCTGCAATTTTCGAGGATAGTAAAGGTACATTCTGGATAGGCACAGCCGGTGATGGATTACACACTATGGACAGGGAAAAGGGAACTTTTATTCGCCATACCTACGATCCTGAAAATCCTGAAAAACTTAGCCGCCCCCCCTTTGATAATTTAAGCGAAGAATACAAACGAATAGAATTCATCCCATTTATACAGGAAGATGCCACAGGAGCTATTTGGATTGCAACTTTACATGCCGGCTTGAATTATTATGATCCTAAAACAGGTAAAACAACTTATCTTGAATCCAGTAAATATTTCAATAATGATTATGATGGGGGAACTCCCTGGCAATCATACACATCGCGTGATGGTGTACTTTGGATTAGCTCATTAACAGGTTTTCTTTACCGTATAAATCCTTTCCAAAATAAAATTCCTCATTACGTAACATTAAGCAATCACATCAATTCATTTTTTGAAGAACCTGACGGAACATTCTGGATGTTAACTGAAAGGGAACTCATTCGCGAAGATAAAATCAATGGAATAATTAAACGAAATATTATTGACCATAATCCTTCAACTGGTTATAATTCTGTAAAAATAATTAAAGAAGACCGAAAGGGAAATGTATGGTTTGGCAGTAAAGATGGCTTATTTCTATGGGATAAAAAGAAAGAAAGTTTTTCCAATTATAAAATAAATCCCGGCAACAAGTATAATTCAGGGAACAATGTTTGGACAATTTACGAAGACAGGAAAGCGAATTTTTGGATTGGGAAGGCGCGTGGATTAAGCCTTTTAAATCGAAAAACAGGTTCTGTCACGGATTTTCTTATTTATCCAAATGATACTACTGAGTTTGGAAAAAACGGCATCACATCTATTCTCGAAGATAAAACCGGTACACTTTGGATAGGCACCTGGAATGGTGGCGGAATATATCAGTTTAATACCGAAACCGGGGAATTCAAAAACATGCTAAATGGCAAGGATGTCAGTTGTATCTATGAAGATACAGATGGCGTTCTGTGGGCAGGCTGTCTGGATAATCTTTATAAGTACGACCGAAATTCAGAGAACTTTATGCCTTATACTGATCCTTTCACTTTTTCCGGAATCTCAAGAATAATTAGTATAGTTGAGGATAACCAAAAATATTTGTGGATTGGCACCGCGAATAATACCATTGTAAGACTGAACCCTGAAAGGAATGCAACATTGGTTTATGATAAAAACAATGGAATTGAAAATTATTTGGTATGGAACTCGGTATATAAGGGGCGGAATGGGTATTTGTATTTTGGCAATGAAACTGGTTATTTTTCATTTGATCCTAAAGAATTTACAAGAAATGCTATACCCCCTAATTTTGTTTTTACAGATTTTCTTTTGGCAGATAAACCGATAATACCTGGAATTGACAGCCCATTGAAAGAGAGCCTGTTACAGGCAAAGGAAATACTGTTAAACTACAATCAAAACGTTTTTACATTTGAATTTGTCGCATTGGATTATTCAAATCCTGAAGAAACCAAATACTCGTGCATGTTGGAAAACTATGACACTGACTGGCGGAAGGGAAACTCAGAACGAAGAGCGTATTACTTCAATGTTCCACCGGGGAAATTTGTATTTCGTGTAAAAGCAGTAACCAGTAACGGTGCATTGGCAGAGAAAAAAATTAATATCATTATCTTACCCCCGTGGTGGCGAACGTGGTGGGCTTATGGCATTTACGGTTTGATATTTATTTCTGCCGTATTTGGTATCGATCGTTTTCAACGCCGACGTTTGCTCAAGGCTGAAAAAGAACGGAACCGTGAACGTGAGTTAGCCCAGGCAAAGGAAATTGAAAAAGCATACCAAAACCTGGAAGTCGCCCACGAAAATCTTAAATCCACCCAATCCCAACTTATCCATTCCGAAAAAATGGCTAGCCTCGGTGAACTTACCGCCGGTATTGCCCACGAAATACAGAATCCTCTCAACTTTGTGAACAACTTCTCGGAAATCAGCAACGAACTGGTGGTAGAAATTAAAGGTGAAAGGCTAAAGGATAAAGGTGAAAGGAATGAAGAACTGGAAGGTGAAATTCTGAATGATATTTCACTGAATCTTGAAAAGATCCTTCACCACGGCAAACGCGCCGATGCTATTGTAAAAGGTATGCTCCAGCATTCGCGAACCAGCAGCGGGGTAAAAGAACCAACCGACATAAACGCCCTGGCCGATGAATATTTGCGACTGGCGTATCATGGATTACGGGCAAAAGACAAATCGTTTAATGCAAACATGGAAACTGATTTCGATGAAAGCGTCGGGAATATCAATATAGTTCCGCAGGATATTGGGAGGGTGATTTTGAATCTGATTACCAATGCGTTTTATGCGGTAAACGAAAAAAAGCAATCGAACAAGGAAGGGTATGAACCTGTTGTATCAATTGGTACAAAAAAGCTGGGTGATAAAGTCGAAATAAAGGTGAGGGATAATGGGAACGGAATACCAAAAAGTGTGTTGGACAAAATCTTCCAACCGTTTTTCACCACCAAACCCACCGGGCAGGGAACCGGTTTGGGATTGAGTTTGGCTTACGATATTGTAAAAGCACATGGTGGGGAGTTAAAGGTTGAGACAAATGAGGGAGAAGGAAGTGAGTTTATAATGCAGTTAGCAACAATTTGAAAAATCACATTATGAGAAAAAATATATTATTGATTATTTTTCTAGGCTTAATGAAAACAGGAATTGGGTATTCCCAAGATGTGAATTTTAAGGTTGGAGTTAAGGATAGCATTCAATCTAAAATTTTAAATGAAAATAGAAAACTCATTGTATCGCTTCCAGGAGATTATCGAACTGCCGACAAATCCTATCCGGTTCTTTATCTATTGGACGGGAGCGAAACGTCACTTTTGAATGCCATTGTAATAACCCGTTATCTCGGAGCGGAAATGATAATTGTGGCAATTAACAATACAGACCGTGACAGAGATATGATGCCATTGAGCACCCCAACTTACAAAGTGGATAATCCAGGAGCCGACCATTTCCTTTCATTTATTGAAAAGGAACTCATACCACATATTGATAAAAATTATCGTTCAAATGGACAAAGAACAATCCGAGGCACGTCTCTGAGCGGATTGTTTGTGATGTATGCTTTCCTGAAAAGGCCTGAATTATTTGACAACTATATTGGCAATAGTGCAGGGTGGTATGCAGATATGCATTCATTTTTCAGTGGTTTAGCCGACAACGCATTTAAAAATAAAGAACAATTTAATGGGAAGAAATTGTTTGTCGCAAACTCTTTAGCTGACCCTTACGACCAAAAAAAAGAAGTTCACTTTGCCATGCTTGAATTTGCTAAAAAAGTAGGATCTGAATTAGGAGACGGACTCTCATTTAAGTATGTAACCTATGATAATTACGGTCACGTACCTTATCCAAGTTTCTATGATGGACTTAAATACATATTAGGCGCAGAATGAGTAAAACTGTTGCAACAGCAGTTACCCATATAAGTAATGTTTTGCTCAAAAAAAATAACAATATGAAATTCTTGGTAGTAGATGATGAAAAAGATGTCGAAATGCTATTCCGGCAAAAATTCAGAAAAGAAATACGCAGCGGGCTTCTTGAACTCGAGTTTGCATTTTCGGGCGATGAAGCGCTCAATTTACTGAGAAGCCACAAACCACCGGAGGTTATGTATATTTTCTCCGACATTAACATGCCCGGAATGACCGGCCTTGAATTACTGGAAAAAGTAAAAAATGAGTTTCCAAAAATCCATGTCAGCATGATCTCTGCATATGGTGATGCTGAAAACCATGACCGCGCCATGAATTCGGGGGCAAAGGAGTTTTTTACAAAACCCATTGATTTTGATTCGATCAGAACCGAGATTCAAAATATTTTAAAAAACTAAAATCTGAAATATTCTCAAAATGTCTGAATACGAACGCATCCAAAGAGAAACAGCAGCCCGAAAAGTTTACGAAACCTATTGGGAAAGTTATGCCAACGGAGACCTGGAAACTTTTGCTTCAACGCTCGATGAAACCTATGAGATGATTGGCACCTCGGAATCCGAAGTTTGCCATACCAAAGCCGATGGAATCAATTTTTTAAAGGGGCAGATTGAAGAAATAGTGGGAAAAGCCGAATTGAGAAACCGGCAAATAGAAGTTATTCCCGTGGATCAGCTTATGCTTGTGAATGAACATTGTGATATTTATGTTCTGGCTGATTCGGTCTGGAATTTCTATTCAAAAATCAGGATATCCACTTTGATTCGAGAAACCGAAACGGGTTGGAAAGTGGTGCAGCAGCATGGTTCGCTGCCTGATATGCGTGTTCAGGAAGGTGAAACACTGGCAATTGACAAAATAAACAAAGAAAATATTGAGCTTCGCGACGCAGTCAAACGGCGCACAGCCGAACTGGAAATCAAAAACCGCGAATTGGCCATCGAGGCGGCAACAGAGCGGGTGCGGACACAAGCCATGGCCATGCAACACCCCGATGACCTGGATAAGGTGAATAAAGAAATCCTGAATCAGCTTAATCTGCTTCAGATACCAGGCCTCACCGGAGTGACTTTTTATTTGGTAAATGAAAATGGATGGGTGAATGCCTGGGATTTTTCAAGTCCGGGAAATATGGGAAACCAGAATAGTTATTCGCTTCAATTCAACTTTAAAAAGTATGAAATGTTGGGAGAACCGTTTCAAATTCTCCTGCAAACTGACCTGAACTACTTTGTGGCGGATTATCCCCTTGAAAAACTGAAGAAGGCCGTTTATGAGCTGGAAGAAATCAATCCTGCTGTTGCCAGCGTTTTTAGAGAAGCTTTGGCTGGCGGGGCATTAACCCATCAGTGGACTGCTTGTGCCAGAATTTCCAATGGCTTGTTGGGTGTCGATCTGGTAAGCCCTCCCTCCGGGGATACAAAAACCATCGTCTTGAAAATGGCCGCTGCGTTCAATCAGGCCTATACCCGCTTCCTCGATCTCCAAAAAGCCGAAGCACAGGCACGGGAAGCGCAGATTGAAGCTGCATTGGAAAAAGTGAGAAGCCGTTCACTTGCCATGCATTCCACAAACGAACTGGGAGAAGTGGTTACGGTGATTGTTGAGAAACTGACAGAACTGGATGTAGTGCTGGATGCCAATGGTGTTGTACTTTGTACTTATTTTGAAGATTCAAAAGATGTCTTGCATTGGATCGTTTCTCCGGATTTTAAAATGGCAGGCAGTTACCTTCTTCCATGGTTTGACCATCTCATTTTTAGGGAAGCCTGGGAATCTAAAGAGAGTGGAGATGCATATTTTTCAAAAGCTTATTCAGTTGAGGATAAGAATAGTTTTTTTGAGCATGCTTTTGAGCATTCAGATTACAGGTATTTTCCTGAAGATTTTAAACAGTGGGTTTTTCAAAACGACAAACACATCCTTTCCTTTGCCTGGCAAAAAAATTCAGCCATTCTCATTCCCTCGCACACCGGGGTAGTGCCTACAGAAGATGAAGCCGCTATTTTGAAACGTTTTGCCAAAGTTTTTGAGCAAGCTTATACCCGCTTCCTCGACCTGCAAAGAGCGGAAACACAGGCTCGCGAAGCACAAATTGAAGCAGCGTTGGAAAGAGTAAGATCGCGGACAATGGGCATGCAAAAAAGTGAAGAACTCGCGGAAGTGATCGCACAGATAAATGCTGAAATCACCAACCTGGGCATCCGGTCAGATAATACAGGATTGATAACCGATATAAAGTTGAATGAAAAATCAGGTTCCTATTGCACGTGGTTTTCAATACCGGGAAAAACATACAGCAATAAATTTCTTATTCCGCGAATGCAACATCGGCTATTTGAAAAAATGGAAGAAGCTTACCAGAAAAAAATAGAATTTTTTACCATAAGCTTTACAAAAGAAGAAAAGGATCGATATTTAAACTTCGTCTTCGCTGAATCTGATTTAAAATCTATTCCCGAGTCAAGGAAAGAGTTTCTTTTAAATGCTCCCGGATGGTCTCAATCCGTAGTATTACATAAAAATTCCGGATTGGCGCTACAAAGGTTTAGCAATGAGGCATTTTCAGAGGAAGAGAATGCAGTTGCCATCCGATTTGGCCATGTTTTTGAACAAACCTATACCCGTTTCCTCGATCTTCAAAAAGCCGAAGCTCAGGCAAGGGAAGCGCAGATTGAGGCAGCGTTGGAAAGGGTGCGCAGCAAGGCAATGTCAATGCACAGTTCCGAAGATTTGAATGCTACAATTGGCGCTTTTTACCGCGAGCTGGAACAGTTCAGCATTACACCCCGAAGATGCGGCGTGGGACTGTTGCAAAAAAACCGCCTCGCCGAGCTTTCAACCATGAATACCATGGAACAGGGAAATTCCATCGAAATTATCGGGAAATTAAAAATGGAAGGACACTGGGTGCTGGATGGTGTTTACGACAACTGGATTTTGCAAAAAGAATTTCACCCTGTTTTAAGGGGAAACGAAATAAAAGAATACAACCAATTATTGCGTCCGCAAATTGCTTTCCCCGAATACCCAAACAATCTGGTTCAGCATGGTTATTTCTTTTTCTTTCCTGAAGGTGGCGTGTATGCCTGGACTGAAAAGGAAATGAAGGAAAATGAATTAAATATTTACCGCAAATTCACTACAGTTTTAAGTTTAACATACAAACGTTACAAAGATTTAAAAGATGCCGAGGCCAATGCACGGGAGGCGGTGCGGCGGGCATCGCTCGATCGTGTCCGTGCCGAAATTGCCTCCATGCGAACAGTTGATGATCTGCAGCGTATTACGCCAATAATCTGGCATGAACTTACTGTATTAGGCGTACCTTTTGTGCGTTGTGGTGTTTTTATAATGAACGAAGAAACCGACCAAATCCAGGTTTACCTTTCGGCTCCCGACGGACATTCGCTTGCCGCGCTCGATTTATCTTTTCACTCCAGCAAACTGGCAATCAATACAGTTGAACACTGGCGGCAGGGAATTATTTTTAAAACACACTGGAACAAACAAGAGTTTATCAACTGGATGAAATCGATGATTGAACTGGGGCAGTTAAGCAACCGGGAAACTTACCAGGGAGCAGCCCAACCGCCCGAGTCGCTCCATTTGCATTTTGTTCCCTTTAAACAGGGAATGTTGTATGTTGGTAACAGTTCTCCGCTGGAAAATGAAGCATTGGAACTGGTAAAAGCTTTAGCCGAATCGTTTTCAATTGCTTTTGCCCGTTACGAGGATTTCAAACAATTGGAAACAGCTAAAAATCAAATTGAAAAAACATTATCAGAACTCAAATCCACCCAGGCCCAGCTTATACAGGCTGAGAAAATGGCCTCGCTGGGAGAACTCACTGCCGGCATTGCACACGAAATACAGAACCCGTTGAACTTCGTAAATAACTTCTCGGAAATCAGCAGGGAGCTTCTGGAAGAAATTAAAGGTGAAAGGATAAAGGATAAAGCCCGCCTGAACGATGAAGTCGGGCAGGGCGAAAGGGATGACGCGTTGGAGGATGAAATTCTGAATGACATTTCGCAAAACCTCGAAAAAATCAACCACCACGGTAAACGCGCCGCAGATATAGTCAAAGGCATGTTGCAACACTCCCGAACCAGCAATGGTGTAAAAGAACCAACGGATATTAATGCTTTGGCCGATGAATATTTGCGTCTGGCTTACCACGGATTGCGGGCAAAAGATAAATCGTTCAATGCAAAAATGAATACCGATTTTGATGAAACTATTGGAAAGATAAATGTCATTCCGCAGGATATTGGCCGTGTGATACTTAACTTAATTACCAATGCATTTTATGTGGTTGATGAAAAAAAGAAACAATTGAAAGATGGGTACGATCCTACTGTTTCGGTAAGTACAAAAAGGATGGATAATCAGATTTCTATTTCAGTAAAAGATAACGGAAATGGAATTCCGAAACACATTTTGGACAAAATTTTCCAACCTTTCTTCACCACAAAACCCACCGGCCAGGGAACCGGGTTAGGGTTGAGTTTGAGTTATGATATTGTAAAAGCGCATGGTGGGGAGTTGAGAGTGGAGACCAAACAAGGTAAGGGATCCATATTCATCATTACAATCCCTTCCGGTTAATAACGAATAGAATAAACTAAAAATCAATATGCATGTTAATATTTAAATTTTTAACTACTTAAAATCTACGATCATGATGTACAAAAACATTATCGCAAGTTTCTTAATTTCCTTTTTATCTATCCTTTCGACTTATGGGAATCCTTTCTTCCCCAGTGATGGTAATGTCGAACAGGATCAGGAGCAGAGGAGGGTGGAATATACCCTGGTTGTTAAATTGATTAATGATGAATGGAGGGTTGTTTTTGAGGATGATTATTCCAAAAGTGATGTGACATTAAGAAGGGGCGATCGGATCAGATGGGTTGTAGAAGGCTCGGATGCCTCTTTTCAGTTTCCTGATTCCCGGATCTTCGGTGATGGCATTAAAGTTTTGCGAGCCGGTAACCCTCTGGTAATGGCCGTTTCAGCGAATAGTCCCACGGGTAATTTCCCTTATGCGGTTTTTGTGCACGCATCGATGTCCTATGCCAGGGGGCAATCGCCGCCAAGGATTATCGTCAGGGATGAATAAATGGCAATTTTCCCTTATTATGGGCATGATGAGATATAAAATATTGAGCTTGGTGTGTATTTGGACGCTTTTGGGCGCCTGCAACATTCAGCGTGAAAATGATACCAACCAGGATCATCTTTCTCCGGCTGATTTACTCCATCTTTCACCAGTGATCACAACGCTTGAAAACTTACCTGATTCTCTTCAACCGCAAAGAGTCATGTTAAAGGATACCTCAATCCCAAAATCAATCAAGATACCGATTAGCGATCACGAGGCTTATGAGTTTATAGATCAAAAAAATAATATCCGTAAAATAATCCCTCCCGGAATCACTCAGCGACCAACGCTGCAAGATGAAATGGGGCAGCCTGTTTATGACAAGGAAGGGAATTATTATTTTCTGGGAGAAGGTGGCTTTCCCCACTTGTATACTTATACTACAGATAATGGCCTGGCCCTGGATAATATTACTTCATCCCTCCTTGATGCGTCAGGAAACTTATGGTTTAGCACCTGGGGTGGAGGCATATCCAAATTTGATGGGATGTCGTTTACCAATTTCAATACCGCACATGGCCTTTCCAATAACCTGGTGCACTGTCTGGCCCAGGACGCTGAAGGCAATATTTGGATAGGGACGGATGGAGGTGGCGTTTCCATATATGATGGCTATGCATTTTCACATATTACAACATTGGAAGGTTTGGCTAATGATATTGTGTATGGTCTTACTGCCGATAGCAAGGGCAATATGTGGATCGCAACAAAAGGAGGTGCCTCAAAATATGATGGCACCTCCTTTAGTAATTATGACCGGGAAAATGGTCTGCCAGGTAATTCCATCATCAAAATTGCGGAAGACAATAAAGGACATATTTGGTTTGCAACCGGCAATAATGGTGTCAGCAGATACGATGGATCATCTTTTACCAACTTCACCACGGAAGAGGGCTTAGCTGATAATGCGGTCAATTGTATCACCGTGGATTCTTCTGGCAATATCTGGTTCGGAACAAGCGGTGGTGGTGTGTCAAAGTATCAGCAGAAGTCCGAATCAGGGACTAATGGTTTCTTTACCAATTATACGATAGCTGATGGTTTGGGGCATCAAGAGATTTGGAAGATCATTGAGGACCGGAAAGGAAATCTTTGGTTTGCTACCGGTGGAGGTGGGGTTTCCAGATATGATGGAAAGCAATTTGTAAATTTCACATCTTCCCAGGGCTTACCGGTAAATATGGTTTACAGCATTATTGAAGACCGGTCAGGAAATATCTGGGTTGGAACAGCAGGAGGTGGGGTAACCCTTTTCCCGGGGACTGCTTTTCGCATTTTTACCATGCAGCAAGGTCTTGGAGCAAATAGCGTTTACGGTATCACTGAGGATAATGCCGGGAATCTCTGGTTTGGAACGAATGACGGAGGCGTTTCGAAATATGACGGGAAAACATTTACCAATTTTAGCTATGATCAAGGCTTAGCGCATTCACTTGTCATAAGTTCACTCAAAGACAGCAATGGCCGCCTATGGTTTGGTACCGGTGGAGGTGGTGTTTCCCTCTATCAGGAAGGTTCTGATGGGTCCCGAAATGCAACTTTTACAACATACAATGCCAATAATGGCTTGCAAAATGATGTCATATATACCATTATTGAAGATGACATAGGAAACCTTTGGTTTGGAACCGGCGGTGGTGGTTTGGTTAAATTCGATGGAAATATCATGCCAGAGGGTCAGGGGAGTTTTACGGCATTCACCACTACACAGGGTTTGGCTGGAAATACCGTGTATAGCCTTTTTGAAGATAGCAAAGGAGATTTATGGATAGGCACAGCAGGTGGAGGCGTTTCAAAATTTGATGGAAAATCATTTACTAATTATACCACAGAACATGGTTTGTCAAACAACATCGTTTGGAGTATCCTGGAAGATAAAACTGGTAAGCTTTGGTTTGCTACCCAGGGCGGGGGAGTAAGTCGTTTTGACGGGACAACCTTCAGTTCATTTACCACCAGGGAAGGTTTGGCTGATGATTCCGCTTATGATCTTCTGGAAGATAATAAAGGCAATATTTTTATCGGAACCAACCTGGGTTTTACTGTTGTTCCTGAACATGCTGTGCATTTGCCTGTACAGGAGTTACAACCCTATCTGGAGTACTACAATACCGCATTCGGATATCCAGTGAGGGATGTCAACAAGGGAATTTTTATGGATAGCCAGGGAAAGATATGGGCTGGAAGTGGGAGCTATAAAACGGCTCTGGTAAGCTTTGACTATCAAGCGTTAGAAAAGAAGAAACTAAAGCCAACCGCAAAAATTAAAAATATCAGCATAAATGATAAAGCCATCAGTTGGAGCTCTTTGCTGTCAACAGGCCTCAATAGCGGCGAACCTGATTATGCCAATGCTTATGTTGTTGATGAAATTAGGACGTTGGGTAAGGTGCTCTCCAGTTCAGAAAGACAATCTCTTCAGGGAGAAATGAAATCAGTCCAATTCTCAGGTATCAGCAGATTTGAAAATTTTCCAGAGAAGCTGGTATTACAATATGTCCAGAACAATATAACTATCGGCTTTGGTACCGATGAACTGGCAAGGGCAAATTTGATAGAATATACTTACATCCTTGAAGGGTACAATAAAAGCTGGAGCCCGATTATAAAAAAAACCACTGCTACTTTTGGCAATATTAGGGAAGGAAATTACACTTTTAAAGTCATGGCCCGATATACAGGTCCATCCGAAGAGGGAGCGAAAGCATGGTCAGAGGCTGCAGTGTATAGCTTTACAGTGCTTCCCCCATGGTACAGGTCATGGTGGGCTTATTTGATCTATATATTCCTTTTTTTGGCCTTAATCCGATGGATCCATCAATTTCAAAAAGCCAGAACCATCCGAAAAGAAAGGGAGCGCACACAGCAAAAAGAGCTGGAACAGGCAAAGGAAATCGAGAAGGCTTATGCTGAACTCAAATCCACCCAGGCCCAGCTCATCCATGCCGAAAAAATGGCTTCACTCGGTGAGCTCACTGCCGGGATAGCACATGAAATTCAGAATCCATTAAACTTTGTCAACAACTTTTCAGAAATCAGCAGTGAACTGGTAGAAGAAATTAAAGGTGAAAGGATAAAGGATAAAGCCCGCCTGAACGATGAAGTCGGGCAGGGTGAAAGGGATGAAGCATTGGAAGATGAAATACTCAATGATATTTCGCAAAACCTCGAAAAAATAAACCACCACGGTAAACGCGCTGCGGATATTGTAAAGGGAATGCTCCAGCACAGCCGCACCAGCAGCGGAGTAAAAGAACCAACCGATATTAACGCTTTGGCCGATGAATATTTGCGGTTGAGTTATCACGGAATGCGCGCCAAAGACAAATCGTTTAATGCAGAATATAAAACTGAATTCGAACCGAACCTGCCCAAAATCAATGTGGTTCCACAGGATATTGGGAGGGTGTTACTGAATTTGATAAATAATGCGTTTTATGCGGTCACAGCCCCCCCAACAACAGCCCCCCCACCCCCCGAAGGGGGGATTAAGAACTCCCAAGCTAATTATAAACCGACTGTCATAGTGAGAACTGCTTCCTGGAACCCCCCTTCGGGGGGCAGGGGGGCTTCTATTTCAGTTATAGACAACGGCCCCGGAATCCCCGATTCCATCAAAGACAAAATCTTCCAACCCTTCTTCACCACCAAACCAACAGGACAGGGAACTGGGCTGGGATTGAGTTTGAGTTACGATATTGTGAAAGCGCATAGCGGAGAACTAAAGGTTGACGCGAAGCCGGCCCATGCCGGTACGGACGGGGAAAATGAAGGAACAGTCTTTACCCTCATATTACCAATGTGATTAACAGGATGAATTATTTACAGCGTTAAAAGAAACAGATAAGGAAAAATGAGAAATCATAAAACGTTTTTCTTCTTTACATGGGCAGGCACCTTGCTCATGGCACTAATTGCCTGCAACACAGGCTCTGAGCCAGAAAGGCATATTGATTTCTCTGTTACTGACACCATCAGGCCACCCGTGGCAATAAAAGCCGGAATGCCGGTTATTCACCATCTTAGCGACTACCCACCTCCCCAAATCATTGATTTAACGACAAAACCAGAACCTGTTAAAATACCAGCCGACTTTTTTATAACCATGCAGAATTTCAATACCGAACATGGTTTGGCTTTAAGCAGTATTTTAAGTGGGTTTAAAGACAAAGCCGGAAATCTCTGGTTTGGCACATACGGGAATGGAGTAAGCAAATATGATGGAAAATCATTTACAAACTACAATTCATCTCATGGTTTGATTCACAACCTCATCGAGGCAATAACCGAAGACAGAGAGGGCAACATCTGGTTCAGCACCTATGGAGGAGTAAGCAAATACAACGGCGTTTTTTTTGAAAACTTCACCACCGAGCATGGGCTTCCAGATAACCATATCAATAAAATCCTTGAAGATAAAAGGGGAAATATCTGGGTTGCTACCCGTGGCGGTTTGAGCCGTTACAATCCGGATAAGAATGATAACGGGATGAGTCAATTTATCTATTATGAGGATAAACAAGGCATTACGGGGAGTTATGCAGCAAGTATTATTGAAGACCGAAATGGTAATCTTTGGATTTCGGGATATAGGGGTTTATTCAAATTTAACCCTGTTGCCGACCCCCATGGAGAAACCCTGTTTTTTGATTATTCTGAAATAACCGGGCTGAAAAATGAAATTGTTTATAGCATTGCTGAAGACCGCAACGGTATGCTATGGTTTGGAACCAGCAAAGGCGCAGTCAGGTTTGATCCCGCCAAAGTGGAAGGGGACAAATCCGCTGTAACAATTTTTACAAAGGCTGACGGGCTTATAAGTAATTCGATTGAATGTATTCTGGAAGACAGGGCCGGCAACATCTGGTTAGGATCAGATGAAGGAGTTTCTGAATTCATAAAAGTGGATTCATCATTTTTTAATTACACAACCCAACAGGGATTGGCAAGCAACGTTATTGTTTGTATTATTGAGGACATTGCAGGCAGCCTTTGGTTTGGCACAAAGGGCAATGGGTTAAGCAGATTTGACGGTAAGAGCACGTTTGAATATACTAACCGGCAGGGACTTCCAGGCAAAACCGTTTATTCGGTAACCGAAGATAAAAACGGTGACATCTGGGTAGGCGCAGAAAATGGCGGGATTACAAAATTCACCCAAGGCCTGCAGAATAAAAACAAGGAATACTTTGTGAATTATTCAACCACACAGGGGCTGAGGGAAGGCAATGCCATGAATATGATGGTTGATAATGCAGGCAACTTATGGTTCGGTTCCGGGTATGGATTAAGCAAATACAACCATAAGTCTGTTACTACCTGGAGCAAAGCACAAAGCCTGATTGCAAGCAGCGTAGTAAGCCTTAAAGAAGACAGCAAAGGGAACATCTGGTTTGGAACTTATGAGGGCGGATTAACCAGGTTTGATGGTAAATCATTTTCAAATTACACCACTGAACAGGGACTTGTACACAATACTGTTTGGAATATTCATGAAGATAATTCGGGTATAATCTGGTTCGCAACAAGAGGCGGATTAAGCAGGTATGATGGGGAAAACTTTGTCAACTTTACAATTGCCCAGGGGCTTCCCGATAATAAATTATCCATCGTAACAGAAGACAAAATGGGTAACCTGCTAATTGGAAGCTGGGGTGGAGGTGTATCCATAATCAGAAAAAACTGGGTGGATTCGTTGAACCAGAAAGATGTTTCGCATATTGAACAAAACATTTTCGAAAACTACAACACAACAAATGGCCTTCCCAATGATGTGATTTATGGTATTCTGGAAGATGGTGATGGCAACATTATCATTGGTACGAGTATGGGGATTACAGTTCTCAAAGGCGGATTAAATACAGACCGTGAAAAGATTGCAAAAGAAGGCGTGGAAAGCTTTAACCAGCAAACAGGCTACCCGATAAAAGATATCAGCAACAATTACAGTATGATTGTTGACAACCGGGGAGTCATCTGGGCAGGAACGGGAGATAAACTTGTGCGCTTTAACTATAAAGAGGTTCGAAGAAATACCCAGGCTCCGCAAGTGTTCATCCAAAGCGTTGGCATAAATCATGATAAAGTCAGTTGGCACAGCATACGCAGAGCAAAAACCAGAGAAGGTGAAATACCCGAATCGCCTCAAAATATCCCTGCTTTTGTGCATAATGAATTAAGTGTTTTCGGTAAGCGGTTAAGTGAAAACGAACGCGATACTTTAATCAGTAAATTCAGGAAAATCCGATTCGACCAAATAAGTCCGTACCATGCAATTCCCGAAAACCTGGTATTGCCTTACTCTCACAACAATATTAGTTTTGATTTTGTGGGTATTGAAACCGCTAAACCGTTTCTTGTTCAGTACCAGTTTATGCTCGAAGGAAACGATAAAAACTGGAGCGCAGTGAGCAACAAAGCTACGGCTGAATATAGCAACCTCTGGAAGGGAACCTACACGTTTAAACTCCGTGCCAAAAGTCCAGACGGCATTTGGAGCGAACCCATCCATTACAGCTTCAAAGTGCTTCCACCCTGGTGGTTTACCTGGTGGGCAATTGCAATATATCTGTTGTTTTTGTTTCTGATATTGTATGCCATCAGGCGTTATGAAATGAAAAGAATTCTGCTGCAAAATCAGCTGAAGTTCGAAAAAGTAACCACCGATTCTCTACGGAATTTAGATCAGTTGAAATCACACTTTTTCGCCAACATCTCGCATGAATTCCGTACGCCACTAACCTTAATTCTCGGGCAAATCGAAAATGTGATGTCCTCTGATATTGACAACAATAAAAAGAGAAAACTTCAGGTTGCCAACCGTAATGCCAGAAGGTTGCTCAAACTGATTAATGAACTGCTTGATTTGTCGAAACTTGAATCAGGAAGTATGGAACTTGCAGCAACACGTCAAAACATGGTCTCATTCCTCAAAAGTCTTTTCTTTTCATTTGAATCACTTGCATTAACTAAAAAAATTGAACTATACTTTGAATCTGCAGCGGATTACATTCCAGTGTCTTTTGATCCCGATAAAATGGAAAAGGTTTTTTACAACTTGTTATCCAATGCATTTAAATTTACTCCTGAAAACGGAGTAATAAAAGTTTCTGTTGGTTTTGCAGGCAAGAGTTCACTGGAAATATGCGTAAAAGACTCAGGTTGCGGTATTCCGGAGGACAAACTTGAAAATATATTTGATCGTTTTTACCAGGTGGATAGTTCAAACACCCGCGAAAACGAAGGAACCGGAATAGGCCTTGCACTTGCAAAAGAACTCGTTCATCTGCACAATGGAACGATTAAAGTAAAAAGCAAATTAAGTTCCGGATCTGAATTTATTGTTACGCTTCCTTATGATAATGCAGATGGGATGAAGACACCGGGTTTAGAGACGGTAACACAGGCATCCAAATCTGGCGACGCGGAAACAGGTTTTGAAGACACTGTACCATTTGAGGAAAGTGCTCAAAAAAACCAGCAATTGGGGAGCGATAAAAAAATAATCCTCGTTGTTGAAGATAACCACGATGTGCGCACATACATTCGCGAACAAATTGAAGACGAATACCACACAGTTGAGGCATTACATGGCGAACAGGGTTTAAGTGTGGCGCAGGAATTGTTACCTGACCTTATCATTACTGATGTTATGATGCCAAAAATGGATGGATACCAGTTTTGTAAAGCCATCAGGACAGATGAAAAAACAAGCCATATTCCGATAATCATGTTAACTGCCCGGGGTGGCCTTGATGATAAAATTGAAGGCATTGAATCCGGAGTTGATTCCTGGCTTACCAAACCATTTAGCACAAAAGAACTAAGGGCAACGGTAAAAAACCTGATCCTTCAGCGCATACAACTGCGGAAACGTTTCAGTAAATCAATGGTCATCAAACCTTCTGAAGTGAGCGTTGTTTCGGCTGACCAGGCATTTTTGGAGAAAGTTATACGAACAATCGAATCAAATTTTGAAGATGAACGATTTGCAGTGGAGGTACTTGCAGAAAATGTTACCATGAGTGTTTCCCAACTCAGCCGGAAACTCAATGCCCTGATTGACCAGCCGCCGGGTCAATTAATCCGTTCATTTCGTCTTCAAAGAGCAGCAGACCTTCTGAAACAAAATGGAGGAACTGTCTCAGAAATTTGTTACAAAACTGGCTTTTCCGACCATTCATATTTCTCACGTGCATTTAAAAAACAATTTGGTTGCAGTCCGTCCGACTATTGCAATCAAACCAATTAAAATCATCCTGCCTTACAACAATCTGAAATAGACATTGGCTGAAGCGTTTATCTTTGAATGTTTTACACCTCCCGGAAGCACAGAAAAATTGTGCTCAAACAGTGTTTTTTTCGTTACAATTGTTCAAATATCATGGATAATTCGTAACTTGGTTAATGAAAAACCAGAAGTGCTTAAACCGCTAATAATACGTTGTTTAAGCGCGTGTCGCATTTTTAGATTCGAAAACTAACCAATTACTTGCATTATGCTGCATATCCTGTTGTTTTTGGTGTTAAACATCAGCCCCGCAACCCAGTCTGAAAAGTTGTTCGTTGCAAGCGACTCATTATTTAATGACAATGGTATTATATACCTTGGCAGCCGGGAAGGCTGGCGTTTTCATCCGGGTGATGACATGAACTGGGCCAATCCCGAATTTGATGACAGCGACTGGATGTTTTATAAACCTACCGGATTAACAGAACCAATTCCTGATTCATTGTGGAATGGTTACGGCTGGTTTCGGTATCGGTTTTCCGCTGATTCATCGGCATATGCCAGTATCTCGCATTTATATTTTTCTACGTATGGCGCAGCTGAGGTTTATCTTGACGGAAAATTGGTACAAAAGTACGGTATATTCTCAACCAACCTGCAAGACGAAAAGCGTTATATTAACAGAATTTTTCCTGCCGTTTTATTGCTACCTGCAGAGTCACACGTGCTGGCCGTCAGGTTTTCGTATCATAAAGGTCAACGGTATAAGGAACTACTTGGAAAGTATGCACGTACATTTGGTTTTAGTATCGGATTGGGTACAGATTATTGGAACCAGCAGACAACTGCCAGGAGTAGACGGGCCCAGCAGGAATTTTACATATTGGGCACGATGCTGTTGCTGATTATTTTGCTTCATGGTTTGTTATTTATCCTGTTTCCGGCCGAACGCTCAAACTTGCAAATCACCATTTTGGTGACTTTATTGTTTTTACATGTCATTGTAAGTTACGGAGGCTTGTTTTTTGAATACGATGTTTGGAAAATACTTTTTATTCGTCATATCCCATTCATCATTCTTTTTATGGCCGCCCTTTCAATGCTTCCGTTAACCCTGAATTCTATGTTTAAACAAAAGCCTCGCAAGATGCACAGAGTACTGATTTGGATATTCCCCGTTTTTGCCCTGGCTAATTTCATCCTTTCAGGTACTGAAACAAACCCTGTAATTGCAATTGTTTTTCCGTCAATTATCATCTACTTTTCTGCACGGGTGCTAATACAGGCATGGAGAAATAAACAGAAGGGCGTGTGGATAGTGACAGTTGCATTTTTATGTTTGATTTTTAGTGCCGTTGCATCTGTTTTTTATAACAAATTTTCTCAAAATATTAGTTTTGAGATCATTTCGGTTTTGAATTACCTGGTATATGGCTCCATTCCGCTTGGACTTACTGCATTTATGGCCAGCCGTTTCCGGGATCTTTACACGAACCTCGAACATAAAGTACGTGAGAGGACCCGGGAGTTGAATCAATCGCTGGAGGAATTGAGAAGTACCCAATCACAACTTATTCAATCCGAAAAAATGGCCAGTCTCGGCCAGCTAACTGCAGGCATTGCTCATGAGATTCAGAACCCGCTTAATTTTGTGAATAATTTTTCTGAAGTCAACACTGAATTAATTGATGAGGCTCTTGATGAAAATGAAAAAAGAAATCATTTGGAAGTAAAATCAATTCTGAATGATTTGAAAGAAAATGAAAGTAAAATCATCCACCACGGCAAACGTGCCGAATCCATCGTAAAAGGAATGTTACTTCACAGCCGGGGAAGCAGCGGCCACAAAGAACCAACTGATATCAATTCCCTGTGCGATGAATACCTGCGTCTCTCCTATCACGGTTTCCGGGCAAAGGACAAGAGTTTCAATGCGGAGTATAAAACCAACTTTGACCCAAACCTGCCCAAAATCAACGTGGTTCCGCAGGATATCGGGCGGGTGTTATTGAATTTGATAAACAATGCGTTTTATGCAGTGCAAGTTCCCCCAACAGCCACCCCACCCCCCGAAGGGGGGATCAAAGAAAGAGGAACGGATTATAAACCGACTGTCATAGTTAGAACTTCCTCCTGGAACCCCCCTTCGTGGGGCAGGGGGGCTTTGATTAGTGTTTCTGACAACGGCCCCGGCATCCCTCCCGAAATCATCGATAAAATCTTCCAACCTTTTTTCACCACCAAACCCACCGGTCAGGGAACAGGATTGGGTTTATCACTGGCTTATGATATGGTGAAGGCGCATGGGGGAGAGATTAAAGTTGAAACGAAAGAAGGGGAAGGAACAGAGTTTACAGTGATATTGCCCGTATAGGAATTGTGAATTTCAAAAATAACAGCCAATAAGAAATGCGGTCAGGCGGGCTTTTTGCCTGCCTGCCGCAGACAGGGATATTTTAAATTCATTTTTTACCCGTTATAAGTTATCCCCAAAAGCGTAATATCATCCGACTGCGGCGCATCGTCAACAAAATCATTTACGTCTGTAAACGTTTTTTTAATAATGGTTTCAACCGGGTGATTCCGGTTTTCTTTCAGGAAATTTTCAAATTTTTCTTCTCCGTAAGCTTTTTCTTCCAGGTCAAAAGCTTCAACAACGCCGTCAGTAAAAAGTAAAAGCTGGTCGCCTTGTTCCAGCTTTAATTTTTTCGATTTAAAACTGAATTCATCCAGAACTCCAAGCGCCAGTCCATCGGTCATTTCAACCTTGCTGATTCCGTTGGCCGAAAGCAGGTAAGGCGGATTATGCCCGGCGTTCACATAATCCACTTCGCCGGTTTGGGTATTCAGTATCCCGTAGAACACAGTCACAAACATGGATGAAACACTCTCTTTGCAAAGTAGATTATTTACATAGTGCATACAATCACTCACCGAATCGCCTTTAAGCCCGGTTGCGCGAATAAGTGTGCGGCTGACTGCCATAAAAATAGCCGCAGAAATTCCTTTGCCCGAAACATCTCCAATAACAAAGCCAAGCCGGTTTTTGTCAATCAGAAAAAAATCGTAGAAATCGCCTCCAACTTCTTTTGCTGCAACCATAGAGGCATAAATATCAAAATTTGGTTCATCGGGAAAAGGTGGAAATTTTTTGGGCAGGATGGCCTGCTGTATTTCGCGCGATATGTTGAGATCGTATTGAATCGAAACCAGTTGATCGTGTTCATTTAACCATTGACGAACAGTCCGTATTTCACCAAGGGTTTTATTAATGGTAATTTCGAGATCGTCAAAATTTACCGGTTTGGTAATAAAATCAAATGCGCCCCGGTTCATGGCAGTTCGTATGTTGTCCATATCGCCATAAGCTGATACCATCACCGTTTTCAACCCCGGTTTGTTCAATTCCTTTAACTTGTTTAGCAATGTCAGCCCGTCCATTTCCGGCATATTAATGTCGGAAAGTACAATGCCAATTTCAGGAAATTCAATAATTTTTTCGAGGGCTTCCAAACCGTTTGAGGCAAATTCAAAATCAAACGTATTTTCACGGATATGGCGGCGAAATTTCTGCCGGATCATCGGCTCCATATCGGTTTCATCATCCACTACCAGTATTTTAACTGCGGTTTGTAAAGATTGGCTCATGAGAAAATTTAATTTTTCATATCAGATTTTTAGTGACCTTATGTTGTTTCCCTCGTATCTGGAAAACAACTTTTCTTTCTGTTTGTTTAAAAACAAACTAAATAATAAGTACTTAAAAGAATTATTTTGTAAATTTGGTAACATGTTATAAACTAAAATAATTACTTCAAATGGTTCAATGTCGCCTTTTTATTGAAATATGGCTTAAAATCAATACGTATTTCCATACAGGTTTTAATCATAAAAACAGGATATAATGTACAAAAAATAATCATCTAAAAAAACAACTGCAAATGAAAAATCTATTTACAAAACATTTTCTGCTTTTTGGAATGGTGCTGATTCTGGTTTCAGCATGTAATTTCTCCTCAAAAACAAGAGAAAAAAAAGGTACAACTTCAAGCGGGCAGGAAGCTTACGTTGAAGTTGAAGTTTTTGACGCTGTAAAAGTCAAGGATCAGATTGTGGAAACCATTCGCAAAATGCCCAGCGAAAAAGAAGTCGTTACATTGTTGAATGAAGCCGGCGCTTCTTACATTTTTGATTTAACCGTTCCGCCTGAACAGGCCGAAAAGCTGATGACCAAATCCGATCAAAGTTTCGGACTTGGCCTGTATTCTTTCGATTTACTTTATGCCAGTGTTTATAACCGTGGCGATGTAGTCGCGGAAATATCAGATGTATCCGAACAGCTAATCGATAACCTTGGGCTCAGGGATGAACTTATTACATCAAAAAACTACCTGGGAAGAATTAAACAAAATGCAGACAACAAAGATTCGCTCGACTACCTCGTTACCCAGGATATGAACCACTTCCACCAGCAAATGTCAGAAGGCGATCAGCCCGATGTTTATGCGCTGTCGGTTATCGGTTCCAATGTGGAAGCGTTGTATGTTTTAAGTCAGACTACGTTGCTGGCAATTAACAATGCTCAAATGCTCCAGATTATGAGCGCTCAAACCGAAAGGGTTAAACTGGTATTTACTCTGCTTGAAATTATGTCGGGCGATGAAAACATTAAACCGTATTACGAACAGTTTAAGCCCGTTGTCACCATTTTCGAGGAGAACACGAAAATTACAGAAAAGGAGCTGGCCGAAATCGGACCTTTAATGGAAGCAGTAAGAAAGAACATACTGAATTAATTATTGATGAAAGGTGGTTGTCTCAAGAGTAAAGTTTCAATCATGTCTGTCATGTTGAGCGTAGTTTTCAATTGGAATCACCATGTGAAAAACAGATGTTTTTCACATGGATAGATTCTTCGACTACACTTCCGATGACAAAATCCAAACTTATTGTCATCTCGACGACAGGAGAGATCTGTTTGTTAAAAGAGATTTCTCCTCCCGCCAGTTGGCGGGTCGAAATGACAACTCTGATGTAGCTTTCTGTCATCGTCATATTGTTCCCAAAAATAATGAGTGGACGCTCAGAATGAAAGCAACGAAGACTTTTGAGTTGACCTTTTATACTTCTTTTTTAACATCTGCCTTATGAACGAGATTACTTTAAATGCCTTAATTAATTTATTTGCATTATTCTCGGCCATAAGCGAATCGAAAAAAGAGGAAGCCATACGGAATTTCTCTTTATATATTCATCAGCACTTTGGCATTTCCGATGATAATGATTACCTGAAACTTTTTGAAGAGTTGCTCGATTTATACGGGGTAAACGGCGAACCGGCCATTGCTGTTGACATGGTTCAGGAAGCCTATAAAATCAGTACAAACATAAGAGGATGGCTCAAAAAAGATGAGCAAATTATGGTTTTTTTGCGGTTTCTGGAGCTGGTGAAAAGCGGAAATCTCTCGAAAGCGGAACTACTTTTTGAAACTCTGGCAGAGGTTTTTGAAATTAGTAAAAAGGAGGTCGATAAATTTTTTGCGTTTATATTTTACAGTTCACCCGAGCAGATAGAAAACCCCGATTTTCTACTCATAAACAGGAATGAAAATCCCGGAAAACACAGGTTCAGACATATTTATGAAAAGAAAATCGACGGTGAACTGCTTTTTTTACGCTGTTCATTAATCGGGCACTATATTTTTATTTTTCATGGGAACGAATACCTAACCATTGAAGGAAACCCTGTAATACCGGATCGTTTTTACGCTTTTAAGGAAGGAAGTATAATCCGTGGACCACGGATTTCACCGGTTTACTTTACTGATATTGCTTCCGGTTTTATTGATCAGGGCCAAACCCCGTCGTTTGTTTTTTCAGGCGATGAAATCGAATTCAAATTTAAAAACAGCAACAACGGGCTGCACCGGTTTTCCTTCGCAGAACATTCAGGTCAGCTTATTGCTATAATGGGTGGAAGCGGAGTGGGAAAATCAACCTTGCTCAATATTTTAAATGGAAATATTCCGGTACAGCACGGTAAAATAAAAATTAACCAGGTTGAACTGTTTGAACAAAAAAATGAAACCGAAGGGTTAATTGGTTATGTGCCGCAGGATGATCTGTTGTTTGAAGATCTTACAGTTTGGGAGAACTTGTATTACAATGCCTCACTTTGTTTCGATCAGCTTCCGCAATCAGCCATTGAAGAGAAAGTGGAAAAGGTTTTACATGAACTTGAACTTCACACCTTTAAAGATTTAAAAGTTGGCAGCCCGTTAAAAAAAGTGATTAGCGGAGGCCAGCGAAAAAGGCTAAATGTAGCGCTTGAACTAATCAGGGAACCGGCTATTCTTTTTGTGGATGAACCCACTTCCGGTTTGTCGTCCACCGATTCAGAAAAGGTTGTGCTGCTTTTAAAACAACAGGCCCGCAAAGGCAAGCTAATCGTAATTAATATTCATCAACCCTCATCGTCCATTTTTAAACTGTTCGATAAGTTGTGGATTCTCGACTCGGGAGGACGGCCCATTTACACCGGTAATCCGCTCGACGCCATCATCTACTTCAAAACCGAGGTGAACCATGTAAATGCCGAAGTTTGCGAGTGCCTGCTTTGCGGAAATGTAAACCCCGAGCAGGTACTTGAAATTGTGGAAACCAAAAAAATAGACAATTCCGGAAACTTTCTGCCCGAACGCCGTTTTACACCTGAGTACTGGTACAGCGAATACCGAAAAAAAACAAAGGTGAAAAAAGAAGATATTACCGGGCCGCCTTCTCTTTTGCCTCCAACCGATTCAAAAAAGCCAGGGCTGGCGAAACAGTTCAGTATTTTTTTCGAAAGGAATTTGAGAATAAAAACTGCCGACCGCCAATACTTGTTTATTAACCTGCTCGAGGCCCCGGTACTTGCCCTGATTGTTGGCTGGTTCACCCGTTTTTCTGAAGGAAACGAATACATCTTTTTCGAAAATAAAAGCCTCATTTCTTACCTGTTCATGGCTATTGTAGTGATTCTGTTTATGGGAATGAGCGTAAGTGCCGAGGAAATTATTAAAGACCGCAAAATATTACAGCGCGAATCGTTTCTGAATCTGAGCCGGTTTAGTTACCTAAACTCCAAAATTCTGTTCCTGGTTTTACTTTCGGCATTTCAGTCGTTCACTTTCGTTTTAATAGGAAATCTGATTCTTGGAATTCACGGAATGACGCTGGCTTACTGGCTCATCCTTTTTTCGGTGGCGGTTTTTGCCAACCTGCTGGGATTAAATATTTCAGCGTCATTCGATTCGGTTGTGTCCATTTACATACTGGTTCCGCTGTTGCTGATACCGCAGATTCTGCTTTGCGGGGTTATTGTAAAGTTCGATGATTTGCAAAGTAAAACCGCTGCCAAAGATGCAGTGCCTTTTGCCGGGGAAATAATGGCGTCGCGCTGGGCTTTTGAAGCGCTTGCCGTGGAACAGCATAAAAACAACAGGTACATGGCCCGCTTTTTCGACATGGAAAAGGAAATGGCGCAGGCCCGGTTTCGTTCCGATATTCTGACCACTGAATTAATCGGGCAGGTTGATTTGGTGGATGGCTGGATGAGGCTCAATAAACCCGCAGATGAAATTTCACGAAAATTGGTCATCATTAAAAATGAAATCGGAAAATTGGACGAAGAAAAAGTGTTGCCTGAATTTCAGTTTACTGAAAGCCTGATACCCGGAAAATTCAGTCCTGAAATGGCTGAATCTGCAAAAACGCACCTGAACCAACTGAAAGACTTTCACAAAAACCGTTATCAAAAAATAAAATCGGAGAAAGATCGGTTGATTGATCGTTTAAATAGGGAAAACGGTGATGAGTTTCTTTACAACCAGAAAATGAAATATCACAATAAATCGCTGGAAGTACTGGTGCTCAATTCTGAAACAAAAGAGTTTTTTCGTGAAACACCCTTTGGTTATATACAAAAAATTGCGCCCATTTACAAGGATCCCGATTTTAAAAACGGAAGGGCGCATTTTTTTGCATCTGAAAAAAACCTGTTTGGTATTACAGTGGGCACCTTTACTTTTAACCTGGGAATAATTTGGTTTATGATTGCATTTTTATACATTGCCCTTTATTACAATTGGTTGCGGAAATTGCTGGGAATTTCAGATCAGTTTAAACTTATTAAAAGTTTCTTGAAAAATGGGAAACCGAAAAATTAAACAGTTTGTTATTGAGAACCAGATAAAAGAGATCTCCTCTTTGGCTGAGAAAATTGAAGAACTTGCCGAAGAATGGGAGATATCGCCTGCGCTGGCCATGAATATGAATCTGGTAATTGAAGAGGCTGTTTCCAACATTATTTTTTATGCGTTTGCCGACAAATACAAACACAAAATCAAAATATCAGTATCAACTGATAATAAAACACTTACAATTAGCATTACAGATGACGGCATTCCATTCAATCCATTGGAACAGCAGCAACCCGATATAAAATTACCCGCGGAGGAGAGGCCTGTTGGCGGGCTCGGAATTTTTCTGATTTCGCAGATAATGGACGAAATGCAGTACAACAGAAAAGGAAATGAAAATAGATTGACGTTAAAAAAAAGTATTTGATATGAATATTAAAAAAGAAAAAACCGGAGATTTTACCATTCTGAAAATTAAAGGAAGAATTGACACCGTGCACTCATCCGTTTTGGAAGATGAGGTCAACCGGCTTTTTGACAACGGAGAGAAAAAATTAATTTTCAACTGCGGGGGAATGAATTACATCAGCAGTTCAGGATTAAGGGTATTTTTGGTTGCACAAAAAAAAGCCATGGCGCTAAAAGGAAAACTTTTACTGTGCAACATGCAACCTGCCATTCAGGAAATTTTCAGAATATCAGGGTTTTCGAATTTATTCAAAATTTTCGAAACGCAGGAAGCAGCTCTTGAAAATGAATGACATTGAATAGAATAATATGCAACTATCACTTTTACCTTTTATCCTTAGCTTTCTGCTGTCGCAGCGTTTATTCCGTTTCTCGAAAATAAACAACTACAAACAGTGGGAAAAATGGTTTAGTTATGCCCGGTTCTTTACTGTATTCCTGTTTTTAGCCGAAATTTTTCTTTCGGCATCAAACACTACACGGTGGATATGGCATATTTTTCTGGTGTCGTTACTTCTTTTTACTTTTCAGCAAAAAGAAATGCGGACGCTGCGGATGTTTCTGCTAGCATTTGCACCTAATGTTGTTGTTTCTATTTTGAGGGATCTAACACTGGTAACTTTAACGGATTTTTATAACCGGTGGGAAAATTATTTCGATAATGCAATAATGCTCTCGGTTATCTGGCTGGTGGCCATTCTGTTCAGCCAGTACAGGCAGAATAAAGCAGCCGAAAAGGAACGTTTAAGAAGGCAGAAAGAGGATGAAATTAACAGGGCCATTGCCATTCGAAAGGTTGAACTGGAAGGCCTGGTTGCCGAACGTACGGCTGAAATCACAAAACAAAAAGAGGAACTGGTAAAAGCACTTGAAGAACTGAAAGCTACCCAGGGCCAGTTAATTCAATCCGAAAAAATGGCATCGCTCGGGGAGCTGACTGCCGGAATTGCCCACGAAATTCAAAACCCGCTCAACTTCGTCAATAACTTTTCTGAAGTAAGCAGCGAGCTACTGGATGAAATGAGAGAGGAGCTGGAAAAACAAAACACCGGTGAGGTCACAGCAATTGCAAACGATATAAAACAAAATCTCGAAAAAATTATTCATCACGGAAAGCGGGCCGATGGCATCGTTAAGGCAATGCTTCAGCACAGCCGCAGCAGCAGCGGGGTTAAAGAACCGACAGATATTAATGTGCTGGCTGATGAATATTTGCGGCTGGCCTACCACGGTTTAAGAGCAAAAGACAAATCGTTTAATGCCACCCTGAAAACCGACTTTGATGAATCACTCGGAAAGATTAATGTGGTACCCCAGGAAATGGGCAGGGTAATCCTGAATTTACTGACCAACGCGTTTTATGCAGTCAGCGAAAAGAAAAAGCAGTTGGAAAAAAATATTCCGGCTGACGGAAGCCAACCAGAGCAAGAACAATACACTCCAACAGTTTTGATTTCTACAAAAAAGCTGAATGGCAAAGTGGAAATAAAAGTGAGCGACAATGGAAATGGTATTCCACAGGCAGCATTGGACAAAATATTTCAACCGTTTTTTACAACAAAACCCAGTGGAAAAGGAACCGGTTTGGGATTAAGCATGAGTTACGAAATAGTTACAAAAGCTCACGGTGGCGAATTAAAAGTGGAAAACAACGAAGGCGAAGGTGTTACATTTACTGTTACTTTACCTGTTAAAAAATAGAATAAGAAATATGAAGATTTTGGTTGTTGATGACGAAAGAGATATTCAAACACTGTTTGAACAACGTTTCCGGAGAGAAATCAGAACCGGTGAATTTAGTTTCGATTTTGCTTTTTCGGGCGAAGAGGCGCTGGAATACATGAAAGACCACAAACAGGAAGCCGTTTTGATTCTTTCGGATATAAATATGCCCGGCATGAGCGGGCTTGAATTATTGAAACACATCAAGGAAAAATATGAAAAACCTCCGCCGGTAGTGATGATGATAACTGCTTATGGCGACAGTGATAATTACCGACAGGCCATGCAACTTGGCGCCGACGATTTTTTAACCAAACCGGTTGACTTTACTTCGCTAAAGGAAAAACTAAAATCCAGGGTTTTGTAAAAATCAAAAAAAACAAATAAAATCTGTTCGTAATAATTTTCAAAAAACCGTAACTTATTCAGCAAATTAAAATTTCAATCTCATTTGGATAGTATTTCCAGTTAAACTTTACTGCTATGAACAAAAAATTATGCACTGGTATTTTATTTCTTCTTTTTACCGGATTAATCAGTTTTGCCCAACAAAATCCACTGTGGTTAAGGTATCCGGCCATTTCGCCTGATGGAACAACAATCCTCTTTAACTACAAAGGCGATATTTACAAAGTTCCCTCAACCGGAGGTACAGCCATTCCGGTTACCATAGCCGACGGCTACGAATTTTCACCGGTCTGGAGCAACGATGGTGAGAAAATTGCTTTTGCATCCGACCGGTTTGGGAATTTCGATGTTTTTGTAATGCCCGCTGCGGGTGGCGAGGCAACACGGTTAACGTTTCATTCTACCAACGAAAAACCAAGCAGTTTTACCAACGACGATGCTGAAATTGTTTTTACGGCACTCCGCCAGGACCTGCATACAAATGTCCAGTTCCCTACCGGTGTTATGCCCGAACTTTACAGTGTTCCGGTAAACGGTGGCAGGGTAAATCAAATTCTGACTTCGCCGGCCCATGATGCTACTTTTAGCCCGGATGGCACGAAACTCATTTTTCACGACCAGAAAGGGTATGAAAGTGAATGGCGAAAACACCACACATCGGCTGTAACACGGGATATCTGGGTTTACGACTTGGATAACAAATCATACCGGCAATTGTCTGAATTTGAAGGCGAAGACCGCAATCCTGTTTTTACCGACAACGATAAATTCTACTATTTAAGTGAAGAAAGTGGTTCCTTTAATGTGCATCAAAGTTCTTTAAGCAAACCGGGTGAAAATGTGGCCATCACCAGTTTCAAAAATCATCCGGTCCGGTTCCTGACAAAATCCAAAGACAATACCCTGTGTTTTAGTTACGATGGAGAATTATATATATTAAAGGAAGGTGAACAGCCTGAAAAAGTTGAGGTTCAAATTGGCTACGACGGCAGGGGAAATCTCCCCAAACCTGCTCCGGTAAGCAACTTTACCGAGGCAAGATTATCGCCAAACGGGAAGGAATTTGCCTATGTTTACAGGGGTGAAATTTTTGTGAGCAGTATTGAGCACGGCACCACAAAACGAATTACCAATACGGCACGCCAGGAGCGAAGTGTCAGTTTCAGTCCCGACGGGAAATCGCTGATTTATGCAGCAGAAGCCGACAGCAGTTGGAACATTTACACCAAATCGCTCATTCGCGAAGAAGAACCTTATTTTTTCATGTCAACCATTCTGAAAGACGAAACCGTGACGGCTACTGCAGCCGAGGAGTTTCAGCCTGAATATTCGCCTGACGGAAAAGAAGTGGCTTACCTCGAAAACCGGACAACACTTAAAGTCATTAATCTGGAATCAAAAAATTCTCGGGTTGTTTTGGCGCCCGAGCATAATTATTCCTATTCCGATGGTGATCAGTATTTCACCTGGTCGCCCGACAGCAAGTGGCTGCTGGTGAGTTTTGGGCCGAAGGAGAACATTTTTCAGCGGGAAGTCGGTTTGGTAAGTGCATCCGGTGACGGCGAAATTAAAAACCTCACTCAGAGCGGTTACGCCGAAGTTGGTCCGAAATGGGAAATGGACGGGAAAATGATGATTTACGGCTCTACCCGCCAGGGAAATAAAACGGAACAGGGAAGATCCAGCAGCGGAGATGTTTTTGGACTCTTCTTCACCCAGGAAGCTTTCGACGAATTCAACTTAACCAAAGAAGAAGCTGAACTGGCCAAAGAACTGAAGGAAAAAGAAAAAGAGAAAAATGACAAAAATGAACCGGAAAAGGATAAAAAAGAAAAAAAGAAAAAAGAAGAATCCGAAAAAGAAGAAGAAAAAGTTGAAGATTTAAAATTTGACTGGGAAAATTTAGAGGACCGGAAAAAGCAACTAACAATACACACATCGAATCTGAACGACTGGCTTTTTTCGAAAGAGGGCGACAAGCTGTTCTACCTCACCAGTTTTGAAGAAAAAAACAACCTTTGGGTTACCGAATTAAAAACAAAGGAAACCAAACTTTTTTCAAAGATTAATGCCGGCCGCACTTCCATGGAGCTTTCCGAGGACGGAAAATTCATTTTTGTTCTGGCAGACGGAAAACCTATGAAGGTTGATGTTGCCGACGGGAAAAGTACGCCAATTAAAACTTCCGGGGAAATGATGCTGCAAACCGACCGGGAACGTTCCTACATTTTTGAGCACTGCTGGAGGCAGGTTCGTGAAAAATTTTATGTGGAAGATTTGCAGGGAGTTGACTGGGATTTTTATTATTCAGAATACAAAAAATTTCTACCTCACATTAACAACAATTACGATTACGCTGAATTTTTAAGCGAAATGCTGGGAGAACTCAACGCGTCCCACACCGGTGGAAGATACAGTCACCGGGCAGAAGGAGGCGACCAGACCACCTCGCTGGGATTGCTTTTCGATTACAACCACCAAGACGATGGTTTAAAAATTGCCGAAGTACTGAAAAAAGGGCCTGCTGACCGGGCTGCTTCAAAAATTAAAGCCGGTGACATTCTGGAAAAAATTGACGGCAATGAACTTTCTGTGTCGGTAGATTTTTACCAGTTTTTAAACCGGAAAGAAAAAACGAACGTGTTGCTGGATTTGTATAACCCGGAAACAGAAGAACGCTGGCAGGAGGTAATCAAACCCGTTTCGCTTGGCGAAGAAAACGAGCTGTTGTACCAACGCTGGGTGGAAACGCGCAGAAAAGAGGTTGAAAAACTTTCGGACGGAAGGCTCGGGTATGTGCATGTTCGCGGTATGAACGACGCCAGCATGAGAACCGTTTACGAAGAAGCGCTGGGGAAACACATTTCGGCCGAAGCGCTCGTGGTTGACACCCGTTTCAACGGCGGGGGAAACCTACACGATGTGCTTTCCGATTTTCTGAATGGCAAAAAATACATGGACATTATTCCGCACGGCCAGTACATTGGCTCACAACCTTCCGACCGCTGGACAAAACCGTCCATAGTGGTTATGGGCGAAAGCAACTATTCCGATGCCCATTTATTCCCGGTGGCCTATAAAATTAAAAATGTAGGTAAAAACCTTGGAATGCCGGTTCCCGGTACCGGAACGTTTGTTTGGTGGGAAACCCAGATTGACCCGACCATTGTTTTCGGAATTCCAATGGGCGGATGGAAACCGCTGGACGAACCCTTTTTGGAAAACAACCAGCTTGAACCGGATATTCGTGTGATGAACGAACCGGATAAAATGGCTTCCGGCCGGGATCAGCAAATTGAAGAAGCCGTAAAAGAGTTGTTGAAATAGGGGTTGCGGAATCTGTAAAAGCATATTTGGCCTTATTGTGCCAATTGAATCCTTTCTTCAGGATAAATTCACCGGAGAAAATGGCTGTAAAACAATTGCAGTAGTTGTAACAAAATCGCTTGCAAAAACAATTATTTTACAGGCCTTTTTTAGAAAATTGACATTCCTAAAGTCTTACTTTAAAAATTCATTGTTGTGATGAAAGTACTTTAAATAGCTTCTCCAGTTGCTGACTAACTTTTTCTGTGAGGTTTATTATCATTTTTCCTCGCTTATTGGGTTGAAAGCCAAAAAAATGATAACATCTTCACCATTCCCAGTTCTGCTGACTGCGATAGCCAACCCTTAACTCCATTAGTACAAAACTAATCTGAAATTACAAATTTACCTTGTGCCGTTTTTCCTTTCGAACTTTTCAGCCGGATAATGTAAACTCCCGAATCAAATCCATCCCTGTTAAAGGTTACCTGATGTTTTCCGGAGGGGAAAAATCCAAGTTTCCTGAAATACATCTGTTTGCCAGTTAAATCATACACTTCCAGCGTAAACTCTGCTCCTTCTGTTGAATCAAACCGGAAAAAGGCGGAGTGGGAGAATGGATTAGGTATCACGGAAACCTCCAGGACCGATTGGTCGGAAGTATGGATAATTCCCGCACTGGTATTAATGGTTGCCAAACGAAGGTCAACTGTATTGACAGAACGTGGCGGAACCACAAGAAGTGTATCAGTCAGATAATTGGCTGAAACAAAATCATGGTCTGTAGTAGTGGAATAGACTGTTGCTTCTTCCAATCTAAATCCGGGAATCTGAATGCGGACCTTCATTGAGTCAGTTGCCGACCGGTTGATGGCAACAAACGACGCTGAATCGCCGGTGGAACTGATAAATGCAGCGGTTCTCAACAGATTGGTATTACCCGATGTTCCGATTCTTTTCCAGCCTGGGTGAATAAAAGCGGAATAATGTTTAAACACGTAAAAATCTTTGGTGCGGTTATAGCCTTTGGGAGTTGTCCAGCGGTTTCGGTCCCACGGGTTATCCAGGTTAACCAGTCCATTACCATTTGTCCAAATCAGGTCCCAGTATAACCATGCAGTAACATTTTCTTCAACCAGCGACTGAAACATCATGGCAGCCAGTGAATACCAGTCGGCCCGTGAATATTCGGTTTGAAAGTGTGGTACTTCGGGATGAAAATTGCCCACTTTTTTATAGTTGGTTGAAGTGAAAGGATCTCCTGCCACAGTACCATCTTCAGCGCCGTGGTACAAATGGTGCGCAATTCCGTAAAGTTTGGATAAATCGAGGGCATTGATGTAATTTTCCACATTGTTGTACCCAATGCCCACACATTCAGGTCCCAGGAACAAGGGGGGATTTTCTCGCTTTTGCACGGTATCGTAAACTGCATTGAGCGCTCTGTTGTAGCCCGCGATGGTATCGGTTGAATTTACGGTTTCAGAAGGCCTCAACAGACAGCTTTCCCAATCTGCTTTAAAATCCGGCTCATTCTGAATGCTGATGTACTTCGGGTAAATCCCGTTTGTATTGTAGTTGTCCAGCGAAGCGTTCCACCAGTTGGCAAAGCCGGCATAATCGAACTCTACTTTCCCGTTGGTTACTGTGTATCTTAAAGTTCCGCCGTTGTTTTTGTCGTTGTTGCTTTTCAGAGAAGCAGGAGGTCCCCATGAAGAAACCAGTATGTCGATGGGATGCCCCAGGGAATTTTTTGCTGCTGTTGCAAACTGCTTCACATGGCCAATCATATTAGCGTCGTATCCATAGGCGTTTCTTACCCTGAGGATGTCGAGGCTCAGTTCCTTAAAAATCACATTGTAAATCTCTGCCCGGTTGGGATGAGCGGTCAGCCAGCCTTCATAATAGGCCAGCGATGCGCCAAAGCCGGTAATGGTCTGGTGTTCCTCCTCCACATTTATCTGAATGGTTTGAATGGTTTGGGCTGTTACATTCTGATGGACAGCAATACCATACAGGCATAAGAAAACGACAAACGGGTAAATATGAAGTTTCATTTCAAAACGATTTTAATATTTTCAGGCCATGAATATAAATAAAGCTTTTAACCTTAAAAATTTTGCAGCATATTATTGTGAAACTTTGGGCTGAACACAACTCCGTACACGCTCTGTTAACAATGAGTTTTCCTATCTTTTAAGAGTAATTCCATACAATTCATTATTTTTCATACTGCCAGCTAAAAATCCCTGCCTTTTAAAATAAATTTAAAGATGAACCAAAAGTCAGTAATTTGTAACGCAGGAATAGGTAATTTTACCATATTATTTCAGATACAACGAAAGGGCAAGAATCTCATTTTCTGTTATTTTCGGCACGGCTTTAAGTATTTGATATTTTTTCTTAAATTGTATTCTTTTTCAATTAAAAAGAAGTTCTAAATCCAGTTAAATTCCGGAATGAGATTTTACAAGTCAATAAAATTACTAACGAAGATAATTCCTTACCCTGACATTAAGGGTTCACAAACTTTTGTGAATTGGAAGAACAGACTTCTTTTTGTATTGCTGGCCGGACTGGTAACTTTGGGTTTTATTGCCTACATCCCAAGTGTAATTCTCTCGGTACTTGAAGGCCTCTGGGGAGTTGTCCTTGTCGATACACTTGTTTACCTTACCGTTTTGTATGTTGCTTTTTCAAGAAAACTATCTTCCCAAAACAAAGTAAATGTTATTCTCATCACATTATATGTGTTGGGCATGGCCATTTTAGTTCTTATGGGACAAGCCGGCGCAGGATTCAACTGGTTGTTCTTCTTTCCTCTGTTGTCTGGTTTTTTTTACGGAATGAGAGGCGTACTGCTTTCAACAACTGTAAATATAATTTCACTTGCACTTTTAACTCTTCCTGTATATTTTAAAACACAAGGGGTCGGACTGATTTCTGAATACAGTACTGCCGGATGGATTGTAAATTCCGTCAATTTTATTGTAATCACTTCCCTCATTTCATTAGCCCTGACGGTAATCATTTCCAATATCGACAAATCATTAAAAAAGGAAAAAAAGATGATTCATTTGCTTCGGGAAAACCGAAAAAAACTTGAAGAAGAAAAAATAAGGGCAGAAGAATCAGACCGGTTGAAATCCGCTTTTTTAGCCAATATGAGCCACGAAATCCGCACCCCCATGAATGCCATTCTCGGCTTTTCCGATTTGATTGCAGGGGAGGAATTGACTCCACAAAAATTCAGGCAGTATAATTCGCTCATTAGAATGTCCGGTGAGCAGTTGATCCGTTTAATAGATGATATCATCGACATTTCCAAAATTGAAATGAACCAGATGAGTATTGATATTCAACCCATGAGTATAAATTCAGAATTGAACAAAATAGTTGAGATTCACCGGAACAAGGTCAGCTCGCTGGGGAAAAATATTCAAATTCATTTACAGGTTAATCCTGAATTGAAAGATATAATCCTCCACACGGACAAAGTTCGATTTAAGCAAATTGTAAATAACCTCATAGGGAATGCAGTTAAATATACGGGTTCGGGTACCATAACCGTGGGTTTTACCTTAAAAAATACAGACAATAACCCGGTAGCCGAGTTTTTTGTAAAAGACACGGGACCCGGCATTCCAAAAGAATCGTTTGATATGATTTTTGAAAGGTTTTCACAGGCAGATAATGTGAGTTTTAAAGAGGGAGCCGGTCTGGGTTTAAGCATTACCAAAGGTTTGCTCGATTTATTGGGTGGAAAAATATGGCTGAAATCGGAACCGGGAAAAGGAAGTGAATTTTATTTTTCCCTTCCGTACATCGAAATGAAAGATGCGCAGATTTCAGACATTTCAAATAACGGCAACGGAAAGAGCCATAATTTTTCGGATAAACTTATATATATTGCCGAAGATGACTCCGTTTCATTTTATTTTCTTACTGAAATATTATCCGCTTCTGCCGTTCAGATCAAACGCGCCCAAAACGGAAAAGAACTGCTTCAACTCATCGGGGAAAAAGTTCCCGACCTGGTTTTGCTCGATATCAGAATGCCTGTTATGAGCGGGTTGGAAGCACTTGCAGAATTAAGAAAGTTGCATCCCACCCTGCCTGTTATTGCACAAACAGCATACGCCATGTCTGAAGAACGCAAAAGATGCCTCGACTCCGGGTGCGATGATTTTATTTCGAAACCCATTAACAAAAAAGCATTGCTGAAAATGATTGGTTACTATCTGCAAAATTCCTGACCATTCCCTGAAACAATAAAATGATGAAACAAACCAGATTTTTTATACTTGTTTTTATTCTTTTTACAGGATTTTTTTTCGTCACACCCCATATAAACCTGTCAGCGCAGGTGCAGTTTGCCGGTGTTAACCTGGCCGGCGCCGAATTTGGCGAAGGAAACCTGCCCGGTACGTATAACCAGCACTATACCTATCCCACCAAAGCCGAAGTGGATTATTTTACCGCAAAAGGCATGAATGTTTTCAGATTGCCTTTTCGCTGGGAGCGGCTGCAGCGTGAAACCTATACCGCACTTAATGCCACCGAATTATCTCGTATAAAAAACGTTGTTAGCTATGCAACTTCAAAAGGTGCACACACCATTCTCGACCCGCACAATTACGCCCGGTACTTTGGTGAGGTGATTGGCTCTGCCGGTTTGCCTGTATCCGCGTTTGCCGGGTTCTGGGAAAAACTGGCTGCGGAGTTTAAAGATAATCCCAATGTGATTTTTGGATTGATGAATGAACCACACAACATGACCACCGAAAGCTGGCTTGAGGCCGCCAATGCAGCAATTGCAGCAATCCGCTCTACCGGTGCCTCAAACCTCATTCTGGTTCCGGGAAATGGCTGGACAGGCGCCCATTCGTGGACCAGCGACTGGTATGGCACACCGAACAGCGTGGCGATGAAAAACATAACCGACCCGGCAGATAATTTTGCCTACGAAGTACACCAGTATTTCGACAGCAATTCTTCGGGTACTTCCGAAACCTGTGTAAGCACAACGATAGGCGCCGACCGGTTAAAAACATTTACGTCATGGCTAAAAAACAACAATCAGCGCGGTTTTCTGGGTGAATTTGGCATCAGTGCCAACGAAACCTGCATGATGGCGCTCGATAACATGCTTGCATACATGCATGCCAACTCCGATGTTTGGATGGGCTGGACTTACTGGGCTGCCGGGCCCTGGTGGGGAAATTACATGTTTTCTGTTGAACCGGCCAACGGACAGGACAAACCGCAGATGGCCATTCTCGAAAAATACCTGGATACCCTTTCCACGTCAACCGGATTAAATTTTGATTCCGGGAAAGAATCGGTTCTGTTCGCAAATTTTCCAAATCCTTTTACCGGTTCAACCCGCCTTGAATTTTACCTGCGCGACTCCTCCCAGGCGGTTTTAACTATTTACGATGTAACAGGTACCAGGGTAATTCAATTGCTGAATCAGTGGAAAACTGCGGGGAAACACCAAATTTTATGGGACGGCTTAAACGAAAAAGGGCAAAAAGTTTCCGGCGGCGTTTACTTCTGCCATTTAAGTATTGGTCATACCGGTAAAAGCAGCTTGATTAAAATCACGGTTTTGCCCTGAAATAGTACTTTACCTTTATGAAATAAATCAAAAAACTGCAACCCATGAACGAAAAGTTCCTCCTCCTCTGGAAAAAATACTTTGGGAATGCCGAACTTCCCATTACATTTTATTATACCGATGGCGACGGGGGCGCCGAATGGGCGAATATACCCAAAGGCCGAAACTGCATTATCTGCGAACTTGCCAAAGTGCGCAAAGGAAAGTCACTGGTGTACAATGCCGAACGGGTTGCCTGCGGCGGCGCCAAACGCTATCTGGGCTACACCGAAAAAATGCGGCCGGGGTTTGAGTATTTTCTGTCGTGCGGAAATGAGGAAATTGAAGGCGAGCGTTACCTGCAAACTCCTGAGCAGGTAAATCTGTTTATGGCCGAATTTCCAAAACTGCCGGGATCGGGAAGAAACATTGTATTTAAACGGTGGGATAAACTCACATCCGAAGACCAGCCCGAAGTAGCCATTTTCTTTGTCACACCAGATGTTTTGTCTGGGTTGTTTACTCTTGCCACTTTTGATCAGAACGACCCCCATGGAACCATTACCCCATTTGGTTCCGGGTGCAGTTCCATAGTGTATTACCCCTACCGCGAAAGCCTGCAGAAAAAACAGCGGGCGGTTATCGGGATGTTCGACATTTCAGCCCGGCCGTGTGTGGGCGAAAATATCCTCACTTTTGCCGTACCCGTAAAACGACTGCATACAATGGTAAACAATATGGAAGAAAGTTTTCTGATTACCGAAAGCTGGCAGAGAGTGAAAAAACGAATTGAAACAGAGAATAAGAGATAGCATACGGTCTGTTGACCGGAATATACACAAAACAGATAAGCGAATGTTACCTCATGAATTGATTTGAATATCTTTTATCCACATTTTTCATACATATTTTTATTACATTGCAGACAATTGCAACAGGTGAAAAACGGATAGTACCGGAGTAAAATCATGCCCTGCATTTTTCAGAATGGCATTTTGCTAACATGCTGACAATCATTTTAAAATGAATTATAAAAAATAAAACTATCATTTCTAAATTTGGACAAAATGGCAACCAGAAAAAAAATTACCAAAGTGGGAGATGTACAGTCTCCATCCGCCCAAAGTGGTGGTAAAATGTTCGAAGCCAGCCCCGAAAGCAAGGCAAAAGCCAAACAACTTCGTCTTTTTGCATTTCTGGCTTGGATACTGGCCATGGCAGGACAAATTTTTGCTATTCTGAAATTGTTAAACGATGAGTACCTGGTTTGGTTAATTGTGGCCATTGTTGTCATTCTGGCGCTTGCAATAACAGGTTCTTATTTATGGAAAAAAGCCAACCGGCTCGATCCGGCATCCGAAAAACAAAAAGTGAAGTTTTTTATTCAAAATCAGTTGGGGGCAATAATGGGCGTTTTAGCCTTTTTGCCTTTGGTGATATTGATTTTTACGAATAAAAATCTAAGCAAACAAACCAAAGGAATTGCAGGCACTATTGCCGTGGTCGCCCTTTTGGTAGCTGGTATTACAGGGGTCGATTTTAACCCTGCCTCAATAGAACAATATACCGAACAAACCAAAGAAATTGAACTGCTTAACAACGGTTTCAATAACGTTTACTGGTCACCCTCGGGAACAAGGTACCATATTTACTCCGATTGTTCCTACATTAACACCGAAAGGACTTCCGGGATTTTTGAAGGAACGGTTGCCAGTGCCCGGGAGCTGAAAAATATTACCGAGTTGTGCAGCCGGTGCCGCGAACGATCCATGAAGGAAAAAGACATTTCAGAAGAAGATTTACAGTCGAAGTTAACGGAAGAACTTTCAAATATACAGGAATAGTTATGGGGAAATGGATCGATAAAGCAGAAGAGTTTATTGACGACGCGGCAGAAAAAATCCACAGCAGTGAGGCTTACAAAAAAGCTGACCAGGCAGCGGAAAAAGCAACAAAAAAACTTTTCAGGCAGGCCGGGAAACTGTGGGGAAAATCGGAACGGTACTTTGGGAAGAAGTCGGGAGACGGAAGTCCGAAGTCGGAAGCTGGGAGACGGGAGGCTGGAGACGGAAGCCCGAAGTCGGAAGCTGGGAGACAGGAGACAGGAGACTGAAGACGGAAGTCCGAAGGTGGGAGACGGAAGTCCGAAGTCGGAAGTTGGAAGACGGGAGACGGGAGACGGAGGCCCGAAAACTGATGACCAGCGACAAAAATTATTTCCCTTACTTTAACACCGTTTTTTGCAGTTCGAGACGGAAAGATTCAGCCTTTTTGTTTCCAATTAAAAACGTAAGCTCTTCCATCGATTTTCCTGAATAGTTGGGGAGATTCAGTGTTCTGTAAAGAAACGACGGGTACATTCTGGCAAGCGGAATTTGCAGGGTTTCCGATTCCCAGGTCGTTTGAAAGGTGTAAATAAACGAATAGTAATTACTGCTGTTCCCGCGAATGCGCACCCGGTATTTTTTTCGATCCCTTTCTCAGGTTGTTCCCAACAGTTTGAGCATCCGGGTATGCTGCCATAACGCACTCAGAAAAGTACGGTTCACGTGGTAGGGTAACCCGAATTCCTCTGCCTTATTTTGCACTATGCCTGCAATTTTTGGGTAATGAATGTGGCTGATGTTTGGGAACAAATGGTGTTCCACCTGGTAATTCAGCCCGCCAATCGCCCATGAAAATACCCTGCTTTTGGGGGCAAAATTGCAGGTGGTGTATAACTGATGTGCCGCCCAGTTGTAATCCATAGTCCCGTTTTCGTCGGGCATGGGATATTCTGACGTTGGCACCACGTGCGCTGTTTGAAAAATGCTTGCCAAAACCAGTCCGGCAACAAAATGCATCAGCAGAAAACCTGCAACTATCCAGTACCAGGCAACCGGTATGGTTAACAATGGTACAACAAGAAATACGATGTAGTAAACAATTTTTGAAATAATCAAATCCCGCATTAAACTGCGGTATGTCCGTTTACCGCTTAGCCTAACGCCGTTTTTCCTGTATTTGGCAAACCTGCTGAAATCTTTCGAGATAGCCCACGAAATGGTCATTAAACTATATAAAAACCAGGCATACAAATGCTGGTAGCGGTGTATTTTTTTTCGCGGCCGGTGGGGCGACAGACGCAATATTTCCGGCGGGGCAATGTCTTCATCGTGCCCCTCCACATTGGTGTAGCCGTGGTGAAGCGTGTTGTGCTGGTAGCGCCAGTTGGCCGGAAACCCGCCCAGCAGATACATGGAATTGCCAAACAGCTTGTTAACGCGATCGTTTTTCGAGAAGGAACCGTGGTTGGCGTCGTGCATGGTGGCCATCCCCACGCCCGATTTACCCAGCCCCATCAGCACCCAGCAGCCCAGCACAGCCCAAACCGAAGTGAACACCCCGGAAATCATCAGCACCAGCGGGGCAAGGTAAAGGAGGCCCATAAATACGGTTTTTACCACAAGCCGATTGTCTCCGTAAGGTTCAATATTGTTGGTTTTAAAATAGTCGTTTACTGAAGTTCTTAACTCGGTTAAAAAATCAATTTTGTTTTTCGAATATCTGATCATTCTTTGCTTATTTGTTTTAAAAAATTTCGGTTACCTGTAAACTCCGGCTGAAAAGTACAGTGAACTTTGTTAGCCGAAATTCCGATTACCCTAACATTCAACCTGCCGCGAAGGTTTAATCCTCCCCGGTTTATTCTGAAACCGCGACAGCCCATCTGCAGGTACACAAACTTAGAACATAAAACCGGCAGAATAAAAAGAAAGGGACAATTTGGTCTGTTTTTGGGTTAGGCCACTCGTTAAAAGGACAAATAACCCATGTCAGTGATGAGTGCCGTTCATCACAATATTTCAACAGGATAAATTTGAAATCTACTGTTAAACATGCCATGAGCACGAATTTCTCCTCCTGGCAGGAGGAGTGGCATCGTCGAATGACGATGACGAGGTGGTTTCTTTTCGTTTAACAAAATTAAACCACCCCCGCCGGGCCTTCTAAACCCAACGGCCCGTCGCCCCCCGTCCGAACGGTGTTCCAGCCGGGCGGGCCTCCTTAAAAAGGAGGGGAAAGTTCGTAGCCGGGATTTTTCTATCTATGTCAAAATAAATGAAACAATTTTTCATGCAGGGAGTTAGAATGAGTAGAAACCAAAAATTATTTGCATGAAGTATTTCGTAAAAATAAACGCTGTAAAATCGACCGACGAGCTGGAAGGTGCCTGGAGCAACGACGATTTTAAAGAGTTGCTGGTACGGTTTGAGTTCCCCGATGCGGAACAAATAAAAACCTCAGAACTGAAGGAATACCTTTTTATGGCCATTTCCGACTTTGAACCCCACGAGGCGGCTGCTGTTCTGCTTGACTACAAACTTTCAGATGTTTTAAACGAAGGACAGATTGATAACCTCTCGCACGAAATGCTGCGGGTAAAAGTCTTTGAAAATTATACTGACATCCAGCTTCACCATGACTTGTTCAACATCAATCAGTTGCTTTACGAAGCTTACAACGGAAAGTTTCCCCCTGGAAAGGTAAACATCGTACAATTCGAAATAACAGAAGAACACAATAACCCGGTGGAGCTAACAAAGGAAAACGCGTTAAAAGCGCTGAGTTACGGCCTTTCGGAAAACAATTTACTCAACCGGTTACTTAGCGACCAACTGGAAGGCCGTGAACCCTTTCCCGAGGCTGAAGACATTGTGTGGGAGCTGCAAAACAAGGGCAACAATGTATATTCGATAACGATTTCAGAAAAATGGCTTACCGAAAACGAATTTACCAATCTGGAATATGAATGTACGGTGCAGCCGTATGAAGAGCAGGATGAAGAAGGATAGCTATGGGGAGAAGCTGAAAAACAGTCTGAACAATAAATTTGGATAAGTATTTTAAGAACTACCCCTCCCAAAGGGATAAACTATCCGGCCTGCCGCGCCCCTGGCCGGATGACCCCTCTTCCAGGGGAATACCTTCGGTGCTAATAAAGTCGGGAGGGGAAAAATTCGTAGCCGGGATTTAATATCGGGTTTAAAATAATTTACAGCAAAAAAATGTAGTTAGAAGGAATTTCTCCTCCTTGCCGGTTTCCTATAGGCAAAGGAGGAGTGGATCCGCCGAATGGCGGAGACGAGGTGGTTCTTTACTTTTTATTTAATAATTGGTCAAAATGGATTACCTTTAGAACATAAATAGTTGAATTTATTTACAATAATCAATAGTACATCATGAAAACTTTTTTAATTTTTTTCGTATTAACTGCCATCATTTCATGCAATTCAGCAAAAAAGAAAGACACCTCAAAAGCAGAAACCAAGGCAGCCAGCCCCTCCTATAAAATTGAATTGGTGTGGGAATCGGACACACTTTTACGAACTCCTGAATCGGTTTTGATCGATCGGGAACGTAATATTTTGTACGTTTCGAATGTAAATTTAAACCCCTGGGAGAAAGACGGCAACGGATTTATATCAAAAATGGACATGCAGGGCAACATTACAGAACTGAAATGGATTGAAGGTTTACATGGCCCCAAAGGAATGGGAATATTGGGAAATTCCCTTTTTATTGCCGACATCGATGAGTTGGTGGAAGCAAACATTGAAACCGGGGAAATCATTAATAAACTGGAGTTTGAAGGAGAACCGCAGTTAAATGACATTACAGTTGGGCAGGACGGGATTGTGTATGTTTCCGGGTCGAATTCACAAAAAATATATGCCGTAAAAAACGGGAATGTTGACGTGTATCTGCAGGGTGAAGAGGGCGAACGTTTTAACGGATTGTACTGGGAAAAAGAACGGATGCTTTTAATTACCAGTGCAGGCAGCCAGTTTAAAGAGATAAACCATAGTACCAAAGAAGTAAATATTATTGCCGAAAATATGGGACATGGCGATGCAATTGCGCCAGTTGGCGATGGCGGTTATTTAACAACCAGTTGGGCCGGAAAAATATTCTATGTTTCTGCCGGTGGCGAAACCACAGTACTTTCAGACACCGAAGCTTTGGAAGAAAATGCAGCAGACCTTGATTATTCCATTGAAAACCAAATCCTGTATGTGCCCACATTTTTTAAAAACCAGGTAAAGGCATTCCAGTTAATTTCGTCCGCGGAATAAATTTATTCCTTTGCCCATCTTTATTTCAATGTCGTTTAGTTTAGTAAATAATGCGAATTAAGAGTTGAAATCAATTCATTATCAATAATTCAACCCACTCCGGGGTTGTGTCTTTACGTCCTGTTACCTTCCCCGAGCTTCGCACGGGGCTATTATTGTTGATGTCTTTCGGACATTTCTTTATCCGGCATTTGGCGGATTAAACAATAATAGCCACGGGTAAAACTCGTGGTAATGAAGCGGATATGAGAAGAACCCCGAAGTGGGTTCAACTCTTAATTCGCATAAATATTGTATTTCAAATTTGTTTGACGTTGTCAGGAGCTTCGCACTCTGACAAGTCTGCGGTGCATAACCTGTTAACGTCTATAGACTTGACAGCGTTAACTAAACGACATTGAATCTTTATTTCAAAAAAATACTGGCGCTGATTCAGGTATCAAAAAGTGAACAGATTATAACTTCAGCCGAAGAATTGCAAAAAAATGCGGTGGAACTTTCTGTTTATCCAAATCCGGCGCAACATGATTTCAACGTCTCAGTCGGTTTGCCAGAGCCAAATCATGTATCGTTAACCATTTATAATCTCACCGGCAAAGTTGCAGATGTTGTGTGCACGAAACTATATTTCCCTGCCGGACTTCATTCCATTCACAGGGAACATCGCCTGAAAAAGGGAGTGTACCTCGTGGTTCTGGAAACGCAAAATTCAAAACAAATCAAAGAACTCACCGCTAATCAGCTTTTCAGTAATTTTAGTTTGAATCTGTTCCAATGATAAATCATTTGGATTTGAAAAATCCTGAAATCCGAATGTTTTGTAATTTCCGGAATCGCGGTGCAAATAATGAAAACGGATGTTGCTTGCCATTTTTTCATTCAAAAGAAAGTGAAAAATGAAGAGTTGTCAACGGACGATGAGTAACATTGAACTGGCAAAATCATACTATTATGTTTTTGCCGGAATCTCAGGCAATATTTTATTTCCATGAAAATCCTAAATCACTTTCAAAACCAGCGGTAAATAAAGCGCGAAAATAAAGTCAGTCCGGCGTTTTAACTTTTAGGTTGGAAATGTTTGCCAGTCGTCGAGGCAATCGAAAAGATTATGAATAATCTTCATTAAATCTAATTTAATCATTGAAACCAAATCGCTTTATAAGCTTTAAGTTCATTGAGGCAAATTTTTTAGCTCTTTCATCCAATGGTTGCTTATTATTCGCAACATTCCACATGAATTTAAAGTGATGATCCTTTAGTCTTTTGTTTCTTTTATCCCAGTCAACCATTTTTTTAATTAAATCCAAAGTGATTTCTTGTTTTTCTTCAATTTTTTCTGGTTCATTTTCCAAATCATCAATCTCAAATAATAAATCAGGAGCGTTTTGAATTACAATATCTATAATTTCAATTGCTTTTTTTCTGTCATTGTCTGAAATGAAGGAATTATTTCGGACTTTTCCTGCCATATTAAAGGCTATACTGGACATGTAAGACGAAAAAGTTTTGGTTTCATGACCCCATTTTTCAATTTTATCCCAAATTTTGGAAGGTATTGACTTAATTCTATCTAATTCCTCATTTATTTCAATTTGTAACTGTTCGTCTTTTTCAATACTTTTTCTTTTAGTTGAATTTGGATTTATATAATCCGGTTTTAATTCGTAAAAATCAATATTAAAATCATTCTCTTTTATTGCATTCCAGCACTCTTCTTTTTTAGCCCACTCACCATACAAAGAACCCGGAGCATTATTTTTAATGAAAGCTTCAACTGATTCCATCAGACTGAATAAAACAGCTTTCATTCTTTCAGTAAGAGACTGATTCTTCCAAATTTTATAAAGGTCAATTTTATATTCCGTTTTTAAATTAAGCAGCGACAATGAATATGGAACAGTTATATACCTCATATCTCCAATTGCATTTGGTTTTACTCCATATAATTTTTCAGCTGTTTTAAACATAATAGCTTTTACAACTGCATCTTCATAAAATATATTATCGGGTTTGTCCGGCATATTGTAATTCAGGAACTGGACATAATTCTTTTGACTTCCACGGACAACAATATGAGGCCCAATTACAAGTTTTTTCCCATGCCATATTTCCTGATATGTATTGATATATTTAGCCAAAAGCTCTTTTGTAATCACTTGTCCTCTCGGGTTTTTAAGATCAAAAGCTTTTCTTCTTGAGGGGGTGAAACCTTCTTTTGATCGCGCATTTTTGTATTGGCCTCTGGCACGTTCATAAAACCATCTGGTTTGAATATTGCTTCCTTCAACTGGTTGAGCCCATACTGTTCGAGAAAGCTTCTCAAGCTCAACATGAAATGGTTTATTTGAGCTCAAATCAGATGTAGAAACTTTATTTTGAGTGTTGGCATATTCCGCAATACGATTTACAATTTCATTGAAGTTATCACGCTTTTTTACAACTGTCAGCTTCGTCTGGACATATATTTTATCAATATCAGCTTTATCTTTTTTCCAGGTATGATAAACAGATGCAGTTGTCTGGCCACCATTTACGATCTGAAAATCTTTTGCCCACACGATTGCTTTTCCACCATTAGATAAAACCTGCAATTCAAGTTCATCCGCAGTTGCTGCAATACCATTGTTAAATGCAAGAAACATGTGGGGCTCATCTTTTATAGTTTTTCGAATTCCCCTGTTAATTTTACCTGTGAACTGTAAAAATGACCGAACATTTTGTTCAAGTAACCTGGAACCGTACTCCTCATAAATATTAGCAAGCGTTATTCCTGGTATTAAGGCAAGATAAGATTCATAATCTTCATTTTCAGAAGGGGACTCTAAACATGGAATGACTCCTCCATATTCTTCAAAATTTATTTCAATAGGAACATGTGACTGATCTGAAAGATTAAATAAATAATCAACGTCAATTATCCTCGTAAATATTGAATAACCAGAAATTGTTTTGTTGACTTTAATGTCTGATTTGAAAATGCCATTACTTAAAACAAAAATATTAACCCTCGACAGGAACTCTCTTACTTCTTTAACTTCGGCAAGGGTATGTGCCAAGTCAAAGACCTCCGAAGATTCTTCCAGTTCTTTAATGTAGTCTTTATATACAGCATTTCGGAAAAAACGCTCAACCTGATTAATTGAAGATTCTGCTTCCTGTTTGGTTAAGGTAAAAGGTTCATCAACTCCTTTAAAAACTGTAACAAACAAATCAAGTGTTTCATAATTTTCAGATAGTGCATAACCATTTAACTTGTGCATTGTCCTGCCAAGTTTATCTTCCTTGCGGTCGAAACAAATCCTTGCATTCTCTGTTTCCCCCGCATCTGCAAGCAAATCAATAGCTATTTGAGTAAAAATCTGTTCCTGAACTCCTCCTTCGTCTTCTGATGCCTGTGTCGATTTTATTTCCTGAAACAGTTCTTTATAAAAATCTTCAATTTTCATTACAGGTTAAACTTTTCAATTATATTCCATAAACTGGTCTTGTATATTTCGGTTTCAGCGGTCAAAACAATAGAATACTTTACATCGCCAACACCTTTCATTAAGTCTTTTTCTTCAATTCTTGGAAATTTTTCTGTGACAGAGTAAAAGTCTTCACCTCTAACCAAATAAGATACATTCTCATAGCAGTATTCGTGATGTTTAAAATACCCAACACTGATTAACTTTCGGTTTAACATATTACTGAATAGTTTATTATCTCCTATGATTGAAAATAGTTCATAAACAATCTGATTTAATGAATTTTCGTTTCCGTTTCGTCTCTCAAGTGACAAATGAAAAAGAAATAAATTTTCCAGTAATGTTGTGTCTAACTGTCTTTCACTACTTATGCGTATTTTCTGATGGTTATGTGTTTGAGTCGTTTTAACTTCAATTGCATTGTTGTTCTTTTCAAAATCTCTGATTCCTGTGTCAGGCCCAACCCAGAAACTGAGGCATTCTGCGATTTTTCCTGTTTCTTCAAAAAGCTTTTTTAATAAGAACAACTCTCCAAATAATCCAATCTGTTTTTCAGGAGATAACCCGGGGCTTTTTGCCAACTCAAATAATTCCTTCCATTTTAGAAAGCGATTCTGCAATGATTTGACTAGTTCTTTTTCTTCACTTACCTCAGAAACTGAATTAAATAAATCTTCGCAGAGGACTGCAAATATTGAGGTGAGCGAATTATCAGCAAGACTTATCAATAAGAGTTTTTTTTCTGTATGTGCTTCATCAGGTAAAATCTCAGTTGAAATATCTTTCAGGTCGTTTAATGCTGAAATGTCAACGTTGTCCTTTGATAGCCTGAATGCAATACTTTTAACCTTTTCAGGCATTCTCATGGCTACAAAGCAATCAGGAATTACAACAGGAGAAAACCTTTTTAAAACAACACCTGTTTTCAAAGCGTCATTATCTTCAAAATCATTCCAAATGTTTTCAATCCTCGTAGTCATAATCTTCAGGATCTTCGTTAACTTCAAATTTGTTTAAAAGCTGTTCATGTACAGCATAAGTTATAGTTCTGTTTTTACTACTTCCGGGAAACCGGATAGCAAAACCAACTAAGGGTTTTTCTGAATCAAGGAGACCTGCTTTTTCAGGATTCAACAGGTATAACAGTAACAAAGGAAATCTTGCACTTTTTATTTCCAAATCATTTCTTACCAGATTTCCATTTGGATAATCCGGAATTTTTGCGGCATCGGGATATTTTTCATGTGCTTTCTTTTGTTCAAATGTTTTCCTCTTTGCCAGTTCATATTCATCATCTGTTAAATCAATAAATTCATGATTAGGGCTGATTATATGCGATTTTCGGATGTAATATACTTCATCACTATTATTATTTTTTTCATCTGTTCTGTCAAATAACCGAATTCTTTTTGAATCGTTTAAAACATAATCTTTAGCGATTTTAGAACTACTACTCATTAAAGCGACATGCCAAACATCAAGTTCATCATCCTTTTGTTTTTCCATAATAAACTCTGCCAACCTTTCTGGGGAAGCGACTGGATTTTCAGGAGCGATAAAACTGCTAATAAAGGAGATAATATTTGACGCTGGAATATCTTCCCATAAGAAATTTCCTTTTTTATCATTAGCTTTTGAATTAAATGAAGAAATGAGTTTATTCAGGTTATTCAGGTTGGCATTAATATCCTGACTTCTTTTACTTAATTTATAGGATTCAATCAAAACACCAGACCATGAAATATTGACATTAACAGCCGATCTGATTTTATTGGTTGCGGAAATTTGAAGTACTCCTGGATGTGTCCTGACTTTCAGCGCATATTGTTCCGGGGTGCTTCCGGCAATATCCGACATATAATTGAATTCTTTGCGCAATTCCTCAGATGCCAGAGTTATATGACAAAACCATTCATTGAGTTCCCCGGAAGTAAACAAACGGCATAAATCCACATAACCTGGTCGGTATCCAAACCAACGGCCCATTTGCATCAATGTATCATACATTCTGGAAGCTCGCAGATAATAACTTACCGATAATCCTTCAAGTGTCAGACCTCGTGATAATTTGTTTCCACCAATTGCAATTACAGATAAACCTGCTTCTTCTCCTTCCCTGATATACTTTTTATCATAAGCCTGATAATCAAGCACATCTTTTGCTCCTCCATGAATTTCTTTAACCTGAATTTTCGTTGTAGCCGGATATAGGTGCTGAAGGACTTCCTTCCATGTGTGAACTTTTATGGCAGGATCAAGTTCAGCGAGTTGGGAATTGAGTATCTGGTTTGAAATTGTAATATATGAACGATAACCATCTGAATCTGCTTCAAATGTTAGCCTTAATTCATTAATTATACCAGCATTATTCTGTTCAATTCCCAACCTGTAGAAATTAAAAACATTTTCTACAAGTTCTTTAATTCGGCTTTGCCAGACCTGAAAACGGGAAACGTGTACCAGCATTGAATTATGCTCATCACCTTGACCCCGTAAACGCCTGATAGCACATGTCAGAACAAAACATTTAATTGCTATTTTAAGTGACCCAGGAATACTAACCGGAAGCTGGTCATCACGTTTATGCCTGTCGGGTACAAATAACTGGTAATCATCTATTCTGTGAACAACTGGTAATGTATCTGTTGGTTCTTCGCCATCTTCCAGTGGTTCAAAACCAAAAATTTTATCGGGACCAATATAATTCGAAGGAGCAGGAATATTGGTAATGAAATCTCTTGGGAAAAGATTGTCATCATTAAGTGGTATAAAAATATTTGCAAATGGTGTTGCCGTGTAACCCACGTAAGCACTTTTCTGAAACAAACGCAGGAGATTTCTTATTTGGCCATTTATTTTGGTAGGATTCAGATCATCTCTTTTCGTGTTAATCGAAGCATTATCAGCTTCGTCATCAATAATCAGTAATGGTTTATTTCTGATTATCTTACTGCCATTATTAGTTTCAGAAGATTGTGCAGAAAGCCATTGCTCCAGCCGATTTAATACATAAGCATTTTTCTTAACAACAGCAATTATAGGGTCATTAGTATAAAAATTCAAAGCCAGAGCATTTGCTGCACCTGCGTTAAAATCACCATTATCCAGACTTGATGTCAGAGAGTGGGCAATTAAATGCCTGTTGCTTCTTGGTTCACCTACTCCAATCCAAAGGTTATTATTTCTGTTAACTCTTTCCTGTTGAGTATCAAAACCCAGAAAGCCTTCATCAAGCCTGAGTTGTGTCTGGCTTCGGAGATTTTTATGAATTCCGGCAAGGACAATTATCATTTTAAAACCAGCATCAGCTGCTTTACAGATTAAACCGGTATAATTTGCAGTTTTCCCGGACTGTACCTGTCCAACAACCATTCCTCTCTTGTCAATTTGTGCTTTTTGTGTGGGTTCAAAAAGTGCGTCAAGTGTTCGGTCTGTTAGCTTTTCAATAGATTGCACAGTTTTGGGTGGGAATTTTTTCTTTTCTTCCAGATACCATTTGTATCTATTCCAGAACCCCCATTCAATTTTCGATTTATACCCGGCAAGCCAGGGTCTTCTTGCTTCTTCTTTCTCAATAATCCTGAAATCATCAACCCATATTTTATATTCAGACTCCAGATGCCTTTTAAGTTCATTGCTATCAGTGTCTTGATGTATTAAAATTGTTTTTTCAATTGCATCTGTAATTTGCTTTTCTGTGGCTGTGTCACTACAACCGGCTTTCCTTAAAAAAAATAAAGCAAGTTCTTTGGCTTCGTTATTCATTAGTTTCAATTAAATGTTCAACGTATTCAGGATATTTATCGAAGGGTTCAATTGAGAATAATGTAGCAACCGCTTCTTCTCTGGATTTTCCATTATCCAAAAGAGATTTGAAAATATTCTTCATCCTTCCGACAAGCATCTCATGTTCAAGATTTTCAAATGGTATTCCGTGAGATTCAGGTTCTTCACTTTCAGTTATTGTAATTAAAGGAACCGGGACAGTTTCTTCGATAAAACCAATCAGTTCATTTAAATTTTGCCTGGTTGGTTCTTTAAGAAGTTCACTTATTACTGGGTGATTTCTGTTAATAGAATAAAACCGTTTACCATGTCTTTGCTTCTCAAGCCATACGGGTGTGAATTTAAAAGAAGGATATTTTCTTTGTAATACTTTCCCTTTGTGCCGATATACATTTACTGCCTGGTTTCGAATATTTTTAGCATAAGACTTTAACTGAGTTTGGATTTTCAATGGAGGTCTTGCTACTGATTTTTTAATGTCAATTTGCCATTTGTCATCAACAGTATTTGGTAAATCAATCATTATTCGGCACAGTTTATAATGTTCTTCTTTTCGGAACATTCCAAGCCAGTTACCAGCGACTAATAAACGCTCATTCCTGTAAATATAAAAACCCTGTTGTTCATTCCAGCCTTTGGGACCTGCTGCCTTTTTGAAAGTTTGTTCTGAAATCTTTGATTTGTGCGGCAAAACATACCCTTTTACAACAATTTCTCCATTCCCCAAATATTCTTCTGCATTTGACTGAATGCCGTTTTCTCCTCTCAGAAACGGATCCCATGCTTCTATTTTTCTATCCTGAAACCATATTTTTATTTTACCCTGTTCAAGAAATCTGTGAAATACCATTTCAAGGTGTTTTTTTACACCCTCCATTAATTCCATAAATTTTCCCAAGGCTTCTATATCTTCTTCTTTTGTGTTTTTTAGAATTCTGTCCAGAAAATACCACAAAACACTGGTCCCTGATTCCTGATTATCTATGCGTTCCAATTCGGATTCCAAAGGCGTATATTGGATGAGTTCCCAGGATTTTACTTTTTGCACATGGTCTAAATCCCATGCCCAGAAAACAGGTATGCAATCTTTTTTCTTTGAAATAACTGAGAATTTTCTTGTTTGTGAAAATGAAGCTGTTTTTAAACCTAAACCAAAACGACCCAAATCTTTCGATGAACGTATATCCGAAGGGTGCTTACTACCAGGTCGCATTGCCTGAACCAATTCATCATGGTTCATACCGTAACCATCATCTTTAATTATGATCGTGGTATTTTCTCCTTTCCAATTGTAATTAATCGAAATACATTTTGCCTCTGCTGAAATTGAATTATCAATAATATCCGCTATTGCCGACTCAATTGAATAACCAATTGCACGGAATGTTTCAATCATTGAACTGGCATCAGGCTCGGCTTTAGTAGTTTGAAGTTGAGGTTTAGTCATTAAGGATTTTTTCTTTGAGCTTGAAAGCAAGTGATTCAGCCATTAGTGGCGGTACTGCATTCCCAATTTGCTTATAAGCTGCTGTTCGGCTAGGTTTTTCGGTTACACCTTCAAAATAAAAATCGTCAGGAAAAGATTGTAAGCGGGCAGCTTCGCGGGGAGTAAGAGAGCGGTTTTGTTTAATATCAGGATGAATGTAATAATGTCCGTCACGGGCTATATGTGCTACAACGGTCTGAGAAGTCGTAAGGTTGGCAGGAACAACTTTGAAACGGTCAACAAATGATATTATGTTTTTATGTGTCTTTAAACGTTCTGGTAGATCATTATAAACCAACCGTTCTCCGTTATTCCATTTTTCAACAGCAATACGGTATATTTCTTTATCTTGTTCTGTATGTGGTCGAGCAATATGGTGTGTAGTAAAATCCAGTCCGTTTCGGATGTGGCTTTTAAAAAGATAACTTCCCTGGTAATCATTATATGGTGAAGCCAATAAATTACCTTCTCCTGCCTTTAACGGTTTTAAATCATTCAAAACTTCGGAAACTAAAACATCTGGAACCCATTTTTCAAAGTCAGGATAAAATCCTTGCTTTTTACCTCTTCTACCAATTAATAATACCCTTTTCCGATTTTGAAGTACTCCAAATTCCTTTGCTTCAAGAATATCATATTCAGTTTCATATCCAACAACCCGGAAAAGTTCTTTCATTTCAGAAAAATAACTCTTCCCCTCTGTATCTTTCGCTGAAAGCAGGCCCAAAACATTTTCAAAAACAAAATATTTGGGTTTAAAGTATTTTAAAAATTCAGCATATTGTTTAAATAGATAATTTCTCGGATCCCCCAGCATTCTGTTTTTGTCTCTTGAACGACCCACAAGAGAATAAGCCTGACATGGTGGTCCTCCGATGACTAAATCAATGTTTTGGTTGCCTTTGATTTTATCAATCTGCTGAAAAATCTCCCGATTAGTTTCATCTCCGATCGCAAGATTTATAACTGATTCTCTTTTTTTAATGGGCAATAAATTATACAACTCTTTTCTGGAAACACCTTCCCCTTTGATATAGGAAATATATTTTTCAAAGTCAGACGTATTTTTAACATGATGATACACAGTTCTTGTCAAAAGTGTATTACAGGCGCCTTCATCTATCTCAACATGAGCAATTGGATTAAACCCTGCCCGAATAAATCCTTCTGACAAACCTCCTGCACCAGCAAACAAGTCGATAAAATTTAAGTTATTTTGTTTTGAAGAGATCATGATCAAAGAATTCTGAGAGTGTAATTTTTAATCCATCAACAACAATTTTTTGAAGGCTTGCAACTGTGATATTTCTTTTACCAGTTTCAACATGATTTAAATAAGTTCTGTCAATATTTGATTGCCAGGCAAGTTCTTCCTGTTTTAGATTTTTTTCTACCCGCAATCCTTTAATCCGTTGCCCGATTTTTTCTTTTAAATCCATTTTTCCGAAAATTATTTATTGTGACTCATAATACATTTGCATATAAGTCACACGCCTCATTATTATAATTTTATGTGGTTAATTTTTTGAATTCAGGGGATTTGAAATGTTATTTCAGATTCGATAAATCAAAAAGAATGGCCTGCTTACAAAGATTCTTTTAAATAGTTAAGGGTTCTATCTATTGATTTATTTTTCAACTGGCACTCCCAAAGCGTAATCACTTTCCACCCCAGCACATTCAACTGAATTTCGGCTTCGCGGTCGCGTTTTTGGGTGGCTTTGATTTTGGTCAGCCACCACTCAGTTCGGGTTTTGGGAACCACAAAATATTTGCAGCCTTTGTGTCCGTGCCAGAAACAACCGTTTATAAAAATTGCGGTTTTGTATTTGGGCAACACCATGTCGGGTTTTCCGGGAAGGGTTTTTACATTCAGCCGGTACCTGAACCCATTGGCAAACAAAAACCTCCGCACCAGCATTTCAGGCTTTGTGTTTTTGCCCTTTATGCGGCTCATGTTAAACGAGCGTGTTGCTTTGTTATGCACGTCGGCCATAGCAGTTTCGAGTTTCGAGTTCTCAGTTCAAAGTTTAAAGTTAGGAAAAGTTCCGGGTTTCGGGTTCAAAGTTTCGGGTTCCAAATGGCCAAAGGATGGCATCCCTGAAGTTGCAAAAAATCTGTTGTGAATGGGAAAAGGGATGCTATCCTTTACGTCTAAACTTTAACTGATTCAATTACCCTCTTTCAGCAGGAATATAACTTGTTTCTAAAGAAGCAGTCAGCCGGCCGCCGGGTTACCAGTCGTAATTGTATTCGTCAATCCATTTTTTAAAAGCATTTCCCTCCGTTGTTTTGTATGTTTTCAGCCGGTGTTCAAACCAATGTTTGTCTTTGCAAACCTGTCTTATTTTTTCAAATTGCTCATTGGTAATGAATTCTTTGTGGTGTATAAATTCAAAAAAATCGAAAAGTGCAGAAAGGATTTCTTTCATTTCTTTAAAGGTTGGAGACCAGTTCTTTCGAATGTACCAGTTCCCGAGGAATTTTCGCAGGGTGGTGTCATCGGTTTCCAAAACCGACAGTAAATCTTCGTAAACAAAAAAGTAGTTCATCACAAAAAACGAACTGTATCCCAATTGCCTTTCAATTAATTTTTCATTCTGATTTTTTTCGCTCAGGAATTTTCTGAACTCATCAAATACAATTTTGGAATTCTCCCATTGTCTTTCATTTTCTTCCTCAGAATTATCTTCTTTAATACACTCAAAATTTTTAGCTTTTAATTTCATTTTATATCAGTTTACTATTTATTTAGCCATACAATTCTTCCAGTTCCAGTTTCTTAATTCGCGAGCGTATTGCGCCTTTCGACCTGCCAAAATGTTTGGCCATATCGCGTATTGTAACTCCTTCGCAATACATCACCGTCAGTTCATCGTCCATTTCTGTTGTCCAGGGTTTGTAGGCATCGTGATATTTTTCTCTTATATTATCAACAGAAAAAACTTTTTTATCCGGATATTCCCCGATGATTGCAGAGCTGACCTGTTCAATGGTTATTTCCTTTTTATCCACTTCTTTTTTCACTCTCATTTTGTGAATATTGGGAAAATGCGGAAAATCTTTTGGCATTAAGGTTTCAGGGATATGAATACTGTTTTTTGTTCTGGTTACTGCTACATATAACAAGTTAATCTCTTCGTTTAATTTGGAGAAGTTTGCCTTTTCAGAAAAATCGGCCAATGTTTTTTCTATCGATTCCTCGGTTATAAAATCATTCACCAGTTGAATGGCGTCGTATTCCATTCCTTTACTGCGGTGGATAGTAGAAAATATCATTTCTGCTTGTTCCCTGGCGTCATTTTCAACATGTTTCGCCTTAATTTCCCTGATTATGTCAGGAATTTCGTTTCCGTACTCCCTAACTATTTCTACCATCATACTCAATTGTACATCCTCTGTTTTTTTTATATAATCTGTTAATTCGTCGAAGTCTCTCATTTTTTGAATCAGTTTGTCTTTAATCAGCCTGTTTTTCCCGTTGTAAAGGTTTAACAAATCATAAAGCGATGCTCCATCATCGGCATAAGTATAAGAGTTGATGTTTCCTTCGAAGTAGATTTGTTTTACTTTTCGTTTTTCGGTAACATATTCAATGGCTTTTATCAGAAGACCTAAATTGGTTCGCGCAAGAACCGCTTTTACTTTGGTTTCTTTTGAATTTCCTTTTCCGTTTATCTCAAATGTCTCGTGTTCTGTTAAATAATTTTTCCAGTTCAGAATTCCAATTGCAAGGTCTGCGATGTTTTGGTTAAAACGAAAGCTTGTTGTAAGGTTATACGGTTTAAATTTGGCATGTTTCAACGCATTAACGGCAAAACGCCAACTATATATTTGCTGATGAATGTCGCCTACAATTACTTTTGTTCCCTTTTGGTTAAGAAATATGTCGAGCATTACGGCAGACGCATCCTGCGCTTCATCGAACAGTATGTAGTCATAATTCAATTGGGGATTTGAAAGTTGAAATTTTTTCAGATAAAAATCGTGCGTTACATCAATTTCGCCTTTGTCCATTTTACTTAAAAGTAACCTGGTCATTTTTTCGATATAATCGTAAAACGTTGCTACAAATGTTTTTGCTTTCTCGTCAAAAACTACATCGAGATAATTCAGTTCCCTGATTTTTTGTTTTTCGCTGTTGCAGAAATAGGTAATGAACTTGTTGATGTGATTGGCAATAATGTATTCTGCATGTTTTTCTCCATTTCCCTTTAATCCCAAAAGTTCTGCAATTTCAAATGTTTTATACCCCTGATGCCGCACTTTGTACTGATTTTTGAATACGATGTGTTTGTATGCCAGGGAGTGAGCTGTTTCAACCTGTACATTTTTCAGTCCGGTACTCCTGAATTTTCTTATTGCTTCCTGCCTCACCGTTTTGTTAAAGGCGAGGTAAAGAATTTTGCTTGTTTTGGGCCGGGCTCTTGCATACTCAACAACAGTTGTAGTTTTTCCTGAACCGGCAACAGCATTGATTTTTATGTTGCCGGTGGAGTTTATTACAGCAAGTTGTTCCCTGGTAAGTTCCATTTTTTATGCGGTGTATGTCATGAAAAAAGTTTGTTTAAAAATAGGCATGTTATTTTTTCTTTGCAAGACTGACAGTTCAAAGTTCAAAGTTCCGGGTTTTGCCGAAGGCATCCCTTCGGGTAAAGATCAAAGTAGTTAAAGTGATGGCATCCCTGACGTTGCAAAAAATCTGTTGTGAATAGGAAAAGGGATGCTAGCTTTTTAGTTCAGGGAATGGCAGAAGGCGGAGAGACAAGACAAGGTGCCATAAAAACTGGTACTTGCAATCCCCTTCCTCTCTTTGATTTTACCAACGGTTTTAATACATTTGAAGAAAACATTTTGCAAATGACAACCATTGCCGAAATAGAAAAACTTATTCAATCAGGTGAAAATGAATCATTGGAATTCAAAAGCAATTTTAACAATGAACTGATTGAAACACTGGTAGCGTTTGCCAATACTTCCGGGGGAAAAATTATTGCAGGAATTAATCCTAAACGTGAGTTTACAGGTATTTCGGTAAATCACGAGTCGATTCAAAACTGGGTGAATGAAATTAAAAACAAAACCTCCCCTTCCTTAATTCCCGATGTGGATACGGTTCGTATCAACAACAAAACCATAGTTGTTTTTAGCATTCAGGAATATCCAGTTAAACCGGTGTCGATCAGGGGCAAATACCTTAAGCGCGTTACCAACTCAAATCACCTGCTCGATATTTCAGAAGTGGTGAACCTGCATTTACAGTCATTTAACACCAGTTGGGATTTTCACATAAACAGTCAGTTCAAAATCAACGATATTTCACTTGATAAAGTTCAGGCAGCCATTGATCAGGTAAATCAAACCAGCACAAAAATTAACGACGATCCTTTAACATTTCTCATTAAAAACGATTTGATTCGCGACGGACAACTCACTAATGCAGCTTATTTGCTTTTTACCGAACGCAATACCGTATTAACAACTATCGAGCTGGGTAAATTTCAAACCGATACAATTATAAAAGACAGCTCGCGTACCAAGTCTGATATTTTGGCTCAAATCGACCAGGTAATCGATTTTGTAAAAAAGCACATCAACAAAGAAATTATAATAACCGGACAACCGCGCAATACAGAAAAATGGCAATACCCTTTGGAATCAATCAGAGAAATTGTAATCAATATGATTATACACCGCGACTACCGCTCGGCATCCGATTCCATTGTAAAAATTTTTGATGACCGCATTGAATTTTACAACCCGGGAAAACTTCCCGACAGCATTACCGTAGAAGACTTGCTATCAAACAGCTACAAATCAACGCCCCGGAATAAACTGATTGCTGATTTTTGCAAAAACCTCGGGCTTATTGAAAAATATGGCTCGGGAATCCGCCGGGTTATCGAATATTTTGAGCAGGCCAACCTCCCCCAACCCGATTTCAGAAATATTTCCGATGGGTTTATGGTTACGGCGTTTGCTGCTCAAAAAGGAGATAGGGTCCCCGATAGGGTCCCCGATAATCTGACAGAATACCAACAAAAAATATTGAGATTATTTGAACAAGACGAAACCGTTTCAATGTCGCAAATAGCTGAAAATATTGGGATTTCAAAACGAAAAGTGCTCGACAATATCAATAAGCTGAAAAACCGCGGATTAATCAAACGCATCGGCCCTGCCAAAGGCGGGTACTGGGAAATAATTCAAAAATGACAACCATAGGACAATAGTTATAAAGCAACAAAAATCTAATTAACAAAGAACCATCTCCTGACGTTGCAAAAAATCTGCTGCGAATGGGAAAAGGGATGCTACCTGCCGGAGAAAAACTTTACTCGCCGCCGGTATAGGTAATCTGCGGTTTGGAGTGGTAGCCGCCGCGTTTCCAGAAACGCAGCAAAAAGTCGATGTCTTTCAGGTAAAGTTTTCCGGGTAACCGGGTAAAAAAGGGCAGTTTTTCCCTGCAGTTTTCCACACAGAACATAACCAGTTCCTTCGACAACTCATCCGAAACCAGAAGGTGCAGCACATCTTCGTTGCTGTTGTTTTCGTCGAAATATGGGTTGTGAGGCAACGGAAATGCATTGTTGAGGCCGAATCCGATTTCAACTCCGGAGTTGGGGTTAAAAAATACAAGCGCGGTTTCGGCTTTCTCTTCCAGATTGGCTTCGGCAAACGAATTCTCCTGGAAACCCTGTTTGCGCATTCGTTCAAAAGCCTCTTCTTTTTCCTTGCCGGTTTTTGCCAGCGAGTTATTGGAAAGCTTCAAATAGTAGCTGTCGGTAACCGTTGATTTGTTGTAAGGCTTCAGTTCCAGCCACTGTTTGATGTATATTTTATTTTTCATTGCCAAAATTTTTCCGGATTTTGATTTGATTCAGTAAAAAAACTCATTCGAACGTCAATTTGAGAGGAATAAGGATAAAAGTAGGCTGGATTAGAAAAAGTCAATTCAACAGGTGCATTTACCTGAAACCAGCAATGCCGTATTACACCATTATTAGTAGAACTCCGCCTTAACCTTGTTGTAGTAAATGGTAGTGGTGGATTCAAAGCCGGAGTCGGTACCAATAATCAGCCAGAGGTTTCCGAAGTCATCAGAAGTAACACGGAACGGTTTTTCGTTGGTAACGGTTTTCAGTGTGTAAACAAACTGGTCTGTTCCGTTGGCAAAATTTCCGATTACCACCATATCTTCGCCGTTTTGGCTCTGGTTGTTTTTATCAATGTTCATGCGGTAAAAATTGTCTTCATTATCAATTACCTTCCTGGGTTCAGTAACCGAAGCACCGGCCTTTACATATACCGATTCTCCGGGGCTTCCCCCCGCACCCATAGTTCCGTCGGGCACGTTTGTGGCAATTTCGAGGGTAAAAGTTACGTAGTAAACCGTGTTGGGTTCAAGACCCGAAACCTTCTTTTTGGCGAACATAAACAGGTCGTCGCTGTGGTTGTTGCCCGAAAGTTTAAGCGCAAACTGACTCTGGTCGAGTGGGTGGGGAAGGGTATCGTGCTCAAACACCAGTTCATAAAACTCTTCTTCACCAACCGGATAATCGGCAAAATCGCCGGTCCAGCCTTCGGCGCCCGTGGCAAAATCATACGAATATTCCATTAGCGGGGGCTGATCGAGGTTTTTATCCTTGCATGCAAAAAAGGCAATCAGCAATGCAACAGCAACAATATTCTTCATAGTCCGGAATTTAATTCAACAGTTTTAATCGTTCTGTACGGTTAAATGTATAAAGGGTTTTGCAATCGAGTGCCCTAAAAATAGAAAAAATTAATTATCACATGCAAACCATTCTGCAAACGAAGTAACGGTTTCGTAAAGGCGAATGCTGAACAGCTCCACCCCGCCGGGTAGTTGTTGCTGAAGAATTCCGGCAATATGGGTTGCAATGTTTTCGGTAGTGGGCTGGAAATCAACCATTATAATCCGACCGGTCGTTTTATGCAACAGTTCAACTTGTTCCCGAGGAACCAGGCGGTTCACCATCAGGGAGTGGTCGAACCGGCTGACAATATGCTCTTTTACAATTTTTTTGAGGTCGCCGAAATCCATCACCATGCCGTCTTTGGGATGCCCGGGTTGACTCAGTGGCTCGCCAATGAGCGTTACCTCCAGGTTGTATGAATGTCCGTGGATGTTGCGGCACAGCCCGTCGTATTCGTAAAGCGTGTGCGCCATTTCGAAATGAAACCGTTTGGTAACCCGTATTTTCGGCATAATTTAAATTTCTGTTTTCGGGGGCAAAAGTATCTAAAATTTACTTTGCTGAATTCATCCACAATTTTTTTACTTTTGTGACCTGAAAAATTCAGATTCAAAAAAATGACAAAAAAACCGACAGTTCTCAGCGGGATACGGCCAACCGGCTATCTGCACCTCGGAAATTATTTCGGGGCGGTTCGCAATTTTGTGCGCATGCAGGAAGATTTTAACTGCTTCTTTTTTATTGCCGACCTCCATTCATTAACCACACACCCCACACCTGAAAACCTTCAGAACGGTGTGAAACAGGTACTTGCCGAATATCTGGCCTGCGGCATTGATCCGGAAAAAGCCACCATATACATCCAGAGTGATGTGCCGGAAGTGACTGAATTATACACCATTCTGAATATGAATGCGTATTTGGGAGAACTGGAACGGACCACCTCATTCAAAGACAAAGCGCGGCAACAGCCCGACAACGTTAATGCAGGTCTCCTCACCTACCCCGTGCTGATGGCTGCCGATATTATCATACACAAGGCCAATTTTGTGCCTGTGGGCAAAGACCAGGAGCAAAACCTGGAAATGGCCCGGAAATTTGCCAAACGCTTTAACCGGATGTACAAAAAGAAAGTGTTTCCCATTCCGCAACCTTACACATTCGACGGGAAAGACATGATAAAAGTTCCCGGTTTGGACGGCAGTGGAAAAATGGGAAAATCGGAAGGAAATGCCATTAACCTTTACGAAGATCCGAAATCCATCCGCAAAAAAGTGATGCGGGCGGTTACCGACTCGGGCCCCACCGAAATGAACCAGGAAAAACCGGAGCCCATTCAGAACCTGTTTACGCTGATGGAAATTGTTTCGGAGCCTCAAACCGTAGCCCATTTTAACGAAATGTACAACACCTGTCAAATCCGTTACGGCGACATGAAAAAGCAACTGGCAGAGGATATTATAGCTTACACATCGCCTATCCGCGACCGGATTATTGACATTTTGGAAAATGATGCGTATCTTGCAAAGGTTGCAAAAACAGGTGCTGAAAAAGCGCGCGAGTCGGCTTCAAAAACCCTGGCCGAAGTGAAAAATGTGGTTGGATTTAAAAGGTTGTTTTAACACAACATATACCCTAATTTGCATTGATGCCGGGCTGTTGCCCGGCTTTTTAGTTTAGTTGAACCGGAGCTATTGAATAGCAATATTTACACAGATAATCGATAACCTGTCGATTATCTATGCAAATTTTACTAATTTTTGATCGGGTTTAATAAGTATCTTCAATCCTGCACCATTTCATAATTAGTTCGTATATTGAATTCAAACTTAAACTTCATTACCATGAAAAATATCAACCGAAGAAAGTTCATCGCCGGAACTGCGGCGCTTTCTGCATTTACCATTTTAAAACCTTCCACCGTTTTCGGAACTTCGGCCAATTCTGCCATCCGAATGGGAATTATCGGATGTGGAAACCGCGGAACTGCCGTAATTTCAGATATGGTGAACCACACCAACGCACGCATTTTTGCCATGGCCGATTTGTTTGGCTACCAGTTGGAAAAAGCCACACCCCGGTTCGATGAATTGAATCTGAAAAATGGTGGTGTTAAAATCGACCCATCCAAAATTTTCCGTGGTTCACGGGCCTATCTGGAATTGATAAACGATTCCGGTGTGGATGCTATTTTGATATCTACACCAGCCTACACGCACCCTGGTTTCCTGGAAACAGCCGTTGATGCCGGCAAACATGTTTACTGTGAAAAACCAGTGGCGCCTGATGTTGCGGGATGCAAACAGGTTATCCGGGCAGGACAAAAAGCCGAAGGAAAAGTGAGTGTGGCCATTGGATTCCAGATTCGCCATGCCACTCCCTACATCCAAATGGCCGAACGCATCCGCCGCGGCGACATTGGTGAGGTGGTCAATGTTCAACTCTACTACATTTCTTCAGGAACCGGCAAAAATCAACCCGTGGGAAATTCCCCCGAGGAGTTTATGATTCGCAATCATTTTCATTTTCGGGAACTTTCAGGCGGAATTCTGCTCGACCAGGGCATTCACATGCTGGATGTGTGCAACTGGGTACTGAATGAAAAACCCGGCAATGCTCTGGGAATGGGCAACCGCAAAGGCGAACCCGATTTTGGTGATACCTTCACCAACTATCAGGTGATTTACGGCTATCCGCAAGAGAGAAACGTGAGCCTGCACTCCACGCAGTTTGGTCCAAAATTTAACGATGTGTGTGCCCGCTTTATTGGCACTAAAGGAGTTGCCGAAGCCCATTACAGCAGGGGAGTTTACATTGAGGGTGACAATTCGTGGGATTCGGGAGTGGTAAAAGGTGAACCCACCGAACAACAACGTGCCGCAGGGGCTTTTACTTCTGCGTTGTACGATTCCACACCCAACAAAGTAAAGGCATTTATTCAAAGCATTGAATCCGGTATCCTGATAAACGAAGCATATTCCGGAGCCACTTCAACCTTATCGGCCATTTTGGGACGAATGAGCGCCACTTCAAAAGAGGAAACCACCTGGGACGAAATGTACTATTCCAACCAGAAATACGATTTAAACCTCAACCTGGAACAGTTTGATAAATCCTGAATGGTACTTTCATACAGGAAATTCTGATGATAATAAATAGCAGGTACATATTTACCGGAATTCTTCTTATTCTCAACATTGTCTGTTTCGGCCAGTTGAAACTCCCCAAACTGGTGAGCGACGGCATGGTTTTACAACGGAACAGCGAGGTGAAAATATGGGGATGGGCAAAACCCGAAGAAACAGTTCAGGTTCATTTTTTTGGGGAAAACTACACTGCCACAACCAGCAACAAAGGCGAATGGGAAGTAAAACTTTCAGAACTGAAACCTGGTGGTCCGCACAACATGCAGATTATTTCAACGGATACCATTATGCTGAACAACATTTTAATTGGCGATGTGTGGGTTTGCTCGGGTCAGTCGCAAATGGATATCGATATGAACCGGGTGAGTCCGCTTTACGAAAAGGAAATCAGAAATGCCGGGAATGAAAATATCCGGTATTTTGCAGTTCCCACGGCTTACGATTTTAATGCTCCGCAAAAAGATCTGCCTTCGGGAAAATGGGAAAGCATCAGTCAGGAAAACATTTTACGCGTTTCGGCTATTGCTTACTTTTTTGCCGATGAACTTTACAGGCAATACCAGATTCCGATCGGTATCATTCGCTCAAGCCTCGGTGGTTCGCCGGCTGAAGCATGGATGAGCGAAGATGCAATCAAAGAATTCCCCAATCATTATCAGGAAGCCCAAAAGTTCAAAGATTCGGATTATATCCGTCAAATTGAAGAAACCGACCGGCAAAATTCGGCTGGCTGGTATGCTGAACTTAACCGAAATGACGAAGGTTACAAAAATCCTGTAATGACCTGGCATCAACCCGGGCTGGACGATTCCAACTGGGCTGAAATGGAAATTCCGGGTTACTGGGCCGATGAAAATTTGGGACCGGTAAACGGGGTGGTCTGGTTCCGGAAAACCATTGAACTGCCTGCTGAACTGGCCGGGAAACCTGCCCGCTTAAATCTGGGCCGCATTGTGGATGCCGATTCGGTTTTTGTGAATGGCACATTTGTGGGTTCGGTAAGCTACCAATACCCGCCCAGAAGATATCAGATTCCTGAAATTGTTATGGCTGAGGGAAAAAATACTATTGTGGTGCGGGTAGTCAGCAACAGCGGGCGAGGCGGTTTTGTGCCCGACAAACCTTACGAACTGCTGATTGATGACACCAAAATCGATTTAAAAGGGAAGTGGCGTTACCGGTTAGGGGCAGACATGGAACCTGCGCCCGAACAAACCTTTGTGCGATGGAAACCCACAGGCCTTTTCAACGGCATGATTTCCCCGCTGGCCAACTTTGCCATTAAGGGAGTTATCTGGTACCAGGGCGAATCGAATACTGACCGGCCCGACGAGTACGCAAGATTGTTCCCGGCCATGATTGAAAACTGGCGGAAGAAATGGAACCGCGGCGATTTTCCGTTCCTGTTTGTTCAACTGCACAATTATATGGAAAGCCACGATTATCCCACCGAAAGCATCTGGGCACGTACCCGCGAAGCACAAATGGAAGCCCTGAAAATACCCAACACTGCCATGGCCGTAGCCATTGATTTGGGCGAATGGAACGACATTCACCCGCTGAATAAAAAAGATGTGGCCAAAAGACTGGCACTGGCAGCCCGAAAAACAGTTTATAACGAAACAAACGTCGTAGCTTCGGGGCCGCTGTTTCAGTCGGTGGAAATAAAAGGCAAAAAGGCAATAGTAACTTTTTCAAATGTAGGTGGAGGTCTTGTGGCACAAGGCTCACAGAAACTTAAACACTTTGCCGTTGCAGGAAAAGATAAAAAATTTGTGTGGGCAAAAGCAAAAATTAAAAGGGACAAAGTAATTGTTTGGAACCCTGATATAAGAAATCCGGTTGCCGTGCGATACGCCTGGGCCGACAATCCCGAAAAAGCTAACCTTTACAGCAGGGAAGGAATGCCGGCAGCACCTTTCAGAACAGATAACTGGTAAAAACTTTTTAAGTGTAAACCGCAAGTTTCTGCTAAATGAACGGGAATGTTAGCTTGCAAATTTGTGTTCTGTTTTCCTGATGCACTCTTCATGCTTTTGATTTATATTTTTCAGCTCGGCATTACTCATTTGCCGGGTTTTTTCTATCAACTCCGTAATAGGTAACCGGCTGTAATTCCTAATGATACAATCTTCCATACAAAAGCTTAAATGGCAGTCAAGCAGGAGTCTGTAAAAATGTGTTAATTCTTCCATTATGCGGTTTTTGTTTAACAGCTTTTTTATTCAAAAATATTTCATTTTTGTTAAACAGAGATTAGGCAAAAACCTGAAAGCAGTCTCCCAAATTGCTTAATTTTTTTTCGGAAAAACTGAAAACGGGTTCCAATATCTGATAATTGTAGATTTTTGTGTTTAAAAAACTGAAATCGGTCCATTTAGAATCCTGGTTTTGAATCCACCCCACCAATGAATTAAAATATGTATTTTTATCGCACCAACCTTCTTTTAATTGAAAAAAGGGTTTTAAACCAAAAATAATTGTGATATGAATAAAACAGCTATCATTTTTCCAGCCTCCATTTTACTGTTTGCAGCTTGTCAGAATCAGCCGCAGCAAAAAGCTGAGCAGCAGAAACCCAACATCGTTTACATTTTGGCCGACGATTTGGGCTACGGCGATTTAAGCAGTTACGGGCAGAAACTTTTTTCTACGCCCAACATCGATAAGCTGGCAGAAAGCGGCCTGAAATTCACCCAGCACTATTCCGGTTCCACCGTTTGTGCCCCTTCGCGTTCGTCGCTTATGACCGGCCAGCACACCGGGCACACGTTTATCCGCGGTAACAAGGAGTGGCAGCCTGAGGGCCAGTATCCGCTGGAAGCCAAAGCCTACACGCTGGCCGAGGCTTTGCAGGATGCCGGTTATATAACCGGAGCGTTCGGTAAATGGGGACTTGGTTATCCCGGTTCCGAAGGCGATCCTAACTTTCAGGGATTTGATGAATTTTTTGGGTACAATTGCCAGCGCATTGCACACCACTATTATCCTTATCACCTGTGGCACAACCAGGAAAAAATTATGCTGGAAGGCAACGAAGGTTTCAAAACAGAGCAGTACGGTCCTGATGTAATCCACGGGCAGGCGCTTAAATTCCTGGAAAACAACAAAGACAAACCGTTTTTTATGTTCTATCCTTCGCTGATTCCTCATGCCGAAATGTTTGCGCCAGAAGAATACATGGAAAAATACAGGGGCAAATTTGAACCCGAAAACAGTTACCAGGGTGTGGACGACGGTGAAAATTACCGTTTGGGACCTTATGGTTCACAACCCGAATCGCATGCTGCAACAGTGGCCATGATTAATGTGCTCGACGACCAGGTGGGTGAAATTGTTGCCAAACTGAAAGAGCTGGGCATTTATGAAAATACCATCATCATGTTTACGTCCGACAATGGCCCACACATGGAAGGCGGAGCAAATCCCGATTATTTCAATTCCAACGGCATTTTCAGGGGATACAAGCGCGACCTGTATGAAGGTGGAATACGGGTTCCGATGATTACCGTCTGGGAAGGGAAAATCAATGCCGGAACAGAAACAGACCACCCTTCAGCGTTCTGGGATGTGTTTCCTACAGTAGCCGAAATCACAGGCGCAACTGTACCCGAAAATATTGACGGAGTTTCCTTTTTGCCTACTTTGCTGGGAAAAGCAGGTGAACAGGAAAAACACGAATACCTGTACTGGGAGTTTCATGAACGCGGCGGAAGAAAAGCGCTGCGCAAAGGCGACTGGAAACTGGTAAATTACAACGTTTTCGACCCTTCAAAAACCACCGTGGAACTGTATAACATTGCCACCGACCCGGGCGAACAAAACAACATAGCCGAGGTAAATCCTGAAATTGTAAAGGAACTGGCAGAACTTATGAAATCGGCCCGCACCGAATCGGAGGTTTTTACTTTTAATTCGGGAACTTATTTGGAATAAAAAACAATCGCATCAGCCTGCGCAATCAGCGGGCTATAATTTTCTCCCGCAGATTGCGCAGATTATCACTGAAACAAAAATATCATGAAAAAAATAACTTTACTTCTTGGAGCATCCCTATTTCTGATGGTTTCCTGCGAAAACAAACAAACAGGAGAACAACAAAAACCGAATATCCTGTTCATTTTGGCCGATGATTTGGGTTACCACGATTTAAGTTGCATGGGAAGCAACTATTACGAAACACCAAATATCGACCGCATAGGAAATGAAGGAATGATTTTTACTGATGGATACGCCAACTGCCAGGTATGCAGTCCTTCACGGGCAAGCATCATGAGTGGAAAATTTACCGCACGGCATGGTGTAACCGACTGGATTGGAGCACGAACCGGTGAAGAATGGCGAAAAGCCGGAAGGTTTAACAAACTGCTTCCACCCGAATATGTGAACAACCTGCCACACGAATACGTCACGCTGCCGGAGGCACTGAAAGAAGCCGGTTACAAAACTTTTTTTGCAGGGAAATGGCACCTGGGTAGCGAAGGTTCCTGGCCCGAGGACCACGGTTTCGACATCAACAAAGGCGGCTGGGATAAGGGAAGTCCTATCGGCGGGTTTTACGCACCGTGGGAAAATCCGCGACTGGAAAGCGGTCCCGACGGTGAAAGCCTCACCATGCGGCTTGCACACGAAACGGCTGATTTCATAAAAACATATAAAGACACCTCCTTTTTTGCCTTCCTTTCGTTTTATGCCGTTCACGCACCCTTGCAAACCACGAAGGAAAAATGGTCCAAATACAGGGCGAAAGCTGAGGAGATGGGAATTGCTGAAACCGGTTTTGAAATGGGCCGCTTCCTTCCCATCCGGCAGGTACAGGACAATCCTGTTTACGCAGGTTTGGTGGAAACCATGGACGATGCTGTGGGAGTGGTTTTGAAAGCCCTCGACGAACTGGGCCTGGCAGAAAACACCATTGTCATTTTTACTTCCGACAATGGCGGAGTGGCTGCCGGCGATGCATTTGCCACATCGAACAAACCATTACGGGCAGGAAAAGGTTACCAGTTTGAAGGTGGCATCCGCGAACCTTATTTCATAAAAGTTCCCTGGCTGGATATTGACGGGAAAAAATCGGAGGTGCCGGTCATGGGAAGCGACTTTTTTCCCACTTTGCTGGAACTGGCCGGTGCAGAACTGATACCGGAAGAACACAATGACGGTATGAGCCTGGTGCCAGTGCTCAATGGCGGTACTTTGCCGGAACGCCCGCTCATCTGGCATTACCCTCACTACGGCAACCAGGGCGGTGAACCGTCGTCCATCATCCGGTTGGGCGACTGGAAACTGATTCATTATTACGAAGATGATCGCGAAGAACTCTACAATCTGAAAACCGATTTGGAAGAAACCACCGATGTTTCGGAAGAAAACCCTGAATTGGTCAAACAACTCAGCGAACAACTTTTTTCATACCTGAATGAAGTGGGCGCCCGTTTTCCCGAAAAAGATCCGGAATACAACGAAAAACTGGAAAAAGAACATCTGGAACGAATTCGCAATATTCGCATGCCTCAACTGGAAAAACAACGGCTGGATTTTCTTTCCAAAAACTTTGACCCGGGAAACAACTGGTGGGGAAGTAAAACTGATTAGCAGTAACAAGTGCTCTAAGGATTCCATCTTTTACTTTAACCGGGCTACTATTTATTTAAACAGTTACTGCCTTTGTTCAGAGCTAAAGATGGAATCCTTCGGTTTTGCACGTTTTCCTTCCGGGAGAATAATAATGTTTTTTTACAAATCCGGAATTATTATCCGAATTTGCAAACACCAACAAACTTTGAATCAAATTCTTATAAAGCATTCTTATAAAAATTTTATTTTTGATGAAAATATCAGAACATTAGCTTCAACTTTGAATTAAAAGTCTTTAAAAATGAAACAAATTTTTCAATTAGTATTATCGCTTTCTTTTCTGTTAAATACCAATGCCTTTTCCCAGCAAACCCAAATCGTTTATCTGTCGGGTACCGATGCAGTTAATACGGTGGACTGGGAATTTTACTGTACCGACGGCCGAAACAGTGGCGAGTGGACTACCATTCCGGTACCTTCGAACTGGGAATTGCAGGGTTTCGGAACCTACAATTATGGCCACGACTGGCGAAATGAAAACAAAAAGCTGGGAAAAGAACACGGTTTGTACAGGTACGAATTTGAAGTTCCGCGCGATTGGAGGGGCAAAACGGTAAACATTGTTTTCGACGGCTCAATGACCGATACCCAGGTAAAAATCAATGGAAAATCAGCCGGCGAAATGCATCAGGGCGGTTTTTACCGGTTTAAATACGACATCAGTAAATTGCTGCGGTACGGGCGCACCAACCTGCTCGAGGTAGATGTAGCCAAACATTCTGCCAACGAATCGGTAAACCGTGCCGAACGTCAGGCCGATTTCTGGATTTTTGGCGGCATTTTTCGTCCGGTATTTCTGGAAGTTTTGCCGGAAACCCATCTTTCTCGATCAGCCATAAATGCCAGAGCAGACGGGTCATTTGAAACATTGATAGAGCTGAATGAATCCAAATCGGACTACTCCGTTTCCGTGGAATTGTTCGATTTGAAAGGAAACAAAATACCCGGGTTGGTTCAGCACAAAATTCAAAAGGGGACAACCGAAAAAATGATTTCCGGAGAATTTGAAAACATTAACGCATGGAATCCCGAATGGCCGCATTTGTACAATATGAAAATCAGCCTGAAAAAAGAAGATGTGGTTTTGCACGAGGTATCTGAACGTATTGGTTTCCGGACCGTGGAACTTCGCAAACACGACGGCTTTTATGTGAACGGCGAGAAAGTGGTTTTTAAAGGAGTGAACCGCCATTCGTTCTGGCCCGAAACCGGCCGGGCGCTTAGCGAAGAAAATCACTTTACCGACATCAGGCTAATGAAGGAAATGAACATGAATGCCGTCCGGTGCTCGCATTATGTACCCGACAAACGTTTCCTGGAACTATGTGATTCACTGGGCCTTTTTGTGCTGAATGAGGTAACCGGCTGGCAGGATGGCTACGACACTATTGTTGGTCCAAAGCTGGTGAAAGAAACCATTCTGAAAGACGAAAATCACCCAAGTGCGGTCATCTGGAACCACGGCAACGAAGGTGGCTGGAATTTTTACAATGAAAAGAATTTTCATGTGTTTGACATTCAGAAACGGCCGGTGCTTTATCCGTGGCTGCTTCGAAATGGCGCGGATACACACCATTACCCCGCATTTGATTATGCAATTGGAAGATACGGAAACGGAAACGACCCGTTTATGGCACTTGAACTCCTTCACGGTCTGTACGATGGAGGCCATGGCGCCGGACTGGAAGATTACTGGCGGAACTACGAAACCTCACCACTTCATGCCGGTGGATTCTTGTGGGTTCTGGCCGACGAAGCCGTGTTACGCACTGATTTGGACGGAACGGTTTTTGATGCCGACGGAAACCATGCGCCCGACGGAATTCTTGGTCCGCATCGCGAGAAAGAAGGCAGTTTTTACACCGTAAAAGAAATCTGGTCCCCGGTGCAGATAAAACCGGTTACCATCAACCAAAACTGGAACGGCAAACTGTACCTGGAAAATAAATTTGCTTATACCAGTCTGGCCGATTGCTCGTTCGGCTGGCAGGCGGTTAAAACCGGCCTCAACCCGGCAGACGAAGAAATTACCGGCAGTGCAACCTTCCCGGGGCCGGATGCACTACCAGGCGAAACATCGCTGGTGGAAATCGAATTCGGCGAATCGCTTGACCAGGCCGATATTTTTATTTTTACCGCCACCGACCCGCATGGAAACGAATTGTATTCCTGGAGCTGGCCGGTGCTGCAAACCTGGGAAAAAGCAGATCAAATCATAGAAACCATTGCCGGAGAAGAAAATGAAATCAGCATTAAAGAAAATGCAAACGAAATTACAGCCTCTGTAAACGGACTTGAAATTTCATTTTCAAAAGATGACGGAACACTGCTTTCGGTAACAAATAGAAACGGCGAAGTGTCGTTTAGCGGAGGCCCGGTGCCGGCGGGTGTGGAATCGAAAATTACCGGAACACTATGGCAAAAAGATGTTGATGGAAATTTCACTTTTGAAATTTCAACCGACAATTACCCGGAAAAAATAGCATGGACCCTGCACAAAAACGGTTTATTAAAACTGGAGGCCAGTCCGCTGCACAAATGGTTTAGAGAAGTTGATTTTATTGGTATCTCATTCACTTTTCCTGAAGAAAAATGCACCGGCATAAAATGGATGGGTCGCGGACCTTACAGGGTATGGAAAAACCGGCTAAAGGGCAGCAATTTCGGAGTTTGGGAAAAGGCTTACAACAACACCGTAACCGGTGAAACCTTTAACAATTTAGTATATCCCGAATTTAAGGGATACCACGGAAATTTGTACTGGGCCACACTGGAAACCACCGAATCAGATTTTACAGTGATTTCCGAAACACCGAACTTATTTTTTCAGCTCTTTACACCTTTAAAACCGGAGCATGTAGCAGGCGGTACTCATCCACCATTTCCAGACGGCGACCTGTCGTTTTTGTATGAAATTCCGGCCATAGGCACCAAATTCAAACAACCCGCAGCACTGGGACCAAAGAGCGGAAAAGGACATTACGGGAATCATTCCGGAGACGAAGTTTATCCCATAAAATTATGGTTTGATTTCAGGGGAGAGTAAATCCCACATGAAAATTATAGAACTTAAAAAAAAGGCTTGCCGAAGTTCATCTTTCAGCAAGCCTTTTAGTTTTTCAATTCAGTGGCGATTTCCTTTTACTACTGGCCTTCCTTCCATTCCAGTCCGGTCAGAGCTATGGTGTATTGCTCCGGACGGTTGGTCCATTCCATCCGGTAATGAGAAGGATACCAACCATCGCGCTGCCAGGCTGCAGGTTGTTTTACCACTGCTGTTACATCAGGCCCACCTGTCAAACCTAACAGAAAATCCCGGGTTATCATAGGTTCCAAAAAAGTGAATTCTCCGTTGTATGAACCCCATATAAAAGTGTGGGTGAACAGAGCTCCTCCATTCCATGGCAATTCTGGCGCTGTTGCATCAGCCCAGTGCGCGCCCATTTGCGGTACAATGCCCGGCAGCATAATGTAATCCATTGGAATATAATCCGGTGCAGGCATTACATCAGGTTCAAGCTGACCTACTATGGCTTCCCGATCTTCAACAGAGGTAATGTAAAAGTGAACATCGAAATGAGGTATGGTGTAAACACCTTCAGGTTCATGACCATCGGGTGCCCAGCCAAGCAAAACATGATCGTAAAACCTTTTTCCTTTATTGGGGTGAAAAGGTAAAACAAAATCGGCATGTCCGTGTGGTAAATTCTCCAAAGCTTTAGCTGAAAGATTTAAACCAACTTCAATTGGTTCACCTTCACGGTTTTCTTTTACATAGGCGCGGGCTACGCCATTTCCAATTTTAACAGTAGATCCGTAAAATGTACGAGTTCCATCTGCTTTTTTCAATTCTGCATCCATTGTTGCAATTTCATCCTGAACCTCAGACAGTCCATCCTTCTGGCAAGATTGAAAGAAAAAGAGGGTGACGACGAGCAACATCGAAACCAAAGTGTAATTTAACTGTTTCATAAGACATCAAAATTTTAATTATTAAATTTATTTGTTTGTTAAAACATAAAAATACTTTAATATATTTTTATCTTTTAATGAATGAAAATTACGAATTTATTTTCAATTAATTTATCACTATTGTCCGTTTTTTTTTCATTTATATTGAAATTTTGCTCATGCCCTTTTTCCATTTTATGCTGGCATTGCTTTCACTGGATTTCACCTCCGCCGATTAACCCGACATCTGCTCATGAACATGGACTAAACCGGCAGGAATTACACTAACTTCCATTTTGGGGACATGCACTGAATCAGGGTTCATCACCTGGCTTGGTTCGTTGAGTTGTAAATGATTAAATGGATGACATGCCGGTTAGATCAGCCAAAAATTCGTACAACACAATAGTCCATCAACCCGATGGTTTTTCGGAATCCATCTAGTCGAATATTTGTAAATTCCATCGTGCCGGCAAATTGGTTCATACCAGAAACAGACATCAATACCTTATCTTTTAAGTTGCCATAACCATTCGTTTTTTTTCAACTGTTTTTCGGGAATATTTAATGGTTGGTGTAAACAACTTTTTTGTAATGGTATTTCCCGTCAATAATAATCTGCAAATGATACATCCCGGGATTCACTTTTTGCTGGTTTTCATTTCTGCCATCCCAAATTAAGCGGGTTGTGCCTCCTGGCAAATCAGCCCGTTCAACCAGTGTTTTAATTTTTTGTCCCAACTGGTTAAAAACTTCCACCTTCACTTCTGCAGATTTTTTCAGATTTATTTCAATGGCAACCTCGTGACTGAATGGATTGGGATAACTGTTGATTGTTTCGCCATCAGATTCAAATTCATCCAAAGTGGTTATGGCGTATTTTTCCAGACTCAGGAATGTGGATTCATATTTTACGAATGTGGCACTTCCTTTCAGAATTTCAGGTTCAAGAATATATTCCTGATTTTCCATAGAACTCCATAGTTTCAATGTAAATACATTGCCCTGGATAAAACCCGGTGAACCATATTCATCGGCAGAAGAAGCGGCAATGGATACCTTTTGTCCAACAAGGTGGTGATCTGTTATGGTAATTGCTCCCACGCAGATTTCACCATCAAATACAGCCAGTTCATCGCCCCAATGAATTAAATTTTCGGGCAACCCGGCAATATTGATATTCATGTGGTCTGAACCATTCCCAACAAAACCGGGTACAAAATGCCGGGTAGCCGGTTTAACACTACGCAGCACCATTGATTTGGGATAGCTGCTGTTAACCGTTACCGCAGTATTCGCATTAACTCTCACCTTGTACCCTTTACCGGGTTCAAAATTCCCGACATTATTTTTCCAGCCTCCGAAATCTCCCCAGTCTTCAATCGCATTTCCTTTTTCATCCTGAATTTTTACCAAAGTTCCGTCGTTAATCAAAGAATTCACAATTTCCATTGCATCAATTGAGGCTAAATGCGGATGACCAATGATATTCCAACCTGTGCTTAGCGGTATAGAGAACGGATAATCAACAGGAGAACCGGAGATTTCAAGTTCACTTTCGGCTGTCGCTCTCAATTTGTACCCCTCTGTCGGATTAATCTGTCCAATATTATTTCTCCAGCCTCCACCAAATTGTCCCCAGTTTTCCATGGCTTTCCCTTGCTCATCCTGAATTTTTACCAAAGAACCGTTGCCGGTTAGAGGCTCGAACAACTCCAGAAAATCAGTAGAAACCGGATTTAAAGGCGTGGAGAAAAGGTTCCAACCCGGATTGAATTGCAGGGTAAAAGTTCCGGTTTCAACATCATTGGCAACAAAATTTGCCCTGATGGATTTATTCCCATCCATAACCAAAATTACTTCAGCATCACTCCCGGTTAAATCGCCTTCCCAGCTTTCAAACCCCCAGCCACTTGCAGGAATTGCTTTTACAGTTACTACCTGGCCTTCGCTGAATGCAACAGCATCAGGCAATATTTGAATAGTTCCCTGTCCGCTGACTTCAGTTTGCAGACTGTAAAAACCTGACAGCCGGGCTTCAACTTCCGGAGTGGTAAAACAAACCGGCTCGTAATCACTTAGCAGGGTTCGGTTATTAACATTGTCTCTCAATGCCGGTACCAGACAATAGTTTTTACCGGGAGCACCCTGGAAGGTGAAAGTTTCACCTACTTGATTATCAGTACTAACCAAGCGGTATTCGCCTCCATCTTCCGAAACCCACACCTCAAAATCCTTTATACCGCTGCCACCGGGATCATCCTGCCCGAAAACGGCAAAGCTGATAAGCGAGTCGTATTGAATGGAAATGTCCGTCAGCTCCTGAGGAGTTGGTGCAAACGCATCGATGGTATTCACCACTTCATTGGTGGGAATGGGTGCGTTGGTATCGAAGAAAATGTTTGCACTTGCACGGAGTTCGTCGCCGGTAACCGTTTCCTGAGCCGCTTTTATGGAGTAGGAAACAAATCCTTCGCCTACAGAGGTGGAATCGTTTACAGGTAAAAACCCGGCCATCGCATCCATGGGTGGTAATCCGGTAGCCGGATCAACCGACTGTATCGCCCAGAAAAGTTCATTGGTTGTTACATCGAGTCCGAAGGTAACATTCACATCCACTCCAATTTCATCAGCAGTATTCAATCGCGCAGTGTAATTTGTAAGACCCGATGGAACATCAAATACAAGGTTTCTGAATCCAAACCCGCTCAATCTGAAAGTTGCCGGATCAAAATTTGAATCCAGTTGTTGTCTGACCACCACACGTTGAGCCGGAGCAGTTGCAAATACGGGATCGTTTTCGAAAAATATGGTATAGGGCAATGTTGCATCTTTGGCAACAAATTTTTCATCTCCAAAACCTTCGGGTCCCATAATTTCATTGGGGTCGCAGGAACCAACTACTGGTTTGCAAACAATTTGCTCGCCAAAACACAACGCCAGGTCAACTCCAATAAGGGCAAGATTCAATTTTGAGGGATCAGCATATTCACCAATTAAACCTAAAATGTTCCCACTCCCACAAATTGCACTGGAAGCAAGGGGATCCTTAATTAAACCTGCCACAGAGTTAATACAAGATGACAAACCAAAACCACAGGCAGCTCCTCCAATGCCACAAAGCACGACAGTAGCGCAACTGGTTATTCCTATACCGCATCCAACCAAGGCAACCCCACAACTCAAAGCTGTAAATACAGGGCTACAGTATTTACTGTCAGTTTGATACCAACTCAACGCACCACCCTGTCCATCATTTGGCGTACATCCTGTGGGAGCAGGGGCGCCGCCACCACCGGAACCGCCGCCACCGCCGCCGCCGCCTCCACCACCACCCGGTGGTAAAGTTGGATCGTTCGGATCGGTATGGCATGGAGTGCCTGGTGGTGTTCCAGGTATAGTACACTGGTCATTTCCCGGTTTAGGATCAGGGTCCGGGTCGGGATCTGGATCTGGATCCGGGTCAGGATCTGGATCTGGGTCGGGATCCGGATCAGGGTCACAATCACCTGTTTCGTGGCAATCGCCTGAAGGGCCATTCGGACCTTTACTGCCTCCACCCGGGCCACCTTCACCACCTTCGCCACCCGGACCGGCAGGAATTCCGGGAGCAGCCGGTCCGCCCGGTCCACCCGGAGAGCCATCTTCTCCCCAGCCGCCGGGAGCGCCTGGAACACCCGGTTCACCCGGTTCAGGCACATAGGCTGTAAAACACAGGGAAAGTGTATATTCATCGGTTTGTTCGATACTGAAAGTTCCTCCGTAAGTATAATTATAGGAAAGAAATCCTCCCAAATCCAAATCAAACTTATCCGGATCGAAACCGGTAATCCCGCCACTGGCCACAACTATGGGCCAGCATTTATCCACTGCAGGATACCAACCACCCAGATAGCTCGGGAAATTGTTGTAGTCCAGACTGCTAATTTTTATTCCAAAGGGAGCCTCAGGTGTTGCTGTGATGTTTAGCGAACCGTTAACTTTTATGAGATCCCAGCCCGGATCATATCCAGCATCTCCGGCATATTTGTTAATTTGCCAGTTGTATTCTCCGCCTGAACCAAATGTTGCCTCATCCAAAAAGGTTGTACCAATAACTTCACCCTCCGGATTAAAATCTCCTTCATCTAAATATAAACTGCAATTGATGCAATTCAGATTTACCCCAACTGTATCCTTAGCTAAAATTAATCCATAATCGATATAATTCTCGAGCATCGCCATGCGGAAGCCAATCCGGTCTTCGACCAGTTCACGATCTTCATAAAACATTTCCGGAGTTGCCAGCGCCAGTTGCCGGGTTGATTCAATGGTTTTCAAAAAGTTGAGTACCAAAAGAGCAGGAGAAACGCCCATTGACTGAACTTTTAGAGGGAATGTATTTCCGGAAAAATTACCAAGTAATAAACTTGCTGAAAGTTCTTCTCCCGGACGAATATCCCGGGCATGCAGCGGAATGACTTTAAATCCGGATGACAGAAAATAATCAGCAAGATCAGAGGTACGCCCCAGAGGATCGATTGTTGAATTTTTCCTCATTTTTCCCTGGGTTTTTATTTCAAAAATTTCTGTTTCTTCCAGAAATATAATTTCAGATTTTAATGCAGGTACATCCACATTTCCTTCATTTTTAAACACGATGTTAAAAAATGCTGATTTGCCTGCACGAACCACATCGGGAGCCAGAATATCGTAAGTCAGTGCACTGTATCCGGTACTGGCTTCCACCGTTAGTCCGTTTTCAAGGGTTACGATTGCTTCATCCGGATTTTTTAAGAGCAAATCATAAGAACCAAATTCAACCTCGGTTAAATTCCAGGCCACTGTGGCGTTCATACTGTTTTCAAGGGTAACATTGCCGGCACTAATTACTTTGCTGCCGTTTTTATACAGCGATACCTCCATTCCATTCCTAAAGCCCGCACCGGTAATGGTTGTTGTTACAAATCCGTTCCCTACATTTTCGGGATTTGACGACAAAATGCTGAACGGTAATGTTTTTGCCAGAATATCAATATGCTGGTGTGCGGTAATTTCAGATTTTATAAGTATATAATAGTTTCCGGACTTTGTTTCGGGAATCAGCACCCGCTGGTTGGTTCTGTTTTTATACAATCCTGTAAATTCATAATCATTGGGTGTCGGCACTTTTCCGAAGGAAACAAAAATGTCGTTACTGCCAATGGTGCGTGTTGATGTGATGTCTATCAGCAAGTCCATATTTTCAGCTACGTTAACCTTGTAGTAGAGCCATTTTCCATCCCAAAAATTTACTGTTTCAGTAACATCCAGTTCCAGCATCCTGACTTTCACTTTTATCTGCTCATCTGAGGTGGTTGAATTGTTATTGTAATTCACTTCACCAATGGATGCCAGAATGTTGGTTCGTCCGATTCCGTAATAGTTGCCCGGATTTACACTGGTTACCGGCCCCAACAGGTCAACATACAGGCTTTGTCCTGGCTGAAGGTTGGCAAATGTTTGCTGGCTTGCAACCAGAAAATCATCTGTTCCTGAAAATTGCTGATCGGCGGAAAGATAAAATCCATTATGTAAATTTCCATTTGCCGGATTAGTGCCCATATTGGTAATCTGCAGGGTTGCCTCACCTGAGTCTCCCAGGTAGAGCGAATCCTGAACAGAAACAGCACTCACGGTTAAATCAGCAGGTTCGGGTATATTTATTAAAATAATCTGAGCCTGTTCGTTATTCAATTCACCGCCTTCGTTGCCTTCAAAAATTGTATTGTTTCTGTCTGCCTTGGCTATCAGATAATAATTCCCGGAAATATTGCTGGGCAAGGTAACCTTTACGCTATCAGAAATTGATTCTCCGGGTTGCAAAACTCCGGTTCTTTTTTTGAACCCAATGCTCTGTCCTTTTTCCTGAACAGGAGAGGTATTGACAAAAAATCCGTCGTACCAGTCATTTCGGGTCGGCCCGTCCCCTGTATTCTCAATGGCATATTTCAGGAAAAAGTCCTGTCCTCTCCACAATTCAGCAGGAGCATATATTTCAGAAATCACCAGGTCGGGCGATGGCGTCGCCGTAATCTGAATTTTTTGAAGCGAAATATTGTTTTCTTTATTGATATCCTCCACAATTCTTTGGTTGTAATCAACCCACAAATACAAAAAGTATTCGCCCGAAATGTCATCGGGAATTTTAATCTTTTTATTTACAGAAAACGAACTGCCGGCAGCCAGTTTGTTCTGGTTAATCTGGTCGAGATAAAAATCATTTTCAGTTAAAACAGAATCCTGTGATAAATAAATACGGCTGGTAAAACCCTTATCCAGATTACTTTGTCCGGCATTTTTAACCGTTACCGAAATATCAATTACATCACCCGAGCCCATGTTTGTTGTTACGGGAGAGAACTGTTCCACAAGCAAATCAATATCTTTTATTTCCTGCTCAACTTCCCGTGTTAAAATTGCGGCTGAAGCAAATGTCCCAAATCTGTTGTTGGTTTCATCTGTTTCGAACACTTTATCGGAATAATCTGTATTTACATAAAACCAGATACTATCGGGTGTTGCCACAGGAAGTTTAACAAATTTCGATTTTTCGGTAGCCTGGCCGGGTGCAAGGCTGTCGCGTTGAAGTGCAGTGCCCAAAGATCGCATTTGCCCGTTTGTCCATACCGGCCGGGTTGACCAGTAAAGCTGATCACTGTAACCTGCCGCTTTAATTTCTCCCTGGTTGATTATGGTCCAACTCATAGGAAAGGTTTCATCGCGGTAAATGGTATCCGGAAACGAAATGGCAATGGGCGCCAAATCGGCGCGGTCGCTATACAGAATTGACACCGGCTGATTGCTGATTTTCAGATTATTCTCTCTGGTTTGATATTCAAAAACCCGCTCATCGGTATCAGCGAGTACAAACAGGTAATAATCTCCCTGAATTCGTTCCGGAATGGTAACTTCTTCATTTACGGTATAGCTTTCACCCTGTTTCAGGCTGTCCTTTTGAAAATACCCGTTAAACGAAAAAGAAGGTGTTATGTAACTTTTTTTCAGCAGGGAAATCGCATTTTTCTTATTAAACTCTGAAGATTCTGACAAGAAGATTTCGTCGGTCCATCTGTCACGGTTCGGTGGATTTGCACCCTGATTTTGTACGGTCCATGAAACATTGATTTTTTTCCCGGCCAAAGCTTCTGCCGGAGTCTGAAATTCTGTTACAGCCAAATCGGCTGGCGGAGTAAGCCGAACTTCGATGGGGTCACTCCGGTAAACATTGTTGGAATAGTCATCTTCAAAAAGTCCGTACAGATTGGTTACCACATAAATATAGTACGTTCCGAAAATCTGATCCGGAATTTTCACTTTTTTCAGTTGTGAATAGGTTTCGCCTACGGGCAGGTCGCTGTCGGTATGGCAACTGGTTTCTTCGTTGAAGGTTGAAAGATAAACACTGTACTCTCTTAGTTTTATAGCCGAATGGATGCTAAACTCCGGTTCGGAAGAAATATAAATGGCATCTCTCCAAAAATATTGTAGTCCGCAGGGATCGGTAACGGGAGGCGTGGTAACCGAAGAAGCAGCGGATGAACTGCTGCCGGAAACTCCACCGCCTGAGCCGGAAGAAACACTGTAAAGCCCCAATTCATTACGGAACCGCCAAAACATACCACGGGCGCTGATTTCACCCTGGTTTAACACCTCATAGTTTACCGGTATGGAATCGCCTGAAAAAGCATCAACGATAACTCCTACAGAGTTTGTAATAAGATCGGCTGCGGGAGGCACCAGAATTGAGATAGTTGGATGAACCTGGTTGTTTTGTTCATCGCTTTCCTGAACGGATTGCGAATGTGCCCGCCGTTCATTGGCACATACCCCGTTTTCAATTCTGCAGTAACCGTCGTCGTTGTCGGTTGAAATGAACAGATAATACACTCCACTTAACGTAAGGGGAATCTTTAGCTCTTTTGTAACGGTATAGGACTCACCGGGCATTAAAGAAGAGGGATTGTCAAAAGAACCGAGCAAAATGTCATCGGCTTTTCTGAGATCCAGATCAGCCGAAAGGTAAATATAGTCTTTCCATCGGATGTTGTTGGTGCTTCCGTTTCCAATGTTTTTCACTTCCCATGTAACGGTAATGCTGTTCCCTGCCAACACTGATTCAGGAGTACTGTAAGAAACTATCGTCAGATCGGGAATACCGGCTGCTGTAAAGGTATAAACAGGCCCTTCGGTTTCGAGGCAACTGTTTTTGGAAACAACCTGCCAGTTGTAGGTTTTCCCTGGTTCCGTAAAATTCAGTCTGTGACTGATTCCCTGAAAATCGCTTACTACTGGAAATTCCGGTTTGTCTGTCCCGGCTTCCCAGACATAGACATCGGAAGCTACTGAATTTCCACCGGGTTGCCACGACAAGTTTACTGGCTGCGGCACATTCACCGAACTGTTTACCGGTGTCATTTGGGATACCGGTGCAGGAGGCAGAGCCGGAATAACGGTTATTTCAACGGTGTCGGAAAAGGCACAACCGTTTTCGAGCAATCCTTCAACCCAGAATTTGGTATCTGAATCAGGCGATACCACAATGCTCTCGCCTGCTTCTCCGGTTGACCACAGAATGTTGTTTCCGCCTGTAACAGATAGAATTGTACTTTCTCCCGAGCAAATGGTGGCATATCCCGATACTTCAATTTCAGGAGCGACCAACGGTTCATACAAAAATGGTAAAGATTGTACATCACAACCATTTTCATTTGTGTAGGAAGCAATATACCGTCCGCTTTCAATTACCTGAAGTGTGAGAGATTCTTCCAAATTGATGAATTCCCCATCAACATTTTTAACCCATTTGACCGGTGAATTCATTTGGGTACTCAAAATCATGCCTCCGGTGCAGGCATCGTCGGCCGGTTGAGCCGTAATAACCGGTACAATTCCCGGTTCAAAAACCGAAACCTGAACGGCTTTCTCGACCTGGCAGCCCTGTTCTGTGGTTATCAACACGTTATAAGTTGTTGTAACCAACGGATTTACCTGAATTACATTCTGAGTGGAACCGTTACTCCACTGATATGAAACCCCTCCCGAAGCCTGCAGCAAAACACTTTCTCCGGCACAAACAGTAACATTGGTCGATACCGAAGTGAGCTCATCAACAAAATGTTCTACATTCACATTAAGTGTATCATTGGACCTGTCTGTGTCATTTTCATTTATAACATAAGCTTTCAGGGTATATATTCCTTTTGCAGACAAATCGGCTTTTTGGTTAAACGTGTAAACCAGTTTCCCGTTTCCGGCTATACTGTTGTTTCCGGTTATCGGTTCCACAACCGGTTCCTCATCATTTAAAACATAGGCCACGTCAAACCCGGGGGATGATGTACTGCTGAGGTTGGAAATCTCGACAGAAACCGTTTCGGCAGCCGAGAGATTGCACCCGTTTTCAGGAGTTAAAATGCCGGTTACACTAAGGTCAACCAACGAATTAGTAGTTTGGGAAGAAGTGTAGGAAGGCGATTTGTACAGTTCGCCCTGTTCAGAAACGGTGTATTCAAAAAATGCGAAATAATAGGTTTTACCTGATTCAAGTCCGGTAAAGGTGAAGTTCTCGCCAATATCGTTAAACACCACAAAGTTGCCGGTTCCGATTTCGTCTCCCTGGCCAAAAACGCTACTGGCATCATAACTTGTATAATCTGCCGGTCCGCCAATCACGGGACTTCCTTCACGGGCCAGAACAAGGCGGCGGGTTCCGTCACCTTTGGTAAAACCCACATCAAACGATGTAAAACCGATGTTACTGAATTGTGCGTTCGAAACCTGCACCAACGGCCGTTCACCAAAGGTTTCGAGGGCAAAATGATAACCAGGCCTCAGGTATAACTTTGCACTGCTCCCGTTAAACTCAAACAGGGCAAAGTAGTAATTCGTTCCGGGTTCAAGGTTGGTTACATTTAAATTGTTTCCAGTCCCGGAATAAAGCACATAATTTCCCGTCCCTATTCCCCGTAATCCATAGGTGGCCGATGAACTGTGGTTCGAAAAATCTTGTGGTTCCACGTTGACTGGGCCATCTTTGCGACCAACCAGTAACCGATTTGAGCCGTTGCCTCTTGTCCATGAGATATTTATGGAGGTGTTGCTGCGGCTGCTGGTAAATGCATTGTTCGATTGTACTGTTGGGTGTGCCAGCGTTGGTTGGTTTGCTGCCAGGAAGAGATCGGTCAGAAAAAAAGTTTCTGTACCCGTTCCGTTGTATTCGAATACTGCAAAATGATAAGTAGTTGCGGGCTCAAGGCCGAATAGCCAGCTTCCGTTGCTTGTGCCTTCGTATATAACAAATTCATTCTGTGCTACTTCATTTCCTGAGCCAAAAGTTGTGGAACCTGAGTAGGTTTCGCCATCAGTGGGTTTAAATGTAACCGGACTTTCCTTTTTTGCCACTACAATTCTTCTTGCTCCGTTTCCGCTGGTGAATGAGTAGTAAAACCTGTCCCCATCAACATTGCCATTGTTAACCGAAAAATTGGTTGAGGCTAAAGTTGGGGCCGAAACCGTGGCTTGAGATGCTGCTGTTCCCGGCCTCAGATATTGCCTTCCGGAGCCGCTGCCAGTATATTCAAAAATTTCAAAATAATAGGTTGTATTCGGACTCAGCCCGGTAATGGTTGTGCTGGTGCCGCCTCCGGAGTATTGCACATAATTTCCGTTTCCCAAATTGGACCCATTTGTAAATGAACCGGTACCTCCACCATAATTGCTGAAATCATTGGGAATTGTATCTACGGGACTTCCTGCTTTTCCAACCAGTACCCGACCTGAACCATTTCCTCCAGTCCAGTTTACAGTCATGGAGTTACCGGTTACATTGGTGAAAGTCAAATTTCCTGCCTGAACGGTGGGCGGGAACAAGGTTGCCCTTTCACCGGCCAGATATGGATTAATTAGATAAAATGTTTCAGGACCCGTTCCGTTGTATTCGAATACTGCAAAATGATAAGTAGTTGCGGGCTCAAGTCCATACACCCAACTTCCGTTGCCGGTGCCTTCATAAACCACAAATTCACCCTGTGCAACTTCATCTCCCGAGCCAAAAGTTATTGAACCTGAAAAGGTTTCGCCATTAGTGGGTTTAAATGTAACCGGACTTTCCTTTTTTGCCACTACAATTCTTCTGGCTCCGTTTCCGCTGGTAAATGAATAGTATAATCTGTCTCCGTCCACATTGGAATTACTTACAGAAAAATTTGTTGCAGCTAAAGTAGGAGCTGAAACTGTGGCTTGAGAACCAGCAGTTCCCGGCCTCAGATATTGCCTTCCGGAGCCGCTGCCAGTGTATTCAAAAATTTCAAAATAATAGGTTGTATTCGGACTCAGTCCGGTAATTGTGGTGCTTGTTCCTGTTCCTGAGTACTGAACATAGTTGCCATTTCCCAAATTGGAACCATTTGTAAATGAGCCTGTACCGCCGCCATAATTGATAAAATCGTTCGGTGAAACATCTACCGGACTGCCTGCTTTTCCAACCAATACCCTACCAGATCCATTTCCTGCAGTCCAGTTTACGGTCATTGAATTTCCTGTAACATTGCTGAACGTCAAATTCCCTGCCTGCACTGTAGGTGGAACCAAGGTTGCCCTTTCACCGGCGAGATATGGATTGATTAGATAAAAAGTTTCTGTACCCGTTCCGTTGTATTCGAATACTGCAAAATGATAAGTAGTTGCGGGCTCAAGTCCATACACCCAGCTTCCGTTGCCGGTGCCTTCATAAATCACAAATTCATCCTGTGTTACTTCATCTCCCGAGCCAAAAGTTGTAGAGCCTGGGTAGGTTTCGCCATCAGTGGGTTTAAATGTAACCGGACTTTCCTTTTTTGCCACTACAATTCTTCTGGCTCCGTTTCCGCTGGTAAATGAATAGTATAATCTGTCTCCGTCCACATTGGAATTACTTACAGAAAAACCGGAAGCTGCAACAGTCGGATATGTTGTTGTTTTCTGACTTCCTGTTGATCCTGGTCGCAGGTAAACTTTTCCGCTGCTGCCGTTGTATTCAAAAATTGCAAAATGATAAGTCTGGTTAGCTGTTAATCCTGAAATATTTGTTCCGGAACCTGATCCGGAGAACTGAACATAGTTTCCATCACCCAAATTTGTTCCGTTGGAGAAGGTGGTTGTTCCACCTCCGTAATTTACCAGATCCTGGGGTTCAATTGTAACAGGGCCTCCGGCTCTTCCAATCAGTACCCGACCGTTTCCCGTTCCATTTGTCCAGTTCACTGTCATTCCCCATCCGGTAATATTGCTAAAGGTAAGACCTGAAGCTTGAGAAGCAGGTGCAAAGAGCGTAGTCACCGAACCCTCCAGGTACTCTGATTTAAGATATTGCGTGCTAAAGTTTGAACCATTGAATTCATAAATTCTTAAATAGTAGGTGGTAGAATGGTTGAAACCATACAGCCAGGTGCCTGCAGCAGTTCCGTTATAAACCACAAACTGCCCGGGAGCAATCTCATTTCCCAATCCAAAATCCGAAGCCAAATAGTCAGCTCCATCAACCGGAATTGCGGTTACCGGGTTTTCACTGGCAACTATTATACGCCGGGAACCATCTCCCCGTGTATAACTCACATAAAAACGATCCCCGTCAACATTGCTGAAGTTCATATTTGTTGCCGGCACGGTTGGTGCCTGTGCAAAAACAAAACTTCCAAAAATATTTAATTGAAAAAGTACAGAAATTACTAGAAAGTAGAAATTTTTCATGATTATTGCTTTTAACAGACGAATATCAGGTATTAAAGTATGGTTTTCAAACAAAATTGAGTATGTGGTATCTTTTGGTGTTTTAGTTGCTGTTTTGAATGAGTTTACCCCGAATAATTCTCTTGGCCAATTCGATACTTTTTTCGCGGTTCACCTTTTTATCGTCCGAAATGTCAACCACCACGGAAAAAATCAGACCTTTGTAAAGCACCTTCAGTTCATTTGAATTCTCATACCAGGTGGCGGCGGCGCCCAATCCGGTGATTGCTTCAGCCTGAAAGTTTTGCACCATTCCGGTTCCCACCTGTGTCATATTCTGACTGGCTGTGGAATTGTTGTTTTTACCGGCTTCTTCTTCCAGTTTTTTTACTGCTGCCTGTTTTTGCTCTTCGGTAAGGGCCCCATAATTTCGTTTAAACCGTTCCAGTGTGGTATTTGAAACCGAATGAATGGCGACCTTGTCTTTGTAAGGTGCATTTACAGTATTTCCACCCATTGTAATTGCGCGTGTTCGGCCATTGCTCCACAGGTAATTGCACTCACGAGGCGGCTTTTTTTCACCGCCAAAAATTGCAGATGCCTTGTTTTCGTGCTCTTTTGTTGCTTTGGAAGCATCGAAACCACTTATTTCTGCTGCCATTTCGGGCGTAAGCAGTTCATCCAGTCTGCCGGCGTAATCAGCAGCATTCAGGGTTGGCTCGTTTTGAAAAGAAGGTAGTTGAACATCAGCAAATTGTGTTTTATGCAAATCCCAACCGGATGCAAAAACAGAATAAAACGACATGCACAACAACAAAACAAAAACATTTTTATTCATAGCTTAAATTCTAAAATTCACCACTTTATGCTTTTAAAGTTTTTATCCGGCAGGTGACTCACCTTTTCAATGAGTTCCATACGTTTTTGAAAATCTCTGCCAGTTCCACTGTTGAAACCGGTTTTAGCAAACAGGCCAGTATTTCTGCCGGGTTGCTTTGTTTTATCATTTCCGGATATGCCGTAGTAAATACCACCTTTGTATTCAAATCGTTGATAAGATTAATCAATTGGAAACCTGACATGCCGGGCATCATCATATCGAGAAACAAAACATCCGGTTTATGCAACCGTACCTTCCGGGCTCCTTCAAACGGATTGGTTTCCGTGAATACAATCTGAATGTACTCACCAAACGATTCGCGCAAATCATACACCAACGTTTCGATGGCGTGTCGTTCATCGTCGATAATGGCAATATTCAGCTTTCTTTCCCCCACGTTGACTGGTTTTGTTTGATTTGATTGTTTTTCGAAAAAGATTTCCTTTATCATCCGGTTTGTTACCCATTATTAATTATTTCCTTTTTCGGCAGTGGAAGCCACCAGGATTTCCAACCGTTCCAGCCGTTTTTTCAACTGCTCGTTTTCGGCTTGAAGCTTTTCCATCTGTTTTTGTTGTTGCTGAATAGCTTTTATGGCCACAACAGAAAACGCAGCATAGTTCACGCCCAGGTTTTCGTCGGTTTCGCCGGTTATTTCCACCAGTTCGGGGAACAGCGGCAGCACATCTTCGGCAATAAAACCAATGGTTGGTTCAGACTGTGGATTACTTATAAACCGGTAACTAACCGGCTCCAGTTTCAGGGTGCGCGTTAAAATATTTTCACCAAGCGCTTTTATATCTGTTTTCAGCCGGCGATTGCTCGATGAAGTAAAAACACCGTTTGTTGCACTGAACGTACCACGCAGGGTATTGTTGGCATAAAGCTGCAGGTTGCCGTTGGAATTTACCGTGTACAAGGTCCAGGAGTTGTTGTTGGCTCCGCTGTTGTGAAGTCGCAGGCCCTCGGTAGGAGGAACATTCTGTCCCAGCGTTCCATGACGGACATGCAGGGTAGTAACGGGCGATTCTATTCCCAATCCTACTTTTCCATCCACGTAAAACTTTCCGCCTTTAAAATGACCGGAAAAACCTGAACTGCTTCTGACTTCACTTCTTACACCATAAGTTGTTCCTGAAGTGCTGGTAGAATTTCCCCTAATAGCAGTGCCAAAAGTGTGAGAACTATAGCCATATATACCAATATCTGCACCACTGCCGTAAACTCCATAACCATTTGATTCTCCCCATACACCGGCATAAGCTCCTTCACCCAAAACACCTCTGCTCCATTGGTTCCCCATTGCTTTACCATGAATACCAACATTCAATTCAGAGTCATTTACATTCAATGATTCACCAAAAATTGCTGTTCTCTGAGCAGATATTGAAAAAGCATTTTCGCCGGAAGAAACACTGCCTTCAAAAGGCAAAGAAAAACCGCCTTCACCCGATTCATCATCGCCGGGTGCCCAGGTTGAGCCGTCCCATTTAAGTACTTGCCCCGCCGAAGCGCCAGCCTGTGCAATTTTGGTTCCGGTTACTGCACTGTTGGCAATTTTTGTAGCAGTAACAGCATTATCGGCCAATTTCAGTGGCGATGCCGATGTCCCGGCACCATCCAAAGTTGCATCGGATACCACACTCTGCGTGCCCCAGTTGTCGCCGCCTCCAGAGGCTGGCAGATTCACGCTTCCGCCACCTCTGGACAGAGAAAGTGAAGTTCCGCTAAGGCTCAGTTGCTGAATTTCGTTGGTTGGGTCGTTGTCGGCATCGTCCACCTTGTCGTTCTCTACCGTTTGGGCATGGAGCGCAAACGGTACGCTCAGCAACTGGCTGGTTCCGGTAACCGTATAGTTGCTGCCCCCTGAAGGGTCGATTTCAGTTCGGATAAAAAAAGGCCCTTTTGACCAGTCAATTTCAGAAAAAGTACCCGAAACCGGAATGCCACCCCCAATTTCAAGGGTTAATAAACCATTGGCATTTGTTTCAGGATTTGGGTTAAACAGTTCAGAATAAATCGTATTCCCGTTACCAGAACCTTGTACAATACTCATTTTTACCCCAACAGGCCGGCTAATTACAAGGGAATTGCCCTCATCGCGTACCACAGCCTGGTAGCTCAATTGTTGCGGGCTTTGCGCCCCTATTATGGTCGTTAAGAACAACAAGACCAGAAATGTAAATAATTTGTGCATAATGTCTAATTTTTAATGATTTTGAATGTTTTGGTTTGAACAGATGAGGACTGCCTAATAGATGTGGATTTTGCAGCATGATAAACTTTTAAAAAGTAGGTGGCCGGTGCAAAATGTTTCATCTGAATGTTTGTATGGCTTGCGGAAATATTTTTCTTTTCAAGTACCCGGCCGTTCACATCGAGCAGTTCATAGGCAAGCGATTGAAAATGCTGATTTATTTCAGTTTCAACACTCAGGGTTAAAAAATCGGTTGCCGGATTCGGAAAAGCCTGAACTTCGAAACCAGTGAGTGTAATTTCTGCGGAGGAAGTAACCACCGAAATTTCGTAAGGTTGCTGCACGCCCTGGGATACCGTATGTTCCTGGCTTGAAACTGTTGTGTAAACCACCTGTCCCACCGTAAAACTCACCGAACCGCCCTGTCCGTTTACAGTGCCGCCGGCAGCGGGAAAGGCTTCCTGCGCATTAGCTGTCCTAATCATTCCGGATAAAAAGAAAATTGCGGCAACCCATTTTACCCAATTTTGTAAATTGGCTCTGTTTATTTTTGCATCTGATTTTATATACTTTCCCTTTAAACTTTTCATAATTGCGTTTAGTTAAATTCAAACTTTCCGGTAATGGTATGGGAATATTCCTGTCCGGTGGCCACATCAACAAAAACCATTATGCCATTAAAATTTCCGGTGGCAGACATTTTTGCCAATATGCCTGTTCCGGTTTTTTTAAACTCTGAAACATTCATCGATACGGTTTTTGAAACCAAAATTGTATTGCTGCTTAAATCGGTTACAGAAATGTGATAACTGTCATTATACTGCATTTCAAAAAGTTTTTTTTCAGCAGGAAAAACAAGATTTACGGATAAACCCTGATCATGATCCTGGTAATTAATAAGAGCTGTTTCAGAAACACTTTCGCTGGCGGGTAAAATATATCCGGTAGCTTTATCGTAATCATTTATCACGTCCATTTTTTTTATTTCGAAATCTCCGTTTAAAAGCGAACCGCTTAAAGCAAAGTTTATGAAACTTCCTTTTGGGTTAGTGTCTAATTTACTGCAACTTGCAAAAACAAGTATAAAAGCAGTAAATAATGAAAAGACTAAAAAAGGTTGGGCAGTTAGAGGATTTGGAAAAAATTTTGTTTTCATTTTATTTCATTTTAATTTTAATATACCTCGGTCATTTTTACATGAAAGGAGCCTTCGGTTAATTTTACTTCAGCTTTGGTAATCGGATTGATGAGTGTGCCGGAAAATGTTCCCTTCGCCTCTTTTTCAGTGAGAAGGGTTATGGTCAGCCTGGAGTCGGCTTCGTTGTAGTTGGTGACATAACTAACAGGCGTATCTCCCTCACCTATCACATAACTAATGGTTACGCCCAAAGTGTAAGTTTCATTCATTTCAATACCTGCATACGATTTTTCAACCACAGGATTTTCGTCTTCAAGAACAATTGTAATGACTCTGTCTGAACCACTTCCCCATGCCCCAAAACCATGGTTGAAAATGGTAGTACCGATATTTCCTTCCAGAATGTCGGGGGTGGAAAATTCCACCCATTGTCCGTCAATTTTGGCTTTCATAAAGTAATTACCGGTTTCTTCTTCCGGGGTTTCATCTTTATTGCACCCCGCAAAAAAACCGGTCAGCAACAGAAACAGGAAAAACAGAGAAAACAGTTTTGCGGTTATTCTAAAATCAGCATTTAACTTCTTCATATACATATAATTAATATTTAAATCCTATTGTTAATAAAAATAACTTGCCATCCACACGATTGGCTGATTTTCGGCCGAATTGGTGATTTTTATTTTATCGGGGAAAGCGGCCCGCACATCGGGATTGGTTTTAAATACAGACTGTATCTGGTATTCCACCAGGTTCAGACCTTTTTTCAACCTGATGTCGTAATCCAGATTCACCTCCACATCCTTATCATCGTAATAATCGAAATTGTTGCATTTTTTCGTTAGTTCCACATCTTCGGTAACCAGTAAAACTTTGTAAAACGAAGCTTCAACTGCATCGTTGTACCCGTCGTCTTCCATCCACAACCGGAGTTTTTCATCGGTAACCGGGAAAAGTGTTCCTGACCAGGTATCGTTGGCCCATAAGGCAATAAATCCGGCATCGCGGGCAATTTTCGGTTCGCCTTCAGGAAAATCATCGGGATTACCGCAAACATACTGAAAGCCATACACCAACCTGTCGATGTAAAACTCCCGTTCATCATCGGTAAGCATGCCGGTGGGATCTTCTGAAAGATCGATTTCCAGCGTTCCGTCGGCACTGAGATTGCCTATTTTCACCAGCTTTTCGAACCCAAACATGGTGAGCACCACATCCATTTCGCCTTTGTTGTGATTCGCTACTTTTCCATTAAACTTTTGTGACTGGGCTGTATAAAACAGAACCGCCAGCAAAATTAAAACCGAAATTCTTTTCATTCAATTTGATACTAATTGTTAGTATGTTTCTTTCATTTCTTAATACGTTCAGGAAATAAATACCTTAAAGTATGCTAAAGATAAATTAAAGAATAAGTGCGATGCAACTGCGGTTGAGCAATCCACAGGTTTTAAGGGATGAAATGTTGATTTGAATGAGTTTCAGGAAAATCAGCTAAAAAAAATCACCCATTCATGGGGTTATCTGAATGAGTTTCAATATTTTTTCCCGATGATTCCGGGAAACGGGAAGAATGGCATTATTGGACAGAATCAATTCTCCGCCATCGTGTTTCAGGTATTTTTTTATGTGGCGAATGTTAACCAGGTAGGATTTGTGAACCCGGCAAAACTGGCTTGAGGGTAATTTGGTTTCGAAATATTTAAGGGTTTTACTGGCCACTATTCGGCGGTTGCCGGTAAGGTAAAGTTCGCAGTAATTGCTGTCTGATTTGCAGTAAATAATATCATTCCACGGTACCAGTTCAATTCCGTCGGCATCGGGAACCGGAATTTTTCCGGAAACCGACAAGTCAGTTCCTTTATTCTGTACTTCGGCTTTAGCTTTGTCAATAATTCGTTTCAAATCATCGGATTGAACCGGTTTCAGCAAATACCCGCTGGCAATGGTTTCTACGGCTTTAACGGCATATTCCAGGTGGGCTGTTGTAAAAACTACCCGGGTAGAAAGGTCGTGCATCAGTTCCACTAAATCGAGGCCTGATAAAACCGGCATATTCACATCCAGAAAAAGAAGGTCGGGATTTGTAGTTCGTATCTGTTTTGCGCCTTCCAACGGATTGGTTGTAGAAAAAAGAATTTCGACCTCATCGGAATGGTTTTCATGCAAATCGTATGTAAGGGTATCAATTGCGTGTCTTTCGTCGTCGATAATGGCTACTTTCAGCTTCATTTGCATTTCAGTTAACGTAAGTTTCGATTTTAAAAATAACTATTAATTTGGTTTTTCATCGGTGTGAACAGGCAACTTAATTCTTACCTCAGTGCCTGTTGGATGTCCGTTTTCAGTTAAATCCAAGATTTTTATGTTTTCATTTTCGTTCTGTTTATCGGCAGTTAATTCAATCCGTTTACGGGTAAGTTCCATGGCAATGGATTTGTGTTGCGGATTCTGAATAAACCTGGTGTTTTTGGAGTAACTTCGGCCAACCCCGTTATCGCGTATTATAAAACACAGTTTCGATTTATTTTTCGAAACCTCAACCAGAAGTTCTTTCACTCCATTTTTTGGAGCCAATCCATGCACAATGGCATTTTCAACGTAAGGTTGAAGGATAAGCGGTGGAACCTGCCAGTTCTGCGCATCCACATCCGAACCAATTTTCAGCGCGAACCCAAAATCGTCACGGAAACGCATTTGTTCCAGTTCAACATATAGGGCAAGTGTATCTAGCTCTTCCTTTAGCGAAATGGTATCTTTTGCAGAGTAATAAAGAATGAGACGAATAAGCCGGGCAAATTTATTCAGATAATCCGATGCTTTTTTGGTTTCGCTGGAAATGACATACGCCCGGATGGAATTGAGTGAATTGAAAATAAAATGTGGATTCATCTGCGCCCGCAGTGCAGTCAATCTCAACTTGTTCATTTCATTTTCTATTGATTGCCTGGTTTGTTCCACTATTTTTATCCGGTAACCCATCCCGATGGAAAAAATAAACACTTCAACAGCAGTTCCTATCATTATGTATCTGATGTTCCACAAAAGCATGGAAAGCACGGCTCCGGTCAAATAAAAAAAACTCCCGCCCACCAGGAATAAAACAAGCTTATTGCGGTAATTTCTCAGAATATAAACATAGGCCGCCAAACTGAAAACAATCATAAAATACCGCTGGAAATCCATGATGTATCTTTCGTAGTTGTTTAACGGATTTACAGTTATTACAGAAATCTGAACCAAAATAACTGATGCCAGTAAAACAAGGGCATACTGAATGGCCTTGTCAAGTTTCGGAAAATCGGTTTTGGCATTCAGAAATACGCGTGCAAATATCAGATAAAAAATATTTATACCAACCTGAATGGTTTCGTAAAACAGATAACCAAAAACCGGAAACGTGCTTTGCAGCAACTGCCAAATAAAGTAAGTGCGGGTGCCGATAAACAAAATAAGTGAAAGAAGGTAAAGCGAGTACCAGATAAAAAGCCGGTCGTTATACATAAAGTAAAAACCGATAAAATAGAAAAACATCAGCAACATTCCCCCAATGAAAAAGAAGTAGGGCATTTGCGTGTTGAAAAAAAAGCGGCTGACATAATCAGAAATATAATCAACAGTTTCACTGTTGCGATAAGTAGGAACGACCAAACTGTTTTTCCGGGTAAACTGCCTGACTTTAACTAAAATAAACCGGTTCTCAATCAGTTCTCCGGGTCTGAACGGAATATTGGTAATGTCTCTAACTCCTGCCGACCTGTCCTTATTCATTACTCCTGCTTTACGAAATGCCAGTGTATCGTTTTGCATGAAATAGAGCGTAATATCATCGTAATAACCGAAACGAACATACCAAAGCTCCGAAGCTGATAAGTCAGTTTCTCCAAAATCGATTAAAAACCAGTAAATTTCATTTCCCGATGTCAGATAATTACGTGGAATTTCAGTAAATGAAGATCTGAATTCTGGTACAGCAACATGCTCAATATCAAGGGAATTATCTTTTGTAATGAAAACTTTTGCATCGGTTACTCCCTGGTGAACCAAAAATCCGGAATCTGGCTTTTGGGCAAAACTGAAAGCAAAAACAGTAAACGACAGCAAAACTCCGGTCATTACAAGCAACAGGACTTTAAAGTAAAATAGATTCAAAAAAGAACAGAATATTTTACCAAACATGCCCGGAAAATTTAGATTTATTCATTTTTATCGTTTAAGAAAGAGCAATCTTCACTGCTGTAAATCTCTGACAAATTAACACGTATTACATTCTTTTGTTGAAAATGTTACGGATATAGGCATAATTAAAATACAGTAACTATCTTTAATCCGAAACTACTCAACTTCAAATTATGAAACATTTAACTTATTTCATCCTCATTTTTGTGCTTTTAAGCACATGCACTCCTGAATCTGAATTTCCGCAGGAAACTATTGCCGTTGCCATTGAAAACGGGCAGCAGGCCAGTGAAGGTTTTGAACGCAGCCTGCGGTTTGTACACGGTTGGCTCACCAAAACCGACAATGCCACCGGCCTTATTCCAACCAATCTTACCAATAAAATCGACGTTTGGGAGCCGCACAATTCGGCTGCCGACAATTACGCGTTTATGGTTTTAACAGCTTTTCTGCTCGATAAAAATTTGTTTGAAGGCGAATTGCTGGATATGCTGAAAACCGAAAAAGAACTGACATCCCGCGTCAATTCTCTGCCGGACACCTGGTCGTTTTCAAAACAGGATTTTTTATCGGAGGAACCTCAGCCCGGGTCAATCATTTTTGGCACTTCGGAATACATCAAAGACGGATTGGTTCCATTGATGGAATACATCGGACCATCTCCCTGGAACGACCGGATGATGGAAATGCTCGACGATTTACTGGTTTACATGGAACATCCCCAAAATCTGGAAAACCTTTTTGAACGAATTGCTTCCATTGAAGAGGTGAACGGCGAAATGTTGCAAACACTCTCGCGGGTTTACTGGATGACCGGCGATGAAAAATACCTCAACTGGGCTATTGAAATTGGCGATTATTATTTGCTGGGAGAACGCGACCTCAGCCAGATTGAATACCTGCGCATCCGCGACCACGGGTGTGAAATTATTGGCGGACTGAGCGAATTGTATATAACACTTCATTTTGTGAATCCGGAAAAGAAAAAGAAATACCAACCCGAATTGTACAAACTGCTGGACCGCGTGCTGGAAGTTGGCCGCAATGAAGACGGACTGTTTTACAACGCAATTAACGCCAAAACCGGCGAAATTGTGGATGAAAAAATTGTGGATAACTGGGGTTACACATTCAATGCCTATTATTCGGTTTGGCTGGTTGACCAAAAGGAAGAATACCGGCAGGCCGTTTTAAAAGGATTTGAAAAGCTGAACGAAAAATACAGGAATTATGCCTGGGAAGGAACCAGCCACGATGGGTACGCCGATGCGCTGGAAAGCGGAATTAACCTTTACAACCGCGAACCGGTACCCGAACTGAAAAGCTGGATTGACAGCGAAATGAAGGTGATGTTTGCCATGCAGCAGGAAGACGGAAATATTGGCGGCTGGCATGGCGATGGTAATTTTGCCCGAACGGCCATCATGTACAGCCTTTGGAAAACGCAGGGCGCAACCATTCAGCCCTGGCGCAGCGATGTGATTTTAGGCGCTGAAAAAACAGGCGATGAAATTTATTTTGTGTTAACTGCAGAAAACGACTGGGAAGGCAGGCTGATTTTTGATGCGCCCCGCCATAGAACCATTCTCAACCTGCCCGTTGATTACCCGCGAATTAACCAGTTTCCGGAGTGGTTTACTGTTGAAGAACGTGAGGAATTTCCAATTGTTTCCAGCCAAAAACAACTTTCAGGAAAATATAGTGGGACACAATTGCTTAAAGGCATTCCGGTAAAATTAAAAGCCGGCGAAGTTTGGGTAGTATGGATCTCCGGGACGCGCGGTTAAAAACCACGCGTCCCCGAAACTGAAAGCAAATGGTGGGATGAAATTATCTTTCCGCGCTTGGTTATTCCTTCCACAAAAACATGATAACGGGCCAGTTTATCGGAAGTATAAAATTCAATTTTCGCTTCTCTGTTATTAAAAATTACATCGGGGTTCCAGTATAAAGTGGGTCTGAAATCAGGTTTTGGGTCGTTAATGTTATTCAGCGAATATTGTGGCGAATAAAACTTCCGTGGTTGCTGAAATCCCTTAATACGCGGTGTAATCCGCCCCGGGACAAAACGTTCATATTCAACATACAAGTCAGGCCGCCCCATTTTGGTGAGTACAGAGATTACCCCATTTCCACCCCGTGAGCCATAGACAGCCATCAATGCCGAACTCTTCAATATTTCAATTTTATCTACATCGCCCAGGGGAATATATTTTATGTTTTCCCATGTCACTTCAAGTCCGTCAACCAGCAACAGCGGATTGCCATAACCCGCTCTGATTCGTATTTCATCGCCGGTGACAATAACACCCGGCGCCCTGGTTTGCAAATAATCGGCAATGTCGGCGTAGTTCCAGTCATCCGATGTGATGGAGAATGAATGGTCAGGTTCACCGTAAAGCCTGAAATGGTCTGCGGTCTGAGGGCCCTGCTTTCCCTCAATATTTACTTCACCGATCAAAATGCTTCCCATATCTTTAATATACTCCTGTTCAGCCATTTGTCGGGAATAAATTTCGCGGTAAAATTTTAAAGGAACCTGAATACCGGGGCAAATTGAATGTACAAAATCAACCGAAAAATGAGAATCGAAATCCAGCGGTTGTTCCAGCATAATCTCCGTTCGTTTGCTCCTGTTTTTGGTTTCGGCATTTATCATTATTCGTGCTGAATCTTTCAGGTATAAATTATCAAAACTGAAGTATCCTTCCTCGTCGGTAGTCGTTTCTTCAAAAAGAAAATTCCGCGAAAATGGTCCCATAACCACTTTTCCGAAATCCACAGGTTTCCCTCCCCACAACCGGTTAACATTTCCTTCAAGTATTAAACCGTAATCGGCCCAGCCGGGCAGTTCAACTCCGGCAAATTGTTCCAGTTCATTCCAGTAATAACTTCGCCAGCCATTTACCATCATTACCAGGTCGAGTTTCTCGTCGCCCGAAATTTCGGGTTCATCCACAAAACAGGAAGCAGGCGATTCAATGGAACCTTTCAGCTCCGAGTCAAGCAGCAGGTAGCTTTCAATGGTTTGGTTGTTTCCTGAAGCGCTGAAATAATCTTCATTTACCACCGAAATTGAAACCGTTGAAAGAATGGTATCGTTCTCAGGAAGCAAAGCAAGTAAATTCATCTCCACCTTCCCGCGGCTTCCATATTCCTTTTTGTCCGGTATAATCGCCACTCTTTTTTCGTAGGCATTTCGGATGAATACCAATCTTTCAGCCATTTTATCCCCATTTTGATTGTATAATGTTATTTGTGAAATGCCGGGCGGGAACAAACCTTTGTAAAGGCGCATGGCCTGCTGAAATTCATTCATGGTAATCTGCGAACTGAAAAGTTCTGTCCCTTTGTGTGAAGCCACCAGAAAAAACTCCTGAGGATGGTATATTTTTAAATTCCGGGTAAGTGTAAAAACCAGGTATCCTCCATCGGCTTTGTAATTCAGTGCAATGCCATCGGGTCTGGGAGATTCAAACTGATAAATGAAATCGGGAAAGCCATCAATCAACGCAAAATATTCCCTGTTTTCCTGCGGCATCATAATAAATCTTCCCATACCGTTGTATTTCGTTCGGAATGAAACCACTTCATTTCCTGATTCATCCACAACTTTGCCTGTGACTTCAATTCCTTTTCCTGTTTCGTCAATGGCTTTAAAAGCAATGTGGTTTATGGCATTCACCACAAAATTTCCACCTTCGGGAAGAAAGGCAACATCAAGTGCAGAAGGTTTTTTTTCTGACAGGGATTCCTCTATTTCGAGAGAACTTTTGGCTTTGGCAACCACAATTTTTCTGTGAAAATAGCTTTCTTCTCCAAAATTCTGCAGGTATTTTGTGTAAGCACGAATAGTGTATGATCCTTCCGCTAAAGATTCATTCAGCAAGAAATCGCCATTTGCCGTGCCGTTAACTGAAAGAAGCAGTTTTTCATCGGCCACCGCACCATCTTCAGCAACAAGCTGAACATAAATATTTTTGTATCCCGGAATAAGCTGATGGCTGATTCCGCTAACCAGGTAAGATTTGAACCACACATCGTCGCCGGGCGAATACAATTCTCTGTCAATGTGCAGGTAAACTTTTTCATACAGGATGGATTTGTTATTTTCTGCTTCCGGTTTTTGGTTTTTCGTACTGAAAAATCCTGGAGCAGTCAGAAAAAAAGATACAACGAAGAGTAAAGGCTTCAGCATGACGAAAGAAATTTTGTAAATTCGTTCCAATTTAGTACAAAAAACAACAACCAATGAAACGATTCGTTCAAATTCTGTCTTTTCTGTTCTTCTTTGCCATCATTTCCTGCACTCAAAATCTGCATGAACCTTTTGATCTTTCAGGTGAATGGCAGTTCCAAACAGACCCTGAGGACCTCGGCATTGCTGACAAGTGGTACGTAAAAGACCTGCCTGAAACTGTTCGGCTTCCCGGCTCGATGGCAGAAAACGGAAAAGGGTACGACATCACGCTTGAAACAGAATGGACCGGCGGAATCCGAAATCCGGTGTGGTTCAACGACCCCAATTATGCACCTTACTACAGCCCTGAAAACATTCGTTTTCCTTTCTGGCTTCAACCCGAAAAGAAATATACCGGCACTGCATGGTATCGCAAAACCATTGATTTACCTGATGACTGGGATGAAAAACCAGTATTTCTAAACCTGGAACGCGTTCACTGGGAATCAACCGTTTGGGTAAACAATCAGTACCTGGAAATGCAAAACAGTCTGGCCGCACCACATGTTTACAATATTTCGGGTATGTTGAATCCGGGCAAAAATACCATTACAATCTGTGTTGACAATCGTACCAAAGACGTTGATGTTGGGCACAACTCGCACAGCATTTCCGACCACACCCAATCGAATTGGAACGGGATTGTAGGTGACATTTCCCTGGAGGCAAAAGGGGAAGTATTTTTTGAAAACCTGGCAGTTTTTCCTGATGTTGAAAACAAATCGGTAGCCATCCGTGCCACGGTTCTAAACACGGTTTTCAAACAGCAAACAGTTAAAATTCCGGTATCAGTTAAGTTAAAAAACTCTGCAAAAAAGGCAAAAAAAGAAACCTTTGAATTCAACCTTTTACCTGGTGAAAACATTGTGCGCATCAATTTTTATATGGAAGACAATGTGCAATTATGGGACGAATTCAATCCGGACGTTTATGAACTAACTGCCGAAATAAAAACGAAAAATGTACTCGACCGGCAAAATATTGATTTTGGATTCCGCGATTTCAAAGTGGATGAAACGCGTTTTTCCATCAACGGGCGACCTGTTTTTTTGCGCGGCACGCTGGAATGCGCCATTTTTCCGAAAACCGGCTACCCGCCCACTGATGTGGAAAGCTGGAAAAAGGTATATGCAGCCGTTAAAAACCATGGGCTGAACCATGTGCGGTTTCACTCCTGGTGCCCGCCCAAAGCAGCTTTTGTGGCTGCCGACGAAACGGGTGTTTACCTGCAGGTGGAATGTTCGTCCTGGGCCAACCAAAGCACCCAACTGGGCAGCGGTTTTCCCATCGACCAGTACATTTGGGATGAGAGCAAACGTATTGTTAAAGCTTATGGAAACCACCCGTCGTTTGTGATGATGGCTTACGGAAATGAACCTGGAGGACCCAACTATCGGGAGTTTCTTACCGAATTTGTTTCCTACTGGAAAGAACACGATAACCGGCGTGTTTACACAGGGGCTGCCGGCTGGCCCGAATTGCCGGTAAATGATTTTCACAACATCCCGCAGCCGCGAATTCAGGGGTGGGGCGAAGAACTCAACAGTATTATCAATGCCGAACCGCCTAAAACAAGTTTCGACTGGACGAATAAACTGCCTGAAGACGGAATTCCGGTGGTGAGCCACGAAATAGGGCAGTGGTGTGTTTACCCAAATTTCAGGGAAATTGAAAAATACGACGGTGTACTGAAAGCCAAAAACTTCGAACTTTTTCGTGAAAGCCTGAATGCACATTACATGGGACACCTGGCCGATAGTTTTTTGCTGACTTCGGGAAAATTGCAGGCACTGTGCTACAAAGCCGACATTGAAGCAGCATTGCGTACTCCAGGGCTTGCCGGATTCCAACTGCTCGATTTACACGATTTCCCCGGACAGGGAACGGCACTGGTGGGTGTGCTCGACCCGTTCTGGGAAGAAAAAGGCTACATTTCGCCCGAAGAATACCGGCGGTTTTGCAACACAACCGTTCCACTTGCCCGCCTCAAAAAACGCATTTTTACGGAAGGGGAAACCCTGAATGCAAAAATTGAGGTAGCCCATTATGGTGAAAAACCGTTTCAGGGAGTTAATCCTGAATGGAAACTTTTTCAAAATCAGGATGTAGTTGCTGAAGGAACACTTGGACAGCAAGATATTACTATCGGAAATGGTATTTTTTTGGGAGAGGTTATTTACACTTTTCAAAACGAAAACCGACCTCGTAAAATGACACTTGAAATTTCTGTTGAAAAGTTCGTCAATTCTTGGGACATTTGGGTCTATCCGGAAAATGAATCAAATGAACCGGGAGAAGTAAAAGTGGTTGAGTCGCTGGATGCCGCCACAATCGGGTTTCTTGAAAAAGGAGGAAAAGTGCTGCTCAGCCTCGGAAAAGGAAAAGTAGCTCCTGAAATGGGTGGAAATGTGGGTGTTGGGTTTTCCAGCATTTTCTGGAACACTGCCTGGACCGACAACCAGAAACCTCACACGCTGGGAATTCTCTGTAACCCCAATCATCCGGCTCTGACTGAATTTCCAACCGAGTACCACAGCAACTGGCAGTGGTGGGATGCCATGAGCCACGCCGATGCCATTCTGCTCGATTCGTTTCCCGCGGAGTTGAATCCCATCGTTCGAATTATTGACGACTGGGTGACCAACCGCCGACTGGCACTGCTTTTTGAAGCGAAAGTGGGAGAGGGGAGCATTTTGGTGAGCGGAGCAGATTTGGTAAACAATCTGGAAACCCGGACTGAAGCTATACAATTAAAAAAGAGCATTTTGAAATATATGAACAGTTCAGTATTTGCGCCGGAAGTGAGTTTATCAAAAAGTGAAATTGAAATGATAGGAATTTGAGGGCAACAAGGAATTTTGAAATTTTATTTAGGTTTGTATGATTTTGATAAAAACAGCAATAATATATGGCAAAAATTAATGAAAATTACCTGAAACTTCAGGCGGGCTATCTCTTCCCGGAAATAGGGAGAAGGGTAAGCGAGTTTATGGCTGCAAACCCCGACAAAAAAGTGATTAAAATGGGCATTGGCGACGTTACCCAGCCGCTGGTGCCGAGTGTGGTAAAAGCTTTCCACGAAGGTGTGGACGAAATGGCTAAAGCTGAAACATTTAAAGGGTACGGACCGGAACAGGGTTACGCCTTTTTGCGCGAAGCCATTGCAAAAAATGCTTATCAGGAAAACGGCATCGATATTTCGGCAGACGATATTTTTATCTCCGATGGTTCGAAATGCGACACCGGAAACATCCAGGAAATTTTCGGTAACGATAACAAAATTGCAATCTGCGACCCGGTTTATCCGGTTTATGCCGACACCACCGTGATGTCGGGAAAAACAGGTGGCTATGATGCCGGGCACTACGAAGGTATTATTTACATGCCGTGTACCATTGAAAACGACTTTGTTCCAGAGTTGCCCGAAGAAACTCCGGATTTGATTTTCCTGTGTTACCCCAATAACCCGATGGGTACGGTAGCCACCAAAGAGGAATTGAAAAAATGGGTGGACTACGCCCGCGAAAATAAAAGCATCATTTTGTATGATGCAGCATACGAAGCATTCATTACCGAAGAGGGAATTCCACATTCCATTTACGAAATCGAGGGTGCCAAAGAAGTTGCCATCGAATTCCGCAGCTTCTCCAAAACTGCAGGTTTTACAGGAACCCGGTGTGCGTTTACCGTGGTTCCGTCTGAATTGAAAGGTTTCGATTCAGACGGGAAAACCCATCCGGTAAAACCGCTCTGGAACCGCCGGCAATCCACCAAGTTTAATGGTGTTTCCTATCCTGTGCAGAAAGCAGCGGCAGCGGTTTACACCGAAGAAGGTAAAAAAGAAGTGGCCGAAGTGATTGCCTATTACCTTGAAAATGCACGGATTATGAAAGAAAGCCTCACCGAAGCAGGTTACGAAGTATTTGGCGGCGTTAATGCCCCCTACATTTGGGTGAAAACCAAAAACGGTATGAGTTCGTGGGATTTCTTCGATAAAGTGCTGAACGAAGCCAATGTGGTAGGAACTCCCGGTTCGGGATTCGGCCCTGCCGGCGAAGGGTATTTCCGCTTCTCTGCATTTGCAGACAGGGAAAACACCATTGAAGCGATGGAACGGATAAAGAATCTGAAATAGGAGGAAGCCCCTCCTAACCTCCCCAAAAGGGAGGAAAAAGAAATTCGGATTGAGCCTTTCAATCCGGATTTCTTTCGGTTTAGACCGATTCCTTCACGGTAACCTCTTTTTTTACTTTACTTCCCGGATAAACTTTTAGCGCTGCATCCAGAATTTTGAGACAAACAGCCAGGTCTTCCTTTTTCAGGACGTAAGCTATTCGGACTTCGTCCACTCCTTTATCGGAAGCGGTGTAAAATCCTGAAGCAGGCGCCAGAAAAACCGTTTGGTTTTCATATTCAAAATCGGATAGCAGCCAGGCACAAAAGTCGTCGGCGTTGTCAACCGGCAAACGGGCTACCGTGTAAAACGCCCCCATGGGAATGGGTGAATAAACGCCCTCGATGCGGTTCAGTCCGTCAATCAAAAATTTGCGTCGGTTAACGTATTCGTTGTAGTTATTCAGCATATATTCCGGATCGGCATCCAGCGAAGCTTCGGCGGCAATCTGGCCAATCAGCGGCGGGCTCAGGCGAGCCTGGCAAAACTTCATCACATTTCGTTTTACCTCGGCATTTTTGGAAATTAGCGCGCCAATTCGCAATCCGCACTCGCTGTACCGTTTGGAAACCGAATCGATAAGCACCACATTCTGCCCGATTCCATTCAGGTGAAAAGCTGAAATATAAGGTGAACCGGTATAACAAAATTCACGGTAAACCTCATCGGAAAAAAGGTACAGATCGTATTTTTTCACCAGGTCGCGAATTTTATTCATTTCCTCGCGGGTGTACAAATAACCTGTGGGATTGTTCGGATTGCAAATCATGATGCCTTTGGTTTTGGGTGTGATGAGTTTTTCAAACTCTTCCACCGGAGGCAGTGCAAATCCGTCATCGATGCTGGCGGCAATGGATTTAATAACCGCGCCGGCTGCAATGGCAAAAGCCTCGTAGTTGGCATAAGCGGGCTCGGGCACAATAATTTCGTCGCCCGGGTCGAGGCAACTCATAAAGGCAAAAGTTACCGCTTCGCTTCCCCCTGTGGTAATAATAATATCGTCCACAGTTACATCAATGTTGAACTTGTGGTAATATTTCACCAGTTTTTCACGAAGTGTGCGAATTCCCTCGCTGGGTGTATATTCCAGTGTCTTCCGGTCAATATTTTTAATCGCTGCCAACGCTTCGGGCGGGGTGGGTAAATCGGGCTGACCGATGTTTAGATGGTAAACCTTTACACCCCGCTCTTTGGCTTTATCGGCCAGCGGAGCCAATTTCCGTATGGGTGAATCGGGCATGGCCCTACCTCTTTCTGAAACTCGTGGCATGTTGTAAAATATTTGTAAGGGGACAAATATACAAGTATCAAACTGAAAATAACAATTCCTAAAAAATTTCAATTCTGCTTATTATTAAAAAATTAACTTTCAATTTATTAGAGATTCATGTTTTGTTCATCAGATACAACAAAACAGGGTCATTTAGTTAAGTTTTATCATATTTTAGTAATGCCCGGGTATCTATTTTTGTTCTGAAAATTAAAACAGTAAAGTAATGATTATTGGAGTACCAAAAGAAATAAAAAACAATGAAAACCGGATAGCCCTGACTCCTGCCGGTGCAGCAGAACTTGTAAAACGCGGACACGAAGTTTATGTACAGGCGGGTGGTGGCAACGGTAGTGGATTTTTGGATGAAGATTATCTTCAGGCCGGTGCAAGAATGCTTCCAACAATTGAAGATGTTTATGGCATTGGCGAAATGATTATCAAAGTAAAGGAACCCATTGAATCAGAATATAAACTGATTAAAAAAGGGCAAATCCTTTACACCTATTTTCACTTTGCTTCATCTGAAACACTCACCAATGAGATGATTGAAAACGGTTCGGTTTGTCTGGCTTATGAAACGGTAGAAATGCCGGATGGTTCACTTCCCCTATTGGTTCCCATGAGTGAAGTTGCCGGACGGATGTCGGTTCAGGAAGGAGCCAAATACCTCGAAAAAACATATGGCGGATCAGGAGTGCTGCTGGGTGGCGTTCCCGGAGTTCTTCCGGCAAAAGTGCTGATTCTCGGCGGTGGAATTGTAGGTACCGAAGCAGCCAAAATGGCCGCCGGACTTGGAGCCGATGTGACCATTATGGATATCAGCCTGAAACGCATGCGTTACCTCGACGACATTATGCCGGCCAACGTGAATACCATGATGAGCAATGAATTCAACATCAGGCACATGGTTAAAAGCCATGATTTAATTATTGGCGCCGTGCTGATTCCCGGAGCAAAAGCTCCCCGCCTGGTTACCCGCGACATGCTGAAAACCATGCACCCGGGCACCGTACTGGTTGACGTTGCCGTTGACCAGGGAGGGTGTTTCGAAACCACAGTGGCGACTACACATGCCGACCCCACATTTACAATTGACAATGTAATCCATTACTGTGTTGCCAATATGCCGGGAGCTGTGCCGCGAACTTCAACCATGGCTCTTACCAATGCCACACTGCCTTATGCTATTCAGATTGCCGGGAAAGGCTGGAAACAGGCCTGCATCGACAACCTGCCATTACGTAAAGGATTGAATGTGGTTGACGGAAAAGTAGTTTACGAAGGAGTAGCCGAGGCATTCAATTTGCCACTCGAAAAAGTCGAAAGCGTTTTATAATATCTAACCAAATCAAATTGCCAAAGCCTTCTGTCGGTTGACGGGAGGCTTTATTTTTAAATTTTAGTTGAAATACAGTTTCTGTTTCCGATTTTTCCTGATTGAAACTACCTTTGTCGGGTATTAACATGATTATGGGCACATTTCTTTTCGATGAAATCATTTTTGGACCAGTGCAGAGCCGCCGGCTGGGCGTTTCGCTGGGCGTAAATCTGCTGCCCGTTAATGTGAAGGCATGTTCGTTCGACTGCATTTACTGCGAGTGTGGATTCACTCCAAAAAAATACAAGGAGAAAGCCGTTCTTCCCACCCGGGAGGAGGTTAAACAAAAGCTGGAAGAAAAACTGCACAACATGGCTGCTGACAACCAGAAGCCCGATGTAATTACCTTTGCCGGAAACGGCGAACCTACCCTCCACCCGGAATTTGCCGGAATCATTGACGATACTATAAAATTGCGCGACCAACTTGCACCCAATGCCCGGATAGCCGTTTTGTCAAACGCCACCATGCTGCACAAACCCGATGTTTTCAATGCCCTGCTGAAAGTGGAAGACAACATCCAGAAACTCGATTCAGCTTTTGAAAAAACGATTGAACTGCTCGACTGCCCCCGCGGAAATTTCAACCTGCAAAAAGTGGTGGAGCAGTTGAAAAGTTTCAACGGCAAAGTGACCATCCAAACCCTTTTTGTAAAGGGCAGATTTAAAGACCGACCGGTTGACAATTCTACCGAAAAAGAAATTTCAGCCTGGCTGGAATTGCTTCAAAAAATACAACCCGAACAGGTAATGATTTACACCATTGCCCGCGATACACCACTTGATACGCTTGAAAAAATTCCTGCAGAAAAACTGGATGCCATTGCGGAACTGGTGAAGAAGGCCGGATTCAAAGTACAGGTTTCGTACTGACTGCGATTATTTTTTCAATTTTTTGAGTTCGTTTAAAATTAAATCAGGTATCTCATCTAAACATGTGTCCTCAATGTCAATTTTTAAGTCTGCCCGTTTATAAGATTCTTTGAAATAGTTATAATCTGCTTTAATCTGTTTTAAGTATGCAATTCGTTTTCGCTCATCTAATACTTCAATGATTGGCTTCGAATCTTTGTCATAAAACTTCAGCCTTTTCAGCACATTTTCATGCGTATCTTGAATGTGAAGAGATATTATAACTTTCTTTAACTTGTGCTTTTTATAAACCTTCAGAAATGCATATTTTAAGCCGGATGGTGTACCTGCAATAACAGAATTTCCAGAGTTGGAAAATAATTTGTCCAATACAATGCTTGCCTTTTCCCTATATGCATTCATTAATAATTGGGATAAAATCCAGGTATTTTTAAAACCTGCCAGTTCTTACCTTTGTTACAACTAAAATGTTTTGTCATGAGCGAAAACAGAAAAACTACCCCGCCCCCAATTTACGTGGTTTCCGGTGGCCGCGGACTGGCCGGGAACAACATGGTGCAATCTTTACTTATCCAGTATCCCGATAATAAAATGCCCGTGATAATTATGCCGGGTATTAACCATGAAGATCTGTTGTTCGATATTGTAATGCAAGCCAAAGCCGAAAAAGCTTTGATTACACACACGATGGTCGATCCCAAACTTAGAAAAAAGATAAACGAACTTTGCGATGAGTTCGGAGTTCGAAAAATTGATTACATGGGGGAACTGGCCGATTACCTCGATGAACAACTTGATGTGGAGCCTTTGCAGCACCCCGGCCTTTTTCGCAAAATAAACCAGGAATATTTCGAACGTATCGAAGCTATCGAATATACACTTTCGCACGACGATGGGCTTGGTCCTGAGCGCTTGCAAAATGCCGAAATTATTTTAACCGGTGTGTCGCGGGTTGGAAAGACTCCACTGAGTGTTTATCTGGCCATGTTTGGCTGGAAGGTGGCCAACGTGCCACTGGTGAAAGGAATACAACCACCCAAAGAATTATTTGAAGTGGATTCTCAACGGGTTTTCGGATTGCACATTGGCGTTAACCAACTCATTACCCACCGGAAAAAACGAATGGCAAGCTGGAATAACCATCAAAATGATTTGTATATCGACGAGCAATCGGTGAAGGAAGAAATTCGTCACGCCATGTTTGTGTTCGACCGCGGCGGATTCACTGTTTTAACCGTAACCAACAAACCCATTGAAAGTACTGCCAACGAAATTCTGAACTTTATGTCGGAGCGTTTTTCATATCGCGGAAAAAAGATGGACTCGCCTTACCACGATGAAAACATCGAAAATTGATCGTGTTGATAGAAAATTTTAGTTTAATCCACAAGTTTTTTCGAAATACCGTGTCTTATCCCTAATTTTATGGGAACAAATGATTGAATGAACGAGGCCGTAATCATAGACAAATTAAAACAGGGCAACGAATCTGCATTTAAAGAACTGGTAGAAAGCTACCGGAGTATGGTTGTGAATACCTGCTTTGGTTTGCTTCATAACACCGACGATGCCGAAGATGTGGCCCAGGATGTTTTCATCGAGGTGTTTCGTTCGGTTGAAAATTTCAGAGCCGATTCAAAAATTTCCACCTGGCTTTACCGTATTGCCGTTAACCGCTCACTCAACTTTATCCGCGACAACAAAAAACGTAAAAGGGTTCAGTGGTTTGACGATGTGGTGGAATCAAAAAAAGAAACGCTGAACCAATTGAATCAGCAGAGTGCTGACGATCCGGAATCAGAATTGGAAAACAGCCAGCGTGCCCTGATTCTGCACGAAGCCGTCGATTCACTCCCGGAAAATCAGCGTGTAGCCTTCACCCTCAATAAATACGAAGATTTGGCTTACAAAGAAATATCGGAAGTTATGAACCTTTCGGTTTCTTCGGTAGAATCGCTCATTCACCGGGCCAAAAAGAACCTTCAGAAAAAATTGCACCACTGCTACAAAAAAAAGTGTATTTAACCGCAAGTTTTTAACCGATTATGTGTCAAACCAATAAATAAAAAATGTGATGAAATGCAAAACACTACATAAAAAACTGATTTTCTTCCTTGAGGGTGATTTGCCCGAAAAGGAAGCAAATGAAATGAAAGCACATCTTGCTGAATGTGAATCGTGTGCTGCTTTTGCCGAAGATATGCAGAAAACACTGGGAATTATTCAAATTGAAAAATCACCAGAAGTGAACCCGTTTTTCTATACCCGGTTAAAAGCGCGGATGGAAAATGAAGAAAACAGAGCAAAGCTGCCGGCTGGAATTCCAATATGGGAAAAAATTCTACAGCCTGCGTTCTTTTCATTGCTTTTGCTGGCAGGAATTTACACTGGAATAAAAATCGGTCAGCCGGCAAACACCGGAGCAAACCAAAACATTTTTGCCGAAACTGAACTGGTTCCGTTTTTGAACGAAATGGAGACCGAGCCAATTGAAACCTTTTTAATGGAATAATACAATGGGATTACGCAATAAATACCACATTCTGATTTGGGTGATTGTCATTCTGGTGGCCACCAACCTCTCCATGGGTTTTTCGTTCCTGTATCACAAGCAACAGGACAAAAAACTACTGGAACAAACAGAACAAAAAGCCATTGAATTGCCTGCTCAACAGCGCACCCGTTTTTTCAGGGAACAACTGGACTTGCAACCGCAGCAAATGGAAATTTTCAGGGAACTGAACCGCGATTTTAACCGGACTGCCTGGCAAATTAACCACCAACTGGAAAGATTGAGGGTGGATATGGTGATAGAAATGGGACGCGAAACCCCTGATAAACAAAAGCTGGGAAGCATTTCAGATGAGATCGGCGACTTACACACCCGGCTAAAAAATGAAACCATTGACTATTACCTGTCGATGAAGAAAGTTTGCAACCCCGAACAACAATCAAAACTCAACGAAATATTCCTTTCAGTTTTGGAAGGAAGCGAAGACGTCAGGCTGCCGCAGCGTGGCCGGCGGTTTAGAAATAACAGATGATAATATTGAATAACATCAAAAATTCAGGAATCATGAAGACCGGAAAATTTGCAATTATTTTAATCGCCCTGATGCTGGGTACCAGCATGATTTATGCACAGGGCCAAAGAAATTTCAACCGCCCGGGATACGGATATGGTTACGGACCAGGAACATGCCTAACTGTTCTTTCGGATTTAACCGAAGACCAGAAATCTAAAATTACCGCCCTGGAAACTGCACACCAGGAATCAATGGCTGAGTTGCGCGTAAAACAACGCTCAACTTTTGAACCCATTGAAAAAAATGAGATTCGCGGCGAAATGCTGAAAAAAGTACAGGTCCACCGCAATGAAGTGAAAAGCTTGCTTACCGAAGAACAGCAAAAGCAGTATGATTTGCTGCAGGCTGGAAACAATTGCGGTGGCAGAGGTTTTGCTCCGGGCCGAAGGGGTAACCGCGGACCGGCGGGTTATGGAGGACGGGGATACCGTGGAGGCTGGTAATTGAAAAGGAAAACAGAAAACCGGAAACAAAAGCCCTGGATTTTTTAAGTCCGGGGTTTTTAGATCAACCTCTTTGCCTTACTATTCTCAGTGAGTTTAAGCTCCTGCAAAACAACTCCGGTAATCAGATTAACACCGGGCTTTTTCCCTGGTTCCAAACTTCCAAATAAGTCTGTTAATCCCAATGCCTGTGCTCCTTTCCAACAACCCCACTCTACCAATTCCTGCAAAGTAATCTCCGGAAAAAATTTCTGAAGAGTAATCATTTCCTGTAAAATTGAAAGTGTATGGTTCGATGCCAGACTGTCGGTTCCCAAACAAATATTCATTTTTTCTTTCTGAAAAAGTAAAACCGGTGGCAATTGATTTTCGATATACAAATTGGCATTGGGACAAAGCACCAGAAAAGTATTCTCCAAATGGCGTAGTTGTTTTAATAACTGAATATCTTCCGGTGAGGTAAATGTATTATGAACCAGCAGCAAAGGATTTTCTTTGGGAATAAAAGACAGCGTAAATTCAAGCGAACTTTTACCGGTTGGCTGCCAGTGCGAAATATCAATGCCAAGAATTTCATGAATATGCCGGGAAATTCCTCCACTGCCATCTTTGAAAAATGCCAGTTCATCGTGGCTCTCCTGGTTGTGAACAGACAAAATGGTGTTTTCGGCCAGCGCTCTTTTCCTGATTTTCAAAAACAATTCTTTCGAAACAGAATAGGGCGAATGTGGCGCAACCGACGCCGGTAAGTCAAATTCCCTGAACATCGACTCTACAAATTCAGCAAAGGCAAAAGCTTTTTCTGCCCGCGACGGGTGAAACCCAAATGCTTCCACAAAAGTGTGGTAGTAAATTTTACTGGTACGTTTGATTTCGAGCGAGGAATACGAGTTGGAAACATCGCCGACAGCAACTACTCCTGAGTTCCACATCTGAAAATCAGCTTTTTCTGCAGCTTCTTCCTGGTTTTCAATTTCCAGGTTCCGCAGTTTATTAATAGTACCCAAAAATCCGCCCAACCCGGGTTTCTCAGGAATTTTTCCTTTCAGGTGCGAAAGTTCGAGGTGGCAGTGCACATTTACGAATCCGGGAACCAGAATGCCACTGTAATACTCGAGACCGGCTTGCTCCCGAAGATGTCCGCCGGTATCAATCAAATCGACAACTGTTCCGTCATCTTCGCAAAGTAAAATGCCGTTTTTCAGGGGAGGTCGGTTTCCGGGGAAAATATAAGTGGCGGCAATTTTTTTCACGGCCGGCTTCTCTGAAATTCCAATTCCTGAGGATCAGCCTTACGCCCAGAATATTCCTGTTCCATTTCATTCAGTTTATTCATGGCTTGCCGGTACATTTTTTCAAATTTGCGCGGCTGGCTCGCATAAAACACAAACGATTTTTCGAATACCGAATCCGGAACCTGGTATTTATTAAGGATGGAATAGTAAAAATCAGCCGAACTGCTTTTCATTATAAGTGAGTCGCGATGTCTGCGGTTGTTATATGATGCCTCGGCAAGATGAATATCAGTGAGCATATCAATCATTTTATCTTCCCGAAGCAGATTGTCCGGCTTTTCAACCGGTGGCTTGCTGCAGGAAAAAAAAGCCAGTGCGATAAGTAATATGAAAAAGTTCTTTTTTGTTTTCATTTCTCAAGTCTCACAGTCTCAACTTTTGTTTTGTAAAACGGCTGCCAAATTATAAATAGTTTGCAGATCAGGCAACAAACCGGATGTTAAAAAATCTAATTCAGTGCTTGCATAAGAAAATTCAGAAAACATACAAAAATGATAATTTAGTGAGTTGACTTTCTGAATTTAGCTAAATTTGAAAAGATTACTTGCCAAATTAACGTTTTCACATTTGTATCATTTATGTCAAAAAAAGTAAAAATCTCACTCCAACCTCTCGAAAAACAGATAACAGTTAATACGGGTACTCCGTTAATTGATTTCATGCACGAATTTGGCGTGGAATTTCCCTGTGGCGGAAAAGGAACCTGCGGGCGCTGCAAAGTAAAACTATTGCAGGGCGAACTTCAGGCAGATGCCGCTCATCAGCAGAAACTGGATAAACTGGGGTTAGGGAAAGATTGGCGCCTGGCCTGTTTTTGCAGAGCCGAATCAGACATAACCATTGAAATTTCGCAATTTGAGGATATTATTCTGGCTGATAACACCATTTTTAGTTTTCTTCCGAAAGATGGTTATGGAATTGCCATAGATTTGGGGACAACCACCCTGGTGGCGCAGTTGCTCGATTTAAAAACCGGACATGTACTGCATGCAGTCACGGCTCTCAATCCACAGTTGAAATTTGGCGCCGATCTCATTTCGAGAATCCAAAGCTGCCTGGATGGAAAGCAGGAGGAAATGCAAATGCTGATTCGCAAAAAAACGGGAGAAATGATTCAGTCACTGCTGGAAAAAAACCCGGTGGAAATTTCAAAAGTGGTATTGGTGGGCAACACAGCCATGCACCACATTTTTTCGGGGTTGAATGTACAGCCGCTTTCGTTTTACCCTTTTGAATCGCCCGATTTGGGAATGCAACAGTTTTCTACCAAACAACTAAACTGGGAATTGCCGCCCCAAACTGAAATCCGGTTTTTCCCCTCTATAGGCAGTTTTGTGGGCAGCGATATCCTGGCTGGAATTGCCGCCACCAACATGGCTGAACGTGAGAAATACACCATCCTCATCGATTTGGGTACCAATGGCGAAATTGTATTGGGAAACTGCGAAAAGATTATTTGCGCTTCCACCGCTGCCGGTCCGGCATTCGAGGGAGCAAAAATCAGCCAGGGAATGCGGGCGGTAACGGGAGCAATCTCTTCGGTTCAGCTTAAAAATGGGAAAATGAAATGCCATGTAATTGGCAATGTGCCGGCGAAAGGAATTTGCGGCAGCGGACTCATTGATGCCATAGCCTTTTTGCTTCAGCAGGATAAAATTGGAATGTTTGGCGAAATCAATTCCGGCGAAGAAAAAATTGAACTCACAAAAGGTGTTTTTCTCACCCAGCAGGATATCCGAGAGTTTCAACTGGCCAAAGCAGCCATTGCGGCAGGACTTCAGATTTTACTGAATACATTTGAAATTACTTTCGATGAAGTTGAAAACGTTTTTATTGCCGGTGGTTTCGGAAATTTTCTGAATTTGAAACATGTTATTCAAACCGGATTAATCGACACTTCCGAAGAAAAAATTGTAAAAATGGGCAACACAGCGCTCATCGGCGCCAAAATGTTTTTGTTTGAGGATGAAAATTTCATTCAAAAAATTCTGAATAAAACTTCGCACATTAATCTGGAGGGTGATTCGAATTTTCAGGATATTTATATCGAAAAGATGATCCTGGCTTAAACCCCGCTCAGTTCCTTCGTTGAAAGTAACCCGCACGCCGCATAAATATCCTGACCACGTGAAGCTCGGATGGTGGTTAAAATTCCTTTTTGGTTAAGCTGCTCCTTAAACCGCTGAATGGTTTCTTCTCCCGGACTTTTCAGCGGTGTACCGGGCACAGGATGAAACCGGATGAGGTTGATACGGCATTTGAGCCCGCTAAGTAAACGAGCCAATTCTTTCACATGCCGGGGCGAATCGTTCAGCCCTTCAAACAAAATATACTCGAACGACACACGCCGCTGCCGGCCAAAATCCCATCCTTTAATTTCTTTCACCACCTCGTCAACCGGATAGGCTACCTGTACCGGCATCAGTTTCTGACGTTCGTCGTTAAACGGGGTATGTAAACTCACAGCCAGGTGGGCTTCACTTTTTTCGAGGAAAGTGAGCATTCCCGGAATGATGCCGATGGTGGAAACCGTAATCCGGCGTGAGCTCATGGCAAAACCCCAGTCGGAAGTGAAGATTTCAAGACTTTTCAGCACTTCGTCCAGGTTATCGAACGGTTCGCCCATGCCCATGTAAACGATGTTGGACACCTCACCGGCTTCTTCAATGCTTTTTACCTGGTTCACAATTTCGCCGGCAGTGAGTTGCCCCTGAAAACCCTGTTTGGCCGTAAAACAAAACAGACAACCCATTTTGCAGCCCACCTGCGAGCTTACGCAAACTGTAATGCGGTCGCGTTCGGGAATCATGGCCGTTTCCACAAATTTGTGGCCGGTGGTGGGAAACAAATATTTTTTGGTGCCGTCGGTACTTTTCTGCACCCGTGTGGGAGACGTTAGTCCAACTTCATACTTTTCAGAAAGCTGTTCTCTTACTTTTTTGGAAAGATTGGTCATCTCTTCAATGGTCGAAATCTCTTTTTTGTAAAGCCAGTCGGCGATTTGCCCGGCTGTAAATTTGGGCAAATTCAATTCTTTGGCAATCTGCTGCAATTCCGTTAGTGTCTTCCCAAAAAGCTTTTCCTTCATCCTGAAAAATTTGGGACAAAGATAGGGGAAAATCCTCAAATGAATAACTGGAATAAATTCGGTTGTTTTCTAATTGTTGATACAATTGTTTCTGAAAATTAATGAATTAGACAATCAGAAATTTTGATAATCAAAAAATTATTACTAATATTTGGGGAATCAGAAAAAATAAAAAGGATGAGAACTTTAAAAAATATATCAGGAATTACTTTGTTAGGTTTATTCAGATCAAATCCCGGAGCACCGGTTTCAAAAACCCGGGTTTACCTGGAAACTGAGCCGGGCAAAAAACGCATTGCCTTTCAGCAAACCGGGGAAGCAGGCAGTGTAACGTTTGCACATTTAGACAAAGGAGTGTTTAAAATTTATTTGGAAATCCCGGTACAAAAAGAAACCAGGGATAAGAATGATCAAAGTGCAGTTACCAATTTTCAGGTAGGTTACCACGGAAAAAGAAAGACACTGTTTTTCCAAAATCCTTCCGGGAATTTTATGATAAAATTTTCAGATGTTGAAAAACTGGCCGAATCAAATATAACTCCCATGCACGAAACAGAAAGTGCTGAAACCAATGCACGTATTGCAATTGCCAAACTGGAAGTAACCGGAAAATACGGAAGGCTGACACTGAAAATATCTGCCCTTTCTGAATCAAAATTTCAAAAACAGATAAAAAAGTACGAACATGAACCAGGGATGGCCATAATCTCCAATGGCTAACCTGCATTAGATTGTTGACTTTTTTTATTCGATTTTAAAACTCCAAAGATTATTCAGTGTTTTATAAAAAAAAATAACAGATATTTGAATAAACGAAAAAATTAACAAAATGAAAACTATAATCCTATCAGTCGTTTTTGGCATCATCGCTATTATTGGGTTCCTTTTTACACCGGGTGAACCGGTTCCCGGAGCCGAAGTTTACATTGAACAGGAAGGCAATAACCAACATGTTGCTTTTATTCAGACCGGTGACAACGGAAAAGCCACCTTTGCCAATCTTTCAGGAGGGATGTACCGGATAAAAGTTACATTACCAAGGCAATCGGGAAAACTCATGCGAGGCAGCAATAACATCAATTGCGAATTGCAGGTGGGTTACCATAGCGATAAAAAACAATACTTTTTGCGGGAAGATGAAGGTTTTTTCACCATCAGATACTCTAAAATCAAACGGTTTGCCAATAAAAACATTACACCGGTTTATAATCTTCAGCTCGAAGACAGAAGCAAACGTATTGAAATAGGGAAATTTGAAGTAAATGGCAATAACGGAAGTTTTACAATGGAAATAAGGGCTCAAAGGCCTAAAAAGTTTGAAAGTATGGTTGATAAAGTGAAAGGCGATTTGGGTATGGTAACCATAAGAAATGCCCGTTAGTCCCTTTCAAATTTCAAAACCATGAAAATCCTGTTCTTTATCCTGATTACCGGATTCCCTTTTTTTACTGGAAAACAAACGCCCGGCGTGAGTTTATTCCTTGAAACCGGTTCAGGAAGAGAGCTGATTGCATTTCAGCAAACAGGAGAGAAGGGAAAAGCGTCATTCAGTTTTCTTGATGCCGGAGTTTACCGGCTGCTTATTGAATTTCCGCAGCAAACCGGCCGCTGGATTGAAGAAAAACCAAGGCACAGCACCTTGGCAAAAGCTTCGTATCATCCTAAAAACAAAACCTATTATTATCAGGGTACAGAAGGATATTTTGCTATAAAATTCAGTGGACTTAGGAAGATGGAACCAGAGAATTTCCAGCCGGTCTTTCGGGAAATCAGACAGGAAGATGGCAATCAGATTAATGTATTGCAGTTTCGAATGCGAAGCAATGGTGGAAAGATCAACATGATGGTAAAAACCCTCACCGCAGCTCAGTTTAAACGTAAAGCAGAAAAAGCCGAAAACGACATTTCCCTGCTTTCCATACCCGGAATTAAATAATATTCAGCTCTTTCCCAACTTTTATAAATGCATCAACCGCCACATCAATTTCTTCAAAACTATGTGCTGCCGAAAGTTGTACGCGGATACGTGCCTTTCCGCGCGGAACCACAGGGAAGCAGAATCCGATGACATAAATGCCTTCTTTAAGAAGTTCATCTGCAAATTTTATGGCCAGCGGTTCATCGTAAATCATAACCGGTATAATGGCTGTATTTCCTTTTACCAAATCGAAACCGGCTTTTTTCATTTTGTCCCTGAAATATTTGGCATTTTTTATGGTTTTGGATTGAAGCTTTGTGGATTCCGACAGCATTTCCAAAACTTTCATGGTTGCGCCAACCGTTGCAGGAGCCAGCGTATTCGAGAACAGGTAAGGCCGTGATCGCTGCCTCAGCATATCAATAATTTCTTTTCGTCCGGAGGTGCATCCTCCGTTGCCGCCACCCAACGCTTTACCGAAAGTTGTGGTAATGATATCGATTTTACCAAGCAATCCGTAATGTTCTGCAGTACCGCGACCGTTTTTTCCAATGTAACCCGTTGCATGCGAATCGTCCACCATAACCAGCGCATCGTATTTTTCGGCCAGTTCCACAATCTTGGGCAGTTTGGCCATATCGCCGTCCATGGAAAATACACCGTCGGTAACAATCAGCCGGTATTTGGCCTCCGAAGCTTCTTTCAGGCATTTTTCCAGTTCCTTCATGTTGGAGTGTTTGTAACGGAATCGTTGTGCCTTGCAAAGCCGAACGCCGTCAATAATGGAAGCATGGTTCAACTCGTCGGAAATAATAGCTGAATCTTCACCCAGCAAAGGCTCAAAAACCCCGCCGTTGGCATCGAAACAGGCACAGTACAAAATAGTATCCTCCGTTCCCAAAAACTCCGATACTTTTTGTTCCAGCTCCTTGTGAATTTCCTGTGTTCCGCAGATAAATCGAACGGAAGACAAACCGAAGCCCCAGTAATTCATCACTACCTGAGCAGCTTTTACCACTTCGGGGTGATTGGCCAGACCGAGGTAATTGTTGGCACAAAAATTCAGAACTGTCTCTCCGCTAGATACCCGGATTTCAGAATCCTGCGCTGAAGAAATAATTCGTTCTGTTTTATATAATCCCTGCTCTTTAAGTTCTTCAAGTTTTTTGAGCAGATCTTGTTTCATTTGGCCGTACATATTTATTTATATTTTAGTGTTACAAAATAAATAAACAATTCCCAGATAAAGTGTGATTAAAAGCAGAATTGATTTCAGGACGAGTAGATTTAGTTACTTTTACGATTCAGTTTCTTCTATGTCAGGAAAAAGTTTTTATAAATAACGGTAACTTGGTGCAATCATGAAAAAACACTTCTATAAAAAAAGCATTTTTATTTTATCAGTGCTGATATATCTTTTTATAGCAATGCCGGAAATAAATGCCCAAAAACCCAATATTCTTCTTATCGTTTCTGACGATTTGAACTCCCGAATAGGTCCCTTCATGAATGTTGACAAACACACTCCCCATTTAGACCGATTAGCTAATGAGGGAGTGCGGTTTACAAGGGCATATTGCCAGTACCCGATTTGCGGGCCATCGCGTGCTTCGTTTATGAGCGGGCTTTATCCTGAAACCAATGGCGTTTTAAACAACAACGACCAGCCGGGAAGCTATAAAAAAGAAAATCCGGCGCTGGCAAACCATCCTTCTATGACCGGTTTTTTTCGTGAAAACGGTTATTTTACTGCACGCGTTTCCAAAATTTACCACATGGGGGTACCGGGCGGTATTGAGCGGGGCGAACCCGGTGGCGACGAACCAGATTCGTGGGACTATACCTATAATGTAATGGCACCGGAAACGCTCGGGCCAGGGAAACTCGAACTTCTCTCTCCAAAAAATAAACATTACGGTTCCAATTTTGCCCGGATGATAATTCCTGATGACCTGGAAGTTACACAGGCTGACTACATGGCAGCAAGTCAGGCCATTGCGATTTTGGAAAACCGCGCGGGAAAAATCCCGGAAGACGGCACAAACAAACAGCGGATAAAAAAGGACGATCCTTTTTTTCTGGCTGTGGGTTTTGTAAGGCCACATGTACCTTTAATCGCCCCGGAAAACTGTTTTAATCATTATCCTGAAAATGAAGTAGTTATTCCTCCTGTAAGAATTGGTGAAAATGTGCCTGAACAAGCCCTTCGCAGACATAATGATAAAGTTTTTGGAATGAATGAACTCCAAAAACGAATGACCATCAGCGGCTACATGGCCAGTGTCCGGTTTATGGATCAGCAGGTAGGCCGACTGCTCGATGCTCTTGAAAGGTTGAATTTAAGGAATGAAACTATTGTTATCTTTTTATCGGACCATGGCTACAACCTGGGTGAACACGATTGCTGGTCGAAAATAAGTTTATGGGAGGGAAGTGTTCGTGCACCTCTTATTATTTCTGTTCCGGGTTATGAAAACAATTACGGTACTTCATGTAACACCGTAACCGAACTGATCGACCTTTATCCCACGCTTACCGAATTGTGCGGATTTGCCGGCCGGGAACCTTCCATATTACAAGGGAAAAGTCTGGCGGGTTACCTCAGCGGAGAAAAGCAGGACGATCCGAACGCGATTGCATATACGGTTTCTTATCAGGGACATGATGCTACCCTTCGCACTGAACGCTGGAGATATACCCGCTGGGGAGAAAACATCGAACAGGGAAATGAAGAGTTATACGATCATAAAAACGATCCGGAAGAATTTGTGAATCTTGCAGACAATGCAGATTATAAAAGTGTAATGGGAGATTTGAGAATTAATTTTGAACGGGCAAGGGAAAAAGCAAGAACAGGATTGAAAACAAATGAATAGTAAATAGTTCATTTTGGGAAAGCCAATTTTGAACATTACTGCTTAATTGTCCCTTATTTTTCGTTTTACCCTTCACCCGTTTCTAAAAAATTTATACTTTTGCAACACTTTTTTCGAACCATGGGCTGGAGAGCAAAATACGATGTAGAATTTAAAGGCCTTAAAGAAGGCCTGCACGAGTTCGAATTTGAGGTCGGGGACGTGTTCTTTGAACATTTTGAACAGGGACTGGTTAGCGTTGGCAACATCGATGTTAATGTGAAACTTGAAAAAAGAAGTTCATTTCTGAAACTTTTTTTCAAACTGAACGGATGGGTGGAGCTCACCTGCGATCGTTGCCTCGAAAACTTCCGGCAAAAGATAAAACACAAAAGTGAACTTTTTGTGAAGTTTGGTGAAAACGAATACGAAGATGACGAAATTTTCTGGGTTTTGCCCGAAGAACATCGTATTAATCTGGCCCAGTTAATTTATGAATATGTAATTTTGAGCATTCCAATCAGACATGTTCATCCCAAAAAAAAGGGAGTAAGCGGATGCAACATTGAAATGCTGGAAGAACTGAAAAAATACGAATACAAAGAAGAAGAGAAAGAACAGATAACCGATCCCAGATGGGCGGCATTAAAAAAATGGAATAATAATTAAAATTGAAATATTATGGCACATCCAAAGAGCAGAATATCGAAAACGAGAAGGGATAAAAGACGTACCCACTACAAAGCTTCCCTTCCAACACTTGCTACTTGTTCAAACTGCGGAGCAACGGTAAAGTACCACCACATTTGTCCTGAATGCGGATATTACAGAGGCAAGCAGGTTATTGAAAAAGAAATTGCAGTTTAAAGAAAAAGCCGGTCGGAAAAAAAGGCCGGCTTTTTTTGGCTCTTTGCCAGACTTTTCGAACTTATCAAATGATTGTTCGCCAAAAATTTAAGTATTATTTAACATCCGGCCACTTTCTTCCCGAACTCTTGCACGAACCTTTTATATTCATTATAACTTCGCGCCCTTAAAGAATACGTTTAATCAGATGGCTAAAATCAGGGCGGCAATTACAGGTGTTGGTGCTTATTTACCGGAATACCGGTTAACCAATGACGAACTGAGTAAAATGGTAGATACCTCCGATGAATGGATTATGCAACGCATTGGTATTAAGGAACGCCGTATTTTAAAAGAGGAAGGAAAAGGAACAAGTTTTTTAGGTGCAGAGGCAGTAAAAGAGCTGCTGAAAAAAACAAAAACTTCGCCCGATGAGGTAGATTTACTTATCTGCGCAACCATCACTCCCGACATGCCATTCCCGGCAACTGCAAATATAATAGCCCACAAAACCGATATTCATAATGCCTGGAGTTTCGATTTGAATGCAGCCTGCTCCGGCTTTATTTTTGCTCTGGCTACTGCTGTCCAGTTTATCGAATCAGGAAGATACCGCAAAGTGATTGTTGTGGGCGCAGATAAAATGTCAGCAATTACAAACTACAAAGATCGAACAACCTGTCCGCTTTTTGGTGATGCCGGAACAGCAGTCATGCTGGAGCCGACCATCGAAGAAGTTGGAATAATGGACTATATTCACCATGTTGACGGGTTGGGCCGCCACCATCTGCACATGAAGGCCGGCGGTTCGCTGCGGCCTGCTTCATATGAAACAGTGAAAAATAACGAACACTTCGTTTATCAGGAAGGACAAACCGTTTTTAAATATGCAGTTACCGGAATGGCCGACGTTGCCGCAGAAATTATGGAAAGACACCAGCTTAAACCTGAAGACATTTCATGGCTGGTTCCGCACCAGGCCAACATGCGGATTATTGATGCTACTGCGCGGCGAATGGGGGTTAGCAAAAATAAAGTAATGATTAACATCCAAAAATACGGTAATACCACGGCAGCAACTATCCCTCTTTGTCTTTGGGACTATGAAAAACAGTTAAAAAAAGGCGACAACATTATTTTGGCAGCTTTCGGAGCGGGTTTTACGTGGGGAAGTGTTTATCTGAAATGGGCATACGACAGCCTTTAATTTACATTCATCTGGCTTAAAATTTTCTATTCTCTGATTTTTCCCGCTGTTTTTCCGGAAAATAGGGATTATTATTGCCGTACACACAAAAATTTGTAATTTCAACCGGTTTATTTAAGGTGAGAGAAAATAAAAATTTTTAAATGTAGTTTTATTCAGAAAAAATGATTTTTAAAATGGCAAAACAAACATCAAACTACAGCGATAACCTCAACCAATCCATAAATATAATTAACGAGGGAACAATTATAAAAGGGGATATTACAGCAAATGGTGACATCCGGATAGATGGAGAGTTAATAGGTAATATTGATGCAAAAGGGAGGCTTGTAATTGGGCCGAAAGGAAAAGTTGACGGGGAAATTAATTGCAGTAATATTGAAATTTCAGGATATATAAAAGGAAAAATAACCGTTTCCGAGATATTAACAATGAAAGCATCGGCACACATTTACGGTGATGTTGTTGCAGGAAAACTTTCAGTGGAGCCTGGCTCCATTTTTACCGGAACTTGCTCTATGGGTGATTCCAAAGAAAAAAATGAAAAACCAGAACAAAAAGAACAAAAACAAGTATGATTCTTTTATCCGTTATTCCAGCCTGGCTTTTGAAATGATGGCCATTATTGTTATTGGAACTTTTTCAGGCTATAAAATCGACCAGTGGATGGAAAACGAATTTAAGGGTTTCACCCTGGCGCTTATGATTCTCTCGGTAATCGGTTCAGTTTTTTATTCAACCCGTAATCTTTTAAAAAAATGAGCAGAGAATTAAAGCAGTTCGTAATCAAAACATTAGGGGCATCCTTTATTTTAATTATTTTGGGCTGGTTCGTTTTTAACTTTTTTGTTTCCGGAAAGTATATTTCCATTTTACCCTGGATGCTGGCTTTTTTCTTGCTCGTTACTCTGGCAACGTACTCCTTACAATTGCAGATGGCAAAAAAGGACATAAGGCGTTTTACCAGCACCAGCATGATTGTCTCTTTTCTAAGACTTGTACTTTATTCGGCTTTTGCATTTATTTATCTTGCAAACGATTCAGAAAATGCTGCCGTTTTTATAGTCTGCCTGGTTGTAATTTACCTTGTTTTTACATTTTTGGAAGTGACCGACCTCACCAGAATTTCAAAAAGGTTCAAAAAATAAACATCTGATAATTAAAATATTGACATATATCAACAAAACACAAGAATGTCTTTTTTTCTTTGGAATTTATTCCTGAATAATTGCACATGCGTTGAAAATTCTTTTATTTTTGTGAGGCTTGTAAAACAGAAAAAAAGAGTATGCCAACATTTTCCAAAGGGTTTTTTCTGTCCTTAACCATGGTTGTTTTCTGGTTAATTCCGGTGACAGCCCAAAATGACGGGGAACATAATGGACATCCTTCCGGTGATATTCATTCTGAGGAGGAATTTGATGCGGGAAAATTTGTTATCGAACACGTTTTGGATGCCTATGACTGGCATATTGCTTCCTTTGGCGACAAACATTTCAGTATTCCGCTCCCGGTAATTTTATACAGCAAAAATCCGGAACTACACGGCGGACAAAAGCTGCATATTTTTATGTCGTCTAAATTTCATCACGGGCATGATGATTATCACGGATTCCGCATTTCACACAGTGAAAAATTTAAAGGAAAAATTGTTGAGGTGGATGAAAGTGGCCACGAGATTGGAAGACCTGTCGATCTTTCAATTACAAAAGTAGTTGCAGGAGCAATGGTTTCGGCCATTATTTTATTCTCACTCCTGTTTGCAGCCGCACATACCTCCAGACAAAACAGGGGAAGGGCACCGTCGGGAACTCAAAATCTGATTGAACCTGTTATTTTGTTTATTCGCAACGAAATTGCCCGACCCTCTATTGGAGAAAAAAATTACAAAAAGTATATGCCTCCACTGCTTACACTTTTCTTTTTTATTTTACTAACCAACCTGCTGGGGCTGATCCCAATTTTTCCCTTTGGAGCCAACGTAACCGGAAATATTTCTGTTACCATGGTTTTGGCGTTGTTTACATTTTTTGTTACCAACATAACAGGGAATAAACATTACTGGAAGGAAATATTTAATCCGGATGTACCTACATGGTTAAAATTACCTATACCACTCATGCCAATACTTGAGATGACAGGTATGATTACCAAACCATTTGTTTTGATGGTGCGTTTATTTGCGAATATGCTGGCAGGGCATATGATAGTTACAGTTTTTCTGAGTTTAATCTTTATTTTTAGTAGTTTAATGGGGCCTGCAGCAGGTTATGTGGTCAGCCCCATTTCTGTTTTGTTTGCCGTATTTATAACCCTGCTCGATGTATTGGTTTCGTTCATTCAGGCTTATGTTTTTACGCTGCTTTCAGCCATTTATTTTGGAATGGCGTCAGCAGAACACCATTAATATTCATTTTTAAAATTAAATGTTATGTTATCAGCTATTTTAAGCGTATTGCTACAAGCAACCGAGGGATCGGCCCAGTTCAGTGAATTGGGAGCAGCCTTCGCTGCAGCACTTACAGCCATTGGCGCTGCCTATGGAATCAGTAAAATCGGTTCCAGTGCAATGGAAGCCATTGCCCGTCAGCCCGAGGCCAGCGGTGATATCCGTTCGAACATGATTGTTTCGGCAGCTTTGATTGAAGGGGTTTCATTTTTTGCCGTAATTGTTTGTGCATTGGTTCTTTTTGTGTAGCAACAACATTGAAACAGTATCCTCAGGGATTGCCTGGGGTACTGTTTTTCTTTTACTGAAATAAAATAAACAGAAATAAAAAGCTCTGAATATGGAACTGGTTACTCCGAATGTCGGAACAATATTTTGGATGATCATCGTTTTTGGGATAGTAGCATTTGTATTGAAAAAATTTGCATGGAGACCTATCCTGAATGCGCTTTACGAACGGGAAGAATCGATCGAAAGTGCTTTGAATGCAGCAGAAAAGGCCCGCGAGGAAATGGCAGAACTGAAAGCCGGAAACGAAGAACTTCTTGCCATGGCAAGAAAGGAAAAAGAAACCTTGCTGCGTGATGCAATTGTTTTAAAAGAAGGCATTATTGCCGAAGCAAAAGAAAAAGCTTCGGCCGAAATGCAAAAAAGCATCGAAGCCGCACGGCAGCAAATTCAAAACGAAAAATTAAAAGCCATAAACGAAATGAAAAAGCAAATGGCAGAAATTTCGCTGATGATTGCCGAAAAGGTGATACGGAAAGAGATGGCCGATGATAAACAACAAAAGGAAATGGTCAACACGTTGATTGATGAAATAAAACTTAACTGACGCTATGGACGAGAGCGCAATCACAGTCAGATATGCCTCAGCAATTTTTTCGCTTGGAAAAGAAAAAGATTTGCTGGCCGCTTTAAAAAATGACATGGAGCTTGTTTCAGATGTATGCAACCGGTCGCTCGAATTTAATTCTTTCCTGAAAAGTCCGGTGATAAAAACTTCTGAAAAGATTCATATAATGAAACTTATTTTCAAAGAGAAGGTAAGTGAAATTTCCCTTCAGTTTCTGGAACTGGTTATGCGAAACAAACGGGAAATTTTTATCCCGATGATTTGCCTTAATGTGCTGGCACTTATCAGGAAAGAAAAAAATATTAAAACCGCTGTGCTGACAACAGCCCAACCCGTAGATGAAGACATTCTGAAAAAAGCAGAAAAAATTCTGGAAAAAGAACTGGGAACAAAGGTTGAACTTTCAGGTAGGATAAATCCGCATATAATTGGAGGTATTGTTTTACGCATCGACGATAAACAGTACGATGCCAGCATTGCAACACAACTTAAAAAGCTAAAACAGCAAATGTTGAAAACACAATTGTAAAAACAAATTCACAAAGAAAATATCATAGGAATGATAAACATTAGACCGGCTGAAATATCAGAAATACTGAAGCAGCAACTTAAAAACTTCAGGTCGGAAGTTGAACTGGAAGAAGTAGGTACCGTTTTACAGGTTGGCGATGGAATTGCCCGCATATACGGACTTTCAAATGTTGAATCAAATGAAATGATTGAATTTGAAAGCGGAATCAAAGGGATTGTGCTCAACCTGGAACAAGATAACGTAGGTGCGGTTCTGTTGGGACCATCAGAAGAAGTAAAAGAAGGAGATTCTGTAAAACGGTTACAGCATATCGCATCCATTATGGTAGGAGATAAACTGGTAGGCAGGGTGGTAAATACCATTGGCGAACCGATAGACGGGAAGGGCCCGATTGGCGGTGAGTTGATTGAACTTCCGCTGGAAAGAAAAGCACCGGGTGTGATTTTCCGGCAACCGGTAAAAGAGCCGCTCCAAACCGGATTGAAAGCCATTGATGCCATGATTCCTATTGGCCGCGGACAAAGGGAACTTATTATTGGTGACCGTCAGACAGGAAAAACAGCCGTGGCCATTGATACTATTATCAATCAGCGCGAAAACTTTGAAAAGGAGAAACCGGTTTATTGTATTTATGTTGCCGTTGGACAGAAAGGCTCCACTGTTGCAAGTATAGCATCAACACTGCAAAAGCATGGGGCAATGGATTATACCATTATTGTTTCCTCCACTGCATCCGACCCGGCCGCTTTGCAATTTTATGCACCCTATGCAGGTATGGCTATCGGTGAGTTTTTCAGGGATACAGGCCGCGATGCGTTGATTATTCTGGACGATCTCTCAAAACAGGCTGTTTCATACCGGGAAGTTTCCCTGCTGTTACGCCGTCCTCCAGGGCGTGAAGCATACCCAGGCGATGTGTTTTACCTGCATTCCCGGTTGCTTGAACGAGCAGCAAAAATCATAGAATCGGATGAAATTGCAGCACAAATGAACGACCTTCCGGAAGGATTAAAAGACAAAGTAAAGGGAGGAGGTTCGCTTACTGCGCTTCCAATTATTGAAACACAGGCGGGCGATGTTTCTGCTTATATACCAACCAATGTAATTTCCATAACCGATGGCCAGATTTTTCTCGAGTCAAACCTGTTTAATGCCGGATTCAGGCCGGCAATTAACGTAGGAATTTCAGTTTCACGTGTTGGTGGAAATGCCCAGATTAAATCGATGAAAAAAATTGCAGGAACGCTGAAACTTGACCAGGCACAATTCCGCGAACTGGAAGCTTTTGCCAAATTTGGGTCAGACCTGGATGCTGCAACCATGCGCGTTCTCGACAAAGGACGAAAAAACATGGAAATCCTGAAGCAAAGTCAGTATTCACCGGTAAAAGTGGAACACCAGGTCGCCATAATTTATTGTGGTGTAAAAGAATTGCTCAGATACGTTCCGGTTAATAAGGTAAAAGAATTTGAAAAAGCATTTCTTGAACTAATGGAAATGGAACACCGCGATATATTGGATTCAATAAAAGAGGGAAACATGACCGACAAAATAGAATCTGTTTTAAAAGATGTAGCCCTTGAAGTGGCTATGAAATATAAAAATAAGGAATGATTGGTTGAGACATGGGCGGATTAAAAGAAATACGAACGCGAATTGCCTCGATAAAAACAACCCGCCAGGTAACGAGTGCCATGAAAATGATTTCTGCGGTGAAACTTAAAAAAGCGCAGGATACTGTTTTGCAGATCAGGCCTTATGCTGATAAGCTTCATGAAATTCTGAAATCAATTGGAACCAGCCTGGAAGGTTCTGAGGGTTCTGTTTATTCCCGGCAACGTGAACCGGAAAAAATTCTGATAGTGCTTGTTTCGTCGAACCGCGGATTATGCGGTGGATTTAACATGAACATTGCCAAAAAAGCCGTTGAACTGGTTTATACGAAATACAGCCTGCAGTTTCAACTGGATGAAGTTGAATTTTTATGTATCGGAAAACAGGCCGAACGGCAGGTAAAACTGCGTGGAATGAAGGTGGTGGACAGTTACCATGAATTATTTGATAACCTCAGTTATGAAAACGTTTCCCTTCTTTCAGAAAAAATTATGAAGATGTTTGCCGATGAAAAATATGACAGGGTGGAAATTGTTTACAACCAGTTTTTAAACGCTGCAATGCAAATAAATGCCACAGAACAATTCCTGCCTATAGAAATGGAGCAGGAAAAAAAGCACAAGCAGTATTACGATTATATTTTCGAACCCACAAAAGAATATATTATTCAGGAACTCATTCCCAGGAGTTTAAAAATGCAGTTTTATAAAGCAATGCTCGATTCGAACGCGGCAGAGCAGGGAGCCCGGATGACAGCCATGCACCAGGCCACCGATAATGCCACAGAATTGATTAAAGATTTAACCCTGCAGTACAACAAGGTGCGCCAGGCTTCTATAACAAACGAAATTTTGGAAATTGTGAGCGGAGCCGAAGCTTTAAAAGGTTAGTCCGGCACCTTTTTTACGGATAACAATAACAAGCCTTGTGGCTGGCTGAAAACCAAATTTCATTGCCTTTGTTCTGAATTCTTCAATTTGAGGAGAAAGTGTGTCATATTCAGGCCGATCCTTTATTTTTTCAAGCATCTGTTTCATTTTTTCCACCTTCAGGTCGAGTTCATCTTTTTCTTCCACAAGATTTACATTGCTTCTTTGTTCAAAAAAGAACTGTACCGGCAATTCCGCTTGTTTCAGCATTTGAAGTATGGCATCGCGGGTGAAGGTTTTCCGGTGAAATTTTCCCATTAAACGGTCAATCCGGCTTCTGAAATGATGGTACATTTTATGAACCTCCTGCGCCGGATTCAAATTATCGCTTATTGCCTCACTAATAATAACATAGCCATCAGGTTTAACTACCCGCTTAATTTCTTTTAGTCCTTTTTTTATTTTTGGGAGATGGTGCAATGCCATCGAAATACTTACCACATCAAAAGAATTATTGTTGAACCCGAGTTGCTCTGCTTCCATTTTAAGGAATTTTACATCGGGGAAATTCTGCCGGGCAATTTCCAATGTTTTTAAGCTTGGATCAATCCCGGTAATTTGTGCGTTGGGAAATACTTTTTTAAGCACGGTTACAAAACCCCCGGTTCCTGTGCCAACATCAAGAACAGTTTGTGTTTCAATATCTTTAAAATAGTTAATGAGTGGCTCCATGGTTTTGGAAATTTTTTTATGGTATTTCAATTCTCCCGTATCAACAGGTACAAATGTAAGAAAATAGCTGTATTTGTTGTTTTAACGAAAGTTAAATGAGCAGCAGAAAAGCAGATAATGCGGTTACTGCAATTACGAATGTTCTGTAAGTTTTGTCGGGAATTTTTTTCACCAGCCAAACGCCCAAAAATGCTCCTGCTGCAATTCCCGGTAAAAGCATCAGGTCAAGTTTCAGGGTTTGCCAGGTTATGGTTTTCCAAATAAAAATGTGTAACGGAAATTTGCTGAGGTTGATAATGAGGAAAAACCAGGCGCCGGTACCAATGAAGCTGTTTTTGGGGAGGTGCATGGCCAGCAGGTAAATGGCAAAAATGGGTCCGGCTACGTTGCCAATCATTGTGGCAAATCCACCCAAAACGCCCATCGATGCCGCAAACCACCAGGAGTCGGGGAAAAAATTACTGCCTTTTTTTCTGTCTTTCCAAAGCATCAGGCCAATGCAAACAAACACTAAAATGGCCATAATGTTTTTAAACCACACATCGTTTACAACCTCGCCAACCCATAAAGCAATCCCAACACCAGCAAAAGCCCAGGGAAGCAGTCTCCATAAATATTTCCATTGCGCATGCCGATGATAATAACCTACTCCAAACCAATCGGCCATCATTAAAATGGGCAGTAATATGCCGGTGGAAGCTTTTCCACCAAAAATAAGCGCCAGAACAGGCACTGCAAATAATGAAACACCCGGTACACCCACTTTCGACATGCCGATTAACATGGCACAAAAAAACAGTAAAAGCCACTGAAAAAGTGAGAATTCAATCATTTTTTAATGGATTTTCAGGCGGCAAAGGTAAAAGAAAACATTGGTGCAGGCAACGGCTTAAATGATTTTACTTTCCAGCTCTTTCAGCTCTTCTTCGTTAATTTCGCCAAACCAGTCACTCAGTTTTTTTCGGGCTTTCTCTTTTATTTCAGGAGTGATGTTTGCCGAAACCTGTGTTAACGCAAACAACAATACGCCCAAATCGTCAGTGTAACCAATCAGAGGTGTTAAATCGAATATGGCATCGGTAGGCAGAATGAAATATCCCAAAGCCGCTGCAATGGTCAATTTGGTTTTCAGCCCTACCTGCTTGTCGTTCATCACATAATACAAAAGCAGGGCTGCATAAACCACCTTAATTCCTGCCGCTTTCGAAAATTGTTTTATTTTCTTCCAAAGCGAATCTTCAGAAAAATATTTTGCAAACCGGTTGTTGTTCATTAAAACTCCCCTTTAAATTTTACCTTACCAATTTACCAGCAAATAAAGAAAAAATTATCTGAAAAAAGATTTATCACTTTTCTGAATAAAGAAACGGGAATAAGTTGAAATTCAAAAATATGTTGAAGGTACAATATTTAAAATACTTAAAGATATTTTTTAATTTTGTGGTTCATTTAAAAATAAAATAAAAATGAATGAAATTCCCCGGAAATTAATAGTTCCCAAAAATGTTACCGATGCCTTGCGAACATTGAAATACCCAGGCAGCGAAGAAGATTTGGTTTCGCTCGACATGGTGCAGGAAATTCGTATTGCCGGTCAACGGATCAGTTTTTCACTGGTTTTTCAAAAAAGTGATGATCCGAATATCGAACCCCTGGTTTTGGAATGTGAAAAAGCCATAAAGGATTATTTGGGTAGTCATGTTGAAATTGAAGACAACATTACCGTTAAGTTTATACACAACATGGAAAGACCGGTTTTGCCGGGTGTAAAAAATATTATCGCAGTTGCCTCGGGTAAAGGGGGAGTAGGAAAATCAACTGTTGCCGTGAACCTGGCAGTTGCACTTGCCAATGCCGGCGCCAAAGTGGGTTTGATTGATGCTGATATTTTCGGGCCATCCATCCCCAAAATGTTTGGTGCAGAAGAAATTCGACCAACCGGTGAAAAAATTAATGGCCGCGACTTGATTAACCCGGTTGAAAAATTTGGAGTGAAGTTCCTGTCCATTGGGTTTTTCGTTGAAACCGAAAATGCAATCATCTGGCGCGGGCCAATGGCTTCAAATGCACTAAAGCAACTGATAATGGATGCCAACTGGGGCGAACTGGATTATATGCTCATCGATCTGCCTCCGGGCACCAGCGACATACACCTGACCATGGTGCAAACGCTTCCGGTAACCGGCGCTGTAATTGTTACCACGCCGCAGGCAGTTGCCCTGGCCGACGTTATTCGCGGTGCCAGCATGTTTCAGAGTAAGTCTATTGATGTTCCTGTTTTGGGTCTGGTAGAAAATATGGCCTGGTTTACCCCGGCAGAGCTTCCCAATAACCGGTACTATATTTTCGGTGAAGGTGGAGGAAAAGCACTGGCCGAAAAACTTGGACTCAAACTTCTTGGCCAGATTCCCATTGTTCAGAGTATTCGCGAAGGTGGTGATGATGGTGTTCCTGTTGCTGCGGACACGGATTCCATTACCGGGATGGCATTTGCCGAAGTAGCAAAAAATGTGGCTCATCAGGTGCATGTGCGCAACATTCAGCGGGCGCCTACCAAAAAAGTAAAAATCAAACGGAATTAGAATCTGTTCAAGGTATTGGAACATACTTTTTTTTACGGCAGCAGGCCTGTAAAATTTATTATTTTTGTGCTTTTATAAAAGGAATAAATTAGGCGTTTTCATTACAATATTCTTTAAAAAACAGAGTTTATTCCTAAAGCCAATTAAGAACTTTATTTGAAGCGATATTTACTACATACCATAGGGCTGCTGTTTCTGCTCCCCCTTTTTCAGGGGTGTTCAACTGAAAAGAACACGTTTGCTTCACGTACCTATCATAAAGTTACGTCGCAGTATAACATCTATTTTAATGCAAACGAAAGCTTTGAATTGGGGGTAGAGAGAATTGAATCGAGCATTGAAGACGATTTTACCCGGCTGCTGCCCATATTCAAAGAAAGCGATCCTTCGGCTGCCAATCTGGTAAAATCCGATATGGACAATACCGTTATAAAGGCCTCAAAATTAATTGAAATTCATTCCATAACGGCAAAACCAAAACGGCGCAGAAACCGTACCCGACGCTACCAGGAGTTTGCCAGCCAGGAGGAATTTAATCCCTGGGTTGAAAACAGCTTCCTGATCATAGGGAAAGCATATTTTTATCAGCATAACTTTATGGCGGCTATTGATAATCTTTCCTATATCCAGAGAAAATATCCCGACGGCGATGCCCGGCATGAAGCGCAAATCTGGTTGTTGCGCAGCTATTCAGAACTGGAAAGGTTTGCAGAAGCATCAGAAGTAATCCAGTCGGTTCAGAATGACAGGGATTTTCCGCGCAAACTTGAACGTGACCTGGCTATTGCCACAGCCGATTTTTACATGAAACAAAAGGAATATACAGAAGCCATTAAATTTCTGGATATCGCCCTTGGCAAAACATTCTGGAGAAAACAAAAAGCAAGGCTTCAGTATATTGAAGCCCAATTGTACGAAGAGCTTGGGCAGCCCATGAAAGCTGCCGAGGCTTATCAAAAGGTTACCAGAATGAATGCGGATTACCGGATGGCTTTTAATGCCAGAATAAATGCAGCCGGTGTTTTCTCAGGCGAAGGTGATGCTGAAAAAACGAAAAAGGAGTTGCGCAAAATGTTGCGCGACAAAAAGAACGTGGAGTTTCGTGACCAGATTTATTATGCACTTGGAAACATCTTTTTCAGGGAGGGAAACCGCGATGTGGCCATTGAAAATTACCGCAACTCGGTGGCAAGCAGTTACAACAACCAGTTTCAACGGGCGCAATCGGCTATAACTGTTGCTGACATTTATTTCGATGTGCAAAATTACCGCGAAGCGCAGGCCTACTACGACAGTGCCATGATAATTATCGACGATAACTACCCGAATTATCCCAAACTTTCGGCACAGTATCGCAGCTTAACCAATCTTATCGAAAATGTGCTGACGGTTGAACGCGAAGACAGTCTTCAGCGTATAGCACGGATGCCCGATGCAGAGAGAGAATCACTTGTTGCCCGTTTGATGAGGGAAGAGCAGGAACGTCAGCGCAACATGGAAAGTTTGGCCCTTCAAGGTCAGCGCGATCAGGGATACTATCGGTCGAACCGTTACCGGATGGGCATGGGAACAGGCCAGCAGGGTGCCGGTTGGTATTTTTACAATCCCCAAACAGTTGCCTACGGGCAGGTTACTTTTCAGCAACGTTGGGGACAGCGCAGACTGGAAGACAACTGGAGACGCTCGAACAAAAGCACCGTTTCAATGGATGAAATGGACGAGATGGCCGAGGTAATTGACTCATCACAAATTGTAATTCGTGTGGAAGACCCGTTGCAAAAGGAATTTTACACTCAGGATCTTCCGCTAACCGATTCGTTAATGGCCATTTCGCACAACAAAATAAGGGATGCACTGTACAATGCAGGTAAAATTTACAAGTCGGAGTTTTCCAATTATCAGCGCTCGGCTGAAGCATTCGAAGAACTTATAAGAAGGTATCCCAACAACATTTACGAACTTTCGGCTTTTTTCGATCTGTATAACTTGTACGAATTGATGGGCGACAACCAAAAATTGGAATATTACCGAAACCTCATTATCTCGAAATTTCCCGAAAGTAGATACGCCCAATACCTCATCAATCCAAACTTTTTTGTGGAAATGCAGGCCCGCACTGACAGTCTGAACCGGATGTATGAAGAAACCTTCAGAAATTACCGTGCAGGTAATTACCGAAATGTAATCACACTTGCCGGTTCAATGAAAGCCATGCAACCCGACAGCTTTATTGTACCAAAGATTGAATTTATGGAAACAGTGGCCCAGGGTACCCAAGCCGATATTCACCAGTTTGAAAACCTGCTAAAGAAATACATCGAAACCTGGCCCAAAGCCGAGCCAACCCCGCTGGCAACCGAGATTCTTACCCTTATTCAGGACAGTACCCTCGCCGATTATCAGAAACTGGTGGATATGGGCTACATAAACGAAGAAATTCAAAATGAAGAAATTCTGATGGCCAACCGGATGGAAAACGATGAGTTTGGCGGAAAATTTTCATACGATGAAGATCTGCTCCACTATTTTGTTATTGCATATCAAAACACTGCAGGAGTGGATTTAAACAGGTTGAAATTCGATATTGCCAATTACAACATCGACCATTATACCAAAATCGATTTCGACATTGAAACAGAGCCACTTAACGAAAGAACAAATCTTTTAATTATTCGGGCACTCGGAAATAAAGATGATGGTGTGATTTATCACCGGTCAATCATACGCAGAGCATCTGTTTTCCAGACACTCAGCGGTGTTGATTACGTTAATTTTGCCATTTCCTCAACCAACTACAGGCAAATCCTCACGGAACGTTCAATTGCCGATTACCTGAAATTCTTTGTGAAAAATTACAGCCGGTATATCGGACCCGATTTTAGCGATGATGAATTGGATATTTCGCCCGAAGATCTTATGGCAAGAGCACGCGAGGAAGAACAAATGCTTCGTGAACGGGGTCAGTTCAGGGTAGTTGATACCGGTGCATCAGCTTTGTTCACTTCCGATATCAATACCACTCAAAACTTTGTACTGGCCGTAAGAGATAACCGGATTTCAATGCGGCAAACCCTGAATGGCTTTGCCCAGTTTAACCGGGATGAATACAGAGCCTGGAACCTGGCAACACAACTGAAACAGGCAGGAGAATATCAGTTGATGATTGTTCAGGGAATTCCATCAATAAACGAGGCGATGTCTTATTTCCGAACAGTAGTAACAACCCGAAACCTTTTTGAACCACTTGGGCAGTCAACTTACAGAAATTTTCTTATAACCAGTGAAAACCTCGATAAACTGATTGCCGAAAACAAAGTGGATGATTACATTGACTTTTTCCGGATCAATTACATTCAGCGGAGCCCGGCGCAACAGGCAACTCCTGCCGGTTTGGCTGAACAACCTGAACAACCTGAAGATGAACCGGCAATTGAGGAACCGGAAACCGAAACTGTTGAATCTTATTCCGGCCCGTATAGCATTGAAATTGAAAAACCCCACTATTTTGTTTTTGTTGTTCCTTCTCAGGGAATTGATAAAACACGGTTTGTTGACGGAATTAAACAGTTTAACCAGGCCAGCGGCGAAGAGGGGATGGTGATTGAAGAGACAACCATCGATGAATTCAGGGTTGCTGTGATTATTTCCGGATTGCCCGACAAGGAAGCTGCCACACGCTATTCGCGCACAGTGGTGCAAAACCGCGATCTTTATACGCCTTTGGGGCAGGCCAATTACCGCAATTTCCTGATTTCCGAAGAAAACTTCGACATCTTTCTGCAGGAGAAGAACATCAACGCCTACATGGATTTTTACAAACTCATTTACCTCGGTGAATAACCGGGTTAAAGTTTGTTAAGCACCACCCCGGCACTTTTTTTGTTTGTACCTTTACCTTCAATGAAAACAATTTAGGAGAATAGAATATGAGAAAACCAAGAATACTTTGGGTTGACGACGAAATAGACGTGCTCCGTGCACACATCATTTTTCTGGAAAGCAAGGATTATGAAGTAGAAACTGCCAATAACGGGCTGGATGCCATCGAAGAGGTAAAAGCTAAATTTTTCGACATCATTTTTCTGGATGAAAACATGCCGGGAATGTCCGGCCTGGAAACGCTGAACGAAATAAAATCGGTTTCGCCGAATGTGCCGGTGGTGATGATTACCAAGAGCGAAGAGGAAAACATAATGGACGAGGCCATTGGGTCGAAAATTGCCGATTACCTTATTAAGCCGGTGAACCCGAAGCAGATACTGCTTTCGCTGAAAAAGAACATCGATCAGAAACGGCTGGTGACACAGCAAACCACGTCGGCCTATCAAACGCAATTTTCGCAAATTGGCATGCGCATAAACGACCGGCTGAACTACAACGAATGGGTTGATATTTATAAGAAGCTGGTGTTTTGGGAGATTGAACTGGGAAGTTCAGAAGATGCTGCAATGGACCAGGTGCTGGCCATGCAAAAGGATGATGCCAACAAAGCATTTTTTAAATTTATAAAGGAAAATTACCTGGAATGGCTTAACCGCGACCGAAGCGAGAGGCCAATGCTTTCGCAGGACGTGTTTCAGGAGCGGGTTTTTCCTTTGCTTGATGCCGGGCAAAAGGTTTTCGTACTGGTCATCGATAATCTGCGCCTCGATCAGTGGCGTATCATCAGTCCGGTTTTTGAAGAATATTTCAGGGTTGATTCGGACGAACTTTACATGAGTATTTTGCCTACGGCCACTATGTATGCCCGAAATGCTATGTTTGCAGGAATGTTGCCGGCAGAAATCGAAAGGGTTTATCCTGATTTGTGGGAAGACGACGATAACGAGGGAAATAAAAACAGGCACGAGGAGCAGTTGCTGCGCAAGCAAATGGAGCGTCACCGGCGAAAGGAAAAAGTTTATTTTGAAAAGGTTTCGGGAATACGGCGCGATCGACAGACGTCTGAAAGCCTGAAAAATATTCTTGAAAACGACCTTTCGGTAATGGTTTTCAATTTTGTGGATATGATTTCGCATGCCCGCACCGAAATGGAAATGATTCGTGAGTTGGCCAATGACGAAAATGCCTACCGTTCGCTTACCCTGAGCTGGTTTAACCACTCATCGCTTCGCGACCTCATCCGCAGTCTGGCAGGCAATAATATTCAATTGGTTGTTACTACAGACCATGGCGCCATCCGGGTCGATAACCCGGTGAAAGTTATCGGCGACCGCGAAACCAACACCAACCTGCGGTACAAACTGGGCAAAAACCTGAATTACAAATCGAAACATGTGTTTGAAGTGCGCGACCCGAGGTTGGCCTATCTGCCGTCGAGAAACGTGAGCACCAGTTATGTTTTTGCCAGCAACAGCGACTTTTTCGCCTATCCGAACAATTATAATTACTACGCGAATTACTACAAAGATACGTTCCAGCATGGTGGAATTTCGCTGGAAGAAATGATTATTCCGCTGGTTAGGATGGTGCCGAAAGGGTAACGGGAAGAAGACTTCTTTTCAATACGAAATTTCATATTTCTCGAGCCGCTGCTGCTGCGATTTTACCTGGCAAATCAAACATTCGTAGTTCATAAAAGCAAAAACTATTCAATTCTTTCAATAAAGAACTTTTGTTCATCTTAATTTCTAAGGAAAAAGGAAATAGAATCTTTACATTCGCATAAACAATTCAATTTAAATTTATGCGCTTTTTACTCATTTTTTCAATTTTGTTCTTACCAAACAATTCTTTATGGAGCCAAACTCTCCCCAAAGTTGAAATCCAAACATCAATGGGGAATATTATTTTGGAAATGGACACTGTGCATGCACCGGTTACTGCCAAAAATTTTTTGGAACATATTGAAAACGGCACGTTTAAAAATGCTGTTTTTTATCGCACGGTCCGATCGGATAATCAGCCAAATAATGAAATCAAAATTGAGGTCATTCAGGGTGGATTGTTTTCGGATGAAGAAATTGAAAAATACCCGGGAATCCGGCACGAAACTACTAAGGAAACCGGTCTGAACCATTTGGACGGGACCATCTCCCTTGCACGAAACGAACCGGGCACAGCTTCCACCGAGTTTTTTATTTGCATTGGCAACCAGCCCGAACTTGATTTTGACGGCCAGCGAAATCCCGACGGCCAGGGATTTGCAGCTTTTGGAAAAGTTGTAGAAGGTATGGATATAGTTCGGCAAATTCACCATTTACCCGACGAAAATCAATACTTAAAGGAACCGGTTCAAATTCATTCAGTAAAAAGAATAGAATAAAAAGGACAAAAGGCATAATGACAAATCACGAAGCCGGAATATCATCGTTTCCCGGCTCAGTGATTTACTGGAAATTAAATAGCTGTTTTAAAAACAGAATTTGAAACTGTATGTTCTACTCCGCAGGAGGAATAGCCATTGGAACGGCATTGTTTACAGGTTTTGTGCTTTTCAGGTAAGCAAAAATGGCTTTCAAATCTTCATCAGGCATTTGGCCGTATCCCTGCCAGGGCATTGGCGGCAATAAATCCCTGCTGTTTTCAATTCCTTTCCATTTTCCCATTTTCATTGCCCTTATAAACTGTTCTTCTGTCCAGTTTCCAATCCCGGTCTGGTCAGAGGTTAGATTGGCAGCAAACGAAGTTCCCCATGGACCTACAGCGGCTGTATTATTCATATTGAATAACACATACGATTTAAGGATTTCCTTATCATAGGGAGGCAACTGTTCGTCGGCCGGATGACCGGAAAGAAGCCTTAATGTATCAAAAACAGGTCCGGTTGCAGTCATAACTTTTGGCGAATGACAATCGTTGCATCCCAACACGGTAACCAGCCTTTCTCCTTTGGAAATCTGGTCGGCAAGGGAAATTTCGGTGGTTTTAACCTGTTCGTTTGTTTTTGGAGTGCAGGCAAAAAGCACTGCTGCAAAAAGCGCTGTGAACTGAAAAATTCTTTTCATTGTGTTTAAAATTTTTGTGATACTATTTTCAGATATTTTGCTCTGATTTTTATTTATCATACCCAACAAAGTTCAGGCAAAAAATTATTTGTGTAAATCACATAAGTATGTGATTTTATGTCCGTTTCTTCCATTTTACGGGTTTCAGTTCATCTGACAATTACTGGTTCCAGTTGGCCACATAACGGCACAGATCACGTTTCATATCGGTAATTTTAAACAGATAGGGACCGTATAATTGTCTTCCTGCATTAATGTTTATATACATAAATGTATTATTATCAGGAACGTAAAAGAATTTTGTTGAACATCCGATTCCGTCGCCTTCGTGCCCAAACTGCGGCGATGAACCAGGGTTGAACTGCCAGTATTCAAATCCTTCGCCATACTCAGGCTCGGTAGAATTTACACCCATAACCCAGTTTTGCATTTCTTCGAGCGAACTTTCCGAAATTATTTCACCACTTAAAAGCGCTTCATGAAAGCGGATAACATCAGCGGGTGTGGCTGCCAATGCACCGTAGGCATCACTGGCATTGGCCAAAGCATTGTTCCATTTGGTAATATTTTCCAGTTGTTCGTTGGCATGACGATCGAAATAGTAATTTGGAAACCCAAGGCTTACGGTTTGTAATTCTGAAAGATTATAGTGGGTGTGAGTCAATTGCAGAGGTTGAAGTAAATCCTGCTCAACTAACTGCCAGTAGCTTTTTTCGGTTACATTTTCCAGTATCATCTGAAGCAGCAGATAATTTGTATTCGAGTACATTAAATCGGTACCTGGCTCAAAAACCAATGGTTTTCCTTTTACCATTCCCAGTCGATTGTCAATAGTTGGCTGGTTTAGAGGGTCATTCAATTGCCCCACAACAAACTCGGGAAGTTCAGTAACATTTACAATTCCGGATGTGTGGTTCAGCAACATTCGTACTGTTATCTTTTCGTGCCCCGAAATTTTGTTCAGAATATTATCTGGAAGATATTTTGAAATCAAACTATCCGGATTGATTTTGTTTTTTTCTTTTTGAAGCATTACAAGAGTAGCAGTATATGTTTTTGTAATGCTGAACAACCAGGCGGTTCCGCCGGAACGAAATGATTCTTTTGTCTCAATTTTGGCATAACCTCCAGAATAATAAAACCACCCGTCGTCATTTTTAACAACAACCTGGGCTCCGGGAATTCCACCGGAAATGTATTTGTTTACCAAAAACTGAAGGGAGTCTTTCATCGGATGATTTGGATTGATATCAATATTGTCGTTTCCTGATTGATAATCAGTATTAAGCAAATCTTGTTGGCAGGAGCTCGACAGTGCCAGTAAGGAAAATACCAAAATAAAAATTTGAATTGTTTTCATGATGTTTTAAAGTTTATTTGAAATTAAATTTGAATCCGAACATGAGGCTGGAATCCGGCAATGGGCTAATATCAGGATTATAGCCAAACAAAGCCTGCATTTGATAAGCCACAAACGGAGTTACCATTAGCGGTGAAAAATTAATGGCGCGGTAACCTGCACTTAATTGAAGCGGAATCTGTACCATACCTTTATACATTTTTGCATTTTCCCAGGAACTGCCATTCCATTTAAAAGGAGAAGAATTGTAGCCGGAAAACCGGTAGCCGGCGCCGGTACCAATGCCCAGTTCCATTTTACTGAAAACTACAGGTAAAAACTGTCCCATAAGCTGAAGACTTGCGGCGTCTCCCTGGTAATTGTTTTGCCCGTACTGAAGTTGTAAACCGGCAGAAAATAATTGCTTTTTTCCAAGCAACCGGTTTATTTCACCCGAAACCACCAAACCCGGATTAGCCCACTTCAAATTTTCGATAGGAGCATAAAAAGAATGGACTCCGGAAGACAGTGTGTATTGCCAGGAATTTTTACCTGCAGTAGCATTTGCACTCAGTTGCAAAAGCAAGAGGACCAGAAGTGCGAATAAAACGAACTTCTCCAGGTCAAAATTTAAAAACTTGCCCCGGCTGAATTTACTGCCGGGAGCAAATTTACGATTTCTGTTTTCTGTTTCTGTTTTAATTGTTTTCATCTCATTATAATTGTTAATTTTAAAGGTATTCGATGTAACTCCCATGAAAATTTTAATTTTGCTCATGTGTGAATGAAACTTAATCATGGTCGTTTCATGACGTTTTTATTTCTGAAAATGTTTTATTGCTTCAATAATTTACTGCTGTGAATTCTTCCGTCGTCAGTTTTTATGTTCAGCAGATATATTCCTTTTGTGAAATTTTCGATATTTATTGTGATTGAAGGATTTGAGTAGCTGTCACTAAAAACAGTCTGTCCGGCAATGTTCACAATGTTTACCTGGTAATTTGCAGCTTTGTTTTCATCAATCTGAATAGTGAATGAACTGCTTACGGGATTAGGAAAAACTTTCACGTTTTGAAGGCCGCTAATTTCAGGAACATCGGTTGTAAAGCGCAAAAAGTTACTGAAAACGTATTTTGAAAGGTTTACAGGTTCAACTAACGAAGGATCCCAGTGGCGAATAACCATTTCCGTAACATCATTCAATCCTGTGTAGGTTAGGTCTAAAAAGAGTACCATTTCAATTTCCCAATCGGTGTCGTACCAGGAGCTGTACTTCATTCCGGTTGGATTGCCATTGTCATCGAACGTACCCTGGTATTTTTCTGAGTTCTTCCATCCCTGTGGGGTCCAGTTTTCCAGAATTATCTCTTCTTCGTTGCTGGTTAGTGTATAAGATTCTCTTGTACTGTTTACCCATTGCTGGTTTTCCCAGATTTCTGTTGTTACGGTATAATTGTCACCATCGAATTGTTTGGAAACACGTTCGGCATTCACCCAGTTGTATCCCTGCATATTTTGCTTTGTGTAGGCTGCCAGCTCGCGGTTTGGCCAGTCGGCCCAGGTAAGAAGCCCCATTCTGCTGTACGGAATCCAGTTGTTTCTCTCCCAATGGTTTTCTTCCAATATCGTTGGAATTCCGTAATCATTCAGTATATACTTGATCCAGGTTTTGAATACCCATTCTTCATTTTCCAGGGTTTGGTATAATATCCCATTGTTATAACCTTCAAACGGACTCTCAGCACTAAGTGTTTTTGACGCTTTTTCTCCGGCAATGGGAACCCACCCGTCGATGACCCAGATGTATGACACTTCTTCGAAAATATAGTCCGGATTATCTGAATATGTGGTCCTGGAGAGGTAATAACCGGTCTCGGCATCGCGGACAATTTCTTCGGTTAACTTTCCGGTATTGTTGTAGGTGTAGGTGGTGTTTGATACGTGTTGCCAGTCGTTTAAATCTTCATCCCATGTATAATCTTCGCTGTTGCGGGGAACCGAGAGTTGATTTCCGGCATTTAACAGAGTTTTAAGTTGACCTGATTTTTCAGAACTTTTCATCAGAGCTTTTTTCACATCTAAAAGGTGTGTCTTACCGGGTTCAGCACCTTTTTGCCCACCGTGGGCTGTAAATCCCAGGCAAATAAGAACCACCGTTGCAATTGTTGTAAAATTTGTTTTCATAGTTGTAATTTTTAAAATTGAACTTAAGCAAAGTAAAGGCAAAAACGAGTGGGGTACAATCGCATAGAAATGTGAAATGTGTTGGTTAATAGTGGAATAAGATGTGATAGTTTATCACATATTTTCAGAGTTTTATGTCTTAATTGTGCGGAGCAGAATGAGGTTTGAAAGTTTTGAAAATTCCCGTCAATACCGCTAATGTGATAAAGTGCAGTGCTTTTTTGATTATTTAAGGGCTGGTTACATATAATAATGTAAGGTGAAATAAAAACAATTGTTCTGGGGAAGTTTTTATAATTGAATGAAGATTAAAACAGCTTATCCTTAAATGCCTTGGCCACGGCCTCGCTTTTGCTGTTTACCTGAAGTTTTTCGTAAATTTTTTTAATGTGCGAACGAACCGTGTCAATGGCAATAAACATTTCGCTGGCAATCATTTTATAGCTGTATCCGTTTACCAGCAACTGCAATACCTGCTTTTCGCGTTCACTCAGGTTGTACTCATTGTTGGTTCGGGCAGGTAGACCGGAGAACATTTTTAAAACCTGTGTGGCAATTGATGAGGTCATGGGAGCACCTCCTGAAGCCACATCGTCGATATATTCCAGCAACTTTGCAGGCGGAGTTTTTTTCAGAAGATAACCGTTTGCCCCGTTTTTCAGGGCTTCAAAAACGTTGGCATTATCATCGAAAACAGTTAGCATCAGTACTTTTACCTGTTGATTGATTTCCCTGATTTTTTTTAGGCCTTCAATCCCATTCATGGCCGGCATATCAATATCCATCAATACAACATCGGGTTTCCATGTCTTCAGTTCGCCAACAATGTTTGTGCAATTATTATAGGATGCCACCACATTAAATCCTTCGCTGCCGTCAATCAGCATGGTGAGTCCTTCTCTTAACTGAGGGTTGTCTTCGTATATAAGAACCTTTATCATGTTTCGTGTTTTATGCAAAGGTAAACAACAAAATACCACGTTGTTTCCACATAAATATGTGAAAAATTAAGCGTTTACCGGCACAATCAGTAAAATATGAGTCCCTTTTCCTTCTTCGCTGTTAATGCTGATTGTGCCATGTAATGCTTCAGCCCGTTTGCGCATATTTCCCAGCCCGTTACCCGAATCAGCCTTTTTTACATCAAAACCTTTTCCGTTGTCAAAAATATTGATTGATAGTTTCTGATTTTCAAATTTTATACTGATTTTAATTTCGGAACAATGGCTGTATTTTGCACTATTGTTTACCGCTTCCTTAAAAATTAGAAATACATCGCGGCGGGTTTCCATATCAAGTTTCAGGTCGTAAATATTCTCATCAATATTAAATTCAATTCCTATCTCTTTGGGCTCCAGAATAGAGGAGGCATATTCGCGCATTCGTGCAACAATTCGCTGCATGTTGTCGTTGTCTGGTTTTATACTCCAAACAATATCATCCATGGCCTCCATCATGTGCTGGCTGTTGTCGGTAATTTTCGAAATATATTCGCTTGTTTTTACGGGGTCGGTCAACAGTTTTGTTTTGGCCATCGAACTTAGAATATTTATGGTGCTCAGTGTAGAACCAACATCGTCATGCAGGTCGCGGGCTACTTTATTTCGTATTTTTTCAACAGCCAGTAGCCGGGTTAACCTAAGCCGGTAAAAAGTATAAGTTACAGCGAAAACCAAAAGAATAACCAGTAGCAGAAACCAGCGGGTCTGGTAAAAATGCGGTGAAATATAAATAAGTAGCGAAGTAATATTGGCAGATTCTATTCCCTGCATGTTGATACATTTTACATTAAAGGTATAGTTACCGGGCGCCAGTGTTGTATAATTTGCAGCGAGGTCTTGTTCTGCTTTGTTCCAGTCTTTATCTACGCCATCCATTTTATAAAAATATTGTAATTTATCCTGTTGCGTAAAGCTGAGTGATGAAAAGTAAATGGTAAGTGAGTTTTGGTCGGGTTTAAACCGTATTTTTTCAAATGTGAGAAGCGAATCGAGAGGAATAAATGTGTTGAAAAGCTTAAAGTCAGTCAATGTAACATCGGGAGGAGCTGTTTTGAATTTTAAACCTTCCGGGTTGAAACCAAATAAAGCATTTTCGCCACCAAACCATAATTCGCCGTTATTCATTTTGAATTTTGCATGAATTGATTTGTTGGCCATAATAATTCCGTTTCTTTCGTTGTAAGAAACAAATAAGTTTTTTTGATAATTGTAGCTTCCCAGGCCGTTGTTATGGTTAAACCATAACACTCCTTCATCGTCGAGCAACAGTTGGGTCAAACCGGCGCCAGGCAATCCGTCGTAAAGCGTAAGTGTTTGAATTTTACCAGAATTAAGATTCAGAATATTTAAAAAACCTGTACTTACAAAGAAAATGCTGTCGTTGTATTGCACTACATCAAATACAGTGTTTCCCATGAAAGTGAACGACCCTGGCTGTTCATTAAATTGGTAAAGCACATTTTTTCCTGTTGAATCCATTACAAAAAGTCCCATGTTGCGTGTTCCAACCCAAATTCTGTCGGCATTGTCTCTAAAAAGCAGAAATATCATAGAATTAAAGTCGCGGATAATCTCAAAATTTTCGTTGGTAATTTCAGTTCCATTTGTCCATTTTGCAAGTCGTCCCTTTTGCGTTCCGAAAAACAGATTTCCTTTACTGTCCTCCAGAATTTGACGTGCGGGAGCATTTTCAAAAACAGTTGGTTCGAGTAACCTGAATGGCTTTTTTGTTTGCGGATCAAAAATGGCAACGGTTCCGTTTTGACATCCCGACCAGATTAAACCTGATTTTGAATGCTGATATAAATCCCATACTTGTTTATAATTAACAAGGTTTTTGTCTTGAATTGTTTTATAAAGATCGTAATCGGTTTTTCTGAAATTTTTATCGTACACCAAAATACCATTTTCCCAGGTGCCAATCCAATTTTCAAGATCATTGGATTCCTGTATTGAATTGATTACGATGCCTTTGCCCTGATTCAGTTCATTAAGAACTACGTTGAATGCACTTTTTTGTTCCGGGGTTACAACGTAAAGTCCATTATTGGTTGACAGCCAGATATTGCTTTCCCGGTCTTCATAAATATGCTTGACTTCCCTGAAATTAATATCGTATTCACCAGGATTGATCTTTTTGTTTTGAACGAAAGCATCTAATTTTGAATCAAAACATACAAGCGAGTTTACACCTCCAAACCAAAGTTGCCCTTTCCGGGTTTCTCTTATCCTGAATAGTCCCTGGTATTCAGGGCCTGATGATTGAAATTCAGCAATATCTTGCAAAATTTTATTTTCCAACGGATTGTAGTGAATTAAATCCGGTTCAATCTCAGGACTAAAATCCCATTTCACAATCCAGAAATTACGATTCTTATCAATTAAAAACCGATAAATAAAAGTTAAATCATTGCGCTCAAAAAATGGTAAATGCTGTGGATTATAATTGCGCGAAATGAGTGTTTGTGTTTTGCTTTGATAAACAGCCAGCCCCTTATCGCTGCAAATCCAGTAATCTCCTGTAATTGTATCTTCATACAAACTGTTCACAGTCCATCCTTCAGGAATCCTTATTGGTAGATTTTCGCCGGTAAATTGGTTATCAGATTTATTGTAAAACAACAAACCGGATTTATGTGTGCAAAGAAAAGTATTTCCTTTACTGTCACGAAACAGGTTTAATTCGGATTGAACCGGAAGTTGAATATTTGATTTGATGGAAACGCCAGAATAAATAAATGATACCGGATCGAACAAACCAATCAGGTTACCCTGACGAAGCCACATTTTCCCATCATCATTATCTACAATTTGATCTACCCCAAACGGCGGCAGTGATTGGTCTAATCGATTTGTTTTGAAAGTAATAAATTTACGGCCATCGAAACGCTGGATACCATTCTGTGTCCCAATCCACAAAAACCCTTTTTTATCCTGCCAAACACAGTTGACACTGTTTGTATTTAATCCTTCATTACGCGAAAATCGGTTAAAAATAAATGACATCTGTCCGGATGCCGGAAGATAAATCATAAACAGAAGGAAAAAAAAAGTCCTGATCATATACTTTTTTCTCTAAAATTACGAAATCCTGAATTTCTAATCCTAATAAAAACTAAAAACCACATAATTATGTGATATTATCCAATTGCAGTAAATAAAAAATGGCCCCGAAAGGCCATTTTAAACAAGAGTGACTAACTTATTTATGGTAGTGTTAAAATCTCTGTTTCAGGATTCCAGGCATAAACATCGGGGATAAAGTGGGTTAACGACATGGTGATTATTTTTCCGTTTATTGTTCCGGTACCGGAAATCCACACATCGCCGTATTCATCGTCGTAATACCACGCTGCCTGTTCTTCAACAGTCACATTCTCACCTTCCACAACTATGGTAATGTCGTAGCCGGCCTCGTATAGTCCTTTGGCTTTGTACAGCGTTAAACTGCCCACTTCCAGCTTTTCAATATCCACAGTCCATTCATCTTCAAAAAATACCGAAGTGAAAGTTCCTGTTCCGATTGGCGTGTATCTGAAAGATGCCCGGTAGGAAGTTTTATTGTACAGCTCCGAGGCATTTTCTCCTGTTATGGTAAGGTTGAATACATAGGTTTTGGTCGGATCAATTTGTCCGGGTTCAACCTGCGGAACAATTTTCACATAGGCTTTTCCTTTGCCATCTTCGAAGGTAACTGTGGTGCTTTCCAAATCAAAAACACCTTCAATGATTTCATTCATTTCGAGAGAAACGGTTGCTGTGGCAGAACCCGATAAGTGCGAACGAACAAGCTGAACGTTCACTGAAAAATCATTTTCGGCAGACAGCACGTTTCCTGAAACCACCGGTGAACTGAACGCCACATAAGGCGCATCCGGTTCGTACAATGTACCTATGTTTTCCTGGTCGCAGGAAAAAAGGACCATTGCAAGAAGAATCAGTATTAAATATGTATGTTTCATAATGATTGTTTTTAAGATTAATTGCTGGCGAACGGATTTTGGTCGGCCGTTTCGTCCATGTTTTTATTTCCGTCGAATTCCGATTGCGGAATAGCCATCACAAAATCGGGATACTCCGGGTCGAGGGTATTTCGGGTAACCAGTTTGTCGGGATGGTTACTGCCTTCAAAATCGCGCGTAAAGCCGGTTTTCAGCCGTTTGATATCCATAATGCGGCCCACTTCGCCCCACAATTCAATCCTGCGTTGTAAAATGATTTCATCGAGCAAAGTCACCGGTCCGCCGGCAGGTGTTGTTGGTCCGTTGGCATCGGTGGTTGTTAAGGTATTTGCATTGGTTCGCGACGAAATGTTGTAATCCGGATTGCGTTCGGACATCAAATCTTCAAGCATGGCTCTTGCCTCGCCATATTTTCCCTGCATGCACATGGCTTCTGCCGCAATGAGCATCATCTCTTCATGCCGCATCAGAATGTAATCGCCCAGGGCATTTATCGGGTCGGAAAACCGGAACTTAAACTGGTTGTAACTTACTTCAGTTCCCAATTCCGATTCATTTTCAAGTGGCCCATACCACCAGTTTGTTTTGCGCACATCGGTATCCGGCATTTGGTTATAAAGCCAGGTGCTGATGCATTTACGCGATGTTTGCGCATAAAATTCAGTGCTGGCATCCATGTGTGAAAAGAAAGATGCATAGTTGGTTACCTGGTCTGCAACAATTCTCAATCCCCAAAGTACCGTTTGAGCATTGGCATCGTTAAAGGCAAATCCTTTGTTCAAATGATCCATTGTAAGCATGGATGTGCCTCCGCTCATGGCCGTTTTTGCAGCTTCTTCTGCTGTCGCCCACTCGTTTTTTTCGAGCGCAATGTTGGCTTTTATTCCATTGGCCACGAAGTAATCGATGTGAGACGGATGAGTGCGTGGTGCGGCTACATCCGGATTCAGCAAACGGATTGCCTCTTCCATGTCGGAATCGATTTGAATATATACCTCGGCCACAGTTCCCCGTGGTTTTCCTTCAGAGGTATTCGTTGTAGGCTCGGTGTAAATGGGAACACCCGGAGCATTTTCGTTTCCAATATAGGTTTGCTGGTAAAAACGAACGAGGCTAAAGTAGGCATAAGCTCGCAATGCATAAGCTTGTCCCATTAAACTGCTGATTTCGGAAGGAGATCCTTCCATGCCTTCTTCAGCAGCTATTATGGCATTTACATTGGAAATAATGGTGTAATAAAAATACCAGACCGAGTAAGGACGGCCATCTTTATGGGTGTAATCTGACTTGACGTTGTACCTGTAATCGAACCAAAACCAGCCTTGTCCGCCTTCGTGCTGCACCATGTCCTCTCCCATCAGGTCGTAGGTTAAAGTAAATGCAGTAACGGCAAATTCTTCGTCAGGCCAGCCTTCAGACCATTCCGCTGCCACATACATGGCCCTGTAAATTCCATTCAGGGCAACATTGGCTTTAGTTACATCCGAGAATAAAACATCGCCGGATGTGCTGTCAGTAGGATTTGTATCCAGTTCATCCAAACAGGAAACAAAAACTACAGAAACAATAAGTGCTAAAAGAATCTTATATATTTTCATGATAATTTATTTTAAAATTTTAATTCGATTCCCAGCAGGCTGGTTCCTACCGGTGTATAGGTAAAATTGGTGCCTCCGGTAAAATTGTGCTGCGGATTCATACCTTCCAAATGCGAAAACAGAGCCAGATTGTCGAACGATACATAAGCCCTTAATCTTTCAATGCCAACAGTTCTGAGCAAATTTACCGGCAGGGTATATCCAAACGTTAAATTCTTGATGGCAAAATAAGAGGCATCAATCAACAGGTTGTCGGTAGCCGGTCGTGAAAATGCCGTACCATTTTGAATTCTCGGAATATCGGTTACATCTCCGGGGTTTCTCCATGCTCTTTCTATATTAACTGCATAGTTGGTACCGATATATGTTGGATTCAGTAATCCCCGGTAAACGCCATCCAATATTTTACCGCCTACCGAAAAAGTGGTCATAAAAGATAAATCGAAGTTTTTGTAAACGATAAAATTACTTCCGAAAGCTCCGTAAAAATCGGGAATACGGCTTCCGGCAATTACCTTGCTTTGAGTTGCTTTCTGGTAGTCGTCAGAAATATACGGTTCTCCGGGATTTCCCTCTTCGTCGCGGTCGAATACCCAGTAAAGTTGGGCTCCGGTAGCAATATCCACACCTGCTGAACGGCTCAGGTAAAATGAGTTAATCTCCTCTCCTTTGCGTTGAATCCGGTTCCCGTCAACTATCTGATCAGCTTCCCCGTCCAATTCAACGATTTCATTTTTCAAAGTTGTCAGATTCAAATTGGCATTCCATACAAAGTTGTTTGCCCTGATCATATTCAGATTGGTATTCAACTCGATACCGGAATTCAGCATTTCGCCAACATTGGCCCAGTAACTGTCGAAACCAAGCGAAGTGGCCATGGGTTTTTCCATGAGCATATCCACGGTTCTGCGCTGGTAATATTCAAGCGAAAACTCCATGCCTTTCCAGAGGACTGCATCGAATCCCACATTCAGGTTGTTGTTTTCTTCCCATTTAATGGAAGTGTTTTCGAGCGACGAGAGCAGAGCGCCGTTTAAGTTGGCATTGGCCCAGTCTAAATTGTAAAGCGATTGCCAGCCGTAGTATGTTCCAATCCGGTCGTTTCCCTGTTTTCCGTAACTGGCCTTCAGTTTCAGATTATCGATAAAATTGGCACTTTCAAGAAAACGTTCTTCACTGATTCTCCAGGATGCGCCCAATGACCAGAACTTACCCCACCGGTAATCTTTGTGAAAACGGGATGAACCGTCGGTACGAAAACTTGCTGACAAATAATACCGGTCGGCAAAGTCGTAGGTAAGGTTGCTTAAAACCGATTCAATGGCGTAATTGTCTTCAAAAGAAGTAAGCAGCGAGGTTGTGCTCCCCGGTGCAAGTTCTTTAATGCCGGTATAGGGGAAGCCGGTTTTTTCAGCTTCCAGTTCATTAATTACCAGTTTGTAAAACTCATGCCCCGCAAGGAAATTAAAGCTGTGTTTTCCTATGCTTTTTTCATACCTCAGAAGCTGGTTCACGGTAAACGAAAGGTTTCGGTTGTTCAGCAGGTTTAACCTGCCGCTTACTGTTGCCCCATCTCCAAACTCGGGGTTGTTGTATTGTACCCGGCGACTGTTTGCATAATCAAATCCAATGTTTGCAGAAAGGGACAATCCGTCAATGGCTGTATTCAGCCCCTCACCTAAAATATCGAGATGAAATCTTCCTGACAAATTATCAGTTGTGGTATAGAAATCATCTTCGTACAATGTAGCCACAGGGTTGTAATTCGGATTGGCTCCGGATGGTCTTGTTAAACCGTAGTCGAACTGTTTCTCTCCGGTTTCTGAAAGAACAGGATTTCCCTGCTCATCCTGAATATAGATCGGATAAATGGGAGCCAGAAACTGAGCCGAATACCAAACGTTGGAAGAGGCAGAAGTACCGCCCCATTCCAGGTATGAACTTTCTGTTTTCGAGAAATTTACATTCCCGCCGTAATTCAGCCACTCTTTAGGTGTTAATTCAGCTCCAATTCTTCCTGAAATTCGTTCAAAATCTGTTGTTTCCAGCAATCCCTCTTCATTCAGATAAGCCAGAGAAGCAAAAATTTTCGAATTCTCAGAACCACCGTTAAAATACAGTTGGTATTCCTGGCGAGGTGCATTTTCGTTGGTAATTTCTTCCAGCCAGTCAGACTGATACAAAAGTTTTGCAGAAGGATTTACCCTCCCCGTAACCGGGTCAATCAGTTCAGAAACAGACATGTTGTATGGATTATACATTTCGTTGGCTCCGAAAATTCCGTTGCTGCCTTTCATCGCTTCAACGGCCCTTTGTCCTGCCAAATCGGGATGAACACCATCTCTGTAAATCAATTCATTTTTATATCCCTGAAAGGAGGCTTCAATAAAATCGGCAGTGTTCAATGTTTTGTAGGGTTTAATTGCCCTGTTGGTAACACCGTACGACGCTTTAAGCTCCACCGACAGTTGTTCGGCTTTTCCTTTTTTGGTTGTAATTACAACCACGCCGTTTGCTCCCCTCGAGCCGTAAAGAGCGCCTGCCGAGGCATCTTTCAGAATAGTCATCGACTCGATGTCGCCCGGGTTAATGGAATTCAGGTTCCCGTCGTAGGGAACTCCGTCAACAACATACAACGGGCTGTTATCGGAGTTGATTGAACCAAAACCGCGGATAATAATGTCGGCGCCCTCACCCGGCTGCCCGGTGCCCGAAGTGGTTTGAACACCCGCAACCTGCCCTTCCAGCGCTTTTGAAATGTTGGCCACAGACCTTTTTTGCAACATCTCATTGTCAATCACACCGGCAGAACCAGTAAAGGATTCCTTTTTTGCCACACCATAAGCCACCACCATCACCTCATCCATGCCAATAATTTCCTGCTCCATTACCACATTGTAAATTGTGGCTGAAGTAACAGGAACCTCAACCGTTTTTAATCCCACAAAGGAGAATAACAGTGTTTCATTTTCGGGAACCCTGAGTGTAAAGTTCCCGTCAGTATCGGTAATTGTGCCGGTTGAAGTACCGCTAACAACTACCGAAACACCGGGGATTGGCGCCCCATCGTCTTTGGAGGTTACCTTCCCCGTAATTTGTTTTGTTTGTGCATACAGGACTGTTGCCCCGAGACACAAAATCAAACTGATTAAAAGTAGTTTCTTCATAAAAGTTAATTTTTGTGTTATTTTCTGGAATAAATCCTCAAACCAAAAAAAAGCCCCTGCCGGGGAAACAGGAGCTTTTAAAATTTACCCTTCGGTAATTCAACACGCTGCAATTTTTAAATGCTGTTTAACTATTTCTATGAAAAAAATTGCTGTGTTAATTATTAAAACTGTTATCGCTTTTCCCCGATTTTTTTCAAAATTTCGCCAATTATTATTTGCTTTTCAGTTCATTGTTTTTTCGGCTTTTACCCCAAACATAGGGATTCTGAAAGTATGTGCTGAAAAAAATCAATGAAGGGAAAGATAAAAACTACAAGATGCAGGAATAAGCCAAAAAAAGATAAACAAAACAAAATATGGTTGTTTGCTTGCATAATTGAACCGTTTACTGACAAAACAGAATGGTAATTGAAAAGGGTGGTCAGTTTATCGGCCACCCTTTGTTGCTAACTAATGCCTGAATACATTTTATGAAACTCCAAATTTACTTGTTCTGAAATTGGGTTAAATTAAGGGCAAATATCTAAGTTTTGTTCCATTCCTAAATGTATAATTGACACGTTAAATTTTTTAACAGGGGTTAATTAAGTCCCTCCTGTTTTGTTTTGAGCCAAAATGCCAGAGAAATAAATACTGCAATTACAAATACCAGAATACAATAGAACACGAAACGGGTAACCCGGGAATAAGAATGTCTTATTTTCAGTTTTTTGTATTTATTGTGTAAAACAATAGTTCTGGTTTCATTATTTAATTTGCTTTCTTTCAAAACTATACAGTATAATGACTTAGCATTACCGGAAACAATTATTTAAAACTCATTTATGTTGTAAAAATCGGTTACGCATTTTTATAATTGTATTTTTGCTTTCAAAAATATTTTGTATTTATCCAATTTTATGCTCATTTTGTAAATTCATTATTCAAAAGGTAAATTTGGCCTGAAATTTTTTCAGTATAGATATCAGAATTCAGAAATATGTGGCACGACCTCGTTATTTATACCCCAATGTATGTAACTGCGTTTTGGGCGTTGGTTTTGCTATTTACACCGATTAAAAAAAACAGGGCCAAATATTTTTTGGGGCTATTTATGGTAGCTGCTTTTTTTCTTTATTTTTCACACACACTTTTTTTTAAACAGCAATTTGGCGTCTATTTGATTCTGGATCCGGTTTACACGTTTACCTCGCTTTCGGTATATCCTCTGTATTACTGGTATATAAAATTATTAACGGAGGAAACCGAATTAAGAACCAAAAATCTCAAATTACTTTTTCCGGCATTTATTCTTTCAATAATTACGCTGGTAATATATCTGGCAATGTCACAGAACGAAAGAGTTCATTATCTCCGGAATTTTCTGCTTGAAAGAGAAAATTTTAATGAACTTTCCATTCTGTCAAAAATTCAGGCATTTGTTTTTCTGCTCGGGAGAGTTGTTTTCACCGTTCAGGTGGTTTTATTTCTTATTTTGGGAAGGAAGCTTGTTATTCGTTACAACAACCACATATCCAATTTTTACTCAAACCTCGAAGATAAAACCTTACTTTGGGTGAATTACCTGCTTTATTCGTTCGTAGCCACATCCTCAATGAGTATCGTTTTTAATATAATCGGCCGTTCAGTATTTATCGAATATTCAGCATGGCTGCTGCTTCCATCATTTATTTTTAGTGTACTTCTGTTTTTTATCGGTTTTTTGGGTTATATGCAAAATCATACCGTAATGGAATTTCAGGAGGACGAAAAACAGGAACCGGTCATTCAACAGAATTCCTGGAATTTTGAACAATTGAGTTCGGAGGTATTGCAACTGTTTGAAAATGAAAAAATTTACCTTGAGCCTAATCTCAAAATCACTCATGTTTGTGCGAAGCTAAATTCCAACCGAACTTATATTTCACGATTGATAAATAATGAGTTCAACGCAACTTTTAATGAATTTGTAAACAGGTACAGAGTTGAAGAAGCAAAAAAAATACTTCAAAACGATACTTCGCAGAAATTTTCCCTGAACCATGTTTCCGAATCAGCAGGTTTTGGTTCGGCGAGTTCATTTAACCGCATATTTAAAGATTTGGTTGGATTTACTCCTGGCCAATACCGCGAAGAAATAATAAGGAAAGGTAAAACTTAGCCCGTTGTTCCCATGGCATTGGCAATGGCATTTATACTGCGCAACAAATTATGCAGCAATTGGTTTTGTTTTTCGGTATTGCCACTTTTTTGAGCTTTCCGCCATTTCATTAACAAATTTACCTGCTGCCGGTGCAGAGGTAAAAGAGCTTCGGCCCTTAATTGTGTGGAAAAATAGTGGTTTTTCCGCCTTTCTTTAATGGGGCTGCCCAGCAGGTCGAGCATGGTTTTGCGGGTTAGTGCCAGTTCTTCGAGCAGAATTTCCAGTATATCACTTTTTACTTTTTCATCCTCAACCAGGCTGCTGTACAACCGCATAATTCTCTCATCAGTAGCTGCCAGACTGGTATCGATATTGGTTAAAACATACCGTACAAAATCATCGGTTTTTACCAGTTTTTTTAGTAGCATGTATTTTTCAGGCTGTTCTTTTTGCATTTTCTGAAGGGTTGAACCCACGCCAAACCAACTGGAAATATGCATTCGCGATTGTGTCCAGCTAAAAACCCAGGGGATAGCGCGCAAATCGGCCAGTGTTCGTTTTCCTGTGCGGCGTGCCGGTCTTGATCCGATTTTACTCGATTCAATGGCATCGATTGGTGTTGCCTGTTCGTAAAAGGCGATGAATGACGGATGTTTGGTAAGTTGTTTGAATGCCTCGTAACTTTCGCGGGCCAGGTAACTGAAAAGTTCGCTGCGCATACTGTTTTCTCCTTCGCCGGCTTCCCTGTTCAGCAATGTTTGGCGGACCAGCCCTGCAACTAAAAGTTCCATGTTGTAGGCTGCATTTACTTTGTTGGCATATTTACGTTCAATGGTTTCCCCCTGCTCAGTCATTCGAATCAAACCGTTCATGGTTGAAACCGGCAGTGATTTGATGAACCAGTGGGTTGGACCAGCGCCCCGGCTGATTGTGCCTCCTTTCCCGTGGAAAAACCGAAGTTGCACACCCTGTTTTTTCGCCACTTCGGAGAGTTTAACCTGGGCATCGTACAAATACCAGGTACTGGCCAGTATTCCTCCGTCTTTGTTGCTGTCGCTGTATCCAATCATTACATCCTGAACGGGTTCTTTCAGCTTTTTTCTTTCCTGCATGTATTTAAGGCTGTTCCGGGTTACCGGATGGCTTAAAAATTCATCCAGAATTTTTGGGCTTTTCTTTAAATCTTCAATCGTTTCAAACAGCGGAACCACAGGCAGCGGACAAACCAACCCGCCATTTGCGAAATGTGAAAGTCCTGCTTCGCGCACAAAAAGGTAAACCGTAAACAGGTCGGCGGCATTTCGGGTCATACTTACAATGAGCGAACCCAGCGCTTTTTCAGAATATTTCCGGATATGATTTTCGAGAATTTTGAATGTTTTTACTACTTCAACCGCTTTTTCTGAATCAAGAAAATCAATCTGACTGATAAAAGGCCTGTTGTGATTTAGCTCTTCACGTATAAGTTGGTTGAATGTTTTTTTATTTCCAGCGATTGTCTTATAACCGGAAGGCATACTTGCTTTCAGCACGTCGATCAGGGCTTCTTCATAATACCGGCTGTTTTGCCTGATGTCGAGGTGTGCCAGGTGAAACCCGAAAACCTTTAGATGCCGCAAAACCCTTTGTACATCGTGAATGGCCAGCGACCGGGCGCCATAGTGCATTAATGCTTTTTTCAGCAACTGTAAATCGGCTGTCAGTTCGGTTGAATTTTTATAGGAAGGTGAGGTTTCCTGTAATTCAATGCTTCCTGACACGGTTTCGGAAACCGGAAGTTTTTGGCTGATAAGCTGAATGTAGGCTTTAAAAGGTTCGCTGGGGTTTTTTCCCGGTAAAAGTTGCAATTCATGCTGAATTTCTTCCATTCGCTTTTTGAAATAAGAAGGAAGGCAGTCGGAATTGCAATAAATACTGAGTTTGTCTGAAAGATCGCTGAGCAACGATTTGACCAAAAGAAATGCATGAAGCCGGAAAATTTTAAGGGTTTTTCGGGTTACTTCTGAATTCACAAGCGGATGACCGTCGCGATCGCCGCCAACCCAGTTTCCGAAAGTGATGACCGGAAAATTTTCCGAGTCTCCAATTCTAGCCGGATCGTAACCCGCTTTTTCCCAGGCCTGCCGCAATTTATGATCGAGGTAATGCAGCATTTCGGGAAAGACTTTGTAAAAATAGTAAAGCACATTCTCAAGCTCAGATTCTACAGCGGGTTTTTCAATAAAAATTTCGCCAATAAACCAAAGTTTATGCAAAATCTGTTTGATGTCGTATTTTATCTCTTCTTTTTCATGACTGGTGTACATGGAATTTTCACGTTTTACCAGCAACAGGTATAACTGGCGATAAAGCGCGAGAACCACCGGTCGTTTTGCTTCGGTTGGATGAGCTGTAAGTACCGGCTCGGCATGAATTTCCGGCAGCCATCTGGCAATAGTTTTTTCTTCTATCCCTTTCTCTTTCAGTTCGTTAAAAACGTTCCCCCACATGCCGCTAACACTTTTAAGCCCGGTGTTCTCCTGTTTGGCCCGCCGGTTTTGAACTGCCCCGTTAACTTCAGCCAGATTCAACAACTGAAAACTTATAGAAAAAAGATGCAATAGTTTTTCCTCATTTTTATTGTCAAAAACAGGTTCTTTTTCTGAAATCCAGGGCACAAGAGATGAAAGCTCCCTTTCATTGTTTTCGGCTAAAACTTCTGACAGGCATTCAAGCAGAAATTCCAGGTCGGAATATGGTTTTCCAATTTTCTTTTTTATTTCTTCAAGTGAAAAATTCATGGTATATGGTTAAGCTGTTTCCTTCTATGATTAAAGACATGATAAATTTTTTATGCAGAACAGGTAGTTATGCTTTATTGTTTTACTTTTTTAGATAATTTTGGAACATTACCCTTCTTTTCGGGTAAACCATTTGTAAAAATACTTGTTCAGTTTGCAGATAAAAGTTATGGAAAAAAAGAAACTAAGAAAAATACTGATACCGGTTGATTTTAAAGAACCTTCGGAAAAGGCGGTTTGTTATGCCGGGAAAATGGCACAGCGTTTAAATGCAGATTTATTGCTTCTTTATGTTATTGACACACCTGGTTTGCTGGCCCAGTTTTTTTCTTCGGGCGACCATCTGGTAAAAATTACCGACCAGGCCAAGGAGAAACTTCATAAACTGGCTGATTCATTGAAAAAAGATGTCCCGGGAATAAATGTCGGAACCCGTGTAGATAGGGGAAAACCGTATGAAAAAATCCTTGAGGTGGCGAAAGAAACTCAGCCTAATCTTATTATTTTGGGGGAGAACCACGTGTGTGGCGATCCTGAAGATGAACTTGGAACAACAGTTTATCATGTAACACTGAAATCGAAGGTTCCTGTTCTTACACTTAAAGGCGACACATCAAACATGAAAGATAATATTGTGGTTCCGCTGGATTTAACCAAGGAAACACGCGAGAAATTATCTGCAGCATTATTTTATGGAAAAGAATATGGCGCAAAAATCCATTTGGTTTCTGCCCTGGTTGGTGGAATTGCAAAAAAAGAAAGCCGCATTTACAAAAAGCTGAGGGAGGCTAAGGAAAAACTGGAGAATCACGGAGTGGAATGTGAAATGAAGTTGTTCGACCGTTCAGATGTTCCTCCTTTTAAAAGGGTACTCGAGTATGCAGAAGAAGTTGATGCCGGTATGATTTTACTGATGACGCACCAGGAAGGCTATACACACGACAATTACATCGGGGCTTTTGCCCATCATATTATGAACCTGTCGAAAGTTTCGGTGTTGAGTATTACTTCGGTATCGAATAATTTGGATTTTAAGCCATTTTTCAAGGCACTGGTCGATCCGATAGGAATGTATATTAACAAAGGGGATTAGAAAATTATAAAGAAATAAATATAGATGCTGATTATACTAATTATTTACCTTGTTGTTTCTTTTGGAGTTTTTATTTTACCCGGATGGCTAAAAAAGCAGAAAGCCATTTTACTTGCACTGGTTCAGGTGGGCGCATTTGCCTGGTTTGCAATTCGGATTCCGGAAATAACCAGCGTAGATTCCCAATCGCTTTTTATTGAATGGATTCCTCAATTGGGTCTGAATCTGGAGTTTATACTCGATGGCCTTACCATAGCTTTTGCCCTGCTGGTTACGGGTATCGGTGCACTGGTGTTTTTGTATGCTCAGGCCTATATGAAAAGTTACAAAGGTACAGACAAATTTTTCTTCTATCTTATGCTTTTCAGTGGCGCCATGCTTGGGCTGGTTTTATCCGCAAACCTTATTCAGCTTTTTATTTTCTGGGAACTTACCAGTTTTCTTTCCTACTTTTTAATCAGTTATTTTCACGAAAAAGAATCGGCGCGCAAGGCAGCGTTCCAGTCGCTTTACATTACCGGTTTTGGCGGATTAAGTATGCTGGCCGGAATTGTTTTGCTGGGAAGTGTAATTGACAGTTACTCCCTAAACGACTGGATGGCCAACCCGGAGGCATTAAAGGAGAGTAATCTTTATTTGCCCGGACTTCTGCTGATTTTGGTGGGCGTTTTTACCAAGTCGGCACAGTTTCCGTTTCATTTCTGGCTGCCAGGCGCCATGCAGGCTCCTGCGCCTGTTAGTTCCTACCTGCACTCAGCCACTATGGTAAAGGCCGGTGTTTTTCTGCTGGCCAGGTTAAGCCCGGTGTTGAGCGGAACACCGGAGTGGGTTTACATCATTTCACTTGTTGGTGTGCTTACCATGCTCACCGGTTCTTATTTTGCCATCACTCAAAAAGATTTAAAAGGAATTCTGGCCTACACAACAATTAACGCCCTTGGGGTTTTGGTGCTTCTGTTGGGAATCAATACGAAAGAGTCGATTAAGGCTGCCATGCTGTTTTTGTTCATCCATGCTTTTTATAAAGCCACACTGTTTATGGTGGCCGGACTTATCGAGAAAAAAACGGGTACGCGCGAGCTATCAAAGCTGGGTGGACTGGTAAAATATATGCCTTTTACTTTTGTCATTGCCCTGCTATCGCTGCTTTCCATGGCCGGATTGCCTCCGTTACTGGGTTTTCTGGGCAAGGAATTGATTTATGAAGCCAAAGTACAATCGCCCGGAATTGCTTCGCTGGTGCTGGTACTGGGAGTAACTTCCAATATATTTATGGTGGCCGTTTCACTGTTTTTTGCCCGGAAAGTTTTTCTTGGAAAACCAAATACTTTTGATAAACTGCCCAACGAAAAAGGGCTTCCGTTTTTAATAGGTCCCGGTCTTCTGGCACTTATCAGCCTTATTTTGGGGCTGTTTCCGGGAAATCTTGGAAATGCCATTATTAAACCTGCCCTCAGTGTGGTTTATGCTGAAGCCGTTGACGTAAAACTATATCTCTGGCATGGATTCAATCAGGTATTCTTTTTAAGTTTACTTACAATTATTTTAGGCTTTGGTCTTTATCTGGCCATGCTTAAAAGAAAACAGGTACTCGAAATCTGGTGCAAGGTGAACCGGAAAGTTTTTTCCATTCAACTTGATGAGGTTTTTGCCTGGTTTATGGAGAAGTTTGTTGTGGTTTCGAAATTGAAAACCAAAGCTGTTCAGCACGGTTATCACCGTTATTATATTCTTACTATCATTGTTTTTACTTCACTCTTGCTTTGGTTTCAGGTTTTTGTTACCCGATCGTGGGATTTTGGAATTGCTTTTACTCTAAAACCATTTTATATTTCGGGGCTGGCAGTTGTAGTAGTTTTGGCAGCCATTGCCAGTACTGTTTCCCGTTCGCGAATTGTTACTATAATTGCCATGGGAGTTGCCGGTTACGGTATTTCACTTATTTTTCTGTATTACAGTGCAATTGATCTGGCTATAACACAAATTCTGGTTGAAACCTTAACGGTAGTTATGTTTATGGCTATTTTGCAGAAACTGCCCCGTTTCGCGGTTTTATCTTCAAAGCGGACACGTTTTCGCGACCTGATGATTGCCCTTGGGTTTGGAAGTGTGATGACAATACTTGCCTTAAAAGCTGTGAATGTAAATCTGAATCCTACCATTTCCGATTTTTTTATTGAAAACAGCTACGACAGGGCATTTGGTGAAAATGTGGTAAATGTGATTTTGGTTGATTTCAGAGCGCTGGACACACTGGGCGAAGTAACCGTGCTGACCATTGCAGCAGTGGGAGTTTATCTGTTGTTAAAAACAAAAAGTTCAAAAATATGAATTCGGTAATTCTTCAATTGGCAGCAAAATACCTGAAATGGTTGTTTATAGTTTTTGCAGTGCTGGCACTTTTCAGGGGACACAATCAACCGGGCGGAGGTTTCATTGGCGGCTTGATGGCAGGGCTGGCAATTGTTTACAGAGGTTTTGCCTTTAATGCCTTTCAGGTAAAAGAAAAGCTGCAAAACAGGCCCGAGCGATATATTGGAGCGGGTTTGTTTGCCATTTTGCTGAGCTTTTTACCTTCCCTGTTAAAAGGGGAAGTGCTTATGACCGGGATTTGGTTTAAAATTCCAACCCCGGTTGGTGAAGGGATTAAACTGGGGACACCATTTTTATTCGATATTGGGGTTTTCCTTACAGTTATTGGCGTTACACTTATGTTTGTTTTTTCATTAACACAAAAACAGGAATGGAAATAATACTGGCAATAGTAGTTGGGGTTTTATATACCGCAGGAGTTTATCTGATGCTCAGGCGAAGTATTCTAAAATTTATTATTGGGCTGATTTTTATGAGCAATGCCACCAATCTCCTGGTATTTCTGTCAGCCGGGTTGGTTCCGGGAAGCCCTGTTTTTGTAAAACCAGGAGGACAAGGTTCAGAAATTATGGCAGACCCGCTGCCTCAGGCACTGGTACTTACAGCCATTGTAATTGGGCTGGGTATAGTGGTATTTACACTTGCACTGAAATACAAATTTTTTGAATTGACCGGAACTGACGATTTGGATCAGCTTAAAAAAACCGATAATTGATGATTACATTTGTAGCTTTACCCATATTAATTCCGTTTGCGCTGATAATCAGCCTGCTTATTTTCAGGTCGGATAAAACGGCCCGGTGGATTGGCCTTTTAGGTTCAGGCTCCCTGATTCTGATTTCGGTTTATCTTTTTATGCTGGTGCAGAAATACGGTGTAATTGCCCTGCAAATGGGCGGATGGGAAGCACCGTTCGGAATTACACTTGTTGTAGATTACCTGAGCGGCCTGATGCTGATTGTTTCAGCTCTGATTATTTTTCCCGTTTCCATTTACGCCCTTAGGTTTTTACCCGAAAACATGGGGTTGAACCGGTTTTTTATTTTCTTTTTTGGCCTCACAATGGGATTGAACGGCGCATTCATTACCGGCGATGTGTTCAACCTGTTTGTCTGGTTCGAGGTGATGCTTATGTCGTCTTTTGTGCTTGTAACCCTTGGCCGGACCAAAGAGCAACTTGAAGGAGGCATTAAGTATCTGGCGCTTAACCTGGTTGGTTCTCTCTTCTTTTTAGCAGGCGTTGGATTACTTTACGGTAAAACCGGCACACTGAACATGGCCCACCTGTCCGTAATTCTTAAAAACGACAGTCAGGCCATTTTGATGAACACTTCTGCCGTTCTGTTTTTTGTGGCTTTTGGAATTAAAGCAGCGGTTTTTCCGCTCTATTTCTGGTTACCTGCTTCTTACCATACGCCCAATATTACAATTTCATCACTTTTTGCCGGGCTGCTCACCAAGGTGGGCGTTTACACTTTTTTCCGGTTTTTTACTTTGTTTTTTGTGCACGACCCGCATTTTTGGCATCAGCTTTTGCTTGTAATTGCAGGCTTCACCATGGTTACTGGAGGTATGGCGGCGGCGGCGCATTACGAAACCCGCCGGATTCTTTCTTACCATATCATCAGCCAGATTGGATATATGGTGATGGGCCTCGGAATTTTTACCCCCCTTGCCATTGCCGGAGGAATCTTTTTTACCATGCACAATATGGTAGCCAAAACCAACACATTTCTTGTTTCGGGTATGATTAACAAAGCCCGGGGAACTTTCGAGCTTAAAGATGTTGGGGGACTTTTTAAACAGAGTCCGCTCATGGCGGTGCTTTTTGTAATACCTGCGTTTGCACTGGCTGGTGTTCCACCCATTTCCGGATTTTTTGCCAAGTTTATACTGATAAAAGCAGGCATCGAAAACGGGAATTACATTATAACGGCTGTGGCTATAATAACCGGAATGCTTACTCTCTATTCCATGATAAAAATCTGGAACGAAGCTTTTCTGAAGGCTCAGCCCGAAAATGAATATGCGTCGAAACCCTACCGGAAACTGCAGTTTGCGGAATACTTCCCTTCTGTGTTTTTGGGATTAATAAGTATATTGATGGGAATTCTTGCTGTTTTCGTGTTCAACTTTACCATGGAAGCGGCCAATCAGCTTACTGATCCGTCACTTTATATTGAAACCGTTTTAAAAGGATTAAATCCATGAATCTGATAAAAAAGGCATATTACATTCTGGAGTTTGTTGTGTTTTACCTGGTTAAGCTGGTACAGGCAAACATTTATATTGCATGGGATATACTTACGCCAAAAATGCATACCAAACCGGCTTTTATGGAGGTGCCTGTAACGCTGAAATCGAACCTGGGATTGCTTCTTTTCAGCAATCTGCTTTCTATGACACCTGGTACGTTAAGTATGGACATAACCGAAGACAGAAAAAAGTTAATTATACACGTTCTTTATTATTCAACGGATGACATTATGCTTAAAGATTTAATGGACATTCAGGATAAAATTAAACGAATAACCGGATAAAATTATGGACAATAACTTTTCATCAATAGTATTACTAATAGCTTTTTCGCTTTTACTGGCAGCGTTGGTTCTGGCTTTTGCCCGCCTGTTAAAGGGCCCGTCAATTAACGACCGAATTGCTGCCATGGACCTGATTGCATCGGTAGTTATGGGATTTGTTTTGGTTTACAGCATAATGATTAACAAGTCAATATATTTCGACATTCCCGTAATTATTTCACTTATTTCGTTTATTGGCACTGTTGCCATTTCAACCTATTTAAAACACAGGTATGGTTAATATTATCATTTCTGCATTTATACTTGCAGGGGCATTTTTTATACTGGTTGCAGCCATTGGTCTTGTCCGTTTCAAAGATTTGTACAGCAGGCTTCATGCCGGAACCAAAGCCCCGTCATTCGGTATCTTTTTAATTGTACTGGGCGTAAGCATCTATTTTAACAGTCCGATAGTTTATATCAAAGGGTTATTTATTGTGATCTTTATTTACCTTACTGCACCGCTGGCGGCTCATGCCATTGTAAAATCATATATAGAAAAAAAAGAGGAAGGGCAGGTTCCCTTACCGGAGAAAAAAGAATAATGGGGTTGGCGTTTAATATGGTAATAAAAACGGAATCAATCCTTTACAAAACCGGATTTAACTTTTTCACCCAGCCTGTCAACCGGTTTTTTGTTTCTATGTATCCCGGTCCAATCATCAGCAATCCTCCGTCATTCGTACAAATAATACGTGCGGCCTGGTCGTGCACAAACCGGAATTTAAACACCGTGTCTTTTACCATTTTCCCGTTTTTATCGACCATCAGCAACCACGGACCAATGGTGCCGGAAAACGAGGTTTCACATTTGCCGGCAGCCATAATATTCCCGTCGGGCAAAACGGCAATGGCAGTTCCTTTCTCCGAACCTTCACGGTTGTAGTTTTGTGTCCAGAGCACTTTCCCTGTGGCATCCAGCTTGGTGAGCAAATAATCATAGTCCCAGATTTGCTCTTCTGTTGGTGCATCCGGGTTGTAGCATAAACCGGTGTAACCACCCACCAGCAAAGTATTATCGGGAGAACAACACAAACACTGCGGCGTAAGTATTTTATCCGATTGCGGAACGAGTGTTTTCCATAATTCTTTTCCATCCGTATCGATTCGAATCACCTGAATTGTAGGTTTTCCTTTTGGGGACTGAACCTGACTGGAAACAGCCAGCGTTCCGTCGGGAAGCGTACGAATGGCATAACCCGCTGCCGGGTTGTTTTCTTCAAAACTGAACTCTGCTGTTTTTTTGCCTTCTTTGTCCAGTTTCCAAAGCAAAACATCTGATTGTCCTGCCTGATTATTGAAAGTATTCAGCCACCAGATTTGACCGGATTGGTCCACCGTTACGTCGGTTCGCAAAAGAGCAGATGGCTGTTCGGTTTCTGTTGTCCACAGTTCGGCAAAAGCCAGGTCCACTGCCTGCAGCCGGGCATAACTCTCCTTATCTTCCGGTTTACTTAAGTATGCAACCAGAAATCCGTTTTCTCCGTTGGCAACAACTTTCATCGGTATATCATTCCCGGGAAATCCAAACACTTTTGTTTTTAATGTGTCGCCCTGGCTGTTGCATTCCAGAAGCCAAATGTCATAGCTCCGGTCACCCGGCTTTTCAATGGCACCCAACAGAATAAAATTCCCTCCCGGCATTTCCAGAATATCGGAAAAATAGTGTGATGCGCGAATTTCAAAATTCTTTTCCCAGGTTATTTCAGGGATTTGTGAAAAAACAGAGTGCACTGCGAATACGAAAGCCGCAATGCTTGTGATTAGCCTTTGATAGTCAGTTAATTTTTGCATAGCCGTTTTATTTTAATGATTTAAACGACACAATAGATTACGATAAATTAATAGGAAGGTTATAGAAAAAAAATGGTCTTATTTTTTTGTTTGTGAAATTTTTTTTATTCTTTTGACCCCAGTTAAAAGAAAAAATGATTCAAAATATAAATACAATATGGCTTCCGTGGTGGGGTCTTCTTACTTAAGTGAGGAGTTTATAGCCATATTGGTATTTTAAAGATATTTCAATTTGGACCTGCTCCTCAAAAGGGCAGGTTTTTTTGTTTAAAACCGAAGAACAAAATGATAAGAAAAGCTGTTGAAAGAGAATTGGAAGGAAAATTAAAATGAAAGTTTACAAAAATACAAACTGGTGGTGGCGCAGCAACTTTTTACAAATCCGTGAAGAGAAGTGACGCTATTGCCCGAAAAGCAAAAACGGCTCATCGAATCACGGTGAGCCGTTTTTCTTGGATACCATTGATAATGAATAAGAAACAAAATAGAATAACATGGAAAAATTGAAATTTAAACCTGTAGTTCGCAAAATTCTGGCTGACACGGTAACGCCGGTGAGCATTTACCTGCGGTTGCGAACGCTTTATCCCAAAGCCATCCTGCTGGAAAGCTCGGATTACCATGGGCACGAAAATGCTTACTCATTTGTGTGTTTCAATCCGGTGGCCTGTTTTACGGTCAACAACAGCGAAGTAACCCGCGAGTTCCCGGGAAAAGAGAAAGAGAAATTCATGCTTTCAGAAAAGCGAAAACTTCACGATGAACTGGATGCTTTTTTCAAAACGTTCAATGTGGAATCCGAAGAAATAAAAATTCCGGCAAACGGGCTGTTCGGGTATATCAATTTCGATGCAGTGCAGCATTTCGAGAACATTCATTTTACCGCTGAAAAAAAAGACGGGTATCAGATTCCTGAAGTGAAATATTGTTTCTACAAGTACATTGTGGCCATCGACCACCATAAAAACCAGATTCATATGGTTGAAAATCTGCTCGATGGCGAAAACTCACAAATGGATTACATTCATCACCTGCTGATTAACCTCAATTTTTCGACGGCCAAGTTTAAACCCCTGAACAGCGAAGCTTCGAATATTACCGACGAGGAATACATGCAGATGGTTACCAAAGGAAAACAGCATTGTTTCCGGGGCGATGTGTTTCAGATTGTATTAAGCCGACAGTTCTCGCAACAGTATGAGGGCGATGATTTTAATGTGTATCGCGCACTGCGTTCCATCAATCCGTCGCCTTATTTGTTTTATTTCGATTATGGAAGCTACCGGATTTTTGGTTCCAGTCCTGAAGCCGAAATTCGTATTCAGCAAAACAAAGCGTACATCCATCCCATAGCAGGAACGTTTAAACGTACCGGCAACGACGAGCAGGACCGCGAACTGGCGGAGCAACTCAGCAATGACCCCAAAGAAAACGCCGAACACGTGATGCTGGTTGATTTGGCCCGCAACGACCTGAGCCGGAATGCAGACCATGTGGTGGTGGAAACCTACCGCGAAGTGCAGTTCTATTCTCATGTTATTCACCTCGTTTCGCAGGTTTCCGGAGAAATCACCGACGATACCAACCTGATAAAAGTGCTGGGTGAAACGTTTCCGGCAGGTACGCTTTCCGGAGCGCCCAAATACAAAGCGATGGAACTTATTGACCGGTACGAGAATCAAAACCGAGGTTACTACGGTGGTTGTATCGGTTATTTGGGTTTCGACCGTACAGTGAACCATGCTATCATGATTCGTTCGTTTCTGAGCAAAAACAACCGCCTGTTTTACCAGGCCGGTGCCGGAATTGTGGCCGATTCGAAAGAAGAAAGCGAACTGCAGGAAGTAAACAACAAACTGGCTGCATTGAAAAAAGCCATTGAAATGGCGAAGGAGATTAATTAAAAGAAAGCCTCCCCTGGCCCCTCCGAAGAAGGGGGAAAAGAAAGAGAAAAAATGAATCTGCAAAAACAAAGTAAAATGATATCAAAAGAAAACAGTAATAAAAAGAACGCGGCCACATCTCCCTCCCATGGAGGGACAAAGGAAGGCTTCTCTTCTCACCCCTTTCGCCATTTGGCGAAGGCCGGGGGAAGCTCCATTTTAGTTATTGACAATTACGATTCATTCACATACAATCTGGTGCATGCCATAAAAAAAATTTCAGGCCTGCCGGTTGATGTGTTTCGCAACGATGAAATTGCACTGGGCGAAATTGAAAAGTACGACAAAATTGTGCTTTCCCCGGGACCCGGACTGCCGAATGAATCCGGATTGCTTTTGGACATCATTAAAACTTATGCGCCGAAAAAAAGTATCCTGGGAGTTTGTCTCGGTCATCAGGCCATCGGCGAAGCATTTGGCGGGAAACTAAACAATATGAATCGCGTGATTCACGGAATGGCAACTCCTGTTAAGCTTACTGCCAACCCCTCTGTTCTTTTTAACGGGTTGCCCGATTTGTTTGATGTGGGACGTTATCATTCCTGGATTGTGGAAAAGGAAAATCTTCCTGAATGCTTCGAAATCACAAGCTTCGACAACGAAGGAAGGATTATGTCGATGAAACACAAAACGTTCGATGTGGAAGGGGTTCAGTTTCATCCCGAGTCGGTTTTAACACCATTGGGCGAAAAGATACTTGAAAACTGGTTGGGAGCCCCCTCTAACTCCCCCAAAGGGGGAGAATAAAAATAGCCCCGGGATTTATCCCGGGGATGGAATTTGGCAATTAAATCGAGGTGCGTCCATTTCCGTTCATTGAAAAACAGACATTGTACGCACCGCAAAATAAAAAGTTGATTAATATGAAGAAAACACTTGAATATTTATTTGAAGGCAATACGCTTTCACGCGCTGAGGCCCGGCAAAGTTTGCTGGAGGTGGGAAAAGGAATGCACAGCGAGGTGGAATTTGCCTCGTTTCTAACCGTTTTTAAAATGCGGCCAATCACTTCCGATGAGCTGGCTGGGTTTCGTGATGCCATGGCGGAGCTGTGCCTTGTAACCGACCTTTCGGATTACAACCCCATTGATGTGGTTGGAACCGGCGGCGACGGAAAAAACACATTCAACATATCCACGCTGGCCTGTTTTATAATTGCCGGCAGCGGAGTGAATGTGGCCAAACATGGCAACTACGCCGTTTCGTCAACCAGTGGTTCGTCCAATCTGCTTGAACTGATGGGGTACAAATTTAGCAACGACCCGGCCAAACTGAAAAACGACCTGGACAAAAGCAACTTCTGCTTTATGCATGCTCCGCTTTTCCACCCGGCCATGAAATACATTGCCCCGGTTCGCCATTCGTTGAAAGTGCAGACTTTTTTCAACATTCTGGGCCCAATGGTGAATCCATCCTCACCTAAATATCAGGTGCTGGGAGTTAACAATACTGAAAATTTTAACCATTATAAAAATGTTTACGAAACGCTGGATGTAAATTTTACCGTAATTGCCAGCAACGATGGATATGACGAGGTTTCGCTGACCGATACAACACGGTTTGCACAAAAGAAATCGGAGGGTTATCTTACGCCGACCGATTTTGGGTTTAAAAAAATTCATCCCAAAACTATTTATGGCGGCGATTCCATAGAAGAGGCTGCCCGTATTTTTATGAACATTCTGGAAGGAAAAGGATCCAAAGAACAAAACAATGTGGTGGTGGCCAACGCCGCAGTGGGATTGAACTTGGTTTTTCCTGAAAAAAGTTTGCCTGAATGTGTGGATATGGCGGGTGAATCGCTGAAAAGCGGGAAAGCGTTGCAAAAACTGAAAGCAGTAACAACATTTTAACACGCGCTTAGCGGTTTGGAGCCGCTAAGCGCATAATACAGTGGTATGAACATTCTCGAAAAAATAGTAGAAACCAAAAAGGGCGAAGTTGTCCGGCAGAAAAAAGTGGTTTCGGTGGCGACACTTAAAAAATATCCGGGTTACCAACGGAAATGTAATTCGCTAAAAGCTGCTTTGCTCAAACCCGGTTCTTCCGGAATAATTGCCGAATTTAAACAAAAATCGCCCTCGAAAGGAGAAATCAATTTTCGCGTGAAGGTGGAAGAAGTGACCAAAGGTTACGCTGAAGCTGGCGTAGCCGGGATTTCGGTTTTAACCGATTACGAATACTTTGGCGGAACACTGGCCAACCTGGCCAAGGCGCGTGAGGTCAATCCCGGGATTCCCATCCTCCGGAAAGATTTTATAATTGACACTTACCAGTTGGTGGAAGCAAAAGCTTTTGGCGCCGACGTGATTTTGCTAATTGCTGCCTGCCTGGAAAAAGAGCAGGCTAAGATACTGGCCAAAAAAGCCAAAAGTCTGGGCATGGAAGTTTTGATGGAAATTCACAATGCCGATGAATTAAAAACGATAAACGATTTTGTGGATATAGTAGGTGTGAACAACCGCAACTTGAAAACTTTTGAAGTGGATGTGGAAACTTCCGTAAAACTGGCTGAACTTATTCCCGAAAAGTTTGTGAAAATTTCGGAAAGCGGACTGGCCGGTGCTGAAACCATTCACTATTTAAGGAAAAGCGGATTTAAAGGATTTCTGATTGGAGAAACATTTATGAAAACAGATAATCCGGCAGAGGCGTGTAAAAAGTTAATTATGCAGTTGTAATGGATAGATTTTCTTTCGCAAACTCGTTGAAATGACATACGTTGTTAGTGGATGTCATTTCGAATCCGTCTATTGGCGGATGAGAAATCTGTTCGCATGACAGTGCAAAACTAGTAGTATTTTACTGTAACATAAATACTAAAAAATGAGAGACCATAATTATTTCATTTACATTGTTACCAATAAGAACAAAACAGTTCTTTACATTGGGGTTACTAACGATTTGCAACGAAGGATATATGAGCATGAAAACGGATTAATACCCGGATTCACGAAAAAATACAATTGCCATTTTCTAATATATTATGAACATTTTCAGGAAATTAATGATGCTATTGAAAGAGAAAAAGAAATAAAAAAATGGAGAAGGGAGAAAAAGGATAATTTGATAAATGAATTTAATCCAAATTGGAGGTTTATGAATAACGAAATTTATGAAGCTTTATAGTGACAGATTTCTCCTCCTGTGTCGTCGAAATGACAAGCGTTTTTCGCAGCCGTCATTTCAAAAGAGGCACGACTGAGAAATCTCCTGATTAAAATAGAAAATAAAATGATAAAAAAAGACCTGAAAATAAAAGTCTGCGGAATGAAATTCACCACCAATCGCGAGGCCGTGGAAAAATTACCGGTTGACTTTCTGGGATTTATATTTTACCCAAAATCGAAACGGTTTGTGGGGGAAAATACTGAACCGGGACTTTTCCATTCATCCAAAACCAAAGTGGCGGTTTTTGTGGATGAAAACGCTTTTGAAATTTTGGGATTGGCCAAAAACTTCGGCTTTGATTACATTCAGCTACACGGAAAAGAAAACCCGAAAACCTGCCAGTTGTTGAAAAAACAGGGATTGAAAGTGATAAAAGCCTTCAACCTGAACGATGATTTTGAATTTTCATCATTGAAAGCCTTTGTAAAAAGTGTCGATTATTTTTTGTTCGACACCAAATCAGAGGTTCCCGGTGGTTCAGGAAAAAAATTCAACTGGGAAATTCTGAAAAAATACCAGGGAAAAGTTCCTTTCTTTTTAAGTGGTGGAATTGGGCCGGATGATGCGGAAGAAATCAAACAACTCGAACATCCGCAACTTTTTGGAATTGATCTGAACAGCGGTTTTGAAGATGAACCGGGGTTGAAGAATATTGAAAAAATAAAAACTTTTATCGCGAATATAACTATGTGATCTATGTGCCTATTGTGGTTAAAAAAAATACCACATAGGCACATAGATCACATAGAAAAAGAAAATACAATGAAATACGATGTAAACGAAAAAGGATATTACGGGGAGTTTGGTGGAGCCTGGATTCCCGAAATGATGTTTGCTAATATAGATGAATTAAAACGCCGTTATCTGGAGATTATCGAATCGAAGGAATTTAGAAATGAGTTTGACCAGTTACTGAAAGACTACGTGGGCAGGCCGTCGCCGCTCTATTTTGCAGGCCGGCTTTCAAAACATTATGGAACAAAAATTTATCTCAAGCGCGAGGATTTGAACCACACCGGGTCGCACAAGCTAAACAACACAGTAGGGCAGATTTTGCTGGCTGAAAAACTTGGGAAAACCCGTATTATTGCGGAAACCGGCGCTGGTCAGCATGGTGTAGCAACCGCAACGGTTTGTGCGCTAAAGGGCTTACAATGCGTGGTTTATATGGGCGCACTCGATGTACAGCGGCAGGCGCCCAACGTAAAAAAAATGAAAATGCTGGGCGCTGAGGTGATTCCTGTGCATAGTGGCAATAAAACGTTGAAAGATGCCACCAACGAAGCTATGCGCGACTGGATTAACAATCCGGAAGACACGCACTATATCATTGGTTCGGTGGTGGGGCCACACCCGTTCCCCGACATGGTGGCCCGGTTTCAGTCAGTCATCAGCAAAGAGATGAAAAGTCAATTGCTGGAACAAACCGGAAGTGAGTTTCCTACCCGGATAATGGCGTGTGTAGGCGGAGGAAGCAATGCTGCCGGGGCGTTTTATCATTATCTTGACGATGAGCAGGTAGAATTAATTGGCGTGGAAGCTGCCGGAAAAGGGGTAGAGACTCAGGAAACAGCTGCTACCTTATTGGTTGGTTCTCCGGGAGTGCTTCATGCCAGCCGTACCATGCTCATGCAAAACCACGACGGGCAAATTACCGAACCTTATTCCATTTCCGCGGGGCTCGATTATCCCGGAATAGGACCTTTACACGCGCATCTTTTTAAAACCGGAAGGGCAAAATTTTTGGCTGCCACTGATGAAGAAGTTTTGCAGTCGGCGCTTTTGTTAACGCAAAAGGAAGGAATCATCCCTGCACTGGAGTCGGCGCATGCGTTGGCAGCCCTCGAAAAAATTAGAATGAAACCGAACGATGTGAACGTCATAAACCTCTCGGGCAGCGGGAACAAGGATATGGAAACGTATTTGGATTATTTTGGCTATTAATTTTAGTACAGAGTTGTTAGTAATTAGTAGTGAGAACAATAGAAACTTCGGTCTTCCGTCTTCGGACTTCCGAATAATCTTTGAAAAATGAAACGAGCATGGTAATAATTATCACCCAAGAGAATGATTAAATATCCATGCGGGTTCCATATGATACCTTTAGAAACAAACAATTTTAATCATATGAAAAACAGAATCAACCAGCTTTATGAAGCTAAAAAAGAGAACATACTTTCGGTTTATTTTACGGCCGGATTTCCCAAACTGAACGACACGGTTGAAATCATTCAGGAACTGGAAAAAAACGGGGTTGATCTCATCGAAATTGGCATTCCGTTTTCCGACCCAACGGCCGACGGACCAACCATTCAGCGCAGCAGTGAAGTTGCCCTGAAAAACGGGATGTCACTGAAACTGCTTTTCGGGCAATTGAAAGACATCAGGAAGTCGGTAAAAATTCCGCTTATTCTCATGGGATATTTCAATCCTGTTATGCAGTTTGGCGTGGAAGAATTTTGCAAAAAATGCAACGAAACGGGAATCGATGGCGCTATTTTACCCGACCTGCCTTTGGAGGAATTCGACACGCAGTACAAGAAACATTTCACAGAAAACAACCTGCATAATGTTTTACTGATCACCCCTCAAACTCCGGAACCACGCATCCGGCAAATTGATACAGCTTCGGGTGGATTTATCTATATGGTTTCTTCAGCCTCAACTACCGGCGCCGGAAAAAAAGTGGAAGATTTTCATCAGGATTATTTCGAACGGATTCAGCAAATGAAACTGAAAAATCCACGGCTGATTGGTTTTGGAATTTCAGACCATGCCACTTTTACCAATGCCTGCAAATATGCAAGTGGAGCCATTATTGGGAGTGCTTTTGTAAAAGAATTGCAAGAGTGCGACAAAATACAAAAGTGTGTTGCAGATTTTGTTCAAAATATTCGAACATCTGATTAATTTTTTGGAAAAATGCTGTAAAAAATCGTTAATGTTTTAAAACAGTATTATGTATATTTTGGGTAACCGACATTGAAACAATCAGATAGAAAAAGACAAAACGGTATGGCATTGTTAATGATTGTTAAACCATATTTTACAACATACCTTTATTTGATTTTAGCTGTTATATTAATGACGATTTATAATACTAAAATATTTAAACCATGCTCGATTACGCAAAAGTTATTTTACCCAAAGTGAGTTTTAGCAAGGCCCTGTTCAGGAAAGAACTTGCAAAGTGTATTCAGTGGGTAGAACCTTCGGAGGTTCAGCAATTGCACGATTGGTGCTACCAAAAATTTAAAGATAAGTATCCCGATGTTCTGGAAGAAGTTTTTTCCGGCGTCGCGGCGTAAAAAACCACAGGGGTGTACTAAAAAAGTGCACCCCTTTTAATGTGTTAAACTTCAAACGAATCCACTTCACGGTAAGCCTTTATCAGTGCTTTTTCACCTTCAGCTCCAGGCATTGCGTTTCCGTGTTCCATTCCCACAACTCCTTTAAAACCTTTGTTGTAAATATATTTAAACACATTCTTGTAGTTAATTTCTCCGGTTGTGGGTTCTTTCCTTCCCGGATTATCGCCAACCTGAAAATAGGCAATTTCATCCCATGTAAGTTCAATATTATGAATCAGGTGTCCTTCGGTTTTTTGCAAGTGGTAAATATCGTAAAGAATTTTGCAGGCCGGGCTGTTTACTGCTTTGCAAATCATATAAGTCTGATCTGATGTTTGCAAATATAAATCAGGTGAATCTGAAAGTGGTTCAAGAACCATGGTAAGTCCATGTGGTTCAAAAATTTCGGCACCGCGACGCAATGCTTCAATAACATTGGCATCTTGTATTCCAATGGGCAATCTCCGCTCAAATGCACCAGGAACAACGGTCATCCATTTCGCATTCACACGTTTTGCCGCTTCAACCGACTTGCGGCACCCGTCCAGAAATATGTCGAGGTGTTCTTTTTTGCCGGCTGCCAATGTATTTGCGAGATTGCCTCCTTTGGGAACCACAAAAACGCCCATGGTCATCCCGAGCTTTTCAAGCGTTTCGCCAATTTCTGTCTGAGTTGCCACATCTCGTCCCAGCAACCCGTTATCCTCAAAAGCAGTGAACCCCTGATCGGCCATAAATTTGAGCTGGTCAATCAAATCATCGCCGGCACTGTTTTTAAACATGCCAAAGTGAGGCGCATACTTCAACTTAAATTTGGCTTCGTTCGACATCACTGAATCTGATGCGGTTGCGCCAAAAACACTACCAAGTCCTGCCATTGCAATTCCGCTGGCTGCCGCATTTTTTAAAAAATTTCTTCTTTCCATGGTTTATCGGTTTTAATTGTATTTTAATATGAATGGGCTAAAATAATGAATTGTTCCCGAATTTCATGCAAGACAAGGCTTTTTTGAATTCATGCTTGTTTCCTTCTAAAAGAGTTGCTAATTTTAGGGTCAAATTTTTTCTAAATCAACATAAACAAAAATAGTTATGAATAGAAAGCTCAGAATGGGAATGGTTGGCGGTGGAACAGATGCGTTTATTGGAGCTGTCCATCGTCTTGCCGCATTTATGGATAACCAGATTGAACTGGTTTGCGGTTGCTTTAGTGTAAATCCCAAAATTTCAAAAGAATCGGGAAAATTGTATTACCTGCCCGAAAACCGCGTGTATGAAACCTACCAGGAAATGTTTGAAAAGGAAGCCCAACTTCAGGAAGGGGAACGTATGGACTTTGTTTCGATTGTTACTCCAAACTTTGTACACTTCGATCCGGCCATGATGGCGCTGAACAACGGATTTCATGTGGTAATCGACAAACCCATCACCTTTACGCTCGACGAAGCGCTGAAGCTGAAAGAAAAACTGGATGAAACAGGCCTTACTTTGGCACTTACCCACACTTATTCGGGTTACCCGGCTGTAAAACATGCCAAACAAATGGTGGCCGACGGCGATTTGGGGAAAATCCGTAAGGTTTATGTGGAATATCCGCAAGGCTGGTTGTCTTCAAAACTGGAAGACACAGGCAATCCTCAGGCTTCGTGGCGTACCGATCCGAAACGTTCGGGTAAAGCCGGCTGCATGGGCGACATCGGTACACATGCCCACCATTTGGCCGAATACATTACAGGTTTGAGGGTTACTGAATTGTGTGCAGAATTGAATATATTCGTTCCCAACCGCCTGCTCGACGATGACGGTGCAGCACTTTTGCGTTTTGATAACGGAGCAAAAGGAGTTTTGATGGCAACACAGGTTGCTGCCGGAGAAGAAAATGCGATCAGAATCAGGGTTTATGGCGATAAAGGTGGACTGGAATGGTTCCAGCACGAGCCCAATTCACTTATTTTAAAGTGGCTGAACCAGCCAACCCAAATTTTACGTGTCGGAACAAGTATGAACAGTACTATTGCAGCACATAATACACGCACACCAGGTGGTCATCCGGAAGGGTATTTGGAAGCATTCGCCAACATCTACCGCAACTTTGCCATGACCGTGATGGCGAAAATGGATGGCAAAGAACCTACTGCCGAAATGCTCGATTTTCCAGGCATGGAAGACGGCATCCGCGGAATGCAGTTTATCGACACGGTTGTGAAAGCCGGGTACGATGACAATATTAAATGGGTAAAACTTTAAACCCGAAACTTGAAACTTTAAACTCGAAATTGATATGTCAAGACCAGTAACATTATTTACCGGACAATGGGCCGACCTGTCCATTGAAAAAATTTGCCAGAGAGCCAAATCATTTGGTTATGACGGACTTGAACTCTGTACATGGGGCGACCATATGGAAATCGACAAAGCCGATCAGGCATATTGCGACGAAAGGAAAGCGCTGTTGAAAAAATACGAACTGAAACTTTTTGCCATTTCCACCCATTTGGTGGGGCAATGTGTTTCTGACCCAATTGACGAGCGACACAAGGGAATTTTGCCCGATTACATTTGGGGTGATGGCGACCCGGAAGGAGTTCGGCAGCGGGCGGCAGAAGAAGTAATAAAAACGGCTAAAGTGGCTAAAATGTTGGGTCTCGATACCGTAGTCGGTTTCACCGGAAGCCCAATCTGGCACATGCTCTACTCGTTTCCTCCCGTCCAGAAGGGAATGATTGAAAAGGGTTTTGCTGATTTTGCCAAACGCTGGATTCCTATTTTGGATGAATTCCAGAAAATTGGGGTGAAATTTGCACTGGAAGCACATCCCACTGAAATTGCATTTGATATTCATTCTGCTCATCTCACTTTAAATGCGCTGAATAACCATCCCGCTTTCGGGTTTAATTACGACCCCAGCCACTTTGGTTACCAGCATGTGGACTATGTGAAATTCATTTATGAATTTGCCGATCGCATTTTTCATGTTCACATGAAAGATGCCTACTGGAGTGATGTGCCCATGGGTATTGGTGTTTTCGGAGGTCATTCCGAATTCGGCGACAACCGCCGCTACTGGAACTTTCGAAGTCTGGGCCGTGGAAAAGTAAATTTCGAAAACATTATTCGTGCACTGAACGACATAGGCTACAAGGGTCCGTTATCGGTTGAATGGGAAGACAGCGGTATGAACCGCGAGGCCGGTGCTGCCGAAGCCTGCCAGTTTGTAAAAAACATCGACTTTGAACCATCTGATGTGGCATTTGACGATGCAATGCAGAAGGAGAAATAGCAGGAAGACGGAAGACGGGAGACGTAAGTCAGAAGTCCGAAGATAGGAGCCTGAAAAGAAAATATCAGATTATGGAATTTAAGTTTGAGAAGTTGATTATTTGGCAAAAAGCAATTGATTTGGGTGAAAAGGTGAATGAATTAACCAACAGTTTTTCTCAAAAAGAGCTTTATAATCTTTCTTCTCAAATTAGAAGAGCTGCTGATTCTGTTGCTCTGAATATTTCAGAGGGTTCAACCGGACAAACAAATCCCGAATTCAAAAGATTTATGAGAATGGCCATTCGTTCATTGGCTGAAGTTGTAACTTGCTTATTCAAGGCAAGAAGAAGAAATTATATTTCAAAAGAGGAGTTTCTTCATCATTACGAGTTTTCATTCAATTTAATGAACATGATGGTTGCTTTTGAAAAAAATATCAAATAAAAAACAATGGGATTCAGATTTAAGATTTCGAGTTGGTTTCTTCTGACTTCCAGCAATCTTTTTTAAAATGACAAACAGAAGAAGTTTTATTAAAAAGTCGGCTTTGGCCACCGCAGCGGTTGGCACGGCTGCATCTATGCCCCTTGCATCGTGTATGGGCGCCAATGAAAAACTGGTGTGCGGGTTAATTGGTGCAAAAGGAATGGGATTTTCTGATTTGCAGGCATTCCTTCGCCAGCCAAATACTGAATGTGCCGCTATTTGCGACGTGGACGAAAATGTGTTGAACCAGCGTATTGCCGACACTGAAAAAATTCAGGGATACAAACCCAAAGGTTTTAAAGATTTCAGGAAACTGCTTGAAGAACCCGGAATTGATGTGATTATTATTGGTACGCCCGACCATTGGCACTGCATTCCGTTCGTGTATGCTGCCCAGGAAGGGAAACAAATATTTTGTGAAAAACCACTGGCCAATTACATCGAGGAATTGAACATTATGGAACGCGCTGCCAAAAGGTATGGAAACGTGGTGCAGGTGGGGCAGTGGCAGCGCAGCGATAAACACTGGCAGGATGCAGTCGAATTTGTCCATTCAGGAGCGCTGGGAAAAATTCGCAGTGTGCGCACCTGGTCGTACCAGGGTTGGATGAAATCGGTGCCGGTAGTGCCCGACAGCGATGTTCCGGCTGGAGTTGATTACGATTTCTGGCTTGGGCCTGCGCCAAAACTTCCGTTCAATAAAAACCGGTTTCACTTCACTTTTCGTTGGTTCTGGGATTACGCCGGTGGCATGATGACCGACTGGGGTGTGCACATCATTGATTACGCTTTGTTTGGTATGAATGCAAAGGCACCCAAATCGGTGATGGCCATGGGCGGTAAGTTTGCCTACCCCGAAGATGCCTGCGAAACGCCGGATACCCAGCAGGCACTTTATGAATTCGACGGCTACACCATGCTGTGGGACCACGGAATTGGCATTGATGGTGGCTATTACGGCCGTTCGCATGGTGTTGGTTTTGTTGGCAACAATGGAACACTGGTGGTTGACCGTGGCGGCTGGGAAGTGATTCCCGAAGGTGGTGACAATCCGGCCATGGAACGTGTGGAACTGCAAAAAGGCGACGGTCAGGGATTGAACAACCACATGAAAAATTTTATCGATTGTATTAAAGACCGGGATTTGATACCCAATACAAACATTGAAATTGCTGCCAATACGGCCCGTGTTTGCCACCTCGGAAACATTGCCTTTAAAACCGGTCGCCGGTTGTACTGGGATGCTGATAACAGCAAATTCATCGGCGACGACGATGCCAACAGTTATCTGGTGCCTCAATACCGCGCTCCCTGGGAGTTGCCCAAAGTGTAATGATTTATAGATTAGTCATACTATCATAGGAAATGATGGTATGACTAATTCTTTTAATATGAATACTTCTTCCCGCCTCTGGTACATCGATAACCTCCGTATTTTTCTTATAAGCCTGGTGGTTTTGCATCACCTGTCCATAACTTATGGCGCACCAGGCAGTTGGTATTACAATGAAACCGAAGCCGGATTTCCTGAAATTATTCCCATGTTATTGTTTGTACTTACCAACCAGTCGTTTTTTATGGGAATGTTCTTTTTTGTTTCGGCCTTTTTTATTTTGCCTTCCCTGAAAAGAAAAGGAACAGGTAAATTTGTAAAGGACCGGCTAATCCGGTTGGGAATTCCGCTCTTGCTGTTTTATTTTATTTTGTCTCCGCTCACTGTTTTTCTTCTTCATCGTTTTATCCGGGGTGATGAGGTTTTTTTGATTGATTTCTGGTTAAATCAAAGAGGTGCGGGATTTGGTCCGCTCTGGTTTGTGGAGGCATTGTTGCTTTTTACCCTGGTGTTTTTACTGGTGAAAACGGTGAAAGTGAACCGGCAAATTCCTTTCCCCGGAACGTTTGGCATTCTTCTGGCTGCAATCGCTACCGGTTTTCTTCAATACCTTATCCGCATCTGGCTTCCCGTTGGATGGAGTATGCCATTTACCAATTTCCAGTTCCCGTTTTTTGTGCAGTACATTTTTCTTTTTATTCTGGGAATTGTTGCATACAAAAATAACTGGCTCGATTCAATAACGTTTAAAACCGGAAAAAAATGGTTTCTGTTTGCGCAATTTGTCCTGTTTATTGTATTTCCGTTGATTTTTATTCTGGGAGGGTCTTTCGATGAGGCCGATTTGTTTATGGGCGGAGGTACCTGGCAAAGTGCCGGCTATGCCATTTTGGAACAGGTGTTGGGGTTCTCCCTGATAATCGGCCTTCTGGGAATGGCGAAAAAATTTGTAAACCGGCAGGGAAATTTTGCCCGGCAATTATCCGACAGCGCTTATGGCGTGTTTGTTTTCCATACTCCTGTAATCGTTGCCATCAGTATTGTTTTTGCCGGATGGCAAACTCCGCCGCTGCTGAAATTCATTGCACTGGCACCCCTGTCGTTGGTCGCTTGCTTTCTGGTTGCCTGGTTGGTCAAAAAAATTCCGAGTGTCAAAAAAATATTCTAAGCGATTAAACGGAATATACACTTTTGTTTTGTTGCTTTTATAAATCCGGATAATGGTAACCGGCCTTTCGCCGGCAATTTTTTTAAATTTGTTGTTCAAATGATACTATTATGACTGAAAACAGCCCGAAGAAACTTTTTTTGCTCGATGCCTATGCGTTGATTTATCGCAGTTACTATGCTTTTATCCGCAATCCGCGGTTTAATTCCAAGGGAGTAAACACTTCGGCCATGCTGGGGTTTGTAAATACACTGGTACAGTTACTTGAGACCGAAAATCCACATTACATTGGTGTGGTATTCGATGTGAATGCTCCAACTTTCAGGCACGAAATGTTTAAAGAGTATAAAGCCAACCGTGAGGCCATGCCCGAAGATTTACGGAAATCCATTCCGTATATCCGCAACATCATTGAGGCGTTTAATATTCCAATTATTGAAAAAAAGGGTTTTGAAGCCGATGATGTGATTGGTACTTTAGCGAAAAAGGCAAAAAAAGAGGGTTTCGACACCTTTATGATGACGCCCGATAAAGACTACGCGCAGTTGGTGGAAGAACACATTCGCATGTACAAACCGGCCAAAAGTGGCGGTGCTGCCGAAGTGTGGGGACCTGACGAGGTGAAAAAGAACTTCGGAATCGAAAATACAGAACAGGTCATTGACATTCTGGGATTGATGGGCGACAGTTCCGACAATATTCCGGGATGCCCCGGCATCGGGCCAAAAACTGCAGAAAAGCTCATTGCTGAATTTGGCAGCATCGACGGCATTTACGAAAATATCGACAAGCTGAAAGGCAAACAGAAGGAAAACCTGCTGGAGTTTAAAGACCAGGTTTACCTGTCGCGGAAACTGGTGACCATCATTCAGGATGTGCCTATCGAATTTGATAAAAAAGGACTTACCCGCGAAGAGGTTAATAAAGAAGTTTTAAAGGCTATTTTTCAGGATTTGGAATTTAAAACACTGGCCGAACGACTTAATTTGGAGGAAGTAAGAGCCGACATAGCAGTTCAGCAGACTTTGTTTGGCGAGGTAGAAACTTCGCAACCGGCAACCGCAAAAAAAGAGAACATTGAAACGGTACCACACCAATACTATCTGGTAGAAAATGAAATGCAGCGCGCCAGTTTACGTGCCGAACTTTCAATAACCGACGCTTTCTGTTTCGACACAGAAACCACCGGACTCGATACACACTCTTCCGAAATTGTTTGCATGTCGTTTGCATTCAGAAAACATGAAGCCTATTGTGTTTTGCTTCCAAAAAAGCGGGAAGAGGCTCAAAAAGTTTTGGATGAATTTCACGAGATTTTTGCCGATGTAAACATCATGAAAATAGGGCAAAACCTGAAATACGATATGCTGATGCTGGACAACTATGGAATTGAGGTAAAAGGGAAACTTTATGACACCATGCTGGCACACTACCTCATTCAGCCCGAACAGAAACACAACCTCGACCATCTGTGCGAAATTTATCTGAATTACGAAAAGGTACATACCGAAAACCTGATTGGGAAAAAAGGGAAAAACCAGATGAATATGCGTTCGGTTCCCAAAGAAAAATTGCGCGACTATGCCTGCGAAGATGCCGATCTCACTTTTCAGTTGAAAGACGCTATTGATCCTGAACTGGATAAATACGAAATGCGCGAACTGTTTGAAACCATTGAAATGCCATTGGTACCGGTACTTGTGCACATGGAGCAGGCCGGTGTGAAACTGGATACTGAAGTTTTGAAAGAATATGCAATTACTTTACGGGAACAAATCATTCAGGTTGAAAAAGAGATATTTGAACTGGCCGGGGAGGAGTTCAATGTTTCGTCGCCCAAACAAATGGGTCCCATTCTTTTTGAAAAATTAAAGATTTCAGCCAGTAGCGGGGCACGAAAAACCAAAACCAAACAGTATTCCACCTCCGAGGAAGTGTTGGTAAAACTGGCTGACAAGCATCCCATTATCAATAAGATTTTGGAGTTCCGCGGATTGAAAAAATTGCTTTCAACTTATGTGGAAGCATTGCCGCAAATGGTAAACTCAAAAACAGGGAAATTGCATACGTCATATAACCAGGCTGTTACATCCACCGGGCGACTCAGTTCGGTAAATCCAAACCTGCAAAACATCCCCATCCGCGACGATAACGGGAGGGAAATCCGCCGGGCTTTTATTCCGTCTGACGAGGAACATACTTTTCTTTCGGCTGACTATTCGCAAATTGAACTGCGAATTATGGCAGCATTGAGCCAGGATGAGGAAATGCTGAAAGCGTTTGGCGAAGGGAAAGACATTCATGCCATAACAGCCGCCAAAATTTATAAAGTACCTGAAAATGAGGTAACTTCTGAAATGCGACGCAAAGCAAAAACGGCCAATTTCGGAATTATTTATGGTATTTCGGCTTTTGGTTTGTCACAACGTCTAAACATTCCGCGTACCGAAGCCAAAGAGTTAATCGACGGTTACTTTGAAAACTTCCCGAAGATTAAAGCTTTCATGGATAAACAGATAGAATTGGCGGGAAAGAAAGGGTACGTGCAAACAATTAAAGGGCGCAAACGTTATTTAAATGACATTAACTCAGCCAATGCGGTAGTGAGGGGAATGGCGGAACGAAACGCCATTAACGCACCGATACAAGGTTCAGCGGCCGATATTATCAAAGTGGCAATGATTGATATTTATAAACAGTTTCAAAAGGAAAAACTTAAAACGAAGATGGTTTTGCAGGTTCACGACGAATTAAATTTTGATGTTTATAAACCTGAGTTGGAAAAAGTAAAACAAATTGTAAAAGACATGATGGAAAATGCCGTTGAACTGGATGTTCCGCTTACCGTTGAAATGAATGCTGCCGGCAACTGGCTCGATGCTCATTAGAAAAATATGCGTAAAAGAATTGCAGAAATAGAAACTGAAGACGATTACCGCGATGCCCTCAACCGGTTCATCGAGTTGTGCGAATCACAAAAAACCGATGAAGACCTGCAGGAACTGCTCCTGCTTACCGATTTAATGGAAAAATATGAACGGGCAAATTGTGGAAGAAATTAAGATTGCAATTATCCATACAACCTTTGAAAATGGTTCTCCAGGTGGTTTCGCATGGCTGAGCGAAATTGGTCGGGAGTGCCATTTTTCAATACATCCACCAGGCCCTGGTGCGCGATGTGTTTTACCTTTTTGATGGGTTTTGTTTCCGGCTATTTCATAAAACTTGCCATGAAACCTGATTTCATGATGGATATCGAACAGCACATCGTTTGATTTTTCCGGTTCTATGTTGATGATTTGCTCCAATTCGGCAATGTCTTCAGGGGTTACATGCTGAAAAATCAATTCAGCCATACCGATTTCAATAACCAGCCTGAATTCAAAAATATCTTTTAATGTACTGTCATCGAGCATCCGTGGAATCATCGATTTTGCAAGGAGTGCTGAAAGATCGGGGTTTTTAATGATGGCGCCCTTGTGTTTCACCGCCTCAATAATTCTCAGTGTTTTCAACCGTGTTAACGACTCGCGTACAACTGTTCGGCTAACGCCCATGGCACTGGCTAGTTCCATTTCTTTGGGAATCACGTCACCGGGCTTAAAGTCTTTTTTAATGAAAAAATCAATCAGGTTCATTTCTACCCGGTCAACCAGGCTAAGGTTGTCAATAGTCTTTAAAAGGTCGGTGGATCCTTGTGAATTCATTCTTAAAAATATTTAGCTGTTATTTTTCGTTATATTCAACGCTCATAAAAGCAAATCAAAATGAACAAATTATTCGTTTTATTTTTTTTGACAACCCTTTTTTTCTCTTGTGGAAATGAAGAGAAATCACCTGAATTCAGCACCAGTTCAATACATCTCAATCGCGTTCCGTTGTTTGTTGGCCGCGAAAACCCGGATGTGTTGCAAATTAAGATTTCCGTTCCCGACACAGGGAAAACATACCAGTTAACCACCACTACATTTTATTTTGAAGAAAACCGCAGTTCCGACATGCTGGAATCGGTCAGAATTAATCACTCGAAAAATAGCGAAGAGCAATTCGAACCAATATCTGACAATGGTTTACAACTGCTGGACAACAGGGCCGAAGTGAATGCAACAGCTGAAATCGGCCCGGGAAACCATACCCTTTCTTTTGGATTTCAGGTGAAAGATGATGCAGTTCTTACAGAAAGTTTTTCCATTCAAAATGTTGAGCTTCGGTTCAACGACGGTTCTGTGTTGAACTTCGAACCGAAAACTGAGTTTGCCTACCGTCCGGCAAAGGTTGTTCGCGCTGCCGGACAGGACAACTGCGACACCTACCGCATTCCGGGAATGGTAACCACCAACGAAGGAACGCTGATTGCTGTTTACGACAACCGTTACAACAACAGCAAAGATTTGCAGGAAGACATTGATGTGGGCATGAGCCGCAGCACCGATGGCGGACAAACCTGGGAACCCATGCGTGTAATTATGGACATTGGCGAATGGGGTGGAAACCCTGAACGCCTCAACGGAATTGGCGACCCGGCTGTTTTATACGACCACACCACCGGAACCATCTGGGTGGCTGCACTGTGGATAAGCGGCTTTTCCGAAACCGATATGCTTTGGTGGGCCTCGAAACCGGGTATGAAACCCACTGAAACCGGACAGTTTGTGCTGGTTAAAAGTACCGACGACGGTCTTACCTGGTCGGAGCCAATCAACATTACCGAACAGATAAAAGACCCTGCCTGGCAGTTGTTTTTCCAGGGTCCGGGTGCAGGAATCACTTTAGATGACGGCACACTGGTTTTTCCGGCGCAGTTTAAAGCTGATATTGGCGAAAAAGCGCTCGACGGAGGACAATATACTTCTCACTCTACCATCGTGTTCAGCAAAGATGGTGGCGAAACCTGGCACGTTGGCACCGGCGCCAAACCTAATACTACTGAGGCACAGGTGGTGCAACTGGCCGACGGCAGCCTGATGCTCAACATGCGCGACGACCTCAACCGCCGTGTGAAAGATGAAACCAACGGACGGGCAGTGGTCGTTACCAGCGATTTGGGCGAAACATGGACAACCCATCCTTCATCCAATTCTGCACTGCCAGAGCCAAATTGCATGGCCAGCATAATTGATACGTATGCGGAAACGGACGGGCAAAAACAGCAGGTGCTTTTCTTTTCCAATCCCAATGATAAACAAGCTCGTATAAACATGACCATCAAAACCAGCCTCGACCAGGGACACACCTGGCCCGAAGCAAACCAGGTTTTGCTCAACGAAACACAGGGTTTTGGTTACTCCTGCATGACCATGGTGGATGAAAACACAGTGGGTATTTTGTACGAAGGTGTAAAAGACCTTTATTTTCAGAAAGTTCTGGTGGAAGATATTTTAGGTGAAGATTAAGTTTTATTCACTGCCAGTGTTAAGTTGAAAAAACTAAACAAGAAAATATAATGCAAACTAAAAAATTTGAAGGACTGATAGCTGCACCGTTTGCTCCCATGGATGAAAAAGGTGCTGTAGTTTATGAACGCATTCCCGTTTATTACAATTTTTTGAAACAGAACAAAGTAGTTGGCGCATTTATCAACGGTTCTACCGGCGAAGGCGTTTCACTCACTCAAAAAGAGCGGATGAAAACTGCCGAACAGTGGGTGGCGGCTGCAAAGGCCGATCCGGAGGTGAAAATCATCAACCTTGCAGGTGGGACTTCCTACTTGGAATGTATTGAAAATGCGCAACACTCGGCAGAAATTGGCGTGGATGCCATTGCATTACTGGCACCGTATTATTTTAAACCGTCAGGTGCCGGTCAACTGGCTGATTTTGTTGCCCGTGTGGCTGAATCCGTTCCACAACTTCCGGTTTACTTTTACCACATTCCGGTGCTCACGGGCTGTTACGTTTCCATGTATGATTTTCTGAATGAAGCAGCGCCTGCCATTCCCAACCTGGCCGGAATTAAATACACGCACGAAGATTTTATGGATTTCCAAAGCTGCATCAATTTTATGGATGGCAAATACGACATGCTTTGGGGCCGCGATGAAAATCTGCTTTCGGCACTGGTTTTAGGGACCCGTAGCGGCGTGGGAAGCACTTTTAATTACGCAGCGCCCTTGTATTATAAACTGATTGCTGCATTTGATGCCGGCAACCTCGTTCTTGCCCGCCAGTTGCAGCAAAAAGCCATCGACATGATTCGCCTGCTGGGGAAATATGGCGGTATTGCCACCGGAAAAGCCTATATGCGCTATGTTGGCTTTGACTGCGGCGAATTCCGTTCGCCCATAAAAAACATGAGTAGCGATGATTATCAGAAATTTACCGAAGATGTTAAAACGCTTGGGATGGAAGAGGAATTCTCAAAATATTTTTCCTGAACCAGAGTTCATAAACAGGGTCCAGAAATTCGAGTCTGGTTCCTCTGATATCAATAAGTTCTTTCTCATATAAAACTTTTTTTTGTTTGCTTATGTTGGCTGATGTACCCAGGCGATATTTGGTCAGAATTTCAGGATTACTGAAGCCTTCTGCAATTCCTGAAGCAACAGCTTTTAAAAGGTTTAACTGGGTTTCGCTCAGCATTTCAGTTTCCAGTTGATAAAGGTTGGCATTCTGCGCTAACAAATCTTCAATGGCAACAGTAATAGTTTCATTTTCAACTGAATCAGGTGTGCGTTGCCAGATTAAATGGGATAATTGCTGAACGTAGTAAGAATGGGTACTAACGGTTTGCGTTATTATTTCAGCCTGTTCAGTTGAAATTTTTTTACCGGTTGACTGGAATCTTTCTGTAATAAAAGCTACCCAATGCTTTTCTGAAATCTTTTCCAGATTGATGGTTTCACCAAATTTATAGAAAGGCATGGACTGTTTTTCAAAAAGGTTAGACATCATGTGCTTTTTACTTCCGTAAAGGCAATAAGTAACTGATTGGTGATTTTGCCAGGCTGTTCGAAGACGTTTGTGAAACAATTTTGCTTCTGTAAAATTTGCGGTGTTTTGAAACTCATCGATGCAGATAATCAGATTAACCTTTTTTTCTTCGGCAATTTTTTCTGGTAAGTCCAGTAATTCACGGTAATTCTTTTCGATGGACTCCAGGTTAAACGTTAATTCGAAAGTGCTGAAAGGGTCAGTTCCAAAAGATACTTTTGGAGAAAGCCGGCTGATAAATTTCCGGATATTCTCCAGCCAGGTTTCCACTTTCCCTGAAGTATTTTTGATGACTTCAGTGGTTAGCAAAGTGTAAAAATCCTTAGGGTCGCGAATGCCAAAAGCATCCAACTGAATAACAATCGTTTTTTCGTTTGTAACCAAATCGCAGGCCTTTTTCACCAGCGAAGATTTTCCCCATCTTCGGGGCGAAATCAAAACGGTGTTCACTTTGTTCTGAAAGTTTGAAACCAAACGTTTCGTTTCGGCCTCCCGGTCGGTGAATTTTTCACCTACTGCTTTTCTGCCGAATACAAAAGGACTTTCGTGTAAAACCATGGCGTTTTGTTATTTTGGTTGACACAAATATATGAATAATAACTTTCCTAACCAATCGGTTAGCAACCGTTTGGTTAGCAACCAATCGGTTAGTTTTATTTTAAATTTTAAGTAGCTGATATATTGGCTTTTATGATTGAAAAAAATAATACATTTTGAAATATGGACATTAAAAGTTTAGCCCAACTTTATAAAAACGAACTGCTCAGCAACGTGGTTCCTTTTTGGGAAAACCACTCAAAAGATGAGGAGTTTGGCGGTTATTTTACCTGTCTCAACCGCGAAGGAAAGGTGTTCGATACCGACAAATTTATCTGGTTGCAGGGTCGTGAAGTCTGGATGTTTTCTACACTGTTCAACAAAGTGGAGCAAAAACAGGAATGGCTCGACATGGCATTGCATGGTGCCAAATTCCTGCAAAAATACGGGCACGACAGAAACCTGAACTGGTACTTTTCCCTCACCCGCGAAGGAAAGCCGCTGGTGCAGCCCTACAACATTTTTTCCGACTGCTTTGCCACCATGGCTTTTGGCCAGTTGTACAAAGTCACCGGCAATGAGGAGTACGGGCAAATCGCAAAAAATACTTTCGACAATATTTTAAAACGCAGCGACAATCCCAAAGGAAAATACAACAAAGCAGTTCCCGGAACCCGCCCGTTGAAAGGCTTTTCGCTGCCCATGATTTTATGCAACCTGTCGCTGGAAATTGAACACCTGCTCCCTCAGGATTTGGTGGATGAAACCATTGAAAAAGTTTTGCACGAAGTGATGGAGGTGTTTTACCAGCCCGACTCGGGATTGATTCTGGAGAACGTAAAACCTGACGGCAGTTTTTCAAATTCATTTGAAGGCCGACTGCTCAACCCGGGCCACGCCATCGAAGCCATGTGGTTTATCATGGATTTATCGGTGCGGTTGCAAAAACCGGAATTGGCTGAAAAAGCGGTGGAAATTGTGCTGCGAACGTTGGAATATGGCTGGGACAAGGATTTTGATGGCATATACTATTTTCTCGACATCAAGGGAAATCCGCCTCAACAACTGGAGTGGGACCAGAAACTGTGGTGGGTGCACATCGAAACGCTCATCAGCCTGGTAAAGGGATATGCGCTTACCGGGAATGAACAATGCCTCACCTGGTTTGAAAAAGTGCACGATTACACCTGGTCGCATTTTGCCGACCCGGAACATGGCGAATGGTTTGGTTATCTCAACCGCCGGGGCGAAGTGCTGCTGCCATTGAAAGGTGGAAAATGGAAAGGTTGTTTTCATGTTCCTCGTGGGTTGTACCAGGTTTGGAAAACATTGGAAATATTGAAGTGAAATTTTCTCCCGCAGATGTCGCGGATTAGCGCAGATTTTGGATTTTTTTATTTCTGCGTAAATCTGCGTTATCAGCGGGAAATTATTCTTTGAATTAGTCTTGTAATCAATATATTATGCGCCATTTTAAAAGAACAACAATATTGGTTTTACTCTTTTTCTTAGTTATTTGGCAAGGAGAAGTTGCAGCAGAAACGTCCATCAATCAAATCAGTCAGCGAAGTTTTCCGCTGTTTGAAAATGTGGACGAAATTTCCGGTAACGAAGGACTGGCCGGAACTTTTGCCGGTGTGCACAACAACGTGTTGCTGGTTGCCGGCGGCACTGCTTTCCCCGAAGGAAAACCCTGGGAAAACGGCGCAAAACATTTTTCGGATGCGGTGCTGGTTTATGAACGCACGGTAAATGGCGTAAATTTACTGAATGCTTCTTCAAAACTGCCAGTTCCATTGGGCGAAGGCGCTTCGGTTTCGCTGCCGCAGGGTGTGCTTTGCGTTGGCGGCCAGTCGCCTGATGGGTTGAGTAACCGTGTTATTTTGCTGAGTTGGAACGGCATTTCGGTTGATATTTCGGAATATCCCGCTTTGCCTGTGGCTGTGAAAAGTCCGGCTGCTGCGGTGATTGGAAATACGGTTTACGTTATTGGTGGCGAAAACGAGAATGGTGCAACCAACCAGTTTCTGGCGCTTGATATTTCCAGACTTTCAGAAGGATGGAAAACCCTTTCGGATTTTCCCTTGTCAGTTTCAGGCGCTTCTGCAGTTGCGCAAATGGATGGAGAAGAAATAAGCCTGCATGTTTTTGGCGGGCGAGCCAAAAAAACCGGTGAACTCACCACAACTTTTTATCCCCATGTTTTCCGTTACCGGCCATCGTTTGGTTACTGGGAACAGAAACAGGAAATGGAAATGCCCTTGGCAGTGGCTTCGGCGGCTCCGGTTGGCGCTTCGCACATAGTTTTGGCGGGCGGCGATTTCGGAGATACTTTCAATAATGTAGAGCGAGCTATTTACGCCATGCAAACCGGTGACGAAAATGCCCGGCAACTGCGTGATTCGCTCTGGATAAACCATTCCGGATTCAATTCAAAAATAAAAATTTACAATACCGTTACCGACAAATGGTTTGAAGCGGGCAGCTGGGAAGGAACGCCTGTGGCCGTTGCTCCTGCTGTGATGTGGGGTGGAACGGTAGTCATACCTGGTGGCGAAATCAGACCGGCAACCCGCACGCCGCTGTTGCACGAAATTCAGTTTTCGGTTAAACCCGTTTTTGGCTGGCTGAACTACATTGTGTTAGGTTTCTATTTTATTGGTATGTTGTTGCTGGGATTCTACTTCATGCGGCGCGAAAACAGCACCGATGATTTTTTCAAAGCTGGTGGACGGATTCCATGGTGGGCAGCTGGAATCAGTATTTTTGCCACCACGCTTAGCGCCATCACCTTTATTGCCATCCCGGCCAAATCGTATGCCACCGACTGGCGTATGTTCATGTTTAACATGGCCATTATTATGATTGCGCCCATCGTAATTCGTTATTTTTTGCCGTTTTTTCGGCGTTTCAATTTCGATACCGCCTACCAGTATCTCGAAATGCGGTTTAACCGGGCGGTGCGCTGGCTGGCTTCGGCCTTGTTTGTGTTTTTTATGGTGAGCCGAATTGCCATAGTGCTATTTCTCCCTTCTTTGGCACTAAATGCGGTTACAGGGTTTAGCATTTACTGGGCAATCATTATTATGGGAGTGGTGACCATTATTTATTGTACCAGCGGCGGCATGGAAGCCGTTGTTTGGGGCGATGTAATCCAGGGTTTTATTCTGTTGGGCGGCGCAATTACAGCTTTGGCATTTATGCTGGTTGGTGTGGAAGGCGGGTTGAGTGGTTTCTTTGATATTTCCGGCCAACACCAGAAGTTTCATACCTTCGATTTCCGGTTCGATTTTTCGCAGCCGGTGTTTTGGGTGGTCTTGATTGGAGGACTTGCCAACACCCTGATTACATACACCAGCGACCAGAGCGTGGTGCAGCGCTACATGACCACCAAAGATGAAAAAGCCACCGCGCGGAGTATCTGGCTGAACGGATTTCTGGCCATTCCGGTGACCATCATTTTCTTTTTGCTCGGTACAGGATTGTATGCGTATTACACCTCAAATCCGGAACATTTGTCGGTGCTCAATCCCAACATCGATTCGGTGTTCCCGCAGTTTATTGTGGCACAAATGCCAGCGGGTGTGGCTGGGATTCTCATTGCCGCCATTTTTGCCGCGGCCATGTCCACATTGTCATCCAACATCAATTCGGTTTCGGCAGTTATTACCACCGATTTTTACAAAGTGATTGCAGTAAAAGCAAATCATAAAAGCCACATGGCTGTGGCACGCTGGTCGGGAATTATTGTAGGCGTATTTGGGATTGTGATGGCGCTGATGCTGGCTACCTGGAACATTGCCTCGCTGTGGGACCAGTTCAATACTTTTCTGGGGCTACTCACTGCCGGCCTGGGCGCATTGTTTGTAATGGGAATTTTCTTCCCGCGCATCTCTGGAAAGGCTGCGCTCATAGGTGTTTTGGCAGGAATTGTAATTTTAATTCTGGTGAAAAACAACACGACACTTTCGTTCCTGCTGTATGGTTTTGTTGGTTTGGTAGCCAGTGTGTTGCTGGCGCTGGTTTTCAGCCTGGTTTTCCCCAACCGGAAAGAAATTACAGGATATTCCTGGAAAAGCAGGGTACGAAAATTTAGCACAACTGAGCAGGTGGACTGAGAGCCACCAGCTCAGTCAGTGAATTTCTGCTAAAATCCCTTCCTTTTTTCCTGCACAGGAACTTCTCCGGTGCGTTCAATTTTTTGCACGTTTTTGCCTGAAGAAAACCGGTAACTGATTTTAAACCACAACGGAACCGTTGACAACTGTATTTCACCTTTGGAAAAATGGTAAAAATCCGGGCCGACAACTTCCGAGCCCTGGTATGTGAAGGTTTTTGCCAGTGGTAACCCGCTTACAATTCCTGCTTTCAGGTTTTTGGAAAAGGATTTTTCCAGGGAAACAAAATAGAGTGCATCGCTGAATGTGTTCCCCCGGATTTCATTCATCGGGCTGGCATACTGAAAAATTACTGAAGCCGTAAAACCTTTTTTAAACGTTGCAAATGCGGAGAGCCCCGATTCCAAAACCAGTTGATGTTTTGATTCAATCTGGTGTTCAGCTACCAGTTGATTGGGTTTGGAAAAGGCATCAAAAATTTTCAGGTACGGATTTATTCCCACGTTTCCAAAACTCAACGCACCACTAAATTGAATTCCGGTTCTGCGGATTTCTCCCAGATTGTTTTTCTGAATTTCAAAAAGGCCGTTATCGTTTAAAAACATCAGATTCCGGATAGCATCAGTAGTTTTGTGATAAAATAAACGTGCAGAGACAAAATGGTTTTTAAAACGGCGGGAATACTCAAGATTCACCTGATTATGAGTTTCGGGTCTGAGGTTTGCATTCCCCGAGTTTAGCGTAAACGGGTCTTCCACTGAAGTATAAGAATTCAACTGGTAAAATCCCGGCCACGAAACTGAACGCCGGTAATTCAGCTTCAGGGTTTGCTTTTCATTCAGATTATAAATGGCCGAAAAATTCGGTAAAAGGAAAATTTCTTTTCTGATTTTTTCTTCATGTAATTTTGTATTCTGGTTTTCAAGCCGAAGTCCCAGGGTTGTTTCCAGTTTGGTTGTTTTGTAGCTGAGGGTCCCGTATCCTGCAAAAACAGTTTCCTCATACCGGAATGTTGCGGAGTTTCTGTCATTCATTGTTGTAAGACGTGTTTGGAAACCAGCGTTCAGTTTTATTTTTTCGCTTACCGGAAGGGTGTAGTCCAGTTTAATATGAATATTTTGGTTGTTTGGTTTCACCTTATTTTCTTGAAAATAACCGGTTTCGGAATTACTGAAAATTGAGGCATTTTCAGCTTTCAGGTTGTGCAGGCTCATGTCGAGTGCCAGTTCATGTCCGGTTGTTTTATCGAAAAAATGATTGTACCAAAGCGAATAAAATCCACTGTAATTGAGGTCTTTATCCTCTTTTTCGGCCAACCAGTTTGTTGTTTCTGATCCGGTGGATTGTACTTCCACATCGCCGTCAAGTTCCTGGGAAAACGGATTGTAAAAGGCATAAAAGTTTAGTTGGTTCCGCTCGTTCAAAAACCAGTCGAACCCATAATGAAACCGGTGCGACCAGGTTTTCTGACGCACATTTTGGGTTGAAATGATTTTACTGATTTCAGAATTGCTGAAAATTTCCCTCCGATACGATTCCGTGATGTTGAAATAACGTAAATCGCCGTTGTATGAAGTAAACAAATTAAATTTACCAAACCCATAATTCAGACTGTAAGCAGGCGTGAGAAATATGACGGAACCGGAAGTAGGAATTTCCAGGTAAACATGCCCGTCAAGCCCGGTATTTTTTCCCTTGGCCAGCACAATATTGATGACTCCCGTAACACTGGCATCGTATTTTGCCGGCGGCGAACTGATAACTTCCACCTTATCGATTTTGGAAGCCGGCAACTGGCTCAGAAAACTGCGGTCGCGTTCTTTCCCATCAACAAGAATGATAATATTCTGGCTGCCTTCCAGCGAAATGTTCTGTTGCAAATCCACCTGCAATCCCGGTATCAGCTTTAGGATGTCGGTCCCGGTGTTGGACGATTCGTGCATTTTACTGTTCACAAAAAACGTAGTTTTATCCGGCGACGGTTTTGCTTTTATACGTTCGGCAATCACATCCACATCTTTAAGTTGAACGTTGGAGTTGAGTAGCGGAACAAAACCCAGATTTACATTCCCGTGCATTTCCACTTTTTTAGTCCACGATTCGAACCCCAGGGCACTTACCTGGATTTGATACGTTCCGGGTGCCACACCGTTCAGAATAAAATTCCCTGTTTCGTTTCCAGCCGCACCATTTAAAATCAGGGTTTGTGCAGAATCGAAAAGTGCAACATTGGCAAATGCAACCGCTTCCCCGTTTTCAGCGGAAATAATTTCGCCGGAAATGGTGAAACCGGGTTGTGCCGAAACCAGTGAAGGATATAAAATACCTACCAGTACCAAAAGATTAAAAAGAATGATTTTTTGAATTTTTTCCAGGTTGTACCTATTCGTTTTCATTGTCGTAAATTTTTGATTTCGACACAAATAGACGGAAACGAAATGAACCAGACTAATTTCCGGGATACGATGCAAACTTTTGTTGCGGGTTGATAAATTAACCGTCAGCAGGTGTTACAGACGGTAAAAATTTGTGATGAACGGATTAGCTGAATTGTTTTAAGAGCTGCCTGAAATTCCGGGTATTGTTTCTGGAAACAGGAATTTCGGAATCGGATCCCAATAGTCGCAACCGGTAACCCAGACTGTTTCCCTTTTTCGATTTGATTTTTTTTAGGTTGACGATAAACGCCCGGTGCGTTCTCACCAAATAAGGAATGTGTGAAAGTTGCTGTTCCACATCGGTGATGGAATTGCGGATGACTTTTTTCTGCACTTTATCAACGGACTGGATGTAAAAATTAACGTAGTTACTTTCCGATTCGGCGTAGATTAACTGGCTGGGATAAAAGCTGAGCGACTCTTTTTTAAGTTGCGAACTGATTTGAATCAGCTCTTCAACGGCTGAAGCACTGCCTGAATTGGATGAAGCGCCATATTTCTCTTCAGGTGAAATCCAATAGAGGTAGTTCAGTGCGGTAAAAAACAGAAACGGGATGATGCCGATGAGGAAAGCATTTTTTACCGAGTCGAAAAATGTGGGGAAGTTCCAACGGTTTGCGGGTTCTTCCAGAATAAAAGCGGCAAAATAAATGACCACACCCAGAGAAAATAACAGGATAAAGATTGCCAGCAATTCCTTGAAAAATGTCCATTTGGCCTTATCTGAAAAAAAGTTGATTCTGATCAAAAGGCTAATCCAGCCAAAAAGCGAGGCGCCGGAAATGAATGCATAAACGGCCATTGTTGCTTCGTAACCCAAAAACCGGCTTGCGTGGGAGCCAAGCGGTTTATAAAGCAATGCAAAAACCAGCGTAAATCCCGCAATCAGCAAAGCCCCGTAAAGTGGACGCTTTATGATATAGTTCTGAGGAAATTTTGTGGAAATCAGGTTTTTCAGGTGCATTTTATTTCGAAATTTCCAGCATCCGTTCGATGGGGACGCGGGCTTTTTCAATCACATCAGCAGGTAAAGTCACTTCCGGTTGTTCGTGTTTCATGCAGACATAGAGTTTTTGCAGACTGTTCAGTTTCATGTAGGTGCAGTCGTTGCAGCCGCAGGTAGAATCAACCGATGGCGCCGGAATGAACAGTTTGTCGGGAGATGCTTTTTTCATCTGGTGAAGAATGCCACTTTCGGTAGCCACAATGAATTTTTTGGCCGGACTACTTTTGGTATAATTAAGTAATGAGGTAGTTGAACCAATGTGTTTGGCTACTAAAAGCACAGGTTTCTCGCACTCGGGGTGGGCAATAAATTCAGCATCAGGATATTTGTCCATCAGGTCGATGATTTTTTCCACCGAATACTGTTCGTGCACCATGCAGGCGCCATCCCATAATACCATATTGCGTCCGGTGATGCTATTAAGGTAATTTCCGAGGTTTTTGTCCGGACCGAAAATCAGTTTTTCATCTTCAGAAAAACTGTCGATTATTTTTTTTGCGTTGGCCGAGGTACAAACAATGTCTGACATGGTTTTCAATGCTGCCGTGGCATTTACGTAGGTAATTACTTTGTGGTCGGGGTATTTGGCTTTAAATTCTGCAAAAGCCTCAGCCGGAGCCGATTCGGCAAGTGAACAACCTGCTTTCAGATCGGGAAGAATAACTTTTTTACCGGGATTGAGAATTTTTGCGGTTTCGGCCATAAAATGGACGCCCACAAAAACAATCATATCCGCATCGGTTTTGGCTGCTTCCTGCGCCAGTCCAAGGCTGTCGCCCACGTAGTCGGCAATGTCCTGCAAATCACCTTCCACATAAAAATGGCTGAGGATAACCGCATTTTTCTCTTTCCTGAGCCGGTTGATTTCTTCCACCAGCTTAACATTCGGATTTACCGGTTCGTCAATAAATCCCTTTTCCTCCAGCATTCGATCTATAAGTGCCTGTTCCATCTGTAATAAATTCTGAATGTCCCCCTTGAATCAGGCAGCAAAAATAAAAATTCATTCGCAAAAAAACCGCTTTAGGTCTGAAATGTTTTGGAAAGGAGGAATGAATTTTACCTAAAATCTATTTGAATTTTTTTTCATCAATTAATTGTATTTCTTATTGAACCAGGAATTTTATATGAATGAATTCATCCAGATTGGTTTGAATCCTTAAAAAGTACATTCCGCTTTGTAATCCTGAAACATCGATATTTTTAATGTTACCGGTTTTAAGAAACTTTAATTCTCCTCTGACTGAATAAATAACGACTGATTTAATAACCAAATTAGTATTTAAAAAAAGCTGGCTACTGGCAGGATTTGGGTAAATGGAAACATCTTGTTTTAATTCATGGTGCCTGGTTGCGTTTGTTTCCAGGGTAAGATCTGCAATTTCGCGCGCCAGTAATTGATAAACTCCCTGGTATTGTGAGACGATTCCAGTAATAGAAGTTCGGTCCTCCGGAAGTTTTTGTCCCGGGAGTCTTCCATTTCGGTCAGAATAGAGTACACCCTGACCTGCTTCGTCATAAAATGAATAAACAGAATTGGTACTTTGTATAGTTGAACCGCCATCTGCAAAAGTTACGTTTTCAAGTTTTACCAGCATACCTTCAAAATCTTCGTTAAGCTGGCCCGTGCTGATTGTAATGGGTTCAACAATTTTATTGTTTCCAAAATTATAGAAGTATTCAATATCTGTCAATTCAGTTAACGTGGAATATTCTGTAACTTTTCCGCGCACTACAACACTATCGCCAATAAGACCTGTTTTCAGAGAATTATAAACACAAATTCCACTTCTTTCTGAAGATGCATCCTGTATATAAAAAGTGTTGTCAAAATTAGCAGTTATTCTGCCTGTTACAATTACTTGCTGCCCAATAACAGGGCTTTCAGTACCTGGGCCCTGTACATTTTGAATAGGAGTAATTTGTTTCGCAGTTATATTTTCAGGGAAGATATAACTTCCTCTAAAAACAGAAGTATCGTTTACTGAAAATGCTTTGAAAAGGAAATAAATGATTTCGCCGGCTTGCAAATTGTGAAAAGAAACAGTGTTGGAATATTTTTCTGAATCTGGAATTAAGTTAAGTCGGTTTTGTAAAGAATCAAAGGAATTTCCCCAATATAAAATTACACTGTCTGGTTCTGATTCTGATACTATTTTCAGCGAAATGTTTGCAGTATCGCCAACGGCTGGTTTTTCCGGCATCATTTTCAAATCAGAAAACTGGAATTCTTCAGTGCTTTTTTCATTCCAAATTAAATTTGCAAAATTCGGATTATCAACAAATGGATTTCGGTTTTGCTGAATCTGATAAATTCGTTCGTTCCGTCGCCGTTCAAAATCGGAAGGAGGATATTGATTGTTCCACTCAATTAAAGTTGAAAGTTTACCATGTTCCGGGAGCGGAAAGGTGTTGATTTTATCTACCAGTTCGAGATCAATTTCAAGGTCTGCATCCTCGTAGCGGGTAGCCATATAAAACAAAATCCGGGCCACCTGTCCTTTTGTTGCTGGCCCGGGTTCCCAGGCCCATTCTGTAAACCAACATTCAGTAGCTTCATGGTGCTGTGTTCCGTTTGGCCTGACGTTATCAAAATCTTTATTTCCCCGATCCTCATTAACCGAAGCATCAGCGGGCCGAAGATTATGAACATCGCTGTCCATCGGACGAATTCCGGAAAAATATCCATGCGATTTTGCCCAAACATGTTCCCTGTTGATGTAATCACCTCCCATCCCATACATGCTGGCATTTCTCGACTCCTGAAGATAAAACAGAATGACATTTTCCGGATTGGCCGGGTCAGAGTCTGAATAATTTATAATTTGAGCGGTACGGTAATATGAAAAATCAACATGATCTTTAATAATTTCGTGTAACGCTTTTTTTAGTTCCCCGCCAGTTAAATTCTCCGTTCCGTTGTAGTAGCCTAATGGTTGTGAAAATGAACTATTCCACAGGAAAAAAAGCGCAACAGACAGCCATGTTTTTATTAAATTCATTATTTATACGGTTAGTGATTTATTTTATTTGAAACAAAGTTCGTTCATCTTGTGAGTTAAAAAAAGCTTGACAATTAATTGTCAAGCTTTTTTCAATTATTGCTTAAAGCATATAGTTTCCTATCATTTATTCTGCACTTTCGTGGCTGAAATAAATGCCATGTGCAAGTTGAGGTACTCCATTGTATGAGCCCTTCGTTGCAATAACTGTAATTGTGTCTCCAACTTTAATGCCTTTGTCAGCCAACAGAAATTTTCTGGCATCGCCGGTTGCACCGTAACCCGGATAACAGCCATAGAGGTAGATATCACTGTCACCATCCTTCAAATAGAGATTACCGTATGTCTCGTTGGCTATTGAGGTAATTTCACCGGTAACCAAAAAGTAATCCTGGCTGGAATCAGGTTTGGTGAGCACTTCGGCAATGGTAGCAGGTGTTACGGGAATCACGCTTTCCAACACGGCAGAACCCACTTGAGGAGAATTGTTATATGCGGCACGTTTTCCAACAATTGTGATGATGTCACCCTCTTTCAATCCTTTTTCCTGGAAATCTTCAATTCCATACACATAGGTTTCGCCGGAGAAATCGCGCAGGTATAAATTGCCATATCTGGTATTGGCAATGTTGGTGATAACACCTGTCAATCGATATTGCGTATTACCAACTTCAGCTGCAAGAAACTCTGAAATAGGTACTTCCAGAATCGCTCCTTTTTGAGTCAGCGTTGTTTCTGTGCTGTAGTTTTTTGAGCCGTCGGTGGTTCGGAATATGAGAGTAGTTCCACGATCTCCACCGGTATTGGCAGCGGCATTGAACTTCACAACTACTTCTTCGCCTGCCGATTCAATAGACGAAATTGACAACCAGGACTTGGCATCTTCAGGGATATCAACAGATACGCCTTGTCCTTTGCTGGTAAGGTATGCGATGAATTCACCCCCTTCAATAGGAAGTGCTTGGTTTTCAACAGAATCTACTTGTATAAGTGATTTGTTGATAGTGATTACCGTGACATCCACCATTTGAGGATTTCCCTGGTAAGATGACTTTGGTCCTTCAATCGTTACTTCATCTCCAACTTCAAGTCCAAGACTCAGGAAATTTCTTGTTGCGCCCTTCGCGTCAAGCGTACCGTATATATAAACAGTACCCGTTTCATCAGTCAAATACCAGTTACCATATACAGTATTTACAATTGACGTACAAACACCCGTAACTCGGAAAGTTTTTCCGTCGGGGCCTGCATTCACTTCAGCCGCTGTGACTTCAGATATTTTCGCCAAACCCTGGATGATGTTAATTCTCTGCGTTTTGCCTCCACTGTGAAGCTGAACCTCTGCAGTGCGACCATCTATAGCAGATGGAGCGGAAAATGTCAGTTCTGTCTCACCGGCACTTCCTGAAGTTGAAGAGATAGTCAACCATTCAACATTATTCTCTACTGTCCAGCTATTCTGAGCAGTTACAGTAATGGTTGTAGAACCGCCTTCCTCTGGAATAGCGACATATGACGACGATACTCGAATTTCATCAAGCAAGGTCATAACTTCTTCGTCGGCACAACTTGTCATCAGGGCTATCGCTGCGAAGAATAATGGAAATAAATATTTTAATTTCATATCGTTTATACTTATAATTAGTTGAAAATATACTTGATACCAATAGAAGCATACCAGGTTTGACCCAATGAATAGCTTGGAGTGAATGTTTGGGTATTACCATGGATGGAAGAGGGTGTAGAGAATGTAGCCACACCGTCAGCATCAACACCTTCATATCTGAGGATACGGGCTTCTGAACCAATTTCCGGATTCAAATATTTACCTACACCCCAACTGGAGTTGAACAGGTTCATTACGTTTTTGATATCAAAGCTAAGTTGCAGTTTATGTCCGTTAGTGCCTGTATTCAGGGCAAAATCGTGTTTGTAGCTGAAGTCGATGCGATGTATCCAGGGAGAGTAAACGCTGTAGGCTTCTGCATACTTGCCTTGTTGATTTTTCAGATAATCATTGGCATGAACATAGTCCATGAAACGGGTTTTGTCATCTTCCGAAACAAAGCGGAATTGATTGTTTGCCACCTCATCGTCAGTCGGCACATAGATTGCATCGTAGTTGTAACCGTCACCGTTGATGTCGTTCACAGTCATGAAGGAGTAGTTTGCACCACCGTGCCATCCTTCATAGATAAAGCTGTAGTGGTTACCGCTCTTGTCGTGGGCAGTAAGTGCAGCCACAAGACGATCGGGTGTGGTGTATTGAGAATTGTGCAGTTTAATATGGTTGGGACCTTCCACTGTAGGAACGTATGTAAATGCAGATTCTGCATTCGATCCGGGCATACCGGTAACATCTTTGGCTACTGTGTGTGTATAGGCAGCCATCAGGCTGATCCTTTCTGTTGGTTGGGCATTGAGAGTGATGTTGCCTGACCAGCCATAACCGCGGCTTGTGTTCTCCAGCACAAATGCCTTTGTGCCGGTACGATAACCATCGGGATAAACCGGACGATTGTCAATACCGTTGAAACGGGCAAATCCACCTACAGATGGAATACTCCAGTCGGAGATGGAAACACCGTTGATGGTTTTGTTGAAGATCCCTTCTACCGTTACAGACATTGGGAAAGATGTGAGGAATGCATAGTCAACAGCAAGCGAGGTTTTCCAAACTTGTGGCATTTTAAAATTGGGATCTACAGCCGCAATAGCTGAAGGGACTGTCCCGTCTTCGGGTGAAATGGTTGTAGGATATCCCAATGACGCCAATTTGTCATAAAGAGCAGAGATGTTGGCATTTCCGTTGGCATCCGTAACAAGGCCGCCGGCAAACTCATCCATCGAGAAACCATTTCTTGCAGCGTTTGCAGCATTTATCTGTGCCTGATACTGTACCATGCCACCGTTGGTAGGCATATTGGTGAAGAATACAAGAGGTAAATTACCTGAGAAAAGACCTGTACCACCACGAACTTTCAGGCTATTGTCTCCATAAGTATCCCATACAAAACCTACACGGGGAGAGATTATGACACTTGCTGAAGGCCACTTACCAGTGTCAATATTACGACCGGAATAATCAATCTCGTAGATTGCATTGTTCGTCATCAGGTCATCATTATTGAAGAAAAGTCCATCGATACGAAGACCGTATGAAAGTTTGAATTTTTCACTTATACTCCAATCATCCTGCCCGTATATGCCAATCTTATTGGTTCTCACACGAGCTGCAGGATTGCTTTCGCCATCGTAACCATAAGTAAGGTTAACAATTTCAGGTACTCCTCCGTTTAAGAACTCATCGAGACTGGAGTAGCGATAGTATCCGGTACCGTTACGCATATAAGCATTATCTGCCATCTTATATTCGTATGCAATACCACCAACAACTTTGTGATTACCCATGTAGTAGGTCAACTCATCTTTGATATTCAACACATTGTTGTGAACACCGTTGTTCCAGGTGAAAAGCTCATACCCCAAAGACATATAGGCTTGTTCATCTTTCAAAATGTCAATGAAAGGAAATTCGGTTGAATTGGTTCCGCGAATATCGTCAAGTTTTGAGAATGTGGCCAGAAATTGGTTGGATACGTTATCCGACAGACGGCTGTTCAGGTCGAAAGAGTATGAATGAACGAGGTTGTCCATCGAATACATCGAATTTGCAAATGACATGGAGGCTTGTGACATTCTTGCCTCCGACACGCGAGTGCCCCCATCCATAGAAGTAGCATTGGGAGATCTCCATGACAGGTTTTTCGTGTAATTATAACGTAAAGCCAGACGATGTTTGTTTGAGATATTCCAATCCAAACGGGCAAGTAGTTTGTGATTGCTTTCGTCTGCCGGGAAATTTGTGTAAGATCCCGTTTCATAACCATATTCACTTCTTACAAAATCAGAAACCCTCTTCAGATCGTTTTCTGTGGTGCGGGAGATATAATTGTCCGGATCAGCAACACCATTTGTTGAAGGTCTCCAGCGATTGGCGATGGTTGGTATTTTAGCCATTTCACCGTTTACGAAAAAGAAGAGCTTGTTTTTGATAATTGGACCTCCCATTGTGAAACCGTAAGTTGTATTACGGTCTTTCTCACGCGCTCCCTGGATTTGTAGACCATTAACAGCATCACCGCGTAAGTTTTCATTTCTGTGATAAGTGTAAGCGCTGGCTTTGAAGGTGTTGGTACCCGATTTTGTAATTGCATTTACTCCACCACCAATAAAATTGGTCTGACGAACATCGTATGGTGCGATTACAACCTGCAATTCTTCAATGGCTTCAATAGAGATTGGGTTACCTCCACCAGGGAGAGCAGAACTCAAGCCGAAGTTGTTGTTGAAATTGGCTCCATCCACCGTAAAGTTAGCGGTACGGCCATCTGTGCCGGCAAAGCTCATGCCATTCCCTCCATAAGGTGACAGACGGGTAACGTCCATAATGCTACGGGTTACGGTCGGCAAATTAGCGATTTGGTCATTGGTGATATTGGTAACTGCACCGGTTTTCTCAGTTGAGAATTTTGTACGAGTTGCTGTAACAAGAACTTCATCTAATGACAATGATTCTTCTGAGAGTACAACATTCATTACATAGTTTTCACCTAAACTCAACGTAATGTTGTTTTGTGTGTATGCACCATATCCAATGAAAGTAACTCTTACAGTATAAGGTCCTCCTACACGCATACCATTTAGGTTGAAACGGCCCTCCATGTTGGTTACAGTCCCATAAGTTGTTCCTGAAGGGGTGTGGGTAGCAATCACCGTCGCACCTATCACAGTTCCTTCAGCATCAGTAACACGCCCACTCATACTGGATGTGGTTACCTGTGCTTGCACTATAGTAGCTGAAAATACAATGAGTGCTACTAATAAAAACCTGATTTTTTTAATCATAAATAGTAAACTTTAATTTAGTAGTTATTTAAATAGAATTACGTTAATTTTTTTTTGCAAAAATACATTTAACTAATCTATTATTATTAACCTGATGTTAATTTTCAATGATGTTTTTGCTCCTCTGTTGACATGCCGTTTATTGATTTGAATTTTTTATGCTGATTCTTTGTCTTTTAATAATTCACCTATGTTTTTTACAAAGGCGGCAAGTTCCCATTATTTTTTCTATCGTCCAAACTTGGAATTTAATAGTTATCAAACGTTTTTGCACATTTTTTAACAATTTATTAAATGGAAATCAACAGCGGGTGATATGTTATTAAAATATTGCGAAAAAGTGTAAAAACACTGAAAAAATCATAAGCCTGGTCTTCCAGGGGCAAACTCTTTTTTGTGCATAAAACATTTTTTTCGAAAAATTTCCTTTCAAGTTAAATCCTTTTTCAAAAAAAAGAAAACTTTTTATTCATCCATAAACAGTTGAAAAACAGAAGCATAAAATAAAAATGCAAAATATTTTAAAAATATATGGTACTTTGTGTTGCATAGTACTAAAATAATTCCATATATTTGTATTGCCAATAACAATGTATTTAAAAGTAGTTTTTTTAAAAAAGTTCTTTGCAAACTGTAACGATTAGAAAAAAGCAACGTCATAACAACAGAAAACAAACAGAAAAAACAGAAGCCATGAAAACAATTGAAACAAAAAAAACAGAAAAAGCCATGAAAACAAAAACAAATTTCAGAAAAGCAGCCATGCGTTCGGTAGCCGTAATCGTTAGCTTTGTCCTGGTAAGTTTTACGGTTAGTGCACAGGAGTTTTGGAAAAAGGTTTTAACACAAAGCAGTTTTAATGAGATTGCAATTGCAATGGTTGAAACCTCATCAAAGGAAAAAGTTCCTGCAAATTCCAAAAACGAGGCATCAAACTGGTATTACTTCGACAAAGCTTTCGACCCGGCTCTTGAACTCGAAGGGTGGATGACCAGCGAAAACTATTTTGAAACAACTGTTTTTAGTTTGGAGAACGAAGTGGAAAATTCGCTGATAGTTGAGGACTGGATGCTTAATGAAAACTTGTTTTACAGTTATGAAGCTCAGGAAGAACCGTTGAAACTTGAAAGCTGGATGACATCTGCTGATTTTTGGGCTATGTAAAATACCAGGAAAGGTAGGAGAGAGCCGCTGATACTTAAAAAAAAGGAGAAAATCAAAATGAAACTGGAAAATACAAAAGCGCAAATGAGGAAGGGGGTACTGGAATATTGCATTCTTTTAGTACTTGACGGAGAGCCGCTTTATGCAAGCGACATCATCAAAGGACTAAAGGAAGCTAAAATGATTGTGGTGGAAGGTACCCTTTACCCGCTGCTTACACGATTGAAAAATGCCGGACTTCTGGCATACCGCTGGGAAGAATCAACCCAGGGGCCGCCGCGTAAGTATTATGAATTAACCGACAAAGGCCGCAAATTTTTAGGCGAACTGGAAGGCTCGTGGTCCGAACTGGTAGAAGCCGTTGGGAAAATAAGAAAAAGCAGGGCTTAACAGAATTAATAAACCGGAACAGAAAACTCAAAGAAGATATAAAATGAAAAAAACATTCACAATTAATATAAGCGGTACCATTTTCCACATTGAAGAAGATGCGTACGATGTTTTGCAAAAATACCTGATAAAGCTGAAAAACCATTTCGGCAATGAGGAGGAGGGAAAAGAGATTTTAGCAGATATAGAGGCCAGGATTGCTGAGATTTTTACTGAAAAGTCACAGGATGTAAAAAATGTAATTACGCTTGCCTGGGTTGAACAGGTGATTGAAACCATGGGGACACCGGAAGATTTTGCGGAAGAAGAGGGTGAAGAGGATGAAGTTTTCACCACATCGACAAAACGCAAAAGAAGACTTTACCGCGACCCGGAGCACCGTGTTTTGGGAGGTGTTTGTGGTGGCCTGGGCGCTTACTTTAATATGGACCCGGTAATTTTAAGGATTATTTTTGTCGTATTGCTGATTGTCACATCCATTGTCCCGGCACTTTTGGCTTACCTTGTGCTTTGGATTGCTGTGCCCAAAGCACTTACCACGGCGCAGCGGCTTGAAATGCGCGGACAGGAAGCAACAGTGAAAAACATTGAAAAATCCATTCGCGAAGAAGTAAAAGAAGTACAGGAAAGCTATAAAAAGTTTAAAGAATCAGATACCTACTCGAAAGGCAAAAAAAAAGTTGAAGGAGCAGGCGAAGTAACCTACAGTGTATTTAAACTTCTGCTAAAGGTTGCAGTGGTAATTATTGGGGTAATCCTCATCGTATCAGGGTTTTTTGGATTGCTCGGACTTATTTCCTCACTTGTAATTGGCCATTCTTTTGTACAGGGCTGGCCAATGATTTGGAGCCCCGAAATCAATTTCCCCGATTTCCTTAACTATCTGGTTGAACCCGGTGCAGTAAAGTTTGGTTTGGTTACCGTTGGATTTTTAGCCGGAATTCCTTTACTGGCCATGCTTTATGTGGGTTCAAAAATGGTATTCAGGTACAAATCGAACAACACGGCCATTGGCCTTACGATGGTGGGAGTCTGGCTGATTTCGCTGATTGCCCTTGTTGTTATTTCCACAAGCCAAATCAGTAATTTTAAAAATCAGGCATCGGTAGTTGAAAGCAGCACAATTGACTGCGACAGTTGCCAGACTCTATACTTAAAACTGGCCGAAGACAAATACAAAGGCTATGCAGCACAGGGTTGGGACCTGAATAAACTGAAAGTGATGATGGTGGACGGAGAAAGGATTATTCTTGGAAATCCCAGACTCGATGTAGAAAAAGCCAGCGGCAATTCCTTTTTGGTAACCGTTAAAAAATCATCGCGCGGGCGCACCCGTGAAAACGCCAGAGACCATGCCTCTGACCTCATGTACAATTACCAGACTGTTGATTCAACGCTTTTTTTTGAACCTTACTTTTTCCTGGAGGAAGGAGATAAGTGGCGCGATCAGGAGGTGCATATCACAGTTAAAGTTCCCGAGGGCGGAACCATTTACCTTGATAAGGATATGGTTGAAATAATTTACGATGTTCAAAATGTAACCAATACCTGGGATGGAGATATGGTTGGAAAATACTGGGAAATGAAACCCGAAGGTTTGACCATGAAGGAATTACCGGATAGTTTTAATGAATAAAAACAGCAAATTGTTATCAATTATCCCGCTGATATAGTATTGGCGGGATTTTTTTATCGGAAACACTGGCAGTTTTTGTCCGTATAACCTCACAAACGAAAATTTACAGACATGGAAATTCGGACATTTTTCCCTTTTTGCCTCCTTGTATTATTTTTACCTGTTTTATCGTGTGCACAAAATGCCGACCCTTTTTTTGCCTTGCGCAACCGGATGGTAAAAACACAGATTGAAGCACGCGGAATTAATGATGAAAAAGTTCTGGAGGCATTCAGGAAAGTAGAACGCCACAAATTTGTGCTTTCGCAATACATTCCCCATGCTTACGCCGATTCACCGCTGCCAATAGATGAAGGGCAGACCATTTCACAACCTTACATTGTTGCTTTTATGACCGACGTACTTGATTTAAAAAGAACCGACAAGGTGCTGGAAATTGGTACCGGATCAGGTTACCAGGCTGCAATACTTGCCGAATTGTGCGACTCGGTTTTCACCATTGAAATTTTTGAAACGTTGGCAAATAAATCCAGAAAAGTGTTCGATGAACTGGGGTACAATAACATTTGGAGTAAAACCGGCGACGGATACCTGGGCTGGCCGGAACATGCCCCGTTTGATGCCATAATTGTTACCTGCGCTCCCACCAAAGTCCCTGTACCTTTGCAGGAGCAACTGGCTGAAGGCGGACGGATGATAATTCCGGTGGGCAGCGATCCGGTACAACATCTGGTTTTACTCCGAAAAAAGAAGGGAAAAATTCGCGAAGAGCGTGTTTTACCTGTACGGTTTGTACCAATGATTGATTCAGGCGGCAAAAAATATTGAAATTTATTATCCGAATATTTCTGTTATTTTCGCACTTTCTTTATATGAATTTGTATCTATGTGGCTGAAGGTTTCGAGCATCATACTCAGAAATAAAATATTTTTACTTGTTACTTTGGCAATTATCACCTTGTTTTTGGGCTACCACGCCCGGAAGGTTGAAATGTCTTATGAATACGCTTCATTGCTTCCCAAAAAAGATCAGGCATTTAAAGATTATCAGAAATTTGTTGAGGTTTTTGGAGAGGAGGGCAATATCATTATTATTGGAATCCAGGATTCAAACTTTTTTCAGATTGACCGGTTCAGGGAGTGGGAAAAACTTTGTGCAAAACTTTCAAAAGTAGAAGGAGTTGAAGACCTGCTTTCCGTTTCCAGCAGTTACAATCTTGTGAGAAATAATGAAGAGCGCCGGTTCGAAATTGAAGAACTTTTCCCCGATACTCTTTCTACCCAGTACGAGCTTGACAAAAACGCCGACACTTTCAGAAGTCTGCCCTTTTACAGAAAACTGGTTTACAACCCTGAAACACATACCTACCTGATTGCTATTACCGTGAACAAAGACAAAATGCACACAAAAGACCGGGAAAAAATGGTAAAATCCATTCAGAAAATAGCCCGCGACTTTGAAGAAAAACAACAAGTGGATTTGCATTATTCCGGCTTACCTTATATCAGGGTTGTTAATTCTATACAGATAAAAAGAGAACTTTACATGTTCAGTGTGCTTGCACTGATTATTTGCATTGTAGTTCTGTTTCTTTTTTTCAGGTCGTTCAAAGCTGTGTTTTTTCCGGTATTAATTGTTTTAACAGGAGTTGTTTGGGCAATGGGAATGTTGTCATTATTTGGCTATAAAATTACCATTTTGTCAGGAATGATTCCACCCCTGCTGATTGTTATTGGAATTCCCAACAGCATCTACATGCTCAATAAATTTCATTACGAATATGTACGTCATGGCAATAAGATCAAAGCCCTTCAACGGGTTATCATCAAAATTGGAAACGCTACATTTCTAACCAACCTGACAACGGCCGCTGGATTTGCAACTTTTATGATTGTAAAAAGCGATATTTTAAGGCAGTTTGGAATTGTAGCTTCCCTGAATATTATGGGTCTGTTTGTTTTGTCATTGCTGCTTATCCCCATTATTTTCAGTTTTATTGAGCCGCCTTCCACGCGGCATGTAAGCCATTTGAACAACCGTTTTGTATCTGGTATTATCCGCAAACTGATTCATATTACTGAAAGCCATCGGAAATCGGTTTATGTGGTTGCTGTGGTTATTCTCGGAATCGGATTTTACGGCATTACCCTGATGAAAAGCTCAGGTTACATCGTGGACGACATTCCGGAACACGATCCCATTTACAAGGATCTGAAATTTTTTGAATCGAATTTTGACGGGCTGATGCCACTGGAAATAATGGTTGATACCAAACGCCCCGGCGGGGTGATGCAACTGGCTACGTTTACTAAAATTGATCAATTGGAAAAAAGCTTGGCAAAATTTCCTGAACTTTCACCTTCACTTTCGTTGCTGAACCTGTTGAAATTCTCGAAGCAGGCCTTTTACAACGGACATGAAAACTATTACAGTATTCCCAACAGCCGAGAACAAAATTTCATTCTGCAATACGCCCGCCTTGGGGAAAACGATGCCGGAATGCTGCGTTCATTTGTTGACAGTGCAAAGCAGGTTACCCGGATCAGTATCAGAATGGAAGACGTGGGAACTAAAAAGATGGAAGAGCTTTATGCCGGGTTTAACGCTGCTATCGACTCCGTGTTTACTTCTGATAATTATGATGTTACAGTAACCGGTTCCAGTGTAACTTCTTTCAAAGGCACTCAGTATCTGCTCAGGAACCTGTTCACAAGTTTGGGGCTGGCTATATTTCTGATATCTGTTTTTATGGCTATCATGTTTTCTTCCTGGCGAATGGTTATTATGTCGCTTACCCCCAATGTAATACCGTTGATATTTACCGCTGCCATTATGGGGTTTGCCGACATACCCATTAAGGCATCAACTATTTTGGTTTTCAGCATTGCTTTTGGTATTTCGGTTGACAATACTATCCATTTTCTGGCCAAATACCGGCAGGAACTTATTGCCACCGGCTGGGATATCCGTCGGTCGGTTGTTCTGGCGTTGAAAGAAACCGGTGTTAGCATGCTATATACCTCTGTGGTTCTCTTTTTTGGTTTCGGAATTTTTTCCCTTTCAGGTTTTGGCGGAACAGTAGCCATGGGTGTTCTGGTTTCCCTTACATTACTGGTGGCCGTAACCTCCAACCTGGTTCTGCTTCCGTCTTTGCTTACCGGCCTCGACAGACTTACCACAACACGTTCTTTCCAGGAGCCGCTTTTACATATTTACGATGAGGAGGAAGACATTGAACTGGAAGAGCTGAAAATAAAGGATAACAATCAAAATGAATAAACCATGTACCCGATTGATAAACTACAGAATCTAATCAACAATGAAATTGCCAGGCGTTCGGTTACATTAAATAGACGGAAACCTGCTGAATTGTATGCCCCGATTGATTATTCGCTCGCTGTAGGCGGAAAACGACTGCGCCCTGTTTTGCTTCTTATGGCATACAACCTTTTTTCAGAAGATGTGGAAAAAGCCTTGCCTGCTGCTCTTGCAGTAGAGGTTTTTCACAATTTCACCCTTCTGCACGACGACATTATGGACAAAGCAGAAATGCGACGAAACATGCCAACAGTCAATGTTAAGTTCAGTGAAAACAATGCTGTTTTGTCGGGCGATGCCATGGCTTTTTTGTCTTATCAGTACCTGTTCGAATCTAAATCGGAAAAATTATTTGAGGTTGCAAAATTGTTTACCGAAACGGCTCTTGAAGTTTGCGAAGGACAGCAGTATGACATGGACTTTGAAAATCTACAGGACGTGACTGAAGCAGATTACCTTGAAATGATAAGACTGAAAACTGCCGTACTGCTTGGATGCAGTCTTAAAGCAGGTGCACTTCTCGCCTGTGCTCCCGAAGAAACAGCAGCCAGGCTTTACAATTTTGGAATTAATCTTGGGCTTGCCTTTCAGCTCCAGGACGACTGGCTTGACACTTTTGGGAACCAGGAAACTTTTGGGAAAAAAATCGGAGGTGACATTCTGGCGAATAAAAAAACATATTTGCTGATTACTGCTCTTGAAAAGGCATCGGACAGTAACAAAATTTTACTCGAAAAATGGCTTAAAGCAGCTAATTTCAATGCAGAAGAAAAAATCAATTCGGTTACCGGTATTTACAACAAACTGGGTATAAAAAAGCTGGTTGAAGAAAAAATTGAGTTTTATTTCTCACGAGCCGCAGAAATCCTGGAAAATCTCCCGGTGAATGAACCGCGTAAAAAACATTTATCTGTTCTGAGTAAAAAGATGCTCGGACGCAGTACATAAATATATCTCAACTTTTCGGTTAATATTTTTCCGGAATAAAAATTAAACTTTTTATAACTTTGAACAGCGAAAAAAAAACGGTATCTTTTGCCGCTTTTCAAATTAAAAAAACAGATGGATCATAGCAAAGGAAAAATTATTCAGGTAATAGGTCCTGTGGTTGATGTGAGTTTTGAAAAAGACGGAAGCGATCTTCCAACCATTTACGACGCTCTTGAAATTTTGCGCGAAGGGAAAGACAATTTGGTAATAGAGTGCCAGCAACACATCGGCGAAAACACTATTCGCTGTATTGCAATGGACTCGACCGACGGGCTGAAGCGTGGAATGGATGTGATTTCTACAGGAATTCCCATTAGTATGCCTAAGGGAGAAAACTCGCTTGGACGTTTACTGAATGTGACAGGTGATTCAGTTGACGGGCTGGAACAACTCCCGAAAAACGGTTTTAAAATTCATAATGACCCGCCCAGATATGAAGATTTGGTTACAGAAACCGAGGTTTTATATACCGGAATTAAAGTGATTGATTTGATTGAACCATACGCAAAAGGTGGAAAAATCGGACTTTTTGGCGGAGCCGGCGTAGGAAAAACAGTGCTAATACAGGAGCTGATAAACAATATTGCGCTGGCACACAGCGGCTTGTCCGTGTTTGCAGGTGTTGGCGAACGTACCCGCGAGGGAAACGATCTGTTGCGTGAAATGATTGAAGCAAAAATTGTGGATTATGGTGACGAGTTCCGGGAATCGATGGAAAAGGGTGGATGGGATCTTTCAAAAGTTGACCATGATAAACTAAAAAAATCAAAACTGGCAATGGTTTTCGGGCAAATGAATGAACCCCCCGGAGCCCGTGCCCGTGTTGCCCTTTCCGGGTTGGCCATTGCCGAAAGTCTGCGCGATGAAAGTGCAGATTCAGGCGAAGGAAGGGATATTCTCTTTTTTATTGATAATGTTTTCCGGTTTACCCAGGCCGGTTCAGAAGTTTCTGCCCTTCTCGGGAGAATGCCCTCGGCAGTGGGATACCAGCCCACACTTGCTTCGGAAATGGGCATTATGCAGGAACGGATTACTTCCACGAAACACGGTTCAATCACTTCGGTACAAGCGGTTTATGTGCCTGCTGACGACCTCACTGACCCGGCGCCGGCAACAACCTTTGCTCACCTCGATGCCACAACCGTACTCAGTCGTAAAATTGTGGAACTTGGTATTTACCCTGCGGTTGATCCGCTCGATTCTTCTTCCCGTATTCTAACTCCCGAAATTGTTGGAGACGATCATTACAACTGCACCCAAAATGTAATTCACCTGCTTCAACGGTACAAAGAGCTTCAGGATATTATTGCTATTCTTGGTATGGATGAACTTTCGGAAGAAGACAAACTTGTGGTGCACCGGGCACGCCGTGCACAGCGATTCCTTTCGCAACCGTTTTTTGTGGCATCACAGTTTACCGGACTCGAAGGGAAGCTGGTTTCCATTGAAGATACCATAAAAGGTTTTAATATGATTCTGAACGGAGAAGTGGACAAATACCCCGAAAATGCTTTTAACCTGGTTGGTACCATTGAGGAAGCTATTGAAAAGGGGGAAATGCTTCTGGGCAGTCAGTAATAAAAAAGTTATACCATGTTTCTCGAAATTATTACACCGGAAAAAAAAATATACGAGGGCGAAATAAAACGAATCAGGCTCCCGGGAAGCAAGGGATTGTTTGAGATTTTGAGAAACCATGCTCCGATTATTTCAACCCTGGAAAAAGGAACCATCAGGGTTATAGACGAATATGATCGACGGCACACCTGGGATATTACCGGTGGAATTGTTGAGAATAAAGAGAATAATGTAATTGTTTTACTGGAATCCATTTGAAAATCAAGTTCCTGGTCATACGGTTGAGTTCCATTGGCGATATTGTTCTCACTTCGCCTGTAGTGCGCTGTTTGAATCAGCAGGTCATTGACTCACAGATTCATTTTGTTACCAAAGAAAAATATGCATCAATTGTTTCCGCCAATCCTTTTATCCACAAAGTACATGTACTAAAGGACAATCTGAACGGGTTAATTGAGGAACTCCTTGAAGAACAGTTTGATTATATTATAGACCTGCATCACAATATTCGCAGTAGCCGCATTAAAAACCGACTGAAAATTCCGGCATTCACTTTTAAAAAGCTAAATATTGAAAAGTACCTTCTGGTAAATTTCAAAATTAACCGGATGCCCCGAAAACATATTGTTGATCGCTACCTGGAAACTCTTTCGGTTTTCGATGTGACCAACGACCAGAAGGGACTTGATTTTTTTATTCCTGAAGTTCAGAACTTTCCCCTTGCCGGATTGCCAGATGGCTTTCGAAAAGGTTATGTTGCATTTGTAATTTCCGGAACGTGGGCAACTAAAAAACTTCCGGTTAAAAAAGCAGTTGAAATTTGTAATCGATCTGATTATCCTGTGATCCTGCTTGGTGGAAAAACCGAACAGGCCGATGCGGATGCCATTCTCTCAACCACCAAAGGGAATGTTCTAAGTTTTGCCGGAAAAATAAACCTGTTTCAGTCGGCCAGTCTGGTGCGCGATGCCAATATTGTGCTTTCAAACGATACCGGTTTGATGCACATTGCTGCTGCTTTCAAAAAGAAAGTTCTTTCTTTTTGGGGAAATACGGTTCCTGATTTTGGAATGGTTCCTTATCAGGCTCATCCGGCTTCTGAAATGATGGAGGTGGCGGGATTAAGATGTCGTCCCTGTTCCAAACTGGGTTTCCGCAAATGCCCAAAAAAGCATTTTCGTTGCATGGAAGATCAAGATGTTGAGCGGGCAGTACAATGGATTAATCAACATTATTAGAGTTGACAGAATATTTTTTTTGGGAAAAAAGCCCGTTTCTGCGTTCGCAACAAATGTCTTTTGTAAGTTTTTAAACTGGTTGGTTCCTTCCTTTAGCAAGGTTAGCGCACCAGGTGTTTTTTTTTACCCCGAATTGAAGCTTCCATATAAACGGAACTTAACAAGGCAATTTTTGTTATATGATGAAAGCAAAAACCTTATTGTATGAAACGGGCAAAATTTATTTTAACAACCCTCGTTTTTTACCAGAGAGGTTTCCCGGTTAATTCTTTTCTCTGTATGTGAAATTGACGTTTGCGAATTTAAATCTGGTTGAACGCTTTTTTAAGCCTCACCAATCCTTCCTCCAGCACACTCCGCGGGCAGCCAATATTCAGTCGCAGCCACCCATCGCCGCCTGTACCGAAACGTCCTCCGTTGTTAAGCCCCACTTTTGCTTTTTCCACTGTGAATTTCATCAGTTCTTCGTCGTTCATGCCGTATTCCCTGAAATCGAGCCAGATCAAATAGGTGGCTTCGGGCTTCATCACCTTCACTTTGGGCAGGTGTTCCTTCATAAATTTTTCAAGAAAAAGATAATTTTCCCAGAGATAATCCATCAACTGCCCGAGCCATTCATCTCCACTAGCATAAGCAGCTTCCAACGCTACCGAGCCGAAAATATTTCCCATACCCAGATGACCTACATTGAGTGCCCGCTCGTAACCTGTATGTTTTGTTTTATCAGGAATAATAACCAGCGACGAGGCCAGCCCGGCAATATTAAATGTTTTGCTGGGAGCCATACAAACCAGTGAGTTTTTTGCCGCTTCCTCCGAGAGGGTGGTGAACGGAATATGCGAGTGTCCGGAAAAAATCAAATCAGAATGAATCTCATCGGAAATTACCATAACACCGTTTTCAAGGCAAATGGCCGAAAGTTCTTCCAACTCGTTTCGGGTCCAAACCATGCCTCCCGGGTTTTGCGGATTGCAAAGCAGCAACAGTTTGGTGTTTTTATCAATTTTCGATTTCAAATCATCAAAATCGAAGGTTAATCGTCCGTTTTCAAGTTTCAGCGGATTTTCAATCAGTTTACGTTTGGTTCCCTTCACACTGTCAAAAAACGGGAAATAAACCGGCGGTTGCACAATCACATCTTCGCCGGGTTTCGAAAAGGTTTCGATGGCTATGGTAAAACCTGCCACAACTCCCGGACTGAATGAAATCCACTCTTTTTTTATTTCCCAGTTATGGCGGCGTTTCATCCAGCCAATAATCGAATTGTAGTAGGAATCGGGTTTAAATGTATAACCGAATATTTCATGCTCTGCCCTTTTTTTTATGGCCTCAATAATAAAATCCGGAGTGCGGAAATCGGTGTCGGCCACCCATAAAGGCAAAACATCGTTTGTTTTAAACATCCATTCTCTTGCATCGTATTTTATGCAGTTGGTTCCGCTGCGCGGTATAATTTCATTAAAATTATATTTTTTCATGTTCAGTCTTTTTCATTGATTGCCAGATACATCAACTTTTCGCAGAAAATTATAATCACTTCTTTTTTGAACCCTGAGCACAAAATTAAAACGATTCAGGTCAAGACAAAGCTTAAAATCCTCCTTTGGCGCCCATTCCTGTTTTTCTGGTTCGAAAAACCGGCTTCCGGAACCTTTGCGGATGATTTCAACCATTGCAGTAAAATCATTGGGCAATCCTTTTAGTTCGTTGCGCAGATATTCGGCACAAAGTGTGTCTTCATCAGTTGGAAATTCACAGGCATAACCCATACAAACCAGCGAAACCAAATCGGGTTTCCGTTTCCTGACATAGTTTACTATTGCGCCTGCATTAACAAAACTACCGGTAATTATTTCCGGCACATGTGTTGCAGCTTCAATTCCCTGTGTGCCTGAACTTGTGGTGTGTATCAGAGTTTTTTCCGTCACATTGCCCCGGAATAGTTGTGAAGGAGAGTTCCCAAAATCGAAACCATTCGGTTTCATTTCATTCCGCTCACCCATTAGTAAAAAACCGGGGTTTTGGTTTTTCAATTCCCAGGCCTTTTTAATGTCGGCAACAGGTATAATTTTCTCTGCTCCCAGTCCAAAAGCATAACAAGCCGTTGAAAAAGCCCTGAATACATCTATTATCACAGTTAGCCCCCGTGCCTCTTTTGCACCATCAAGCAGTTGAAGTATCTGAATTTCCATTTGTTGCATTTTTCACGAAAATAGGTAAAAATAACTTAACATATCATTTAATTTTTTGGCATAATGTTTGATAAAGAATGAGATTTTTATTTAAATATTTGATAAATAGCTATTTAAAATCAATGTTAAGAACAAATCAATTAATAATAGTTAAATTTACATTTATTTAATGAAGTTTTAACCTATGTTTTACAGCACATTTATAAAAAACATTTATGTTTGTACCGACATTCAAAATTAAACGATTGATTTTTGGATGAGTCATAGTAAAAGCAGATTCAGATAAAGCTGAATCAAAAGAAAATGAAAACAGTTAAACAATTAAAATTGAAAAACATGAAAACAATTAAATTAGCTCTTTTAGCAGTAGTTTTAGGCCTGGCAACAGTTGCCACAGCCATTGAAAAACCGAGAATGAATGTAATTCCTCTGAGCGCAGAAAGAGCTGTAGTTACAGCAACCAACGTAAATCCTGCTTTTTTTGAAGTAAGCATTAATGCTGAAAACGGCGACATGGTTTATTACAAGCAAACCAGCAATCCGGTTACCGATTTTAAACAGATTTACGATTTTAAAGATTTGGCCGAAGGGAAATACGTATTGAATCTGAAAGTTAACGATACCAGGGTTATGAACGACTTTGAAGTATCGCGCAAAGGAATTGAAGTAGGTGAAACAAAAGTGCGTTTTGCACCTTACTTCGACTTCAAAAACAACGAGTTGAAGCTTTCTTACCTGAATTTTGATCAGGAAAATCTGAAGTTATACTTATACAATAACGATGGATTGATTTACGAATCAAGAATTGGAAGGGACTTTAATGTTACGAAAGGTTTCGATCTTTCCAGACTGGAATCAGGTACATACCGTGTTGTGTTAAGTTCATTCAGCAACGAGTATTCTTACAATTTGGTAAAATAGGTTGGATAACGGATGAAATTGGAAGGCTCTGCTTTAGCGGAGCCTTTTCTTTTTCAGGTAATCGATGTGTGCAATAATTGAAAAGTGTTTGTTCACAGTAATTTAACAGAAAGGTTAAAAAAAATGCTAAAAAACATGTTTCAAAAATTATTCATACATTTGCAAAAGACTTATATGTCTTTTATTAACAAAAATTGAAAACTATGGAAACAAAAGTAAATCAAAATCAGATTGTTATTACAACAGGCTCTGATGATGAAAAACAAAAACTTCCCGTAAATATTTTAATTTCACTGGCCTCAGGCGTAATTGCCGGAGTTGTAATTATTTTCGGACTCTTTTGGGGTGCCGAATTGCTGTTCAGCCTTTAATTAAGGGAAAATTTACTTTATAGAAAGAATACAAAAAAGAAACCTCCCCGGAATTTTCCAGGGAGGTTTCTTTTTGGGTTTAAAAAACTTCTGATTATGATTCGGCGCCCTTTTCTTTTGGTGCTTCTTCGCTTTCAGCGGGTTTTTCTTCAGCGGCCGGAGCCTCCTCTGCTTTTTCTGCAACCGGTTCTTCAGCAGTTTTCTCCTCAGCCGGAGTTTCAGCTTTCTCCTCAGCAACAGGTGCTTCGGCAGTTTCTTCAGCGGCTGGTGCTTCTTCGGTAACTTCTTTTGCAGCCTCTTCAGTTTCGGCAGCTTTTGCTTCAGCCGGAACTTCTGTTTTTTCTTCTGCAACCGGAGTTTCAGCTACTTTTTCGGCCGGAGCTTCTTCAGCAACTTCTTCTTCCGCCGCCGGAGCAGCAGCAGCTTTTGCTTCAGCCGCAAGTTCAGCATTTTTGGCAGCAATTGCCGCTTCCTTTGCTTCCCTCAGTTTGGTCTCTGCATCGAGCTGTTTTTTAACGGCAGCACTCTCTTCCCCGGCCAGGCGTTCGCGTTTGGCCTGAATCTGGGCTTCTTTTTCAGTGAGCCATTTTTCCAGTTTGCGTTCAGCTTCTTCAGCATCGAAAGCTCCTTTTTTCACTCCACCCATCAGGTGTTTTTTGTAGAGCACACCTTTGTAAGACAAAATTGCCTTTACGGTGTCGGTAGGTTGGGCGCCTTTTACAAGCCAGTCGTAAGCCTTGTCAAAATCGAGATCTACCGTAGCAGGATTCGTGTTTGGATTGTATGTGCCAATCCGTTCAATGTACCTGCCATCTCGTGGCGCCCTGCTATCTGCTACCACAATGTGGTAGTAAGCATAACGTTTGCGGCCGTGCCGCGCTAATCTCATTTTTACTGGCATAATTCTAAAATTATTTTTTTGAAAATGTGGGCGCAAAGATAGTATAAAATTCTGTTTACAAAACCCATTACAGCTTTTTTCGTCCCTTTGTAAAATAGAAGTGATTAACTGAAACAGCAGAACGAAATTCGTTAAAATTCTGCTTATTGCCAACTACGGCTGAAAATTACTACTGCCTACTTAATTCGTCCCGGATTCTTTTTTACAAAATCGCCCCAGTTTTTGTACTCCTTGTTTTTTTGCGGTTTGCCCTGCTGAATAAAATGGCAGATGGCCACGGCCACGGCATCGGTGGCATCCAGTCCCTGGTCGAGGTCGGTAAGGTTATAAACCTTTTGCAAAAAATACTTTACCTGTTCCTTGGAAGCCCGGCCCATGCCGGTAATCGACTGTTTTACCAGCAGCGGCGCGTATTCCTGAATGGGCACCGAGTGAAACAATGCCGCCGCCATAATCACACCCTGTCCACGGCCCAGTTTCAGCATACTCTGCACATTTTTTCCGTAAAACGGCGCCTCGATGGCCATTACATCGGGATGGTATTCTTCAATGAGGTGCAGCGCCCGTTCGTGCAAATGTTTCAGCCGCTGGTAGTGGTCGGAAAACTTGCCCGGCACCAGCGTTCCCATGTGCAGAATCACCGGCTGGTTGTTCCGTATTTCAACCAGTCCGTAACCGGTAACGGTTGTCCCGGGGTCGATACCCAGTATTTTAAGCGGTTTTTGGTTCATGAAACATTCTGTTTTTTCCGGTCGAGTCGCTGTGTAAAAATGCCGGTTACAATAAAAACCAGTCCGATAAAAGTAGTGATGTAAATGGTTTCTTTCAAAATAAAATGGATAAAAAAGAGCGAAACAAACGGTGCCAGAAAAACGAGGTTTCCTATTTTGGCGTTGTTGGTACTTAGTTGCATGGCTTTCATCCAAAGCACATAGGTAATGCCCACTTCAAAAATGCCCACGTAAACCGCAGCCAGTAATCCGGGGCCCGGTTTCACGTTAAAATCAGAAAAGAAATACATGGTAATGGTCAGAAAAATCAACCCGAAAAAGAAGTTGAGAAACAGTTTCACGGTTTCATCCCGTTTGTCGCGCACACTTAAAATCCAGTAAACCGACCAGAGTACCGAACTGCCCAGTGCCAGCAAAACCCCGGTAAAACTGGTGTTCTGAAAACCGCTCCATCCGCCCTGTGAGGAAATAAACACCACACCAATAAAACTGACAAACAGTCCGGCAATGCTCCATTTGCCAATTTTTTGGCCTAAAAACGGCACCGAAAGCAATGCCAGCACAATGGGCCAAACCATGTTGAGCGGCTGCGCCAACTGGGCCGGCAGCAGCGAATAGGCTTTGAATAAAACGATGTAGTAAAACAGCGGGTTAAACGCACCGAGCAAAACCGACCTGATTAATTCGCGTTTTGTTTGTCGGAACAACAACCCGGTTTTTCCCTGCACGAGTAAAAGTACAAACAGCACCAGCACCGTCACTGCGGAGGCAAAAAATATGAGTTGGATAACATCCAGGTCGCGCAGGGCAATTTTAAAGGCGGTGGCCACAGTTGACCAGAAAAACACGGCCAGTGCAGCAAACAGGTATGCCTTGTTAGTTGAGTTCATCGGGGATTTCTCCTTGAAAGAAGAGTTCCTCTTCCGGGCTGGTCAGTATATCGGGGTAAAGATCGCGCAGCTCTCTGAACTTTTCGCGCGATTCCTCGGTGAACACACTTCCCGGGTGACGGGTGAGCATCATCCGGTAAAGTTCTTTGGCCTTTTCTTTTTCATTCAAATGATAATTGTAAAGATCGGCCAGCATAAACAGCGCATCGTCGGCCAGCAACCCGTAACTGAAATTGTCGGTTATTTCCTGCAAATAGCTCGCAGCCGTTTCAAAATTATTCTGGTCGATTTCAATTTTTGCTTTTCGGAAAAGTATATTGTCGGTTAGCGAATGGTAAGGGTATATTTCGGCAATAGAGTCAAGCGTAGCCAGCGCTTCGGCATCTTTGTTCCTGAAAAACAGCAGGTCGGCGCGGGCAAACATTTGCAGCGGTACGGCCGTAGTATCCAGGTTCAGGTTGTTGCCAATAAGCATGGAAAGTTCCATGGCATCGTTGGCAGTGAGTTTGGAAGTGCTTGCTTTCAGCACGTCGAGTTGTGCCTTGGCCCAGCTAAAGTTGCCCATGTAGTAGCCCAGTTTGGCTTTTTTCAGTTTCACCTCGTCGCCCAGCGTATTGTTTTTGTTGGCGTCAATTACCTGCGAATAAAGCAAAGTGGCTTCCCACGGATCGCCGGTATAAACGTGAATATCGGCCATTTCGGTTTTCAACACTCCGGATTCTTCCGGCCTTAACCGGGGAATTTCCAATCCTTTCTCCAACACAGAAACAGCTTTCTCTGTATCATCGAGATAAAAGGCCAGCAAATGGGCATAGTCGCTGATTAACCCCAACGTACCGGCAGCGTATCCCAGCATTTCAAGGCTGTGTTCAAATTTTCCGGCCAGTTCAAGGCCATCGGTTTGAGATTCCGGAGTACCGGTGGTGTAACGCAGGTAGGCTGCATGAATATTCTGCACATAAGCCGGAACATGGAGTGGGGAGTCTTCGCCTTTATCCACCAGGTAGTTAAAGGCACGCTCGGCTTCGTCGTACATTTTATTGTTGAGTGCCATTTGTCCCAACTGGAAAATCTGGGTGTCCTCTGCTCCTGTTCTGCGGTCGAGCGCTACGGATTGCCTTAAAGCGCCGGCAAACTGTTTTTCCTGGAGAAAAAACCAGATGAGCAACCGGTTGTACCCAATGACGTTGGGTTCGTTTTGAATTCGTCTTAAAACCTGCGATCGGAACCCATCGCGCAATCCGTCATCCACGTCAATGCGCATGGCCGCTGAAAGAGCACTTTGTACACGCTGAAGCTGGTTTTCATCCTGCTTTACAAGATTGAGGTATTCCTCCATCATCTGCTCATAGTTTCTTAAATAAAGGTAAGCGCGCGCCAGTTCATAATTGAACTGTTCCTGTGGCATCTCCTTTCGGCCTTTCAGGTAAACCTTTTTGGCCCATTCAAATTCCTGCCACTGTGTAAAAGCATTGGCTGCAACCAATATATTTCCCTTACTGGCCGGAATGATGGATAAAGCTTCTGCATATTTTTTTTCAGCTTCTTTTGGTTTTTTATTGGCTTTTAACACATAACCCCAGTGAATAAGAAACTCAGGGTTTGGGGTACGTTGTTTTTTTATTTCGTTTTGAATCTGCGTTTCTGCTTCTTCAAAATTTTGCGTTTCAATCAGCGAGTTCAGGTAAAGCCTGAAATAATAGTTGTTTTTCGACAGATTGTAAACTTCGAGTAAAAGGGGAGCCGCTTTTTCAAATTCCTTCGCATTGTAATAGGCCAGGGCAAGTTTCGAAGCGGTTTGAAGTTCATTGGGCTGGTTCTGGGCGAGCGCCTGATTCAAACTAAAAAATACCAGTATGGTTATAAATATATATTTCATGTTCATATTTGCAATACTACAAAAATAACGTTTAAATCTGCAATTCTGTTTTTGGCTGGTTTTTACTTTTAACTTTTAAAGCTATTTTTGTATGAAATTTTGAATTATGGCGCACGAGTTGAAAGAGAGGCAGCGACTGCCGCGATGGATGAAGATGAAAATGCCAAAAGGCGAAAGCTATTCCAGGGTAAAAAACCTGGTTGATCAGCATGGCCTTCATACGATATGTACCAGTGGAAACTGTCCCAACATTGGCGAATGCTGGAACCGGGGAACAGCAACATTTATGATTTTGGGGAACATTTGTACCCGCCGCTGCAAATTTTGTGCAGTGCCCAACGGAAAACCATTACCCCCCGACGAAAAGGAACCCGAAAAACTGGCCAAAACAGTGCGGATAATGGGTGTGAAACATTGTGTGATTACCTCGGTTGACCGCGACGATTTGGACGACCAGGGCGCAGGAATCTGGGCGCGTACCATCACCGAAGTAAAACGGCTGAATCCCGAAACGCGCATTGAGGTGCTCATTCCCGATTTCAGGGGAAAAGAAGAACTGATTCAGCAGGTGATTGATGCCGGTCCGGACGTAATTTCTCACAACCTGGAAACCGTGGAACGGCTGACACCGTTTGTGCGGTTTGCCTCGAAATACCGCCGCAGTCTGGATGTGGTGCGGTACATTGCCCAAAACCACAATGTAGCTAAATCGGGAATTATGCTTGGTTTGGGTGAAACACACGAAGAAGTGCTTCAAACCATGGACGATTTGCGCGAAGCCGGCTGTAAGGTGATGACTATTGGTCAGTACCTGGCGCCAACGGCAACCCACATGCCGGTGGTGGAATACATCGAACCTGCACAGTTTTCCGAATACCGCCGAATTGGCCTCGGAAAAGGATTTTCGTTTGTGGAAAGTTCGCCGCTGGTGCGAAGTTCGTACCGCGCAGAGCAGCATGTGAAAGCCTAGATAGTTCGAAGTTTAAGGTTCAAAGTTTAAAGTTGTGGAAGAAATCATTAATTTTGAAGAATTATGGGAGCTTTGGTTGTAAAAATTAGCAGAAAAAATAATCAACTCATTTCGAGACTGGTAAAAGAACTGGGAGGGGATGTTTTGTCCATTAATGATGAACAATATGAAGACCTTGCACTGGGAAGATTAATGGATGAAGTAAAAACCAACGAAGACGTTGACAAGGATTTAGTTTTCAAGAAACTCAGAAATGGACGTTAGATTTGATAAATCCTTTTTCACTAAATATTTATAAAAAATTTCCATAGTAGTGGCAACATTTAATTACAACGATATTGGTCTGAAAGACTATAAAGAGGTTTGGGACCTGCAGGAGCAAATTCTTGCAGAAATAATAGCAGAAAAGAGAGAAACCAAACAGCCGACTTCCAAAAACCAGTTTATTTTGGTGGAACACCCGCATGTTTATACGCTGGGCAAAAGCGGCGACGAAAAAAACCTGCTGGCGCACGGCGACTTGCTGAAAAAAAATGAGGCGACCTTTTATAAAATCAACCGCGGCGGCGATATTACCTACCACGGCCCGGGGCAGATTGTGGGCTACCCTGTCATCGATTTGGAATACTACAAAATCGGGGTGCGTGAGTACATCGAAAAAATGGAGGATGCCATTATTTCCACCATCGCCGAATTTGGATTAACAGCCGGACGGAAAGAAGGCGCAACCGGTGTTTGGCTCGATTTCGATCACCCCTCCCGATCCCGTAAAATCTGCGCCATTGGCGTTCGCGTGAGCCGCTATGTTACCATGCATGGTTTTGCACTGAATGTAAATACCGATATGCGTTACTTCAGTTACATCAATCCCTGCGGACTGACATTTGGCGTTACTTCCATTCAGCAGGAACTAGGCAGGGAGATTCCGATGATTGAGGTGAAAGAAATATTGAAGGAGAAGTTTAACGGGATCTACTAATAATCTGAGATTAACGATTCGTAGGGTATTTTGAGTTTGTTATGCAGATTGCGAATCATCTTGAGATTTAATTTTCTTTTCTTATTTAAAATCTCTGAAACCCTGCTTTTGTATCCAATAATATCAGATAAATCTTTTTGAGTCATCCCCATTTGCTCCATCCTAAATTTGATAGCTTCTATTGGATCCGGTGGATCGATAGGGAAATGTTCATCCTCATATTTTTCGATTAAAATGGATAAAACTTCTGCTTCATCACCTTCCCTGGAATCAACCGGAGCATGGAAAATTTTTTCAAGTCTTTCCAAGGAATTATAATATTGTTCTTCTGTTTTAATTGCTTTTATTACCATTTTTTAAATTCTTTCTGCATCAATTTTATCATACTCATTGTGAGTGCCAATGAATCTAATGAACACCCATTCTCTTTCATAATTTATATCAACTATTAATCGATACTTATTTCCCCCTATATTAAATACTACACGCCCGCCTTTCAAAATACTTGCTTTGGCGTATTCTTTTTTTATTTGATTCGGATTCTTCCATTTTGCCTTTGACGCTTCTTTATACCAGGTTTTTAATTGTTCCTCAGAATCAGAATATTTCTCCCAAAAATCGCGTAGTATTTTTTTTGCGACAACTCTCATTTCGCAATATTTTGAAACAAAGATAAATAAAAGATACCAATTCGGTAACTACGGTTGTTAATTTTTCAAATAGCCTTAATGCCGTTCATCAAACTCCTTAATTTTCTGAATAATAGCAGGCACTGCCGCATCATACATTTCGCGAATGAAGGGGTCGTTAAACGGCATGGTGCGTTCCTCAAACGGCATGTCGGTTACCCGGTCGAAAAGGCGTTCTTTGGCGGCCTGAATATCTTTACCGTAAATGTGGTAGGAGTCGGCCTGCCAGTTTAGCCTGCCCAGTTTTACTGTTTTTCCTGTTTTTTTAGCAACGCCTGCTGCAATTACTTCTTTGTTAAACTGAATAAATCCGAACATATTCATAAAGCTGGCGCCCCAGGCATCGTTACTCCTGAACCGGATGTTGCAGTTCAGCCAGTAAATACCTTCCTCATCTTCCAGAATGCGGTACCACAGCGATTGCAAACAGGGAGGATCGTAACAGGTATTGTCCAGGTTCGGCATCCAGGTAATCATTTGTGCCTGGCGCGTAAAAGGTTGTGAAGAAAGTTTGTCGATTACACTTTGAATCTGATCAACTTTGAAAGGACCGGTTTCTGCTGAATTTCCGTTCACCAGTTCTTTCCAAACGCCATAGTTTTTTAACCGGCCATGATAGGTGTATTCCCAGCGGGTGTCGTTTTTGTCGTTCATGTTTTTCACCCAGTGGTCTTTAAAACCTTTCAGTTCAAGCACATATTCTTTTAAGTCTTCAATGCCACCCGGAAAGGCCATGTGAACCACCGGATCGGTTTCCGGCTCTTCAATGGTCAGGTTCAAAGTACAGTCGATGCTTAGCGGGTCGCCGGGTTTATCGTACTGGGTTTTAAAACGCGTACCTTTTTCGTAAAGCGAAATCAGGGCGGTTTCATAAGCCTCGGCCAGCGATTTTCCGGAAACGGCAATTACAGGAATACTCTTCATATCGAATTTTTTGGTTTTTCAGAAAGGGTTAAAGATAGAATTTTACCATTTTTAATCCATCCGGCAAAAAATGTATTTTTCAACAATCCATCAACCGGATAAACGCTTGAATAATTTTTACTGTCAAAGTTTTCTAAATTTTTAAAAAGTAAATTTTATCTTTGGAATTTATTATGGAAACCTTTTATGGAAACCTTTTGTGGAGGTTTTTTCAGAGAATAAGGATAGATTTCGTTTTTCCGAAAAATTAAACAGAAATACAATGAATAGTAAAAGTCCGACTTCGAGAAGAAGATTTTTAAAGAGCGCACTGGTGGCCGGGGCAGGCTTAACCATTGTTCCGCGCCATGTGCTGGGAGGCAATGGTTTTATTGCTCCATCCGACCAGTTGACCAAAGGAATTATTGGTGTTGGCGGCATGGGCCGCGGGCACATTCCCTACGAAGGCACCCGTGTGGTGGCTATATGCGATGTGGACCGCCTGCACCTGGAACGCGCCAAAAGCATGATTGATTACGATGTGAAAACCTTTAGTGATTACAGGGAGTTGATTCAACTGCCCGAAGTGGATATCGTTCACATTGCCACGCCGCCCCACTGGCACGGCATCCAGGCCGTTGAAGCCGCAAAGGCCGGCAAAGACATCTGGTGCGAAAAACCCATGACCCGTACCATTGGCGAAGGTAAAAAAGTGATGGAAGCCGTAAATGCCCACGGACGAATGTTCCGGCTGAACACCTGGTTTCGGTTTAAGGACAATTTTTACGGACTTGGCACCGACGTAAAACCGTTGAAAAAAGTGATTGACAGCGGAATTCTCGGCTGGCCGCTGAAGTTTACAGTGAGTGGGGTAACCGGCTACGACTGGAAATTTTACTGGAGCGGCGAACACAACCTGAAACCCATGCCGGTGCCTGAAAACCTCGATTACGACATGTGGCTCGGACCGGCGCCTTACAAACCCTATAATTCTGAACGTGTTCATTCCAAGTTCCGCGGGTACTGGGATTACGACGGCGGCGGACTGGGCGATATGGGCCAGCACTACCTCGACCCTGTGCAGTACATGCTCGGAAAAGACGATACCGCACCGGTGAAAATTGAAGTGGACGCTCCACAACAACATTACGATGCAGTGGGCTCGTGGAGACGAATTACCTATACTTACGCCGACGGATGTCAGATAATTCTCGACGGCGCAAACAAAGACCAGGACGCAGCTTACATCGAAGGTCCCAACGGAAAAATTTTCCGGGGTTTCCGTTCCGATATTCCCAACCTGCAGTCGTTCCTGAAAACATTACCCGACCCGGAACCTCAGATTTCAATCTTTTCTGAATCGGTAAAAACCCGGAAGAAGTTCGCTTTAAACGAAACCAACGGATTCTGGTCAGCTACCCTGGTGAACCTGGGAATCATAGCTGTCAGGCTGGGCCGTACGTTAAACTTCGACCCCGATAAACTGCAGTTTATTGATGATGAAGGAGCTAACCGGTTGATTAACCAGCCCATGCGTGCTCCGTGGACATTATAGAAGCCCCTAAATCCCCAAAGGGGACTTTAAAAATTAATAATATAAACAATAAGCTAAAAATGAATAAAAGAATAGTTCGATGTGCAGCCATACTGTTCCTGTCCATAGTTACCACAGTAGCTTTTGCGCAGGACCGAAGAACGCCCGATACCAAAGTAGCCGATGCCCTTGCCCAAATGCCAGCCAACGACCTGGAACACCGCAACCGTGTGTTGAACGAACTGATTGATTTGGGCCCGCAGGGATTTGAAAAAATGGCACAACTTTTAACACCGGCCGGTGTTGGTGACGACACAGCCATTCGTTTTGCCATCAACAGCCTGGCACGCTACACCAGCAATTTTGGGAAAGAAGATGCCCGCCACCTGGTGGAAAACGGCCTGCTGACTGCACTGGAAGCACACACCGACACTGAAGTAAGAACCTTTTTACTGAACCAGTTAAACCTGGTGGGAAGCGATAAATCGGTAAATGCCATTAAAAAGTATCTCGAAAATGCAGAACTCACCGAACCGGTTACACAAACACTGGTAGCCATTGGTTCTGAAAGTGCAGGCGCAGCTTTGCTTGAAAATTTTTCAACAGTAAGCGATGACGGAAAGATAGCCCTGACAAAAGCTTTGGGCGAGCTCCGTTACGAGCCGGCTTTGAGGGCCATTTCCGTAGTTGCAGATTCGGAAAATGCAAATCTGCGCAAGGTGGCGCTTGGTGCACTGGCCAGTATCGGAAGTCCCGAGTCATATAAACTAATACTGAAAGCAGCTCAGAATGTTGATTTTAAATACGAACCCACACATGCAGCAGAAGCTTTTCTGGATTACGCTAACCGTCTGGCTGAAAAAGGCGAAACCAAACTTAGCCGGAAAGCCCTGAAAGCTGTGATGAAAGCCAACCAAGCCGACGACAAACTACACAACAATACCGCCGCACTTTCAGTCTATGCCAAACATTTTGGCTACGATGCCATGCCGATGTTGCTGAAGGCAGTTGACAGCAACAACAAAGAATTTCGGTATGCTGCACTGAACATTTCCGAAAAAGTGGGAGGTGTAGCCGCCACACGGGAATGGATGAACAAAGCCGGCACCGTTTCAGGCGAAAAAAAGGCCGAAATCATCGACATGCTGGGCCGCAGAGGTGACAAACTTGCCATTGGATTTATTACAGGCAACCTGAATGATGCTTTACCTATTGTTCGGGAAGATGCCATTGAAGCACTAACGCGTTTGCAGAAGAAAGAAGCCGTTCCCGTATTGCTGAATCACATGGAGAAAGGAACTGACCTTGAAGCTTCAAAAACAGCGTTTGTTCAGCTACTTGACCAAAAACATCTGGAACCAGTTGCAACACGCATGAAAAATACTTCGGGAGCCACAAAAGCTGCCTTTATTGATTTGATTGCTGCAAAGTCGGGGAATCAATATTTCTACGATATTCTGGCGGTTACAAAATCTCAAAACCAGGCTGAACGGACTTCAGCCTTTGAAGCGTTAAAAAATATTTCAACTGAACAAAACCTCGATGCCTTGATTCAATTGCTGCTGAATGTTGAAACGGAAAAAGAAGTACATCAGGTGCAACAGGCCGTTGTGGCAGCCGCAACAGGCGTTGAAGCCGAGAAAACCGAAAACGGAAAACTGCTTCAGGCATTAAAAACCACAAACAAAAAAGAACGGATTCTGGCTATTCTTCCTGAAATTGGCGGCGATGTGGCACTGAAATCTGTTTCAGATTATTTCAATAACTCGTCAGGCAGCCTCAAAGAAACGGCTTTTGAAGCCCTTGCCGGCTGGAAAGACTACTCAGCCGCTGCTTCGCTGTATGAAGTGGCTGAAAATTCAACCGGCGATTACCGCTCCAAGGCTTTTTCCAACTTTGTACGTCAGGTGCGTTCGGCCAGCTTGCCCGACGACCAGAAACTGCTGCAGTACCGGAAAATTATGCCGTATGCTTCCAGTGTGAACGACAAGCGACAGGTCATCAACGCCATTGGCAATCTGAAAACATTCCTTTCGCTGGTTTACCTCGAACAGTTTCTGGATGAACGCGAGTTGCAGCAAACCGCTGCGCGTGCCATTATGCGCATTGCCCTGCCCGACTCCGACGGGAAAAACAGTTTTGCCGGCAAAAAAGTACGGAGCATGCTCGAACGCATTGCTTCGGTTTTAACCGGCGATGAAAGTGATTACGACATCATCAACATCAATAATTATCTGGCTCAAATACCTAAAGAAGAAGGGTTTGTTTCCATGTTCAACGGAAAAAACCTGGATGGCTGGCAGGGCATGTTGCTGGACGGAAACCCCATAAAAATTGCCCGGTTGAGCGATGCGGAACGTGCCAAAGCCCGGGAAGAAGCCAACAAAAAGATGTTTGAAAACTGGAGTGTAAAAGATGGCCAGATTGTTTTCAACGGTCATGGCGCAAACCTGGTTTCGGTTAAAAACTACAAAGACTTTGAGCTGATTGTGGACTGGAGAATTACCCGCGAAGGCGACAGCGGCATTTATCTCAGGGGAACGCCGCAGGTGCAAATTTGGGATACCTCGCTTGTGAGAGTTGGCGCCCAGGTAGGCTCGGGAGGACTGTACAACAACAATCCCGACAACATACGCGACCCGCTGAAAGTGGCCGATAATCCGGTTGGCGAATGGAACACCTTCCGCATTAAAATGATTGGCGAAAAAGTAACGGTTTACCTCAACGGCGAACTGGTTGTGGACAATGTGCGCATGGACAATTACTGGGACCGCAGCATTCCGATTTTTGAAGAAGGAACCATTGAACTGCAGGCCCATGGCAACGAGCTGACATTCCGCGATATTTACGTGAAAGAAATAAACACCGATGAAATTGGCCTGACCGAAGAGGAAAAAACCGAAGGATTTATATCGTTATTTAACGGCATGAACCTGGATGGCTGGCAGGGAAATACAACCGACTATTTTGCTGAAAACGACGAACTGGTGGTGCAGCCGAAACGTGGCGGTCACGGAAACCTGTTTACTCAAAAAGAGTACAGCGATTTTATTATCCGGTTTGAATTTCAGCTTACTCCCGGCGCCAACAACGGACTGGGAATTCGGACGCCGCTAACAGGCGATGCCGCTTACCAGGGAATGGAATTGCAGATTCTCGACAACACAGCGCCCATTTATGCCAACCTGCACGAATACCAGTACCACGGTTCGGTTTACGGGGTTATTCCGGCCAAACGGGGCTACCTGAAACCGGTTGGCGAATGGAACGAACAGGAAGTGGTGGTTCAGGGACCACGCATTAAAATTACCCTGAATGGCACAGTAATTCTGGACGGCGACATTGCCGAAGCCAGTAAAAACGGTACAATCGACGGCAGAGACCATCCCGGCCTGAAACGCGAAACAGGATACATCGGTTTCCTGGGACATGGTTCGGAACTGAAATTCCGGAATATCCGGATTAAAGATTTGGGGAAATAAAGATTGTCTTTTAAAAAGAAAAACGGGACTCCAGTAAGTTGGAGTCCCGTTTTCTTATATTTCCTGTTTAGTATCGGAATTATTCCTTAATTTTTATAAACTATTCACCGCATTCAAATCCTCAAACGCTTTTTGCAGACGTGCAATCATGGCTTCTTCTGCTTTGCGAATCCAAACACGCGGGTCGTAAAACTTTTTGTTGGGTTTATCTTCTCCCTCAGGGTTTCCGATTTGCCCCTGCAGGTAATCGTGTTTTTCAGCTTCAAATTTGCGCACGCCATCCCAGTATGCCCATTGTGTATCGGTGTCGATGTTCATTTTGATCACACCATAATCAATGGCTTCACGAATTTCTTCAAGCGCAGAGCCTGAACCTCCATGGAAAACAAAATCTACCGGGAGATCATCGTCGAGATTCAATTTCTTTTTGATGTACTCCTGCGAGTTTTTCAGGATTTTCGGCTGAAGTTTTACGTTGCCTGGTTTGTAAACACCATGTACGTTACCAAATGAAGCGGCAACAGTAAAATTCGGACTAACTTTACTCAGTTCTTCGTAAGCATAACAAACTTCTTTGGGTTGGGTGTATAATTTCGAGCTGTCAACATCGGTGTTGTCCACGCCATCTTCTTCGCCGCCAGTAATACCAAGCTCAATTTCGAGCGTCATACCTATCTTGCTCATGCGTTCAAGGTATTTTTTGCAAATTTCAATGTTTTCTTCCAGTGGTTCTTCCGAAAGGTCGAGCATGTGTGAACTGAACAGCGGTTTCCCGGTTTCGGCAAAATGTTTTTCACTGGCATCAAGCAGGCCGTCAATCCAGGGTAAAAGTTTTTTGGCTGCATGGTCGGTATGAAGAACAACCCTTACTCCGTAAGCCTCGGCCAAAGTATGAATATGTTTGGCACCTGCTATTGCACCTAATATGGCAGCCTGGTGTCCTTCCAGTTTCAAACCTTTGCCTGCATTAAATGCTGCACCTCCGTTGGAGAACTGAATCATTACCGGCGCATTGGCCGCCTTGGCTGCTTCCATTACTGCATTTGTCGAAGAGGAACTAACCACATTCACTGCAGGCAGCGCAAATTTGTTCTTCTGTGCTACTTTAAAAATATATTGCAAGTCGGAGCCTGTTACAACTCCCGGCTTAACAACATCAGCTATTCTTTCCATAATTTTTTATATTTAATAAATTTGATTTAACCTTAAATCCTTGTTTTGTACAAATTTACAATTTTGTAATACTGTCCGCAAAAACGACATGTTAAGGAAGATTAATTTCTTCATTTTTTAATATTGACCTGTTATCCGATTCATTTATTTAGAATGAATATAAATTAACGCTCTCGGAAAATTTAATAATAAACAGATATTGTTTAATGCTTGATCTGAATATTTTATTGTGATTTTAGATTTTAATAAAAATTCTAATAAATTCCGCGTTTCTATTTAAGAACATTTTTTCAATTCAATTAAAACCCAAAGTTATTTTTCTTTAGTTTAAACTAAATGGAACAAATTTAAATTCCATTTTTAAATAAAGTATTTGCGCTTTATTCTTGTAAATATAAACTTCTTTCTAATTATTTGCCTGACAAAATTTTCAAAGAACAGAATGAATTTATGTTTAATGATTTTTATTAAGAAAGTGGAATTAAACATTGTGAAACATATTTAAAAACAACAAGTAACAACTTTTTTATCTTTGCAGACGGAATAGAAAAACGGTTTTACAAATTAATAATCATGGGATATATGGTTTATGAGAATAGATCCGGGGAAAAATTCAACCGGACAGAAAATGATTTGGCAGGAATTAAAAAAGGTTTACTGGTATTAGTATTTCAGGTTTTGACTTTATTTGGGTATTCTACGGTTTATTACGTCAGTTCCTCATCAGGGAACGACGGGAACTCAGGTACCAGTGAAAACTCAGCCTGGCGCAGTTTGGAAAAGGTAAACGGTTTTACACCCAAACCCGGCGACCAGATTTTGTTTAAGCGGGGTGATTCCTGGACAGGTACACTAACTGTGAATGCCTCCGGCACATCGGGTAGTCCGATTGTTTACGGA